>NZ_JASCTH010000027.1 GCF_030009775.1 Actinoplanes sandaracinus | reverse complement strand
CCCCAAGCACGTCGAAGGTGCCCGGGCACGACTCAAACGCATGGTCAGCCGCGGAATCCTGATCGAGAACGAACCCGGAATATTCACTCTCGCCACGAAACGGACCTAATCTTTCCTACCGCCCTCTGACACCCGATGGCGCAATCATTGACGTTTGGTGGCGTACCTACCGACATCCGGTGGCCCAAACCATGACGACCTGGTGTCGCTTAACGGCAGTCGACAACTACAACGGCTCGGCCGCTACGACCTCCATTCGGTTACAACAGAACTGACATTATGGTGTAGCGGCGTTTTGTCCGTTTTGAGCTCTGGATTGATTATTGGATTGCCATTATCGGTAATACAGTAATTCGGCGGGCGGCCCTCCGCAGCACACCCGCTCCGCAGGGGCTGTCAGTTCTCGGCTGGCCTGGCGGATTCTCAGGGCATCTGTCGGTCGATCTGGCGGAGAGCTGATGTCCAAGTACGTCGAGGTAGCCCTCTCCTGGGCGTAGTCGATGCGGGGCGCTCGTAAGCTCCTGATTCGAGCCGTGGGCACAAACGCGGTACCAACTCGACGTCCTGCGCCGGACCCGCGCCTGGTTCGACCGCCGGCCTCGCCCGGAACCACCGGCGTGTTGACCTGGTCCTCACCTGTGCGGGAGGGGCGGCCCTGAAGGACGAGGCGTCTCGCAGAAACGACCGTTCATAAGACCCGTCAGTGCTTCCCGGAGGGAGGTTCGCGGGCGTCGCCGAGCAGTTTCGGCGTCGGCCAGGTGAGGTCCTCTTTTGGCGCTCAGGCTTATGGGGGACACGCGTGCCGGCGTGGGCTTGCCAGCGTGTCGGCTCTGTGGCCGTTAAGTGGTTTTGCCGGTTTCGGACGGTGGGGTGGGTTGTCATGGCGTGCATCGATGCTGCGGTGCTGGAATCCGCGGCGCGGGTGCAAGCGGCAGTGCGGGCGCGTGGGGTGTTGCCGGTGCTGCCGTTGTCGTTGGATGCGGTGGCGCGGATGGCGGCGCGGATGCTGCGCGCGCCGATGGCGGTGGTGGCGGTGGTCGGCGCGCACGAGGAGGAGTTCCTCGGAATGTTCGGTATGCCGGCCCCGTTGGCGGCGGCCCGGCGCACCGATCGAGAGAATTCCGTGTGCGCGTATGTGGTCAGCGCGGATGCGATGCTGGCGGTCGGTGACATGCCGGCCGATGCCGACTTCGCCACGCATCCGTGGGTGAGCCGGTTCGGGGTGCGTTCGTTTGCTGGGCTGCCGCTGCGTGACGTGGGTGACCGGCCGGTCGGCGCGCTGATCGTCGCCGACATCGTGCCGCGGGTCTGGACCGACGACGGCCTGTCCACGCTGGTGGAGATCACTGACCTGTGCGGTCCGGTGCCGGCTGGCGTCGACCCGGGCACGGCGATGACCGTTCTGCGCGAGGCCCACGATGACACCACTGTCGCGCTGGTGCAGGACGGCGGAGCACCGGCCACGCTGAGCGCGATCGCCCATGCCGAGGTGCGGCAGGCGTTCATCACCGCGCTGCTGGACAGCCTGCAGGTGGGTGTGTTCGCGGTCGACGCCGCGGCCCGACCGGTGATGTTCAACCGCACGCTGCGCCGCTTCTACCGGCTGTCCGAGGAACTCGGCCCCGCTGACGCGCTGACCGCCGCCCATCTGCAATTACGCCACTGCGACGGCCGCCCGTACACCACTGACGACCTCGCCGCTGTACGAGCGCTGCGCGGGCATGGCGTGCGTGACGTCGAAGCGCTGCTGCACTCCCCTGGTATCCCGGACCGCTACCTGCTGATCAACGCCGAGCCCATCCGCAACGCCGACGGCGACTTGCTCGGCGCCGTCTCCACCATCCAGGACGTCACCACACGTCGGCGTGGCCAACGTTTCCGTGACTGCGGCGTCGCGGTGGCCCAGATCCTCAGCCGATGCGACACCGTCACACAGGCCGCACCAGCAGTATTGGAGGCGGCCGGGCAAGCCTTGGAATGGCATTATCTGGCGTTGCTGCTGGTCGACGAGGTCGCTGACGTGCTGCGCATGGTCGCCTCCTGGAGCGCCCCGGGCGTCGACCTAGACGGCCTGGTACCGCAGGTCATCGCACGCGGCGACGCTGGCCTCGGCCATGTCAGACAGATCGGGCAGCCGCTGTGGCTACGTGATCTGGGCGACCCCGCGTTCTCCGTGGCGTCCGAGACCCGGACGTTCGGCCACGCTGCCTCCGCACGGGGTCTGCATGCCGGCCTGATCGTCGCGATTCACAACGGCGACACCGTCCTGGGCGTCTTGGCCGGGTTGTGCGCCACCGCCGAGTCCGACGAATTTCTCATCACCGGGCTGCTCGATGATGTCGCCGGCCAGCTCGCCCACTTCCTCGCCGACCGCCGCGCCACCGAGTCCGACCTGCAGCTGGCCTATGCCAAGGACGACTTCCTGAGCCTGATCGGCCACGAGATGCGTACCCCGCTGACCTCCATCCTCAGCTACAGCACCCTGCTCTCCGACGAGGTCGACGATCCCGAGTTGCGGCCCATGGTGGAAGCGATCGGCCGTAACACCGCCCAGCTGCAGGCCATCATCGACCGGCTGCTGGAGCTGGCCGGCCTGGAATCCGGGCACATCACCCTGCACCTGACCGCGGTAGATCTGGTCCCCATCGTCACCGCCGCGGTCGCCGCCGTACCGCAACCCGAGACGCTGCGGATCCACACCACCCTGCCTCCGACGCTGATCGTGCACGCCGACCCGCACCGGCTGCGCCAGATCATCGACGAACTGCTGTCGAATGCCGTCAAGTACAGCCCTGCCGGCGGCGACATCCACATCAGCGCCCACGCCGGCGACGGCGTTGTCGAAGTCGTCGTCACTGACCCCGGCATCGGCATTCCCAGAGCCGACCAAGACCGGTTGTTCGCCCGTTTCCACCGCGGCAGCAACGCCCGCCACAGCAGCATCGGCGGCACCGGACTTGGCCTGGCCCTCGTGCGCACCCTCGCACAGGCGCACGGCGGCGTGGTCCTCCACGACCCCGGCCATCACCCCGGTACCAGCATCACCGTACGGCTACCCCAACACCCCTAAGCCTTCTGGTCAGGCAGGTCCCGTCGCGGCGTGCCTGGGCCACGTCGTTGCCTTCACGAAGGAGCTTCAGCGGTGCGTGTATCCGACCCCGGCGATCGGCTTACCGCGTGGGAGAGGCCGGCGACCGCTGAGCACCTGCTTGTGCTCGTGTTCGCGGTCATGATCGTCACAGGCGTCACAGCGATACTGCTTCATCCGAACGTCGCCCGGTCCTACTACATCATCGAAACCGCGGCGCTGATCGCCCGGGTCCTGGCCATAATCTGGCTGGTCGCGACACGAGGCCGGGCGCGGCATCCGTGGACCATCGCGGCCCTGCTGCTGATGGACATCCTTCTGCTCAAGGCCGTGTTCGCTACGATCCCGATCCAATTCGCCCGAGAGTCCTTCATCCTGCACTCGGTGATGCGATTGCCCTTGGTCTGCGCCGTGCTACCAGTGCGGCAGACGATGGTGGTGCTACCCGTTCTGCTGGCCGGGCCGAGTGTCATCCTCGGCTGGCAGGCCGTCACTCTCGGCTGGGACGGCATCACCATGCCGCTGATGTGGCTGGTGACGGTCACGGTGACTGGCTACTGCATCCGGCGACTGACCCGGCAGCTGAGCGTCGCGCGCACTGAGGTACTGCACCTATCAGCCCGGCTGGCCCACATGAGCCACGAGCTGCGAACCCCGCTGAACGCGATCATCGGCTTCAACGCTCTGATGGCAGCCGAATCCGAGACCGACGGCCACGTCACCGTGCCGATCGACTGGACACGACGTATCGAATCCAACAGCAAGCACCTACTCGCCATGATCAACAACGTCCTCGACCTGGCGAAAATCGAAGCCGGAAAAATGCCACTACACCGCCAACCGGTGTCCCTGCGCGACGTGTCCGCCGAAGTGAGCAGCTCACTGGCGTCGCTGGCCCGCGAGAAGGACATCGAACTCGTCACGACCGTCGCGGACCTGCACGTCGACGCTGATCCGGTGCACGTGTATCAAATCCTGACCAACCTGCTGTCTAACGCCCTCAAGTTCACGCCCGCATCCGGCCGGGTCACCGTGAGCGCCCAGCGCGCCGGCCCCCACAACGCGCTGACCGTCACCGACACCGGACCCGGTATCGACCCCGCCGACCAACGACGGATTTTTGAGGACTTCGAGCAGAGCGGCAGCAGCCACAGCTCAACCCCCGGCACCGGGCTCGGCCTCGCACTGGCGCGACGCTTGACCCAGGCCCACGGCGGACACATAGAACTCGAGTCCACCCCCGGTCAGGGAGCCGCCTTCACCGTCTTCCTGCCCACGACCGACCCCGCGGCGACCAATCCCGAAACGGCAGCATCCCAGATACCACACCACCACTGAAACGCGCACCAACCACATGATTCGCAGCAGCTTCGGAGAGCCATTCGCACCACCGCAATGCCCGGGGTCGCAGTCTGATCACCGCTTAGTCTGGGCTTGAGGCCTACAGCAGCAGTTCGGTAAGCCCCTACGAGACCGGTACACCGACCCAGTGCCGGCTACCGGACTGCCCGGCCAAGGCATTACCACGGCGTATGAGAGGGACGACGCGGATGGACGTAGCACACCGCCACCGGATCCTGATCGTCGAGGACCACGACGCCGACATGGTTCGCATGATGATCACACGTTCCCGCAACCCGATAGCAGCAGCTGCCACCGTCGTCGCCGTGAGAGACCTGGCCTCCGCACGCGCCGAGTTGACCAGCGAACCGTACGACCTGATCCTGCTGGACCTAGAACTGCCCGACGGCACGGGCCTCGACCTGGCACAAGAAATCACCAGAAGCACCAACCCGCACCGACCGATCGTTATCGCGGTCACCGCATCAGCAATCCCGGCTGAGCGCGACAGGATACTGGCCCAGGGCTGCGACGACTTCGTCAGCAAGCCATACGACCCGCATCAACTCGTCAACCTCGCTGTCAAACACCTTACTAACCGCGCAGCAACGGCATAGATCGCCTGCTCATCAGGGACGGAATTCAACCGGCACAGGATCGCCTACCCGAGATCACCCTCAGCGCCACTCCCCGTTTCGATGCCGGTCCCAACGGCCGCTACAACCTGCTGGAGGGCGTCGTCGCGGTCACTGTCGGCGCGGTGCGCTCGCTGCTGGGCAGCGACCAGGCCGACACCTCGCTGGTCGGTATCGCCGCCGTCTCCGTCCTGCTGTACGAGTACGTCGACGGCGACAGCGCAACGTCGAGCATGCCCGCGACGCCACGCGTCGCCATGTCGTGAGCACCGCTATAACGACGTAGTGAGCAGAAAACCCGTCCTCGTCGTCGTCAGCGGCCCGCCCGGCGCAGGCAAGACCACCCTGGCCCATCGACTCGCCCGAAAGATCGGCTGTCCAGCGATCTGCCGGGATGAGATCAAGGAGGGAATGGTCCACACCATTGGCGACTTCGTCGCCGCTCCCAGCGACGAACTCACCATGCGTACGTTACCGACGTTCTTCCAGGTGCTCGAGCTACTCCTGAACGCGGGCGTCACCACGGTGGCCGAAGCAGCCTTCCAGGACCGGCTCTGGCGCCCGCATCTGCAACACCTGCACGAAATCGCCGACATCCGGGTCGTCCACTGTCAGGTCCCGGCGGAAATCGCGAGGACCCGCATGCAGCGCCGCCAGGGCGAGAACAGCACACGCCGCGCACACGCCGACACGCACATCCTCACCGAGCAAACGCATGCGGCAGAACACCACGGTTTTCACCGCGTCCAGCTCGACGTCCCCGAGATCGATGTCGACACCAGCGACGAATACCGCCCCAGCCTCGACGAAATCGCTAACTTCGTCCAGGCGGGCCGATAGTCACGTGTCACGGTCCGGCGAGCAGCCGCTCAGCAAGATTCATTCGGAATCTTCCAGGCCGATTGATGCCGACCGCCGGGATGGTTATCGTCGCCGCTTGCCTGAGCTGATCACTCCGCCCGCCCGCCTGCACGCCGCCTGGCTCGAGGCGCACGCGGAATGAGGTACCGCGCGCTCAGCTCTTGGTGTCGGAGGTGAATCTCTCGGCGACACCGTTCCCAGCGGATACACGTGGCTGCCTTCAACGAGGCCACGGTGCGGTGCTGCTGGAACGGTCCTTCGAAGATGGCCGCGAAGCACCAGGCTGTCACTACGGTCGCTGGCACCGCGAGTATCAGTGTGGTCCAGAAGGCCGGCATGCCGGATGGGACGTGTGGCGCCACAAGCCTGCGGCTGATTATCGAGACGATCGGAAGGTGGATCAGGTAGAGGCTGAAGGAGATTTTGCCGAGGCTTCGCATGAGACGGTTGTCCAGGAGCCGCATCAGCCCCGACGATCGCTGGCTGGCCACGGCGGCTAGCAGCATGGCTATCGCGGGGCCGATCGCGAGGTCGATCCAGTAGTAGTGGTTTACCGTCCAGACGGAGCCTTTGACGTTTATCAGCATTATCACCGGTGTGGCGGCGAGCGCGGCGAGCCAATGCCACGGCCAACGGCGGATGCGGTCGTTGGCGGTGAGGATCCCGGCGGTGATCAGGCCGAGGGTGAACAGCGGCGCGAGTTCCAGGGTGAAACCCGTCGATTTGTGCGCTGCGGACAGGCCGGGGTGTAGCAGGCCGGCCGCGATCACCGGAACGGTGACGGCGGCGAGCGTCGCCGTTGCTCCCGCTCGGCGGCGCATCAGCAGCAGGAGTGGGAATGCGAAGTACAGTCCTGCCTCTACCGCGATTGACCAGAAGGCGCCGTTGGGCACCGGAGCGACGACGAAGTCCTGCATCAGCAGGCCATAGACGACGACCGAGCGGGCGGTTGGCAGGTCGGAGAGCGGCAAGGGTGTCACCGTCGCGGCGATCGCGAGGCTGAAGACAAGGGCCGCCCAGTATGGGGGAAGAATTCGCCACGCGCGGCGCCGGGAGAACCGCAGCGCGCCGCGCAGGTGCCATCCGTCACGGGCCGGTGCGATGGCCAGGGAGAACCCTGACAGGGTGATGAATAGGACCACCGCGAGACGGCCGTGCAGCAGCCAGTTGTGCCATCCAGGTCCGGTGTTGGCCGGATAGCCAGGAAATGTCAGCAACCGACAATGGCTCACCACCACGTACAGGGCGGCAAGGCCGCGAAGCGCGTCCAACCCCGCTAACCTGCGGCGCAGGCTGTCACCGTCGGATGCGGAAACGGGCCGCGCCACCACTAATGAGATAGACGAGGGTCTATGAATTGGCATACATTCCTCGCCGGAGTCGAATTGCTGTTTGGATCTCGCCGCATACTAGGAATGCGACGATTAAATTTCTCAGAACTCGCGGGAATGCAGCACAAGATGCAGCACCCGGTGCATCGATGAGTCCATCCCAGGCGGGTGCCGTGGCGGCGTTGCGGGATCTATCCGGTACTCACGCTGTGCGTGCTGGGCTCAGCGGATCCGACCGAGAAGGAGTAGGTGCTGCTTGCCGCCGGGTTGACCCACGTCGATCACATCCCCGTCCCCGGAGGACCCGCTCTGCTGCGTACCGACGGTGTTGGTCTTCCGGTCCCACAGGTAGACGCCGGACTTGAGCTGGAGCTGGATGAATCGGCCGAAGCTGTCGTAGAACACGGTGATTCCTCGCGGGCACGAGTCGCACGTGTCCATGTCGGCTGGGTCCACTGCGTCGCCGGTCGTCCGCAGCGGTCGACTGCCGTCGATGCCATAGCTCACCAGGCTCCCTGCGGCCCGCCCGACGCAAACGCGCGGATTGCAGTCGATCATGGTGACCCCGTCCAGGGTGCGCGGTGTGCGGCGCTCACCGGTGGCCACGTTCCAGAACTGGAGAGCCTCCACCGGAGCCGCTGCCGCATCCGACGGCTTCACTTGCGCCGACCTCACCGGCCTGCGCACTGCCCACGGCCCGTCCCGCAGGACGTACCCGTCACTGCCGGCCACCTGTTGCGGTTCGCCGCCATCCGGGATCCGGTAGACCGCCCCGCCCCCCGTAGAGGGCTCGGTACTGGCGTAGAAGACCCCGCCGACCTCGGCGACCGACACCGTCATGGCGTCCGGGCCGAACCTCGCCCGGCGCACGGCCGCGCCGCCATCCCTGGGCGCGCTCCACACCTCCTGATACTTGGCATTGTCCTCTTCCTGCGCCGCCACCACCCACACGATGTAGTGCTCGGTCAGTTTGACCTGGTCGTACGCGGTATAGCCGGACGTCGGAACCGTTCCCAGCTCCCGCGCGGCACCGGTCCGGGCGTTGAGCACCACCGGCAGGAAATTCCTCCGCTCGTCCCATGGCACTACGAGGTACGCGTCGCCACCCAATGCCGCCTTGACCGAGTAACGCCGCCCGTCCGGCAACCGTAGTGGCAGCTCGACGTGCGCGTCCGGCCACAGGTCGCGGTACGGCTTGGTCGCGGACAAGTCGACGGTGGGCAATGATCCGGTCGGCAGCGGCGCCGGATCGAGTGGCTGCGCCAGGTCCGGCTGTCGGGTGACGGGTGGGCTGAAGACGGCCACTCCGGCCGCAACCGCGACCACCGCCGCGAACGCGCCGGCCATTCCGGCCATCCTGGTTCGGGCCCGTCGGCGCCGGCGGGCGGCCAGCGCCGCCGAAAAGCCCGGCCCGGAGTCCGGAGCGGCCATGCCGGCAGCCCGGAACGTACGGGCCAGATCGTCCTCCAAGTTCCTACGCATGCGCCGCTACCTCCCGTTGACTCGTACTTCAACCCGCGACTCGGCGACGTCGCGCAGCTTGTCCAGGCCGCGAGCGGCCTGACTGCGCACCGTCCCCCGGGAAACCCCCAGCAATCGGGCGATCTCCTCGTCGCTGAGCTGCTCGTGGTAGCGCAGCATGAGCACCGTCCGCTGCCGGGGCGGCAGGGCGGTCACCGCACGCCACAGACCAAGATCACCCTCGGCCTCGGCGATGCCAGCGTCGACGTAACTCTGCTCCGGCAAGACCTGCACCGGATGCTCCCGCCGACGCCGACGCCACCAACTGATGTGCAACCGCGCCATCGTCGTGCGAACGTAGCCCTCCGGATCGCCCTGCGCGCTGACCCTCGCCCACCGCTCGCCCAGCCGGACCAGCGCCTCCTGCGCCAGGTCAGCGGCATCATGGGGATTGCCCGACAAGACGAAGCCATAGCGCAGCAGCGCGGGCGTCCGGTCACGGACGAACGACCCGAAGTCCTCGACCACTCCCCACCTCCCGTCGTACCAACACGCCCGACGGGCACGAACTGTTGCACGAATTCGACAGGCAAAATTACATCGGTACGAACCCAGGCCAGGGCCACGCATTCAACGGCCGCCGCTGGCCGACACGGCAGCATCGTCGCGAGCGACGCACTCGAAAGATCAGAGCTATACGAAGCTGCCGCTCGCCCAGGCCGTAGGTCCAAGAATGTGGCCGGCAGAGGCCCTTGCCGCCCTACTGATCTTCGCCCATGACGTCAGGGCCGTGAACGCTACGCACAGCACCGCCAACCCGGCCACCAGCGGATTGACGAATGCGGGTACCAGCTCCGGCCCGCAGGTGGTGTCATGAAGCGGCCACAGGCTCTCCGATCCGCCGACGTGTGCAGGACCGTCGACGCCATGGAGGTCCGGCCGTACGATCGCGCATCGGGCCACGGCATCGGTCATCGACAACGACGTGGTCTGGGCCAACCCGTAGCCGTAGAAGGCGGCGTCCGCCGATGCCGTCCCCGCGCTCAGCAGCCATCCCCTCCGGCTCAACGGCCCCGAAGTTCCCTGCCCATCCTGCCCGCCGCCGACGCGGACCAGCCACCAGACGACGAACGCGGCGGCGACCACCGCGATCAATGGCCAAGCCCACGCCATCAGGACGAGCAGGATGTACATGGACCACCAACCTAGTCACCGCTCGCCACCGCTTGCGCAGAACTGCGTATGGCCGCCCACCTCTCCCGGATGGTGCCCTGTGGTCGTCAAAGACACCGGCACATTCGGGGGAGAACACCGAGATGGCGAACGACGAAATCCGGTATTCGGCGGTCTGGCGACCGTCGACCGAGGGCGAGATCCAGGTGTACGGGTGGACGTACGCCGACTATCGCAAGAAGTACGACGAGTTGTGGAAGCAGGGCTGGCGGCTCAAGGCGCTGCAGCCGTTCGTGCTGCCGGACGATCAGGTCCGCTACACCGCGGTGTGGCGGCCGTCGACCGACGGTGAGATCCAGATCTACGACGTGTCGTACGAGACGTACCGTGCCAAGTACGACGAGCTGTGGAAGCAGGGCTGGCGCCTGAAACTGCTCCAGCCGTACGTGGTGGGCGGCCAGGTTCGCTACACCGCCGCCTGGCAGCCGTCGACCGAGGGCGAGATCCAGGTGTACGGGTGGACGTACGCCGACTATCGCAAGAAGTACGACGAGTTGTGGAAGCAGGGCTGGCGGCTCAAGGCGCTGCAGCCGTTCGTGCTGCCGGGCGATCAGGTCCGCTACACCGCGGTGTGGCGGCCGTCGACCGACGGTGAGATCCAGATCTACGACGTGTCGTACGAGACGTACCGTGCCAAGTACGACGAGCTGTGGAAGCAGGGCTGGCGCTTGAAACTGCTCCAGCCGTACGTGGTGGGCGGGCGCACCCGCTACACCGCGGTCTGGCGTCCCGCCACCACCGGCGAGTTCCAGCTCTACGGGGCGACGTACGAGCAGTACCGCAAGCGCTACGACGAGCTGTGGGGCCAGGGCTGGCGTCTCCAGTCGCTGACTCCGATCGTGGACCGCAGCGACATCGTGGTCCGCAAGGCGCTCGAAGCGTACGACCGGACCGGCGGCGTGACCAGCCGGCTGGGCCTGCCGACCGGGGCGGTGAGCGTCGCCGCCGGGCAGGGCCGCTGGCGGATGACCGGCGGGCACATCACCACCACCGCGGCCGGTGAGCCGGAGATCATCGTCGACCAGCATCTGCGGATCTGGTTCGTCGGCTTCAAGTGCTGGGGTGAGTCCACCGAGATCTCCGGCAGCGACGAGCCGTACTTCATCGTCTCCTGGGGTGGGCTGGGCCGGTCCGCCACGTCGATGTTCAAGTTCAGCGACGTGGACAAGAACGACGTCCGGGTGACGCCCGCCGTGGTGGCCGACAACCAGCCGGTGGTCACCAGCGTGCTGCACGTGGCGGTGATGGAGAACGACGAAGGCTCACCGTCTGAGGCCCGCAAGAAGGTGGACGCGGCCATGCAGAAAGCCGCCGCGGCCGCCGCGCAGGGCGCCGCGATCTACGACCTGGCCAGCGCTGCCGCGCCGGGGAGCGGGCTCACCCCGGCGGCCACCATCGCCGGCATGCTGACCGGCGGTCCGATCGGCGCGCTGATCGCGGGCGGGCTGGTCGAAGGTCTGGGCCTGGCCGACGATTACGTGGGCGAACACGGCGAGACGCTGTTCGCCCGCGGCTATGCCCCGCCGCCGGTCCAGGGCACCGTGCCGGGCACCAGCGAGCCCTACACGCACAAGTTCTGGATCGACGGTAAGGGTGAGGGCAAGTACGACGTGTTCCTGCGCGCCGAGATCGTCAACCAGCCCCGTCCCTGGGTGGCGTAGCCAGATCCGCGGGTGGTAGGACCCCCCCACCGCGACCCGGGGACACCCCGCCCGGGGGGGGCCCGCGCCGGCGCCGGGCCCCCCCCCCGCGCCCCCCCCCCCCCCCCCCCCCCCCCCGCGCCGGGTCGGGCCCGCCGCTATCCCGAAGGGACATCGCGGAGGGCGCTTCAGCCGGGGAAGGTGAGCCCGCTCCGTTCGGCCGTGCTCAACCAGCCGTGCTCCACCATGGTGTCGAGCACGCGCTCCCAGCCGTCCTTCGGCGCGGGCCGGTCAGGGTGCAGCTGCGCCGCGAGCAACGCCGCCTCGGCGACGGTCAGTTGCGCGGCCGGCTTCTGGAAGTACGTGCGCGCGGCGGCGACCAGGCCCACCGCGCCGCGGCCGTAGTCGGCTCTGTTGAGGTAGCGATCCAGGATCTCCGTCTTGGTGTAGCTGGCCTCGGCCTTGTTCGCCATGATCCGAGTCCGCCAGCCGGACTCGTCCCCGCCGCCGGACGCGATCACCGTGTACCGCCGGGTGATCAGCGAGTCGCCGGACGCGTGGAAATCCGGGTCGACGGCGGCGATGAAGGCGTTGGCCACCGGAGGCGGCAGCTCCGTCACCGGGACGACAGGGTACGAGACGGTGCTCTCGACCAGGGGCACACTGTCGTAGTAGTAGGTGAACGCGGCGGTGCCGCCGGCCGCGAGCAGCAGGGTGATCGAGACGCCGACGGCGAGCCGTCGGCCGCGACGCCGTGACGGCAGGGTGGAAATGGGGTCGGAGGCAGGCCGTGCCATGTCGGCGAGAGTCATCGCCACACAATAAGTGCACTGCCACGTGCCGCAGCACGCTGGTCTGCTGCCCGTTCGGTGATCGTTTGCGGGTGGTCCTTTCGCCCGGTCCGCGGAAAAAGGCCACGATGGAGAGTCTCTCGGCGTGTGGCAAGCTCGTGTCCCGTGATCAATGATCTCGTGAAGGACTACCAGCATGGCCGGCGCAGGTCGACACGTCATCGCGTGGAGGCTCGCCGGTGAGGGCGGTCATCGTCGCGGCCGCGGTCGCGTTCATCATCTCCCTGTTCGGCACGCCGGTGGCGATCCGGGTCTTCACCGCGCTCAAGGCCGGCCAGCCGATCCGTTCCATCGGGCTGGCCTCGAACGAGGGCAAGAAGGGCACCCCCGCGATGGGTGGCGTGGTGTTCATCGTGGCGACCCTCGTCGCCTACGTCGCCGGGCACCTGGCGCTGACCACGCTGCCCGAGCGGCAGATCGCCCAGGAGAAGCCGACCATGACGGCCCTCGTCCTGCTCGGTCTTCTCGTCTTCTGCGGCGCGGTCGGCTTCGTCGACGACTTCCTCAAGGTCCGCAAGCGCAACTCCGACGGCCTGTCCGCCAAAGGGAAGCTGCTCGGCCAGGCGATCGTCGGCACCGGGTTCGGCATCGCCGCCCTCTACACGGTCAGCACCAACGGCCAGACCGTGGCCAGCGAGCACATCTCGTTCATCCGGGACATCAGCTGGCTGGACGTCGGCAAGGTCGGCTCGGTGATCGTGTTCGTCTTCGTGATCACGGCGATGTCGAACGGCGTGAACCTCACCGACGGACTCGACGGCCTGGCCACCGGCGCGTCGATCCTGGTGCTCGGCGCGTACGCGCTGATCGGATTCTGGCAGTACCGGCACTGGTGCGCCGACGACGCGTACGTCCGCGTGAACGACTACTGCTACCAGGTCCGGGACCCCCTGGAGATCGCCATGATCGCGGCGGCGGCGGCCGGCGCCTGCGTGGGCTTCCTGTGGTGGAACACCTCCCCGGCGCGGATCTTCATGGGTGACGTGGGCTCGCTCGGGCTCGGCGCCCTGATCGGCGGGCTCGCGGTGGCCACCCGCACCACGCTGCTCTCGATCCTGATCGGCGGCCTCTTCTTCATCATCACGGTCACCTGGGTGATCCAGATCGTCTCGTTCCAGACCACCGGCAGACGTGTCTTCCGGATGGTGCCGCTGCACCATCACTTCGAGTTGGCCGGATGGAGCGAGGTCAACATCGTGGTGCGGTTCTGGACCGTGGCCGGTGTCTGCGTGGCGATCGGCCTGGGCCTGTTCTACTCGGATTTCCTGGCGGCCGTGGGATAAAGGCCGCGCGACCGGTCCGGGTCGCGTCGCAGACGGTGATTCGCGGGGGCAGCGGGGTTCCCCGCCGGGGTGCCACCTCATCCGTCGCGAACGGGATGATCGTCGCATGGTCGATATCGATGTGACGGTGCGACGGGCCTCCGACGCGGATGCGCCCTCCCTTGCCGGGCTGCGCTGGCGGCGCGCCACCCAGGAGCGCGGCTACCACGGAGACAACCTGGCCGAGTTCGTCGCGACGCTGGGTGACTGGATGCGGGGCCACCCGGAGCACCGGGCGTTCGTGGCCGAGGCCGGCGGCGAGGTCGTCGGGATGGCTTGGCTGGCCGTCCTCTATCGGGTGCCCACCGCGAACAAGTACGCCCGGCGCGGCGGCGACGTGCAGTCCGTTTTCGTCGTCCCCGAGTTGCGTGACCGCGGGGTCGGCGCGCTGCTGATGGCGGCCGTGCTGGACGAGGCCCGCCGCCTGGAGTTGGAGCACGTGACGGTGCATTCCAGCCCCCGGGCGGTGCCGTTCTACGAGCGCAACGGCTGGGGCCACGACCCTGAGCGGCTCAGTTGGGCCCCCGAGGCATAGAAGAGGGTGCGTCACCGGCTGAGAAGCGCCGGTGACGATCACCGCGTCATCCTGCCGGGCGGCTGCCGGCAGGATGACGCGTCACCGTTGCGTCAACGAAGCCGGCTGACGTCGCCCGGGTGAGATCAGTGGGCGGGCTCGCCGAACCAGCGGGAGAGATGGTCGTCCAGGTCCCGCTGATCGTCGCCGATCCAGGCGACGTGGCCATCGGGGCGTAGCAGCACGCACGGAACATCCAGTGCCGCCGTGGGATCCGCGAGGTAGTCGACCCGGTCCGGCCGGCCACCGGCGCTCAGGCGTTCGGTGCGGTCCACCAGCAGGCCACGGCCGCGATGCAGCAGACCGTAGAGGCGGCCCCGCTTCACGTCGATGTCGGGCAGGCGGCGGCCGAGCAGATCAGGGCCCGCGCCGAAGTCGTACCGGATGCCGATCGCCGTGATCTTCTCGATCAGATAGCGGTTCACGTCGTCGAAGTCCATCAGCTCGGTGAGCAGCCTGCGCACCGCCCGCGGGCCCGGTCCGGTCGACAGCAGCTCCATCTGGGCGCGGGTGTTGTCCAGCACGTCCTCGGCGACCGGGTGACGTTCGGCCTGATAGGTGTCCAGCAGCGTCTCCGGTGCCCAGCCGCGGATCTGTGCGGCCAGTTTCCAGCCCAGGTTGACCGCGTCCTGCACACCCAGGTTGAGGCCCTGCCCGCCGATGGGCGGATGAATGTGTGCCGCATCGCCGGCCAGCAGGACCCGCCCGACCCGGTAACGGTCGGCCAGCCGCGTGGCATCACCGAAACGAGACAACCAGCGCGGGGATCGTACGCCGAAATCGGTCCCGGCGACGGCGCGCAACTGTTGCTGGAAATCCTCGATCGTGGGCGGTTGCGCACGATCGCTGACTCCCGCGGCGGGAACGATGACGCTGTAGCGTCCCCCGCCCGTGGGCCTGAGGTTCCATCGCTTGTCGGTCTCGCGGGATGCGGCCATCTTGGCGGCGATCTCCTCCGGCGGCACCCCCACTTCCATCTCGCCCATCAGTGTCTCGGTGCGCGAAGGCTCGCCGGGGAAACCGACGCCGAGCAGTTTGCGCACCGTGCTGCGCCCGCCGTCACAGCCGACGAGATAGCGCGTACGCAACTGGTGCCCGTCGGCGAGTTCGACGGTCACACCGTCGTCGTCCTGTTCGAGTTCGGCCACCGCGGCACCGCGCCGGACCTGCGCCCCCAGCGCGATCGCATGCTCTTCGAGCAGGTCGACGAGGACCGGCTGCGGGATGCCCAGCAGGTAGGCGTACGCGGAGTCCAGGCCCTGCGGCGCGGGTTTGTCGATGGCGGCGTAGAAGCCGGCGGCCGGACGCTGTCTCCCGTGTTCGAGGACGCGCTCGAGCAGCCCGCGCATCGCCATCAGCTCGATGCTGCGAATGTGCAGACCGACGATGCGGGCGAACGACACGGGCTCGGTCTCCTTCTCCAGGACGAGCACTCGCACCTCGTGCAGCCGCAGTTCGGCGGCCAGCATCGCGCCGGTCGGCCCGCACCCGGCGATGATCACGTCGAATTCCAGGGGCGCACGATCGGCGCCGGAGACCGGCGACGGGAGTCCGGGGACGCCGCGGTCGGCGGTGAAATGCGGAGAACGCATAGGTGTTGCCTTTCGGGAGTGCCTTGTTGGGCGAGGCGCTCCCGGCGACACCTACATCGATCGCCCGACCGTGACGCACAGGGGGAGCACCCACATCGATACAGCGTTCATGGGTCTCACCTCCTCGGGCGGTGTCGCGGTCAGCTGCAAGTTACAAGCCCGAGCGTCATCTCGTCCAGTTCCTTCCGCCGCGCTCGGTCGTCGTCGTAGTCGCTGTCCGGCCGCAATGCCTGAACGAGACTCACGACATCCGGCGCCGGCACGGTGATCCGGTAGTCGGCTTTCTGGTCGATGTGGACGACGCGGGGTTCGCCGTCCGGCCCGTAGTCGCGGTAGTCGAACGCGATCATGTCGTGGCCCGCCGACGGACAGTCGGCGAAATACACGCCGATCGCCGGACAGCCCCACTGCTCGATGAGGAAACGGTTGCCCGCTTCTCCGGCCAGCGAGCACTCCCCCGCGCGGCCGATCCCGATGATCGCGGTGAGGGCGACGTGGTCGTCCCGGGACGCTCTATGAAAATCGTCGAGATGGGAATCTGGGCGTTCCGCTCAATGGTGGTGGCTCACCGGAGTACCGAGTGCTGCGATGAAGGGCTCGCGAACGCTGGGATCGCAATGCATCTCCTCCAGAGCGCGTTTGTCCGTGTCAGGGTGGCGACCGGCCGCGTGATCGACTCCTGGCCCGCACGCGACCGGCATTGAACCGGCTCCGTCCCAGCGTGGGCCGGTGGGAAACGTCACGTCGATGACAGCCCGGCTCCCACCAACCTTGATGGACAGGTACCGATGCACGTCCCACAAGCCTCCTTCGGGCACCGCCCTGGCTGCGTGGGGGCCGAAGCTAAGGGCTGCGTCTTGCGGCATGCAACGGTAAACGCGATGGATCAACTGCGGGTCGGTGTCCGGCCACTGTTCCGCGAGAACGGCCGCTAACAGCGCATGCTTGGTTGAACATGTGCCCCGCCACTCGGCGAGCGCACCTTGCGCAGTGCGCTCGGCGGGGCGCCCATACGGCATCGACTGCACAGCGTTTACGACTTCGACCATGGACGCGTTCTCCGAAAGGGCAACCCGGGCCATCAGCAACTTCCACATGGAGCCCATTATCGCCATGTCACCCTTCATGACCGGAAGTCCAAGTGTTCTCAGCCGAACCTAATGCGGCTTCTCCCCCTTGGTCAGACGCACTCTCGTCGGCGGATCCGTGCACTCGTCGGACCCGCGGCTGCCGGCATCGGTGCTCGCGCGAACCGAACGCGGCATCGTCGAGATCAACACGGCGATCGAGGCGTCGTCCGCCGGGTGACCGGGGCGGGTGGCTGCCAGCGCGTCGCCGGGATCCGGACACCGTGGTGTCCGGCCGTGTCCCACTTCGGCGGCGTCGCTGACCGCATGTTCGGTGTGCGCCGGCGGTGGCCGTGCGGGTGCGCGGGGTCCAGCCGGCGGGCGTCGTTCGTACCGTGAATGTCGTTGGTCGTGGCCGGGCCGACAGCGGGGATCGGCCTCTGGTGCGGGCCGGTCAGTGCCGGACCCGGGTGCGTTCCAGTTCGGCGGCTTCCCGGACGAAGCCTTTCGGGTCGGCGGCGAGGCGGTCCAGCAGGTCGCAGGCGTCCGGCAGCAGGTGCCGGGCGGTGACGGCGACGCGGTGGCGCACGGTGACGTCGGGGTCGTCGGCGAATGCGATCACCAGGGGTGTCCACCGGCCCGACGGGTCGCCGATGTCGGCGAGACCGCTGAGCACCGCGGCCCGCACGGTGCCGTCGGGGTCCCGGCTGAGCTGCATGAACTGGGTTTCGGCGCGGGGGTCGTCGTCGACGAGTTTGGCGAGGGCTTTCGCGGCCGACGCCCGGCGCCGGGGTTCGGTGGCGGCGGCCTCGGTGAGCAGGGTGTCGACGGCGGTGCTGCCGCCGACCAGACCGACGGCGCCGCGGGCCTGGTCGCGGACCCGCTGGTCGGGGTCTTGCAGCAGCAGCCGCAGGGCGGGCAGCGCCTCGGGGGTGGCGATCCGGCCGAGGGCGTAGGCGGCTTTCGCGCGCACGACCGCGCTGGGGTCGGTGTGCAGCAGGGCGAGTGGCTCGACCGCGGCCGGGTGGGGGTTGGCGGCGATCCGGGTGAGCACCAGCAGGCGGACCTCCTCGTCGGGGTCCTGCAGGCCGGTGGCCAGGACGCGGAAGGCCCGCTCGTTGTCGGCGGGGTGCGGGATCACGTCGAGTGCCCGCTGGCGGACCTGCGCGTCGGGACGGGTGGCGACTTCGGCGAGCAGTTCGATGTCCTCGGGGCGGGCCACCTGCTGCATGCCGCGCAGCCCGGCGAGGCATTTCACGGTGCTGGTGCTGCGGACCAGGGCGAGCACCAGCGGGCGGGCCGCTTCCTGGTCGTCGTTGAGCAGGCCGTGCAGCGTGCTGTACAGGTCGAGTTCGCCGTCTTCGAGTTCGCGGTCGGCGGCCAGCAGCAGCGTCGGGAGCGCGGTGACGCCGGCGATCCCGGCGAGGACCTGGGCGGTCACTTCGCAGCCGTAGAGGTGCGAGGTGTCGAGGAAGTCGGCGAACGCCTTGTACAGCTTGGGCAGCAGCGTGCTGTCGCGGGAGGCGGCAAGGCCGTCGACGAGCGCGCCGACGGCCTTGTAGTCCTCCCGGTAGGCGTGCTGGATCAGTGCTTCCAGTGCTGCATGGGTGTCGATCACGGCTTAGACAATGCCACTACCACGTCCATTTCTGTAAAGCGGTCAGCGTGCAGGTGACAACCGAGACCTGCGCGTTGTTGGCGTTGGAGGCGGCGGCCAGGCACAGGCCGGTGTTGCGGGCCGGGCGGATCGTGCCGTCGGCGCGGAACTGCCAGGTCTGCGCGCCGGTGCCGTTGCAGGCGTACGACCAGATCCGTTGTCCGGTGACGTAGTTGCTGCTCGGCACATCGATGCAGTTGCCGAGGACCCGCAGCGTGTTGTCACTCAATCTGGTGACGGCCTGGGCCTTGGAGTTGTTGCAGTTGTACGTCTGCAGGTAGGTGCGGCTGGCCAGGGACGAGCTGGGGATGTCGATGCAGCGGCCGGTGCTGTTCTTGATCGCGCTCATCAGTGGAGTCGGGCCTTTGGCGACCTGGACCATCTTGGCGACCGAGGGGACTCCGGCGGCGTCGACGACGAACAGCATGTAGTAGCCGGGGGGCGCGGTGCCTCCGGCCGGGGGCCCGGTGACGGTCAGGGTCGTGCCGGAGGCCGTGTACTTCAGCGGCACATAGCGTTGGCCCTGGTCGACGCCGTGGGTGACGTCGCCGAGCCCGACCAGGGCGACCTTGCGGATGTCGGCCGCCTGCGGGGTGGTGATGGTGAAGACGGCGTCGATGCCGACACCGTCCGGGGCGGCGGAGATGACAGGCCGGTCGGCGAGCTGGCCGCTGCCGTCGTTCTTGTACAGGTACGGCGGGGTGAAATACTCGATGTTCTTCTCCAGGTAGCCGACGCTCATGCAGACGCCGCAGATGCCGCCGCCGCCGGTCAGCACCCGCCCGTCGGGCAGCAGCGCGGCCGTCGAGTGGTACTGCCGCACCCGGGCCGCGGCGGCGAGCACCGTCCACTGCCCGGTGGCGGGGTTCCACCGTTCCGCTGTGGTCACCGCGTTGGCCAGGTCGACCAGGCCGGACGTGGAGGTCCGGTTCAGGCCGCCGGTGGCCAGGACCGATCCGTCGGCCAGGACGGTGGCGTTGAGCTGGCGGCGGCCGGTGGACATCGAGCCGGTCGCGGTCACCGCCGGGTTGAGGCCGGTGTTGCTGTTCAGGACGACGGCGGTACGGGTGGGCACCCGGGTGACACCACCTTCGGTGATGTCGCCGCCCCCGACGACCAGCGATTTTCCGATGTCGTACGGGGTGAAGCTGCCGTACTGGCGGTTGACGGCGTCCCGGGTCGCGGTGCCGGTGATGACGCCGTTACCGGAGGTGGTGACGGTGTAGCCGGTCGTCTCGGGGCCGAAGACCCCGAGCTGGGCGTCCGGCCGGGACACCATGAACGGATAGATCCGCCCGCTGTACTTGGTGAAGTTCGGCAGGGCGCGGATGGCGCCGTTGGTCTGGTAGACCTCGGCGGTCGTCGGCCCGCCACCGATGATGACCTCTTCACCGTTGGCTGTCTCCGCGACCGACGGGTACCAGCGGGCGCCGGCCATGTCGTTGCCGCGGGTCCACGTCTCGGTCTGCCAGTGGAAGACGTAGGTGCGAACCGTGCCGGCGAGCTGCGCGTTGGCGTTGCCGCCGGCGACCAGGATGTTGCCGTTGGGCAGGTGCGCGAACCCGGCACAGAAGATGTTGGAGCCTTGCAGGTCGACGCGTTTGTACGTGTCGTCGGCCGGGTTGAAGACCATCGCCCGGGTGAAGTCGTGTTCCGGGTAGGTCTCGGTGGCCTTGTCGCCGACGGAGTCCCAGATCAGCACCTTGCCGTTGGGCAGCACCGCGGTGAACACCGGGACGACGGGCGTGTCGATGACCGGGCTCCACGATCCGGCGGCGCCGGGGTCGGCGACGGCCGCCCGGGTCCGTGCCGTCCCGGGGCGCTGCCCGGTGTCGCGCTGGATCCGGTCGGCGTTCTCCTTGGTCTTCTGCTCGATGACCCGCATCGGGGTGCCGACCAGGTCCTGGACGCGGTGCTGCTCGTCGTCGGTGGAAGAGTGTTCCGGAATGAGGGTGTGGCTCTCCGGGGCGCCGGCGGCGCCCGGGGATTCCACCGAAGTGCCGATCATGAATGATGCCGTGAAAAGGAAGGAAACTATCAGGCCGCGACGCAACCGCATGACGCCGGTCCTTTCGCCGAATCTTCAGCAGAAGTCGTATCCGCGACAGCGCGCCGAGGTTTCCGTCCCGTCCAAAATGCGGCCGGCCCGCCCGAGAAATGCGTGAACCGCCAGGTGAAGCGGCAGGTCTGCCTGGTACGGCTTATCCCCCGTGATCGTGTGACGCGCCGTCTTTCTTACATGTCCAGTCGGGTCACCCTAACCCCCAAATAAGGCGGGCATCAATGTCTGCTATTGGCACGCGAGGCCTTTTCCCGGCAGCCGTACGGCTCCGGGTGCTGACCGAACGGCGGACGCCGGGGCCGGGTCAGGCCGCTGCGCGGAGCCGGCCGCGCAGGATGGCGACGCCGTCGCCGTCCAGGTCCGCCAGGGCCGCGGGCCGGCCGGCGAGAGCGAGCATCACGGCTTCCGCGGCTCCCCGCACGAGCGGGCCCTCACCCCGCGCCCACGCCAGGTCGGTCGTCTCGAACCGCAGCCCGGCGGGCCGGCTCTTCGGGGTGAAGCCGATCGCCCGGCCGCCGGTCAAGAAGTCCAGCGACACCCGCAGCCGGTCGGGCCGCAGCTCGTGCGGCAGGCCCAGCGGCCGGCGGATGTCCTGGCCGTGCACCTGCAGGTCGGTCAACGCGCCCGGGTGCCCCACGATCGGCGGCCGGAACGGGTTGTCCGCGTGTTCCCGCAGCAGGGCGGCCAGCCGCGCGGCGGGCTGACGCGCGGTCAGGGTGGCCAGGCGGGCATTGGCCTTGTGGAGGCGGAAACCGCTGAGCACCAGCAGTTTCAGGGCCACCACATCGGAGCCGGCGACCACCGACACCAGGTGCCCGGCCACCTCCTTGACGGTCCAGGCGCCGCACAGGCTGGGCGTCGCCAACTGGTCGGCGGTCAGGGAGTCGACCAGGTCGGCGAAGCGGCGGCGTTCATCGGCGATCATCTTCAGGACGTCCATCCGGTGGACGGTATCGGCAGCTCGCGGGCCCGCCGTCACCAACCTCCGTGGTCAGTACAGCTAGGCGGCCCGCCACTGGGCGGGAGTGAGCGTGTGCTCGGCGCGGAACCGTTTGATGAAATAGGACGTGTCGGGGTATCCGCAGCGGCGGGCGATCACCGCGACGCCGAGATCGGTGTCGGTCAGCAGGCGGCGGGCCTCCTGCAGCCGCCGCTGGGTGATCCACTGCTGGACGGTGCGGCCGGTCTTGCGGCGTACCACGGTGGTGAGGTGGCCGGGGGTGAGCGCGAGCGCCGCGGCGACGTCGGCCAGCGCCAGCGTCGCGGTGAAACGGGCCTCGATGACGTCGAAGACGGCGGCGAGCAGCGGCTCGTCGGCCGACCGCAGCTGGTCGGCGACGTCGGTCGACAGCCGGGCCGCCGCCACCAGCAGCAACGTCAAGTGGGCGAGCGCGGCCTCGGGGTAGCCGTCGCGGCGGGCGGTCAACTCCGCGTCGAGGGCGGCGAACCGCGCCCGCCACGCCGGCCGGTCGGCGGCGGGGATCCGCAGCCGCTGGGCCCGGTCGGCGCCGCGGGCGAACGGGAACAGCAGCGGATGCGAGCGCCACGACGCCCAGGCGCCGGAGCGCACCACCTCGGCCGGAAACCACACCACCCAGCCGTCGACCTGCGGGGCGTCGAACGACACCACCTGCCCGGGCGCCAGCACGAACAGATCACCAGCGGACACCGCCCACGTCCGACCGTCGATGGCCGCGGCGCCGGCGGCGCGGTGCGCGTAGAACAGCACGAGGAAGTCGTGGGCGTGCGGACCCTCGTGCACCCGGTGGCCCGGCAGCCGGCCCACCCCCACCGACGGCACGCCGGGCCGGTGCGGGAACTCCACCAGAGCAACCGAGGATCGTCGCATCCCGCCCGAAGAATCGCCATTGGCCACGCGCGACCGCTGCACAATGCTGAGTGTATGCCCAAACTTCGTCACACCCCGGCCGGTGACTATCTGCCCGGCGCCGGCCGGCACTGGCTGCTGCCGCTCTACGACCCGCTGTCGCGGCTGGCCGGCGTCGGCCGCCTGCACCGGCTCCTGCTCGACTCCGCCGGCATCCGGGCCGGCCAGCGGGTCCTGGAGATCGGCTGCGGCACCGGGAACCTGATCACGGCGCTGGCCCGCCGCACCCCCGGCGTCGACGCCGTCGGCATCGACCCGGACCCGGCCGCTTTGCGCCGGGCCCGCCGCAAAGCGGCGAAAACCGGCGGCGGGATCCGATTCGAGGAGGCGTTCGCCGGCCGGCTGCCGCTGCCCGACGACCACGTCGATCACGTGCTGTCGTCGCTGATGATGCACCACCTCGACGAAACCGGCCGTGACCAGGCGTTACGGGAGGCGCTGCGGGTGCTGCGGCCGGGCGGGCGGCTGCACGTGCTCGACGTCGAGGGCCACCTCGGCCGTTCGCACGGCCTGTCGCCGCGGACGTTCACCACCGCCGGGTTCACCGCCGCCGACCGCACCGCCGGCGGGCGCCTGCGCCGTGTCGGCGGCTACGCCGTGCACCGCGCCGAGAAATAGCGGCCGGAACGGCCCTCGCTCAGGTGCGCAGGAATTTCAGGACCGCCAGGACCCGGCGATGGTCGGTGTCGGTGTGCGGCAGGTCGAGTTTGGCGAGGATGCTGCTCACGTATTTCTCGACCGCGCTGTGGCTGACGCGCAGCGCGTCGACGATGCCGGTGTTGGAGCGGCCCTCGGCCATCAGCCGCAGCACCTGCGTCTCGCGGGGAGTGAGACGGTCGATCGGATCGTCGCGGCGGCGGACCAGCAACTGCGCGACGACCTCCGGGTCCAGGGCGGTCCCGCCGGCGGCGACCCGGCGCAGGGCGTCGAGGAACTCCGACACGTGCGCGACCCGGTCCTTGAGCAGGTAGCCGACGCCGCTGGTCTGCACCGACAGCAGATCGGTGGCGTACCGCTCCTCGACATACTGCGACAGCACCAGGACGGCGACCTGCGGGTACTGGTGGCGGATCACGAGCGCGGCGCGGATGCCCTCGTCGGTGTGGGTGGGCGGCATCCGCACGTCGATGAGCGCCAGGTCGGGGCGGTGCTCGGCGACCGCGCGCAGCAGCTGCTCGGCGTCGGGCACCGCGGCGACGACGTCGAAACCGCCGTCGGCGAGCAGTTTGGCCAGGCCCGCGCGCAACAGCACCGAGTCTTCGCCGATCACGATGCGCACGGCAGCTCCACGGTGATCGTCGTCGGCCCGCCGGCCGGGCTGTGCAGGGTGAACGTGCCGTCGACGGAGGCGGCGCGCTGGGCCAGCCCGCGCAGCCCGCTGCCGTCACCGTCGGCCGTGGCGCCGCCGCGGCCGTCATCGGTGACGGCGATCCGCAGCCGGTCGCCGACCCGGTCGACAGTGACCTCGGCGTGCCCGGCGTGGGCGTGTTTGGCGACGTTGGTGAGCGCCTCGGACACCACGAAGTAGGCGATCGCCTCGACCACCGGCGAGCACCGGGCCGTCATGGTGACGCTCAGCCGCACCGGCAGCGGCGCGCGGGCGGCGATCCCGGACAGGGCCGCGTCCAGGCCCCGGTCGTTGAGGACGGCCGGGTGCAGGCCGCGGACGAACTCGCGTAACTCGGCGAGCGCCTGGGTGGCCTCGTCGTGGGCGGCCTCGATGGCCCGCCGGGCGGGTTCGGGCGTGTCGGTGAGGTTGGCGCGGGCCATGCCCAGGTTCATCGCCAGCGACACCAGCCGCTGCTGGGCGCCGTCGTGCAGGTCGCGTTCGATCCGGCGGCGCTCGGCGTCGGTGGCGGCGACGATGTCGGCCCGGCTCCGCGACAGCGACGCCACCTGCACCGACAGTTGCTCGCTGCGGCTCGGGCCGAGCAGCGCCCGGGCCGCGGCCGTGTCGGCGCGCGCCACACCCCGGGCCACCCACGGCGCCGCGAGCAGCACCGCCGGCCCGACCACGGCCAGCGCCAGGGTCGCCGGCAGCGACCACCCGGTGTCCCACCCGCCCGCCAACTCCAGCGGCAGGACCACCGCCATCGCGACCCCGACCAGCCAGCACGCCGCCGTCACCACAGCGCCGAGCACCCCGGTGAACAGCGCCAGCACGTGGTAGGCCAGCTGCCGCCACATGCCGGCCGCGGCCCACGCGCCGATCAGCCGCCCGCCGCCGCGCCGTGGCGGCGGGGGGATGTCGACGCCGAGCAGCGCCCGCGACCGCAGGCGCTGCATCGCGGTCAACGGCCGCACGATCAACGGCAGCAGCAGCACCACCGCCACGGTGAGCACCACGAACCCGGTGGTCGCCGGCCAGGCACTGCCGGGCGCGTAGAGCAGGCTCCAGCCCGCGCTGTAGCCGAGACCGACCGGCAGCCCACCGGCGAACGCGAAGGACACCACACCGGCCGGCAGCCCCGCCAGCGTGTGGAGGGTGGCGCGCCGGCCCGGCGCCGACCACAGGCCTTGCAGCACAGTGATGAGCGCGCCGCCGCGCAGCCGGGGTATCGCCGCTTCTGTCGAGGTCACGTGATCACCGTAGACACCCTCCGGCCGGCCGGCCATGCGGCTGCCCCGCCGCAGAGGGTGCGGAAAACCCCACCCCGAACCGGCTGCCGGCCCCACCGACAACGCCGCCGGCTCCCGGCAACGTGATCACCGTTCACGGCGGTCGCGATCGAAGGAAACCGAAAATGCCGAAAAGCCCTCTGACGGTACGGGTAGCGCGATGGAGCGCCCTGCACCCGTGGCGCGCGATGCTGCTGTGGGTGCTGTTCGTGGTGGTGTGCTTCACCGCCGGAGCGGTCACCGGCACCCGGGAAGCCGCCGACACCGCCCCGAACCTCGGCGAGTCCAGCCAGGCCGAGGCGATCACCCGGTCGGGCCGCTTCGCCGCCCCGGCCGTCACCGAGGACGTCCTCATCACCGCCCGGTCCGGCCCGCTGGACCAGGCGGCCGCCGCGCGGGCGGCCGACGCGGTGATGACCGCGATGACCGCGCTGCCGCAGGTCGGTGCCGCCGACGGCCCGGTCCCGGCGCCCGGCGGCGGCGCGCTGCTGGTCCGCGTCACCCTCGACGGCGACCCGCTGACCGCCTCGGAGCGCCTCGGGCCGCTGCTCGACGCGACCACGGCCGTGCAGCGCGACTACCCGTCGCTGCGGATCGAACAGGTCGGCGCCAACTCGATGGACAAGGCGGTCAACGAGATCCTGCGCGCCGACTTCGTGCGCGCCGAACTGTTCAGCATCCCGGTGACGCTCGCGATCCTGCTGGTCACCTTCGGCGCGCTGATCGCCGCCGGGGTGCCGGTGCTGCTGGCCCTGTCCGCGGTCGCCGCGGCGATCGGCCTGACCGGCGTGGTCTCCCACCTGGTGCCCGCCAACGGCCTGGTCAACAGCGTCATCCTGCTGCTGGGACTGGCCGTCGGCGTCGACTACTCCCTGTTCTACCTGCGCCGCGAACGGGAAGAACGAGCCCGCGGCCGCGGGCCCGTCGACGCCGTCGAGATCGCCGCGGCCACCTCCGGGCACGCCGTGGTCGTGTCCGGCATCGCGGTGACCGTGTCGATGGCCGGGCTGTTCCTCGCCGGCGACCCGCTGTTCTCCTCCCTGGCCGTCGGCGCGATCCTGGTCGTCGCCATCGCGGTCATCGGCTCGCTGACGGTCCTGCCCGCGATCCTCGCCACACTCGGCCCCTGGGTCGACCGGCCCCGCGTGCCGCTGCTGTGGCGGCTCGCCTCCCGCACCGGCGCCCCCCCGCTTCTGGCCGGCCGTGCTGCGCCCGGTCCTCAAACGCCCCGCGGTGGCCCTGCTCGTGTCGCTGGCCGCCCTGCTCGCCCTCGCCGCGCCCGCGCTCACCATGAGACTGAGCAGCCCCAACGACGCCGAACTGCCCCGCACCGCCCCGGTCATGCAGGCCTTCGACCGGCTCACCGCGGCCTACCCCAGCACCGGAACCAGCCACCTGGTCGCGGTCACCGCCCCCGCCGGCGCCGCGCCGGCGGTCGCCCGGGCCCTCGACGACCTCGTCTCCCGCACCCGCACCGACGCGCTGTTCTCCCAGGACGGCCTGACCGCCCCGCAGATCTCCGCCGACGCCACCGTCACCACCCTCACCGTCGCCACCCCGTACGCCCGCGACAGCGACGACGCCCGGCGTTCCCTCGACAGACTCCGCACCCAGCTGCTGCCGACGACCGTCGGCACCGTGCCCGGCGCGCGGTACGCCGTGGGCGGCGCCGTCGCCGCCGACATCGACTACACCCGCCACCTCGACCAGCGGCTGCCCCTGGTGATCGGGTTCGTGCTCCTGCTGACGTTCGCCGTGATGGTCGTGACATTCCGCGCGATCATCATCGCGGTCAAGGCGATCCTGCTGAACCTGCTGTCCGCCGGATCGGCGTACGGCCTGCTCGTCTGGGTCTTCCAGTACGACAACCCGTGGGCGCAGAACCTGCTCGGCTTCCGCTCCACCCACGCCGTCGTGGCCTGGCTGCCGCTGCTGCTGTTCGTCATCCTGTTCGGCCTGTCGATGGACTACCACGTGTTCGTCGTCAGCCGCATCCGCGAGTCCGTCCTGCGCGGCGTACCCACCCGGCAGGCCGTCGCCGACGGCATCACCGGCTCCGCCGGCGTCGTCACCAGCGCCGCCGCCGTCATGGTCGCCGTCTTCGCCATCTTCGCCACCCTCAGCACCGTCGACATGAAACAGCTCGGCGTCGGCCTCGCCGCCGCGATCCTCATCGACGCCACCCTCATCCGCGCCGTCGTCCTGCCCAGCCTGATGATCCTGCTCGGCGACGCGAACTGGTGGACCCCGGCGTTCCTGCGCCGCCGCGACACGTCACCAGCCACCCCCGCCCAGCCCCAACCTCAGCCCCAGCCGGCTTCGGCCGCCTGACCCGCACCGCCACCGCACCGGAAGGAACCCCCGCCATGCCCGCACACACCCCGATCGCCGTCCGCCGCCGGTCACTGCTGACAGCCGCCGTCCTGGCCTCCGGCCTCGGCCTGACCACCGCCTCCCCCGCCACCGCCCGCCACCGGCACCGCACCGCCGGCTACGTCCTGCCCGCACCGACCGGCCCCGCCCGCCTCGGCACCGTCGCGCTGCACCTGGTCGACACCACCCGCACCGACCCATGGGTGCCGGCCCACCCGGCCCGCGAAATCATGATCCAGATCTGGTACCCGGCCCGGCACACCCACGGCCACCCGGCGGCGCCATGGCTGTCACCCGGCGCCGTGCCCCACTTCACCGAAGTGTTCGGCCTGCCCGCCGACCGGGTACGCGCCACCCTCACCCACGCCCGGCAGAGCCCCCCGCTGGACCGGAAAGCCGGCGGCCACCCCGTCGTGCTCTACTCACCCGGCCTCGGCGGCGACCGCGGCACCAGCACCGCCCTCGTCGAGGAACTGGCCGGCCACGGCTACATCGTCGTCACCATCGACCACACCCACGACGCCAGCGAAGTCGAATTCCCCGACGGCCGCATCGCCGTCTCCACCATCCCGCCCGACCTCGACGACACCGTGATCGCCCAGGCCGCCGCGGTCCGCGAGGCCGACACCCGCTTCGTCCTCGACCAACTCGCCGCCCTCGACGCCGGCCGCAACCCCGACGCCGGCGGCCGGCGCCTGCCCCACGGGCTGCGCGGCGCCTTCGACCTGCACCGCATCGGCATGTTCGGCCACTCCCTCGGCGGCAGCACCGCCGCCGCCGCGATGCGCCACGACCGCCGCCTCAAAGCCGGCGTCAACCTCGACGGCACCCTCGTCGGCGCCGCCGCCGTCGCCGGCTGCGACCGGCCGTTCCTGCTGCTGAGCAGCGACCGCGGACCCGGCGCCGACGACCCGACCTGGAACACGTTCTGGACCGGCCACCGCGGCTGGAAACGCCAGCTCACCCTGGCCGGCTCGACCCACGCGTCGTTCAACGACGGCGAAGTGCTCTACCCGCAGGCCGCCGAAGCCCTCGGCCTCACCCCCGAGCAACTGGCCGAGATGCTCGGCACCCTCGACCCGTCCCGCGCCGTCACCCTCCAGCGCACCTACCTGCGCGCCTTCTTCGACCAGCACCTGCGCCACGGCGACAGCCGGCTGCTGCGCGGCCCCCACCCACGCCACCCCGAGATCCGCTTCGTCCGGTGACGCGCTGACCCCGCGGATTCTGCCGGTGGGTTCCGGCCGGCAGGCTCCGCCTTCCCCGCAACGGCGGCTAGGGTACGGCCATGCGCACGGACCTGGGTGACGGCTGGTCGATCGACCTGCCACCCGGCGACGGCACCCTGACCACCAGCCGGCTCACCTGGCGCTGCGCCACCGCCGACAGCATCCTCACCACCCTCGCCGGCGAGGTCCCACCCGGCGCCACCGGCCGGACATCCGAAAGCGGGCGCGGCGGCGTCGGCGTACGCGCCGCATGGTTCTACCCCGGCCGCCTGCTCGGCTACCACTTCATCGACGGCGACTGCCTGGAAACCGACCTGGCCGGCCCGGACCCGACGTGGACGGTCACCGCATGGCGGTCGGTCCGCTGGCTCAGGCCCGCCCCGGATCGGTCACCAACAGCGGATGATCATCGTCGATCTCCACCTCGCCGTTAGCCTCCGCCGCGGTCACCCCGACCAACTGCAGGAACCGGTCCCCCAACTGCGGGTCCGCGGCCAGGATCACCACCGTCAACCCGGTCGCCGGGCCGTCAGTGCCCGGAAACCCGGTCACCGGGCCACCCAGGTCCAGCCACTGACCCTCCTCGAACGGCTCGGCCGCCGCGTTCGCATAGCCCGCCACCCGGTTCAGCATCAGAAACGGCCACTGCGGCGGCTGCTCACCAGCACCGCGCACCACCCGGAACGTCAACTCGAAACCCCAGCGCTCGCCGAGCCCGTACGTCACGAAATGCCAATGCCCGTCCGCCGGATACGCCGACGCCGCCCGCAGATCGAACCCCTCCGCCGGATACGTCACATGCCACGGCTGCGCCCGCGGATACAGCCCGGCCATTGCCTCGGTGATGGCGTCCCACATCATCCCGGCATTTGATCATGGCCGGGATCCCGGCCGGCAGGGTGCCAACGCCGCCGCCGGCCCCGCCCCGCCACCACCGCGACCACCACACCCAACACCGCCACCCCGGCACCACCGGCCGCGAACACCCCGGCCCGCTCCCACTCCGCGCCCCCACGCACCGCGACCGGCACCGCCGACACCGGCCCGGCAACCGCGGCCACCACCGGACCCGACTCCTCCGACAACGCCCGGTACGGATTCAGCAACCCCACCCCGTACTGCGCGCTGCGCGCCCCACCCGGCGCCGGATCCACCGACCGCAGCAACCGCTCAGTGATCTCCGCCGCGCTCGCCCGCGGAAACCGCTCCCGCAACAGCGCCGCCGTCGCCGACACGAACGGCGCCGCGAAACTCGTACCCTGCACCGTCCGATGCCCACCGACCGGCGACAACACCGTCACCCCGTCACCGAACGCGACGATGTCCACATGCGCACCCGGCTGCGAATACTGCGCCAACCGCCCGTCCGCGGCCACCGCACCGACCCCGATCACCCCCGGATAACCGGCCGGGTACGCCACCCCCGCGTCCACCCCACCGTTACCGGCTGCCGCCACCACGACCACCCCGGCCCGCACCGCCTCAGCGACCGCGTCCCGCACCCCGTCATCCTGCTGCGGCATCACCAGCGAGATGTTGATCACGTCGGCGCGACCCGCCCCGGCCGCCCACCGGATCGCCTCCGCGAACTTGCTCGCACTCGACCCCTGATCACCACCATCGGTGTCCTCACTCACCCGCACCGGAACGATCGTCGCCGCCGGCGCCAGCCCCTGCACCCCCGTGCTCGCCTCCGGCACCCCCGCGATGATCCCGGCCACCGCCGTACCGTGCCCAACACAGTCACGCCGCCCGTCAGCCTCATTACGCAGCAGATCCCGGCCGTCGACCACCCGGCCCGCGAGCTGCCGATTCCGGCCGTCCACCCCGGAGTCCACCACCGCCACCCGCACCCCGGCACCGGTCGCCAGACCGGCCAGCCGCGCCGGCGCGTACGCCTTCAACTCCGCCGGCACCCCCGCCACCGGCGGCGCCGCACCCAGACACGGCGCCGCCCAGGCCCCCTCCGCCGCCGGAACCACCACCCCGGCCAGCACACCAGCCACGACGACCGCCACGAACCGCACCGAACCCCCACCCCCGCCCCACAGTGACCGGCGTGGATGCTACCGGTGGCCGGTTGTGCCGGAACCACCCCGGCCGATAGGTTGAGGCAAGCCAATCTGCGGTGTGCGAGGGAAACCGGTGAAATCCCGGTGCGGTCGCGCCACTGTAAACAGGCCCCCACCCAGGGGGCCCGTGAGTCAGGACGCTCACACGCCGCAGGCCCCATCGATCGGGACGCGCCATCCCGCAGGAGGTTGACCTCACCATGTCCAAGGCACAGACCCTCACCACGCCCGCGGTCTCACCCCGGCTGCTCGCCACCGCCGCCGGCTTCACCGGCCTGATGCTGCTGCTGGCCTACCTGGTCGCCTTCGACCAGGGCGCCCTGTCGCAGAGCGGCATGTACCTGCACGAGCTCATGCACGACGGCCGCCACCTCCTCGGTGTCCCGTGCCACTGAACACCACCCCGGACTACTCCCAGATCCTGCTCCGGGGCCTGCTGGCCGGCCTCACAGCCGGCCTGCTCGCCGGCGGCTTCGCCTTCTTCCTCGGCGAGCCGCACGTCGAGGCGGCCATCGCCATCGAAGAAGCCGCCGCCGGCGGCGCCGAGAAGCCCCTCGTCGAACGCTCCGTGCAAAGCGGCGTGGGCCTGTTCCTGGCCACCAGCCTCTACGGCGCCGCCCTCGGCGGCATCCTCGCCACCGCCTACACCGTGCTGCGCCGCCGCCTGCACACCGGCAGCGACACCCACGCGGCGCTCGGCCTCGCCGGCGCCGCGCTGCTCGGCCTGGTCCTCGTGCCGTTCCTCAAATACCCACCCAACCCGCCGGCGGTCGGCGACCCGGCGACCATCCGCGAACGCACCATCGCCTACCTCGCGAGCGTCGTCCTCGGACTCGTCGCCATCTGGGCCGCCGTGCTGGCCGCCCGCACCCAGACCCACCAATGGCGCCGCGCCACCGCCGGCACCGCCGGATTCCTCATCGTCGTCACCATCGCCTACACCCTGCTACCCACCTTCAACGAAGTCCCCGCCGACTTCCCCGCCACCCTGCTGTGGAACTTCCGGATCTCCTCACTCGGCACCCAGGCAGTCCTCTGGACCGCCCTCGGCCTCACCTTCGCCGGCCTGCTCTCCCGGCTGGCGACCCGCACCGGCCACCCGACCGAAACCGCCGCGGAGATCACCACCACACCGTGAACGGCCTGCGCCTGATCGCCTCCGGACACACCCCCGCCCTCCGAGCAACCGTGCTCGGAGGCGATCACGACCTCGACGAGGGCGGCCACCGAGCCGCCCTCGCCCTGCGCACCGCACCGCAGCTGCTCACCCGGCTCTTCCCCGACAGTCCCTGGCTCGTGGCGCCCTCCCGCGCCGCCCACCACACCGCCGCCACCCTCACCGACACCAGCCTCACCGAAGAACCAGCGCTCGCCGACCCCGACTACGGCACCTGGACCGGCCACCCCCTCGACCGGATCAACCCGGCCGACCTCCAGAGCTGGCTCACCGACCCCACCGCCGCCCCCCACGGCGGCGAATCCCTCACCGACATCACCGCCCGCGCCGGCGCCTGGCTCGACACCCACACCGCCGGCAAGTTCACCGTGGTCGCCCACCCGATCATCATCCGCACCCTCATCGCCGCGGCCCTCGAACTCCCCGCGACCGGCTCCCGGCGCCTCGCCGTCGCCCCGCTCTCCGTCACCCGCCTGACCCACCACGGCCACTGGTCAGTGCACTTCCCCACCCCCTGAGCCACCACCCCGGGGTACGACACAGCCCACCACCGTCGCCGCGCCCACCTCACCTCAGCGGCCTCATCAAGGACACCCGCTCTTCGGCAAGAAGATCATTGCGGTCGCCCGCTGCGGTCGCTGTGATGAAGTCTTGTTCCGAGTCGACGACGACTCCGCCGGTTTCGTCCAGGTGCATCTCACCTGGCGCCAGGGCCCCGAAACTCCGCCATGGCCCGCGACGCAAGAACTGTCGATCCCGCTGGCAGACAACCTCATCGAGCCCCACTGATCGGCGGGTAGCCGCACGACCCACTCCGGCATATCCGACAGGGCTAACGCGCAGTGCACGCGCGTTAGAGATCAGCCGGGGTGCTGGCCGCTACGGAGCCATCTTCCACTCAATCACGCCCGCCTGGCATGGTGATCGTCCATGGACCTCATTGGCACCCAGACGCCTCAGAGCCGGATCACAGAGCCAGCCGCGGCAGTACACGTACTTGAGCTGGCAGTGCCCTGCCTCGCCAAGTACCGCCGCCCTGAGCCTGCCGCCCTGAACGTGGCACTGCTGGAGGAAGGACTGGGCATCGCTCTGCCGGCCGACTACAAGCTGCTCGCCGCGCTCTACCCGCCTTTTGTCCTAGACGACTTCTTACACGTCCGCCTTCCCGAGCCAGGCATAGAGCACCGTTGGCTACGCGGCACTCACAGCGAGTTGGAGCTTGTCCAGAACTGGTGGGAGGGGGACATGTCCATCGGTTTGCGCCCCCACCCCGCCCCTGGCGGCCTGCTTCCCTGGGCCGAATCGAACCAAGGCGATGTCTTCTTGTGGACTACAACTGGCGCCGGACCCGATGAGTGGCCAGTCACCGTCGCGTCCCGCAACCTCGCCTGGTGGCACTACGCCGGCGGGGCAGTTCAGTTCCTCGCCGAACTGGTCACCGGCACCCTGGAACCATGGGCAATCCCACGGCTCCGCCCCGAGGTCATCATCTAGCCAGAGTGTTACACGCGTCCTCGGTCTCGGCTCGGCCCGCGCGCGTCGCGCTCAACAACGAGGACCCTGATGTCACCATCGGTGAACGCCACCAGCCCTGTCTTCGCTCCTGCAGGTCTTCAACCGCGCACAAGCGCCTCCGGCACCACCGCGTACGCCGACGAGGGCGCGCTCCGGTGCCGGCACCACGAGCAGCAGACCGAGCAGATGTGGTGCCTCACCCTGGCCACCAACGCGATCGTCTGCTGGTCCACTGAGTACCACGGCCTCGGCGTGGCCGCCCTGCGCCGGACCGGCCGCGACGTCGACGACGAGCTCCTGGCGCACATCTGGCCGACCCACCACGAGAATGTGCACTTCTACGGCACCCACTCCGTCGACATCGACGGCGAACTCGCCCGGCTCGACACCGACGGCTACCGGCCGCTGCGGCTGAACGAGCCCGCACCGACAAGTATTTTGATCGTCACCTGCACGAGGATCTCGCTGTGACCCCGGTAGACCCGGGCGACGAGGTCGCGCGGGAGCTCGGCCGGCATGCCGTCGGCCGCGGTGCTCAGCAGCACGGATTCCCCGTTCGGCCCGCTCTGGACGCTACATTTCCCCATCGTGCTGCGGCAGCAACCGTGGCCACTCCTCGTCGAAGCCCACTCCCGCACTTCCGACGGCAGCGGCTGGTCAGCCGCGATCACCCCAGGAGGGCCACCGCCACCTGGCCACCACCCGCACCCAGCTCGCCGTCGAGCGCGGCCGCGGCCGCCGGCGCCGACCGCGACGTCAAGTCTGCGCGTCAGCCCCGCCGGCACCATGACCGACCGGTCAGGACAGACCCGTCAGCAGACGAAACTCATTCCCGTCCGGGTCCAGCAGATCCACAAAACCGTCCCCATCGGTCACCCGCGCCGCCCCCAACCCCGCCAACCGTTCCACCTCGGCCCGCCAATCACCACCAGCCGGCGCCACCAACTCCAGGAACAACCGGTTCACACCCGTCTTCGGCGCCACCGGCGGCCCACCCCACGTGATCTTCGTACCGCCGGCCGGCGACTGGATCGCCGTCTCCTCACCCTGATCCCACACCAACGGCCACCCCAGCGCCGCAGCCCAGAAACAACCCACCGCCCGTGAACCGTCACTCGACACCGCACCGATGAAACCGCACCCCGCCAGGAACGCGTTACCCGCCTCGATGACACAGAACTCGTTGCCCTCAGGATCGGCCAGCACCACATGACCCTCCTCCGGCAACTGCCCGACATCGATATGCCGCGCACCCAACGCCAAAGCCCGCGCCACCGTCCGCTCCTGCTCCCGCGGCGACGCGCTCGTCAGATCGAAATGCATCTGGTTAGGACCCGCCTTCGGACCCCTGGCCGCCACGAACCGCAACCGCAACCCGCCCTCATCACCAGGCGCCACCACCAGATCGGCACCGACCTCCCGGCCCAGGAACTCGGCCCAGAACAGCGCCAGAGCCCGCGGATCATCGGCACCGAAACAGAGCGCGGACAGGTCGGAAGTCGCCGCAGAATCCATCCCGCGGACACTAGGGCAACCAGCCCTCACACACACCCGGATTTCCCCCGCCCCGGCCACGCAGCAGCCCGCAGCCCGCGCAGCCGGGCGCCAGTGGCGCCCACGCCGCGCGGACCGCCACGGCGCGGGGTTCCGTAGCCGTACGAAATCTAGATCTTGCCGTCGAGCGCCGGAATCAGCGCCGCCTCCTCGTAATCCAGATGCCTCTCCAGCTCAGCGGTGAGCGCATCAACCTCCGCAACCAACGCGTCCCTCGTCAAACCAGGATCAGCGATCGCCTCCCGCAACCGCCCCACCAGCATCGCCACCGTCTCGTGCTCGGCCCGCAACCGCGCGATCACCGGCGCCAGATCCGGATAAGCCTCCACCAACCCCGGAAACATCCCCTGATCCTCACGTACATGATGACCGTGCAACCCGGCACACAACGTCAAACAGTTCACCCGCAACTGCGCACCCAGAACCACACCAGAGCCCGCCACCTCGGTACGGATCAACGCCAGCTCCCGCCGGAACGCGTCATGCACGATCCGCAGCATCTCCCCCGGCGAACCCGCATCCGACCGCGGCGGACCCGGAACCGGAACAGCCGTCAACGCCACCACCGGCAGCTCCCGCCCCGACCGCCGCTCGTAATCGGCCCAGCCGGGACTCTGCTCGACCGCCCGCGCGAACGCCTCGTCCCGCTCCTTCCCGGACAGCACCGTCGCCTCCACCTTGTAGATGAACGCACCGTCCTCCACCGTGGCGACCGGATCGGCCAGCAGATTGTGAAACCAGGCGGGATGACGCTCCGACCCGCCGGCAGACCCGATCACCAGCATCCGCTCACCGTCGGGCAGATACGCCAGCGGCACCGTGTGCGGGCGGCCACTGCGAGCGCCGGTCGTGGTCAGCAACAGCAGGCGCGCACCCTCGAACATCCCACCGACCCGGCCGTGGTTGGCCCGGAACTCGTCGATGATGGAGGTGTTGAAATCGTTCGGCATTCTCAACTTTCGGTAGCTCGGTGACGGAGTCGGCCGGGCGCCCCTGATGCGGGAACCCGGACAGAAGGCCGCGAGGCGAACCACGGCCGGCCGCCGCGAATGACGGCATGAATCAGTGCGGCGTCGCGTACACGATCGCGATCAGGCAGCGGCGGGGCGCGGGCGGCAGGCGACCGTGGCGGTCGCCCGGCGGTCACGAACCGGCCGGGTGCCCCACTCGGTAATGGCCCAAGGCCGACCCGGCAGTCACGCGCCCACCCTACCGACTTCAACCGGCTGTGTGTGGTCGGCGAAGCCGTCCTTTGTGGTTTTCCGGGGTGCGGCTTGCCGCACTACCGCTAAGCCATCCTAGGATGATGCCTGTCAAGTGCTGACGGGATCCTGTCGGTCGGGCCGGCTGGTCGAGGCCCGGCAGTCTGCCAGGTCAATGTCAGCGTGCGGGCACTGCACCCGGGTATTTCTACTCGTGCGGAAGGTGCTCTCTACAGTTCCGCTCAGGTTGGCATCTCAAGACGTTCCGTACCGGGTCGTGTGGCTGCTGGTGGAACGCAACCACCTCGACGTGCTGCGCTCCGCAGCGGACGACGACGATGGGACCTGCGGCGACGCGCTGGGATAGGAACTACTTCGCCGAGGTGAGATGATGACGCGCCGACGATCTACCGCAGCTTCATACGGTCCGGCCGGGATGCCGGCAACGACCAGGTCGCCGCAATCCTGGAAACCGCGCATGGCACCGATGCGGCGATCGCGTTCGCGCAGCCTCACGCCGATGCCGGCGCTCGGAACGCGGTGCACGCTCTGGCGTTGCTCCTCGGCCGACAAGGCCGGCTGGATGAGGTGTTCACCCTGCTCCAGCCGTACCTGACGGAGTGGTTTCTCGTCTCGGCGCTAGTCGAAGCCACGGCTGATGGGGACCGCGACGAGCGGGTCATCAATCTCTTGGAGGACCTGGTCAAGGCGATGGAACGGCAACCGGAAGGCTGGCGGGGCGAACCCCAGAACGCTGCGCAGTCATTGGTGACGGTGCTCGAAAGACAAGGCCGGCGGGTACGGCGCGGCCCCGTCAACGAGATCAAGCAACTCGCTGACTTGCTCCCCAAGGACGGCCGGGAGAGCGAGCTGCGCGATCTGGTCGCCGGGGAGGGTCTCGACCTTGCGACCTCTGGCTCGGGTGTGGCGGCAGACGGGCGGGAATGCTGACGACGCTACTGCCGCGCTTCGTGGAGGGCCGGGACCAGGACTATAGCCTCGGCCCTCCTTCGATCACCGCTAACACCAGCCCCGGGCCTCGCGCAGGGGCTGACGAGGCTGTGCGGTCGGGGTCAGGAGGGGTCGGCGGGGTCTAGCCGGGTGAGGACCTTGGTGCTGACTTCGGCGATAGCGGTGACCTGCTCGGTACTGAGGTGGTCGAAGAACATGCGTCGTACCGCGTCGACGTGCCGCGGGGCTGCGGCGGTGATCGCCTGGCGGCCGGCATCGGTGATCAGCACGTAAGCCCCACGTCCGTCGTCGTGACACTCGTTGCGGGCGACGAGCCCTCGCTTCTGCATCCGGGCGAGATGGTGCGACAGGCGGCTCTGTTCCCAGCCGAGGACGCGCTGCAGTTCGTAGGGGCGCGACCGGCCGTCAGCGGCGTCGGTGAGGTGGACCAGGACCTCGTAGTCCGACAGGGACAGGCCCGAGTCGGTCTGCAGTTGGCGGTTCAGCGCGGCGGTGAGCCGGTTCTGTGCCTGCAGGTAGGCGCGCCAGGCGTGCTGCTGGTCGGCGGTGAGCCAGGGGGTGTCACTCATGGTCTGATCCTAGCGAACTTTGATGACACGTCATCCTTGTGGAATGAATGACGTGTCATGTACGTTGAGGTAGTACATGACACGTCATCTTTCGACGGAGGAGCACTGACCATGAACACCACGACCACCACCGACCTGACCGGCACCTACACCATCGACCCGACGCACACCGAGATCGGCTTCGTGGCCCGGCACGCGATGGTCACCAAGGTTCGCGGCGCGTTCGACGACTTCGACGGCACCGTGGTGTTCGACGCCGCGAACCCCGAGGCGACCGCGGTGCGGGTGACGATCCGGGCGGCCAGCATCAACACCCGCAACGAGCAGCGCGACGCGCACCTGCGCAGCAACGACTTCCTGGCCCTGGACGAGCACCCGCAGATCACCTTCGTCTCCACCGGCCTGCGGATGACCGGCGACGAGAGCCTCGACCTGATCGGTGACCTGACGATCAAGGGTGTCACCAACACGATCACGATCCCGTTCGCCTACGAGGGCGCGGCGACCGACCCGTACGGCAACCTGCGGCTGGGTTTCACCGGTTCGGTGGTGATCAACCGCCGCGACTACGGCGTGACCTGGAACGCCGCGCTGGAGACCGGCGGCCTGCTGGTCAGCGACAAGATCACTCTGCAGTTCGAGGTCTCCGCGATCAAGAACAGCTGACCGGCGCCGCGCTGCCGACACCAGCGGCAGGGTCCGTCTCAGCCACCCATCCAAGGTCTCGTTTCACCTTTTCGGAAGGCACCGCCATGAACAGCACCCTGCTGACCCCGAAGATCGACGTCCGGCCCGCGAACAAGCGCTACCCGACGAAGATCGACTGGCTGGACTCCAAGCACTCGTTCTCGTTCGGTGGCCACCAGTACCGCAGCAACACCCACCATGGGCTGCTGATGGTCAACAACGACGACATCGTGCATCCCGGGATGGGCTTCGACACCCACCCGCACCGGGACATGGAGATCGTCACCTGGGTGCTGCAGGGCTCGCTGGTGCACCAGGACTCCACCGGCCACAACGGGGTCATCTACCCCGGCCTGGCGCAGCGGATGAGCGCCGGCACCGGCATCCTGCACTCGGAGAAGAACGACTCCTGGACCTTGGGCGGCGAGAAGCACACCGACCCGGTGCACTTCGTGCAGATGTGGGTGGTGCCCGACGAGGCCGGCATCACGCCCGGCTACGAACAGCTGGAGATCGACAACGAGCTGCTGTCCGGCGGTCTGGTCCCGGTGGCCTCCGGCATGGCCAAGCACGACGGCAACGCCGCCATCCGGATCAAGAATAAGTACGCCGCCCTGTACGCCGCGCGCCTGCAGCCGGGCCAGGCCGTGCAGCTGCCAGACGCACCATTCCTGCACCTGTTCGTGCCGCGCGGCGCCGTGACACTGGAAGGCTCCGGCCCGCTGGGCACCGGCGACGCGGTGCGCTTCACCGCCACCGGCGGGCAGCGCGTGGTCGCGACCGAGCCCGCCGAGATCCTGGTCTGGGAGATGCACGCCACCCTCGGCTGAACCAGCACCCTGTCCGCCGACGACACCCGCAGCAAAGGACGACGACGATGATTGCCGCCAAGACCGCCGCCACGGCCGTGCCGCTGCACCCGCTGCTGGCCGAGCGGTGGAGCCCTCGCGGCTTCGACCGCACCCATGTTCTGTCCGACGACGCCCTCACCGCGCTGCTGGAGGCGGCGCGGTGGGCACCGTCGGCGAACAACAGCCAGCCCTGGCGGTTCCTGCCGGCCCGCCGCGGCGAGACCACCTTCGACCGGCTGCACGCCGCTCTCGTCGAGGGCAACCAGACGTGGGCCGTCACGGCCAGCGCCCTGCTGCTGGTCGCCGCGCAGACCGTCGACGACGCCGGCCGAGCCCGGCCGTGGGCGCTGTACGACGCCGGCCAGGCCGTCGCCTCCCTGGTCATGCAGGCCCAGCACCACGGCCTGGCCGCCCATCAGATGGGCGGCTTCGACCCCACCGCCATCACCGCCGCCTTCGGCCTCGACCCGAGCGTGCAACCGGTCGTCGTGCTCGCCCTCGGCCGCCTCGACCCCACCGCAGCGCTGCCCTCGCCGCTGGCCGCCCGCGAACACGCCCCCCGCACCCGCATGCCGCTCGACGACCTGCTCCTGCCCCCCACACCCGCCCTGACCACAGCCGCCTGAGCACCGGCCGGACCCGGGACCGCAACGAATACCGGCACGGCGACCGGCAGCCCCGGCGCGCTTTACACCCCGAGTTCGGCTACGCCTTCACGATGCGCGCCGGGCTCGATTGCGGCACCGCCCTGAAGGTCGCCCCGGCCGCGGACACCGTCTCCATCGCGGGGATGGAGATCCTGGACAACGCCGTGACGCTAGCGGTGCCCAGCGCCATGGGAAGCCGGCCTCGCCAGCCGGGTGTACTGGGCGTCGCTGGCATTCGCCCCGGCAATGGCCGTTCGGGCTGACCACCCCGGTCAACCGGTGGCTGATCTCGTGGCAAGGGCCACGCCGCCGCGCACCAGTACCACCACGCACACTGACCGCGCCGCGGCTCGGCAGCACCCGATCACCAGACCGACCGCCACGGCCGTGAGCGCGCGGCGGAGCGCGATCTCACTGGCCGCACGGCAAGGCAGGCGGCGGATGGGGGGCCACAAGACTCCCCGCAACCGAACTGCTACCAGCCAGGACGGCAAAAAGCTGGTAAAAAGCCGGGTCCGGGTCCAGACTTGTCCTGCACACCGACGACACTACGTACGAAGGAGATGGGCATCATGGCTACCACGGACTCCAAGACGGTCAAGCTCACTGTCACGTTGTCCAACGAGGTGGTCCAAGCGCTCAAGGACATGGCTAGCGCGAACGGCATCTCCGTCACCGAGCAGCTGCGCCGATCCATCTCGACCCAGAAGTGGCTACACGGCGTGCTGGAGCGCAACGAGCGCGTCGTCGTGGAGAACCCCGCCACCGGGAAGTCTCGGGAAGTCGAGTTCGCCGGCGGCCGGTAACGGGACGCCCCTTGCAGCATAGAGGAATTTTGTTCATGTTTTGATGCGCGGCCCCCGCTGCCGTCAGGCACATTAACTCTCATGGGCCACGCTCGGACACCGCCGCCGGTGGAGATCATGGACCTCTCCGGCGAGGATCCGCTCGCCTCGGCGCGGGGACTTGGCCCACCCTGCACCGACCCTGCGATAGAAGAGTTCCGGGCCAGCGTGCGCAGTCTGCTGGCTGGCATGGCTCACCACCGCGAGTGGGGACTCGATCGCCCCGAGAGTGCCGCACTCGAGGCTGTCGTCGACCTCTTGCGCCGGCTGGTGCACCACGGGCCCAAGACATGACAAACTCCGATGCGCCGAACGCAGAGCGCCCCGACCCCTGCCTCGAGGAGGCAGGGGCCAGTTCCGAGGACGAGCCAACCGCACTCGATCTCAGCCACGACGAGTACGGTTCGACAGAACTCAATCTCAGCGACGACCACCCCGATCCGCGAGCCAGCCGCCGAGGCCTGGACGAACCGAGTGAAGGGCCACCACCCGACCATGTCAGGGCCGTGGCGTTCCTCCTGCTGTGGATCTTCGGACTCTGCCTGGGCGGTGTCGTCATCCTCGCCACAGTCATCGCGATGAACAAACCCGACGTCCTCAAGGACATGGTCGCCTTCTTCAGCACCATCGTCGCGACGCTCGGCACGCTCATCGGCGGCGTTGTTGCCTTCTACTTCGCACGTCGCTAATTCTGCCGAAGAGGACGTAGACGGGCGGCCCGCCCAAGTACCCCGCGAACGGTCGAAACGTTCCTCACCCAGAACCTCGCCGCGTTCGCCCAGCTCCGCGACCCCCGCTAGCGGCTCGCCGCCATCGCCCTGCGACTCACTCACCGGGCGGGCTGAGAACCTTCAGGAAGCGGGCCGACGAGGCGCACCGGTCCTCGTATCCGAGACGCTGGTAGAAGTCGTGGGTCCGCACCCGATGGCGGCTGGACGTGATCTCCATCCGGACGCAGCCGGCGGCCCAGGCCCGCTCCTCGGCCGCCGCGACCAGCAGCCGCCCGGCGCCCCGGCCGCGGCATCTCTCGTCGACCACCAGCGCGAGCAGACGCCCCAGCTTTCCGGAGACCTCCAGCATCGGCATCGTGTGCAGAGCCGCGACGCCGATCAGGTCGCCGTCGTCGTCGGCGCCGATGAGGACGCTCGCCGGATCGTCGGACCAATGGCCAAGCCGGTCCCGCACGGTCACCTCGTCGGTGGGATACCCCAGATGCCCGAGCAGGTCGGCGAGACGTTTCGCATCCTGTCGAACGATGGGCCGAAGCTGAATCACCATGCCGGACATCCTGCCGGTCCGGACCGGCGCCCGGCGGCTCAGGTCAGCTGAACGCGGCGCCGATGATCTGCCGGGCGCGGACCGGCTGGTCACCGCCCATGTGCAGGGTGTTCACCGAGAAGACGAGCCGGCGGCTCAGATCACGGGTGGCGCCCATGCCGTTCGCGTACCCGGGCCGGTCGCCGGTCTTGCCCCACACGGTCAGCGAACCGATCTGGAAACTTCCCAGGCCCATCCCGTACGCCGCAGGGGGGTTGTTGGCCGGGTCCTTGTCGCCGTCGAACGTGGTGGTGCCCGGCGGCACGGTGAACATCAGGTCGAGCTGCGCCGGCGGCACCAGCTTGCCGTCGAACAGCGCGACCATGAACCGGTCCAGGTCCTCCGGCGTGGAGATGATCGCCGCGGCCGACCACTGCAGCGACGGGTTGGCTGACGACACGTCCACCCAGCCGTCCTTGGTCACCTCGTACCCGTGAGAGTACGGGCCGGGAATCCGCGAGCTGTCCACCGGCGTGCTCGTCCCGCGCAGGCGCAACGGTTCGATGATGCGGTCGTGGACCTCGCGCTCCCAGGCGTGCCCGGTGACCTTCTGGATCAGCAGGCCGGCCATCCAGTAGTCGGCGTTGCCGTACCGCTGATACTCCCCCGGTGCGAAGGCGAGCGGCTTGGTCACGTCGAGCTGGCTGCCGTCGGCCCAGTGGTCGTAGCGGTGCTCGAAGAACCAGGCGGGCGTCTTGTGCGGAACACCCACCCCGTTGAGCCCACTGGTGTAGTTCAGCACCTGCCGCACGGTGATCGGCAGATAGTCGGCCGGCAGGAACCCGGGCAGATACTCCTGGACGGTCTTGTCCAGGTCGAGACGGCCCTCGGCGACCAGCTGCAGCGCCACGACCGCGGTGAACACCTTGGTCATCGACCCGATCCGGAACTTGCCGTTCTGCGGCACGTCACCGCCGGTGCGGATGTCGCCGATCCCAGCGGTCCCCTGCCAGCAGCCCGCGGTGCCGCGGATCTGCGCCAGCGCGCCGCTCGCCTCGGCGTCGGGCAGGCCGCCGGGCACGTCGCCGATCGCGGCGGAGAGCTTGGTGGCCGACAGGGTGGGCAGGGTCGTCGGCACGGACGGTTCCAGCACGCACCGGGCCGGGTGGGCGGCGACGGCGGAGGGCACGCCGAGGGCGGCGGTCACCACGGCGGTGACGGCGAGAGCAGCGGTGGTACGGGTACGTTTACGCATTTCTGTACCCTGCCTGCCTCGTTCGGCCGCCGACTCCGGCGATGTCCCTTTGCCGACCCTGATCTTGTATCCGGACGATCCCCCAGTCCCGTCGGCGAAGCCGTCGTGTGTTCCGGGGTGCGGCGTGCCGCACTGGCCGTAGGCCATCCTAGGAAGATAGGTCACAGGGTCCGTCTACTGTCGAGGCATGAGCGAGCGGGATCGACGGCTGGTCTTCATTCGGCATCCGGGCCGGCATTGGGTGGGCTCGATGCTCGTCAACTTGGCGATCCCCCTGTTCGTGGGGTTGCCGGCCCTCCTCCTGGTCGTGACTCCCCTGGTGTGGGCGGTCCTCGACTTCTCCGCCGCCTGGCGGACCGCGGCGGGGCTCAGTGGACTGCTGCTGCTCCTCGGCGCGGCCGTCATGGTGCTGATGAGCCGGGACGAGCTTCGCGCGGTCCGCTGGATCGAGGTGCGGCCCGCGGAGGAGCCGGCCGGAGTGACGATCCAGCGGATCCGGGGCGCCGACCGGATCCCGGTGGCCGACCTGCGCCGGGTGGTCATCGTGGAAGGGTTCAAGCTCGGCCGCAGCGTGGGCGCCGAGGTCGTCTTCGAGACGGCCGCCGGCCCGGTCCTGCGATGCCCGCCGGGCCCGCAACCGCGGATGACCGCGCCGGCGTTGACGGACTGGTTCACCGGTCACCTCGCTCCGGCCGGGGTGGACGTGCGATATGAGACCGCGGTGGTGCGGGCGTACCCAACGATCGAGCGCTGGTACGAGACTTCCCAGGTGGCCGAGCTGTGGCAGGTGCCGGCGAGCGAGGTCGCCGGCCTCGCCCGCCGGCTGAACGTCCGCGAGCAGACGTTCACCCCCCGGGTCAACGTGATGTACGGCGGCGTCGGCAGTCACCTCGTCTACGAGCCCGACGCCGTCCACGAGGTCGTGGCGGCCGTGCCCGGCGCCCGCGCACCGGAGGCCGAACCCCTCGTCGAATAGGACGTGGGCGCCATCGCGGCATGACCGGGATCATGCCCTGAGCCATAGAGAACTTTACCGACTGGCCGGTACAGTTTCGGGATGCTCACCACTTCGACGCCGACGACGACGGTGCTGCCGGCCCGGCGGCGGTGGGCGGCGCTCGCCGTCCTCTCCACGGCCGTGCTGCTGCTCGCCATCGACGGGACCGTGCTCGCCCTGGCGGTGCCCGCGCTGACCGTCGACCTCGCCCCCACCGCGGAGCAGGTCCTCTGGATCGGCGACGTCTACTCCCTCACCCTGGCCGGCCTGCTGGTGCTGATGGGCAACCTGGCCGACCGGTTCGGCCGCAAGCGGGTCCTGCTGCTCGGCTCGGCCGCGTTCGGCGCCGTCTCGCTGGCGGCCGCGTTCGCCACCAGCGCGGAGACGCTGATCGCGGCCCGGCTGCTGCTCGGCGTCGCCGGGGCGACGCTCATGCCGTCGACGCTGTCGCTGATCCGCAACCTGTTCCCCGACGACACCGAGCGGGCCCGGGCCATCGCCATCTGGTCGACCGCGTTCGGCGCCGGGTCGGCGATCGGCCCGCTGACCGGCGGCGTGCTGCTGGAGCACTTCTGGTGGGGCTCGGTGTTCCTGATCAACGTGCCGGTGATGATCCTGCTCCTGATCTCCGGCCACCTGCTGCTGCCCGAGTCCCGCGACCCGGAGCCGGGCCGTTTCGACGTGCTGTCGGCCGGCCTGTCGATGGCCGCGATCGTCCCGCTGGTCTTCGCCGTCAAACACGTCGTCGGCCACGGCCTCGACGCCGTCACGGCCGGCTGCCTGCTCGCCGGGATGACCGCGGGCGTGCTGTTCGTGCGCCGGCAGCGCCGCCTGGACCAGCCGATGCTCGACGTCGAGCTGTTCCGCAGCCCCGCCTTCTCCGGCGCGGTCGCCGCCAATGTCATCGCCATCTTCGCCCTGACCGGCCTGCTGTTCTTCTTCTCGCAGTACCTGCAACTCGCCCGCGCCCACAGCCCGCTGCAGGCCGGCCTCGCGGAGCTGCCGGCGACGATCGCCTCGATCGCCGTCATCGCGCTCATCGGCGTCGCGGTGACCCGGCTCGGCCGCGGGCGGGCCATCGCGCTCGGCATGGCCACGGCGGCGGCCGGCCTGGCGCTGGTGGCGGCGGCCGCGCACGGCCCGTACCTCTGGCTGGGTCTGGCTCTGGCGCCGATCGGGCTGGGCATCGGCCTGGCGATGACCTTGACCGGCGACGCCATCGTCTCGGCCGCGCCACCCCGCAAGGCGGGGTCGGTGTCGGCGATCACCGAGACCGCCAACGAACTCGGCGTGGTCCTCGGCATCGCGGTGCTGGGATCGCTCGTCACCCTGGTCTACCGCTCCGAGGTGGACGTTCCCTCCGGCCTCACGGCCGAGGACGCCACGAGGGTACGGGACTCGCTGGGCCCCGCCCTGCAGGTCCTGGAGCCGGGCTCGGCGGCCGCCGCCGGCGCGCGGGACGCGTTCATCACCGGCATGCAGGTCACCTCCGTGGTCGCGGCGATCCTCACGGCCGTCGCCGCGATCGTGGCGTGGCGCCTGATCCCCTCGCCGCGCGCGACGCGGCCGTAGGTACGGTGTCGGCGTGGGACGCACTGCGGGCCGGTCACCGGAAGAGACGAGACGGGCGCTGCTGACAGCGGCGGGCGAGGCGATCCGGGTGCGGGGCATCCACGCGTCCCTCGACGAGATCGCCCGCTTCGCCGGGGTCTCCAAGGGCGGCCTGATCTACCACTTCGCCAGCAAGGACGAGCTGATCATGGGGCTGGTCCACGCGGAGCTGGCCGCCTTCCAGGCCAGCGTCGACGCCGCCCTGGACCCGGACGACACCGCCCCCGGCCGGCTGACCCGCGCCTACATCCGCGCCGTCCTGACCCCCGCCGGCGACGAGGCCCGCGAATCGCTGGCCCTGATCACGCAGCTCATGACGCTGCCCGCGGTGGCCGAGGTGGCCCGCGCCGACGCCGAGCGCATCGACGCGGCGCTGGCCGCCGACGGCCTGCCGGAAGACGTCCTCGCCCTGGTGGTGGCCGCCGCCGACGGCATGAGCAGCGCTCCCCTTTGGGGCGCGTCCGCGCAGACCCCGGCGCACCACCGTCTGGCCGAGCGCCTGCTGCACCTCACCCGCCACCCCGCGCTGTGGCAGGACCTGGACTGGCCCCGCTGACCGCGGCGGGCGTGACCTCACAGGTCGAGGTTGGGCAACCCGTACTTGCGCAGGACGTGGTCGACGTGTGCCTGGTCCAGCGTGAACCCACGGCGCCGTAGCGCCTCGAGGATCCACCGGCGGCCCCAGTCCGGCTCCTGCCGGGCCAGTTGTACGATCAGCGTCTCGATCTTGTCGTCCGCGGGGTCCCGGAATTCGTGGGGCCGCGGCGGGAACACGTTCGGGTCCCGCGGTTCGGTGTCGTCGTCAGAGACCATCGCTTCTCCTCCACTCGAGCCGACTGCCGTCTCGAACGTAGGAACGGGATCGCGCGCGGGTCCATGACCTCCTTGGCAGGGACGGGACACGCTGCCGGCGCGATACCGACCGATCGATGTCGCCGCCCCTGCAGTGATCGCCTTCATGTCTAGGCTGAGACCCTCCAGCGGCACGGCGGAAGGATCACCCGGGTGCCCGTCGAGGTTGCGGTCGTCGACCCGCTGCCGCTGTTTCGTCAGGGCGCCGTCACGGTTCTGACCGCGGCGGGCTATCCGGTGTGGACTCCCCCGGACGTGGTCGCCTGGGCCCGCCAGGCGAGCACGTCCGCGGTCGTCCTGCTCACCGTGCAGGACGAGGACGACTGGCGGTTGCTGGGCCGGCTGCACGAGAGTGAGCCGTCGCACCCGGTCGTGGTCCTGCTCGGGGCGGCGACCGCCGCCGCCGGAGTCCGCGCGGTGCGCGCCGGCGCCCGGTCGGTGATGCCGCGGCAGACGACGGCGATGATGCTGCAGCGCACGGTCGCCGCGACCATCGAGGGACAGGCCGTGCTGCCGGCCGCCGTCGCCGCCGCCCTGGCCTCGGGTGAGGACGCCGGTGACGCCGCGATCTCCGCGGAGAAGCTGTCCTGGTTACAGGCTCTGGCGGCCGGCGCGACCGTCGCCGAGCTGGCCCGGCACGTCGGCTACTCGGAGCGGGCGATGTTCCGCCTGCTCCGCACGCTGTACCGGGAGATGGGGGTGCACAGCCGGATCGAGGCGCTCATGCGAGCCCGGGAACGCGGCTGGATGTGAGCGCGGCGGCCGGGTCACGGCCGCCGGCTCTGCTCGGCCCGGCCGGTCGCGGCGTCGACGAGGATCTCCATCGACTCCGCCGGCATCCGGACCGCCAGCAGCCGCAGTTGGTACTCGAGGCGGTCACGAAGAACCACCGGCGCCGGGCACAGCGCCCGCGCCTTCTCGAAGGCGAACACCGCCGGTTTCAGCCGCCCGTGCCGCAGCGCGTGGTCGGCGGCACGGGCCAGGCCCTCGAACTCCCACGCCGCGTAGTCACGCTTCTCACGCCGCCGGGCGACGGCCGCGGCCAGGAGGTCCGCGAAGTACAGGTCGGCGGGGCCGTCCGGGTTCTGCCGGAAGGTGATCAGCGCACGCAGGGCGAGGACGGCCAGTGATCGGCTGTCACGCCGGTACGGCAGGGCCTCCTCGACGGCTTTGCGCGCCGCGACGAGTTCGGCCGCCGCGACGCGTTCGGTCACGGACTCACCGGCGAGGCGGAGGTGAGCCATGGCGAGCGTGGTGCGGGCCTGCAGGACGGTGTTCGGCGCGTGCACCCGCAGCGCCATGGCGACGGCGGCTGCCGCCAGCCGGGCCGCCCCCGCGTAGTCTCCGGTGTCCAGGGCCAGGTCGGCCCGCCCGTCCAGGCACTGCGCCCGCAACGCGGCGTCGTCGGCCGCATACCGCTGGAGCGCCGTGTCGGCCCGGCTCATGAACTCGGCCGCCTCGTCCGGATCGCCGCATTCGGAGTGCCAGCGCGCCAGCCGGACGGCTATCCGGACGCCCTGCCGGGTGCCTTCGGCGGCGGCCGCCTCCCAGGCCGAGGTGCCGAGGCGGATCGCCGCCTGGTGATCGCCCCAGTGCCGTGCGCAGTCGGCGAGTCCGGCGAGGGCGGCGATCCGGTCGCGCCGGTCCTCGACGTCCTGGTCCTCGCCGGTACGGACCATGTCGAGCGCCTGCTGGAAGCAGCCCTGCGCCCCGGCGAAGTCGCCGTCGCGCCACGCGAGGTCGGCCAGATTGAGCCGGATCTTCCGCTCATGATGCACCGGCTGGCCCGAGCCGGGCACCTCGTCCAGCGCTTCCTCGAACGCCGCCCGCGCCTTCTCCAGATCACCGCGGGCGAGATAGATCGTCCCGATGGTGTTGTGGTTCGCCGTCCGGTCCGCGGCCGACTCCAGGTGCGGCGCCACGGCCTCGCGGGGCTTGAGCAGCAACTCCGCGGCGCCGATCGGCCGCAGGACCCGGTCGAGCCGCTCGACCCGCTCGAAGGCCGTCAGCCAGCGGCCGGCACGGCACCACAGGTCGATCTCGGCGAACCGGAGATCGAGGTCGAACGCGGACCCGGCCCGCACCGTCGGGCCGTTGCGGCGCGACAGCACCTCCGCCGCCTGATGCAGCAGGCTGTCCGGACCGTCGGGCCGCGCGTCCAAGGCGGCGAGGACCTGCGCGTTCAGCACATGGTATTTGTCGTCGCTCCGGCCGACGAGGTGCGCGTCCACCAGCTCGTTCAGGCGCGGCCCCACCATGGCGGGCAGTTCCTCGTCGAGCAGCTCGTTCACCAGGTCCAGCGAGACCGGGGTGCGATAGGCGGCGAGCGCCGCGGCCACCCGCCGCTGCTCGTCGTGCAGCGACTGGACCACGATCGTCGCGAGAGCCCGCTCCCGGTCGCCAGAGAACTCCTCCACCAGCCGCCGGAGCAGCCCGTCGGCCGTGATGCGGTCGCGCGACAGGGCGAGCGCCGAGCAGAAGAGTTGACCCAGGCGTGGCACACCCTGGAGGACCTGGTGCAGACGTCCCCAGTCGACGGCCCCCAGATCCACGCTCTGGTCGGCGGCGATGCGCTCCAGACAGGTCCGGAAGTCGGTGGCGGAGAGACGGTGGACGAAGATCCGAACGGGATCGTCAGCCGGCTGGTTGCCGCGGCCCAGCTCGGGCGCCCGGTCGCCGATGAGGACGACCTTGACCGGCCGCGGCCGTCCGGAGGCGACCTTGCGCAGCGCCTCCTCCAGCCGCAGATCCTTCAGCGTGGCGGTGCCCGGCTCCAGGAGGTGGTGCGCCCCGTCCACCACCACCGTGACCGGGGGTCCGTCACCCTCGTCGAGCGCCGCCTGCAACCTGTCCAGCACGTCCTCGTGGTCGCGGAGGGCCGGCTGACCCGCCGGGCCGACGGCGCGGACCAGCGCCATGACGTCCAGCCGGTGGTCGCTGAAGAGCCGGATCCATTTAGGGACCGTCCCGATCTCCCGCGTCACCGATTCGACGAGCATGGACTTGCCCACGCCCGGCCGCCCGTGCACGGCGATCACGCACGACCGGCCGGCGGTCAGATGTTCCTTCAGGGACTTGCGTGCCACGTCCTGGTTGACCGGGCCCTGACCGCCGCCGTCGCGACGGCCACGATCCGGAGGATCGGCGTCGCCCGGAGGGGGCGAGTGCACCGACATCGTCACGAGGCCGTCACTGGACCGTGCCAGGGCGGTCGCCGCCGCGTACGGGCTCTGCAAAATCACGGTCAATTGCTGCGCCGGCATCACGGTGGGAGCAGGCGCCGGGGCCGTCCCCGCCGGAGCGTGCTGCCACCGCGCATAGTAGATCGTCACCAGCAGCGAGAGTGCCCCGGCGATCCAGCTCACCGGCTCCAGCCACGCAAAAGTGCCACCGGCGGCTTCCTCCGCCTTCTGCGGCGTATCCCACCAGCCGAGTCGCGTGCCACCGAGACCGATGGCGGTCAACACGAGCACGGTGAACGCGACGGCGGCGGCGCGCGCCGGTCGTTGTCCGCTCATCCGGTCATCATGGCGCCACCATCAGTTACAGGGAAGCCACCGAGAGTGCTCATTCATGACAGAGCGCGTCAGCCCAATCCACGACGAGTTGGAACATCGGGGTGCGGCCGGCGAACATGGACTCCCAGTCCCGGGTGTCGTAACCCCTGCCCGGCGGACTGCTCCACGCCATCGACAGCATCCGCGGGGCGAGCCAGAAGTACTTCGCCGCGCCGGTCACCATGATCGCCCGGCGCACCTCCGCGGGCCCGGCCACCGGCGCCAGTCCGCGCGCGTATCCGCTGATCACCGCGTCGATGACGGCCGGCAGCAGGGACACGTCCACCAGCCCGTCCCAGAACGTGTCCAGCGCCAGATTCGCCGCGTCTTCCCCGATCGCGCCCGGTCCGGCGTACGCCCAATCGAGAAGAACCACCCCGCGACCGGAAGCGATCAGATTCATCGGCCAGACGTCGTGGTGGCAGAGGGTGCGCGGCAGCGCGTCCGCCGCCGCCAGCAGGTCGTGCCGCCGCTCCCACAGCCGCCGCAGCCCGGCGCGCAGCGCGGGCGGCCAGGCCGCCTCGGCCGCCGGATGATCCCAGCGCAGGTCCTCACCAACAGGCTGGGCGAGGGTGTAGTCGCGCAGCCAATCCCGGGCCAGCCAGGCGGTCGCCGGCGGCTCCCCCGCCCATCCGGACTGCGCAACCCCGATCTGGTACGCGCATTCGCCCAGCTCAGCGGGGGTCCACCGCATTCCGGGCACACCCGGGACGTCTTCCAGCAGCATCTCGACGGAACCGTCGTCGAGTGTGGTCAGCTCGAGCAGGGCGGGCGCGCTCACCCCGCCGGCCGAGAACGCCGTCGACGCCAGCGTGGTCTCATAGGCCAGCGGCTCCCGCCGCCAGTAGTTGAAGTGCCCCGGCTCGTCGCTGGCGGCCAGATGGGCGGCGGCTCCCGCCCGGCGCGGCGTGACGATCTTGCGGATCGCCGTGCCGCCGCCTCGTCCGATCCGCCAGACGCCGCCGGTGACCTCGTTGGACGTACTGTGCACGAGTCGTTCAGCCACGACCGGCATTCTGCCGGACGGCGACCACATTGACCGCCACCACGATCACGATGCCGATCCACTCGTGCACAGCGAGGACCTGTCCGAGAAGGGCCAGCCCGGCGAGGGCCGCGAACACCGGGTGGACGCTCATCACCACGCCGAAGTAACGGGTCGGCACTCGCCGCAGCGCGATCAGGTCACCGGCGTAGGGGATCACCGACGCCATCACCCCGGCGGCGGCGGCGAACAGCAGCGCGGTCCCGGTCAGCCGCCCCTGCACGATCAGCATCACCACGATGGGCAGGGTCAGCACCGCCGCGACCGTGGTGGCGGCCGCCGTCGCCTGCAGACCGGGCAGCCGCTGCCCGAGCAGCCGGTTCAGCAGGATGTAGGACGCCCAGCAGCCGGCCGCCAGCACCCCGCAGCCGATACCCACCCAGTCGCTGCTGCCCGACGGCAGGACCAGCACGTACACCCCGGCGCCCGCGCCGGCCGCGCACAGCAGGTCGAAACGGCTGCGGGAACCCGCGAGCGCGACCGCGAGCGGGCCGAGGAACTCCAGCGTCACCGCCAGGCCGAGGCCGATCCGGTCGATCGCCGTGTACAGGCCCATGTTCATCGTCACGAACACCACGCCGAGCAGCAGCGTCGGCCACCACTGGGCCCACGTGAACCGCCGGAAGTCCGGCCGCACCACCGGCAGCAGCACCGCCGCCGCGACGAGCTGCCGGGCCGCCACCACACCCGGCGGGCCGATCGCCTCGAAGGCGTGCGCGCCGACCGCCGCACCGGTCTGGTTGCTGGCCGCGCTGCCCATCATCATCGCCAGCCCGGCGATCCGCGATCCGCGACCCCTCGCCGTGGCCGGCCGCTGTTCGACCTCCACCGTCATGACGACGAGTCTCACGGTTCCGCCCACCGGACAGAAATACGCCCGGCGCGGCATCTATACGCTGAACGTATGGATCTGCAGTTGCGTCACCTGCGCGCCCTCGTCGCCGTGGTAGACACGGGCACGTTCACCGACGCCGCCGGTGAGCTCGGCGTCTCCCAGGCCGCCGTCTCCCGCTCGGTCGCGGCCTTGGAGGAGGCGCTGGGCGTACGCGTCCTGCAGCGCACCACCCGGCACGTCACCCTCACCGGAACCGGCACGCAGGTCCTCGCCAGCGCCCGCCGCATCCTCGACGAGGTCACCCACCTGCGGCGACTCGCTGATCGCCAGCACAGCGAGCTGCGCGTCGGCTACGCCTGGGCGGCGCTGGGCAAACACACCCGCCGGCTGCAGCGAGCATGGGCCGCCCGCCACCCCGGCACCTCCCTGGTCTTCACCCACACCAACACCCCCAGCGCCGGCCTCAGCGACGGGACCGCCGACGTCGCCGTGGTCCGCAGCGCCCTCGACGACCCGCGTTTCGACACCGCGCTGATCGGCACCGAGGCCCGCTGCGCCGCCGTCGCCACCGACAACGCGCTCGCCCGCCGCCGCACCCTGCGCCTGAGCGACCTGGTCCGGTACCCGGTCGCGATCGACGTCCGCACCGGGACCACCACCCTCGGCCTGTGGCATCCCGGCCCGGCCCCGGCGACGATCCGCACCACCCACAGCGTCGACGAATGGCTCACCCTGATCGCCGCCGGCCAGGCCGTCGGCATCACCTCCGAGGCGACCGCCAACCAGAACCCACGGCCGGGCGTCGCCTATCGCATGCTGCGGCAGGCTCCGCGCATCGACGTGTGGCTGGCCTGGTGGCGCGACGATCCCCCGGCCCGCCTCGAGGACCTGGTCAGCCTCAGCCGCGCCGCTTACCTCGCCAGCGGCACGATCGACGAGCCGTGAGCCGCCCCGGGCGCGCGACCGGCGTCACCTCGCGCAGAGCATCCTAGGAGGATAGCCTGATAGCCGTACCCCACGGGCTTCCGGGGTCGAGGAAGGTCGGTATGTCGTGCCGAAGCTGGACCGGCTGGCCCGCTCCGTGCCGGACGCCCGGCAGATCGGTGACTCCCTGGTTGAGCGCCGCATCCGCCTGCAGCTCGGCACGATGATTTACGACCCCGACCGACCCGAGGGGCAAGATGTTCTTCACCATCCTGGCCATCTTTGCCGAGTTCGAGGTGGACCTGCTGCGGATGCGTACCCGCGAGGGCATGGCGACCGCCAGGGCCAAAGGCAAGCCGGCCGCGCTCGGCCGGTTGTCGCAGCGGCTGGGCGTGCCGATGGGCGAGTTGCGGGGTTACGGGCGAGCGGGAGCAGACGCGTACCGATCATCTGCGGGACGTGGTCGTGTACTGCGGGCGGCGTGCTCGGACCGGGGTGAGTGGACGAGTTTCTGTTCGACCGGGCGGTGGAGCATGACGGGCCGAAGCCGCTGTTCCGGCTGGCTAGTGAGTCACCTCGTCGCGGTCGACCACTCGGCCGCCGTCGCGCGGCTGTAGTAGCGGGTGAAACCGCACCCCCAGGCGATCGGGTCGGCGAGCGGCGCGCCGCCCCAGCGGGGAGTGCCGGACACGAGCAGCCGGGTGCCGATCTGATAGGCCGGGACGAACTCGGAGGTGGCGTCGTCCGTCCCGGCACCCGCGGTGGGCGGTGTCATGTCGACCGCCACGGTGTCCGCGGCGCCGCCCTCGAACCAGGTGTGCACCTGGAAGGTCACCGATCGCAGGTCCAGCGGGGGATCCGGCGGATCGCCGCGGCGGCCACGGCCTGATCGTCGGGGGCGTCGGCGGCCTCGGCGGCGAACAGTTCGCGCAGCTCGTGCTCGGTCGATCGGTTCATCAGGTCTCTCTCTGTGCGTCGATGGCCGCCGGGTAACCCTGGCCACGGAGCACCTTGACGGCCAGGACGCCGCCTCCCGTACCGGATCCGGGTTGCGGGAACCGTCGTGGAGCCGTGATCCTTGGCCGTGCTCAGAATGATCAACCCAACGACAGAGCTGCATGCGGCGTGGCTGGCGTCACGCGACGAATGGGGCGACGGCGTGCATCAGCCCGGCAGCGGACTACGCCCCGGTGATGACATCGATTCGCCGGCCGGCTTCGCCGAGTGGGTGGCACGGTTACGACGGGAGAGCGACGAGAGCCTGCCGCCCGCGACGGGGTTGGTGCACGCCGAGTACTGGTGGATCGTCGACCAGGAGGACATGGTCCTGGGCGCCATCTCGCTGCGGTACGCGCTCACCGATTTCCTGCTGCAGGCGGCCGGCCACATCGGTTACAGCGTCCGCCCGTCCGCGCGAGGTCGCGGCGCGGCGAGCTGGGCGCTCGGAGAGGTGCTGAGTGTGGCCCGGCGACGACACCTGAAGTCTGTGCTCATCACGTGCGACGACGACAACGCCGCGTCGGCCCGGGTGATCGAGAGGCATGGCGGGGTGCTGGAGGACATACGCGATACCCCCATCGGACTCAAGCGCCGCTATTGGATCGCGCTCTAGGGCTCCATGCGGTTCAGAATGGTCCGGGCCAGCGCGTCGAGCCGGGTCCGCAGGTCGGTGTCGGCGCGCCCGCCCAGGTCGCCGTCGGAAGCAGGTCGCCCAGCGGGCTCCCCTCGTGTCCCACAACGTATGGAGGGTGGGTTGCCACCTGCGCGGGGATGCTCCGGTCGAGGATCCCCGCGCAGGTGTCGGCCGCGGTCCGCTCCACCGCGGTCGGCAGGTCCGGGTCTGCATGTCGCACGCCAGCGCTCACCACCAAAGCCACTGCGCGCCGTGGCGATGCTGTTGAACGCTGGGGATGGTGTCGATGATCCCGTCACGACGATGCTCCTTGACGGCCTCTCTGCACGCCCCTCGCACCGCTTGACGTTCCCCGCTGGTCCAGACGTGGTGGACGAACCAGCGAGGCGGACCACCGCCACCGACGAGAAGCCGGATGCCGGTTCGCCGATGATGCGGACCGTCTTTGTCCGTACGAGACATGGTCGACCCCCTTCGGGGCCGCGAGATGCGGCCACCTAGAGGGGGTGGAACGCGGCGCTCATTCCCGCGTGGGAGGTGCCAACCATGACTCGCAGGTTAGACCAAGGCAGCCACGAAGCGGCTACATCGGTGCGCCCGTGAAGAGGCTTGACGATCACGGCCGGGGGGACTGTCAACGAAGCACCAGCAGATCGAGGACATCGATCGATGGGCCGGTCGCGGTCCGCGCGGCCGCGTGGAGTCGCTCGACACCTTGCGCGTACGCGTCATCGCTGATCAACTGCAGCAGAGTGTGCGCCTCGCGGCGCAGGCCGGTGGCGGCTTCCTGCAGCGATGACGCGGAGACCTGCGCGACCGGTTCGAGCCCGGCGGTGGTGAAGCCCGAGGCGGCGAACGCGGCCTCGACGGCGGCCACGGTCGGGTACCTGTCGTTCAGCGCGGTGATCACCTCGGGCCAGAAGCGGCACAGGGTGATGCCCTCGTGCCGGCCCGGGAACGCGGAACGGATCAGGACCGGGCCACCGGGTTTCAGGACGCGGCGGATCTCCCGGGCGGCGGCCGCCAGGTCGGGAACATGGTGGATGACCGTGGAGACCCAGACCGCGTCGATGCTCTCGTCTTCGGCCGGAATATCGGCGGCGTCACCACAGAGGACCGGCTCGAACAGGGCGCGCTCCCGCATCGCGGCGGACGGTTCGACGGCGAGCACGTCGGTGGCGGGCCACCACGTACGGAACGCCTGTGACCAGCTTCCGGTGCCGCAGCCGAGGTCGAGCAGGCACATACCGGGCTGCGGATCCAGGTATCGGGTGATCGCCTCGCGCCACGCGCCGAGCGCGTCGTCGCCCAGATGACGGGTCGCCTCGAACGCGGCGGCGTCGGCTTCGTCGTACGCGATGAGCGCCATGCCCCGAGCCAACCCGGCGGCGATGCCGCCCGCAAGAGCGAAGTGGATCTCTTCACATCACCAGCGTTCGCGGCACGGCGGAGGGGTGACGCCGGATCGGAAGCTCACTCCCAGGACAGCGCCCGAACGGCCGAGTCCACGGCCGGCGTGCGGAAGCCGCATTCGGTGGCCGGGATGGCCGGCAGCACGGTGCGGCCCGACGCGTCGGTCAAAGCCAGAAGCATCGGGGCCTGCAGCATCGCCGGGCACGCGAACTCCCCGCGCGGCGGCTCGGGCAGCGGCCCCCGCAGCGCTCGCACCAGATCGTCGAAGGGGCCGATGGAACGCCGGACGGCCGGTGGCCGAATCGTGCCTCCCGCGCGGGAGGCCAACGCCTCCGGCTGGAGGTCGCAGAGGACGACGGAGACCGGGCGGAAGTCCCCGGGCAACGGCTGATCCGCCAGACGCTCGGCGGAGGCGTCGACGCCGGGACATGAGCCGGCCGGGTTGAGATATCGCGGCTGCGGGCCGCCGGAGCCGGCCGCGCCGTCGCATCCGGCCAGTGCGAGCAGGACGGCGAGCACCATCAGACGCGTGGGATTCATGTCGTTTCGACTCCCCGGTGGCCGCTCTGGTTCCCCAGACCGGCGTTGCGGGGCGACCCGCGCCGGAGCCGGGCGCTCGACATCGGCGGAAGCCTGGGTGACCGCCGCGGCGGCGGTCCGGCCCCGGGCGGCGCACCGCGGCCGCGGTGGGCCCCCCGGGACGTCTAGGCCCGGCGGACCTCGCGGCTGGCCAGCGGCGCCAGCGCCGCCACGGCATAGACGAGGCCGCACAGCAGGGCGAGGCGGTGGGCGCCGATCGCCGCCGCGAGCGGTCCGGCGGCGAGCTGCGAGAGCGGGATCGCGGCGTACGAGAACAGGTCGTCGAAGGCCGACACCCGGGACAGCGCCTCGCGTGGCACGCGGGACTGCAGGGCGGTGTCCCAGGTGATCGCCGAGACGGTGAACCCGAGGCCGCCCACGAACGCCGCCACCGCGACGATCCACATGTCTCCGGACAGCCCGAGGGCCAGCAGCGGCAGCGCGGGGAGGACGCCGAGCAGCCGCCCGGTGCGCAGCGGGCGGCGCAGCACCAGCCGGACCGCGAGCACGCTCATCAGCAGCAGGCCGGCCGCCCGGATCGACAGCACCGCGCCCCAGCCGAGCGCGCCGTCGTGGTCGGTGACGAGCAGCGGGCCGAGGATGTTCCACGGGCCGACGTTGACGGCGTTGATCACGGCGAAGGACAGGCTGGTCAGTACGACCCAGCGCAGCGACCGGAACACCCGCCAGCCGGCCGCGAGCCCGTCCGGCAGCGCCCGCGTGGCGGCGGGCGTGCGGCTCCCCGCCGGGAGCCGCCGGAACAGGAGCGCCGCCACCAGATAGGTGCACGCGTCGACGGCGAGGGCCCAGCCGCCGCCGGCCGTGGCGGTGAGCAGCGCCGCGACGGTCGGCGCGATGATGCGGACGGCGTGACCGCTTCCGGACAGCAGGGCGTTGGCTCGCTGCAGGTCATCGTCGGCGACGAGCTCCGGGACGATGCCGCGCAGCGCCGGTGCGGCGAAGGCGCCGACGGCCCCGGTCAGCAGGGACAGCGCCGCGACGGTGCCGAGGTGGTAGCGGCCGGTCAGCAGGATGACCGCGACCGCCGCGATGGCCGCGCCGCTGACGAGGTTGGCGGCGATCAGCAGCAGGCGGCGGCTGAACCGGTCGGCGAGGACTCCTCCGGCGAGCAGCAGCACGAGCATGGGCAGCATGTTCGCCGCCAGCACGATGCCCAGGTCGGTGGCGTTCCCGGAGGTCTGGAGTACGGCCAGGGACAGCGCGACCGTGGTCATCGAGCTGCCGAACAGGTCGATCGTGCGTCCCGCGAAGAACCAGCCGAACCGTCCGCGGAGCAGGACGCGGACGGGAGTGGGGGACGAAGTGGTGGTCATGGTCGTCAGCTTCGGGCGTACACCGCACGGGTTTGAAATCTTGCGGCGGATGCCGCAAGGTCAGCGGATGACGCTGATCCGTCTCGGACCTGAGGCCCTGCGGGCCAGCCGGTTCGCGCTCTCGCCGTTGGCGGAGACGCTGAGCCGGCTGATCGTCCTGCGGCTGGAGATCGACGGCGGACGGCCGGGGGCGGACGCGGCGGCTCTGGCCCGGTGGCTGGACGGTGATCCGTTCGCGGCGGGCCTGCTGCGGCTGGTGTCGGCGACGAAGTACCTGCCGGACTTCGTGGCGATCCCGCCCGCGTCGATGTCGACGCGCCTCGCCGACGAGCTGGCCGTGATGCGGGGGTTCACCGACGCGCGGGCAAGGGCGACCGTGGCGGAGTCGGTGCGGTTCGCGTGGAAGACCGATCACACCGGCTGGGTGGAGACCGACGGTGTCGCCGGTCGTGTGGCCGACGTCTTCGCCCGGGGCTGGGAACGATTCGTCGAGCCGGACTGGGCCCGGCGGCGGGCGGTGATGGAACGCGACATCCGGCACCGGGCCGGGGTGCTCGCGCTCAGCGGGTGGCGGCACGCCATCGACGGGGTGGGCAAGGTCCGGTGGGCCGGGCCCGACGCGATCCGGTTCTCGGCGCAGGGCCACGAGGACCGGATCGTCGGCGCCGAAGGGCTGGTTTTGGTGCCGCACACCGGGACCGTCGGCCAGTGGACGTGCGAGGACGGGTCGCGGATAGCGCTCGTCTACCCGGCGCGGGGCGCCCTGGACCAGCCGCGGATCGTACCGGGCGGGGTCGGCCGGCTGATCGGCGCGGGACGGGCGCGGATCCTCGCACAGCTGCGGGCACCGGCCACGCCGTCGCAGCTCGCGGTGCTGCTCGGGGTGTCGCTCGGCACCGTGTCGGGGCATCTCGCCGCGCTCCGCGAGGCCGGTGTGGTCGTCGGCCGGCGCAGTGGGCGGACCGTCTACTACGAGCGCACCCCGCTCGGCGACGACCTGGCCGCCATGACGCAACGACGCATGTAGATATGTAAGAGCATGCACGGGTCCTGCTTCCCACCGGAAGGAGTGTCCATGCGCCGACTCGCCACACGTGCGGCCGCCGCTCTCGCCCTCACCGCCGCCGTCGTCGCCGTACCCTCGGCCTTCGAGAAGGCGCATCCGACCTTCGGCCGGTCCGAAGCCTTCAGCGAGGTCGGCTGCGCCGACTGGCCCAGGATCAGCGAGGCGTACGACGGCCCGTGGAACCGCCGCACCGCGCAGACGATCCTGGTCGTGAACCCCACCTACGACCCGGCGACCAGGTACGACCTCGCGGTCCGGATGACCCGGCAGCTCGGTAACGCACGGTTGCTGACGCTCGACGGGTTCGGGCACGTCAGCAACCACAGCGCGTGTGTCACCAGCTGGTATACGCGGTATCTGCTGAACGGCGACGTCCCGCCGGCGGGCACCCGCTGCGCTCAGGACCGCGCTCCCTTCCCCGCTGTCTGAGATCCGGCCGCGCCGGCGCCGACCCGCGGGGTCGGCGCCGGCACACAGGCGTGTCACACTGCACCGGCTCCCTTGATCGAAAGGCCGGTCCGTGTCCACGTTCGATGACCTGTTCGCTCAGCATGTCGCCACCGGCATGGCGCGCCAGATGGCGCTCGCCGACATGCTCGGCGACCGCGGCTGGCAGCTCGACCTGAACACCGGCCTGGTCACGTTCGGCGACGACCTGCGCTACCCCGTGCAATTGCTCGGCACGGAGAGTCACGCCGACCGCACGTGGCTGTGGGCCTGGGCCAACAGCGCCGCCAACATCGATCCGACCCTGCTGCAACTGGCCGGCTGGCTGCGCGAACACGGCCGCAGCGAGGGCCCGCGTGAACTGGCCGAGCCGTCGCTGCGGCTCGACCACGTCGACGGCCACCGGCTGGCGCTGGTCGCCTCCGGCCTGACCGGCCGCCCCTACTACCGGGGCACCTACAACGGCGGCGCGATCTTCTTCCACCTGGAGAACCTCCCGTCCCGGGTGCAGGGCGCCGTCACGCCGGAGAAGGCCTTCACCGTCCTCGGGCAGGTGCTGCAGGCCTTCACGGCCGACCACCGCACGGTCGTCGTGTCGTTCCTGCGCCAGCAGGGCTGGCGGGTCGACGACAGCCCTGCCGGCGTGGTCGGCCGGCACCCCGACGGCTCGCAGATGCAGGTCGCCTTCGACCACCTGGGCCGCGTCAGCAACCTCACCGGGTCGGTGCAGCCCCGCTGACCGGGCCCGCGCCCCACCTCGCCTTTGCCGCCTGACGGCGGCCGGCCGGCGCGTGCCGACCGGCCGGAAGCCGTCGCGCGGCGGGGTCAGCCGCGGTGGGACTCGAAGAAGGCCCGGATGTCGGCGGCGAACAGGTCGGGCCGCTCGGCGGGCAGGAAGTTGCCGCCACGGTCGAGTTCGGTCCAGTGGGTGACGGGGGCGTCGCGTTCGGCGTAGCGGCGGATGGTGATGTCGGTGACGCCGAGGGCGACGCCCAGGGGCACGGTGGACTTCTCCTTGGGAGTCCACGCGTTCATGTCGTGGGCGGACTCGTAGTAGAGGTGGGCCGAGGAGCCGGCGGTGCCGGTGAACCAGTAGAGGCTGACGTTGGTGAGCAGCAGGTCGCGGTCGACGGCGTCGTCGGGCAGCGCGGCGGCCGGGTCGGTCCACTCCTGGAACTTCTCGATGATCCAGGCGAGCTGGCCGACGGGGCTGTCGGTCAGGCCGTGGGCGAGGGTCTGCGGGCGGGTGGACTGGATGGCGACGAAGCCCATCTTGTCGTCGCGGAACTCCTGCAACCGCTGCAGGCGCTGCTGCTCGGCCGTAGTGAGGTCGGCGAAGTCGGCCGGGTCGTCGGAGGGAAACGTGATGTGGCCGTTGACGTGGGTGCCGATGACGCGGTCAGGGGCCTGGCGGCCCATCTCCACGGCGATGGCGGCGCCGCCGCCGGTGCCCTGCACCCCGTAACGGGGGTAGCCGAGCCGGTCCATGATCTCGGTGAAGGCGGCGGCGATCCTGCCGGTGTTCCAGCCGGCGCTGGTCAGCGGGCCGGAGAAGCCGACACCGGGGGTGCTGGCGAGCACGACGTGGAAGTCGGCGGCCAGGGCGTCGATCACGGGCAGGTAGAGCGCGAACGAGCCGGGCCAGTCGTGGGCGATCAGCAGCGGGACGGCGTCGGGGTTGGCCGAACGGACGTGGGCGAAATGCAGCGTCTGGCCGTCGACCTCGGTGAGGAACTGCGGCAGGGCGTTGAGGCGCTCCTCGGCGGCGCGCCAGTCGAACTCCTCCGCCCAGTAGGCGGTGAGCTGTCGCAGGTAGTCCACCGGGACGCCGCGGGCCCAGCCCTGACCGGGGATCTCCGCACCCCAGCGGGTGCGCCGCAGCCGCTGGGCCAGGTCGTCGAGGTCCGTCTGCGCGATGTCGATGCGGAAGGGGCGGATCTGGCTCACGGGCTGCTCCTCAACCGAGCGGAATGTTTCGTTCCGTTTCACCATAGCAGAACGGAACGTTCCGTTCTAGTGCTAGAGTCGAGGACATGACAAGCTCCTCAGCGGGCCGGCGGCGACAGGCCGCGCGTAACGACGAAACGATCCTGGCCGCCGCGCGGGAGGTGTTCCTGGCCGACCCGAAGGCGCCCATCGCGGCCGTCGCCGAACGCGCCGGTGTCGGGATCAGCGCCCTCTACCGCCGCTACCCCGGTAAGGAGGACCTGCTGCGCACCCTGTGCCATGACGGGCTGCGCCAGTTCATCGCCGAGGCCGAGGACGCCGCGCGCCACCCCGACGACTGGACCGCGTTCACGACGTTCCTCCGGGCCGTGGTCGACGCCGACGTGCACTCGCTGACCGTGCACCTGGCCGGGACCTTCACCCCCAGCGAGCAGATGCACGCCGACGCCGTCGCGGCCTCCGGGCGGGCCACCGCGCTGTTCGACCGGGTTCGGCCCCACCTGCGCCCGGGCGTCACCGCGGCCGACATCACGATGGTGCTGGAGATGTGCGCCGCGGTGCGCCTGCCCGATCCCGGCCGCACGCGACAACTACGTCGCCGCTACCTCGCCGTGCTGCTCGACGGCTTCCAGGCTCACGGCGAGCCCCTCGGCTCGCCGCCGGCCGAGGGCGAGCTCAACTGGCGCTGGCAGCAGCGCTGAGCTTGTCGTTCAACCTCCGCGACGGCCAGTCCGCCTCATGACGGATCCGTGTCGGACGTGCCTGCCGTGCGAGTGGTGGCGGCAGCGCGTTGTCTTCCGAAAAGACATCTCTCGCGAACGATGTTCCTCACGCTGACTGAGTGACATAGTCGCAGCAGCACGACCGGTTCGTCGTCGTGGGACGGTGCACTGGGCCGAAGCGAGGCTGTCTCACGACGACGGGCCCGTCGTCTGGGACTACTCCGGCAACGGAGATGTGGTGGTCTCGATCGGCACGCTGGAGTGAGGCCGCGGACACCTGCCCCGCTCCCGGCGGAAAATCGGATGAGGTAGCGGCGGCCGCTTCGTATGATCAACCGCAGCGGTGGGCGGCTCCCCGCGATGCTTCCTTCTCACCTTCCTCCGACGAATTTAGCGTCACGACTCTCCGCCCACCGCTTACGCATGTCACGGGGGAGGTCGCAGCATGGATGCGCTGGCGGTGCTGTTGCTGCGCCGTACCGGCAAGGTCGCGGTCGCGGCGCACGGAGCCGGACCGGCCGACGGTGCCGCCTGGGTGGCCGCGCTCGAGGCCGATCTGGCCGAGCGCGGCTGGCTGCTGAGTGCCGACCTTCGGGCCGCGGCCACCCGGCTGCATTCCTCGGTACGGGTCCGGTGGGCCGACTGGCTGCTGGCCACCGTCGACGAGCTGGTCGGCGCTGATCGCTCGATGCTGCCGCTCTACCGGGCCTTTCCCGACACCCCGCACGATGTCGACGCCGTCTACGTCCGGCGGCTGCTCACCTACCTCTTCGCGGTGCCGGACGCGCCGTGTGTCCTTTGCGGCCGCGAGCAGGGCGGCGCGCCCCTGGACCCGTGCGGCCATCTGGTCTGCCCGAGCTGTTTCCCGCCGGAGCGGTTCAGTGCCTGCCCGATCTGCGGTCGCCGGCTGACCGTGGACTGCACCTATCTCCCCGTCGTCGAACCCGGGCTGGTCCGGCGACCCCCGCGGCGGGCCGGCGGTGACGGCAGCGCGGCACCGGCGGCGGACGAGGGCACGTCGGTCGCCGTCGAGGCGCCACCGCTGCCGATGCGGGTGGCCGGCCTCGAGACCGACGCGACGGGCGCCGCCGTGGCGCTGCGGGACGAACTCGTCGCCCGGCCCGGCGCGCTCGGCGAGTCCGACCGGGCCGACCTCAAGGTGCTGGTCGCCGCCACGGCGCCGGCCGGCCTCGACTGGCTTCCGGAGGTCGTGCCCGCACGCGAGACGCTGGCGCTGATCATTGCCGGAGCGCTGCGCGCCACCGCGCTCACCGCCGATTATCCGGAACTGGTCTCCGCCGCCCGGTTGCGGTGGCAGACCGCGACGGACGTCGCCCGGACGCTCTGGGCGTACTCGGGCGGGGATCCGGGGTTGATCCTGCCGCAGGCCGTGGACGAATCCCGGGCACCGGGGATGGCGTGGCGGCCGGCCGGCGAACCGGCCGTCACCGTGCCGGTCACCCGCGTCCGGGCGCTGCCCCGGCCGCTGCGGCGGGCGGTTCTGGAGTACCTGGACTCGTGCGGCGCGGTGGCGGCGGCCGAGGACATGCGGCGGCATCCGGCGGTCTGGAAGCGGTTGGGCGAGCGACTGCACCCGTACGAGCGGGTCGCCGCGCACCCGGGCGCCGCGGTCGCGTTCGCCGCGCTGCGGGGCAGCCGCACCGCCCGGACCGGCGCGCTGGGCCGGGCCATCGTGGCGGCGTGCGCCCGCCACCCGCGGCACCTGATCCTGACCGAGTACCCCGACGACACCGTCGCCGTCCGCGTCCGGACCCACGCCTGCCTGGTGGAGCAGGCCCTGAGCGACGGAGACGTCACCGGCGCCGCGCAGCTGCTCGGCCAGCGCCCGGGTGACCTGTGGCGCAGGCTGGACCACCTGCTACGTGCGGCGGGTGACGAGCCGTCGGCGTACGCGGCGATCGACGCGGCCCTGCGCCGGACCGCGGACCGGGTGGCACCCGGGGTGCTCGCCGCCGCGGCGGCCGCACTGACCGGCCGCGACAGCACGGTACGGGCGAGCGCCGCCCAGCTGGCGGCCACGGCGCAGGCGCGGGCCGCGGCGCGGGCCGTGCGGGCCGGCCGGGCCGCCCGCGACCCGGCGCGGACCGCGTCGTTCACGGTGAGCACCGACGGCACCGCCGAGCCGGGCCTCCGCCAGGGACTGCGCGACGCGCTGCGCACCGCCGCCCAGCGCCTGGGTGCCGGCCGTCCGGTCGAGGCCGTCCGGGAGGTGCTGCGGCAAGGTAGCGACGGGGCGGCGCCGGAAGAGGCGGTCCCGGACACCGCCGCCGTCGAAGTGCCGGGGGTCGTCGGTGGGCGGCCCGGTCCTGGGATGCCGCGGCGGGTCTTCTTCCCGCGCGGCAGCGTCGTGACCACTTGGACGGAGCCTGAGCGGCGCGGCCCACTGCCGGTCGCGGCGATCGGCACCGTGCGCAGCCTGGTCGACGGCGAACTGACCCGCCGGGCGGCCCGGCTGGACCGGTTCGACGTCGCCGTTCTGGACGCCGCTCTGGCCGAGGTGCCGGCGCCGATGCGCGAGCGGGCCGCGTCCGCCCAGCTCGCCGGATGGCCGCGCGGCAGTGTCCGGCAGCTTCCCGACGTCGAGGTGCTGCGGCTCTTCCTGCACTGGACGGACGCCGGCAGCACGCGGGTCGACCTCGACCTGTCCTGTGTGTTCTTCGACCGCGACTGGCAGCGGGTCGGACACTGCGACTACACCCGGCTGCGGTTCGCCGGCGACGCCGCCGTGCACTCCGGGGACCTGACGTCCGCGCCGGCGCCGCTCGGGGCGACGGAATTCCTCGACCTCAACCTCGCCCGCCTCACCGGGCGCGAGGCCCGCTACGCGGTGCCGCTGGTGCTCAGCTACAACGCGGTGCCGTTCGAGGCGCTGGAGGACGCGTTCGCCGGGGTCATGCTGCCGCTGGCCGACGGCGCGCAGTTCGACGCGGCGCGGGTGGCCCAGCGCTTCGACCTGAGGGGCAATGCCCGCATGTCGATGCCGATGGTGGTGGACCTCCGCGCCGGCCGGCTGCTCTGGACCGACCTGACCCTGACCGGCCGGGGCTACGGCCACAGCGTGGCCCGGCACGGCGATCAGCTGGCCCGGGCGGCGGCGGACCAATGGGAGTACTTCATGGGCGGCTCCCGTACGACGGTCTTCGACCTGCTGGCGTGGCAGTCCGCCGGCCGCGCGGACCGGATCTTCGTCGCCCACGCGGACGGCGGGTACTCCCAGGTGCCGGCCGAGGTGGCCGCGATCCGGGCGGCGGCGTACACCGGCACCGGCGACCTGCGGGAGCTGCCGGACCTGGCGGGCCGCACGGTCCTGGCCGGGGCGGTCGACGCGGAACGGCTCGACCGGCTGGTGCCATTCGCCACCGATCCGGCCTGGGCCGGATCGGTGGCACTTACGGTCACCGGCACGCCTGTCGCGCCGTGGACGGCCGTGCGCGCCGGTGACATCCTCGGCTCCCTGGTGCCCTGACCCGCACGCCATGGTGCGCCGAGGCCAGGGCATGGAGAGAGATGACCAAGCGGTGCTACTGGCCAAAGCCGACTAGGTTGGGGGAGTTCCGTGAGCGGCTTTACCGATGCGTGACCCGGCGGGCGGACGCCTAGTTCGAGCTGACCGAGGCGCTGCCTGGCCGCGCATACTCAGCTGTGTCTCGTCCGGCCCTTGCTCAGGACCTACGCCGGGCCTGGGAACGCCCGATGGCGCTGGAACGGCTCACCCCCGCCCGAGTACGGCGGGGGTTTCGGAACCTGCGCGCGGCCAGCACCTCACCAGCGCGTGCGCCTAAACCGAGCCAGCCAGGCCCTGGACGGCCGCCCGGCTCCCGCAACCGGCACGCCGCGACCCGCTACGACGTGGGCCTCCTACTGGTCACCGGCCAGGCACACCAGCGGCCCGCCTATCACAAGAAGGGCACCAAGCCCCGCCGAACTGGTTAAACGGCAAGCTGAGCCGCGCGGCCGGGCCCCTCTCAGCGTGTCCCTCCGTTCAGGCGGCGACGTCCGTCGTCGTCAGTACCCGACGGAGAAGTGCCGTTCCCCGGACGGCTGCTCCAGCTCGTCGAGCACCGCGACGGCGAGGTCCTCCGCCGAGATGCGCGACGAGCCGTCCGGGCCCACGACCAGAGCCGTGGCCCCGCGCCGGTAGCCACCGGTCCGGACACCGGGCTCCAACAGAGCCGGCGGGCTGAGGTAGGCCCAGTCGGCGGCGTGCGGGCGGCAGGCGTCCAGTTGCGCGATGCTGGCGGCGGCGATGGCGCGCCAGGCCGGCGGCACGTAGGCGGGGGCGTCGTACACCAACCCGCCGCCGGGCGCCAGCAGCGGCGCCGATCCGCCGATGAACAGAATCCGCGTCCCCGCCGCGGCCGCGGCGTCGAGCAGGGCCGTGGTGACGGCGGTGACGGCGTGCTCCGCACCGGGCGCCGGCCGGGTGGCGCCCACGACCGCATCGGCGGAGGTGAAGAGCCTGGTCATGAGTTCGACATCGGTGGCTTCACCGCGGACGGCGGCCACCTCGGGGGGCAGGGTCTCCGGCCGGAGGCCGCGCAGGACGGCGGTGACCCGGTGTCCCCGGCCGCCGGCCTCGGCGACGATGCGTGATCCGGCCATTCCGGCGGCTCCGACAACAACGATCTTCAACGGTTGGTCCTTACTCGAAGGGGTTGGAGAGTCAGGGAACGCGGGGTGAGCTGACCGGCGACGATCGCCGCGAGGGCGAGGGCGAAGCCGAGCAGCTCGACCGGGCCGAGCAACTGGTCGAGCAGCACCGCACCCAGCAGCGCGGCCACCATCGGCGACAGCAGGCCCAGCACGGCGACCGAGGTGACCGGCAGCGTGGTGATGCCGCGGAACCACAGGATGTAGGCGATCAGCCCACCGGGCAGGGCGAGCCAGAGGTAGCCGAGCGCGGCCTGGGCGTCGATCGCCGGCGGTGCGCCCTCCGCCAGCCACGTGACCGGGACCAGGAACAAGCCACCGGCAGCGAGCTGCCAGCCCGCGTACGCCGTCGGGCCGACGCCGGCCGGGCGTCCCCACCGTTTGGTCAGCGTCACGCCGAGCGCCATCGCGCTCGTGCCGGCGAGACCGGCCACGATTCCCACCGGGTCGAAAGCCGCCTCCGGACCGAGCACCACCAGGCCGACGCCGGCCACGCCCGCGGCCCCCCAGCCGAGACTCCAGGCCGACGGACGCTGGCGCAGCACCGTCACGGCCAGGAGCGCCACGAGCAACGGCTGCGCGGCGCCCAGCGTGGCGGCCACCCCGCCGGGCAGCCGTTCGGCGCTGATGAACAGCAGCGGCAGGAACACGCCGATGTTGAGCATGCCGAGCGCCGCGGCTTTCAGCCACCAGGTTCCGCGCGGGAGCGTACGGGTGAGGGCGATCGCGATCAGGCCGGCCGGCAGTGCCCGTAGCAGCGCCGCGAACAGCGGATGACCCGGCGGCAGCATCTCAGTGGTGACGACGTACGTCGTCCCCCACACCATGGGAGCCAGAGCGGTCACCGAGGTAACCAAGATCTTCATGCGTTTCAGCCTGGTCGCCGCGCAGCGATGAGTCCAACACATCGTTGTCACCTCAGCCATCGTGATTCACGATGGATCAATGGAACTTCAGCAGATGCGGTACGTGGTCGCCATCGCGGAGACGAACAGCTTCACCCGAGCCGCCGAACGGTGCCTCGTCGTGCAGTCCGCTCTCAGCCACCAGGTCGCCCGTCTGGAACGGGAACTCGGCACCCGGCTGTTCGAGCGCACCAGCCGGCAGGTCCGGCTGACTCTCGCGGGACAGGCCTTCCTGCCGGTGGCACAGCAGTGCCTCGACGCCGCCGAGCGCGCCGCCGCCGAGGTCGCCGCCGCCATCGGGGAGGTCCGCGGGCGGCTCGCCGTCGGCCTGATCCCCACCGTCGCGGCGGTCGACATCCCGCAAGCCCTGCACGCCTTCCACAAGAAGTACCCGCAGGTCCGAATCGGCCTGCGCGTCGGCAGCAGCGAGCAGCTCATCGAACTGGTCAAGGCGGGAACGGTCGACCTCGCGTTCCTCGGCCTTCCCGTGACATCCCGGCCCGAAGGCGTCGACAGCAGACAGCTGGCCCACGATCGGCTGGTCGCGGTCGTGGCCCCGGATCACCCGCTCGCCACGGAGACCGAGATCGACCTCGCCCGGCTGGCGGCCGAGGCGTTCGTGGACCTCCCCACCGGAACGGCCGGGCGCACCCAGTCCGATCTCGCCTTCGCCGCCGCCGGCGTACACCGAGAGGTCGCCTTCGAGGTCACCACGGTCGACATCCTGATGCTCCGGCTCATCCGGGAGAACCTCGCCGTCGCCCTGCTCGCCTCGATGTACACGCCGCACCTGACCGGAGTGGTCACCATCGACGTCCGGGACGCTCCCACCCGGATCGAGCACCTGATCTGGAACCGCTCCTCGCTCAGCCCGGCAGCGAAGGCGTTCCTCACCGAGCTGAACCTCTCCGTCGACGAGACCCGGCCCGCTTCTGCCACGCGAATCACGCCGTCGGCCGCGGGTCGTGCGTGATGCTCGGGCGCCTCGCGTGGTGAGATGGATCAGCGACGATGGCAGACGTTGATCGAGCAGCGCCTCGGTCCTCCACACCGGAACGGCTTCCGGGCCCGGTCATCGCGGCTTCGATCGATGAGAAGGAAGGTTCGTCCATGTCACGGGGACAGACATCACAGCGGGGCCGGCGCTCCACTCTCCGTCAAGGCCGTCTGCTGAGCTTGGTGGTCGCTGGAACCGTTGCCGCCGTGGTGGCCGGTGTGGCGGTGGCGACATCGGCCGGAGCGACTCCCGCACCCGCCGACAGCAGCGATGCCGCTTATGAGTCCGCCCCGCCGGCGGGTCTGCTCACCGCTCCGTCGTCCGTCGCGCAGCCGACACCGACGGCGACGGGAGCGCCTGATCCCGGCACGGCCGAGCAGGTCGCTCGGGTCAGGGCCGCGACCATCGCCCGGGCCGCGTCCGAGCCGAGCGGGGTGCCGGATCCGGGCAGCCTGCTGGAACCGGGCAGCGTGCCGGTGCCGGGCACCACGGAGTGAACCTGGCCTCACGGCTCGCCCGGCCAGGCGTGCCGGAGGAACCAGCACCAGACGTACGGTCACCCGCGACGGACGGACGGTGGGCCGGTGCGGCTGTTCCATGACGATGACGTGGTGGTCACCCTCGGCCTCCGATGCACGGCGGTGAACTTACCGGCGGCGGTCGCGATGTGCGAACCCGTCATCGAACGGCTCAGTCCCGTCGCGGGTAGCGCCGTACAGCAACCCGCGGGCCCCGGCGCCTGGCGGTTCGACTTCGCCTTCAGCCGGTACGTGGTGGACAGCCCGGTCAGGCGATCAACCGGTGCATCGACGGTCCCGCCGACCCGGCGAGCGGTCCCCGCAGCACCGGCGAGCTCGGTTGCACCGACCAGGACGCGGTCGCGGCCCGGCTGCACGTCGGCCTCGCCGCGACCGGGTTCGCCGCCGCGTTGGCCCAGGCGGTCGACGTGGCACAGCGCGCCGACGCCGTGCGGGCCTCGCTGCGGGATCCGCCGGCGGACGGCCCTCCTCCGTTCGGACGTGCGGTCGGCTGACTCGGAGGACACCAAGGGATTCGATCACCGCCTACCGTCTGACCGATGCGCGGACGTCGGAGATGGCACGGAGGCAGTCGTGCCTGGTGATCGCGACCCTGGACCGATCGACGACCAGCACACGGCGGCCGGCGAGCCCGGGCGGGCGACCCAGCCACCGCTGCCCGAGTCGGACGTGAGGCGGAAGCGGCGGGGCCGGCTGATGCCGGCCAGTACCGCGGCGGCCGCGATCCTGGCCGCGGGGTCGCTGATGTTCGCTGTTCACCAGACACCATCAGCGGGAGGAGGAGGGCCGGTATCCGCACAGCTACCGGCACCAGTCCCGGTGCGGGTGATTGCTCCGGTCGAGCCGGCCGGGCTCATCGTCCGGGACGGCGATCTCGTCGAGGCGAGCGGCACGGTCGAGGGTTGGGAGCTGTGCGCGCCGGCTCCGATCTTCGGCGATACCTGCCCGTACGGCGTCCGGGTGCTGGGCGTCTGGCCGACGGATGCCGCGACACTGCGCGGCCGGTGGCATTCGGGCGGGCTGTCCGACATCCAGCGCCTGCCGTACGCGCCGACGTCGGCCGGCATGCACCCGGATTCCGATCTGCCGGACACCCCGCCGTGCCCGGCGCCGGCCGCCGGTTGGCGGGACGGCGAGGACTGGGTCGACGGCCAGGTCCGCGAATATGTGCGCGCACATGCCGACCAGTTCGCAGAGCCGTTCGCGACGCACGTCGGAAACGCCCGCATCCTGGTGGTCGAAGTGGTGAGCGGCGACGTGGACCAGGCCCGGGCGGCGTTGACCGCCATCTACACCGACAACCTCTGCGTGGTCGCCGCGCCCGGCGGGCACAGCATCGCGGCTGAGGACAAGCTGCTGGCCACCACCGGCGAAGCGGTCGGAACGCTGATGAACGAGCCCGATTCGGGCATCTACTCGGCCGGTTCGGAGGACGGCAAGATGCGGGTGAACATGATCCAACTGACGCAGCCGCTGTACGACAAGTTCGCCGCGATCGGCCTCGACCACCTGATCCTCGACCCGTGGATCCGCCCGGCCGGCCGGTAGCTCGTCAGATGCGGCGGAGCGACACCGATGCGAGTGCGTGGCCGCGTCCGCAACGCCGAACGGTGGAGCCTTCATGCGCACCTTCGCCTGGCGATCATGGTCCGAAGCGCTCCGGCTCCCGCCCGTTCAGAGCAGCGGGACTGCCGACTCACAGGATGACCGTAGGGGTCGCGCGATCCATACGCTGACCGCCCCACCAGCACACGGAGCGCGCCTGGGAACCGCCGATCCGGTCCCGGCCCGTGTCCACCGGCAGCCGCCGCGCCCGCGGAGTTACGACATGGTGGATAACGGTGGAGGAAGCGTGACCAGCGAAGCTTTACCCGAGGCGGCCAAGGCCCGCCCACGAGCACGTCGCGTGGAGCCCTCGGACAGTGCTCTGAACCACGCCGCGAGAGCCGACCGGGCACTGCGCACGGTCGCTGTGGCGCTCGGCGTGCTGATCGCCGCGTACGTGAGCTTCCTGATGCCGTCCATAGAACTGCCCCTGAAGTCGGCCCACGCCGGCGTCGAAGGGCAGAGCGTCCTGCGGCGGTACGGGCCCGCTCTGGCGATGCTCACCTTGCTGCCGGTACTCGTCGCAGCCATGCCGGCCGCGCTGCCCGCCAAGGTCCGCGGTCCGGCCACGGCCGCCGCCGCGACGGGGTTCACCGCGTTCGCCTTCCTCTCCGGCAACCTCGGCCTGTACTACTTCCCCGTCGCGCTTCTCCTCTGGGCGGCCACCATCGTGCCCTCGCTGCTACGTCGTGGCATCGGCCGCGTCGCCGCCCGCTCATGGCGCCTCGCCGCCGCGGCGTTCATCGCCCTGCCCGCGCTACCGGCCGCGGCCGGGCTTTTCACCGGCGACTCCGGCATCGTCTGGGCCGCTGTGGCGCTGTGGGTGGTCGGGCCGATCGTTCTCGCGGCCCTGTGCGCGTCCGGCCTCCGGGCCGGCTACGCGGTGACCGCGCTGGCCGGCGCGTTGGTCATGATCGCCGCGTTGCTCGATCACGGCTTCTTGTTCGCCGCCTTCTGGCTGTTCGCGGCGGTGTTCCTCACGATCGGAGCCAGCGGCCTCACCGCGGCGTGGGCTCAGACCCGCGACGGAGCCGAATAGCCGCGGGCGGGCGAACGGTCCGCCGGGGGTCGCGCGCCATGAGTCCGCAGGCCGGCGGGCTGAGCCGGGAGCGCCTGTCCTGTTACGATCCCGCGCTGGCAAGATCACTTATTCTCAGCCCTTCGGCTGCGGTTCTTTCGAGGCGCCCATGAGCATCACCATCCCGTCCGGCCTGGTCCACAACGGCACCGGCATACCCGACCTCTGCTCGCGGCACGGCGAGCCGGCGTCGCTACGCAAGCCGGTCAAGTTCTGGTCCAAGCCGCCGACCTGGGCGTACTTCCTGATCCTCCTCGGCGCCCTGCCCTTCCTGATCGTGACTCTGGTGATGCGCAAGGAGGTGCAGGCACAGGCCTGGCCGTTCTGCCCGCAGTGCGAGAAGCTCCACCGGAACCGGCTGATCATCGGCATCTCCCTGATCGCCCTGCTGCCGCTCAGTTTCGTGCTCGCGAACGCTTTCAACGAGGTCGGCCCGCTGCTCATCCTGCTGGCGTTCGTGGCCGCCTTCGCCGGCATCATCCTCCAGAGCCGCGGCACCTATCGCGTGCTGCCGTGGGGCTTCGTGTCACAGGACGGCTCCGCTGTCGACTTCCCGAAGGCGCACCCGAATTTCGTCGCCGCCGCTCAGGCCGCCTACGCGCACGCCGCACAGCAGTACGCCGCATGGCAGGCGAGCCAGCACGCCGGATACGACGCCGGGCACCGGCCGGCCGGATAGCCCGCCGTGGAGGCCCCCTCGGTTGACGGGGGCCTCCACGGGCAGTGCCTACCGGCCGGTCGGCGTCGTGGTCAGCAGGAGAAACCACCGTCCACGTCGACCGTCGCGCCGGTGAGGTAGCGTCCGTCCGGCCCGGCCAGGAACGCGACGGCGGCCGCGATGTCGGCTGGTTGCGCGTAGTGGCCGAGCGCGGTCAGCCCGTTGATCGTGGCGGCGAGCGGCCCGTCCGACGGATTCATGTCGGTGTCGGTCGGGCCCGGGTTCACCAGGTTCACCGTGATGGCGCGCGGGCCGAGCTCACGGCCGAGCGCCTTCGTCAGGCCGATCAGGGCCGACTTGCTCATCGAGTACAGCGAGAAGCCGGGGAACGGCGACCGCTCGGCCACGTTGCTGCCGATGTTGATGATCCGCCCGCCGGCCGGCATGTGCCGCACGGCCGCCTGCGAGGCCACGAACGGCGCGCGGACGTTGACCGCCACGGTCTGCTCGAAGTCGTCCATCGTCAACTGTTCGACCGGGCCCGCCCGGAACGTGCCGGCGTTGTTGACCAGGATGTCCAATCGTCCCCACCGGCTCGCGACACCGTCGACCGCGGCGACGAGGGCCGCCGGGTCGCCGCTGTCCACCCGCACCGCCTCCGCCCGGCGGCCCTGCCGTCGAATCTGTTCGGCCACGGTCTCGGCCCGGTCCTTGTTCTCCTGGTACGTCAGAACCACGTCGGCGCCCTGTTCGGCCAGCCGCAGCGCGATCGCCGCCCCGATCCCCCGGCTACCGCCGGTGACCAGTGCCACCTTGTCCATCATCGTGTCGCTCATGTCCCCGAGCCTGCCGGGAACCGGCGCACCGGTCTGGCGGTCATCGGACGTCACGTTCGCGCGTCACGGCCGCGGGAGCGCGCCCGGATCGATGCGGGCCGTGGATCGATCACCGGCGTACGGTTTCCGGAATGAGTGATGAGGATCTACCGCGCATGGAGTTCGCGTTTCCAGGACCGTTGCGCGACCAGCTGGTCGCCGCGGTCCTGTCCGGCGCCAAGACGACGACGTCGGGGCTCCTTCTGGAGTACGAGCGTGACGACGAGAAGTTGCCCGAGGCCGGCGAGCGGCTCGTGGTGGTGGACTCCGGTGACCGGCCCGTCGGGGTGATCGAGTTGACCGAGGTGCGGGTGGTGCGGCTCGCCGACGTCGATCTGCGGCACGCGATCGACGAGGGCGAGGGCGACGAGACCGTGGCGCAGTGGCGGGCCGGACACGAGGAGTTCTGGCACGGCGCGGAGGTGCGGGCCGAACTCGGCGACCCTCATTTCACCGTCGACGACGACACCATGATCGTGACCAAGCGGTTCCGGCTCGTGAGCCGATGACCGGGGCGCCGCCGCAAGCGTAGGGTGCGGCGGCCGGGTACCGGGCGGGACCGGCCGGCGGAGTTCTCGCCCGCGGGGTGTCACATTCCTGGTGGCAGCGGTGCTTTCCTGGTGTGAAGCAACTGTTGACCGAGCGGGAGGACGCCGTGCCGGCCTCCGTGCGAGCCGACCTGGAACACATATTCCGGGCGGCCTACCCGAAAGTCGTGGGGGTGGCCGCCCGGGTCCTGGGATCACGGGACGAGGCCGAGGATGTGGCGCAGGAGACGTTCCTGGCGTTCGGCCGGACGAACGTGCCCGCCGGCGAGGCGATCGGCTGGCTCTGTGTGGCCGCCGCGCACACCGCCCTCAACCATCTGCGGTCCGGGCGGCGGCGGGCCGTCCGGGAGGAGGCCGCCGGCGGCGCCGGCGACGCGGTCGCGCCGGACGTGGCCGACGCGGTGGTCACCCGGGAAGAACATCGCCGGGTACGGGCAGCGCTGTCCCGTCTCCCCCGCAAACAGGCCGTGGCCCTGGTGCTGCGGCACAGCGGCCTGAGCTACGCCGAGGTCGCCGCCGCTCTCGACCTCTCCCCCGGCAGCGTCGGCACGACCGTGCGGCGCGCCGAATCCGCTCTACGCGAGGAGTTGAACCGTGGCCAGTCATCCGAGTGAGGGCCTGCTGCGCCGCCTGCTCGACGAGCCGGACGGCGTCGCCGACGTCGACCGTGACCATGTCGGCGCGTGCCCCGAGTGCCGGTCACGGATGGACGCGGCGTCGGCCGACGCGCTGCTGGTGGCGTCGGCGCTGCGGTGCGACGCCGACGTGGACGTCGACGCCGGGTGGCAGCGGCTGCGCGGTGCCCTGACCGAGCCGGCGCCGAAGGTCGCGACCAGGAAAAAGTTCACGCTGCGCAGCCCGGTGATCGCGGTGGTGGGGGTGATGGCGCTGCTCGGTGGGGCGTCGGCGGCCGCGGCCGGCGACTGGTTCCAGATCTTCCGGGCCGAGAAGATCGCGCCGGTCACCGTGGATCAGGCCGATCTGGTGCGCCTGCCCGACCTGTCGGCGTTCGGAACCCTGACGGTGGTGGAGAAGCCGAACCTCCGCCGGGTGGAGGACGCCCGGGAGGCCCGGGAGGTGACCGGACTGCCCAGTCCGCTGGTCGACGACCTGCCGCAGGGGGTGACCGGGGCGCCGCAGTTCACCGTCGGCGACCGCATCCGGGGCGTCTTCCGGTTCGACGCGGAAAAGGCCCGGCAGGCCACCGGCCAGGCGCTTCCGGCGCCGCCGGCCGGGATGGAGAACAGCGAGTTCAGTCTGACCGCCGGGCCCGGGATGGCCGCGGTCTGGCCGGAGGCACGGGGGGTGCCGGCCTTGATCGTCGGCCGGGTGGCGGCGCCGAAGGGCTTCTCCACGGGCATCCCGTTCGAGACGGCCCGCGACTATCTGCTGTCGCTGCCGGGCCTGCCGGCGGGCGTGGCCGATCAACTGCGGTCGTTCACGAAGGAACCGACCACGCTGCCGCTGATCGTGAAGTCGGGCACCGAGACCAGCTTCACCACCGACGTCAACGGGCTGCCGGCGACCGTGCTGGCCACCCGGGACGGCACTCTCGCCGCGGTGGTGTGGGTCGACAAGGGGTACGTGACCGGCGTCGGCGGCTCGCTCAGCACCGACGAGGTTCTCGAGGTCGCCCGGGCACTGCGGTGGAAGAAGTGACCGACTCCCCCGCCGTGTGGGCTTCCCACCTGCGTAAGCGCTACAAGAAGCGGGTGGCGGTCGACGGTGTCTCGTTCACCGTCGGCCGTGGGGAGGTGCTCGGGCTGCTCGGCCCCAACGGCGCCGGGAAGACCAGCGTCATCAAGATGATGCTCGGCCTGGTCCGCCCGGACGCCGGGGAGGTGATGCTGCTCGGGCGCCCGAACACCGACCCGAGATCGCGGGAACGTGTCGGGTACCTGCCGGAGCTGTTCCGCTATCAGCCCTGGCTGTCCGCGGATGAGGTGCTGGCGCTGCACGTACGCCTCGCGGGGGTGAAGATCTCCGGCTCGGACCGGCGGGAGAGCCTCGGCCTGGTGGGCCTCGCCGACCGGGCGAAGGACCGCGTCGGCGGGTTCTCCAAGGGCATGCAGCAGCGGCTGGGCCTGGCCGTGGCGCTGGTCGCCCGTCCCGAACTGGTGGTTCTCGACGAGCCGACCAGCGCACTGGACCCGCTCGGCCGCGCCGACGTGCGTGACCTGCTGCTGTCGCTCAAGGAGCGCGACGTCGCGGTGCTGCTGAACTCGCACCTGATCGGTGAGGTGGAGCGGGTCTGCGACCGGGTGGTGATCCTCGACCGGGGCCGGGTGGCCGCCGCCGGGACGTTGCCCGAGTTGCTGGGGCGCCGAGAGCTGCGGCTGGTGCTGACGAACGTCACCGCCGAGGCCGCGGCCCTGCTGGAGCCGTTCGCCCGTGAGGGCGACCACTACACGGTGACGCTGCCGGACGATGTGCCGGCTCTGATCGCCGATCTGGTGAAGCTGGGTGTGCGGGTGCACGCGGTGGAACCGGCCCGGGTCAGCCTCGAGGAGCGGCTGCTCGACATCCTGCGTACCCAGCCCGAGGAGCTTTGATGACCACGGTCGTGACCGTCGCCGCGCTGACCCTGCAGGAGGCGTCGCGCCGCCGGGTGCTGCGTTCGCTCGCCGTGCTGACCGCCGTCCTGCTGGCGCTCAGCGCCTGGGGATTCTCCGAGATCGACTCCGATTACGGTGGTCTGACCAGTGGCGAGGCCCGGATGGCCGGGTCGACCGTGCTGAACCTGGTGATGTTCGGATTCAGCCTGATCGCCGCGCTGGGCACCGCGTTCCTGGCCGGGCCGACGCTGTCCGGCGAGGTGGAGTCGGGCATCGCGCTGGCCATGATGACCCGTCCGGTCCGCCGGGCCGAGGTGCTGGTCGGCAAGTGGCTGGGGCTGGTCGGGTTCGGCGCCGGGTTCGTCACCGTCGCCGGGGTCGCCGAATTCCTGATCGTGCACCTCACCGTCGGCTACTGGCCGCCGCATCCGGTGACCGGGCTGATGCTGCTGGCCGCGCAGACGGCCGCGCTGATGACGCTGAGCCTGCTGTTCTCCACCGTGATCTCCCCGATGGCGTCCGGGATCATGGCGGTCGGCCTGTTCGGGGCGACCTGGATCGCCGGGGTCGTCGGGTCGGTCGGCGAGGCCCTCGACAATCCGAGCGTCGCCCTGGTCGGCACGGTCTCCCGGATGCTGCTGCCGACCGACGGGCTGTGGCGCGGGGCGATGAACTCGTTCCAGGACCCGGCGCTGCTCGCCCAGATCGGCTCCGGCATCGAGGAGTCGCCGTTCCTCAGCATGAACCCGCTGACCGGCGCCTACCTGCTGTGGGCGGCCGTGTGGACCGCCCTGGTGCTCGGGCTCGCGGCGCTGTCGTTCCAGCGCCGCGACCTGTGACGGCAGGTTCCGATCAGGAGCACACCCGGGAAAGCCGCTCGGGTACGGATGGGCAGGGCACGGCGCGGCGGTTTGGGTTCCGGTTCGTCACGGGGCAAGATCTGCAGGTGCTACCCGAGGAATTCGACACGTCCGTCCTGCCCGAGCGTCTCCGGCGCATTCTCATGGTGATCCGGGACGCGGCGGTGAAATACGGTTACGCGCCCTCCACCCGTGAGATCGCCGACGCCCTGGGCATGTCCTCCTCCACGGTCGGCCGTCACCTGCGCACCCTGGAGGACGCGGGCTTCCTGCGCCGCGGCCGCACGGTGGGCCGCCCGGTCGACATCCGCATGTTCCTGGAACCGTCCGGCGGCGCGGCCGAGCGCTCCGGCGAGACCGTGGGTGTGCCGCTGGTCGGCACGATCGCCGCCGGCGCCCCGATCCTCGCCGACGAGTCCGCTGAGGAGCTGCTGAACCTGCCTCGTGACCTGGTCGGGCGCGGCACCCTGTTCAGCCTGCGTGTGCGGGGCGACTCGATGGTGGACGCCGCGATCTGTGACGGTGACATCGTGGTGGTGCGCCAGCAGTCGGAGGCGTGGAACGGTGACATCGTCGCCGCGATGATCGACGAGGAGGCCACCGTGAAGGTGTTCCAGCGCCGCCACGGCCACGTGTTCCTGGAGCCGCGCAACCCCGCCTACGAGCCGATCCCCGGCGACGACGCGGTCATCCTGGGCAAGGTGGTCTCGGTCCTGCGCCGCGTGTGATCACACCGCTGTGATCACAGCGAGCCGCCGCGGGTCGTCCCGGCGATCGAAGATCCACTAATCTGCGGCGATGTTCCTCTTCACCCCCCGCTTCGCCATCCGGTACGCCTTCGGCGGAGAGATGCCGGAGATGCCGGAATTCGATCCGGAGCTGGCCCTCACCGACCCGATCCTGCGGGCGGTGCGGGAACAGGTCCGGGTCGGCAACTGGCGGGCCGGCAAGAAGGCGATCGAGGACGCCGACGCCGACTGGCCGGTGCGGCGAGTGCGCCTCAGCGTGCTCGCCGACGTGGCCGAGCAGGACGACATGTGGCTGCGTGCGTGGCTGGAGGCCGAACCCTCGGACCCGGACGCCGCGCTGATCGAGGCGATGGCGGTGCACGGGCGGGCCGGAACGGCACGGGGCGGCGCATCGGCCGCCGACACCTCCGAGGAACAGTTCGCCGAGTTCCACCGCCTCTCCGCCTCGGCCGCGCAACTCGCTCAGCGGGCGATCGACCTCGCCGGCCCGGCCGACCCGGTGCCGTTCGAGGTGATGCTGAGCACGATGTTCGGCTCCACCCGCGGCTCGTTCGAGCGGGTCTTCGCCGAGGGGCGGCGACGCGACCCGCACAACCTGCACCTGCACTTGCAGGCCCTCACTCTCCGCTGCGAGAAGTGGTACGGCTCGCACGAGGAGATGTTCACGATCGCTCGCGACGTGGCGATGGCGGCGCCGCCGGGACACCGCTCGGTGCTGCTGCCACTGACCGCGCACTTCGAGTACGCGTTGCGGGAGTTCGCCTGGGGCGCGTTCCACCGCAAGCAGCTGACACAGACCCGCAAGTACTTCCTCCGGCCGGAGGTGCGCCAGGAACTCGAGCAGTGCATCGTGAAGTTTCGGGCCGGCCCGCACGGCGCCGCGCCGCTCGGCATCGTGCTGGACTGGATGGCGACCTACTACTGCCTGACCCAGCAGCGCGCCCAGGCGAAAGCCGTCTTCGACGAGCTCGGCCAGCACGTCACGGCGGGCGTGCAGTGGGGTTGGTTCTGGGGCAGCGGCGAGGAGCACGCCTACTTCAAGAACTGGCTCTGGGCGAACGGGCGGCCGCCGGGGCCGGGCGTGCGCTGACCCGGGCCGCCGGCGTCCCGCGGGGGGACGCCGGCGGTCGCCTCATGAGAAGTCCGGGGCCGGTCCCAGGGTGTTGAGGGCGCTCACCACGGTCCGTTCCTCGTACTGGAAATGCTCCTCCAACCTGGTGGCCAGGTCCTCCAGATCGGACCGCAGCCGGGCGAGGTCGGTGCGGCCCGGCTCGTACGAGTCGACGAGGGCCCGCAACCGCTCCTGCAGCCGGGCGACCACCACGTGCTCCTCGGCGAGCCGTTCGAGAACCGGCGCCAGCCCGGGGAACCGGTGCGCCAGCATCGGGAAGCCGCCACGGTCCTCGCCGGTGTGGTGCAGCTTCAGCGCGGCACAGAACTCCAGGCAGTGGGTGCGCATCTCGTGGCCGAGGCCGGGCCGGCCGGCGTGCAGCGGCTCGTCGCCGCCGGCGATCAGGTCGTCGACCTGCCGGCGCAGCCCGGCCAGTTCGGCGCGCAGCCAGTCGTGCGCCTCCACCAGGAAGTCGCCGAGGCCACGCGCCCACGCCGCCCGGCCGTCGTCGATGCGGGTCAGCGTGACGACCGGGATCCGGCGGGTGGTCTTGTCCTGGTAGTCGCCGAACCCCGGTTCGAGGGCCACCACCCGCGCGAACAGGGCGTCACGGTCGGCGCCGTCCGGCGCCGCGGCGACCGCCTGGTACGTCTCGGTGCCCGTCTCGACGGTGACCACCGGGTTGCGGCGGATGTTGTGGAACCAGTCCGGGTGCTTGTCGGCGCCCATCGCGGACGCCACCACCACCGGCGTCCCGTCGATCACCAGCACACCCAGCGGGCTGGTGCGTTCCTTGCCGGTACGAGCGCCGATGGTCGTCAGCAGCACCAGGTCGGCGCCGGAGAACGGGCCGCCCACCCGGCCCTCGTTGGCGCGGAACTCTTCGATCACGTGGCGCTGGAAGGCGTTGAAGTCGAATCCTGCGTCGGTCATGCGTACCTTTCGTCCGGTCGAGAGGACCGGAGGCGGGACCACACCGAGAAGGAGACAGGCAGAGCGAACCGTATCCGGAGGACGCCACCATGCACCGCCGGGCGGGCGGTGAGAAAGAACAGGCATGGGGCGGGGCAAGAGACGGAAACTGCGCCGGTCTCTCAATGGCGAAGCCACTACCTCCGGTGTAGGCCCATACGGGGCACGCCGTACACCGTACTCACTCAATGCCGCGAAGGCAACGCCCGGATCGTCCGCAGCAACAACGCCGGGAGGACGAGCTCGCCCTCAGCGGTCCGGGCGTGGATGGTGGTCTCGGTGACGCCGGTGCTCGTCCAGTCGGGTCCGGCGAAACTGGCCCGCAGGTAATCCGCGGTCAGGCCCCAGCCGTGCCCGGCCGCCGCCGAGAACGCCAGCACGACGAGGGTCGCGCCGGGGGCGGCAGCGCCAGATATCTCTCCGCGCCGCCGTGACGGTGCAGGTTGTGCAGCAGACCCGAGTCGAACAGCGCGTCGAACGGCTCCAGCGACAGCTCGGTGGCGTCACGGGCCTGGAAGTCGACGGACAGGCCGGCGGCCGCGGCCTTGGTGCGCGCCCGCTCGATCGCGACCTCTCATCGTCACGGCTCTTCGATGCCGCTGATCCGGTATTTGCGCACGTCGGCCTCGCGGATCGGCGGGGTCTCCAGGTCCGGCCCGGCCGAGGCACGGAAGCGATGCAGGTCGTCGTCGGACTCCCAGCGCTCGTACACGTTGATCCGCGAGGGGTCGATCGGGTCCGCGGCCTGCACGAAGTCGTGGCAGCCGCCGGCCTGGCGGGCGGTCCGCGCCACGCCGGCGACCGCGTCGAGATAGCGGTCGCGGTCGGCGGGTTCCACATGGAGTGATCCGGCGACGATGATCAAGAGCCCTCTCCCCGTTCGATTTCCGCTTTGGACCGAGCATGCCCGAGCGGAGCCTACTGCGGCTGCGTGAGGATTTCGGCCCCGTCGTGGGTGATGGCGATCGTGTGCTCACTGTGGGCCGTCCGGCAGCCCGTCGCACTGCGCAGAGTCCAGCCGTCGGCGTCGGTGACGAGGGTGGCGGTGTCGGCCATGACCCAGGGCTCCAGCGCCAGCAGCAAACCGGGGCGCAGCTTGTAACCGCGGCCGGGCCGGCCGGTGTTGGCGATGTGCGGGTCCTGGTGCATCGTCGATCCGACGCCATGGCCGCCGAACTCGGTGTTGATCGAATATCCCGCCGCGCTGAGGACCGAGCCGATGGCGTGCGAGATGTCACCGATGCGGGCGCCGGGGCCGGCCGCGGCTATCCCGGCGCTCAAGGCACGCTCGGTGACGTCGATCAGCGCGACGCTCTCCGGGGGCCGCGCGTCGCCCACGAGGAAGCTGACGGCGGAGTCGGCGACGACTCCGCCGAGGGAGACGGCGAGGTCGAGAGTCAGCAGGTCACCGTCGGCGAGCGCGTAGTCGTACGGCCGCCCGTGCAGCACGGCGTCGTTGACCGACGTGCAGATGTAGTGGCCGAACGGCCCGCGCCCGAAGGAGGGCTCGTAGTCGACGTAGCAGGATTTCGCCCCGGCATCGACGATCATGGCCTGGGCCCACCGGTCGATCTCGCGCAGGTCGGTGCCCACCGCGCAGCGGCTCTTCACCGTCTGCAGGATGTCGGCGACCAGGGCGCCCGCCTGTCTCGCCCGGGGCAGTTGGGTGGGGTCCAGGATCTCGATCATGCGGCGCCTCCCTCGATAACCAATAACTATCCCGGCCATATTATCCCGGTACTAGAATCGGGCCATGGTCAGGTTGCCGCTCAGCCCCGAAGAGGTCGAACGCGGACAGCGTCTCGGCGCCCTGCTGCGACGCGCCCGGGGGGACCGATCGATGCTCATGACCGCACTGGAGGCCGGCGTCTCGCCGGAGACGCTGCGCAAGATCGAGTCCGGTCGCGTCGCCACCCCCGCCTTCCCGACCATCGCCGCGATCGCCGACGTCCTCGGCCTCTCCCTCGACGCGGTGTGGTCGGAGATCAATGCGGCCGGCGGAGCCGCGCCGGCGCGGGCAGGTCGCTACGCGAACGAGCGGCTCGCCTCGTAGGCGGCCGGCGCCCACCAGGATCACGTACTTCCGACCGGCTCAGGGCCTGCGCAGCAGCGCCTCAACGCCGTCGAGAAGGCGGTCCAGGCCGAAGCGGAACGTGCGGTCCGGGTCGCCGACGGCGTTGTACTCCTTGCCGGCGGCGGTGCCGACCCGCCCGGCCAGCGGGTATGCGCCGGGCGGCATGACCTTCTCCAGGATCGGGGCGTTCGCGGCCCACCACTGCTCATCGGAGATGCCGGACTCCTCCGCGGTGCGCCTGGCCAGCACGGAGGTGCGCGCCGCCCCGGCGGTGAAGTCGCCGATCGTGGTGACGATCTGGTCCATCTCCAGGTCGGTGAGCCCCACGCCCTCGACGGCGGCCAGCTGCCACTCGTACCGTTCGGTGCCGTGGGGGCCGATCCACGGGCGGCTGCTCTCGACCTGCAGCAGCCACGGGTGGCGGTGGAACTCGTCCCACAGGTGCCGGGCCACATCGGCGAGCCGTTGCCGCAGCGGGCCCTCGTGCGGCGGGTGCGGGACCTCGCCGGTCACCTCGTCGACCATCAGGCCGATCAGTTCGGAGCGGCCCGGCACGTACGTGTAGATCGACATCAGCTTGAGGCCGAGCCGATCGGCGACCTTGCGCATCGAGAACGCCGGCAGCCCGTCGGCGTCGGCCACCGCGATCCCTGCCTGGATCACCTCGTCGACGCTGACCCGCTGTTTCGGCCCGCGCGTGCCCTGCGGGGTGCCGAGCTTGCGACGCCACAGCAGGGTCAGCGTGCGATCGAGGTCATCGTTTTCCATGTGCCAAATCTACCCCGTGGGGTGTACGGTGTTCCGGCCCAATGAATTCCGTAAGGCATACGGAGTTAAGGAGTGCCCGTGCACACGCTCATCGCCGAAGGACTGCGCAAGAGGTACGGCGACCTGTTCGCCCTGGACGGGTTCGACCTGCACGTCCCGGCCGGGGTCATCCACGGCCTGCTCGGCCCCAACGGCGCCGGCAAGACCACCGCGGTCAAAGCGCTGGCCACCCTGATCGACCTCGACTCCGGCACCGCCAGCGTCGCCGGTTTCGACGTTCGGACCCAGGCCGCCCGGGTCCGCCGCAGCATCGGGCTGATCGGGCAGAACCCGGCGGTCGACGAGATCCTCAGCGGCCGGGAGAACCTGGTGATGTTCGGCCGCCTCTACGGCCTCGGCACGGCCGGCGCGCGCGCCCGCGCCGGTGACCTGCTCGGCACGTTCGGGCTGACCGAGGCCGCGGACCGGCCGGTGAAGACCTACTCCGGGGGCATGCGCCGCCGCCTCGACATCGCGGCCGGGCTGATCCTGACACCGGCCGTGCTCTTCCTCGACGAGCCGACCACCGGCCTCGACCCGCGCGCCCGCAACGAGGTCTGGACCAGCATCCGCGAGACCGCCGCCCGCGGCACCACGGTGCTGCTCACCACGCAGTACCTCGACGAGGCCGACCAACTGGCGTCACAGATCACCGTGGTCGACCACGGGAAGGTCATCGCCGAGGGCTCCCCCGAACAACTCAAACGTCAGGTCGGCGGGGACCGGGTGACCGTGACCGTGCGCGGCCCGCTGGATGAACTGGCCCGCCGGCTGGACGGTGCGGTCGACGAGGACGGCCAGTCGATCACGATCGAGGTGCGGACGAGCCTGGCCGACATCGTGCGCACTCTCGACGACCTCAGCGTCACCGTCGAGGACCTGCAACTGCGCCGCCCCACCCTCGACGAAGTGTTCCTGCAGCTCACCGGGAAGGAGAGTGTGCGATGACGACCGTGCGCGCCGGCTGGATCCTCACCCAGCGGAGCCTGGCCCACTGGGTCCGCGAACCCTGGGGACCGATCTTCGGCCTGATGTTCTCGATCATGCTGCTGCTGGTGTTCGGCTTCCTCTTCGGCGGGGCGATCACCGTCCCCGGCGGCGGGGACTACATCACCTTCCTGCTGCCCGGCATGCTGGCGCTGGGCATGATGTTCGGCGTCGAGGCGACGGCGACCGCGATGGCGGCCGACGCCCGCAAGGGCATCACCGACCGGTTCCGGTCCATGCCGATCGGCAGCGCGTCGGTGGCGCTCGGCCGGGTCGGTGCGGACATGACGAACTCGGCTGCCGAACTGCTGGTGCTGATCCTGGGCGGCCTGGCCATCGGCTGGCGGATCACCTCGGATCCGCAGGCGGCCGCTCTGGCCGTACTCCTGCTGCTGCTGTTGAGGTTCTCGGTGTTGTGGATCGGGATCTTCGTGGGCCTGACCTTCCGCGGCGACGGCGCGACCGCGGCCGTGCAGGTGCTGGTCTGGCCGATCGGATTCCTGTCCACGGCGATCGTGTCGGCGGAGACGATGCCGGGCTGGCTCGGCGCGATCGCCGCGTGGAACCCGCTGTCGGCGACCGCGACGGCGTCGCGGGAGCTGTTCGGCAACCCGACCGGCACGACCGGCGGCGTCCTGGCCGACCACGCGGTGTGGCTGGCGATCGGCTGGCCGCTTCTGATCATCGCGGTCTTCATGCCGCTGTCGGCCCGCGCCTACCGGCGGCTGCGCAACTGACAGCCGCGAGCCTCCGCCAGACCGGCGGTGCCGGCTCACCCGAGGGCGCGGCGGACGATGCCGCGTCTGACCCGGCCGGCCTGATTCTGGAGCCGGGTCATCACGCCGACGGGGATCTCGGCCAGCTGCCGGCTGAGGTCCCCGGAGTGCCCGATCAGGCCGATGATGGTCTCGATGGCCGCGTCCAGAACCTCCCGGTCGTCGAGCTCGTCCGGGCTCATCGTGTCGGTCATCGGGCCGGGCCGCAGCTCCGCCAGGTCGCCGGCGATGTGGCAGGGATAGTCCTGGAGCTCCTTGATCTGCTGCTCGGCGAGTTCGGCCACCCAGCCGGCGCGCTCCAGACCGACCCCGAACCGCACGTCGTTGGCCTGCTCCTGCAGCACCGGCCGGATCAGGTGCTGCTGCACCACCCGCTGGTAGGGCATCCGGTGCGGGTAGCGATCGCCGAGGGCCGCGTTGACCCGGCGCAGGACCTCGATCTGCGGGGCGCCCAGCGACGGGTTCGAGCCCGGATCGGTCACCTCGCAGACGCCGCCGGGGATCCCCATGATCCCGGCGAAACGCTGCCACAGCAGGTCGCGCGGGGCCCCGGGCTGCGGCACCGTCACGATGTGCCGCTGCGCCGGCGGCACCAGGTCGCCCCAGCGGAAGAACATCCGGTTGGCGGTGTGGTGGTCCCAGAACCCCTTGAACGTCCCCTCCTGCACCGACGCGAGGAAGTCCTCGAACCGCCAGGTGCCGCGCGCCCGGATGCTCTGCTGCCACATCGACGGCAGCGTCCGCCACAGGTCCCGTGCGGCCACGATGACGTGCACCTCGGCCGGCTGAAGGCTCCGCACCGCCCGTCTCGCCTGCTCCGCGGTGGCGGCGCCGAAGCCCTCGCTGGTCAGCACCACATCGCCGGACCAGCGGGCGAACTGCTCCAGCAGACGGTCCCATGTCCAGTACAGATCAGGGTCGCGCCACGGAACCTGGCGCAGGTCGGTCATCGCCTGATCGTGGGAGTAGAAACCGGCCGGCACCCGCAGCCCGGCGCGTTCCAGCCGCGCGGCGTTGCTGAACAGCACGTTCTGCACAAAGGTGCTCCCCGTCTTGGGTGCGCCGATGTGAACGAAAACGCGCCGCGGCATACCTGCTCCTGCTTGCTGAACCTGCTGTTCCCCGCATGATCAACAAGCCAGATGACGAGCTGATGACACATGCTCGTATCAGGTCTTTACGTCAGAGAGCCATTTCGGCGTACGGCCACCCCGCCCCCAGAGGCACCGGACCCGTCACCGGCTACCACGCCGCGGCCGAAGGGTCGCTCCTCACCCGGCGTCGGACGGCTCACGCCGCGCCGGCGCCTTCGCGGGCCCGTCAAGGCGCAGGATCGTCTCCTCGATCCGCGCGTCGCGCCCGTTGGCGAACGAGATCTCCGTGCCGGTGATGACGAATCCCGCCTTCCGCAGCACCCTGAGTGATCCGGCGTTGTCACTCGCGACACGGGCGAACATCGGCCGCACCGGCACCGACTCCACGAGCAGAGCGAGCGCACGGCTGGCGATGCCCCGCCCCCAGAAGGACCTGTCGATCCAGTACGTCACCTCGGTGTCGCCCTCGATGACGAAGCTGGCGATGCTCCCGACGAGCCGTCCGTCCACCGTGACAGCCCGGTGGACGATGTCAGCCGACGCCCTGATCTTGGCCATCTGGGCATCGAACGCGGCGCGGTCGTCAGGGTCCTTGACGGTGAAGGCCGCCATCCGGACCGACTCCGGGTCGCGCATCTGCTCGAACAGGGCATCGAGGTCGGAGTCGTCCACCAGGCGCAGCGCCACCTCAGCCACGAAGATCCCCCCACCTGGTCCGGCACCGTCCAGCGAGAGCCGAACATACCAGTGACGTCGACCGATGGGTCACCGTCCTCTGTCGTACCCCGGGCGCATGATGTCCGCGCGCCGCCGACGTCGATGAGAAGTGGCCCGGCGAGTTGACCCTGCTCCGCGCGTGCATCGGCCCCGACGGCGATCTCGCGGCGGCCCTCGACCGGATGAACCGGTGGGGGGCCTGGGACCAGGGCGCCCAGTGCCTCGACCGGCGAACCTACAGGCGTACCCGCAGGTAAGCGCGATCGTCGTAACTGGCCTGACCGGCGAGGACGCCCTTGGTTCCGCAGAGCTCGTTCACACACCACGGATCCAGATCGAGCAGCCGGGCCAGCGCTGCCTCGCTCTGCGCGAGCGTCTCGCCGATAACCGGGTACCCGTCACTGGCTATCACCAACTCTGCGGCGTCCGCGGGGAGGGGGTGGACGGCCACCAACGCGAGGGGCACGGGGCGGCCGTCTATGCCGGCGTAACCGTACAGGCCGGTCGTGTTCCGTAAGGAGCCCTGCCGCGCCACCAACGCCCGGACCGCGGGCCGCGCGGGATCCGCCGTGCCCATACCGGTCAGGGAGATGGTCCCGGCGGCGGCTTCGGCGGCGATGATAGCGGCTCGGAACGACGCCGCGATCTCGTCGACCCGCTTACGTGGCCGCCCGGCGCCGGGCGGCAGTCCCGCGTACGAGAAGCCAACATCTCCGATCTGCCACACCTCACGGCGGGTGGCCGAGTAGATCGTCACCGAGGCGCTCGGACGGTCGGCGGGAGGCGTCTGCGGACCGACACGGCCCGCCATCACCCGGGTCAGCGCGGCCACGGCCGTGGCCGCGTCCATGCCCGCGGGGAAGGCGTGGACGGCATCCAGGCATGCGGTCATCGCCCATCGCCCGCCGGCCACACCGCCGTATGTCCTGCCGCTGACATCCGTCGCCCCGTCGATCACCACGGCGTATTCCCCGGTCACGGCCACCGCGTCTTCGCACAGGCTCGGATCGGCGGCCTTGCCTTGCACGAACCGCTCCACGACCTCCACGAACACAACGTACCGAGGCTCTCCGCCGGGGGACCTTCAGGAGCCCGCCGGGGTTCTCGGGGCCGGTTCGGGCAGCTCGGCCAACCGGTAGACCTTCGAGTCGCGGACCTGAAATCCCAGCCGCTCGTAGAGCCGGTTCGCCGCCGCACGGGACGGGCGCGACGTCAGATCCACCGTCCGCGCTCCGGCCTCGCGCGCGAGCCGCACCGCTTCGTGTGTCAGTGCCGCCCCGACGCCACGGCCCCGGGCGGCCTCGTCCACCACGACGTCTTCGATCCATGCGCGCAAGCCGGTGGGGATGGGAAAGGTGACCAGTGTCAGCGTCCCCAGGATCTCGCCGTCCACCCATGCGATCAGCAGGTGGTTGCCCGGCCAGTTCACCAGGGCCCGCAGTGTCCCGGCGTCGGGGGCCTCGGCCGATCCCGAAAGCTGGGGCAGCAACCGCCCGAACGCCTCCACCAGCTCGTCGCTGACTGATCTCACGACCTCGACGTCGACACTCACGGCGAAACCCTAACAGCGGCCGGAGGCGGCATCCGGCGGCCGTCGCGCGCCGGTTCACCGGCCGGCACGCCGTGGCGCGGACCGTGGCGATGGTTGATGCGATGATGCGGCTCGTGATGGATTCCCCGGACTTCAGCGGCGTGCGGCTCGCCTACGACACGGTGGCGGAGGAATACGCCTCCCGGTTCCCCGACGCCCGCGCCGAGGCCCCACTCGATCGCGCGATGGTCGACGCCTTCGCGGCCGCGGTCGTCGACGGCGGCGGCCACCCCCGGGTCCTCGACGCCGGATGCGGCGCGGGCCGCATGAGCCGGTACCTGACCGAGCGGGGCTGCCGGGTCGACGGCGTCGACCTCTCCCCCGGCATGATCGCCATGGCTCGCCGCGACCACCCCGATCTGCCGTTCGCGGTGGCCTCGCTGACCGACCTGCCGTTCCCCGACGACACGTTCGCCGGCGTGATGCTGTGGTACTCGATCATCCACACCCCACCGGCCGGGCAGGCCCGGATCTTCGCCGAGGCCGCGCGCGTCCTCCAGCCGGGCGGTCACCTGCTCGTCGGTTTCCAGTCCGGCCATGGCCCCCGCGACGTCGGCGAGCTGTACAAGGCCCTCGGCTTCGACGTCGAACTCGAGCGCCACAACTACACCGCGGACGAGGTCGCGGCCCGGGCCGGGGCGGTGGGTCTGCACGAGGTCTGCCGGATGGTCCGGCAGAAACGCGCCGGCGAGCGTGACGGCCAGGCCTCCCTGCTGGCACGGGCCCTCGACGCCGCGCCGGGGTGAGGTCATCCTCTCCGGAGCAGGGTCTCGACGTCGCGAGCCGGGAGCCTCACGACGCCGGCGCAACCCTCGGCGGGCAAGCGCGGCGTCCTACCGGGAGGGTTCGTCAGGCGGGCGTTCCGGCGTTTCGCCGTGCGCCGAATGCCACGAAGGGGACTACTGCGAGAGCCAGCAGACCGCCGATCATGGACAGGGTGGCGTAGCTGGTGGCGGCCATGACCATGCCGCTGGTGATGCCGCCGCCGGCGCCGGCGAGGGCGACGCACACGTCGACGGTTCCTTGGGTCTTGGCGCGGGTGTGGGCGGGTGCGGCATCGGTGATCATGGCGGTGCCGGCGACGAGGCCGAGGTTCCAGCCGAGGCCGAGCAGGGCGAGGGCGACGGTGAGCCATGCGACCGAGTCGACGGGCGCGGCCGCGGAGACGACGCCCGCGGCGAGCAGGGTGACCCCGGCGGCGACGGCGACGGGGATGCGGCCGATGTGGTCGACGAGGATGCCGGTGATCGGTGAGGGCAGGTACATGGCGCCGATGTGCACGGCGATGACCAGGCCGGTGGCGTGCAGGTCGTGGCCGTGGGCGTGCATGTGGACCGGGGTCATGGTCATGACGGCGACCATGACGAGCTGGGTGAGGACCATGGTGACCGCGCCGGCGGTGACGGTGCCGGGGAACCGCCGGTCTGGCTGCCGGCCCGTGCTGGTGGCTGCGGGGGACGGCGTGGGTGCCGTGCGGGAAGCCAGGAGAGGGTCGGGCCGCAGCAGCAGGAACAGGATGACGCCGGCGATGCTGTAGGCGACGGTGGCGAGGGCGAAGGGTCCGGCGAGGGCGGGGATGCCCCAGTGTTCGGCGAGGGTGCCGGTGGTGGCGACGAGGTTGGGACCGGCGACCGCGCCGACGGTGGTGGCGACCAGGACGGTGCTGACGGCGCGGCCGCGCCGATCCGGGCTGGCGAGGTCGGTGCCGGCGTAGCGGGCCTGCAGGTTGGTGGCGGTGCCGGCGCCGTAGACGAGCAGTGAGGCGAGCAGCAGCAGGACGTTGTCCAGGGTGGCGGCGAAGACTACTCCCGCGCCGCCCAGCGCCCCGGCGGCGTATCCGGCCGCTAGGCCGACCCGGCGGCCGAGCCGCTGGGACAGGCGCCCGACGAGCAGCGCCGTGGCGGCGGACCCGGCGGTGAACAGCGCGGACGGCAGTCCGGCCAGACTGGTGGCGTCGAGCATGTCCTGGGCCAGCAGCGCGCCGACGGTGATGCCGGCGGCCAGGCCCGCGCCGCTGAACAGCTGAGACGCCATCACGACGGCCAAGGTGCGCCGCTGGAGAGCCTGTCGGGCTTCGAGGGTGGAGATGGTGCTGGATGTCATGTGGGGATGGCTTCCTTGCTATGGGGGTGGGTCTCGTACATGCGGGCTGCGACGAGCAGCCCCGATGCGGCGGTGAGGGCGGCGACGGTCCACACGGCGGCGCGGATGCCGGCGAGGTCGGCGACGATTCCGGCGAGCAGGGCGCCTACGGCGAAGCCGCCGTCGCGCCAGAGCCGGTAGACGCCCACGGCGCGGGCCCGCCAGCCGGGGTGGGCGACGTCGGAGATCGACGCGAGCAGGGTGGGGTAGACCGCGGCCGTGCCGGCACCGAGCAGTACCGCGGCCAGCGCCCACACCGCGAACGTGTCGGCGATCGCGAACAGGGCCAGGGCGGCGGCTTGGGCGAGCATGCCGGTGACAATGAACGGTTTGCGGCCGTACCGGTCGGAGGCGGGGCCGGTGACGAGTTGGCCGAGGCCCCACACGGCGGGGTAGAGGGCGGCCAGCCCGCCGATCTGGGTCAGGGACAGTCCGGAGGCGGCGAACAGCAGGGGAAACAGTCCCCAGGCCAGGCCGTCGTTGAGGTTGTTGACCATGCCGGCCTGGCTGGCCGAGGACAGCGCCGGTTCGCGCCAGCTGGTCAGCGCGAACACCTTTCCCGTGGCCAGGTCGCCGCCGCCGGTGGCGTGGGTGGCGGCCTCATGGCGGGCGTGGCCGCGGGTCTCGCCGACGAAGAACAGCGACAGGCCGAGACCGAGGGTGACGTAGGCGGCGGTGAGCAGGAACGGCGCCGGCCGCAGTCCGTGCTGCGCGGCGAGGGCGCCGGTGGCCATCGCGGTGGCGGCGACGGCGAGGTAGCCGGCGGCTTCGTTGAAGCCCATGGCGAGGCCGCGGCGGTCCGGGCCTGCGAGGTCGATCTTCATGATGACGGTGGTGGACCAGGCCAGGCCCTGGTTGATGCCGAGTAGCACGTTCGCGGCGACGATCCATCCCCAGTTCGGCGCCCAGATCAGCATGGCGGGGATCGGGATGGCGACCAGCCAGCCGGCGAGCAGCACGGGTTTGCGGCCGTACCGGTCCGACAGGGTGCCGGCGAAGAAGTTGGTGGCGGCCTTGGTGATGCCGAACGCCAGGATGTAGGTGAGTGCCGCGGTGTAGCCGTCGAGGTGGAACTCGTGTTCGGCGAGGGGGGTGAGCACCGTGCGTTCGGAACCGAGGACGCCACCGACCAGGGCGTTGACCACGACCAGCAGGGTGAACTGGGCGGCGTTGACGGCCAGGCCGAGCCGGGGGCCGCTCGCGGCCGGGGCGGTCACCGGCCCTCCCGCAGGGTGTCGCCGGTGGCGGCGGCCCAGTCGGCGGGGCCGCCGACGAGCACGCCGAGGTCGTGGTGGCCGGCGCGTTCGAGCAGGGTGGCGGCGGTCATGGCGCGTTCGCCGTGCCCGCACATCACGATCGACGTCCCGGCCGCGACGGTGGGGTCGGCGGGCAGCTCACCGAGCTCGATGTGGGTCGCGGCGGGCAGGTGCCCGGCCGTGTACTCGGTTTCCTGGCGGATGTCGAGGACCGGGCCGTCAACGCGGTCGGGGCTGACGAGGCGGGTGGTGGTGACCGTGCCGGTCCAGGCGGCCATGCCGCCGGTGAGTTCCCCGGCGATGTGCTCGACGCCGATGTTCAGGGCCGGCCACAGGATGTCGGCGGGGTCCTGGTCGGTGTTGCGGACGATGACGATCGGGGTGTCACGGTCGACGAGCCAGCCGAGCCACGTCGCGAACTGGGCGCGCAGCGGGATCGCGATCGCACCGGTGATGTGGCCGGCAGCGACATCGGTGACAGGGCGGACGTCGACGACGGTCGCACCGTCGGCCAACATCCGTGTCACCTGGTCGGCGGTCAGCGCGGGCAGGCTCGGCGGGGTGCCGAGCACGGCGGGACCTTGCCGGTTGGTCTCGGCCAGCCACCGGAAGTAGGCCGGGTAGGAGCCCAGCGAGGCGAGCAGCAGCTTGGCGAAAGTGCCGGCGTCGGGTGCGCTCAGCAGCGGGTTGCCGGCCTTCTCGACGCCGATGGTGGAGGTCCGCGCCGCGCCGGGCGGTGCCGAACAGAACGACCCGGCACCGTGCGTGGGCCACACCTGGGTGCGGTCGGGCAACTCGGTGAGCCGGCGCAGGGAGGCGTACTGGGCGTGGGCGAGTTCCACGGCACGGTCGTCACCGAGCAGGTCGGTACGCGCGGCTGACCCGACGATCAGCGAGCCACCGGTGAACACCCCCACCGGCGCTTCCCCGTCCAGGAGCAGGAACGATAGGTGTTCGTCAGTGTGCCCGGGAGTGCTGAGCGCGCGGAGCGTGAGGCCGCCGAGGTCGACGTCGTCACCGTCGGCCAGCCCGCGGTGGTCGAAGGCGCGCATCCCGGCTGCCGAGGCGAGGACCTGCGCGCCGTCGGTGGCGGCCAGCTGCACCGCGCCGGACAGGAAGTCGGCGTGCAGATGGGTGTCGGCCGCCCACGCGATCGTCAGCCCACGCCGGTCGGCCGCGGCGCGCAGCGCGCGCAGGTCCCGGGGGGCATCCACGGCCAGGGCGCGGCCGTCGCCGACGTCGAGCAGGTAGGCGCTGTTGCCCAAGCCTTCGTCGATCAGTGGCACCAGGTGCATGACACCCTCCCTCGTGTGTGGCGACCGCCCTCGCGATCTCCTACACTATTCCATGAAACATTGGAGGATGCGCTAGATGGGTGACCCCACCAACAAGGCGGCACTGTTCGACGCTCTGGCCCGCGTCGGCAAGGCCCTCGGCAGCGGCAAGCGTCTGGAACTGCTGGACCTGCTGGCACAGGGCGAACGCAGCGTCGAGCATCTCGCCACTGCCGCCGGCCTCGGCCTGACCACCTGCTCGGCGCACCTGCAGACGCTGCGCCAAGCCGGTCTCGTCGCCACCCGCCGCGACGGCACAAAGATCCACTACCGGCTGGCCGGACCCGACGTCGCCGCCCTCTACGCACTGCTCCGCGATGTTGCCGGCGCCCGCAACGCCGAGGCCGCCGCCGCCCGCGACACCTACCTCGGCCCGGCCGACACCGAGGCCGTCGACCGCGACGAACTACGCCGCCGCCTCACCGCCGGAGACGTGATCGCCGTGGACGTACGCCCGGCCGAGGAGTACGCCGCCGGGCACATCCCCGGCGCGATCTCCATCCCCCTGGACCAGCTCGCCGAGCGGATCACCGAACTACCCGCCGACGTCGAGGTCGTCGCCTATTGCCGCGGCGCCTACTGCGTGCTCTCCCACGAGGCGGTCCGGCTCCTCACCGGCCATGGCCGCCCTGCGGTCCGGCTCGCCGACGGCATGCTCGAATGGCGCCGCGACCAGCTGCCGATCGCCGCCTGACCCCCGGTGATCCTCGACGGCGACCGTAGCCGGCCCGACGGTCGCCGCGCCGCCCGTCCCGCTCCGTCGCGCTTGATGCCAACCTTGGTAAGCGGTAACTTACCGTTCGTGGCGACTTACCAATCAGGCGACGGCTGGGACGTTCTCGCCGACCCGTCCCGGCGCTCCATCGTCACGCGCCTGGCTGAGGGGCCGCGAGCTGTCGGTGAGCTCGCCGGCGAACTGCCGATCAGCCGGCCCGCGGTGTCGCAGCATCTGAAGGTGCTCAAAGACGCCGGCCTGGTCACCGACGAAGCGGCCGGCACGCGTCGGGTCTACCGGCTCAACCCGGCCGGCGTCGCCGCGTTGCGAGACCAGCTCGACACCTTCTGGAAGCGCGCGCTCAGCGGATACCAGGACGTCGCCGAACAGCCCGTGGAGGACGGCAACCCGAGCAAGGAGAAGTCATGACAGAGGCAACAGCCGTCGTGGTCCGGCAGCAGATCGTCATCGAGGCGCCGGTCGCCCACGCGTTCACCGTGTTCACCGAACGGTTCGGCGCCTTCAAGCCGCCGGAACACAATCTGCTCGGTGCGCCGATCACCGAGACCGTGTTCGAGCCGAGAGCCGGTGGGCACATCTACGACCGCGCCGCGGACGGCAGCGAATGCCGCTGGGCCAGGGTGCTCGCCTACGAACCCCCGGACCGGGTCGTGTTCAGCTGGGACATCAGCCCGCAATGGCAGGTCGAGACCGACCCTGGCAACACCAGTGAGGTCGAGGTCCGGTTCATCGCCGAAACCCCGCACCGCACCCGCGTCGAACTCGAGCACCGCAACCTCGACCGGCACGGCCCCGGCTGGGAATCCGTGCGCGACGGCGTCGCCCACGACGAAGGATGGCCGCTCTACCTCGCCCGCTACGCGGCCCTGTTCACTCAGGACGGCTGAAGCCCGCCCCAGCACAGGCGGACCCTGGCGAGCAGAGCGGTGGACCACTGTCACGTTCCGGTGGGTCACTTCGTCCATGGTGGTGATCAACCACTGAGGAGGGTTCATGTTCGCCGCCTACGTCACCGTCACCATCGTCGCCGCGTTCTTCACCGCCAGCGCGGCCGTCTTCTACCTGATCGGCCACGAGTACCCCAAGTCGCAGGCGGACATGAAGCGGATCCCACGCTCCTGGGTGCCGGTCCTGGGACTGCTGCTGGCGGCCGGCTCGGCGGGGCTGCTGATCGGCTTCGCCGTACCGCTGATCGGCACCCTGGCCGCCGCCGGCCTGGTCCTCTATTTCACCGGCGCGCTCATCGCCCACCTGCGGGTCGGCTCCCGCAACCTGGTCGGCTGGGCCGTCTTCTTCGTGACCGTGGTCGCCGCCCTGGCGGTAAATCTGTCGTACCACTACTGATCGGCCTCTACGCTGCCCGGTGATGACGAACCTCGTGCACATCACCCGGCAGCGCGACGCCGCGCGGCTGCGACGCGGCGGCATCGGCGCGCGCGGTCATGGCTGGGGCGGTGAACGCGGCGTCTACGCGATGGCGGTCCTCCCGGACTTCACGCTCACCCACCAGTGGGTGCGGGAGATCCGGCTCTGGAAACCGGGCGTGCTCGTCGCCGCCGACCTGCGGATCCCCGACGACGAGCCGGTCACCGTCGGCCACTACGGCCGCGAGCCGGCCCGCGTCACGGCGGCCCGGGCCGCCGCCGTCATCCGCGAGACGGCCGATCCGCGTGGCTTCCAGATCTTCGTGCCAAGATCGATCACCCCCGGCGAGGTACGGCGGATTCGCGCGGTCCCGCAGGGCATCGGCTGGCGGTACCGGCCGGGCGCGCACGGCCGGCGACCCTGCGGGTGCCCCGGATGCCTGGTGCCCGGCATCGCGGGGTCGGCCCGCGTGCGCCGCCGGTTCTCCTCGGACGCCCCGCCGATCCCCCAACCGCAGGTGATGGCGGCCCTTCGCGCGGCCGAGACCTCCGACGACATCATCGCGCAGCTCTGGGAACTGGGGTCGCGCCGCCGCGGTGGCGCCGAGGAACTCGCCTATCTGGCCGAGCACCCGGATCCCGATGTCCGCGACGTTCTCGCCGACACCCTGGCGTCGTACCGCGGCGGTTACGCCCGTCTGCTGCGGGCCCGGATCCGGCTCAGCCTTCCCGAGGACCCCGACGACGATCAGCGACGCGGTCCCCGGTGGTCCGCGGCGCCGCGTCCGGCCGGGCCGCTCGTGGCCTCATTCGCTGACGCAGAATCGGTTGCCCTCGGGATCGGCGAGCACCACGAACGGCGGCTCGTCGGGATGCCGGTCGCCCGGCTGCGGGTAGTGCGGCCAGTCGACCCGCTGGGCGCCGAGCGCGAGCAGCCGCTCCACCTCCGCGTCGAGGCCACGCTCACCCGCCTGAAGGTCCAGATGGATCCGGGGATGGTCCTCGGCGGGGCTCTCGCTGGTGTCCATCGCGATGGCGGCGCCGGTGACTCCGGGCGGAGGCTCGATCACGATCCAGTCGTCACCGTCCCAGCGTGGTGGGCGCCGCACATAACCGAGAGCCTGCAGCCAGAAGGCGCCCGCCCGCTCGCAGTCGGCCACACCGAGAGAGATCTGCGCGATCACCGCCATCCGCCGATCCTATGCGGACGTGCCACGGTGTGGCGGTCACCCGCGGCCCGGGCCCGGTCGCCGCTGCCGTGGTCAGCGGCTGCCGGCGCCGGTGAGTGTGCTGGTGACGCGCCCGATCAGGACCATGGCGACGGTGACGGCCAGGACGACGGCGCCGGCCACCAGCAGGGAGCCGGTCGCCAGCACCGACCCGAACGTCCCGACAGCCAGGAACGACCCGAAGGAGCCGACCGACAGGACGGATCCGAAGGATCCGGCGGAGACGACGGACAGGACCGAGCCGTACGACCCGACCGACAGGATCGAGCCGAGCGAGCCCACCGACAGGATCGAGTCCTTCGAGCAGATGCTCAGGATCGAGCCGCTCGACCGGTAGGACAGGATGTTGTGACGAGGCATCCTCACATCATCGCGTAACCGGATCCCGGCCTCCAGACTCACTCCACAAGAGACCGGCCCGGGCGGCGACCCGACGAACAGCAGCGCGGGCGGGCGGTCCTCTTGCCTGGGCCGGGGGCGCGTGGCCCGTACCGCGACCAAGTGGGAGAAGGGTGACCGGACCGCCGACCGCGACCACCGGCGGCAGGTGCGCGGCTGAGGGAGGCGGCCTCGGCGGGAACATTCCGCGCGGCCGGGTTAGCGTGGCGGCATGGGACTGATTCTTGTTCTGGGTGGGACCGGCACGGTCGGCAGCCGGGTCGCGGCGCGGTTGCGCGATGCCGGGCAGGAGATCCGGGTGGCCTCACGGCACGCCCCGCAACGGTTCGACTGGGCGGACCCCGGCACGTGGGAGGCCGCGCTCGCCGGGGTGACCACCATGTTCGTGCTGCTGCCGGACCAGACCGGCATGCCCGAGGCATTTCTTCCCGAGGCGCTGCGCGCCGGGGTGCGGCGGGTCGTCCTGCACTCCGACCGCGGTCTGGAGGTGATGGGCCTCACCGCCCTTCAAGACACCGAGCGATGGGTACGGGAGAGCGAACTCGACTGGACGATCGTGCGCCCCGACTGGTTCGACCAGGATTTCGAGACCTTCTTCCGGCAGCCGGTCCTGGACGGGCGGCTGTGTGTGCCGGTCGGTGACGTCCGGCAGGGGTTCATCGACGCCGACGACATCGCCGCCGTCGAGGTGGCGGCGCTCACCGGCGACGGGCTGTCGGGGCAGATGCTGGAGCTGACCGGCCCGCGGGCGTTGTCGTTCGGCGAGGCGGTCGCGGAGATCTCCCGGGCGACCGGCCGGGAAGTGCGTTTCGACGGCACGGCCGGCGCGTTCCGCGAGACGATGGCCTCCGACGGCCTGCCCGGCGAGGTGATCGACATGCTGGCCGCGAACTATGCGACGCTGGCGGCTCGCGGTGACACCGAGCCGACCGGCGTGGTGGAGAAGGTCCTCGGACGGCCGGGCCGCGACTTCACCGACTATGTGGCGGCGGCCGCGGCGCGGGGGGTCTGGACGGCTTGATCACAACGGGTGCGGGCGGTGGGTGAGGATTTGGACGTCGTCCCGCAGCGGGCCGGGCACGGCGGCGACACACCGGGCAGGTCTACTCGCCGGGTGCAGATGCCGTGGTCCGAGGCCTACGCCGCCGCCCGTGACACCGGGCCGCTGCCCGGCGAGGCGGTTGCCGCCGCCGAGGCGACGGGCCGGGTGCTGGCCGCGCCGGTGTGCTGTGCCCGGCCGGTGCCGGCGTTCGACAACGCGGCGATGGACGGGTTCGCGGTCGCCGGGGACGGCCCGTGGACGATCCGTGGGCGGGTCCTGGCCGGGGCCGTGCCGGACGGGCTGACCGTGCTGCCGGGCACGGCCGTGGAGATCGCGACCGGGGCGCTGGTGCCGGGCGGCGCGTCGGCGGTGCTGCCGTACGAGGACTGCCGGGTCTCCGACGGCCGGGTCGAGGGAGTGCGCGGCCCGCGTGACCACATCCGGCGGGCCGGTGACGATCTGGCCGTCGGCGCGGTGGTCGTGCCCGCGGGCCGGACGGTGACGGCGACCGTGGCCGCGGCCGCGGTGCAGGCGGGCGCCTTCACCGTCGTCGTGCACCGGCAGCCGGCCGTGACACTGCTGGTCACCGGCGACGAGGTGATCACCTCGGGCGTTCCCGGGCCGGGTCAGGTACGCGACACGTTCACCGGGCTGGTCACCGCGGTCACCGCCCGCGCCGGTGGTGTCGTCGAGTCCGGGCGGCGGCTGCCCGACGATCCGGCGGCGTTGCGGGCCGCGCTGGAGGCGGCCGCGGGTGACGTGATCGTGGTCAGCGGGTCGTCGTCGGCGGGGGCGGCCGATCACCTGCACGGGCTGCTCGGTGATGCGGGCGCGACATGGCTGGTGCGGGGCGTGGCATGCCGGCCGGGTCATCCGCAGGCGCTGGCGGTGCTGCCGGACGGCCGGTTCGTGGTCAGCCTGCCGGGCAACCCGTACGCCGGTCTGGTCGCGGCGCTGACCCTGCTCGAACCGCTGCTGGCCGGCCTCGCCGGGCGTCCGCCGCGGCCGCTGCCGTCAGCGGTGGTGACCGGCGGGGTCAAGCTGATGCCGGGTGGGGTCCGGATCGTGCCGGTGGATCAGGACGGTGTGCTCGCCGGGGCGGGCTCGGTGGGTCTGCACGCGGCGGCGGCCGCCGGTGCGCTGGCCGTCCTGCCGCCGGATTGGGTGAGCGGCGCGCCGGCACCGGTTCTCGCGGTCCCGTGACGGGCCGCCACGAGCCGGGCGCGGACCAGCGGCGCCGCCCACAGCGACACGATGGCGGCGGCCAGCAGACCGGTGCGCGGGTCCCGTTCGGCGTGCGCGAGCAGCACGGCCAGCCAGACGGCGAGGATGAGGGTCCGCGGAGTCGATTCGGGCTTCATGGTGCGGCGCTTGCCCTCCGGCGGCGGCCCGCCCGGGCCGATCCGGGCCCGCCCGGGTCACGGCCGGTGCCGGGGCAGGACGGCCTCCATCGCCAGGCCGGCCGGCGCGAGTGGCCGCGCCCGGATCGTTCCGCCGAGCGAGGCGAGCCGCTGGCGCACCACCCACAGGCCGAGGCCGTTGTCGTCGTGCGGCGGGGTGCGGCGCCGCAGGGCGGTGTCCAGGGCCGGGGTGGGACCGCCCTGGTCGCAGACGGCCAGCCGGAGACGCCGTGACCGCACCGCGGCGCACAGCCGCACCGGGCCGGGCGCGTGGCGGACCGCGTTGGTCACCAGGTTGACCAGGATCTGCTGGGTGTCGCGGGGATGCACCGGCCAGCTCAGCGCGGCCCGGCTGGCCGAGACGGCCAGGGTTCCGCGTGGCGCCGTGCTCGCGACCGCCGGCAGGATCTCCCCCAGCGGTACGGGCGGGACCGTCTCGCCGGCGAGTCCCCGCGCCGTGGCCGCGGCCTCGCTGAGGAGCGCCTGGGCGTACGCCGCGTGCTCGGCCGCGAGGCGCGCGAGCTGGGCCCGCCGGGGTTCGGCGGGGGCGTCCTCCAGTGCCCGCAGCAGGGCGACGAGCGTCGACATCGACGGGCGCAGTTCGTGGCAGACGCTGCGTGCCAGCAGCAGACCCGGTTCGGGCGCGACGGCCCGGCGGGTCAGACGCATTTTCCGCTCCGGACCGGGCACACGCACCCCATGCGTAGCGGGATCCGGGTGGCTGTCGTCGATGACCATGATCTTTTCGTACGGGGACTGGAACTGCTGCTGCCGGAGGTGAGCGGTGGCCGGGCCACCGTGGTGGCGACGACGAAGGACGCGGCGTACGCGGCGAGCGTGGTCCGCCACGCCGTGCCGGACGTGGTTCTGGTGGATCTGCACATGCCGCCGCCCGGTGGGATCCGCGCCATCCGGTCGGTGCGGCAGGCGGCGCCGCGGTCGCGGGTGCTGGCCATGTCCGGTGACGACGATCCCGGCATCGCGATCGAGGCGCTGCGCGGCGGCGCCACCGGCTTCCTGCCCAAGAGCAGCGACCCGGCGTCGCTGCTGCAGCCGCTGCTCGCCGCGCTCGACGGGTGGGCGGTCATGCCAGACAGTCTGCTCGCGGTGGTGTTCGAACAGGACCGGCGCCAGGCGTCGCACCCGGCCACCGAGGCGCTCAGCGAGCGGGAGCGGGAACTGCTGCGGTGGATCTCCGCCGGTGCGTCGACGGTGGAGATGGCCGGACGGATGCACGTGTCCGAGCGGACCGTCAAACGGATGACCGCGACCCTGCTGCGCAAACTGCGGGTCTCCTCCCGTGCTGAGGCCGCGGCGCTGGCGGGCAGCGCCGGGTTGCTGTAGGTCGGCATGCGGGCCCGGTTTCCCCGTTCCGGGCCCCTCAACCCAGTGTTCTGACCAGCAGGAACACGTTCAGCCCGATGATCAGTAGGGCGGCGGCCGAGGCGGCGGCCGTCGTGCTCGGACGGTTGACCTGGTCACCGAGGACGTCCCGGCGCCGGGTCAGCCAGATCAGCGGGACCAGGGCGAACGGCACACCGAACGACAGGACCACCTGGGACCAGACCAGGGCGCTGGTCGGGTCGATGCCGAGCAGCAGGACGGCCATCGCCGGGGCCATCGTGACCAGCCGTCGCACCAGCAGGGGGATGCTGCGGTTGATGAATCCCTGCATGACCACCTGGCCGGCGTAGGTGCCCACCCCCGACGACGCCAGGCCGGAGGCGAGCAGCGCGACGGCGAACGCCAGCGCGGCCTTGTCGTCGAGCACCGCGCCGAGCCCGGCGTGGATGCCCTCCAGCGTGTCCGTCCCGGGAATCGCGGAGCCGGAGAACAGTTGCGCCGCGATCACCAGCATCGCCAGGTTGACCAGGCCGGCGGCACCGAGCGCGATCAGGGTGTCGGCCCGCTGGCAGCGCAGCGCCTCCCGGCGGGGCCCGGGCGCGGCGGCGGCGACGGCACGCGACTTGGTCAGCGCCGAGTGCAGGTAGATGACGTGCGGCATCACGGTGGCGCCGAGGATGCCGGTGGCCAGCAGCACCGTGTCCGCGCCGGCGAAGGACGGCACGAGACCGGCGGCGAACGCGGTCGCGTCGGCGCCGGCGCGCAGGGCGGTGTAGAGGAACCCGAGCAGGATGACGCCGAGCAGCGCGCCGATCACCGCCTCGAACCGGCGGACCCCGCGCCGGTGCAGTTCCAGCAGCGCGAACGCCACCACGCAGGTGATCAGCCCGCCGAGCGGCAGCGGCATCCCGAACAGCAGGTAGAGCGCGAGCGCGCCGCCGACGATCTCGGCGAGGTCGGTCGCCATCGCCACCAGCTCGGCCTGCACCCACAGGCCGCGGGCCACCGGGCGGGGCAGGTGCTCCCGGCACAGCTCGGGCAGGTCGCGGCCGGTGACCAGGCCCACCTTCGCCGACAGCGACTGGATCAGCATCGCCATCAGGTTCGCCGCGACGATCACCCACACCAGCAGGTATCCGGAGGTCGCTCCGGCGGTGAAGTTGGTGGCGAAGTTCCCCGGGTCGGCGTAGGCGATCGCGGCCACGAAGGCGGGGCCGAACCAGGGCGCCACCCGGACGGCCCGTTGTGTCAGGGGTTTCGCGAGGTCGAGTACCACCATGGGCGACCGCTTGCCCGGACCGGTCGGCCCGTCCGGGCCCCGAAGGACCCGGCGAGGCCATCATGGCGGGTAGCCGGGTCCGCGTACGCAGACACCGGAAGGAGCACCTGATGTTCAAGCACGTCGACTACCTGCAGTTCCAGGCGAAGCCGGAGAAGCCGGACGCGGTGCTCGCGGCCAAGATGCAGGAACTCGTGGGCGGTCAGTTCGGTGAGATGACCGTGATGATGCAGTACCTGTGGCAGGGCTGGTCGTGCCGCGTGCCCGGCAAGTACAAGGACATGATCATGGATATCGCGACCGAGGAGATCGGTCACGTCGAAATGCTCACCACCATGCTCGCCCGGCTGCTCGAAGCCGCCCCCAACGAGGCGACCAACAAGGCCGTGGCGGCGAACCCCCTGCTCGGCGCGGTGATGGGCGGCATGAACTTCCAGCACGCCATCGTCACCGGGGGCGGCGCGCTGCCCCGCGACGCCGCCGGCGTGCCGTGGAACGCCGGATACATCGTGGCCAGCGGCAACCTGCTGTCCGACTTCCGGTCCAACGTGGCCGCCGAGGCGCAGAGCCGGCTGATGACCAGCCGGATCTACAACATGACCGACGACCGCGGGGTCAAGGAAATGCTGCAGTTCAACCTGGCCCGCGACACGTACCACCAGCAGCAGTGGCTGCTCGGCATCGAGCAGTTGATCGAGGACGGGTTCACCGAGAACGGCATCGAGGACTCTAACGCGGAGTTCGAGCACCAGGAGGCCAACCACACCTTCTACAGCTTCGACCCGGCCAGCCGGGCCGGCGAGGGCCGGTGGGCGCGCGGGCCGGCGCTCAACGGCAAGGACGAGATCGTGTACGTGCCGGACGCGCAGCCGCTCACCGACGACAAACCGCTGGGGCCGGCCCCGGACCCGAAGCTGTTCGTCACGTACAACGGCGCGATGGGCAAGGGCAAGCCCGGAACCGGGGCGGCCGCCACCGGGCAGGGCGTCGCCAACGTGGTCAACAAGATCAAGGGCGCGCTGGACTAGCGCTCCGGGCGGTACGCGCGGAGGGGGTGTCCCCTTCCGCGCGTACCCGCGTAGGTGATGATCCGGCTCCGGAAGATCAGATTCGAATCGAGCACCTCCAGCGGACCGGGATCAATCCCCGGTTATCCGTTTGCCGCCGACGCCTGGCCTTCGGACAATGGCCGTCGTGACGAGTCGAGAGCACCACACGAACGGCCTCCGGGGCCCGGCATGAGGTTCCGGAGTCTGCGGGACGACGACGTCGACCGGGCCGCGGCGATCGACGGAACCGTCCACGCGCAGCGGTTCCGCACAGAACTAGACAATGGCATGTTCCGCCGCGAGTGGACGTGGATCGCCGAGGACGCCGGCCGGATGGTGGCTCGGGCGGTGTGGTGGGGCCGGGCGGACGGCGTCCGGCCGCTCGTCCTGGAGTGCCTGTGGGTGGACGACTCCGTCCACGATCGATCCGCCGTGGCCGGCGACCTGCTCAGCGCCGCGCACCGCGGCTTTCGGCAGCGGTGCGGCGCCGTGCCCGAAGCCTTCGTGATGACCGTGCCGAACGACTGGCACTCCGACCCGGCCGCACGTGCCGCGGTGGCCTGGCGTCGCGACGCCCTCGCGGCGGTCGGTTTCACCCACGAGGTGCGGCGCCTGCGGTTCGAGTGGACGCCGGACATCGGGGTGGCCGACCCGGACGGGCGGCTGGTCTTCTCCCCCGAACCCGACGACGCGACGATGCTGGACGTCTTCCGCCGCATCGGTGACGGCAGCCTCGACGACGAGACCCGGAAGAACAGAGCCCGGATGAGCCCGGACGAGACGGCCCGGAGGGAGATGGGGTTCTATCTGCGCGCTCCGGGCCGGCGCGAGTGGTGGCGAACCGCTCACACCTCTGACGGCGCCCTGGCGGGTCTGGCCGTTCCCTCCGCGACGTCCTACCACCCGAACGTGGGGTACCTCGGCGTGGTGCCTGAACAACGCGGCCGTGGCCTGGTCCGGCAGATCCTCGACGAGATCACGCGCGGCCACGCCGGCCGGGGCGCCGAGCGCATCACCGCCACGACGGACGTCACCAACGTCCCGATGGCCACAGCCTTCCGGGCGGCCGGTTACCGCAACACGGAGACCCGCGTGCAGCTCACCGCACCCTAGCGGCGGCCGCTGTCCCGTCAGCCTCGCCCGCGTCCCGATGCGCCGGCGTCGCCTGATCGAGGGACCCGGCGATGATCTCAGCCAGAATTTAATCGGTGTCGCCGCGGAGATCCGGCCGGTACGAAGATCACGTGCCCTTTCTCGCGCTGTTCACCGCGGTCCTCCTGCTCGGCGTCGCGGACTCGATGATCCACTCCTACATCGTCCTCTTCGGCGCCGATGTGGTCGGGCTGACGCCGCTGCAGATCGGCGTGTGGGCGTCGGTGTCCGCCGTCAGCGGGATCACGATCAGCTGGTGGCTGGGGCGGCGGTTCGACCGCCGGCCCGCGCGGGCGTACGCGATCGCCGTGATCCTCCTCGGCGCGGCGGGCTATGTGCTGCTGCCCCGAGTGTCGAGCTTCCTGCTGCTGCTCCTGATGGCGGCGACGGCGCTCGGGGCGATGGGGGCGGCCTTCCCGCAGTTGTTCGCCCTGGCCCGCTCCGTGCTCGGCGAAGGCTCCGCCGGGCAGCGTTCCGCGCCGCTGCTGCGCTCCGCCTGGTCGCTGGCGTGGGCCGTCGGGCCGTTGCTGGGCGCGCTGGTGCTGTCCCGGGGCGGCTATTCATGGTTGATCTGGACCGCCGCCGGGGTGTTCCTCGCTTCCGCGCTGACCGTTCTCGCCGTGCCGCGACCCGAGTCCGTCGTGGTGACGGACTCGACGCCGGGCAACGCGCCGGTCCTGCTCATCATGAGCGTCACCCTGTTCTTCGCCGCGATGCTCGCCGGCGGCCTGGTGCTGCCGTTGTTCGTCACGCGGGTGCTACATCAGCCGCCCGCGTCGGTCGGCGTGCTCGTCAGCGTCTGCGCCGTCGTCGAGGTGGCGGTCACGCTGGGATTGGCCGTCGTGCCCGGCCGGGTCCGTCAGCGGGCCCTGATCGTCGGCGGCTTCGGCTCGCTCGTCTGCTACTACGCCCTGACGGTCGTGTCGTCGGGCATGCTGATGCTGATGATCGGGCAGGCCCTCCGCGGCGCGGGGATCGCGATCGTCGGGGCCGCCGGCCTGCGCTACTTCCAGGATCTGCTCGCCCCGGCGACCGGCCGCGCCACCACGCTGTTCGCCAACGCGTGCACGGCCGGTCTGCTGGTCTCCGGCGTCCTGTCCGGTGTGGCGGTCGAGCGCTTCGGCTATCGAACGGCGCTCCTGCTCTGCGCGGTGGCGGCTGCGGCCGGCGGAGTCGCCTTCCTCCTCGGTTCGCGCCACCGGAGCATGCCGAAGGTGCATGGCAGCGTCTGAGCTCACCCTTCGACGCGGTACCCGGCCGGCCGCGGATGTCGCGCCTGCCGGGCGCCGACATCGCGGTACGGGCCCGCCTGACTCCGCTCCTTCGTCCTCATCGCCCGATCAGTCGAAACAAATGGGATCATCCAGGATCTTCACGCCGACGACCACCTTTGAGGCGCCTCCCTGGTTATGGAACCAGGTGCCTTTCGGCGCAACACAGTCCTCTGTTCCGTCGGTGTGCAGCAACTGCACCACGTCGTTGTTCCGGGAATTGAAAACCGCGTAGGCGTGCCTGCCACCCGAGCCCAGTTTCCGCCAGTTGGAAATAATGTTCTGGTAGGTCGCAGTGGGTTTCCGGAAGGCCCAGTCCTCGCTGTTGAAGTACAGGCACACCTTCGGGTAATCGCAGCCGAAGTCGGCATCGGCCGACGCCGGAGCCTGGCTTGCCACAGACATCGCGGCAGTGCCGACGACAGCTACCAAGGCATGAATCGGTATTCTCGATCGCATCTTCTCAAGTCCTCGTCCGAATCGCTCCAGAATTCAGTGCCAACCCGCACATGATGCCATGCGATTTTCTTTGGCATAGCATATTCGCCACGTTTTCCAATGGCACCACGATCACGTTTGGATCCTTTGCGCCACAGCGTTCTCATCCGGCCCCAAATCTGCGTCAAAGGCGTCGCAGACGCTCGCGTCGATGCGCATCCGTCTGCGGGCCCTTACCTGGCAGGTAATTGTCGCCGCGGCGCGAGGGCGGCACGATCAGGCACATCACCGCATCGAGGAGGACCACGATGACCGCCTACGCCGTCGCCCACCTGCGCACCCTGTCGAGTCACGACGACGTGCTGACCTACATCGAGCTGATCCAGGACACCATGGAGCCGTACGGTGGCCGCTTCCTCGTACACGGCTCGGATGTCGAGGTCGTGGAGGGAGAGTGGCCGGGCGCGCTGGTCATGCTCTCCTTCCCGGATGTCGCATCGGTCCGCGACTGGTACGCCTCCCCGGCGTACCAGAAGATCCTGCCGCTGCGGACCGCCCACATCGCCGGCGACGTGGTCGTCGCCGAAGGCGTGGCGCCCGGCTACGACGCCCGGCAGACCGCCGCCGCGATGCGCGCGGCCCGCGCGGCGCAGTCCTGAACCCTCACCCCGGCGTGCCGGGCCTCACCAGGGCGGGCTGCCGCGCCTGACCGGGCTCGCCGCACCGGTCAGGCGGCCAGGCGCAGCAGGCCGGCGAACAGCACGACGCCGGCCGCCAGAGCGAGCAGCACGCGGGGCCGGCGCAGGCCGCGCCACCAGGGCAACGCCCAGAGCAGCGCCCACAGGCCGAGGAACCCGAGCACGTGCACGCGGATGACGCGCCAGGTGAGTTCCTCGCAGCCGTTGACGGCGCGGACCCCGTCGCAGATGGCCGGGGACTCGGAGCTGCTGCCGAGGATCACGATGCCCCAGAACAGCACCAGCGCCGGCGCGGCGAACAGCGTCACCAGCGGTACGCCGATGTAGGCCAGCAGATCCCGCCGCCGGTCTGCTCCCCACGCCGCGATCCCACCGGCCCGCGGCTCGGCCTCGGCGACCGTCTCGTCACCCGGCACGTCACTGTGGGTCGCGGCCTCGCTGCCATCGTCCTCCGGGACATCGTCACCGGCCTCGGGCTCACCGGCGGCGCCGGTCCCGGCCGCGGAGCCTCTGGTCGCCGCGGCGGCGAGATCCGCTGCGAGCGCGGCGGCCTCAGCCGCCTCCGCCGAGGCGGCCGCTGCTTCGGCGGCGGCGTCGGCGGCGGCCGCGGCGGCGCTCGCGGCGAATGTGGCCGCCTCCGCGGCGACCGTTGCGGCGACGGCCGCCCGCGTCACCGCGGAGTCGGCCTCCGGGTCCGCCGGGGGGACAGCGCCGGGTTCGACACCGGTGGAGCCCGAGTCCGCGACTAATAGCTCCGCCGCCGCGTCGGAGCCGGTCTCTCCACCTGCGACGGAGGCGGCGGCGCCCACATCGCGGGCGTTCCCGCAGGTGTCCGGCGACTCCACCACAGGCGCGCCGCCGTCCGGCACTCCCTCGGGCGAAGAGGACGCCTCGTGGTCAGCCGGGGCCGAGGATGAGTCGTCACTGTTGTCCGACGCGGTTCCGGAGGGATCTGCGCTGTCGGCGCCCGGCACGGCAGAGGGGGAGGCGGCACTACGTTCGGACATGAGGCAAGATCATAAACAGCGATGCGGGATTTCGATGCCCGTCCCGTCCGGGCCTCTCGCGCCGCGGCCTGCCACATAGCGCGCACACTCCGCCGGCCTCGCCGCGACGGCGCGCGGTCGATCGACGAAATGCGATGGCAGGTGGAGCGACAGTGCGGCAGGATCACGCGGCGTGATCGAACTACGTGTGCTCAGCCCTGACGATTGGCAGATCTGGCGAACGTTACGGCTTGCGGCCCTGGCCGAGGCGCCGTACGCGTTCGGTTCGCGCTTGGCGGACTGGCAGGGCGAGAACGACCGGGCCGAGCGCTGGCGCGACCGGCTGGAGCTGCCCGGTTCGTACAACGTCGTCGCCCTGCTTGACGATCAGCCGGTGGGAATGGCCAGCGGTGTGCCTGTCGATGAGCCAGGCGTTGTCGAGTTGTTCTCGATGTGGGTCAGTCCGACGGCTCGGGGCCGCGGCGTCGGGGATCGCTTGGTCCAAGCGGTCGAGCAATGGGCCGGACAGCGGCAGGCCAAGGTTCTCCGGCTGTCCGTCATGCGAGGCAACGAGGCCGCCGAAAGGCTCTACCAGCGTTGTGGCTTCGTCGGCGCCGAAGCCCCGGCGGACGTAGTGTCCGAGGAAGCGGGCCGCGAAGACGTCATGGAAAAGATCGTCGGCTGAAAAGCCTGCCGGGCGCGAATGTCACGTCCCGCAGGTTCACCGGCAACACCAGCCGACAGGGGCCCGCCGACTGCCGAGCCGTCTAGGCCCGGATCGTCGACCTGGGCGACAACACCGACTCCGACAGCACCTGCACTGACCGCTGACCACTACTGGCGATGTGGCCCTGGAGTGCCCAGCGATGCGGGCATCGGGGCGAGGACCTCGGCCGGGGATCCTGCGCGGCGGCGTCACTTCGCGGCGCGGGATCCACCGCCTCAAGGCCGGCCGGTGAACCAGGTCGGCTTCTCCCCGCCGAGCACGCCGATCGGCAGCTCGACCGGGCTCTGCACCAGCATCAGGAACCGGTCGCCCATCAGCAGGTGCTCATACGACGCACGCGTCACCACGTCGCACAGGCCGCGAGCCCACTCCGGATCAGCCGCGAACGTCTCGTCGAAGCGGCGGATGACGAGCGCCCAACCCGTACGCCCGCTGAGGTCGAGATGGCGGAGCGCGCCCATCGTCGCGCCGAGGTTGCCGACCGCGTAGTCGTAGTGTGCCGGGATGGGTTCGAGCAGTTCCAGCAACATCGTGGCCCCGGTCCCGCCGGTGACCTCGGCGATGCCGTACCCGAGTTTCGTCAGCTCGGCGATCACATGGTCGAGCATCTCCTCGCTGCGGAAGCCGGTGACCGCGCCGTCGGAGAGCAGTTCGTAGTCCCACTGCCGCTCGGTCTCCGCCGCGGTAAACGATGCCATGCCGGGCAGCCTACGGCCGCGGAGACCAGGCGGAGCGTCACGCCACCGCGCTGGAGCGTCGAACGCGGCACGCCGGCGCTCTACGGCACAACCGCTGACGGGGGCTTTCCGGCGAATCGGCGGATCCCCTGACGAGGGCCCGCCTACCTTGGGCCGATGAGGCGAATGAGGGTGCTGGCCTGCGCGGCTGTGGCTCTGCTGACGACCGCCGCGGCGGGCACGGCCGTCGGCGGGGACGTCGCCCGGGGGGTTCCGGCGCCGGCCGCGTCGCCGCCCCTCGGCGACGACTACTTCACATCCAGCGAGATGGAGCGGGGCCTGCCCGCCGTGGCGGACCTGCCCGCGGGATACACCGTCGCCGACGGCAGCACGGACGTGGGGTTCGCCACCTCCAACCCGTGCTCCTTCATGCCGAGCGACTTCCCGAACAACACCACGGTCGTCTCGCGGACGTACGCGCACCGGAGCGGGGCCCGGCTGACGATCGACATCGTCGCGTCGGGATCCACCTCGGCCCGGGAGACCGTCGCGTCAACCGCGGCGGTCCCGCGGACCTGTCCGACCGTCACCGACATCGACGACATCAGGCGGAACTCGCCCCTGCCGGTGCCCTCGCTCGGCGACGCCTCGGCCGGGATGATCTCGGTGACCGAGTCCCCGCACCATCCCCCGCAGCGCCGATACTCGGCCGTCGTAGCCCTGGGCGACGTCTACGTGGGCTTCGTGGAGACGGATGGCGACCAGGCCCGATTCATCGAGGTCGTGAAGGCGGGGACGAGGACGGCCGACAAGGTCGACGATCCGCCCTCCGCGACGGATCTGGAGCGGGCGCTGATGACCACCGCGGACCTCCCGGCCGGCTATCGACCGGCCGACGACTCCGTGGAGAACACCCGGGACTTCTTCACCGAGACCAAGTGCGACGGGACCCCGGTCGACTACGGCACTCCGGCGACCTTCGTGCATCGCACCTTCACCAAGGGCAGCGGCGGGCCGACCATCCGGGTGGCGGTCGGGACCGCCGAGAGGGCCGTCGACCTGATCGGGGCCATCTCCTCGCGGCAGGGGACCTGTGGGACGGACACCGAACTGCGGCTTCCCTCCACCGATCTCACCACCCGGGCCGGCATCGTCTACCCCGGGCTGCCGGTACGGGCCCGGGCGATCTTCGTCTACCGCGACGTGTTCACGCAGATCCTGGCGACGACGCCCGACCTCACCGGCATCCCCGAGATCGAGAAGATCATCGAGAAAGGCTGGCTGTCCAAGGTCTTCGACGTCTACTACCCCGACAGCCCGGAACGGCAGCGGCTCCACGCCTGGGGACTCTCGGCGCCCGCCACGTCGCCTCCCCCCGCCGGCGAGTACTACACGTCCGTGGAACTGGAGCGCGGCCTGCCCGCCGCGGCGGACCTCCCCGCGGGCTACACCGTCGCCCCCGACGACGATGAGCTCGGCCGTTTCAGCCCGTGCGACTTCCTGCCGGCCGCATTCCCGGACGACGCCACGATCGCCTCACGGACGTTCACACACCGGGGCGGCACTCAACTCACGATCGTCATCGTCGCGGCCGGGTCCGCCTCGGCCCGGGAGGCCGTCGCGCGCACCGCGGCGATTCCCACGACATGCCCGGACGTGAGCCAGATGTACCAATGGCGGACCAACACCCGCCTGCCACTGCCGGCTCTCGGTGACGCCTCGGCGGGGGTGGTGTCGGTGACCGAGTCTCCGCACGACTTCACGACGCGTATCTACTCCGCCGTGGTGGCCTACGGCGACGTGTACGTGGGATTCGTCGAGACGGGCGGTGACCAGGCCCGCTTCGTCAAGGCCGTCGAAGCCGGGGTGCGGACGGCACGGAAGATCGACGGCCCGAAACGGTACGGGCGGCGCTGAATCCTCCGAGGAGGGATCAGGTCGATCGTCGTCACCCGCCCGGTCGACCCTTCGGCACCGACGGCGAGCTGGCCCGGCCGCACGGTCCGGTTGTCCGGAAGTGTTAGTCGGCCACGGTTTCGACGATCATGGCGGCCTTCGCGGTGGTGGCGGCGAGCCGGTCGGCGAGCACGCTCTGGTAGGCGCTGCCGTGGTAAAAGGCGTGAGCGGCCGCGACCGAGGGGAACCGCCAGATGACGGTGTGGGTGCCGGCGGGGCCGGCTTCGGCCAGGTCGATGGTGTCGGTGGTGAGGGCGATGCGTTCGGCGGCGGCGCTGAGCAGGGGCCCGGCCGCGGTGCGGTAGGCATTGAGGGCGTCGGGGTCGGTGACGTCGTAGTTGAGGATCAGCAACGCGGCCATGGGCGGGTCCTTAGGGGTCGGCGCGGGGGTGGTGGGCTGGTCGGGGTGGCGGTGATGGGTGCGTAGCCAGGCGGCGGTGGCGGCGGCCAGGGCAGCGGCTCCCAGCAGGGCGGCTGTGGGTGTCACGATGGTGCTGGCGGTGATCAGCAGCCAGGGGGCGGCGAAGCCGAGGTAGGTCAGGGCGAGGAACATCGCGGTGCCCGCGCCGCGGTGTGCCGGGTCGCTGAGCTGTTCGGTGGTGCGCAGACCGGCGTTGAGGCACAGCCCGTACGCCGCGCCCAACGCGACTGCGGCGACGAAGACCGATCCGGTGACCGTGGTGGCGGCGACGGTCAGCCCGGCCACCGCGCAGCCCAGGCCGGTCAGCGCGGCCGCGCTCGGGTCCAGGCGTCGGGCCAGCATCTGTGCTGCGGTGCCGGCGCCCAGGGTGACGGCGGTAACCAGCCCGGCGCCCAGGACACTGAGCGGCGTGGTCCGGGCGGGTAGGGCGGCGAAGGCGGTGGTGGCGCAGCCGAACACCCACGGCGCCATGGGCACGACCGTGACGCGAAACGCCCGGCTGTCAAGGATCGCGGGCAGCCGGTGTCGCCGCGGCGTGGGCGGTGGCCGCTGCGGTGGTGTGCCGGGGTGCCTGGTGGTGGACAGCCAGGTCAGCGTGACGACGATCAGCGCCAAGTGCGGCAGGTAGGCGGTGACCAGCGGGGCGGATGTCCAGGTCGCCACCAACGCCGCGGCCAGCGGGCCGGCGCCGAAACCGGCGGACAGCGCTATGCTGACCCGCCGGGCGGCCAGACCGGCGTCGGCCGACAGGCCGGTGACCCAGGCGGTGGCCGTGGCGAAGACCGCGCCGGCGGCCACGCCGGTCAGCAACCGGCCCGCGGCCAGCACCACCGGCGTGTGCCCGCCGGCCATGACCATGATGGTCGCGAGCCCGGACACGGCGACGAACGCGATGACGATGCGCCGATGACCGTGGCGGTCGCCGGCCGGCCCGGCCCACAGCAGGGCGGGGATCAGTCCGACGGCGTACACCCCGAACAGCACCGCACCCGCGGTGGCCGACAGCCCGGCGTCGCGGTGGTAGGCCCCCAGCAGCGGGGTGAAGGAGTTCGCGCCCCACCCGACGGTGGACAACGCCAACGCCGCCGGCTGCCACCGCGCACCCACCACCGCCGCACCCGCGAACGGCGCGGTGCGCGTCACCGCCCGGTCGCCGCGGCTGATGCGACGGCCTGGTGGTGCACCTGGCGCCAGCCGATGCCGGCCTGGTGAGCGAAGACCCGGCGGGTGCGGATCGACAGGTCGACCGTGGTGGTGCCGACGGTGAACCCCCCGCGCTCACGCCGGCGAACACCACCGTCCGGGCCCTCCCGGCGAGTCCGCGGCAACACCGAGCGGGCATCACGGCCGAACACCGCGTCCACGGTGGTGATCATCATCGGTTGTCGCCTTCGACGGGGCGGCAGCAGGCGCGCAGCAGCGCGGCGGCGCCGGCCTGGGCGCGGCGCATCGCCGCTGGGTCGTCGGTGGCACGCGCCAGTACGTAGCCGCCCTGCACCACGGCGACCAGGCTTGCCGCTACCTCGCCGGGGTCCATGCCGTCGGTCAGCCGGCCGGCTGCGGCGGCCTCGCCCAGCCGGGCAGCCAACCGCCCCTGTACGTGGTGGAAGTACGCCGCGATCGGCGCGGCGATCACCGCCTCGCCAATCGCCGGTTCGGCGGCCAGGCGCCCCAACCGGCAGCCCCGCAACGCGTCACGTGGGGCCTGCAACCAGTCCAGCACCGCGACCACCGGATCCGCTGCGGCGTCGAGGCGGTCGTCGACCGCCGTGCGCATTTCTGCGCTGACCTCGTGCAGGGCGGCGGCGGCGAGGTCGCTCTTGCCGCGGAAGTGGTGATACAGGCTGCCCTGCCCCGCGCCGCTGCGCGCCAGGATGTCGCGCGGACTGGTACTGCCATAGCCGTCCTCGGCCAACAGGTGCTTCGTCGCCTCGATGAGTGCCTCACGCGTCTGACCCATGGCGTACATACTAGTAGGTACAGAACGGGTCGCGACGAGAAGGCGGCCCGTCACCGCTGAACGGTCATGGTTACAGCGTGTAACGGACGGCGGGCCGGGAGTGCCGGCGGGGCGCCGTCAGGGGGCCGGGACCACCGATCGGTGGATGTCTCAGGCGGCGTCGCGGGGCGCGTACATGATCACGGCGACGCCGATCAGGCAGAGGCCGGCGCCGATCAGGTCCCACCGGTCGGGGCGGAACCCGTCCAGCACCACGCCCCAGAGGAGTGAACCGGCGACGAAGATTCCGCCGTACGCGGCCAGGATCCGGCCGAAGTGGGGGTCGGGCTGGAGGGTGGCGACGAAGCCGTACGCCCCGAGGGCGATCACCCCGGCGGCGATCCACCAGAGGCCGCGGTTCTCCCGCCAGCCCTGCCAGATCAGCCAGGCCCCACCGATCTCGGCGACCGCGGCCAGGCCGAACAGGAGCAGGGAGCGCGCGATCATCACGATCGGCAACCCTAGCCGCTCACGAGGGGGATGAGAGTTGGCACGCAGAGGCGTCGTAGGGTGACACAGGCTCTCACGGTCGGCACGAAAGTGTCGATACGGATAGAGGGCCACGTGGTCGCGTCGGAGCGGAGGTCGGATGGACGAGTACGGAACGGAATCCGCTGGGGTCGGGGCAGCTCCGTCGGTGGCGCGTCTGCTGCTGGAACTGCGCAGCAGGGCGAACACCGACGTGAAGACGGTGGGAAAGACGTTGCAGGTGCGCCCCAAGGGCGGCAGCGGGATCGCGGTGCACATCCACCCGGGCGGGGTGGACGTCGCCGTCGCCCAGGACCGGGCGAACGAGGTCGCGCTCAGCATGCCCGGCGCGTATGTGCGGGATCCGGATGATCCGGACTGCTTCGTGTCGGTGCAGGCCGAGCTGATCGACGAGAACTACGACGCGCTGCTCGACGCCGCGGTCGAGGCGGTCGCCATGCGTGCCGCGGGCCCGCCGGCGCCGGTCCGCAAGACCCGGGCCGCGGCGGCGCCGAAGACCACCGCGGTGAAAGCGACCCGGGCCAGCACCGCGAAGCCGAAGCCGCCGGTGCGGCCGGATCCGCCGCGGTGCTCGAAGTGCCGCCAGTACGAGTTGCTGGCCAGCGGGGAGTGCCCGTCCGGCTACTGCTGACCGGTTGCCCGGGGCACGTCGCCACCATCGTCACACCGGGTGCACGGCCCTCGGCGGCCGCCTGGCCGCCGTGGGCCGCGGCCGGTTTCCCCTATCCTGGCGGTGCCAGCACGAGCATGGACCCCCTCGGAGTTCGACGATGAGCCCCCGATCAGTAGCCGTCACCGGCGGGCGGCGGCCCCGGACCGAGCAGGTGGAGCAGACCCGGGCCATGATCCTCGCGGCGGCCGGCGCAGTTGATCACTGAGCCGAGCCTGCTGGAGCTGGCCGCCGATGAGTTCCGGGACGCGGCGATGATGAACGCGGTCATCGACGGGCTGCAGCGGTGCCTTCCGGACCTGCCCGAGGCGGTGCGCCAGGAGCGCACCCACATGACCTACACCCTGATGGTGCACTTCTGCGCGCAGCGTGAACGTGCCGCCGCTCCGGCGTGGGAGGCGACCGCGGCCGGCCTCATCGACGCGATCGTGGGTCTTCTTCGCGCACCGGTCACCGACGTTACCGGCTGGAACGTGACCGCCGCATCCGTCCGGACGGCGCTACCCAATACCGGCGGGCCGCCGGCGAGTTCGGCTACTACGCCAAGGATCCGTACACCGAGCGGGTCGAACGCGAGCCGGTGACCGACCGGGTCGAGGCGGTGGTGATCGGCGGCGGTTTCGGCGGGCTCCTCACCGGCGCGCGGCTGCGGGAGGCCGGCGTCCAGCAGATCCGCATGATCGACGAGGGCGGCGACTTCGGCGGCACCTGGTACTGGAACCGCTACCCCGGCATCCACTGCGACATCGAGTCGACCGTCTACCTCCCCCTGCTGGAGGAGGTCGGGTACGTCCCGCAGTGGCGGTACGCCCCGGGCGAGGAGATCCGGCAGCACGCGATCGCCATCGCCCGCAAGTTCGACCTCTACTCCGACACCATGTTCCACACCCGGGTGACCGGGCTGACCTGGGACGAGGAGAACGCCGAATGGCGGGTGACCACCGACCGCGGTGACCACTTCCGGTCACGCTACGTGGTGATCTCCTCCGGCACGCTGACCCAGCCGAAGCTCCCCGGCATCCCCGGCATCGAGGACTATCGGGGGCACACCTTCCACACCAGCCGCTGGGACTACGGATACACCGGCGGTGACCAGACCGGCGGCCTGGAGAAGCTGGCCGGCAGGAAGGTGGCGGTGGTCGGCACCGGCGCGACCGGCGTCCAGGTCATCCCGCACCTGGCCCGGGACGCCGAGCATCTGTACGTCTTCCAGCGGACCCCGTCCTCGGTGGACGTCCGCGACAACCGGCCCATCGATCCGCGATGGGCGGCGTCGCTCCAGCCGGGCTGGCAGCGGGAGCGGATGGAGAACTTCCTGACCATCGTCACCGGCGGTCACGCCGACGTCGACATGATCGACGACCGCTGGACCTCGACCGCCAAACTGCAGCGGCAGATGCTCACCGGCAGCGTCGACACCAACATCTGCGCCGAGGACCTCGACGAGATGGCCGACTTCCGCAAGATGGACGAGATCCGGGAACGGATCGACGCGGTCGTCCAGGACCGCGCCGTCGCGGAGATCCTCAAGCCCTGGTACCGGTACATGTGCAAGCGGCCCACGTTCAGCGACTTCTACCTGGAGACGTTCAACCGGCCCGCCGTCACGCTCGTCGACACCGCCGACCACGGCGGCATCACCCGGATGACCGCCTCCTCGGTCGTGGTGGGCGAGCAGGAGTACGAGGTGGACTGCGTCATCTTCGCCACCGGCTTCGAGGTCGGCATCTCCGGTGTGCTGTCCGGCACCCTGCCGGTCGCCGGCCGCGGTGGGATGCCGCTGCTCGGGCACTGGCGCAACGGCCCGCGCACCCTGCACGGCTTCTACAGTCACGGCTTCCCGAACCTGTTCCACCTCGGATCGCTGCAGAACGCGGCCGCCGTCAACTTCGTCCACGTGCTGCAGGAGCAGGCCACCCACATCGGCGCGCTCGTCGGCGAGGCCGAGAATCGCGGCGCCCGCTGGATCGAGCCGACGGCCGAGGCCGAGGAGGACTGGGCGGCGACGATCTTCCGGACCGCGCCGAAGAACTTCGCCTTCCAGTCGGAGTGCACCCCCGGCTACTACAACGGGGAGGGCAACCCGCGGCCGGTGAACTTCATGTACGGGCCCGGCCCGGTCGCCTTCCACGAGCTGCTGCGCACCTGGCGGGCCGACGGCCACATGGACGAGGTGCTGCGCTGACGTCCGGCGCGCCGCCGGGCCACTCCGGCGGCGCGCCGGTGTCAGAATTTCGATACGCGCCACTACCCGCGCGGTGAGAAGTCGGCGCCCTGCACATAGTCCATGTTCGCCACGAACTCCGGATCACGCAGCCGCCGGTCCAGTTCCTCCCCCACCGGCGCGGCGACCCGCTGGTGGATCCACCACAGATTGCCGAACGGATCGGAGAACCGGCTCACCCGGTCACCCCAGAACAACTCGGTCGGCTCCGTCACCACCCGGGAGCCGCGCTTCACCGCCCGGGCCAGCACGGCCGCGTCGTCGGCCACGTAGAGCCGCAGGAACGACGGGGTGCGCGCCCACTCCGGCTTGTCGAAGAGCATCACCACCGAGTCACCGATGCGGACCTCGGCATGCCCGATGACGCCGTCGGTCTCCATCCGCCCGAGATCGGCGCCGTCGAACACCTCGACGAGAAAATCGATCACCGCCGCGGTGTTCCCCGCCGAGATGATCCACGGCGTCACGGTGTGATAGCCCTCCGGGACAACACTCAAACTCTCCGTCATGATTCGAGGCTAGAAGAGCTTGCGGTCACTTCCCGACCGCAATTCACGATTTCGTACGGCTACCGCGGGCACCGTGGCATCCCCGCGAGGTGGGCGCGGGGCGAGGCCGCCGCGCGGCCGCCGGGCTGCTGCGCGGCTCCCGGGCCCGCGCACACCCGCACCCGGCCCGTCTCCCGGCGGCCGGGGTGACATACCGTCGATCCGCTCGCCACGTTCGCGTTCACCGTCGATCCGCTCGCCGACAAGGGAGGCCCGACCGCATGGGGCAGACACTGGAGGAGATTCTCACGGCCGCGGCCGACGGGATCTTCCCGCCGCCGGACGGCCGCACCACCGTGGTCGCCCAGGCGGCCCACCGCGACGCCGGCGTGCTCGCGTTCACCGCCCATGCGGTGGTGTTCATCGACGAGGACCCCGACTGGGTGCACGCCACCCTGGCGGCCACCGGCTGCGACCCGCTCGCCGCCGCCATGCACCCGCGTTTCCTGACCGCCCTGCTCGACCGCACCGGCCGCCGCACCGACACGATCGACCTGCTCACCGTCGCGTCGCCGCTGCCCGGCCCGCCGCCCGTCGAGCTGCGCGAGATCCTGGATCCGGACCATTCGCGGGCCGCGAGCTCCCGGCGCCGGCGCTCCGGTGTGCGCCTATGGTCCGCCGACGGCGGGGTGATCGTCCTCGGCCGTGGCGTGGCCGGCCGCTGGGAGGTCGCCGTCGAGGTCGACGAGCGGTCCCGCCACCGCGGCCTGGGCCGCACCCTGGCCGTCGCCGCCCGCCACCTCGCGCCGGGCCCGCTCTGGTCCCAGCAGTCGCCCGGCAACGCCCGCAGCGTCCGCGCCTTCCAGGCCGCCGGTTACCGCCCGGTCGGCTCCGAGGCCCTCCTGATGCCACCGCCGGCGGCGTAAATACGTTGCCGGCGGCGGCATCGAGGTGCTGGGCTGCACCCGTGGAGCAACAAGAGGTACTCGCACTGTTCGACCGTCAGATGCGCCGTGAGTTCCGGCTCGAAGGCTCGTCGGCGCGCGTCGATCGCAGCGACACGATCGTCCGTCAGACCGGCGCCCCCGAGGACTGGAGCGCCGTCGTGTGGTCCGGTCTGGACGCCGGCACGGCCGATGCGGAGATCGCCGAGCAGGTGCGTCACTTCACCTCGCTGGGGCTGGGTTTCGAGTGGAAACTGTACGGCCACGACCAGCCCGCCGACCTCGGTGACCGGCTTCGCGAGGCCGGCTTCGCACCGGAGGACGAGGAGACGCTGATGGTGGCTGCGATCAGCGAGCTGGCCCTCGACGTGAAGCCGCCCGCCGGCGTGCGGTTCGACGAGGTCACCGACGCGGCCGGCGTCGACCTGATGGTCGACGTCAGCGAGCAGGCGTTCGGCGCGCCGTCCCCCGGCCAGCGGCACCGCCTGCTGGACCAGCTCACCGAGGACCCGGCGAACGTGCGCCTGATCGTCGCGATGGCCGGCGACGAACCGGTGTGCGCGGCCCGTCTGGAGCTCTCCCCCGGCACCGCGTTCGCGAGCCTGTGGGGCGGCGGCACGGTGCGGGCCTGGCGGGGCAAGGGCGTCTACCGGGCCCTGGTCGCGCACCGCGCCCGCATCGCCGCCGACCTCGGCTACGAGTACCTGCAGGTGGACGCCTCCAGCCAGAGCCGCCCGATCCTGGAGCGCCTCGGCTTCACCGCCCTGACCGTCACCGTCCCCTACCAGTTCCCCGCCCCGGCTCGTTGACCTCGCCACACGCCGGCGGCCCGGTTGAACCATGCGCTTGCGCGCGACGTTCACCCTGTCAGAGAAGAAAGTTGTCGTACCCCAGGCATAGCGTCAGCGATGAGTCGGCGGCCGCCGACCTGTCTTCACTACCGAGGACGTCGCTCATCCCGATATCCGTCGAGTTCGTCGCGCGAAGGAGGAGACATCATGACCACCGAGACCCCCGCCCTGACCGCCGCCCGCGCGGAGGCGCTGTTCACCACCGGTCTGGCCACCGGCAGCCGGCCTGAGTTCGAGGTCGTCGAGGAAGCCATCCGTGCCGCGGTCCGCACTCACGGCGGTGTCCGTGGTTGCGCCGCCGACGTGGCCGCCGAGTTCGGTGACCATCCCGAGTGTGCGGTGCCGCGCATGCGGTGGGCACTCGACCTGGTCGTCCTGCGTTACCCCCCACGCCGGAGCCGCCGCACGCACCGCTGGGCGCTGGTGGCCTGACCACCGGCAGCCCTCAGACGTCGTCCTGTCGGGTAAATCGCTGGGACGACACCGTGGAGGGCCGATAAACTGCCGTCGGCTGTGGCGCTGATGCAGGAGGTGAGTCCCGTGATCGTGGTATTGATGGGTGCTCCCCTCGCCGTCACGGCCGGCGATTGACGTAGGTGTCGCCGGGAGCCTCTCGACAAGGCGCTCCGGAAAAGGTGACACCTCATGGATTCTGCTTATCCGTCCTCGGCCGTGGACGAGAACACCGCTGTGGTCACGCGGGTCTCCGACCGGCACTGGCACGCTCTGGGCCCCGACCGGGTGGTCGGCCGCGGCGAGGTTCTGCGCAGGCCCGACGGCCGGCGTTTCCTCAGCGTCGACGCGTGGCACGGCGCCGTCTTCGACCAGCTGGCCGGCGCGATGCTGGCGGCCCTGCCGAAACCGCTCTACACCGTCGTCGACGAGGCCGACGTGGACCTGCTGTCCCGGTGGGAGCTCATCGGCTTCGGGCCCCGGCGCCGTGAGTGGGAGTTCGTCGTGCCCACCGATCCCCGGCTCACCGGTCTCGGCCCGGTGCCGCCGCCGGGCGTGACGCTGCTGGCGCCCGGCGAGGCCGAGGAGGGCCCGCTGCGCCTGCTGGACCGCCTCATCCGCGACGAGGTCGAGGCCACGCTGGGCTGGCAGAACATGCCGGCGGAGGTGCCGGCGCTCCCGGACGGCTCCTCGCTGCTGGACCCGTCGAGGTATGCGGTGGCGGTCCGGTCCGGGCAGTACGTGGGACTGGCACGGGTGGCGCCGCTGCCCCGGCAGCCACGGATCGGCCTGATCGCGGTCCGGGCCGGCCTGCACCGCCGGGGGATCGCCCGGGCGCTGCTGGCCGAGGTGCTCGGCGCGGCACACCGGCGCGGGATCACGACGGCGTCCGCGGACGTGAACCAGTCCAACCACGCGGCGATCGCCCTGTTCGAAGGCGTCGGCGCCCGGCGTGCGAGCAGCAACCTGGAACTGGTGCTCCGATGAGCCCGTCGCCGGCAAGGGCCCGCGCGACGACCGGAGCGACGACCGGCGTCCAGGGCCGGTCGCCCGATGCCGATGCCGTAACCCGTCCGGGGCGGTGACGGCCCGGCGCGGGGCCCGGCCGCGATCAATGCAGACCCGCCGTTATGACCCCTATGGGAGTGGAAATACACTTTTGACCTGTGCGTTGCCGCGGATCATGCTGTGCACGTGATGCGACCGTCTTCCGGCCGGCTGGACCGGCGTCAGCGCGAGGCCGTCCCGAGCATTCGTGATGTGGCGGCCACGGCGGGCGTCTCCTATCAGACAGTCTCCCGGGTGCTCAACGAGTCGCCCCGGGTCCGCCCGGACACCCGGCGGCTGGTGCTCGACGCCATCGACCGCCTGGGGTACCGCCCGAATCGGGCGGCCCGGGCGCTGGGCCTCGGGCGGGCGAACGCCGTCACGGTGGTGACCTCGGACACCATGCTGTACGGCTATGCCAGCACACTGCGGGGCATCGAGGAGGCGGCGCGGCAGACCGGCATGGCGGTCGGCGTCCGGGTGGTCGAGTCGGACCGGCCCGCCGATGTCCGGCAGACCGTCGAGCACGTCAGCGACCAGGGCGCCGGCGGCGTCGTGGTGATCGCGTTCGACGCCGCCGGAGCGCAGGTCCTGCGGGAGTTGCCGGCGGGGGTGTCCGCGGTCGCGGCGACCGAGGCGGGCGGGATCCCGGGCTGCGAGCGAACGATGATCTTCCTAGATGAGCGGCAGGCGGCGGCCGACGCCACCCGGCACCTGTTGTCCCTGGGACATCGCACGGTCCACCATGTCGCCATCCCGTCCGAGACCGGCCGGAGCGCCCGCCAGGTGGGCTGGCGTGACGCCCTCGAAAGCGCCGGGGTCGCCGTTCCCGAGATCCTGCCGGTGGACTGGTCACCCGGCTCGGCGTACACGGCGGGCCGTCGGCTGGCCGCGGACCGCGACGTCACCGCCGTTCTCTGTGGCAACGACGACGCCGCACTGGCGGTGCGCCGGGCGCTGTACGAGGCCGGGCGCGATGTTCCCGGGGACGTGAGCGTCGTGGGGTTCGACGACGTGCCCGGCGTGGCGTACTGGACGCCCGCGCTCACGACGGTCCGCATGGACTTCGTCGGGCTGGGCCGGGCCTGTCTCGCCGCGCTCCTCGACGAACCGGGCGGCGACCCGCGGCCCGGCGCCGCGCCGGAGGCTCCGCGCCTGGTCGTGCGAGAGTCGAGCGCTCCGCCGAGCCGCGGGTAGACATCGACTGGTAACAAAAGCGTAACGCCCCCTTTCGGTCTGCCGTGTGACCGGTCACACTCCTTTCACGCCGCACGTGACCGGTCACATGTGGCGCCCCATCCCCGCGATCCTCAGCGCCCGCACGCCATCGGCGGTGTCCACCGGCAGGCACCACCTCGATCTCGCATCCGTCCGGAGCTCACCTTCACCCGGCGGATCGTCACCACCGATCAGCCGGCCCTCGGCGGCCGGCGTCAGGCACCAACGAACAGGAGTCAGCAGTGGACACCAGGCTGGTGTGGGGACACACGGCGTTGCAGCTGGCCATCGACATCTCGGCGGATGGCCCGGTCGGCGTGCGTTCGCTCTCCACCGCCCCGGCGCAGGGCCCGATCCGGGCGACACAGCCGATGGTGGAACTGCTGACCGCCGGCGCGGGCCGGGCGCGGGTCTCCAGCCGCTTCTCGGAGACCACCATCGGCCGGCGGATGGTCTACGCCGGCAGTGAGCAGAGCCGGGACGGAGCATGGCGCGAACTGCGCGTCGATCTGCGCGACGAGCAGACCGGCCTGGCCACGCGGACCCTGTTCCGGTCGGCCGAGGGAGTGAGCGCCGTCCAGGTGCGTACCCGGGTGGTCAACCAAGGTCCGGAACCGGTGCTGCTGCTCGGCGTGACCTCGTTCGCCGCCGGGCTGCCCGGCCACCCGGTGGCGGACCTGGATCTCCTCCGGGGGGACAGCGAGTGGCTCGGCGAAGGCCGGTGGACCCGCCGCCCGCTGCGCGACCGCATCACTCCCGATCTCGCCCTCCCGCTGCACGGGCAAGACGGCCGCGGCCGGTTCGCGGTCGTCAGCCAGGGCTGCTGGTCCACCGGGACACACCTACCGACCGGCGGGATCGTCGACCGTCACGCCGGCGACGCGTGGCTGTGGCAGGTCGAGCACAACGGGGCGTGGCGCTGGGAGATCGGCGAACGGGTCGACGGCGCGTACCTCGCGTTGCTGGGCCCGACCGACATCGATCACCAGTGGAACCAGCGGCTGCTCCCCGGCGAGTCCTTCACGACCGTGCCGGTGTCGGTCGCCGTCTCCTCCGACGGCCTGGACGGCGCCGTCGCCGCGCTGACGGGGCACCGGCGTGCGCTCGCGCGCCCGCACCGTGACCGGGCGACGCTGCCGGTGGTCTTCAACGACTACATGAACACCCTTATGGGCGACCCCACCACGGCGAAGCTCCTGCCGCTGGTCGACGCCGCCGGCGACGCCGGCGCCGAGGTGTTCTGCATCGACGCCGGCTGGTACGACAACGACAGCACCTGGTGGGACAGCGTCGGCGAGTGGCAGCCGTCGCAGACCCGCTTCCCCCGCGGCATCGAGGAGGTCCTCGCACACATCCGGGACCGCGGGATGCTCCCCGGTCTGTGGCTCGAACCCGAGGTCATCGGGGTACGCAGTCCGCTGGCCGACAAACTGCCCCCGGAGGCGTTCCTGCAGCGCGGCGGCGTCCGCCTGGTCGAGCACGACCGCTACCACCTCGATCTACGCCACCCCGCCGCCGTGGCCCACCTGGACGAGGTGGTCGACCGGCTGGTGGAGCAACTCGGCGTCGGCTACTTCAAGCTCGACTACAACATCGACCCCGGCGCGGGCACCGACCTCGACACCGGCAGCGTCGGCGCCGGCCTGCTCAAGCACAACCGGGCTCATCTCGCCTGGCTGGACCGGCTGCACGAGCGCCACCCCGGCCTCATCCTGGAGAACTGCGCGTCGGGCGGCATGCGGGCGGACTACGCTCTGCTGTCCCGCATGCAGTTGCAGTCCACCAGCGACCAGCAGGACTACCGGAAGTACCCGCCGATCGCGGTGGCGGCGCCCCTGTCGGTGCTGCCCGAACAGTCCGCGAGCTGGGCGTACCCGCAGCCCGACATGTCGGACGAGGACATCGCCTACACGATGTGCACGGGCATACTCGGCCGCCTCTACCTGTCCGGGCGGCTGGACGGGATGAGCGCCGGCCAGATGCGGTCGGTCCGCGACGCCGTCGAGGCCCACCAGGCCGTCCGCGCCGACCTCGCGCGCGCCGTACCGGTGTGGCCGCTCGGTCTTCCCGGCTGGAGCGACGCGTGGCTCAGCCTCGCGCTGCACGGCCCGGACGTCACCTACCTCGGGGTGTGGCGGCGCGAAGGCGCCAGCGAGACCACCGCGTTGTCCCTGCCCCACCTGCGCGGCCGGCAGATCACCGTCGACGTGCTCTACCCACGCCACCTGCCGGCCTGGACCAGCACGTGGGCCGAGTCCAGGGGTCACCTGACCCTGACATCGACCTCCTCCGACCCGTATGGTGCGCGGATCTTCCGCGTCGCCGCCTCACCCCCCGGCCTCTGACCAGGCCCGTTCCGCCCGGTCACCCTCCCCGCAAGCTCACACGCAAAGGATCGACACGATGAGACGATGGATCAGCGGCGCCGTCGCGGCGGCGCTCACCCTGGGCCTCGCGGCATGCAGCGACCCCGCCGCCGAGACGTCCGCCGGCACCACGGTCACGTGGCCGGAGCCCACCACGAAACTCGACGGCGTCAAGCTGACCATCTGGGCCGCCCAGAACAGCAACACCGTGCCGAAGAAGGTCGTCGAGGGCTTCCAGGCCGCGACCGGCGCCACCGTCGAGGTGGTGACCATCCCGGACCCGTACGAGCAGAGCATCCAGACCAAGGTCGCCACCGGCGACAAGCCGGATCTCGCCTTCTGGCAGCCGACCGCGTCGATGTTGACCGCGATCAACGCCAAGACCAACCTGCAGCCCCTCACCGACGCGCCGTGGCTGCCGAAACTCGCCCCGGACCTGAGGGACATCACCGGCCTGCTCGACGGCACCCGGTACGCCGCGCTGGTCACCAGCCCCGCGGTCGAGGGCGTCTACTACAACAAGGAGGTCTTCGCGGCCAACGGCGTCACGGCCGCCCCGAAGAACTTCGACGAGATGGTGACGCTCGCCCAGCAGCTCAAGGGCAAGGGCGTCACCCCGTTCCACGAGATGGGCGCCGACCGGTGGGCCACCCAGTGGTGGGTGCAGGTGCTGCTCGCCGACGAGGCCAAGAAGGGTCTCTGGGAGCGGATCAACACCGGCAAGGAGAAGTTCACCGACCCGGCCGTGCTGGGCGCGATCAAGAAGTACCAGGAGCTGATCAACGCGGGGCTGTTCAACGCCGACATCAAGACCGCCAAGTTCGAGGACCAGGGCGCCGCGCTGCTCGACGGCAAGGCCGCCATGGTGGTGCAGGTCAACTCGTTCTTCGGGCAGCTGCAGGCGAAGGCCGACACCGCGACCCTGGACTCCAAGGTCGGGTTCTTCCCGATCTCTGAGTCCGGCAACGTCGGCACCTTCATCCCCGACCAGTCCAACGCCCTGGTCGCCTTCAAGACCGGTGACGCCAAACGCGAGGCGGCGGCCCGGCAGCTGCTGGCCTACTGGATGGGCCCCGGCTACTCCGACTTCGTCACCGACCGCAAGACGGTGTCGCTGCAGAGCGCGGTGCCGAACCCGCCGGGTGTCCCCCAGGCTCTGCTCGACGTGCACGCGGCGCTGCCGGCGGCAGCCGGTTCCATGCAGGCCCTGGCGGTCGCCAACCCCGACCTGTACATCAACCTGGCCGACATGATCGCCGGGACCATGACGCCCGAGCAGGTCGCGCAGGCGACTCAGGACCAGTTCGCCCAGCTGGCCAAGGCCGCCGGGGCCACCGGCTTCTGACGAAGCCTGTCCAGACCGGCGTGCAGGGGTGCGCTTCTTACCGTTCCCGCACCTCCGCACGCCACCACCTAAGGAGCCGCGCCCGATGCCCACGGCAGTAGACACGCCGGTGCCCGACCGAACCCTTCCGCGACCGCCGTCGGCGGGCGCCGGGCGCAGCGCCACCAGGGCGATCACCCGGCGCACGCATCCGCTGTGGTTCCTCGCGCCCGCGTTCGCCATCCTCCTCGTGTTCTTCTTCCTGCCCACCCTCTTCAACTTCATCTACGCCTTCACCGACTGGTCCGGCTTCAAGGCCGCGATCAACCCGGTCGGTTTCGACAACTTCACCGACCTGGCCTCCAACGGCACGCTGTTCCGCGCCCTGCGCATCACGATCGTCTACGCGGTCCTGGTGGCCGTGTTCCAGAACCTGTTCGGCTTCCTTCTGGCGGTGCTGCTCGAACGTGACACCCGGCTCAACCGGCTCGCGCGGGTCTTCTTCCTGATCCCGGTGCTGATGTCGGCGCTCGCCGTCGGCTACGTCTTCCAGGCCCTGCTCAAACCCGACGGCGGCCTCAACGCCCTGATCGGTACGGTCCTGAGCCGGCCCTTCGACTACGGCTGGCTCGCCGACAACACCTGGACGATCGTCGTCGTCGCGCTGATCCACTCCTGGAAGTGGATGGGCCTGTCGATGCTCATCTACCTGGCCGGGCTCAAGACCATCCCGGATGACGTCATCGAGGCCGCCCGCATCGACGGCGCGACCCGCTGGCGGACGTTCTGGGCGATCCGGTCGCCGCTGCTGGCGCCGGCGGTCACCTTCAACGTGGCGACCGCGCTGCTCGGCTCGATGAACGGGTTCGACATCGTGCAGGCCACCACCGGCGGCGGCCCGGCCCGTACCACCGAGATCCTCAACATCTTCATCTACCGCACCTTCGGGCAGGGCCTGTTCGCCCAGGCCACCACCATGAGCCTGATCCTTTTCCTGCTCGTCGCGCTCATGGCCTTCCCCGTCATCCACCTGCTGCGCAAGCGTGAGGAGGTCCTGTCTTGAACGCCTCACCGAACGGCCTCAGCGACGCGCGAATCTGGACCCGGCTCCAGCCCGTGGTCGCCACCGCGCTGGTCGCCGCCCTGATCGGCATACCGCTCTGGCTCGTCGTCGCGACCGCCGGCAAGTCCCAGAGCGAGGCCATCAAGCCCGACCTGTCCCCGCCCACCGACTGGCGCCTGCTGGAGAACCTTACCCAGATCTGGACCGACGCGAAGGTCCCGGCCGCCTTCCTCGGCAGCCTGCTCATCCTCGTACCCACCGTCGCCGGGGTCTTGGTCTGCGGGTCCATGGCCGCCTGGGTGCTGGCGCGCCGCGCCACCCGGTTCACGGCGTTCCTGTACGCGATCGCCATCAGCGGCATCGTCCTGCCTCCGGCCGTCGTCACGGTGGTGCTACTGCTGCGCCAGCTCGGCCTGGCCGGCACGGCCGTCGGGATGATCGGCGTGTACATGGGCATCTACCTGTCCACGGTGGTCTTCTTCGTCACCGGGTTCGTCCGTACCATTCCGGTCTCGCTGGAGGAAGCGGCGCGGATCGACGGCGCGGGCCCGCTGCTGGTGTTCCGGCGCGTCGTCCTGCCGCTGCTGCGGCCGGTGCTGGCCACCGCGACCATCCTGATCTGCCTCTACGTCTGGAACGACGTCTTCTACGCGTTCTTCGTCGTCGGCGGGCGCCTCGACACTCTGCCGCTCAACCTGTTCCGGGTGGCCAGCGCGGGGCTCTACCTCAACAACTGGCACCTCATCTTCGCGTACGTGATCCTCATGAGCCTTCCGCTGATCGTGGTCTTCGCGGTCGCGCAACGAAAGATCATCTCCGGCATCACCAGCGGCGCCGTCAAATAGGGCGACTTGAATCGGGAGAACTGGATGAAGAGACTCACCCTGCTGACCGCGGGCATCACGCTCACGGCCGGAATCCTGTCCGTGCCCGCGGCCGCCGGCCCCGCGGCGACGGCCGACGTGCTGAGCGTCGACTTCGCGAAGAGCACCGGCACGTTCCGGGGCGGCGCGACGGGCACGCTGTACGGCTTCGGCGACGACGGCGCGCCCACCCAGGCGCTGATCGACGGCGCCCACATCACGAATACCTCGCAGAAGGCGCCGTTCGGCACCCAGCACCCGAGCGGCGACGCGATCAAGGTGGAGGACGGCTTCTTCCACAAACACGGCCGGGACATGTACATCTACGTCCAGGACTACTACCCGGACTGGTCGTACCACGGTGGCCGCCGTCCCGGCGACACCCGCACCTACCACCAGGCCGACGGCACGTACACCAACCAGCCGAACGGGATTTGGGACTACCTGGAGGTCGTGGAGTTCGTGGCCGAGGCGGTCGCCACCACCTCCGAGCGCCCCAAGGACTACGTGTTCATCCCCTTCAACGAACCCGACGGCGGGAACTGGTACGCCGACTGGGCCGGCCAGAAGGACACCTTCCTGGCGGACTGGAAAGCCACCTACCTCAAGATCCAGGAGGTGTACCAGCGGCACGGCCTCGGCCACGCCCGCATCGGCGGCCCCGGCGACACCCGGTGGCAGCCGGAACGCTCCGCCGACATCCTGGCCTACGCCAAGAAGAACCGCGTCCTGCCCGACGTGTTCATCTGGCACGAGCTGGGCATCGACAATCTGCGCACGTTCCGCTCCCACTTCGCCGACTACCGCAAGCTGGAAAAGCAGCTGGGCATCAAGCCGATCCACGTCAACATCACCGAATGGGGGATGCTGCGGGACATGGGCACCCCGGGCCAACTGGTCCAATGGCTCTCCATCATGGAGGACCTGAAGATCGACGGGCAGACCGCGTACTGGGCGTACGCCGGGAACCTCAGCGACAACAGCGCCCGGGCGAACGCCGCGAACGCCGGCTGGTGGATGTTCAAGTGGTACGGCGACCTGGAGGGCAGCCGTACCACCGCGGTCACACCGCCCGCCCTCGACACCGTCGACTCCCTGCAGGGCATCGCCGCGGCCGACGCCTTGAGCAAGCGGGCCACCGTCCTGTACGGCGGAGGCAGCAAGCCGGTCTCCCTCCGCCTGTCCGGGCTGGACCGCAAGACCTTCGGCGAACGGGTCGACATCGAGGTACGCGAGATCACCCTGTCCGGGGCCGAGGGCGTCCACGGCGCGCCGCCTGTGATCAAGGTGCTCGACGGCGTGTCGCTCGACCGCGGCTCGATCACCCTTGACGTTCCCACCTACGACCGGTACGCCGCCTACCAGGTGATCATCACACCCGAGCAGGACCGCACCCTGGTGGCCGGCGCCGTGTGGACGGCCGCCGTCGAAGCCGAGGCCACCAGCCTCACCGCGGCCACCGCCTACGACCAGGACCCGCAGTCCGGCGGCGGCTGGAAGTTCCTCGCCTCGGGAGGCCGTGACGTCGGCTCGTTCAACCGCCCGGCCTCCAAGGCCGAGTGGACGGTCACCGTGCCCCGCACCGGCCGTTACCGGTTCCAGGTCATCGGCGGCGCGCCGGGAGTCCCCGGACGGCACGCGCTCTTCGTCGACGACGCGAACCCGGCCATCGTCCAGTACACCGCCGACCTGGCCCTCACCCCGGTCCAGAAGTGGCAGTACCGCGGCAGCGCCGAGGTGACGATCCCGCTCACCGCGGGCAGTCACACCCTGTCGCTGCGGTCCAGCCTCGACGGCACGACCGTGCTGCCGAACTCCGACATCACCCTCGACAAGTTCCTGCTGACCGATGTCACCGACGGCGAGCCCACGGTCTACCCCGCCTCGACACTGCGGTACGCCAACGAGGCACGCGTCACCTACGACAAGGACGAGGTGCGCGGGTACGGCGAGATCCACGGCGACCGGGAGCGCGCCGACGCGTACGTGCAGGCCTGGGAGACCGGCTACCACGACGTGAGTTTCGACTACCGCAGCGACGGCCGCACCGACATCGACGTCACCGTCAACGGCCGCTCGATCGCCACCCTCACGGCGGCCCGCGCGGGTGACTGGCGCTCGACCGCACGCCTGCACCTCAGCCAGGGCATCAACGAGATCGAGATCCGCTCGAAGAAGGGCATCCTGCTCCAGCAGCTGACCACGACCAGGGTCGCCGCGGCCGACGCCGCCGCCGTCACGATCGAGGCGGAGGACACCATCCGGCACGGCGCCGCGGCGGTCACCACTCACCCGGCCGCCTCCGGCAGCAACGCCTCCGGCGGCAAGTCGCTCGGGCACGTCGGCAACGGCGCCGGCAACACGTTCGAGATCCCGCGGGGGCCCGGCTTCGACCGGCCCGGCGCGTACGACATCGCGGTCAGCTACGCGAACGCCGAACTCAGCGGCAGGCACGACTACAACCCGCAGGTCATCGACCGGCGGCTGGAAGTCACCGAGACCGGCGGCGCCAGCGCGTACGGGTACTTCCGCTACACCTACGCGTGGGACAGCTTCCTGGAGCGGACCATCCCGGTCACCCTGACGACCACCGGCGGCTCGCTGGTGTTCGGCAACCCCACGGCCTACGCCCCGGACATCGACAAGGTCGTCATCGCTCCCGCCGTCCTGGGCCGGCCGACCACCGTGGCCCGGCACCACTGACCCGTATCGCCGGACCCATCGAGGCCCCGGCACAGCACCTCTCGTAACCAGGCCGGACCTCTCGTAGCCCGGCTGGGCCGGAGTGCCGTATCAGGCTCTGCTGATGCGGCCTCCGTGCCCGGCCGGGCACGGAGGTCTCAGACGGGGATCGGGCGGGAGAGGTCGGCGACCATGCGGTCGATCTCGGCCAGGGCGTAGGCGGCAAGGCGGCGCTGGGCGGTCTCGGCGGCGGGGTCGGGCTCCTCGAGGTCGCCGAGGACGACGATGTTCTCGTCGTTGAGGGAGTTGGCGGGAGCGGTGAAGTTGAAGCTGCCCGCGACCACCAGCCGCCGGTCGATGATCATGAGTTTGTGGTGGACCTTGCGGACGCCGTTGCCGAAGGAGTTCTCGAAGAGTTCGGCGCCGGCCGCCTGGAGGCGCTTCGTGGCCGCCCACTTCTGCGAGCCCTGGCCGCGGTCGAGGACGCCACGGATCGGGATGCCGGCCTTGAGCAGCCATTCCATGGTGTCGTCGATGCCGGAGGACTGGGCGAACGTGAACATCGCGAAGTCGACGCGTTCGCGCGCCTTCAGCATCTGTTTCATGATCTCCATCTCGGGGCCGTGGTACGGCGCGAAGATCGGCTTCACCCTGATCTTCCCGAGGCGGAACTCGGCGGGCCGGGAGGTGACCCGTTCCTGCAACGCGCCGAAGGTGCCGGTGCGCATGCGCTGGAACTCGGCGAGGTAGAGGTTCGCGGCGGTCCGGCCGCGGAGGATCACCAGATGATTGAGGTTGTTGCCGGGCTTATCCGGGTTGTCCGGCGGGTTGGTGCCGGTGTCGGTGCGGGTGAAGTTCGTCGAACCGGTGAGGATCGCGGCGGTGTCGAGACCGGGATCGCGGACGATGAACTTCTGGTGGAAGATCTTCGGGTTCAGGTCGGTGATCAGGTCGACGCCGGCCCGCAGCAGGGCGGCGTGGATGATCCGGTTGCCCTCGTTGTCGCCGGTCAGCGCCCACGGGTCGGCCCGCGGCGGGCTCTCGCGCAGATAGTCGCCCTCCAGGATGATCTGCACGCGGACCTTGCGGAGTTTGGCGGCCAGGAGGGCTTCGGCGATCGGGCGGGAGTCCAGCTCCTGCACGGCGATCGACAATGTCGTGGTGGCGCCGTCGATGAAGTCGCGGATGACGGTGTCGAGGTCGTCGGGGCCACCGAGCACGGGCGGTCCGGTGTAGAACTCGACGCTTCCCAGGTCGATACCCACAGCGCCAGTGTCTGCCCGCGGGGCGCGGCCGCGCATGGGACGAACGGCCGCAACCGGCCGGCGAGCGAGAATGACACGATGACCGATCTTCACGTCCGCCGTGGAGTTCGCGTCCTGTGATCACCATCGGAATCGATGCCGGCAAGACCCCCAGTGGCCGTCCCGCCCTCGCCGATGTGGTGCGGCTACGACGGTGTTCCGAGGTCACATTCGTGGGACCGTCCTGCGGGTGTGCTGGACAGCCTCGTTAGCCTGCCCAGTCATGAACAACGGGGACGACGAGACCACACCCGCCGCGGCGGATCTGCCGCCGACGGCGATGACGCCGGTCGATCCGGCTCCGGACGGCGAACGGGTCCCGGCCGACGAGCCGGCCCGGAAACCGCGGCGTCGCGGGGCCGTCGTCGCGGCGGCCGTCGTCGCGCTGCTCGCCGCCGGTGGTGGGGCGGCGGCCGCGTACCAGACCTGGGGTCCTCGCGGGCTCGACCGGGCCGCGTCCACGCTGGGCCCCGGCGGCTACGGCCGCCTGCAGCTCGGTATGACGCGGGCCGAGGCCGTCGCCACCGGAGAGATCGGCACGGCGCCGGTCGGCTACCCGAAGGGCTGCGTCTGGTACTCCTTGCGCGGCGGCCCGGAGCCGGACGCCGCGTTGCTGGAGGCACAGCAGGCCGCGAAAAGGATCTCCGACGACGCGCGCCGCGAGGCCGACGAGATCGACAAGGAAGTCCGCCGGCTCGCCCAGACGGAATCGCCGCTGTCCGAGAGCTTCGTGAAGCGATTCGAGGAACGCAAGGCCGCCTACCGCAGATCCGCCGACTCGCTCCTCGATCTCGCACGAATCCTGTCGCGGCAGCAGGCGAGGATCGCGGCGGCCGGGGGTGTCGCGTTCGGCAGGGACGACCGGCTCGCGAAGATCGCGGCGCCACCCGGAGTCAACACCCCCGAGGGCGTCGGCCTCGGGTCCGCTGAAGACACGCTGACCCCAGCCTACCGGGACCGTGGACTGCAGCGATCCTCCAGCGGCAGCTCGTACGAGGTGGCGGTCTCCGGCGAGCGCCCGGCCCACGGCTACACGTTCGACGTGAAGAACGGCCAGGTAGTCGGCGCCTTCATCATCGACAAGGACATCGCCTGCGGTTGACGGGGTGCGGCGGGCGACGGGGCCGCACCCGTGGTGACAGCGTCCCGGCCGGGCCGGTGATGCGGACGTACGGTGGGCCGTCAGACCTCGATGGAGCCATCGAGGTAGAAGACGCAGGAGCCGTGCAGCCGCACCCGATCTCCGTGGAGCCGGCAGGTGAGTTCGCCGCCGCGCCGCGACGCCTGGTAGGCGAAGAAGGCGTCCTTGCCGATCCGCGCAGCCCAGAACGGCACGAGCGCACAGTGCGCGCCACCGGTGACCGGGTCCTCGGGAATGCCCTTGGCGGGCGCGAAGTAGCGGCTGACGAAGTCGTACGTGCCGTCACCGGCGGCCGTCACCACGACTCCGGTCCGGTCCAGACAGGCGATCGCGGCGAGGTCGGGCTGGAGGGACCGGACGTCGCCGGCCCCAGCGAGTAGGGCGAGGTAGTTGTACCCGTCGGTCACCGTCTCCACCGGTGTGACGCCGAGCGCGGCGGACAGCGCCGGTGACGGCGGCACCGCCCGCACCGTACGAGCGGGCAGGTCCATGCGATACCCGGTGTCCTCACGGCCGACCGTCAACGGGCCGCTGGCGGTGTCGAACACGACGCTGTCACGGCCGGGTTCCAGCCGCTCGATGACGACGGCGCCCGCGGCGAGCGTCGCGTGCCCGCACAATGGCACCTCCACGGTCGGCGTGAACCAGCGCAGCCGGTAGCGCCCCTCGGACGGCACGACGAACGCCGTCTCGGCGAGGTTGTTCTCCGCGGCCACGGCCTGCAGAAGAGCGTCATCGAGAAACCGGTCCAACACCACGACGGCGGCCGGGTTGCCGGCGAAGCGGCGAGTGGTGAAGGCGTCAAGCTGGAAGATCGGGGCTCGCATGGCTTCAGCGTAGGGACGCGCTCCCCGCGGGTCCGTTACGGTCGCCGTCGGAGGGCGGTGGCCGCGACAGGCGAACGCCGGTCAGTCGATCACGACACAGCCCGAGCAGTACAGCAGACTGTAGCCCCAGGCGAACAGGCCGGCGGCCGGCAGGAGGCTCAGTGCCCAGCCCGCGGTCGCCGCGAGCCTGGCGCGCGGGAAACGCCACAGCATGATCGGCAGGAATGCCAGCAGAAAGAGGGCCCAGATTCCGGCGGTCGCGTAGACGCTTCCGACACCGTCGGCGCTCAGGTTCTCCATCCACTCGGTCTCCGCGCCCGCGGCGAGACGGGAGAACGGAATCGCTGCCGCCACCACCCACATGGTGCGCCCGAACGCCGAAGCCGTAACGCGAAACCCCTGCTCGTCCTTGTTCACGGGCGACATCCTGACATAGCCGGTCAACATCAACTAACGGGTGGCCGGGCGTCGGCGGACGCCGTTCCGGGGCTGGAGGCGAGGACCAGCCCCGGAACAGGGCGTATCGATTTCGCCCGCGTCGGCCGCGAGGTCAATCGGCCGATGGGCCGCCGACCAGCAACAGTGACTTGCCGACCGTGGCGCGTGCCGCCAGTGCTCGGTGGGCGTCAGCGGCCTGCTCCAAGGGATAGGTCGCGCCGATCGCGGGACGTAGGCGCCCCTGCGCGGCCCGCTCCAGCGCCAGGCCCAACAGTTCGCGCACGGTCTGCTCGTCCGGTGGGCCGTCCAGAAGCGGACTGAACACCCGTACGCCGCGGCGTGCGGCCACCTCGGGGTCCGGGGCGGCGAAGCCCTCGGCGGTGCCGTAGGTGACGAATCGGCCGCCGTCGGCCACCGCATCGAAGGCGACCGTGCCCAGTGGGCCACCCGCCCCGTCGTAGACCAGTGCGGCGCCGTCACCGGTCGTCTCACGGACCCGGTCGGTCCAGCCCGGCCGTGTGTAGTCGACGGTGGCCTCCGCTCCCAGCTCGCGGGCCAGGGCCAGCTTGGCGTCGCTGGACGCGGCGGCCACCACCCGCGCCCCGGCGTCGACGGCCAGTTGCACCAGCAGCGATCCGGCTCCGCCGGCGGCCGCTGTGACCAGCACCCATTCGCCCTTCTGCGGCGTGCCCAGCCGGTCCAGGCTGAGCGCGGTCACACCGTCGTGCACCAGCGCCGCGGCCACCTCGATGGCCAGCCCGTCAGGCACCGGCGTGATCTCCTCGACGTCCGCGACGACTCGCTCGGTGTAACCGGTACTGGTCCGTACGACCACCCGCCGGCCGATCCATGCCCGGTCGACCCCGGCGCCGGTCTGCACCACCGTGCCCGCTCCCCCGCCACCGGGCACGTAGGGCAACGTGCGGGGGAAGAAGTCCTGTCCCCAGCCACCGCGCAGCAGGGTGTCCAGGAAAATGACGTCCGCTGCCGCCAGGCCGACGACGACCTGGCCGGGCCCGGGCGCCGGGTCCGGCAGTTCCGCGAGCGACAGCACTTCCGGACCACCGAAGGCAGCCACTTGAATGGCACGCATGTGTAGCACCCCTCACGTGAGACAGCATCCCGATCAGTGTTCAAGCTGAACCTTGATTGAGGTCAACACGCACGCTCAGGTAGCTCCGAAATCACGTCAGGCGGCACGCCTGGTCCGCATCTCAGCGCCAACTCGCCACACTCGACAAACAACGTGTACGGCTCACTGCGGAACTCCGTACCGGTGAAGCGGCTGGCGGGGGAATTCGTCGTCGATGCCGATTTTGACGTCGGTGAGCCCGCCCTGCCGAAACCGGTGCCGGCGGCGCCGTCCGACCGTGGCGCGGTCCGCTCACGCCGTCCGCGAGGGAGGTCTGGATCGCCGACGGGGCGCCGAGGTTGACCGCATACCCAGCGATCGCCTCGGTCGGCGCGCCTCGTGCGGGCCGACCCGGCGAGCCCGGCGGCGCGGTAGCGGGCCAGCCACCGCAGCGGCACTCGATTCGGACGCGTCACCGCATGCAGGCATACATTGAGGTATATGAGTAAGCCGGACGTGGTTGATAGGCGGGTGGCGTTTTCCTCTCTGGCGCCGTTCTTGCCGTGGTGCCGCTGGTGGCGGTGCTCCTGGTGGGGTCCCTCTGCTTTGGGTGGGACTGGACGACGGACCGCGGCGCTCGGCATGCGTCTGCGACCGGCATCCTCACCATACTGATACTCGGCGCCGTTGCCCTTGGGACTCGTTTTTAGCCTGTGGTCCCTGTGGCGGCTGATGTCGGTTCCGGTTTCGTAGGCGGCTGCTGGTGCGCCATCGACCACGTCGAGGTGCCGCGAGTAGCCGGGCTCCTCGCGGCCGGCGGCTGGACCGTGGACGAGGTCCGGACGACGCTGGCCAGCTCACCGGACGCGGCCGACGCCCCGGACCCGGGCGCGCAGGAGAAGTGACGCGGCACGCGATCGACGACGCTCCGCGATTCGCGTGTCGCGCACACATCACCGGGCGTAATCCCGGAGGACGAAGTCTGATTATCCGAGCGTCCAGGTGAACACGTTGCCGGCGACAACAGGGACTATAGGGAAGCCAACCATGAAGCCGCCTTGATCCGAGCATGTAGTTGCATCACCCGGAGAAGGTTCAAGCTTGAAAGGTCCAGGAGTTATCACGCAACCCTGGAAGACGCGGCCCTCCGAGCCGTCCGGGGTCCAAGTAGTTTCGAAGGTATCTTCTCTATGAACAAAAATGTAGTCCGCTCTCAATGGGACGGTGCATTCACCATTACCGACTCTCCGCCAGCCTGCCGTATTCATGCTCCCTCCGGCGGCCCACCCTCTGGCGATGTAAGCTGTGAATCCCGATTCATTGCACGTTTTGATATGCCTGAAGTCGTAGCGCTGCTCGTACTTTCTGCCGTCGGTGAACTGGGTAGGCTCGTTCTTTGGAGGTCTAAATCCAGATACGTGTTTCACATAGTCGCAGGCGGGCTGCAGAAAGCCACCACACGGGCCGCTCATCGTCAGTTCCTGACTTCCCATCGCGGCGTTCGCGGGCGTCGAAACCTGGCCATCGGGCGCCGAGACCTCCGCGCCGGAAGCAGCGGCAGGAAACGCAGCCACACCTATAGTCGATACTGCGATGGTTTTCAATATTAATGATCTAGTTCTCATTTCCCCTCATTTCAACGTCACATGTTGGGGCAAAGTGTGTGCGCTTGTCGATTCCACTAAGCCATGAAGCGTCGATGTGCCGAATTTCGGCCTTGACGTACGCGTTTAGCTTGGCTTGAAGTATCAAAAGACTCTGCACGCTGGCGTCGATCCTTGCAGAGAAAGTGGCGGGCGGCTGAGATATCGATAACAACGTTCAATCTTGCCGTTCAACCTCCGGCGCTCGCCTGGCATCGCCGCGGAGCAGCTCGCGGCGCCCCCGAGGGCGACTACGGTGCGTGCCGGTGGACGAGCCGATCAGGTGGCGCCGAGCGCCGGCCGCGCGTTATCTGCGGCATGCGGCATGAGTGAGCCATGGCCGGCTCCGGCATGCTCGTCAGCGCAGGACGCTCGCCACGACATGGTGTACGTCTTCGACTGGCGGCTCGCCGCGGTGCTCGGTGAACAGCAGCTGCACAGTGCCGATCAGGGTCGCCGCCAGCACCTGCACGTCCGCGTCGGCGGCGATCCGGCCGCGGTCGCGCTCGGCTGCCAGATAGCCGGCCACCGCGGCGACCGCCTCCCCCACCAGGGGGAACCGGGCGGTGCCGGCCGCACGCAGGCGGTTGCGCAGCTCGTCGCGGGCGATCGTGAGCACGATGATCGCGGACATGACCGGCTCGAAGAGTTCGAACATCGCGCCGGTGAGGTTGCCGGCAACGGTCCCGGTCCCCGTCGCGTCGCGAAGCGCGGCACCTTGCGCCTCGACCCACGCTATGCGGTCGAGCACCAGATCGACCAGGAACGCGTCGAAGTCGGCGAAGTGCCGATGCAGCACGCCCTTGGCAACTCCGGCCTCATCGGTGATCGCGCGGCTGGTCAGCGCCGCGACCCCGCCACGGATGAGCACCCTCACGGCCGCGTCGAACAGTTGCTGGCGCGGATCGCGCAGAGCTACGCCGGTCGGCATGGGATGCTTTCGCTTTCCTAGTGGGCGGTTGCCCACTAAAGTGGGCGCATGGTCACTCTACCGCCGCAACCTCACGAAGTGCGCCGCGTCGCAGAGTCGTTCGGAAGCGATCCGGCGCGCTACGACCGCAGTCGGCCGCCGTATCCGGACGCACTGATCCAGCACATCGTCGCCGCCGCGCCGGGCCCCGCGTTCCTCGATGCCGGTTGCGGGACCGGAATCGAAGCCCGCCAGTTCCGCGCCGCCGGGCGCACGGTCCTCGGCGTCGAGCCCGACCCCCGGATGGCCGAATTCGCCCGCGCGAGCGGCATCGACGTCGAGGTCGCCACCTTCGAGACGTGGGAGCCGGCCGGCCGCGCCTTCGACGCGATCGTCTCCGGCACGGCCTGGCACTGGGTCGACCCTGTCGCCGGAGCCGCCAAGGCAGCCGAGGTTCTGCGCCCGGGCGGCGTCCTCGCGCCGTTCGGCCACGTCTACGAACTGCCGTCACCGATTGCCGCGGCGCTCGCTGAAGGGCTACGCCGGGCTGCGCCCGACCTGCCCTACCGGCAGCCGACCGGCTCCATCCTCGACGGCTACCGCGCCCTCTACGACCGCGCCGCCGAGGGAGTCCGCGCGTCCGGCTGCTTCGCCGAACCCGAGATCCGCCGTTACGACTGGCAGCACACCTACACCCGCGACGAACTGCTCGACCTCATCCCGACTTCCGGCGGCCTCGCGAGCATGCCACCAGACAAACTCACCGAGATCCTGTCGACGGTCGCCGCCGCGATCGACGGCGACGTCACCCTCGCCTATGCCACCTGGTGCCTGACCGCTGTCCGCAGGTAACCCGCCGACGCCGCTCGCCGCGACAGGCAGCGCTAGTCACACACCCGGATGACCTGCATCAACAAAGTGCGCTCACATCGTCAAATCCTTGCGCTCACAGAGCCGACGGCACACTCTGAGCGGACCAGGAGCACCCGATCCCGTTCATCGAGGACCACCGCGATGACACCGTTCAACGGCAACGGAGCATGACCGATCTTGGTACGCGGGGAGACGACGAACTCGGGAATGGGCATGCGAGCCACCCTACGAAGGACATGCCATGATTCGGCGCCGCAGTCGCGCAAGGTAGCTTCCGTCCGTCCAGGCCACACCACGGCAGACCGGCACACGTCGCCGGATTCTCTCCGTCCGGAGAGCACGTCCATGTGACTAACGTGCGCCCCGACTGATCGGGCCGCTGCCGCCGGACACCCCCGTGTGACCGGTCCGGCGGCGCCGGTCAGACCGTGGAGCAGGCGGAGCCGTTCAGCGCGTACCCCGCGGGTGCTCCGGCGTTGCCGGTGTGCGTGGCCTGATATCCGATGGTGACGGAGGCTCCCGGAGCGACCGTGCCGTTGTGGCCGGCGTTGCGGGCGGTGACCTGACCGGAGGCCGGGGTGTAGGTGGCGTTCCAGCCGTTGCCGATGGTCTGCCCGGACGGCAGCGTGAAGGTCAGGCTCCAGCCGTTGAGTGCGGTCGCACCGGTGTTGGTGACGGTGAGGTTCGTGGTCAGCCCGGTGTTCCAGGCGGTGACGGCGGCACGGACCGAGCAGGAGCCGCCGGCCGGCGATGTCGAGGGCGACGGTACCGGTGGCGTCGAGGGCGACGGTGTCGTCGTGTCCAGGCCGAAGAAGGCGATCGCCATACGCGCCATGCCGCTCATCGGCATCGAGTGGCTGCCGCCGGCCACGCTGACCCCCTCGACCGGCGCCTGGGTCGTGTTCGCGCCGTAACGGGTGCGGGTCCAGCCCGGCCGCGGGGTGTCCGTCGCCGTCGGCGTCTGGCTGACACCGAGCACGTTGGTCCACTGTTTGATCTGCTCGCCGAAGTTGGGGTACCGCAACGTGGTGTCATCGGTGCCGTGGAACACCTGCATCCGCGGGCGGCGGCCGGTGTAGCCCGGATAGGCCGCGCGGACCAGGTCGCCCCAGGCCTGCGGAGTCCGGCTGACCTGGCCGTTGGCGCACGCGCTGTTCCACAGCGAGCCGTTGGTGGTGGCGAAGCAGCCGAACGGCACCCCGGCGAACGCGGAACCGGCCGCGAACACATCCGGATAGTCCCCGAGCAGGACGTTGGTCGTCATGGCGCCGGACGAGGCCCCCGTGACGAACGTGCGGCCGACGTCGGTGCCGTAGCGCTGCTGCACGTACCGGACCATCGACACGATCCCGACCGGATCGCTGTTGCCGTTGTGGGTGAGCGCACCGGGCGTCGAGACGTCGAAGCAGTTCCCGGAGCGGGTCGCCGACGGGTAGACGACGATGAAGCCGTACTGGTCGGCGAGCGACGCGAACTCGGTCCCGGAATGGAAGGCGGGGCCCGAACCGGTGCAGTAGTGCACCGCCACGAGCAGGGCCGGGCGCGGGGCGAGCCGATCCGGAACGTACAGATGCATTCGCAGGTTGGTGGGATTGGTGCCGAAGCCGTTGACCTCCTGGAGGGAGGCCGCTGCGGCCGGGCCGGCCTGCAGGGTGATCCCGGTGGCGATCGCCGCCGCTGTCACGGCGCCGGCTAGCAGGGTGCGCCAGATTCTTCTCATCACTTGCCTTTCGGGGGGTGGGGACGGGTGGCCGCGATGTGAATGTGGGGATCTCACGGTGCACGCCTTTGCCGACGGCGGACGACCGCGGTGGCGCCAGACGCGGCACCACGGCAAGCTATCGACCATCGTCATTCTGGAAGTTAGCCAACCCATCCGATATTTTCAACAACCGCCGACGCTTGCCGTAGCGAGGCCGAGGACCATATGGCTGCACGACTCTTCATCGAGCGCGGTGGCGCGTCCGAAACTTCCGGAGACTGCCGGACTCGGATATGCGATGCTGCCCCCGGGCCTGCGCGACGAGTGATTCACGGCCTATCCCGGCCCCGTGATCCGGCGGCCACCGTCTGATCAGGCACTCACCATGGTCACGGTCTGTCCGGGAAACCGTCCCCGGGTGGCCTCCTCCACCATCGCCGCCGCGACCGTCGCCCGGCTCACCCCACTGGGGAACAGCCACCTCGGGGCCGGTTGAGCGACCCGGTGGACGAGATGCTCGCTTCCGTCCGTTGGTCACGGGCTTCGGGCTGGCCACCGAGCCACTGCCGGCACCGCTGGACCTGCCGCCGGTGCCGATCGTGTGCAACGGGCATCAGCGGTACGACACCGACCCCGGCCACGCCTGGCTCCGCGACCGGACCGGGGACGCCCTGAGGACGATTCTCGGCGCCAGCCGATCCGCCGCGCCGGTCGAGACGCCGTGAGCGGCACCGATGATCGTCGCCGCGATCCGCCCCGCCCTATGGTGCTGAGCGGGTCGTCGCCTGGATGTGGTCGACGATGGCCCGACGGCCGGCCCGCGCCTCCGGGACCGGCAACAACGGGTAGACGTGCACCGCGCCCTCCTCCTCGTGGTAGGTCAGCGGCACCGACGACGGCAGACGATCGCGCAGCAGACGGCAGTCGGGCAGGGTGATGTCGCGGGTGCCGACCAGGATCTGCAGAGGCGGCAGCACGCTCAGGTCGCCGAAGATCGGGCTCAGCCGTGGGTCCCGCAGAGGCACGTCACCGGCCCATGCGGCGGCGAGTGGCCGCAGCCCGGGGCGTTGGAGCCACGGGTCGTGCGGTTCGACGGCGTCGACCTCCGGATTGCTGATCGACAGGTCGAGCCACGGTGCGATCGCGGTCACCCCCACCACACCGCCTGCGGCGGCGCCGACGGCCTGGGCGGCCAGGAGGGCGAGGCCGCCGCCGGCCGAGTCGCCGGCCAAGTAGCAGCGCCGGCCCCGCGCGACCTCGGCGGCGATCACCCGGGTCACGAACTCCCGTGCCTGGAGGCCGTTGTGCGCGGGCGCGAGGCCATAGACGGGCACGACGACCTCATGCCCGGTACGCCCGGCGAGATACGCGATGAGCGCCCAGTGCTGCCGCACGATCTCGCTGGTGTAGGCGCCACCGTGCAGGTAGATCACCGTGACCCCGGTGTCAGGCCGGCCGGCGCTCACCCGGTGCAGGTCGAAACCGTGGTCGCGGGAGGTGCCGACCGTGTACTTCCTGGTGATCGACGACGGCGGAGCGGACGGGCCCTTGGGACGCGCGAGTGAACGCAGCCCAGCCTCGGCCGTGGTGAATCTGCGCCGGTAGACGAGCCGGGTGAAGGCCGCTACGACATTCATCTGCCAGCTCGTCACGACGCCTCGCTCACATCGCAGTGAAGATCACGGCACGGCCGGCGGCCGCCGGCCGGGGAGACAAGCCCGGCACGTCGACGATCGTCACCAACGGCGGCGAGCGGCTCTCTCCCCTGCTCGGCGGTGATCGCGAAGCGCACTCCCCACATGGCGCCGATCATAGGGCCACCCTGGCGACAAAATCCTCCGGCGAACTCCTGCCGCATGGTCCGGCGCCCAGGACCACGACGAGACTCCGCGGAAATCCGCTCGCCCGGTCGTTCGGCCGCGGCTAGATTCCAGCTCTCACATCGACTCAATGGGGTGGCTGCATGCGTGTTCGCGTCGGTTCCGGCTTTATCATCCGTTCGTCCGACGTGAGGATTCGTAGAAGTGGATCTGCCACGTAGTTTTGTCGTCCGGGAGCGGGACCACCGCATCCACAACCCGTTCACGGCCGGGAAACTGGCCACGCTGGGTGCGGCGATCCGGTTGCGGCCGGGCATGTCCGTGCTGGACCTGGCCTGCGGCAGCGGGGAGATGCTGTGCACGTGGAGCCGTGACCACGGTATCACCGGCACCGGCGTCGACATCAGCACCGCCTTTCTGGCCTCCGCCCGTGCCCGCGCGACCGAGTTGGGCGTACGGGATCGGGTGTCGTTCGTGCACGGCGACGCCTCCGGCCATGTCGCCGAGAGCCGGGTGGACGTCGCGGCCTGTGTCGGCGCCACCTGGATCGGCGACGGTGTGCCCGGCACCCTCGACCTGCTGGAGCGCAGCCTGCGTCCCGGCGGGACCGTGCTGGTCGGTGAGCCGTTCTGGCGGCTCGACCCCCCTGATCAGGAGGCGGTCGAGGGCAGCGGCGCGTCCGCTCGCGACGACTTCCAGGACCTGCCCGGTCTGGTGGAGACGTTCGGGCGGCTCGGCTGGGACCTGGTGGAGATGGTGCTGGCCGACGACGACAGCTGGGATCGGTATGTGGCCGCCCAGTGGCTCGCCACCCGCACCTGGCTCGACGAGAACCCGGATGACGAACTCGCACCCGCGCTCCGCGCCGAACTGGACACCGCCCCGCTGCGGTACGTCCGTTACCAGCGGCGCTACATGGGCTGGGGCGTGTTCGCCCTGAAGCGGCGCTGACCGCTGACAGAGCTGGCCGCTGAAGGCGCTGGCCGCTGATCGTGGAGGGGCCGCCGCGCCCCTCCACGATTCGTCACCCGTCCTCAGCCGGCCGTGAACGCGGCGGGCATCGCTCGACAAGGTCGCGGCGGCCGGCCGTATCGACCGCGGGCCCGGCGGAAGGGTTCCCCAGCCGGCTCAGGCGCGGGGCTCGAGAACCACGACAGTGGTCGGTGACGAGCGCAGAGCGGCGAAGTCGTCGAGGTCCGGGCTGGTGGTGCGCCACTTCGCCCAGAGCCGGTCGCGTTCGGCGCCCTCGGCTGCCCGGCCCCGCACCCGCCGCGACCCACCGGGCAGCTGGGCATGCGCATCCGGGTGGGCCTGCAGGTTGAGCCACCAGGCGGGTTCGCCCTCACCCCAGCCGTTCATCGCCAGCGTGAACAGGTTCGGCCCGTCCTCGAGGTAGGCGAGGATCACGCCCCGCTCCTGTCCGCTGCGGCGCCCGGTCGTGGTGAGCCGGAACATCCCCCACTGGGTGTCCTTGGGCCGCCGCAGACCGAAACGGCCGCCCGTGCCTTTGTAGAGTCCGCGGTGCACCACCCAGGCCGTTCTGATGAACCAGCGTGGCGGAACCTTGGCCGAAACCTGCTTGCCCGACATGGCGACCTCTCCGTGAACGATGCTCAGACTCTCCTCTGTGTCACCTGTGCGCACGCTGAGGGACGATGCGGCGACCTGAAATTTGGCATGCTGGCGCGATGCTGGATGTGCGGGTCTTCCTGGCGATTGTCTTCGCGCTTCCGTGGGGGTTGTGGTTCGTCGAGCGGGCCACCGGGGTGCGGCTGCTGTTCTTCGCGGCGATGGTGTCGGTGGCGATCGCGACATATGTCGCCGCGCGGTGGGTGTGGCGGCCGGCCGACCTCGCCGCGGCGACCGCACTGACACCGGTCGGGCCACGCCGGCGCCTGATCGGGTACTGCCTGCTCAGCTTCGTGTTGTTCCTGGCCATGTCGGGACTGGCTGTGACACTGAACGCGGTGACCGGCATCTATCCGGTCGATCTGGACGGGTTCTCCGCGCTGCGGCACTTCTATGAGGCGGAGACCGGGCCGCAAACCGGGCTGGAGGCCGCCGGGCAGACCGGGGTGCCGTGGGGGCTCGTCGGGCAGGCGCTGCTGGCGAACCTGCTGCAGTTCGTGCTGATCCTGCCGCTCGCGTTCTGCGAGGAGTGGGGCTGGCGCGGCTACCTGTTGAACCGGCTGCGCGACCGGTGGGGCACCTGGCCGGCACTGATCACGATCGGGGTGATCTGCGGGGTCTGGCATCTGCCGTTCTACGTGCCGATGGGGCCGGAAGAGGCGCGGTCGCTGCTGCCGTTCACGATCTTCTGCGTCGTGTTCGGAGTGCTGCTCGGGATGCTGCGGCTCGCCGCCGGGTCGATCTGGCCGGCGGTGGTCGGTCACGCGGTCAACAACACCGTCGTGTTCGGGTTCGTGCAGGTGGTGGTGGCCGACCAGGCGGCGGAGTCGCGGATCGACGGGTGGCTGACCGGGCTCAGCGGCTGGCAGGGCTGGCTGATCATGGGAATCCCGATCGCGGTGCTCGCCGTCCGTACCCGAAGATCGATTGATGTGGGAAACCCGACCGACGGGAGCGGTGACTCCCGGAAACGCGCCAGTTACCCCGAGTAAGGCGGGAAGCCTCGGCGACCGGAGGACCGTCCCCCTCATGAATAAAACCGCAAGTATCGCCACCGCCCTCGCGGTGGCCGGCACGGCCGCGCTCGTGCCCGCCACAGCCGCCGCGGCCCACACCCCGGTCACCGGCGGATGCGCGCCGGCCCGGCCCGGCTCCGGCTTCTACGCAGGGGGCCGGATCGCCTCCGCACCGGTGACCGTGCCGGCATCGGCGTGCACCACCATCGCGGTCTCGCACATCCGCGACATCCACCGCCCGTCCGACAACTGCCAGACGTTCCTGCTGGCGTTCGTGTCGCCCGATGGCGGCGACTACACCTACAGCGAGCCGGTGCAGGCCTGCTCGACGACGCCGCGGCAGCGCACGGTGCTGGCCCGCAACGTGCCCGACGGCACGGTGTTCCGCGTGTTGTACCAGGTCGACTACATCGAGCCCGAGATCCAGACCGTCCGCTTCACGGTCTGGCGTTGACCGCACCAGAAGGCGCTGCGCACCGCGCAGCGCCTCGCCGGAGCGTCAGACGGCCTCAGCCCTGCGCGGGCGGGCCTTTCACGAAAACGGGGCAGTGCCGCACCGGATCGGCCGGCGGGACCATCGTGAACTCGCCGAGGACCCGCGCCGACGCCCTGGTGATGCTGCGGACACCGCGTTCTTGCTGGTACGCCTGGAGCGCGCTCAGGTAGTGATCGCCGCCGACGGGGTAGAGCACCAACTGCACGCCGTCGATGTAGGCGCAGGCCGACTCGTCGCGGCCCCAGCCCATGACCCAGTGGCCACGATAGGACTCGGCGAAGAAGCCGGCACGCTGCGTGCTGGCCGCCGCGGCGTCCACCTGCCCGCCCGGCCGTGAGACGGACGCCGCACCGGCCGGGCCGGCCAGGACGATCGGGCCGGCGACAACGGCCAGTGCGGCCGCCAGGGACGCGATCACGCGCATGAGATCTCCTCCGGTCCGTGGCCGCCTGGTCCAGGCGTGCACCACCGCCGAATTAAATCACGTGCGTCGATACATTGCGCTCCGCGGGGTCGCGGCCGGCGGCCGGCGCGGCGAGAGTCCTCTGGGCGGTGCCGTGCCAGTGCGCGGCGCCCGGCGAGGTCTGCCTGACGATCCGGTCGGGCGCCGCGGGCGCGGGCCAGAACTGGACCAGGTACCGCTCCGGCGGGTCGTCGGTCAGCTGGTCCTCGTTGTCGAAACCGATCGCGCAGTACCGCGCCCGGTAGGTGCCCTGCTCCAGCGCGAGCGCCACCGGCGGCGAACTCGAACTCACCAGCCACACGTCCGGATCCACCGGGGTGAACGACGCCTCGACGACGTCGGGCCACATCTCGCCGAGCGGCGGCTCGGTGTCGTGCCGTTCGATGCGCAGCGGCACGTTTCCGGTGTGCAGACCGGTGGTGAAGATCAGGTTGCCGGGTTCGGCCGCCCCGCACAGGCCGTTGACCTGGCCGTCGCGTCCGTAGCCGACGGCGTCGGCCTCCTGTCCGCCGAGGAAGAACAGGTGGAACTCGGTGTGGACGAAGTCGTCGAACAGCACCCGCATGCCGGTCAGGATACGGACGGCCAGGGTACGAGGCAGCCCCGCTCTCACCGGCGGGTGGGGTGCCCGATACCGGCCGGACCGCGAATGGCACGGTGACGGCATGGATTTGACCGTGATCCTCGGCCCGATGAAGGGCGGCAAGTCGCTGGAGATGATCAGCCTGCTGTCGCCGTTGCAGTACGCGGACATCCCGCACCGCGTCTACCAGTCGGCGCGCCACGGCCGCGACACCGCGGTGACGTCGCGTTCGGGCGGCAGCCTGCAGACGGTGAAGGTGAGCTCGCTGGCCGGGGCCGCGGACGGCGGGGTCGAGGTGATCGGCGTCGACGAGATCCACATGTTCACGGTCGACGACATCGCCGTGCTCGGGGCGGCGGTCCGTTCCGGCATCAAGGTGGTCGTCGCCGGTATCGACCTGGACCACCGCGGCCAGCTGTTCGCGCCGGTGCGGGCGCTGTTCGAGCTGGCCCCGGCCGAGGTGATCTACCGGCGGGCGGTGTGCGACGTGTGCCGTTCGCTGGACGCGACGCACACACAGGTGCTGGAGCACGGCAAGCCGATGATCCGGGAGCTGGCGCCGTCGACCGCGCTGCCCGACGACGGCACCTACACCTATGAGGCTCGCTGCCGGCGCTGCGTCGTCCTGCCCTGAAAGAAGTCCTGCCCGGAGAAGAAGTCGCCGTGCCCGGAAAGAAGTGGCCCGGAAAGGGTGCGGGGAACTGGCCGGCTCAGGTCAGATCCTCCAGCAGGCGATAGAGGCGTGCGGCGTCGTCGGATCCGGGCGACGGCACCGGAGTCCCGCGGCGCAGAGCGGTCAGCGGCGCGTCCGGCGGATCGGCCAACAGGCCCGCCAGGGGTGCGGCCGCGGTCGCCGGTGAGGCCCCGAACAGGGCGGCCAGGACACCGATGACCCAGCGCATCGGCCGGCCGAGGTAGCGGTGCATGCCGCTGTCGACGAACAGCGGGTTGTACAGCACGTACCGGACAGAGGTCGAAGGGTGACGGGCGGCGAACCCGGCGCCGAGCAGGTCGTTGGCCCGTGCGCCCTGCATGGTCGCGGCGAGCAGCGAATAGCCCCGGGTGAGCTGCGGATCGTCCCAGTGGATGCGCCCGGCGCGGATGCCGCCGACGCCGCAGAGGTTGAGGATCACCGGCCGCGGCGCCCGTTCCAGAGCCGGCCGCAGCCCTTCGGCCAGCAGATGCCTGGCCAGCACCCCGATGGCGAACGTCTGCTCGAAGCCCTCGGCGGTGACGATCCGCCGCGGCGAGAAGCGGCCGGCCGACAGGACCAGGGCGTCGATTCTTCGCGGCAGCCGCTCGATCAGGGCCCGGGTCTCCTTGACGGAGGACAGGTCGGCGTCGGCGCTGCCCAGGGCCACGACGTTCCAGCTGTCCTCGAGGCGGGCGGCGAGGGCCCGGCCGATTCCGCGGGTCCCGCCCGCGATCACCACAGTGCGCATACTGGAATCGTCGAGGCTGCCCGGCCAAGCCCGAAAGAAGGCACATTGATGTCACCGGTCCTGCCGCTGCCCGTGACCCCGGCCGACCGCGCGACGTGCGCGGCCACCGACATCCTGCGGATGGTCGGCGAGAAATGGAGCGTCCTGGTCCTGGCGATCCTCGCCGACGGCGGGCCCTACGGCTTCAACCAGCTCGATCGGACGATCGAAGGTCTGAGCCGCCGCATCCTCACCCGCACCCTGCGCGCCCTCGAGGCCGACGGGCTGATCAGCCGGCGGCAGACCCCCGAGCGGGTCGAATACACCGTCACCGACCTGGGCCGGTCGCTGCTGCCGCTGGTCGTCGCGGTCGGCGAGTGGGCGATCGAGAACGCCCCGCGCATCGAGGCCGCCCGTCAGCGCGGCGGCTCGCGGTAACGGTGGTGGATCGCGCTCGCCCGGGGGCCCTCAGCAGGGCTGTCACATCCGCGCGCCCGCGTTCGTCCATCCCGGTATGAAGCACATCCTCGTCACCGGTTCGACCGGCACCCTCGGCCGGCAGGTGGCCGGCCTTCTGCGCACCCGCGGCGCCGACGTGCGCGGCCTCAGCCGCCGCCCCGGCCAGGCCTATCAGGGCGATCTCGCGACCGGGGCCGGTCTCGACGCGGCACTCGACGGCGCCGGCGCCGTGGTGCACTGTGCCAGCGACACCCGCCGGTTCGGCAGGTCCGACATCGACAGCACCCGCAATCTGCTGGCCACCGCCTCCCGCACCGGCCATCCACATGTGATCTTCGTGTCGATCGTCGGCGTCGATCGGATCCCGTACCCGTACTACCGGATCAAGCTGGAGGCCGAGGGCCTGATCGACGCCTACGGCGGCACGATCCTGCGGGCCACCCAGTTCCACGACTTCGTCCTCGGCGGCGCCCGGATCGCCGCCCGGCTCCCGCTCGTGTTCGCACCCGACGTGCCCGTCCAGCCGATCTCCACCCAGGACGTGGCCGCGCGCATCGCCGACCTCGTCGACACCCCGGTTCCCGGCCGCGCCGCGGACCTGGGCGGGCCCGAAGTGCTCCGGGCGCCAGAGGTGTTCCGGTCCTATCTCGCGGCCACCGGCAGCCGCCGCCGGCTGGTCCCGGTCCGGCTGCCCGGCGCCACGTTCCGCGCCTTCCGCGACGGCGCGCATCTGGCGCCCGCCAACCCCTCCTCGGGCGAGCGGTGGTCCGATTTCCTCACCGCCCGATTCCCTGCCACCGGTACGACGTAAGCCGGCCCGCCCTCTTCGCCGATCGTCACATGGTCCACGACCCGCGACCTCACGTAGTCTTCCGCGGGTGAGAGAGATCGTGACCTATCTGGAGATGACAGTCCGTGACCAACTCACGCCAGCCGATCCGGTGCCCGGCCTGACGCTGGAACCCTTGGACCGAGACTCGCCGTTGGTCGTCGCGTTGCAGGTCCGGATCGGTGCCCCCTACGGCTGGAAGTGCGCGAGCCGTACCCGGGAAGAGTGGACCGCCTGGCAGGCCCAGCACCCGGACCGGCTGTTCTGGCTGCTGTCCTTCGAGGGCGAGCCCGCGGGCCTGGCCGCCTACGATCTCCACCCCGGCAACGAGGTGGAGATCGAGACCTTCGGGCTGGTGCCGGAATTCGTCTCCAGGCGCCTGGGCGGTTACGCGTTGACGCTCGCGCTGCGGAAGGCCTGGGACCTGGCTCCCGCGGTGGAGAGGGTCTGGCTGCACACGTCGTCGCTGGACCACCCCAACGCTCTGCCCAACTATCAGCGCCGGGGTCTGCGCCCCTTCAAGACGGAGGAGGGCGAACGTTAGATCCGCGAGCTGATCGTCTCCGCCGGCCATCCCGGCCGGCACGTCTTACGGGCGCAGTCGAGCCTTGAGGTCGTGTTTCACCGTTGGCCAGTCGTCGTCGGTGATGGCGTACATGACGGTGTCGCGCCATGAGCCGTCGGCGCGGCGGCGATGCTTCCGAAGGACTCCCTCACGGCTGGCGCCGAGCCGCTCGATCGCGGCCTGAGCGCGCTCGTTGCGGATGTCGGTGACCAGCGATACCCGGATCGCGCCGAGGGTTTCGAAGGCGAAGCCGAGCATCAGTAGTTTCGATTCGGCGTTCGCCCCCGTGCCCCACCACGGCCGTCCGAGCCAGGTGTATCCGATCGTCAGGGTGCGCAACGTCGGGTCGGGGTCCGCGAAGGACGTCGTGCCGGCGAACCGGCCCGTCGCCGCGTCGATCTGAGCGTAGGGGAACCGGACCCCGCGGGCCCGGGCGGCGAGCGCGGCCACGATGTGCGCACGGGCGTCCTCCACGGTCGCCGGCCGGGTCAGCGCCCCGCCCGAAGGGCTCTGCCACCGGAAGATCTCGGCCGCGTCCTCGCTGTCGCCGACTGCCGCGAGATAGTCCGTCGCGTGTTCGTACCGCAGAGGTTCGAGCCGGATCCGTTCGCCGGCCAGAGCCGGCATCGCATACCAGAGGCCATTGTCGATCACGGCGGCATCATCGCAGCCGCGAACCCTTCTCGCCGCTGATATATGTGTCGGCCACCGCGCGGGTGGCAGCACCGTACGGCCCGATGCCGAACCGGCTAGCGGCAGAGGAGGAGCAGCTTGAAGGCCGCGTAGCAGGAGACGGTCAGGGTGATCGTGACGGCGAGCGGACCGCGGGCGAGGACCAGGCCTGCGCCGCCCACCAGCAGTGCCCGGAAGCCGGCCAGCGGGGCCCGGCGCTTCGCGAGCCCGGCACGCTCGCCCTCGAAGAAGAAGATGGTCGGCTCCCTGGTAGCGGTCTCGGGACCGCCGATGAAAGCACGCCCGGCCACGATGATCAAATCAGCGGTCGGTCATGGCCCCCTGCCCGCTCCGGCCGATCCGGGGCGCGAAAAAGGAGTTGCCGTGCCGGTGTCGGCATGCGACCGTTCGCAGCCGTCGGGCCGAAAGGCTCACTCCCCTGCCGAAAGGGCACCACAGCACAGATGAGCACTCCGACCATGGATCACGAGTTCGCCGACCGGTGCCGCCGCTCGCTCGCCGACGAGCAGGCCGCCAGCCTCGCCGCGACCGGCGGCTGGGCGCACGTCGACAAGGACCGGGTCCACAGCGACTGGCGCGAGCTGTACGGCGAGATCGCGGCCGCCATGACCGGGGGCGCCCGGCCGGAGGACGAAACGATCCAGGACCTCGTCGGCAGGCACTACGCCATCGCGTGCCGGTTCTACACCCCCAGCCCGGACGCCTACCTCGGCATGGCGCTGCTGTACGCCGAGGACGACGCCATGAGGGACTTCCACAACGCCTACCACCCGCAGATGGTCGAGTTCCTCGGCGCGGCGATGCGCCGGTACGCCGAGACCCGACTCTGACCCGCGCTGTGGCGGTGCGGACCGCGGCTGCCGCGGTCCGCACCGGTCAGGCGGACTCCCCGGCAACCGCCGGCCGGTACCCGCCGTGCGAACCGGCCAGGGCGTCCGCCACCAGCGCGGCATCCGCCTCGGCGACGTCGGCCGGGTACTCCGGCAGGAGGTCGTCCCAGACCATCAGCCAGGATCCGTACATCTGTGCCTGGCCCTCCGGCCGGGCGAAGAACCAGACGTGCAGGTGGGCGGCGCCGTCGCCGATCCGGTAGACGTGGGCGCGGGAGATGTGCGGCAGAGCCTGCATGTGGCGAACGATGCGCGTGGTCAGCAGGCCCAGCTCCGCGGCGAGCTCGTCGGGGAGATCGGCCATGTCGTGGTGATCACGCGGGAACAGCATGAGCGCCAAGGGCACGCCCACTTTCGTGACCCGGGCGAGCCGCCAGTGGTCGTTGAGCCAGATCCCCTCGTCCCGCTTGCGGCACATGCCGCAGTTCGCCGGGTCCTCGCCGTGCCGGTCGGGTTCGGGCAGCACCGGCGGGCGCAGCGCCGCGACGCGCAAGCCGTCCTGTTCGAACGGACTGATGTCCCATTCCGTCATGCGCGCCAGGGGCAGCCTTCGCTCGCTGTCCGCGACGGCGACGGCGTGTTCGTAGAACTCGTCCGGATTCAAAGGCATGATCCAAGACTAGTACGGCCAAGATCCACGGCCATCCATCGCCCCGGATCGCGGATCCTGGGTTGTGTCAGGATCGCACGGTGACTACCGCTTCGGTGTACGCCGAGTTCGCCGCCCTCGAGGCTCACGGGGTTTCCCCCACTTATGAGCGGCTGTCCCTCGCGGTCGCCGGCAACCCGACGATCCTGGGCCTGCTCGACGGCCTTCCGCCGGCGAAGCGGCAGCCGAACCTGCTGTTCGGCGTGGTGCGGCTGCTCGGCGGCCCGGTCGGCGATCCGTCGGACTTCCACGACTTCACGGTCGCCAACTGGGCCGAGGTGGAGGCGAACCTGCGTACCCGGTCCACCCAGACGAACGAGCCGGGCCGTTGTGCGGTGCTGCTGCCCGTACTCGCGAAGCTGCCGCAACCGCTCGCCCTCCTGGAGGTCGGTGCCTCCGCCGGCCTCGGTCTCTACCCGGACCGGTACTCCTACCGCTACGGCCGGCACCGGCTCGGCAGCGACGGCCCGGTCCTCGACTGCGCCCTCACCGGCACGCCGCCGCCGGACCGGCTGCCCGAGGTGGCGTGGCGGGCCGGCCTCGACCTGAACCCGTTGCGGGTGACCGATCCCGCCGACGTGGCCTGGCTGGACGCCCTGATCTGGCCGGAACACCAGCACCGCCGCGACCGGCTGCGGGCCGCCGCCGCGATCGCCGCCGCCGACCCGCCGCTGCTGATCCGCGGCGACCTCGTCGACGACCTGCCCGGCCTGGCCGCACGGGCTCCCGCCGGCGCGACTCTGGTGGTCTTCCACACGTCGGTCCTCTACCAGGTTCCCGCGGCGAGGCGAGAAGCATTCGATCATCTGGTACGGACACTGCCCGGTCACCGGATCTCGGTCGAGGCGCCGGGCGTCGTCGCCTTCGACAGCCTGCCACCCGCGCCCGACGACACGCTGCACAACGTCCTCGCCCTCGACGGCCGGCCACTGGCCTGGGCCCGTGGCCACGGACAGGCCGCGACATGGTTCGGTGCCTGACAGCCGTCACTGCTGTCTCGTGCGGGCGTGCCGACGCCGGTCGAGGACGACCAGACAGCCCAGAACCGTCAAGGCCCCCGCGACAGCTCCCGGCTTGCCGGACAGGTGAAGCAGACGGCCGCCGGCGTACCCCAGCACGGCGCCAACCAGGCACCACGCTGTGACCGTCGCCCAGCCGGCAAGGTTCAGCCGCACGCTCCGGAACAGCCGGACATCGACCAGACGTGCGCGCCATCGCGGCACGGGCCGGTACTCGGCGAATCGACGTCGCACTCCACACCCTCCTGGCACCACCCGAGCGGTCGGCTCATGCTCTCGCGAAACGGGCTGGCGGAGCCAGATCGGACCATCATGAGGCGGGCCGGCGGGCTGTCCGGAAGCGGTCGCCCTCAGGAGCCTCCACATCGCGACGGGTCGTCAACGGCGCCGGCACCCACCGGTTCATGACGGCGGCCGGCGAATGATTCTTCGGCGCTGTGGGCAATTCACGGCCATGGATGACGGCCGCACCGCCACGTCGTACACCTTCGGCAGCTTGCTCGTGCGCACGGCCGCGGTGCTCGCCGCGTTCATCGCGCCGATGGCCTTCGGCATAGCGGGGGCGGCGGGGTTGTTCGGCGCCGATCGCGTGTGGCAACGGATCGCCTTCGTGCCGATCGGCTTCGTCATCGGGGCCGTCTACGGGTACCTGGCGCTGTTCCGGATCGCGTACCGGCTGCGGATCGCCGACTCACGACTGCACTGGCAGGCCGTGCTGCGCGGCGGCAGCGCACCGCTGGCCGACGTGCGTCAGGTGGTGCCGCATCCGAAGAACTACACGACCGTGGTGCTGGCGGACGGGCGGCGGATCCATGCCGCCGGTGTCCACGACGTGTGGCCGTTTCTCGATGGGTTGCGCCGGGCGGCGCCGCACATCCGGGTCGACCAGCCGATGGGCCTGTGGACACCGCAATGGTTCCGGGCCGAAAGATGACCGCCGGAGCGAAGAAACACTGGTGGCGAGCGTAGAGCGCGGTGGCAGGAAGGCATGCCGCATCGACGGTTCATCAGGTCCAGGTCGACAGCCACCTCGTCATCGACTCCGGCGCGGCCAGTCGCAGATCTCCGTGCGGCTCCCAGCGCACCCAGCCGGGACCGAGTAGACCCAGAGTGACGAGCTGAACGCCGTCTCCGTCGGCGAACTCGAACCACAGGTCGGGCCAGCTCATCCAGTCCATGATCTCGGTGTCCGGACACAACCGCAGCGCCGCCAGCAGCGCGATCAGGGCCTCGTCAGTCAGGTCCGCGAGCAGCGACGGCGGCGTATTCTCGTGTCGTTTCCGAGCCGCTTCAACCCGGCCTCTCCGGTCGAACACCCGGACGCGGCAAGCGCCGCTCAGCACTTCCGCCAACCTTCGCACCAACTCGTCGGCCGACGTCGCGGATAGACCGTGTCGGCCCGGCTCGGTGCTCACCGGCGCATACTCCCACGCGGCAAGGCGATCGTCGCCGATGCCCGTTGCCAATGAAGCTTGTCCGTGTGCCACTGAACCTTGTCTCTGGGTGCGCCGAACGAGTGACGGTTCCGCCCACGGCAGCTGGCGAGACGAGGCGCTTCCAGCAGCGAGCGACGTGCGACAGCATGAAGCCCTTGGGGCATCATGATCGGATGCGGGACACGCCACCTACGCAGCCGTTGTTCGTCACACCGACTGGAGCAGAGGTTATCGGGTTCCAGGCTGAGGGCGACGAGGCTCTGCGGTGGTGGGAACAGCTGCGGCTGGCCCATCCGGAGAGTGGGCTTTGGCCGCTGCTGATGGATGCCGACGCCCCTGAGCAACTGACCGAGTCGTACCCCTCTAACGGGCAGGTCTGGTCGGCGGCCGACGCGCAGGCGCTGAACGGCGCCGCGCTTCTGGCCGAACGCGGCGAGCGGTACCTGAGCACCAGTTCCCCGAGCTACGCCGCGGAGCTGCGCGCCGAACTGGCCGGTGAAGGAGTATGGCCTGAGAAACCGGAACGACCCGGATTCGGGCTCCCCTACGGCTGGGACGGGGAGCCGACCGAAGTCACCGTCGCTCTGGTGCCCGCCACCGCACCGTGGCTGGTGCCGGTGACCCTGCAGCACAGTGTTTTCTGGGAGCCGGACCCGGCCGAGCATTCCGCGATCATGCGTTACTGGCACGGCCGGTACGGAGCCGAACCGGTCGTCTGGACCGACACAACCCTCGAATACGCCGTCGCCCGCCCGCCGACTACCCCGCCCCACGCTCTGGCCCTGGCCTGGGAATACCGGCAGTACAACGACGGCGAGTTCGACTACTATCGCGCTGCCACCCTCACCGAGCTGGCCGCCGGTCTGATGAATGCCCCGGTCTGGCGCGTGTGGTGGGACTGATCTGAGCATCCGGACCATCGTTGTGCCCGTCGTCTAGGAGACGGGCACAACGGTCTTCCAGCAGTGCCAACACCCGGACGTGGCAGATTCGGATCCCTTGCGGCGATCATCGCAGTTCCAGTTCGGGCTACGCGAAGACCGAACTCGGCCTCGATCAACACCAGCGTCGCCGCTGACGGCCTGGCACCGCTGGACCACCCTCGTCATCGCCGCCCACGCCTTCCTCGCCGCCGCGACCACACCATGCACCGCCAACGCCGAGGGCTTGATCCCCATCACGGTCAACGAGCTCCGCCGGCTCTTCCACGACCTGATCATCAAACCCGCAGCCCGTATTGCCACCGGGATCGCATGGTCCCCTTTTCCGTCGCCGCCATCAACAAACAGCGAAGATCAGCCACTACGGCCGGCAAGCCCTCAACGAGCCTTGAAAACGGATCTCCTGCTGGAGTATTAGCCCTGTCGTTGAACTGGAGAAACCGAAGACGATGGAGGACTGCACCGACGCCTGATCGTGGTGGCTACCCTCGTGGGCCGAGCCGTCCGGAACCCGGCCCACGAGACGAACAGGGCTACGTTCCGCTGGGTAAAGCGCCGAGATCCTGGTGATCCTGTGTGACAATGTGCGCTCGGTGAGTACTGCCGAGGGAGCCCATTGGGCGGTTATGGGGATGTTTGCATGCCGGGAACGCACGTGATCGCTGCACTGCTCATCTCAGTCATGATGATGTCGCCGGCACAGGCGTCGGCAGTCGACCCGCCCAATGACCACGTCACCATCGAGAAGCTGAAGGTGAATGGCACAGGGTGCCGAGCGAACACGATCGCGGTCGGGGTGTCGCCCGACAACCAGGCGTTCACCGTGATGTACAGCGCCTACCTTGCGCAAGCCGGCGCCGGCGCCGGGAACAAGGATCAGCGTCGCACCTGCAGCATCACCGTTCGGCTCAACGTCCCGGCCAACATGCAGTACGCCATTTCCGCCGTCGACTACCGCGGGTTCGCCCACCTCGAACCGGGTGCTTCGGCCACCCTATCGGCGCGCTACCACTTCCAGGGCACCGGTGCGCCAACGTACACCGTGCACTCCTTCGCGAGTGGACTGGACGACGGATGGCAGGTCACCGACTCGGTCGGCAGCGGTCTTGTGTTCAGTTCGTGTGGTAAGGACCGGAAGGTTGATATCGACACCGAACTGCGCGCGACGGCGGACCGGGCCGATGCACCCACCAGCCTGATCGCCATGGATTCGACCGACAGCGAGGTCGCCAGCACCTACCACCTCACCTACCGAAACTGCTGAAAGCTGCATGTCGCAGCACCATCAATCCCTCATTGGGATCAGCGCTGCCAGCGCAAGCCACTTCACCCGCCAGGCACTCATGGCACCTGAAACGGTTCTCCTGCTGTAGTACTACACAACCTGTGTTCCGCGAATGGCCGCTGGCGATGGTGGGAGCCTCGGGCGTTCTGACGTTCGTCAGCAGCTTTCTTCCGTGATGGGTCCTACATTCGACACCGACATGCCGAGCGACGGACCAGCCCTGTACGCCTACTGCCTACGCCATGCACGACTGGTCATCGGCCGCTACCGCGATGCCGGCCACACCTTCGCTGTGGACTGCGCGAGGCCAGACTGCACCCTGGTAGACACCCGTCTGTGGGTACCGGCCGTCCCCACCGCGCCGGCTGCGGCCCCGGTTGGCACGTGCGTCACCGGGCCCGGCCGGCCTGTCGTCGACACGGCGCTGACCAGTGTCTCGGCGACGACGGCCGGACGCAGGCGAGGATGACGCTGTCCGGCGATCGCTGGACCGACCTACTCGTCCAGCTGACTGAATCCGCTTACTTCGAGGACGAGGTCGCCGTCGAGACCGGCGATGCGCCGCAGAACAGCGCCGACTGTCGCTCGCTGGTCGACACAATCTCCGCCAAGCTGGGCGGCCCGGACCATCCCCGCGTCAACTGATTCGAGACTCCATCACTGGCGAATCCTCCGTGACCACCCGTAACGCGCGACTCGCGGCACGAGAGGGCGTGGCGCCAGCATGCGCGGGATCGTGGTCTTACCGTGAGGCCGTGTTCGTAAGGTATCGAGAACAACCATGACGGGCGAGCCTGTGTGGCCGCTCGCGAAGCTGTCGGCGCTACGGCTCGGCCGCCGTTTGGCGCTCGAGGTGCCCGCAACAGATCCGGGTCGGCGTGCCTTCGTCGACATCACACCGGGTGACGTCGAAGAAGACGCTCAGCCCGGACCGGTTCGAGTACGCCTGGGACACCGCCGACCCCCGGTAGCCCGGCCGACATCGTCTGGATCATCAGACGCGGATCGTTGATGGGCAGGATGTGGGTGCCCGGTTCGGTGTCGAGGCGTACTCGGTATCCGGTGGGTGAGCCGGTCTGCTCCCAGTCGGTGCCGACCACGGTGCCCGATCGGCTTCCGACGCGTACCCGTACTCCTGGCGGCAGACAGTCGTACGGTTCGACGAGGAGCGCGTCCAGCGTGTGCCGGACGCCGTCGAGCGAGCTGCGCAGGCTGGTGGATCGCAGTTCCCGGCCGAGGGTGATTGCCGCGTCGCGAACCCGCCGGTCGGGGTTGGTTCCGCCCGCGGTGAGCGCGGCGTCCACCCGGACCCACAGCTGCCATCGGTCGTCGTCGAGCAGGCGCCGGGCGGCCCGGTCGAGCGCGGCGCAGGCGATGTCGACGCCGGCGTCCTCACCGAGTTCGGCCGCCCAGGCGAGTTCGTCGGCGGGCGGCAGCAGTTGCGGCGCCTCGTGTTCGAGCACGGCGTACAGCATGGCGATGGCCGTCTCGCGGCCCTCACCGCTGTAGAGCGGGCCGATCCCGGCGGTGGCGCGCAGTGGCGGGAACCGCATGGTCAGGTGTGCGGCGCGGCCCAGCGGGAGTTCCGCGGCCGATCGGGCGTCGCGCACGCGAGCGTTGAAAGTGCGGTGTTCGCGAGCAGCGAACATCCACGCCCGGTGCTCGTCGGCGCCGATCGGGAACACCGGGTGGGTGGAACCGGCCGGCGTCGAGGTCCGCGCCGTGAGCAGGCGCGCAGCGACCGAATAGGCCACGCCGAGCTCGGTGGCCAGGGCTCGGATCGCGCGTTTGCGGGCGCGGTCGGGTACGGGTCGCCGGCTGCGGGTCTCGGTCATCGTGGTCCTCCCTCCCTCATCGTAGGTCTCATCCGTTGTACGGTGACAGGGCAGCGCGCCTGCACGAGCGTAGCGAGGTCCCCCACGCGGACCGCGCGTCAACGCCAAGAGGCTTCGACTCAGCGCACGCCACCCTTGCCGCTTCCGCGCGTCCGCGTGCGTCTCCTTGGGCGAGGTGCGTGGGGCTTCGCCGCGAGGACGTGAGTGTCGTGTTCGAGCGGTTCACCGACCGTGCCCGTCGGGTTGTCGTCCTGGCCCAAGAAGAGGCCCGGATGCTCAACCACAACTACATCGGGACAGAGCACATCCTGCTCGGCCTGATCCACGAGGGCGAGGGCGTCGCCGCCAAGGCTCTGGAGAGCCTGG
>NZ_JASCTH010000026.1:83308-173362 GCF_030009775.1 Actinoplanes sandaracinus | reverse complement strand
GGAATCCGGAGATGACGAAGAACACGTCGACGCCGATGTAGCCGCCGGCGATGCCGGTGAGGCCGGCGTGGGAGAGCACGACCAGAGTCACCGCGATCGCGCGCATACCCTCGATGTCAGGCCGGAACCTGAGATGCGGCGGACTGGATGTCTGAGGCGTGCTGACCGAGTTTCCCGGAGAGAGAGTCGCGGTATGCGCGTCGTTAATGACCGACATGTCCTGCCTAAGGGAATCAGCGCCGCGGGTCACGCGGACAGTGGCTGAGGGATACTACATAGCGATTCCCTGGTTCGCATCCAGGCCGTTCACGCCCTGGTCAAAGGCGGGATGCGGTGGTATTCGGCGGTGTGCGCCCACCTCGTCGACACCGCTGCCGCTCGCCTTGTCGACCCCGCTGCGTCAATGCTCGCCGCTCCAGCCTCCGGCGGCGTCTTCCTCACGGCGATCCGTACTCGCGCGATGTCTTGGTTGTGGTGGTTCGTTGGTTTGTGTGGTGTTGTCCTCGCGGCCACCTGTGACCTGCGCGCGGTGCCTTGCCTGCGGTGGCTCAACAGTCTGCGTGATGTCTTTCCCGCGGCGACTCATCAACCAGTCGTCAGGACGCGCCGCTGGCGGAGAGTCCTGGCGCTGAATACGGCCGGGTCGGCGGTGTGATCAGTCGGTCTCGTTCTCGCCTGGTTCGTTATCGTTCTCGTTCGGCTGCCCGGTCTGCCCCGTGGTAGACGTCGGCTCCGGTGTGGACGATGTTCTTGTCGTCGTCGCTTCGCCAGTGGGCGTGGGGGTGGCCGAAGTCTCCGCCGGACGGGTGGACGTCGGGCTCGGTGCGCGGGTGGGCGTCTGCTCCTTCTTCGGCGTCCTGTCCGGCTGAACCGCCTTCTGCTCAGCGGCCCCGTTCCCGTCCTTGGTGCTGCCGGTGCCCCGTGGAGCGGAACTCCCCGGAGCCGCCGGTGCGCTGGTCACCGGCTTCGGGTCTTCCGCGAAGAATCTGAGCGGATCAGTGACGATCAAACTTCCGACTCCCAGCAGAGCGGCCGCCGCCAGAACCAGGACCGCAACGAGGCGACCCCTGCCCCGGCGCAGCTCACTGACGCCTGGCTCGCTCGTGTCCGGTCGAGGGTTGCCTGGCCCGCTCGCGTCCGGTCGAGCGTCGCCTGGACGGCTCTCGCCCTGCCCCACACCGCCAGGCTCGGACCAATTCGGCACGCCGCCGCTCCTGGTATTGCCGCCGCCGCCGCCGACAGACCCGACCCGGCTCTGGCTGTCGCCGGACCGGACGCTGCCTGGCTCGGCCTCGCCCCGTCCGCTGCCTGGCTCGTTCTGGTACTGCCTGCTGCTATCGAGCCCTCTCTTGCTTGGCTCGTCCTGGCCTTGTCCGGCTGCGCTTGGTTCGGCTGCGCTTGATCTGGCTGCGGCTGGCTTGCTTTCGCCCGGACCGGCTCCAGTTGCCTCCGGTGACGCCGGTGGTGTCACACCATCCCTCGACGAAGCCTCGGGCAGCCCGTCATGCGATGCCGCCGCGGCAGCGCTCGCTCCGGCGACTCCGGCCAAGGGGCCGTCTGTTGCGGCGGCGGCGAGTTCTTCGCTGTGGGGTGACTGCGGTGTGTGGGGTGACCGCGGGGTGACGCCGTCCGTGTTCCCCACTCTGGTCCCCGATGTGCTGCTTCCGGTGGAGTCGAACCGGTCGGGTCCTGGCGACCGTGATCTGTTCGGCCCGATGTCGTTCCGATCAAAGTCGGTCAGCGGCGAAGGGGCGGTGTCGGTCAGCGGCGAGGGGGTGGCGTCGGTCCGCCGCGAGGAGACGGGTTTGGTCAACGACGAGGAGACGTCCCAAGGCGCGGTGGTCCCAGCATCATGTGTGGTCGTATCCGTCTCGAAGTCCTCCGAGCCACCAACCGCGGCGATGCCGAACCAAGGTGCGTCGGCCCTGGTGACCGCCAGTCCGTCGGGCCGCTCTTCTGCGGCCGCAGCCGATACATTTCCCACGGGGCCACTTTGGAACCCGCCCTCCTCGGCGTTGCCAGCAGCGTTGTTTTCGCCCGCGGAGCCTTCGGGGCCGGAGCCTCCTGGAGCACCGGTCCGGAAGGCGCTCTCCTCGGCGTTGCCGACGGCGTCGATTCCAGCCGCATAGGCCTCGGTGGCATTGTCTCCAGCGGTACTGCCCCCGACGGCGGCCGTGCTTGCAGCGAGACTGCCCGCACTGTTCTTACCCCCGCCGGCATTGGCGACCGAGGCGTTGTCTCCCGCAACGTCGTCTGTCGCCTTGCCTACGGCGGCGTTGTTCGTAGCGTCTCGGCTTCCGGCGGCTCCGGCTGTTGCAGTGTCGTTCCCGACAAGGTTGTCAGCGCTGTTACCCGCAGCGCGGCTAGCTGCAGTGCCGGGGCCCGCATTGCCCTGGCTCGCAGGACTGCTGTCTGTAGTGCCGTGGCCAGCAGGACCGATACCTGCTGCGCCGCTAGCCGCAGCGCCGCTACCTGCACTGCCGTGGCCCGCAGGACTGCTGCCTGCAGTGCCGTGGCCAGCAGGACCGATACCTGCTGCGCCGCTAGCCGCAGCGCCGCTACCTGCACTGCCGTGGCCCGCAGGACTGCTGCCTGCAGTGCCGTGGCCAGCAGGACCGATACCTGCTGCGCCGCTAGCCGCAGCGCCGCTACCTGCACTGCCGTGGCCTGCGGGGTTCCGGCTTCCGGCTGGGCTGCTTTCGGTGGCGCCGAGGAGGTCGGTGACGGCCAGCGCGGCCGTCGCGTTGCTCGTCACGCCGCCGGGTGTGGTGCCGGTCTTCGGAGGGCTGCCGGCCGTCGAGCCATTGGCGATCGAAACACCCGCCGCTTCGGCCGCCGCCGCCATGGCGCCGGCGGAGGGGAAACGCGCCGCCGGACTCTTGGCCAGGGCCGTCCGGACCAACGCCGCCACCTCTTCCGGCACATCGTCCGGCAGCGGGGGTGGAGCGTCCTCGAGGTGCTGCAGGGCGATCGCGATCGGGTTTCCACCCTGGAACGGCGGATGCCCGGTGAGGCAGTGGAACGCCAGTGCTCCCAGCGCATAGACATCCGCGGCGGGACCGGTCGCTTCCTTGGTGACCTGTTCCGGGGCGATGTAGAGCGCGGTGCCGACCACTTCCCGAGCGCCGGTCAGTGTGCCGGAATGCGCGGACCGGGCCACCCCGAAGTCGACCAGGACGACTGCGCCGTCCGGCTCGATCAGCAGGTTGCCGGGTTTGACGTCGCGGTGGACGATGCCGGTCTTGTGCGCGGCGTCCAAAGCCCGGGCGGCCTGCGCCACGATCGACATCGTCTCGGCGGCGGTGAGCCTGCCCCGTTCGGCCAGGATCCGGTTGAGTGGCTGCCCGTCGACCCGGGCCATGACCAGGTAGGCGCCTTCAGCCCCGACGTCGGCGCCGGCCCCCGCACCTGCGTCGTGACTGTCGAGATCGGCAGTGGTGTTGCCGAAGTCGTAGACCGCCACCACGCCGGGGTGGTGCAGCGCCGCCAGCGCGCGTGCCTCGTGCCGGAAGCGGCGCTGGAAGCCTGGGTCGGTCGCCCGATCGGTGTGCAGGGTCTTGACCGCGACGGCTCGTCCGAGCACGGTGTCGGTCGCCTGCCAGACCTCGCCCATGCCACCCGCGCCGATGCGATCGTCGAGGCGGTACCGTCCGCCGAGCAACTCTCCGGGGTGAGGCATGGATATCCCTCTACCCAAGAGAGTCCCCGGTTACCCGTTGGGTGGTCGCCCACGTCGCGCCGGCGGTGTCACCGTGCTCCTCTCCGCACCGTGCCCTGCTCAGGTGCCCGTGTAGAGAACGGCGTCGATCTCGATGTCGAAGCCGACGAGCGGAACCGGCAGCGTCGTCCGTACCGCGCGGTCGGGGCCCTTGATGTATTGCTGGTAGATCTCGTTCATCTCCGGGAAATCGCTGAAGTCGCGCAGGTAGACCCCGACCCGCACCGCGTCGTTCAGGCTGGAGCCGGCGGCTTCGGCGACCGCCGCCAGGTTGCGGAAGGCCGCATGTGCCTGCTCGGCGAAGCTGCCGGTGACCCTGGTGCCGTCCGGCAGCGCCGGGATCGCTCCGGCCAGGTAGATGGTGTCGCCGGCGATGACGGCGTGCGAGTACGGGCCACCGGCGGGCGCCGCCTTGTCGGTCATCACAGCACGCTTGGGCATCAGGAACTCCTCGGTTTCGTTCTCGGGAACTGGTCGGCCAGCCCGCCCACGTCCACCAGTGGAGTGGCGAGCAGGTCACGTATGTCGCGTTCGCGGCGTGCCAGAGCCGCTCGCTGTGTATCCGTCAAGGGGATCCACGGCGCGGGTGGGGCCGGCAATCGTGGGGTGAGCGGGCGACCGCCCACATAGGTCGCCTCATTCACCAGGCGGACCGGTGAGACCCGGACCTGCCGGTGGGCGTCGACGACCGGGAACGGCTCCTCGCGGACCTCGAAGATCGCGAAGTCGGCGGGTGAGCCGACCGCGAGGGTCCCGCCGGGAAGGCCGAGTGCCCGCGCGGGATGGGCGGTGGCCGCGTCGATCACCTCGGGCAACGGGATGCCGGCCGCCAGGAGTTTCGCCATGGTCACCGGGAGGTCGAAGACCGGACCGTGCAGTGAGCGGGCGTGCAGATCGGTGGAGACCGTGAACGGGCGCAGCCCTGCGGCGAGTTGTGCTTCGAGCACGTCGAAGGCGAATCCGCCGGAGCCGTGACCCAGGTCGAGAAGGACCCCTCGCTCGGCGGCCGCACACACGGCTGGGCCGAGTGGCGCGGCGATCCCGCTCGCGCAGTGCGTCACGATGTCGCCGGGCCGCAGCAGCCCGAGCACCTCGTCGAGCGCGGGCGGCGCCGTGCCGATGTGGACCATGACCGGCACCCCGCAGGCCTCGGCCGCCGCCAGGCCTCGGCGCAGTGGTTCGACCCCGTTGTCTCCCACGGTCTCCGCGTCGATGCGCACCTTGATGCCGTGGAGCAGATCGCGATTGGCCTGGATGGTGTCGATCGCCAGCGAGGTGTCGCAGTTGGCGAGGTCGCGGCTTTCACCGGTGCGCCCGGCCAGGCCGACCGCGGAGATGTTGAGCAGCGCCGGCACCCGCACCATCGCCGTCTCGGCGACCCGCCGCAGGCCGGCCAACGTGTACGCCCCGGCCGATCCGGCGTCCACCCAGGTGGTGACGCCCGTGTACCAGGCGATCGGATCGGGGTCGATGCCCCAGTAGCCGGGGCCGACGTGGGTGTGCAGATCGATCAGGCCGGGTGTGACGAGGCGCCCGGCGACATCGAGCACCCGGTGGGTGTTCGCGGCCAGGTCGGGGCCGATCGCTGCGATCAAGCCGTCCAGCACCGCGATGTCACCGTGCTCGGCGCCGGTCAGCACCAGGTCGTATCTCATCGGCCGCCCCTGCCTGCCGAGTCGGTGTCTCCAGCGGAGGCCGAGGGGAGGCCGCCGCTCGCTGTCGTCGAGCCGATGTCGCCCGTCGTGCCGGGGAGGCCACCGGCCGGGCTCCGGCCGGAACTGAGGGCCGCGGTGATCGCTAGCCGGTAGAGACGTGCCGGACGGCCTTTGTGATGTGGCTGGGTGCTGCCGTCGGCGACGGCGAGGCCGGCTTCGGTGAGTTTGCGGACCAGACGGCGCCCGCTGGGATCGGTGATGCCGAGGGCGTCCGCCAGCTCGCCGGGAGAGATGGGCCGACCGCCCAGCGACCGCTCGAGTGCGGCCAGCCGGGACAGTGTGGCCGGGCTCAGTCCGGACCGGCCGGCCAGATCCTCCAGCCCGCCGTGCTGACGGTAGGTGTAGGTCAGCGGTGGACCGGCGGCGCCCATCGGCCCGATCATCACGCCGTCGTCGGTGATCAGGTAGGCGGTGGGTGGGCCGTCCTGTTCGGCGCGGTCGGCGGCCTGTTCGGCGAGGGCGACGCTGCGGCGTGCCGAGGGACCGATGCCGAATCCGGCGAACGCTCCTAGGCTCCCCTGCTCCGGGAGGGGATCTTCGCCGCTTCCCGGACGGCCGCGCCAGGGCACCGGCGCCATCACCCAGTGCTGGGTGATCTTCTCGAAGACGGCTGCCGGAGCGAACGCGACGACGCCGTGCGGCCCGTGCTCCTCGACCCAGGCGTCGGCGAGCTCAGGGATCTCCCGGAGCGTCCGGCGCAGCGCGGCGCGTGTGCCCGTCGCGGGGGAGCGGAAGACCGCGGCCGCGAAGCGTTGCCCGTCGGCTCGTTGCCGGCGGACTCGCAGGACCAGCTCGGTGAGGTCGGCGCGGATCGTGCCGGGTGTGGCCAGTGCGTGCAGCACGGCCGTCCGCCCGTCCAGGGCGGCGGAGACGCCGGTGCGCACGGTGATCACATAGGGCGCGGCGGTGCGATCGAGGTGGTCGCGGTGGAACGCCACCACCTCGCCGAGGGACTGCTCCGCGTCGAACGGCAGGGTGGCGATGGCCGCCCGGTCGAGATCCAGCGCCGTGGCGACCTCGTCGACCGTTTCGATGGCGAATGTGTCGATGCTGACCGGGGTGGCCGGCCACCCGTTGCCTCGAGCCCGGGCCCATGCCAGTGCCAGGTCGAGGGCGGCGGACCGGGTGACGGCGACGGGGAGGCCGGCCGGGAGGAGGTCGCGTGCCCGGGCCCAAGGGACCAGCCCCAGCAGGAGGCCGTCGACGTCACCGGCGGCCAGCAACTCGCTGACCCGCTCGCGGATCTGCTCCTCGCGCTCGTAGACCGCCCAGGCGAAGGAGACGCCGGTGAGCGTGCGCGCCGCCTCGGCGAAACGCTCTCGGTGGCCGCTGTGGACCACCAATCCGATGACCATGCCGCCTCCCCTTGTGGTTCGTAAGTGGCTCGTATTAGCGTCCTCCATGAGGGCCGAACGGTCAAGGAGGTGTCGTGAACGAGCCACTTACGAACCTGATTCCCACCGTGCGATCGGTTTCCCGGTCCGCCGGTGCGTTCCGGTTCGACGCCACGACCAGCTTGACGGCCGGCCCCGGCACCGAGGGCGTCGCCGGGTGGATGCGGGCCACCATCGGCCCCGCCACCGGGTGCGCGCTGCTGCCCGGCACCGGCGGCGTCCGGTTGCGGGTCGACGCGGGCCTGCCCGCCGAGGGCTATGCCGTGGAGATAACTCCGGCCGGCGCCGACATCACTGGTGGTTCCGCCGCGGGCGTGTTCTACGGTGCCCAGACACTGCGGCAACTGCTGCCGCCGGCCACCCTGCGCCGCGCCCCGATCGAGGCGGGCCCCTTCACGGTGCCCGCCCAGCGGATCGAGGACGAGCCCAGATTCGCCTGGCGTGGCCTGCTGCTCGACGTCGCCCGGCACTTCATGCCCGTCTCCGACGTGCTCCGTCTCATCGACCTGGCCGCTTTCCACAAACTCAACGTGCTTCACCTGCATCTCACCGATGACCAGGGCTGGCGGTTCGAGGTCCCGGGCTGGCCGCGACTGACCGAGGTCGGCGCCTGGCGGCCCACCACCATGCTCGGCTCACGCGGCCACGAGAGCTACGACGGGCGGCCGCACGGCGGGCACTACACCACGGACGACCTGCGGGAAATCGTCGCGTACGCCGCCGGCCGGCATCTGACCGTCGTGCCGGAAGTCGACATGCCCGGCCACATGCAGGCGGCCATCGCGGCCTATCCGGCGCTGGGCAACGGCTTCGACGGCCCGGTTCGGTCGGCGTGGGGCATCTCCGAGCACGTCCTGCAGGTCGGCCCCGGGGCGCTCGGCTTCTGCCGGGCCGTCCTCGACCACGTCTGCGACATCTTCCCCAGTGAGCTGATCGGCATCGGCGGTGACGAGTGCCCCACCACCGAGTGGGTGGACAGCCCCGTGGCGCGGGAGCGGATCCGCGCCGAGAGTCTGGCCGGCCCGCACGAGTTGCAGGGCTGGTTCACCGCCCGTCTGGCCGAGCACCTCGCCTCCCGGGGCCGCCGGCTCTACGGGTGGGACGAGATTCTGGCCGGCGGCGCACCAGCGGGGGCCGTCGTGGCCGCGTGGCGGGGCCATGAGCCCACCACCCACGCGATCCGGGCCGGGCATCAGGTGGTCGCGTGTCCCGACGTCGCGGTCTACCTCGACTACCGCCAGTCCGACGATCCCGGCGAGCCCACCCCGGTCGGCACCCGGCTGACCCTCGCCGAGGTCTACGCCTTTGACCCCCTCCCGGCCGGTCTGAGCACCGCTGAGGCGGCCCTCGTCCTCGGTGGGCAGGCCAACATCTGGACCGAGCATCTGGAGTCCGCCCGCAGAGTCGACTATCAGGCCTTCCCGAGGCTCTGCGCCTTCGCCGAGGCGGTCTGGGGCCCCGCCGAGCGGGACTTCGCAGGGTTCTCCGCCCGGCTGCCCGCCCACCTCGCCCGGCTCGACGCGCTGGGCGTCAACTACCGCCCGCTCTCCGGCCCGCGGCCGTGGGACGCCCGGCCCGACGCGCCCGGCAACCCGCGCGCTCTCGCCGACCGCCTCGCCGAACTGCACGAGATGACCGCAGACCTGAGACGGGAGGCGACATGATCAGCTGGTCAGTCCGGCAGCAACGGCAGAAGCCTCCGGGCCAGCCGCAGCGGCCGTCCGGTCATCACTCCGTTCCCTTCGAAGGTCCACACCTCCGACAGGACCGCCTGGACGAAACCCCACGCGACCACCCGTTCGGGCGGCATGCCGAGCCCGTCGGCGAGCTGTTCCATTCGTGCTTCCACCAGGCCGAGGACGGTGTCGTCGGCGCCGGCCGGGTCCGGGTTGTACAGCATGGCCCCGATCTCGTAACCGGGATCGCCGACGACACCGTGCGGGTCGATCGCAAGCCAGGGCTCGCGTTCGGCGGCCAGCACGTTGTCATGGTGCAGGTCACCGTGGAGCACGACCGGCCCGGTCGCCGTGGCACAGAGTTCGCCGAAGAGGCTTCCCGCCCGTTCCACCAGATGCCGGGGCAGCATGTGCTCCCCCGGGAACCGGTGCAGGTGTCGAGCGAAAGAGGCACCGCGGCGGGAGAGCCGGGGGAGCTCCACGCCGGCGGGCGCCGGGCGGTGCAACCGCTTGATGATCCCGATCAGTGCGGCTGTCACCTCCTCGTCCCGCCGCGGCACCAGCGATCGTGCCTGGATGCCCGGGCGAGCGTCCTCCAGCAACAGCACTCCGCGCGCGTCGTCGCGGGCCAGCACGGCGATCGCCCCGCGCCCGTCGAAGCACTCCAGCGCCGTCGCCTCGTCCGCGAGATGACCCGTCTCCGGCACCCCGAGTTTGAGCACCGCCGTCGTCCCGTCCGCCTGGTGTACCCGGCTCACCCAGTTCCGGCTCAACGGGAGCGGGTCGGCCAGCCGCAGATCCCAGTCCCGCAGCAACCGGGCCGTGAGTTCGGGCAGCCCGGCCAGCCACTTCAGGCCGGCGTCACCCCAGCGTTCCTTCACGTTGCGGGTGAACGCGACGGACAGCGCGATGTCGACCACGAAGTGCAGTCTGGCAAGCATCGCCAAGGAAGGAACGGTCCAGGGCTGCAAGGGGAGACCGGCGGGAAGGGAAGACCGGCGGGAAGGGAAGAACAGCGGCAAGGCAAGGGAAGAACGGCGGCAAGGCGAGAACGGCCCGCGACAGCGAAGGAGAGCCGCATGACGATCGACTGGCGGAGCAAGGGTTTCTGGTCTCCGGACGGGCCGGCCGACCCACAGCGGATCGCCGCGGACCGGCCGAGCCTCTTCGGCGGCGCCTTCACCTGGCCCCTGCTTGTCGTTCGCCGCGACGCCGTGGAGGCGAACATCGCCACCATGGCCGAGTACTGCCGGCGGCACGGGCTCGACTTCGCGCCGCACGCCAAGACCACGATGGCGCCGGGCCTGCTGGAGGCACAGATGCGGGCCGGCGCGTGGGGGCTGACCGTGGCCACGCCGAACCAGGCGCTGGTGCTGCGCAGGCTCGGCATCGCCCGGGTCCTGATCGCCAACGAAGTCCTCGATCCCACCGTGCTGCGCTGGCTGGCGGCCGAGAGCGCCGCCGGGTGGGAGGTGTACTTCCAGGTCGACTCACTCGCCGGGGTCGCCGCCGCGGCCGCGACCGGCGGACCGCTGCGGGTCCTTGTCGAGTTGGGCCATCCGGGCGGGCGCACCGGCGTCCGGAGCCTCGGCGAGTTGGAGGGGGTGGCCCGGGCGGTCGCCGCGGCTCCCGGTCTGGAGCTGGCCGGGATCACCGGTTACGAGGGCCAGCTTCCCGATCGGGCCGGCGTCGACGCGTTCCTCGACCAGCTCGTCGACGGTCTGACCCGGCTGACCGATGCCGGGCTGCTCCCCGGCCGGCCGATCCTGTCCGCCGGCGGCAGTGCCTGGTTCGACCGGGTCGCTGACCGTTTCGCCGGGCTAGGTGAGCGGGCACGCCTGATCCTGCGCAGCGGTGCGTCGGTCACCCACGACGACGGCTTCTACCGGGAGCGGACACCGTTCGTGCGGGTGCCGGAAGAAGGACCACTCGCGGCCGCCCTGGAGATCTGGGCTCAGGTGCTGTCGATACCTGAGCCGGGCCTGGCGTTCGCCGGCATGGGCAAACGGGACGCTCCGTTCGATGAAGGGCTGCCGGTGCCGATGGAGATCCGCGGCTCCGACGGCGTGGTGCGCCCCGCCGCCGGGCTGCGGGTGACGACGCTGAACGACCACCACACCCGCCTCGCCGTCGACGATGCCGGCCTGGTCCCCGGCGACCTGATCCGGTTCGGGATCTCGCATCCGTGCACCGCTTTCGACAAGTGGCGGGACATCCCGGTCGTCGACGGTGACCGGCGCGTGGTGGACGTGTTGCACACCTACTTCTGAGGAGGACCGATGACCGCTTTTCGGCTTGAGCCGTGGGACGACCGCGCACCGGAGCTGCAACGGCGTGCCAACACACCGCAGATGCAGGAGTTCCTCGCCGGTGTGGAACCGGACGAGGCCCTGGTCTCCAGGCATCGGCGGATTCTCGACGGCATCAAGCGGGGCACGACGGAGATGTTCCTGATCGTGATCGATGATGCGGGTCCGGTGGGCTCGATCGGCTACTGGCAGAAGCAGTGGCGTGGGGAGACCGTCTACGAGCTGGGGTGGAAGGTGCTGCCCGAGTTCCAGGGACGCGGACTGGCGGGCCGGGCGCTGACCCGCACCCTGGCGCACGCTGCCGGCCAGGATCGGATCCGCTGGGGACACGCTTTCCCGCGAGCCGACAACGTCGCGTCGAACAGCCTGTGCCGCCAGGCGGGCTTCGAACTGCTCGGCGAGGTGGACTTCGAATTCCCGAAAGGTAACCCGCTGCGCTGCAACGACTGGCGTCACGATCTGAGTGCGATCAGAGGGCGGGCGGGAGACCAGGGGCGGCCGAATGATCGATCATGACAGGCTGCCGGCTGTGACGCTCTGGCGGCCGACCGGCCCGACGGAACTGGACCTGGTCCGTGCCTCCGGGTGGCGGCGCTGGCCACCACGCCTGCCGGACCAGCCGATCTTCTACCCGGTGCTCAACGAGGACTACGCGATCATGATCGCCCGGGACTGGAACGTTCCGGCATCCGGCGCCGGTTATGTCACCCGCTTCGAGGTCGACGCGGATTTCGCCGCCCGCTATCCGGTCCGGCAGGTCGGCGGCGACAGCATCCTCGAACTGTGGGTTCCGGCGGAGGAACTGGAGGAGTTCAACGATCACATCGTCGGCACCATCGACGTGGTGCACGAATTCGCGGGTGCGGCGGGCGGGTGAATCGGCGGCGCGAGCACCGTACTGATGAAGGTCATTCCCCGCGCGGGGGATGGCTCGCCGGATGGATGGTGTTTACGGTGATTGGGCGGTGAACGCGAACTATTCCCCTCTGCGCCGCTGGAGTTCGACATGCCCGCATTCCGTGCAGCCCCCAGCGATCCGGCCGTCTACCGCACGTCAGTCGATCATTCGCATCCCGCCGGCGTGGGGCAGCCGCGGCATCCGATCCAGCCGGGAAACTGGCTGCCGCCGCGTGCTCCGACTCCCGGCTACCCCGAAGGCCCGACCGAGCCACTCAACGCGGGCGGCGAAACCGCGAGCCGCGAGGCCGCCAGTCGCGAGGCCGCGATTCGCGACGCCGCGATTCGCGACGCCGGCAGTCGGGAGGCCGTCAATCGGGAGGCCGCCAGTCGGGAGGCCGCCAGTCGGGAGGCCGCCAGTCGGGAGGCCGCCAGTCGGGAGGCCGCCAGTCGGGAGGCCGCCAGTCGGGAGGCCGCCAATCGGGAGGCCGCGAGTCGGGAGGTCACGATCCGAGAAGCGGCGAATCACGAGGCCGTGAATCGGGAGACCGCCAGTAGGGAGGTCACGAACCGGGAGGCCGCAGCCAGGGAAGCCGCGAACCAGGAAACGGCGGGCGCCGTGGTCAAGGAGCCGAAAGCCAAGCCCTCGAGGCCCCGCCGTGCCGGCGTGGTCCTCGCGGTGCTGTTCAGCCTCCTCGCCCTGCTGCTCTCGGCCGCCGCCGGCCTGTTCTCCTGGCGGACCTTCGAGGCGGTAGGGGCTGTCGTACCTCAGCTGCCGGTTCCGGTGGCCTCACCACCGCAGTCGCCGGCGCCCCGGCCGCCGCAGCCGGAGCAGTATCGGGTGGCCTATGCGAAGGAGCCGCTCCGGCTGCAACTGACCTGCTCCGCCGTCGTGCACCTGGATCTCGACGAACCCCGCGCCGACGTCGCCGAGCATGTCGCCGATCTGCGGTACGAGAGCGCCTGCGGCAGCCGGGCACCCCAGCTCAGCCTCGGCGCGGGTGCGGCCGGCGGCAGCCGCCAGGCCAGCGCCGACACCGACGCGGCCGGCTGTGATCGGGCCGTCCGGACCAGCCCGCTCGGCCGTGGTCTGCAGGTGGAGGTCCGGGAGGGCACGGCGATCTGCGTGCTCACCGCGGCGGCCCCGGCCGAACTCGTACTCGTGGAGATCATTGACGTCGGCGGCTCCGGCACCGCCGGCCTGCGTGCCACATCGTGGCAGGTGCCGTGACGCGGTGACCGGCCCGTGGCACGCGGCGCGGGGCGCTCCTGACAGAATGTCGGGTGCGCCCCGCGAACTCTGTTAGGAGACGTTTCCGTGATCCGTACCCATGACGCCGGCACTCTGCGCGCGAGCGACGCCGGCACTACGGTGACGCTCGCCGGGTGGGTCGCGCGCCGGCGCGACCACGGCGGTGTCATTTTCGTCGACCTGCGGGACGCCTCCGGCGTGGTCCAGGTCGTCTTCCGCGAGGAGGACGCGCACGCGCTGCGCAACGAGTTCTGCGTGAAGGTCGTCGGCGAGGTCAACGCCCGCCCGGCAGGCAACGAGAACCCGGAGCTGGCGACCGGCGAGATCGAGGTGGTCGCCAGCGAGCTGACCGTCCTCTCCGAGGCGGCTCCGCTGCCGCTGCCGGTCGACGACACGATCACCGCGTCCGACGACCTGCGCCTGAAATACCGCTACCTGGACCTGCGGCGTTCCGGCCCGGCGAAGGCGCTGCGCCTGCGCAGCCGTGCCAACCAGATCGCCCGCGAGATCCTGCACGCCCGCGACTTCAACGAGATCGAGACGCCGACCCTGACCCGGTCGACGCCCGAGGGTGCCCGTGACTTCCTGGTCCCGGTCCGCCTCCAGCCGGGCACCTGGTATGCCCTGCCGCAGTCTCCCCAGCTGTTCAAGCAGCTGCTGATGGTCGCCGGCATGGAGCGCTACTACCAGATCGCCCGCTGTTACCGAGACGAGGACTTCCGCGCCGACCGCCAGCCGGAGTTCACCCAGCTCGACATCGAGATGTCGTTCGTCACCCAGGACGACATCATCGAGCTCGGTGAGGAGATCGTCTCCCGGCTGTGGAGCGAGCTCGCCGACTACCAGGTGCAGCTGCCGATCCCGCGGATCACCTGGACCGACGCGATGAACCGTTACGGTTCCGACAAGCCCGACCTGCGTTACGGCGTCGAGCTGGTCGAGCTGACCGAGTACCTGCGTGGCACGGCGTTCCGGGTGTTCGCCGGCGCGATCGACGCCGGCGGTTATGTCGGTGCGGTGGTCATGCCGGGCGGCGCCTCGCAGACCCGCAAGGAACTGGACGGCTGGCAGGACTGGGCGAAGGCGCGCGGCGCCCGTGGCCTGGCCTATGTCGTGCTCGACGCCGAGACCGGCGAGCCGAAGGGCCCGGTCGCGAAGAACCTGTCGGCCGAGCATCTGTCCGGCCTGGCGGACGTGGTCGGCGCGAAGCCGGGTGACGCGGTCTTCTTCGCCGCGGCGGGTGAGCGCCGCGAGGCGCAGGAACTGCTCGGCGCCGCCCGGATCGAGATCGCCAAGCGGGCCAAACTGATCGACGAGTCGTCCTGGGCGTTCTGCTGGGTCGTCGACGCCCCGATGTTCGAGAAGACGGACGAGGGCGGCTGGACCGCGGTCCACCACCCGTTCACCTCACCGAACGAGGAGTGGATCGACAACTTCGAGACCGCGCCGGACAAGGCCCTGGCGTATGCGTACGACATCGTCGTGAACGGCAATGAGATCGGCGGTGGCTCGGTCCGTATCCACCGCGGCGACGTGCAGAGCCGGGTCTTCGACCTGCTCGGCATCACGCCGGAGGAGGCCGCGGACAAGTTCGGCTTCCTGCTGGAGGCCTTCAAGTACGGCCCGCCGCCGCACGCCGGCATCGCCCTCGGCTGGGACCGCACCTGCATGCTGCTCAGCGGCAACGAGTCGATCCGCGAGGTCATCGCCTTCCCGAAGACGCGTGGTGGTTTCGACCCGCTGACCACCGCGCCGACGCCGATCACCGCGCAGCAGCGCCTCGAGGCCGGCATCGACGCCAAGCCGAAGGCCGCCGCCGGCACCCCCGGCACCGACGGCCAGGCGGCGCCGGTCCAGCACTCCAACTGACGACCACTCCAACCGACGACGTCGTCCACAGGACCGGCCGCGGGGGATGCGCCCCGCGGCCGGTCCTGTGAGACTGACCGGGTGGAGCCGACGATCGTCCTGCGCACCGCCCAGCCCTATCTCGCCCGCCGTGAGTCGGTCACCATGACCGAGTTCGCCCGGGTGGCCGACCATCTTCCGGCGATGTTCGCCGGGCTCGCCCAGCGTGGTGTGCCGATCGTCGGCCCACCCTTCTTCCGCTATCGCGAGATCGACATGGCCGCTGAGCTGGTCGTCGAGGCCGGGATCCCGATCGCCGCCCCGGTCGAGGCCGCCGAGCCCGACTTCGTCGACACGCTCCCCGCCGGCCACTATGCGACCGTCGCCCACATCGGCCACCCCGACGAGTTGATGGCCGTCACCGCCCGCCTGCTGGACTGGGCGCAGTCCGAGGGCCTGACCTGGGACATGACGCCCACGCCCACGGGCGAGGTCTGGGCCGCCCGGCTCGAACTGCTGATGACCGACCCCACCGTGCAACCCGACATGCACAAGTGGGAGACGGTCCTGCTCTTCAAGCTCGCCGACTGACCGCGGCGTCACTTCAACACCTTCCCGAGGGGTACGGCCACAGCCGTCCCCTCACACCCCTCCGTGACCTCAGCCCGGTGGCCGTCCGCCGCCGGGCTCTTCGCTATGCACGGAATCTATGCATAGAACTTGTGCACAGACTCTATGCACAGTTACTGTGGATTCATGAGGAGCGATAGCGGCGACAACGAGCCAGGCCAGCGCGAGCAGGGCCCGCACCGGATGACCGAGGTGCACCTGAGTGGCCGGCAGATCCAGGTGCTCGCCCATCCGCTGCGGATCCGGCTGCTCGGCCGTCTGCGGCTGGAGGGCCCGGCGACCGCCACCCAACTGGCCGAGGCGCTGGCCACCAATACCGGAGCGACCAGCTATCACCTGCGCCAGCTCGCCGAAGCCGGCCTGGTCGGCGAGGAGGACCGGCCGGGCAGTGGCCGCCAGCGCTGGTGGCGGGCGCTGCACGATCTCTCCAGCTGGCAGCGCAGCGACTACCCCGACGACCCGGACGCTGTCGCCGCGGTGGACTGGCTGGAGGCACATCAACTGCGCCTGATGGTCGACAAGATCGAGGCCTGGCACACCGTCGCCTCCAGCGAGTCGCCGCAGTGGCGTGACGTCGCCGGCATGAGCGATTACGCCCTCACTCTCGACCCGGCGCAGCTACGCGATCTGCAGGCCGATCTCGAAGACGTGGTCGAGCGGCATCAGGCCCGGGCCCTGGCGGATCCGCGGCCGGGCGCACGCCAGATCCTGTTCTTCAGCGCTTGTGTGCCGTTGGTGCAGGAGCGATGACAGCGGCCCAGATCCGCTCCCGCTATCTGATCCTGCTCGGGCTGCGCTGGCTCCCGGTGGGGCTGCTCATCCCGGTGCTGGTGCTCCTTCCGCTGGAGCGAGGGCTGAGCATCGCCGAGATCGGCTCGGTGGTGGCGATCCAAGGTTTCGTCGTTCTCCTGCTGGAGCTGCCCACCGGCGGGCTCGCCGACGCTCTCGGGCGCCGGCCCGTGCTGCTGATCGCCGGTGTGATCAACCTGGCCTCCCTGGCGCTGCTCGTGGCCGCCGACACGATCGTCCTGCTCGGGCTCGCCTATCTGCTGCAGGGCGTCTACCGGGCGCTCGACAGCGGGCCGCTGGAGTCCTGGTTCGTCGACCAGGCGCTGGCCGCCGACCCGGAAACCGACATCGAGACCGGCCTCAGCCGGGGCGGCACCACCGCCAGCCTGGCGATCGCCGGGACGGCCCTGCTCAGTGGCGGTCTGGTCTGGCTCGGGCCGGTCGATCTGGGGCCGCTCGGGCAGGTGAGCGCGCTGACCGTACCGGTGCTGATGGCTTTGATCCTGAGCCTGGCCAGCACTCTCGCGGTGGCGCTGTTGATGAGTGAGCAGCGGTCCGCTCGCGGGCGGGTCGCGCTCGCCGCCTCCGTGCGTGGCGTGCCGGCGGCGATCGGCGCCGCGCTGGGTCTGGCCCGCCGGTCCCGGGTGGTGCTGGCCCTGATCGCGGTGGAGTTCCTGTGGAGTTTCGGCATGGTCACCTTCGAGCAGCTGATGCCGGTCCGGCTCAGTGAGGTGACCACGGCGGCGGGGCCGCTGATGGGGCCGGTCAGCTCGGCCGCCTGGGGCGCGTCGGCGGTGGGTGCGGCGCTCGTTCCACTGCTCGCCCGCCGGTTCGGCGCCCGGTGGACCGGGTTCGCGCTGCGCGTGGGCCAGGGGCTGACGATCGTGGGGATGGGGCTGCTGGCCGGTCCGGTGGGCGTGATCGGCGCCTTCCTGCTCCGCTATGCCGTGCACGGTGCGGCGAACCCGGTCCACGCGGGACTGTTGCACCGGCAGGCCGAGGGGGAGTACCGGACGAGTCTGCTCTCGCTGAACTCGATGGTCGCCGCCCCGGGCTTCGCGATCGGATCGATCGTGCTGACCGCGGTGGCCGCGCGGGCGGGCACGTCGACGGCGCTCATCACCGGAGCCGTGGTGCTCGCCGCGGCGGCCCCGCTCTATCTGGTGAAGTCACGGGCAGGTTCGGCCGGGACGGAGTTTCGGGAGCCCTCCCATCCGGGTACCAGCCTGTCACAGGCTCTCTGACACCCCCCCCGGAGGAACCCGATGCTCGCCATCGCCGCCGCCGTCGTCTTCGGCATCTACCTTATCGCTGACCTGCTCGACACCAACTTCGGCGCCCCTGATCTGTTCAACTTCGAGACCATGGGCTCGCTCGGCCTGCTGCTGCTCGCGCTCTACCTGGCGGGCGTCGGCAGCGGCCCGCGCGCCGCTTCCGGCACCGGCTCCGGCCGTCGCTTCTACGGCCGCCGCCCGGGCCGCGGCTGACTCTTCAGCGGCCACCCGGCCGCCGACCCTCCGGCCTCTCCGGCCCGCCCAGCCCCGGGCGGGCCGGAAGTCTGTCCGGCACGTGTCGCGGACTCGCTCCCCGTGCTTTCCGCTCGGGTGCCCCAGGCCGGGCGGCGATCCTCTCCGGGGCCGTCCACTCGTTCTCACGTCCGGGGAAGGCCACGCTCCGTGAGGCTGTCGTGGCTGCTCGGGAGCGTTTCCACAGGGCGGCAGGTGGAGTTTCTGATCGGGCCGCCAAGGCCGGTACTGTCGGTTGTGATGGAAACGGACGGGCTCTTCTCCCTAGCACCGCCGGACGCGCGGACCGCCGAACCGGCCGGTCCCACGGCCGCCGGATTCGGGCGGCCCGCGGGCGACGCGCCGCTGCCGGTGCGGATGCGCCCCACCTCCCTGGACGAGTTGATCGGTCAGAAGCATCTGCTGGCGCCCGGCGCACCGCTGCGGCAACTGGTCACCGGCACCAGCCCGATGTCGGTGATCCTGTGGGGCCCGCCCGGCACCGGCAAGACCACCATCGCGCACCTGGTGGCGAACGCGACCGACCGCAAGTTCGTCGCGATGTCCGCCCTGACGGCGGGTGTCAAGGACGTGCGCGCGGTGATCGACACCGCGCGGCGTGAGCGCCGTTACGGCGGCCCGCCCACCGTTCTGTTCATCGACGAGGTGCACCGCTTCAGCAAGACCCAGCAGGACTCGCTGCTCGCGGCCGTCGAGGACCGGACGGTCACCCTGCTCGCCGCGACCACCGAGAACCCGTACTTCTCGGTCATCTCGCCCCTGCTCTCCCGATGCGTGCTCCTCACCCTCCAGCCCCTCGCCGAGGACGACGTTCGCCGGCTCATCCGGCGCGCGGTCTCGGACGAGCGCGGGCTCGGCGGCACGGTCGCCCTCGCTCCGGACGCCGAGGACCATCTGGTGCGGCTGGCGTCCGGTGACGTCCGGAAAGCCCTGACCGCTCTGGAGGCCGCGGCGGGTTCCGCGCTGGCTCAGGACGCCGGCGAGATCGATCTCGCCACCGCGGAGAAGGCCGTGGACGTGGCGGCGGTCCGCTACGACCGGGACGGCGACGCCCACTACGACGTGATCAGCGCGTTCATCAAGAGCATGCGCGGCAGCGACCCCGACGCGGCATTGCACTACCTCGCCCGGATGTTGGTCGCCGGTGAGGACCCGAGGTTCATCGCCCGGCGCATCGTCATCTTCGCCAGTGAGGACGTCGGCATGGCCGACCCGCAGGCGCTGCTGGTGGCGACCGCCGCCGCCCAGGCCGTGCAGAACGTGGGCCTGCCCGAAGCCGGTCTCAACCTGGCCCAGGCCGTCGTGCACGCGGCCACCGCGCCCAAGTCGAACAGCGTCACCACCGCCCTCGGCGAGGCGATGGCGGACGTCCGCGCGGGCCGGGGCGGCCCGGTGCCGCCACACCTGCGCGACGCGCACTATTCGGGGTCGCGCGGCCTCGGTCACGGCCGGGGCTACCGCTACCCGCACGATGATCCGCGAGGTGTGGTCCGCCAGCAGTATGTCCCCGATGATTTGGTCGGAACCGACTACTACCGGCCGACCGATCACGGCGCCGAACGCGCGGTCGGGGAGCGCGTCCCGCGACTGCGCCGGATCGTGCGGGGCCTCAGCCCCACGTCACGACCGGTCGGTGGTGGGCCCGCGGCCGGCTCGGGGGCGGCCGGCGGCGAGACGAATCCCGGAACGGCGAGCAGGCCGGTCACCGCTTCGGTGGGTGCGTCGGACCGCGCGGCGGGTGGTGCTCCGGCCGCGAATGCGTCACAGTCTTCGGCGGACTCGGAACCGGTCGGCACGTCGGCGGTTCCTCAAAGTAAGGAAATGGATTCGGACGGTGTTCGCCCTGCCGGTCGTGACACGACCGGTGCGGCGACACCCGTCAACGGCGAGGACGGCGCCGACGCGGCGGGCCTCACAGACGGCACAGGCGGTGCGAGCGGTGCCGGGCCGGACAGGGCTGTGACCAGTGCTGAGGCCGGCGGCGGCGCCGGCGTGACCGGGCGGGGTCCGGCCGCGGGTGGTGCCGAAGGCAGTGACGACAGCGGCGACAGTGCCGGGAAGGAACAGCGGTGACAGCGCGGGGTGCCGATCGACCCGACGACGATGCCGGTCAGGGCGGTAAGAGCCGCCGGCGCTTCGGGCGTGGTGGCCGTGCCGAGCAGCCGGCCGTTCCCCAGGAGGTCCCGCGCGAGGAGACCGGCTGGCTCGACGACCTGCGAACGGCCAAGGAGAGCAGCGATGCGATCGGGCCCGGTGTCCTTCCCGGAGAAGCCCGGAGCAGTAAGTCCGGGCGGGTGGCGCCAGGACCGGACGATGCTCCCGATGACGACTTCGCGTTCCCCGGGGACCCGGACGGCTATCCCGCGCAGAGTGAGCCAGCCGACGGCTATCCCGCGCAGGGTGGGCGCGCCGACGGTGAGGCCACCGGCGGCTGGCAGCCTCCCTCACCCGGGCAGCGGCCGGCGCCGCGGTCCGCTCAGGTGTCGCCCGGTGCGATGCCGCCCGGAGCGTTTCCCGCCGGTCAGGCGCCCCCGGGCGCCGGCGCGCCCGGCCCGATGGTGGCAGGGGCGGTTCCTCCCGGTCAGAGGGCTGGTCAGGTGCCGCCGGGGCGAGGTGGACCGCGGTCCGCTCCGGTGAATCAGGGCATGGCCGGCCCGGCTGGTCAGCATGCCGGGCCGGCGGGCCCGGGGAATGCCGGTGGCGCCGGACAGTCACGTCCGGCAGCCGGGCCGTCCGGGCCGGTTTCGCCCGGTCAGGCAGGTGCCGCCCCACGTGGGGCGGCCGGTGCGCCCGGCCAGACGCCGCCCGGCCAGCGTTCCCGCCCGATGCAGCCTGGTCAGATGCAGCCCGGCCCGCGCCCAGGCACGGTGCCGCCCGGACAGGTCCCGGCCGGCCCAGTGCCGCACGGCCAGATTCCGCCGGGTGCGATCGCGCCTGGTCAGCTTCCTTCCGGGCCGGTCAATCCCGGGCAGATGCCGCCCGGTGGCGCGCCGGGCGGGCAGACTCCTCCCAGCGCGGCTTCGGCAGGCCAGATGCCGCCGGGCACGGTTCCGCCCGGTCAGGCGCCGTTCGAGCAGCAGGGCCGCGGGCGGCGTGGGCCGGGCCCGGCTGGACAGCGCCCATCCGGTGGGCAGATGCCGCCGGGTCAGGGCGTGCCGGGTCAGGGCGTCCCGGGTCAGGGCGTGCCGGGTCAGGGCGTGCCGGGTCAGGCGCCTCTCGGACCGAATCGGCCTGGTCAGATGCCTCTCGGCCCGAATCGTCCTGGTCAGATGGCGTCCGGTCAGATGCCTCCGGCCGGCGCTCCCGGTCAGATGCCGCCCGGCGCTCGCCGGGGCGGGCCGGGTGGCCGCCCGGCGGTCGGCCCGGAGACCGGTGGCGGTCGTCGGCAGATCGACGCGGATCCGTCCGGTCAGATGTTCCCCGGACAGCCTCCGGCGGGCGGCGCCGGTGTTCCGCTCTCCGGTAACGCACCCGAGGTCCCCGGCGCCCCTGGCGGCACCCGTGGTGCGGCGCCCGGTGTCCGGCCGGTGTCGCCCGGCACCCGTGGTGCGGCGCCCAGTGCCCGGCCGGTGTCGCCCGGCGCCCGTGGGGCCGGCCCCGGTGTCCGGCCCACATCGCCGGCCGCTCCTGCGCGTGATCGTTTCCGTCCGGCGAACCCGGTCTCACCGGGTCGCCCCGACGGCGGCCAGCAGCCGGGCCAGATGCCGGGCGGCTATGACGCCGTGCATCAGTCGGGGCCGATCCCGAACGCCTACGACGCTGTGCACCAGTCGGGGCCGATTCCTGACGGCCGTGACGACGCGCATCAGTCAGGCGCGATCCCTCACGGCTATGACGCCGTGCACCAATCGGGGCCGATCCCGAACGCCTATGACGCCGTGCATCAGTCCGGCGCCATTCCGAACGGGTACGAACAGGGTCCCGCCGCGACCTACGGGGCGGCCACGGCGCCGGGACGGCCCGGTGCGGGCGAGGATCGCTCCGGCCGGGACCGGATCCGCCGGGGACGGGCCGAGGACCTCGCCGCTGGCGAGGGACCCGCCGGTCGGCGTGCGAGCCGGGGCGGACAGCCCGGCCACGCCGCTCCGGACGGCGATCCCGGCCGTCGTCCGGGACAGGCCGCGTCGCCGATTCCCGGCGACGAGCGGCCCAACCGTCACGGTTCCCCCGACAGCGGGCCGCGGGCCGACACCGGTTCCCATGCGTTCATTCAGACGGGTACGGACACCGGCGCGCACGGATTCGTCCAGACCGGCAGTGATACTGGCGCGCACGGGTTCGTCCAGACCGGGAGTGACACCGGCGCGCACGGATTCGTCCAGACCGGCAGTGATACTGGCGCGCACGGGTTCGTCCAGACCGGGAGTGACACCGGCGCGCACGGGTTCGTCCAGACCGGCAGTGACACCGGCGCTTACGGATTCGTCCAGGCCGGCAGCGACACCGGCACGCACAGTGTCGTCCGTCGCGGAAGCCAGTCCCACCCCGGTCAGGACGGCTGGCCGGGCGGCGACGGCCACGGTGGACGCCCCGACGGGCAATCCGGTGACGGCATCTCGCGCAGCGAGGCCCGCCGCCGCCGGAACACCCACCAAGGAGTCGATCCCGACGAACCGGAGGCCGGCGGCTTCACCGGAACCGCGGATGTTCCCGGTCCGCGCCGTACCGGGCCCGGTGACGGGCGGCCGGTACGGGCCGCTGCCGTGGTTCCGCCGGTCGTTCCGGGTAAGCAGGGCGCTCGTGTCCCGGCGGTGCCCGGGCGGGCCGGCGCGATGGCGGACAGCGTTTCCGGCGTGATCCAGCGTCCCGGTCGTGGCCAGCGTGGGCCCGGGGTTCCGCCGCAGGCCGGTGAGGATCGGGGTGCTGCGGGCGGCGTCGCCGTACCCGAACAGGCCGGTCCCGGCAGGCGTGCGCCCGGCGCCGAGCCGCCGGGCGGCGCGCATGGACCTTTCCCGGCTGACGGTGAGGAGCACACCGGCCGGCACAGCGGTGTCCGGCCGGCAGGGTCCGGCGCCGCGCGACCGGATGCCGCGGCACCCGGCTCGGGCCCGGCTCAGGCGATGGGTGCCGCGCCCGGCCGAGCCCAGCCCGGCCCACGCGGTTCCGACGGTCGGCCTGCCCCTGGCGGGAGGCCCGCTCCCAGCGGAAGGCCAGCGCCTGGCGGTAGTCCCGGGCCCGGCGGCAGGCCTGGTCCCGGCGGTAGGCCTGGCCAGGGCGGGAGGTCCGGCGCAGCCGGAATGTCCGGTCCCGGCGGTGCAACTGGTCCTGGCGGGGTGACCGGCGGTGCGGCCGGCGCTGGTGGAATGGCCGCTACCGGCGGTCCTGCTGCCTCTGGCGGTGTCGCCGGGCCTGGTGGCGTGCCCGGAACCGGCCCGGACGGTGGCTCCGTCCGAGGTGGAGCGCAGGCGCCCGGACAGGGTCCTGGCCGCGCCCAAGGCCCGGCACGTGGTGGCGCAGCTGTGCCCGGACGTGCCCCGGCAGGCCCGGCCGGTCCGCCCGCGGCAGCACGGGGTGCGGTCGCCGGAGCAGCCGTGGGCGCCGCCGCTTCCGGCAGGGGCAGACCCGGCCAGAATGGCGGACGGCCTGGCATGGCCCGCCCGGACGGCGAGCCGCCCCGTGCAACGGCGAGCCCGGACGGAGCTCCCCGTCACGGGACGAGTGGCCCGGACGGTGAACTACGTCATGGGATGAGCGGCCAGGACGGAGCGCCCCGTCATGGGACGAGCGGTCCGACCGGTGACCTACGCCATGGGGCGAACTCCCCGGATGGTGGGCCTGCGGGCCTGGCCGGCTCGGGTGGTGCGGGACCGGCTGGTGGTCCGCGTCATGGGATGAGTGGTCCGGACGGTGGGCCCGGGGGTGTTGCCGGTCCCGGTGATGCCGAACCGGCCGGTGGACCGCGTCATGGGATGAGCGGCCCGGATGGTGGGTCTGCGGGTGTTGCCGGCCCCGGTGCTGCCGGTCCCGGTGGCGCCGGACCGGCCGGTGGACCGCGTCGCCGCGCCGCCGGTCCTGGTGGCGGGCCGTCGGGTCTGCCCGGCCGTGGCCCGGCCGGACCGGGCGGCGGACCGTCTCGAGCGACGGGTGCCGTGGGTCGTGGCGTGCAGGGTTCCGACGGTGACCCGGCCACCGCGATGGGCATGGCGCCTGGGCATGCCGGCGCTGAGCCGGACGGGGAGCCGTCGGGTCTGCCCGGTCGCCCCTCCGCGGGTGCGGGCGGTGCACGGGGCCGGTTCGGGCCAGGTCCGGACGGCCAGCCGCGGACCGGAGGCGGCGTCTCGGGCGGCGCCTCGCGTCCGATGGGTGGCGGGGCTGGGCCCGATGGCCATTCGCGTGCGGTGGGCGGCGCTGCGGTGCCGGGCGGGACTGGGCCGGAGGGTCACGGCCGTGCGGTGGGTGGCGCTGCCGTTGCGGGTGGAAATACGCCGGACGGTCAGTCGCGTGCCGTAGGCGGCGCGGGCGTGCCGGGCCGGGCCGGGCCGGATCAGGACGGGCATTCCCGTGCGGTGGGTGGCGCCGCTGTTGCGGGCGGAAGTGGGCCGGACGGCTATTCGCGTGCGATCGGCGGCGCTGCGGTGCCGGACGGCCCGTCACGTGCCCCAGGTGGGGCCGGGGCGCCGGGCCGAGCCGCAGTCGCCCCGGACGGGCATTCCCGTGCGATGGGCGGCGCCGCGGTGCCCGGCCCGGCGTTCGATGGAGGCAATGAACAGACCGGACCCGGCAACACACCGGACGGACACGGCGGACCGGGAGTACCGGGCGGATCCCGCGGACCGGGCGGATCCGGTGGACCGGGTCCCGCACGCGGCGGCGCGGCAGTACCGGGCCAGGCCGGATCCGGACCTGACAATGGCCATGGGACAGGCGCGACAGGCGCGGTGGCCGTGGGCGCCGCGACCCCGGGCCGCGCTTCGGTCGCCCCCGACGCGGGGACGGCCCGCCCGATGGGCTCGGCAGCCGCCGGACGGGGCGTGGTCACGTCCGGCCCGGTCTCCCCGGCCGCTGCCGGCGCGGCGAGTGGCCAGGCCGGGGCGGGTTCCCGGGGCGGTGCTCCGGCCGTACCCTCGGATGGTCTTGATGACGGGGAACCGCGAGCCCGGCAGGACGGCCGTGGTGAGACCGGTGGGGAGGCGGACGACGCCGACCCGGAGGGCGGCCTGCGCGGGGCGCGCGCCGAGTTGCGCCGCAAGTTGCGCACGCAGCGGCAGCTCCGCCTGGTCACGCTGATGTCGCTGGCCGCGCTGGTGCTGCTGGTACTGCCGGCGTTCTTCGCGGTGCGGGCGACGGTCAGTGATCCCGTCTTCGCGTCGTTGGACTCGCTGGACGTGCCGGCCTGGGCGTCGGGCAATGAGAAGGATTTCAAGAGCAACAGCAACCTGTGCCTGCTGGAGTGCAGTTTCCGGGAGCGGACCGCCGACTCGGGGCAGCCGTTCGCGCAGACGACGGACGTCTACACGAAGGCGCTGACCAAGGCGGGCTGGACGCCGCGGAAGGTCGAGGGCTGCCCGGAGATGCCGGTTCGTCCCGAGGAGGGCACCTACAGCTGCTGGAGCCGTGACGAGCTCACATTGGACCTGGCGGTGGGCCTGCCGAATTGTGCGGTGGACCAGGTGGCGGCGGAGTTGAACCCGGTGGCGGGCGCGGAGCCTCCGAAGCCGGCCGACGCCGCCGCGTGCCAGGGGTCGACGGTCGTCATCAAGGTGTGGAACGCGATCGCTGATCAGCGGGGCAAGAAGGACACCGCGCCCGGCCCGATCGGAGAGACGCCGAACCCGGTGCTGCGCACGGACGATTCCATTCTCCAGCAGACGAAGCCGACACCCGAGGCGTCGTGACGCGTGCGGTGGTCACGGACGGTAGGGTCTGCTCGTTGACCCGCCGACCGGTGACCACCCGAATAGGAGAACGCGCCACATGAATGACGGAGATATCGCAGGTCTTGTCGCGGCGGGCGCCTTCCTCATGCTCGTCCTCGTGCTGACCGTGCCGATCCTCAAGCTGGGGCGCACCATCGACGCCACGACCAACGCGATCAACGACCTGGTCGACCGGACCGGTCCGTTGCTCACCAACGTCAACACCACGGTGGAGAACGTGAACACGGCGCTCGGCCAGGTTCAGGTCTCTTTGGACGGAGTGAACGTCCAACTCGCCAAGGTCGACACGATGACGGAGCACGCTCAGAACGTGACCGCAAACGTCGCGAACCTGGTCACCGTCGTGTCGGCCGCCGCCGCGAATCCGCTGGTCAAGGTGGCTTCGTTCGGCTACGGCCTGCGCAAGGCCGCGAACGCCCGCCGGTCCGCCGAGGATGAGCGCGAGGTTCGCGCCGCGATCAAGCAGCGCCGCAAGGCCGCCCGCTGAGCTGAGGAAAGGTAAACCGCCGTCATGAAGCGCCTGCTATGGCTCGGTGTCGGCTTGGCCGTCGGCGCCCTCGTCGTCCGCAAGCTCAACCAGAAGGCCAATGAGTTCACCCCGACCGGGATCGCCACCTCGCTGTCGGAATCCGCTGGCGGCCTCGTGGAGTCGCTGCGAAGCTTCGTGGAAGACGTCCGCGACGGCATGGCCGAGCGGGAGCAGCAGATCCACGAGGCGTTCGCCGCCGGGGAGCTGTACGAGGACAAGTTCGCCGAGCTGCGTGACGACGCGTGGCCCGGCTCGCAGGAGGAGAACCGATGAAAACGGCGGAGATCAAGCGGCGCTATCTGGCGCATTTCGAGGCGAACGGGCACACGGTTGTCCCGAGTGCCCCGCTGCCCGCTATCGACGACCCGAACCTCCTGTTCATCAACGCCGGCATGGTGCAGTTCGTCCCCTTCTTCCTCGGTCAGCAGACCGCGCCGTACTCGCGTGCCGTCAGCGTGCAGAAGTGCATCCGCACGCCGGACATCGACGAGGTCGGCAAGACGTCCCGGCACGGCACGTTCTTCCAGATGAACGGCAACTTCTCGTTCGGTGACTACTTCAAGGCGGGCGCGATCCCGCTCGCCTGGGAGCTGATCACCAAGTCCGTCGAGCAGGGCGGTTTCGGCCTCGATCCGGAGCGGATCTGGGCGACGGTCTACCTCGACGACGACGAGGCGATCGAGATCTGGAAGCAGACCGGCATGCCGGCCGAGCGGATCGTGCGCCGGGGCAAGAAGGACAACTTCTGGTCGATGGGCATTCCCGGTCCGGCGGGCCCGTGTTCGGAGCTGTACTACGACCGCGGCCCGGCGTACGGGCCCGACGGCGGCCCCGAGGCCGACGAGGATCGCTTCCTGGAGTTCTGGAACCTGGTCTTCATGCAGCACGAGATCACCGACGTGAAGTCGAAGGAGGACTTCACGATCGTCGGTGACCTGCCGAAGCAGAACATCGACACCGGCATGGGCCTGGAGCGCATGGCGTCGATCCTGCAGGGCGTCGACAACATGTACGAGATCGACGAGATCCGCCCGGTGCTGTCCCGCGCCGCGGAGATGACCGGCAAGTCCTACGGGGCGCACTCCGGCCACGCCGCGTCCGAGAGCCACCCGGACGACGTGCGCCTGCGCGTGATCGCCGACCACGTGCGGACCGCGCTGATGCTGATCGGCGACGGCATCGTGCCGTCGAACGAGGGCCGCGGTTACGTTCTGCGCCGGATCATGCGCCGGGCGATCCGGTCGATCCGCCTGCTGGGCTGGCAGGAGCCGGCGCTGCCGATCCTGCTGCCGCTGGCGCGCGACTGCATGTCCCCGTCGTACCCGGAGCTGGCGGAGGAGTTCGGCCGCATCTCCACCTACGCCTACGCGGAGGAGGACGCGTTCCTCTCCACGCTGAAGTCGGGCACCACGATCCTGGACACGGCGATCACCGAGACCAAGTCGTCCGGGGGCCAGAAGCTCTCCGGTGACAAGGCGTTCCAGCTCCACGACACCTATGGCTTCCCGATCGACCTGACCCTGGAGATCGCTCAGGAGCAGGGTCTGCAGGTCGACCAGGACGGTTTCCGCCGGCTGATGGCGGACCAGCGGGCCCGGGCGAAGGCGGACGCGGCGGCGCGCAAGACCGGCCACGCGGACCTCTCGGCGTACCGGTCGGCGCTGGACGCGGGCGGCCCGGTCGAGTTCACCGGCTACCAGGAGATCACCCGGGAGTCCCGGGTCCGGGCGCTGATCGGTGGCTCCGGCCGCATCGAGGTGGCCGGCGAAGGTGACTTCGTCGAGCTGGTGCTGGACACCACCCCGTTCTACGCGGAGGGCGGCGGCCAGCAGGCCGACACCGGCGTGATCAACGTCGGCGGCGGCCGGCTGGAGATCGTCGACGTGCAGCAGCCGCTGCCCGGTCTGATCGTGCACAAGGCGCGGGTCGTCCGCGGCGAGGTGCGCTCGGGCGAGACGGCGCTGGCCGAGATCGACGTGACCCGCCGTAAGGCGATCTCCCGGTCGCACACCGCGACGCACCTGGTGCACCAGACGATGCGTAACTTCCTCGGCGAGTCGGCGACCCAGGCGGGTTCGCTGAACGCGCCGGGCCGGTTGCGGTTCGACTTCCACACGCCGGGCGCGGTCAGCCCGTCGGTGCTGTTCGACGTCGAGCAGCAGATCAACGAGGTGCTGCTGCGCGACCTGGAGGTCAACGCGTTCGTCACCTCGCAGGAGGAGGCGCGCAGGCTGGGCGCGATGGCGCTGTTCGGCGAGAAGTACGGCGACGAGGTCCGGGTGGTCGAGGTCGGCGACTACGCCCGTGAGCTGTGCGGTGGCACCCACGTGGCGCGGTCGGGTCAGCTCGGCCTCGTGAAGATCCTCAACGAGGCGTCGATCGGCTCCGGCGTACGCCGGGTGGAGGCTCTGGTCGGCCTGGACGCGTTCAGCTTCCTGGCCAAGGAGCACCTGTTGGTGTCCCGCCTGGCCGACATGTTCCGGGTTCCCGGCGAGCAGGTCGCCGACCGGGTCGAGCAGACCGTCACGGCGCTGCGCGACGCGGAGAAGGAGCTGGAGAAGCTGCGGGCGCAGATGGTCCTCGGCGGGGCCGCGGCGCTGGCGTCCGGCGCCAAGGACGTGCGCGGCGTGGCGTACGTGGGCACCGAGGCGCCGGAGGGTGCGGCCGGCAACGACGTACGCACCCTGGCGCAGGAGGTCCGCGGCAAGATCGACGCGGCGCGTCCGGCGGTGGTCGCGGTGACCTCCCGGGCGAACGGCAAGGCGTCGCTGATCGTGGCGATCAACGGCGCGGCGAAGAGCCGCGGCATCTCGGCGCAGGACCTGGTGAAGGCGGCGCTGTCCGGCCGGGGCGGCGGCAACGCCGACCTGGCGCAGGGTGGCGGCGTCCCGGCGGCGGAGGCCCCGCGCCTGCTGACCGCGATCGAGCAGGCGGTCGCCGACAAGGCGTGAGATCCACCTGGCTGAGATTCAGCTGAGAGTTTCGAAGGCGTCCTGGGCCGCGGCCCAGGACGCCTTCCGCGTTCGGATCACGGTGGGTGATCACACGCTGCCGGAGAGGTCGCGGATTCCTTAGCAGAACTTTAGGCCTTGTGCCGGGTGGCGGCGCTCCGGCCAGCGAGGGGGCTAAGCTCTTGGGCGCGATCGGGCAGACGATCATCGAGACGATCGATCGCTACTCTTCGCGTCATTGCGTAATCGGGGACTGGAGGCGCGTGTTGCTGCTGCGCAGGGTGATGGCGTGACTCAGCGCTTCGCTCGGGGTGTCCGCCTCGGGGTGGACGTGGGCCAGGTGCGCGTCGGGGTGGCCAGGTGCGATCCCGACGGGATTCTGGCCAGCCCGGTGGCGACCGTGCCGCGGGACCAGGAGACCGGGGACGACGGCACACCGAAGGACATGACGGAGCTGGCGCGGCTGGCGGCCGAGTTCGAGGTCGTCGAGGTCGTGGTGGGGCTTCCGGTGGCGCTCAACGGGCGTGAGGGTGTGGCGGCCGGCCACGTCCGCGCGTACGCGGACCGGCTCGCCGCGGTGATCGCTCCGGTGCCGGTCGTGCTGACCGACGAGCGCATGTCCACGGTGGTGGCCAGCCGCCGGCTCGCCGAGCGCGGCGTCCGGGGCAAGCGTCAGCGTGCGGTCGTGGACCAGGCCGCCGCCGTGGAGATCCTTCAGGGCTGGCTCAACGCGCAGCGGAGGCAGATTTAAGTTGAGCGCTGACATGGAACTCAGGTACGAGAGCAACCCGGATCCCGGGCGATGGCGACATCGCCGCAAGGAGGGCAGCGGGCGGACCGTCGTCGCGGTGGTCATGGTGCTGCTGCTGGTCGGCGTCCTCGGCGGGGGCGCCTGGTACGGCTACCAGCGTTTCTCCGGGATGTTCCTGGCCGCCGACTACGACGGTCCCGGTACCGGCGAGGTGGTCGTCGAGGTCAAGAAGGGTGACAGCGCCTCCGCCATCGCCGAGACCCTCCACAAGGCGGGCGTGGTCAAGAGCCCCGAGGCGTTCGTGAGCGCCGCGAAGAACAATACCGACAGCAAGGACATCCAGGTCGGATCGTACAAGGTCCGCAAGGAGATGAAGGCCAGCGCCGCGCTGCTGATGCTGCTGGACTTGAAGAACAAGGCCGGCAACCGGGTGACCATCCCCGAGGGCTGGACCCACATGCAGGTCTTCGAGGCGCTCTCCAAGGCCAGCGGCATCCCGGTCGCCGATTTCGACAAGGCCGCCGAGGACCCGCAGGCGCTCGGTGTGCCGGCGGTGTGGTTCAAGCGCAACGACGGCAAGAAGGTCGACAAGAAGAACATCGAGGGGTTCCTCTACCCGGCGACCTATGAGATCCCGGAGAAGGCCACCGCCGAGGACATCCTCAAGCCGATCATCAAGAACTTCAACGCCGAGATGGACAAGCTCAAGTTCGTCGAGACGGTGAACAGCAAGCTCAAGAGCCAGAACATCTCACCGTACGAGGCTCTGGTCGCGGCCTCGATCGCCCAGGTCGAGGCGCTGCTCGACGAGGACATGGGCCCGGTGGCCCGGGTGCTCTACAACCGGGCGTACAACGGCGACTTCCCGTGCGGGTGCCTGCAGTTGGACAGCACCGTCAACTACTGGCTGCGGCTGACCGGCGCGGGCGCGAAGTCCTCCGACAAGCTGCGGACCGACGAGTTGCACAACCCGGACAACCCGTACCGGTACAACGTGCCGGGGATGGCGATCGGGCCGATCAGCAATCCCGGTGAGGTGGCGCTGAAGGGCGCGATGGACCCGCCGAAGAGCAACTTCTACTTCTTCGTGACAATCGACGACAAGGGCACGACGGCGTACGGCGTGACCAACGACGATCATGAGGACAACAAGAAGATCGCCTGTAAGAACGGTATTCCGATCTGTGGGTGACCCCCTGGCGGGTGGTGCGTTCGGACGGAGTTTCTCCATCCGGCCGCACCGCGTTAGGCAGGGCGCCGGGTCGTCCGGTGACAGGAGCACCGTGGCCAGGGTGGGCGGAGGACCATCGATGTGGGTATGGTGCGCGTCAGCGCCGCTGTGTTCGACCGCCACAAGGTCGTCGACGCAGGGAACCTGGTAGAGGACCCGCGGAGTCGGACGGGTAGCGGAGGCAGCGACATGATCGACGAACTGGACGTCGCGTTCGAAGAGGACGCCGAACCGGGCGACGCCAAGGGCGGTGACCGGGCCCGCAAGGGCCGCGGACGCTCGGCGATCGCCCTGTTCCTGACGCTTCTGCTGTTCGCTGTGCTGGGCGGCGGAGTGTACTTCGGTTACACCAAGGTCGCGGGCTTCTTCGTCGCCGCCGACTACGACGGCCTCGGCACCGGCCCCGTCGAGGTGACGATCCCGAAGAGCGCCTCGATCACCGAGATCGGCAACGAGCTCGTCAAGGCCGACGTGGTGAAGAGCACCAAGGCCTTCGTCGAGGCGACCGAGGCCGAGCCGCGCAGCAAGAACATCCAGTCCGGGACATATGTGCTGCGCCGCCAGATGGCGGCGAAACACGCGGTCACCCAGCTGCTCGACCCGAACACGCGGCTGAGCAAGGGCGTGACCATCCCCGAGGGCAAGACCGCCAAGCAGACGTACGACCTGCTCGCCAAGGGCACCGGCATTCCGGCGGCCGACTTCGAGGCGGCGGCGAAGGACCCGGCGGCTCTCGGCGTGCCGGACTGGTGGTTCACCCGCGGCGACAACAAGGCGGTCGCCAAGTCCGCCGAGGGTTTCCTCTTCCCGGACACCTACGAGTTCGACCCGAAAGCGAACGCGACGCAGATCCTGAAGGCGATGGTGGACCGCTTCCTCACCGTCACCGGCGAGGTCAGCTTCGCCGACGAGGTGCAGCGCAACGTGCGGGTCTCGCCGTACGAGGCGCTGATCGTGGCGTCGCTGGCCCAGGCCGAGGCGGGCAACGCGGAAGACCTGCCCAAGGTCGCCCGGGTCGCCTACAACCGGGCGTACAAGAAGAAGATGCCGTTGCAGTTCGACGTCACGACGAACTACTGGCTGGAACTCAACGGCAAGAAGGCCAAGCACTCGGGCAAGCTCACCGAGGCCGAGATGAACGACCCGAAGAACCCGTACAACTCGGAGACGGTGGTGGGCCTGCCGGTCGGGCCGATCAACAGTCCGGGCCGGGCGGCGCTGACCGGCGCCATGAAGCCGCCGGACGCGCCGTGGCTGTTCTTCGTCGCGGTCGACAAGGAGGGCCGGTCGGCTTTCGCCGCGACCGACGCGGAGCACGAGAAGAACAAGCAGAAGGCATGCGACAACGGAATCCCGCTGTCCGACTGCTGAGGCGGGCATCGATGGTGAAGACCATTCGGGTGTCGTCCCGGTGACCGGTGGACCGAGATCTGCCCGCACCGGCATCGGGAACCGCTCGGACCCGCGCATCCTCTGAGCCGTCGGCGGCGGTGTCACCTCCCGGGAGATGGCACCGCCGCCGGTCGCTTATATGGTTGTCGCGTGATCGAACAGAGAGCCCGTAAGGCCGCGGTGTGCGGCAAGCCGATCGCGCACTCGCTCTCGCCCTTCATCCACACCGCCGGCTTCGCCGCGAGTGGCCTGCTCGACTGGACCTACACGGCGATCGAGTGCGCCGAGTCTGAGCTGCCCGATGTCATCGCCGGCCTCGGCCCGGAGTGGGCCGGCCTGTCGCTGACCATGCCGCTCAAGGAGACCGCGCTGCGGCTGGCGTCCTCCGCGTCGCCGCTCGCGATCGCGGTCGGCTGCGCCAACACCCTGGTCCACCAGAGCGACGGCACCTGGCACGCGGACAACACCGATGTCGTCGGCATGGTGCGGGTGCTGCGTGAGGCCGGGCTCGGCGCCGGCACCGGCCGGCACGCCGCCAAAGTCGACCCACCCCGGATCACCGTCCTCGGTGGTGGCGGCACCGCCCGTGCCGCCCTCGGGGCGGCCGCCCAGCTGGGCGCGCGGAAGGTGACGGTGGTCACCCGCCGGCCCGAGGCCCGCGAGCAGCTCGACCCGGTCGCGGTCGCCCTCGACATCGCTCTGGAGGGTGTCGCGTGGTCCGGCGCGCCCGGAGCGTTCGACGCCGACGCGATCATCTCCACCGTCCCGAAGGGCGCCGCCGACCACCTGGCCGAGCAGGTGTCCTGGCGTCCCGGAAGCGTGTTCTTCGACGCTCTCTACGACCCGTGGCCGACGCCGCTGGCCGCCTCCGCGGCGAAGCACGACGTGCCGGTCCTCTCCGGTCTGGACCTGCTGCTGGCCCAGGCGCTCAGCCAGTTCGAGCAGTTCACCGGGCTGCCGTCGGCCCCCGAGGAGGCCATGCGCAAGGCGCTCGACGAGGCCGTCCGCGACCGTTGATCAGCGCTCGCCGCGGGTCAGGACCACGGTGACGAGCACCGCCGCCACCGCGAACCCGAGGATCACGACACTCATCGGCACGCCCTGGCCGGGATCACCCAGCCCGGCCAGCGGCGCGGCCGCCGCCGCGATCACCGACTGCGCGCCGCCGAGCAGCGCGGCCGCCGAACCCGCGTTCGCCGGATAGCGGTCCAAAGCCAGCGTCGTCGTGTTCGGCTGGATCACGCCGATCGCGCCGACCAGCAGGAACAGTCCGGACGCCAGCACCGGCAGGCTGCCCAGCAGAGCGCCGGCCAGCGCCAGCACGCCGGCCACCGACTGCACGGCCAGGCCCAGATGGAACAGCCGGCGCAGACTCCACCGGTTGAGCAGCCAGTTGTTCGCCTGGCTGAGGATGATCAGGCCGATGGCGTTCGCTCCGAAAAGCAGGCTGTAGCCCGCCGGGGAGAGCCCGTAGCCGTCCTGCAGCGCGAACGCCGAACCCGAGATGTAGGCGAAGAGCGCGGCGAACGTGAAGGACTGCGCCAGGGCGTACCCCACGAAGACGCGGTCGGTGAAGATCGACCGCGCCGTGCCGGTCATCGCCGCCAGCCCGCCCGCGCTGCGCCGCCGGGGCGGCAGCGTCTCCGGCAGGCCGACCGCGACCAGCAGCGTCAGCAGCACGGCGATGATGCCGAGCGCGACGAAGACGCCGTGCCACGAGGTCAGCCGCAGCACCGCGCTGCCCAGGCTGGGCGCGGCGATCGGCGCCAGACCGAAGATCAGCGTCAGGCTACTGAACAGTTTCGCCGCCGCCACGCCCGAGCTGACGTCGCGGACGACCGCCCGGGCGATCACCACGCCCACGCCGCCGGCGAGACCCTGCAGGAGGCGCAGGCCGGTCAGGACCGGCGCCGAGGGCGCCAGGGCGATCAGGAACGAGATGACGGCGTACGCCGCAAGCCCGATCACCAAGGGCCGGCGCCGTCCCCACCGATCCGACAGGGGACCGAAAAAGAGCTGGCCCAGCGCCATGCCGACCAGGCACGAGGTGAGCGACAACTGCACCTCGGAGGCGGAGACCTCCAGGTCACGGGCCATCTCCGGCAGCGCTGGAAGGTACATGTCGAGCGACAGTGGCCCGATCGCGGTGACCAGCCCGAGGATGACGACCAGGAGTGCCCGGCGGGGTGGCCCGGACGCGACCGGACCGGACTGGCGCTGGACGGGGGCTGCTGAGCTCACGAGCGTGAACGTACTTCGCGTCGGTGACGTTGACGCCGCGGTGTGACCAGCGACTCCGCCCTCCGGGTGTCCGGAAGGCGGGATGCGGACGGCCTGGTGCCGCACCGTCCCGGCGCCGTGCCAGACTGTTGCGGTGTTGCGCTGGCTGACTGCAGGTGAATCGCACGGACCGGCGCTCGTCGCGCTGCTGGAGGGTGTTCCCGCCGGCGTCGAGGTGACGAGCGCGGACATCACCCGTGACCTCGTACGCCGCCGCCTGGGCTACGGCCGCGGCGCCCGGATGAAGTTCGAGCAGGACGAGCTCGAGCTCATCGGTGGCGTCCGGCACGGGGTGACCCTGGGCTCGCCGGTGGCGATCCGGGTCGGCAACAGCGAGTGGCCCAAATGGGAGACCGTCATGGCGGCCGACCCGGTGGACCCGGAGGAGTTGGCCGCGCAGGCCCGCAACGCCCCGCTGACCCGCCCCCGCCCCGGTCACGCCGACCTGGCCGGCATGCAGAAGTACGGGCACACCGACGCCCGCCCGATCCTGGAGCGCGCCAGCGCCCGGGAGACCGCGGCCCGCGTCGCCGTCGGCGTCGTCGCGAAGAAGCTGATCAAGCAGGCGCTCGGCATCGACATCGTCTCGCACGTCATCGAGCTCGGCTCGGTCGCCGCGAAACCCGGCGTGATCCCCACGCCCGACGACTTCGACCGGATCGACGAAGACCCGCTGCGCTGCCTCGACCCGGAGGCCAGCGCCCGCATGGTGGCCGAGGTCGACGCCGCCAAGCAGGACGCGGACACCCTCGGCGGCATCGTCGAGGTCCTCGCCTACAACGTCCCGCCGGGCCTCGGCTCGCACGTGCAGTGGGACCGCAAACTCGACGCCCGCCTCGCCACCGCCCTGATGTCGATCCAGTCGGTCAAGGGCGTCGAGATCGGCGACGGGTTCACCCAGGCCCGCTCGCGGGGCTCGGTCGCGCACGACGAGATCGTCCCCACTCCGGACGGCGTGAAGCGGATCACCGACCGGGCCGGCGGCCTGGAGGGCGGCATCACCAACGGGGAGCCGCTGCGGGTCCGCGCCGCGCTCAAGCCGATCTCCTCGCTGAACCGGGCGCTGCAGACCGTCGACATCGTCACCGGCGAGCCGGCCACCGCGATCAACCAGCGTTCCGACGTCTGCGCGGTCCCGGCCGGCGCGGTCGTCGCGGAGGCGATGGTCGCCCTGGTGCTGGCCGAGGCCGCGACCGAGAAGTTCGGCGGTGACTCGGTCGCCGAGATCCGCCGCAACCTCGCGTCGTACCTCGACAACCTGATCATCCACTGATGGCTCCGGTCGCGGTCTTCGTCGGCGTGATGGGCGCCGGCAAGACCACCGTCGGCGCGGCCGTCGCCGCGGCGCTGGGCGTGCCGTTCGCCGACACCGACTCGATCATCGAGGAGCGGGCCGGGAAGCCGATCCCGGAGATCTTCGTCGACGACGGCGAGCCGGCGTTCCGCGCCATGGAGCGCCAGGTGGTCGCCGAGTCCCTGGAGACGTACGACGGGGTCCTCGCCCTCGGTGGCGGCGCCATCCTCGACGAGGGCACCCGCAAGCTGCTCGCCGGGCACACGGTCGTCTTCCTGTCGGTCGAGCTGACCGACGCGATCAAGCGGGTCGGCCTGGGCGCCGGCCGGCCGTTGCTGGCGATGAACCCGCGGGCCACCCTGAAATACCTGCTCGACCAGCGGCGGCCACTCTATCTGGAGGTGGCCACCCATTCGGTCGCCACCGACGGCCGCGACGAGGCCGACGTCGCCGCCGAGGTGCTCGGCCTGCTGCGCTGATCAGGCGGCTGCCTGCGGCGCTTTCTGCAGGGCCACCAGCTCCGACACGGTGGCGAAGCGGAAGCCGCGCGCCTTCAGGCCGGCGAACATGGCGGCGAGGCCGCGCAGCGAGACGAGACGGTGCTCCTTGCCGACGTCGTGCGCCAGGATGATCGACCCCGGGCGGACGTTGTCGACGATGTCACGGATCTGACCGTCGGGGTCGCTCTGGAAGTGCAGCTCCCGCATCAGGTGCGACCACAGCACGATGTCGTAGCCGATATAGTCCGCGGCCAGCACGGTGGACCCGCCGAGATGCCCGTACGGCGGGCGTAGCAGGGTCGCCTGGCGGCCGAACACGGCCTTGATCATGTCGTGGGTGCGGGACAGCTCGTCCATCACGCCGGCCCGGTCCAGCGTGGCGAGGTCGTCGTGCGACCACGAGTGGTTGCCGATCTCGTGGCGGCCCATCCGGTCGCGAACGAGATCGGCATGCGCTTCGAGGTTGCGGCCCACCATGAAGAACGTGGCCGGCACGGCCGCCTGGTCCAGGGCGTCGAGCACCATCGGCGTCCAGTTCGGGCCGGGGCCGTCGTCGAAGGTGAACGCCACCACCGGCTCGGTGGTCTCCACGTAGTAGCGGATGGCGAGGCCGGGGGTGCGCAGTTCGTCGGGCGCGTCCGCCGCGGCGGCGTATCCGCCGCTGAGCGGTGGCCGGTCCCAGCCGAACGCCCGTGGCAGCAGACCCATGCCGGCCGCGCCCAGGGCGGCGCCGCCGGTGGTGAGCAGCGCCGCTCGCATGGCGGCACGCCGGTTCATTCCCATGGACAACGATCCCCCCGCTTCGGACAGAGAGACTATCGGGCTGGAGCAAAACCCGGTACGCCCGATCAGTCCGGTTCAGTTCATCCGGCCCTCCAGCCTCTCGATGCGCTGGACGAGCGGGGCCAGTTCGGCGCGGAGCGCGTTCAGCAGGGCCGGGGGAGTGGCGGCCGGGTCGGCGGTGGTGGCGCGCAGGTGCGCGTATCCGGCGACGGCGGCGGCGACGGTGCGCCGGGCGGCTTTGCCGTCGACGGCGCGGGACCGGAGCAGGTCGCCCGCGGCGCCGTCAGGCTCGGCGGCGAGGCCGATGAGGAGGTGCTCGCAGCCGACGTAGTTGTGGCCGAAGCCGATCGCCTCACCGACGCTGAGCTCCAGGGCCACGGCCGCCGCGGCGCTGAAACGCAGCCCGCCGGGCGCGGCCGGCGTCTCGGAGGTGGACGGGGCGGTCAGCGACTCGGGGGCGACGTCCATCGCGCTGAGGATCTGCAAACCCAGGTTGTTGCCCTCGGTGAGGAGCCCGTGCAGCAGGTCGCCGGTGGTCACCGAGGCGGCTCCGGCCTCCCGGGCGCGGGAGGCGGCGAGGTTGAGCGCGGCGATCAGGCGCGCGGTGAAGCTGGGCAGCCGCTCGGCCGGCCAGGCCGGGTCGATGTCGCTGAGAACGGCCTGCCGGATCGTGGTGATGCGGCGGACCGCCTGCTCCAGAGCGCGCTGGCAGATCGGCGAGACGGGCAGGCCGGTCTCCCGGACAGCGTCGGCGAGGTCGTCCGGGAGGTACACGTTGATTTTCGGCATGCCTCAACATAACCCCCATGGGGTCATCTCTATATAACCCTATATCCGAGGAGTGGAACGTGGCCGTGGGGTCATGGCCCCGCCGCCGCCTGCCCCTAGGGTGTACCGCGTGGTGACGCGGATTCCGGTGACGGGTGACCGTCCATATGACGTGGTCGTGGGTCGAGGGCTGGCGGCCGAACTGCCGGCGATGATCGAGGGGGCGGCGCGGGTGGCCGTGCTGTACCCGCCGACGCTGCGGGAACGCGCGGAGGCGATCGCGAAGGCGGCCGGGGTCGGCACCGTCGTGCCGATCGAGGTGCCCGACGCGGAGCGGGGCAAGTCGATCGAGGTCGCGGCCCGGTGCTGGGACGAGCTCGGGGCCGCGGGCTTCACCCGTACGGACGTGGTCGTGGGCGTCGGCGGGGGAGCGACAACCGACCTCGCCGGCTACGTGGCGGCGGCCTGGTTGCGCGGGGTCCGGTGGGTGCCGGTGTCGACGTCGGTGGCCGGCATGGTCGACGCCGCCGTGGGTGGCAAGACCGCGGTCAACATCGCCGCCGGCAAGAACCTGGTCGGCGCCTTCCACCCGCCCGCCGGTGTGCTCTGCGACCTGGACGCGCTCGACACGCTGCCCGCCGAGGACCTCGCGGCCGGGCTGGCCGAGGTGGTCAAGGGCGGGTTCATCGCCGACCCGCGGATCCTGGAGCTGATCGAGGCCGATCCGGCGCGGGCCCTGGACCCGCGCGGTGACGTGCTGCGTGAGCTGGTCGAGCGCAAGATCCGGGTGAAGGCGCACGTGGTCGGCGTCGACCTCAAGGAGTCCGGGCTGCGGGAGATCCTCAACTACGGGCACACGCTGGCTCACGCGATCGAGCGACGCGAGAAGTACACCTGGAAGCACGGGCACGCCGTCGCGGTGGGCATGATCTTCGCCGCCGAGCTCGGCCGGCTCACCGGGCGGCTGGACGCCGCGACCGCCGCGCGCCACCGGACCGTCCTGGAGTCTCTGGGGCTGCCCACGGCGTACGACGAACAGGCCTGGACCGACCTGCTGCCGGCCATGCGCGTCGACAAGAAGGCGCGGGCCGCGACGTTGCGGTTCGTGGTCCTGGACGGCCTGGCGAAGCCGGGCATCCTGGCCGGGCCGGACGACGGCCTGCTGCGTGAGGCGTACGCGGCGGTGGCCCGATGATCTACGTGCTGAACGGGCCGAACCTGGGCCGGCTGGGCTTGCGTGAGCCGGCGGTGTACGGCTCGGCGACGTACCAGGACCTGGTCGAGGTGTGCCAGACCGTGGCCGAGGACCTGGGCCTGACCGTCGAGGTCCGTCAGACGAACGCCGAGCACGAGATGCTGGAGTGGCTCTACCAGGCCGCCGACGAGGGCGCTGACGTGGTGCTGAACCCCGGCGCCTGGACGCACTACAACTACGCCGTCCGGGACGCCTGCGCGATGCTCCGCGGCAAGCTCGTCGAGGTGCACATCTCCAACGTCCACAAACGTGAGGAGTTCCGGCACCATTCGGTGATCTCCCCGGTCGCCACCGGGGTGATCGCGGGTCTCGGATTCGACGGATATCGCCTGGCACTGGAGCACATCGCACGGTAGGCCCGATTCGCTCCGGGTGCCTCCGCGTCGGTAGAGTGGTTCGGTCACCGATACGTATCAAGATCAAGGCAGGACATGGCTTCCACCAACGACCTGAAGAACGGCCTGGTGCTCAACCTCGACGGCGAGCTGTGGGCCGTCGTGGAGTTCCAGCACGTCAAGCCGGGCAAGGGTCCGGCCTTCGTGCGGACCACGCTGAAGCACGTGCTCTCCGGCAAGGTGGTGGACAAGACCTTCAACGCCGGCACCAAGGTCGAGACCGCGACCGTGGACAAGCGCACGATGCAGTACCTGTACCAGGACGGAGACGACTACGTCTTCATGGACCTGGACACCTTCGACCAGATCCACGTTCCCGGCGGCACCGTCGGAGAGAACGCCAACTACCTGCTGGGCGAGGCTGAGGCGACCGTCGCGCTGCACGAGGGTGTGCCGCTCTACATCGAGCTGCCGACCAGCGTGTTCCTCGAGGTCACCTACACCGAGCCGGGCCTGCAGGGTGACCGCTCCACCGGTGGCACCAAGCCGGCCACGGTCGAGACCGGCGCGACCGTCAACGTCCCGCTCTTCATCACCACCGGTGAGAAGATCAAGGTCGACACCCGCGACGGCCGCTACCTCGGCCGCAGCTGATGGCGGAAGGTCCCAAGAAGGAACGGCTCGCGCGTCGCAAGGCCCGCAAGCGAGCGCTGGACGTCCTTTTCGAGGCCGACCTGCGTGACCTGTCGCCCAACCAGGTGCTGCTCACCTACCTGGAGCGGATCGCCAGGCCGCACCCCGAGCACCTGGAGTACTCGAAGACGCTCATCGAGGGCGTCGCGCAGCACCTCGACCGCATCGACGAGCTGATCGCGAGCTACGCCGAGGGCTGGACGATCGACCGGATGCCCGCTGTCGACCGCAACCTGGCCCGGATCGCCGTTTACGAGCTGATCTACGTGCCCGAGGTGGACGACCCGGTGGCGATCACCGAGGCGGTCGAGTTGGCGAAGGAGATGTCGACGGACGACAGCCCGCGTTTCCTGAACGGGCTTCTGGACCGGATCGCGGCATTCGCCACTCGTTGAGATGATGCTTAGCGGCCCGGACTCCGTCCAGTCCGCTAAGCATCCCCCACCCCCATGCGCCCGCAATCTTGCGGAGTTCGGGTGCGCCGCGCACGGGGAAGTCACCGACATCAGCGCTGCTGACAGCGCCGCATGGTGACCTTGCGGAATTTCGTCGCGCCGTGGTCGGTCAAATCCACAAGATTGGTCTGCCGGCCTGAAGACGGCTTCCGTGGCTGAGGGCGGGCTGCCTCGAGAGCGGCTCTGATCTGCGCCGCGACAATCTGAGGCCGCGCCCGCACGAGCCACGACGGGAACCGCAGGATCCGGTCGCCCGCGATCCACAGCTGGTTCTGGCGGAGCATGTCCGCACTCCAGTGGTCGACCTCCATGTGGTGTGCTCCGTCTATCTCCACCTGCAGCCCGTGGTCCGGCCAGTAGGCGTCGAGGTATCGATTGCGCCCGTCGACGTCTTGCCGCTGCCGCTGCAACTCAGGCAGCGGAAGCAGGTAAGTGCGACAGAGCTTCATCAAACTCGCCTCACCGAGCGTCATCGCGCTCACATCAAGATCGTCGAAGGTCTCCGTGAGCAGGCGATGACGACGGATCCGGGGGAACAGGGCGAGAGCCTCGCGCAACGCCGTGACGGTCACTCGCCGCTGCTGGCAGGCCCTCATGATCAGCACGCGGGCTCCGTTGTCGGTGCGGGCCCATGCCGCGGCGTCGATGACGGACCGTGGCATCGAGGTCCGTGTGGTCCGCCGGTCTGCTGATGGCCTGCCGGGAGGACGGTGGTCCGGTGAACGCTGACACCGGCCATGCCCGCCGGGAGGTCCGCGGCACGGATACTCCGAGAGCGCTGTCCCGGGATGAGCACGTGGATCGACTCGGGCTTGAAGCCGGTCACCCCGCCGATGGCCATCGCGGTGGCTCCAGCGAGATGCGCCCCATCACCCATGGTGAGGACGGCGGCCCACAGTTGCTGGTCGGGGTCGAGCCGTCCGTTGTGCGTCAGCAGAACGCCCCGGCACAGCCGGCGCCAGCGGCCCTGATCGAGGTGGCCGTCCACCTTGCGGCGGCCGAGGAGACCGACGGCTTGGCGCGTGGTCAGCACGCCTGCCTGTTCGAGAATCAACCATTCGTAGTCACCTGCGTCCTGGCCCGGAGGGTTCAGCGGCATCTCTCGACCCTGCCCGATTGCCGCGTCTGCTGCTGATCTTGGGCGCTTGCCTGTGGAAAACCTTCGATCTTGTGGATTTCTACGGGCACGGAGCACCCAAAGTTCACAAGATCGAGCGGTGGCAGCAGTGGTGGCAGCGGCGGCGGGGTGGGGTGGGGTGGGAAATGCGAAAGCCCGCGTCGGGGGGACGCGGGCTTTACGGGGGGCGCTACGGGGTGTTGCTGATTTTGTGCAGCTGGCTCAGCGGGTGAGCCGGCTTTCCGCTTGTGAATTCCTCAGCTGGCGAAGAATGCGCGCGGGTCGGCGACCAGGACGCCCTGCTCGGTCAGGCGCTCGATGAGGCCGGACGGCGAGATGTCGTAGACGATCGCGAGCGCGCGCAGGTCGTCGGCGCGGATGGAGAGGACGCGGCCGTTGTAGTCGCCGCGCTGCTGCTGGATCGCACGGGCGTACCGCGCCACATAGGCGAGGTCCTCGCCGGTGGTGTCGTACAGCTTCTCGAGGTCCAGAACGATCTTGTTAGTGGCCTCGAGTCGGATGCCACTGCCGTCGGGCAGCAGCTCGGAGACGGGCACACGGTAGAAATCGGCCAGTTCGGCAAGGCGCGAGACGGTTACCGCGCGGTCGCCCCGCTCGTATGAGCCGACCACGACCGCTTTCCAGCGGCCGTTGGACTTCTCTTCGACGCCCTGCAGGGACAGGCCCTGCTGCTGGCGGATGGAGCGCAGGCGAGCGCCCAGCGACTTCGCGTACTCAGACGGCATATGGACACTCCCGGTACTGTGCTGGCCCGGAGGGTTCTTTCCTCACGGTTCGCTACGCTGCGTGACGGTACGGAGTTTGCGACCGCCGGTCAAGTGTTGGTTACCGATGAGTCGCGCGGGCCGCACCAAAGTAACCGGCTGTATCCCTAGACGGTGGGATTTGTCCGGTGTGCTCCAGTCAGGCACGTCACCATGGTCAACGATCCGGCCACTGGTAACGTAGCGTCAGCCATCGGGTCTTTGTTCTTCCGGCCCGACCGACATCCTTTAACGACCCGTCCCGTGAGGCGGGGAAGGAGGTCCGCCGTGGCACAACCACGCGCAGACGCACCTAGCAAGATCATTCTGGCGGAGTCCGACCTGCACCGGGTCGTCGACCGGATCGCCCACCAGATTCTGGAGAAGACCTCCGGCGCCACCGGGACGGTTCTGCTCGGCATCCCGACCCGCGGAGTCCCGCTCGCGCACCGCCTCGCCGCCCGGATTCACGCCTTCGAAGGCGTCGACGTGCCGGTGGGCTCTCTCGACATCACGCTCTACCGCGACGACCTGCGGCTGAAAGCCACCCGCGCGCTGGGCAAGACCGAGCTGCCGCCCGGCGGCATCGACGGCCTGCGCGTCATCCTCGTCGACGACGTCCTCTTCTCCGGCCGGTCGGCGCGCGCCGCCCTGGACGCCCTCAACGACATCGGCCGGCCCAGCTCGGTGCAGCTCGCGGTCCTGGTCGATCGCGGTCACCGGCAGTTGCCGATCCGCGCCGACTACGTGGGCAAGAACATCCCGACGGCGCTCAGCGAGAGCGTCAAGGTGACTCTCACCGAGACCGACGGCGCCGACGAGGTCAAGCTGATCGGAGGCCTCACGTGATCAAGCACCTGCGCTCGGCCGCCGACCTGGACGCCGAGACCGCCACGCTCATCCTGGACACCGCCGCCGAGATGGCCGCCCTCTCCGGTCGTGAGGTCAAGAAACTGCCCGCGCTGCGCGGCCGCACCGTGGTCAACCTCTTCTACGAGGACTCGACCCGCACCCGGATCTCCTTCGAGGCGGCCGCCAAGCGGCTCTCCGCCGACGTCATCAACTTCTCCGCCAAGGGTTCCAGCGTGTCCAAGGGGGAGAGCCTCAAGGACACCGCGCTGACCCTGCAGGCGATGGGCGCCGACGCGGTGGTCATCCGGCACTCGGCCAGCGGCGCGCCGCACCGCCTGGCGAACTGGGTGGACGGGTCGGTCGTGAACGCCGGCGACGGCACCCACGAGCACCCCACGCAGGCGCTGCTCGACGCCTACACGATGCGCTCCCGCCTGGGCCGCCTCGACGGGCTGAAGGTCGCGATCGTGGGTGACGTGCTGCACAGCCGGGTCGCCCGGTCCAACGTCCTGCTGCTGACCACCCTGGGCGCGCAGGTCACCGTGGTCGGCCCGCCGACCCTGATCCCGCTCGACGTCGCCGCGGCGCTCTCCGAGAAGACCCAGGTCTCCTTCGACCTGGACGCGGTGCTGCCGGACAGCGACGTGGTGATGATGCTGCGCGTGCAGACCGAGCGGATGCAGGACTCCTACTTCCCGTCGGCGCGGGAGTACAGCCGCCGCTACGGGCTCGATGTGCCTCGTCTCCACAAGATGCCGGAGCACGCGATCGTCATGCACCCCGGCCCGATGAACCGCGGGATGGAGATCGCGCCCGAGGTGGCCGACTCGCCCCGCTCCACGATCGTCGAACAGGTCGCCAACGGCGTCAGCGTCCGGATGGCCGTCCTCTACCTGCTTTTGGGAGGCAAGTGATGGCGTACCTGCTCAAGGGCGTCTCGATCCTCGGCGCCGCGCCGACCGATCTGCACATCTCGGACGGCGTGATCTCCGCCGAGCCGGCCGGCCAGGACGCCGAGGTCATCGACGCGTCCGGCCTGGTCGCCCTGCCCGGCCTGGTGGACGTGCACACCCACCTGCGCGAGCCCGGCCGGGAAGACGCCGAGACCGTCGAGACCGGTTCCCGTGCCGCCGCCCTCGGTGGCTACACCGCGGTCTGCGCGATGGCGAACACCTCGCCGGTCGCCGACACCGCCGGCGTGGTCGAGCAAGTCTGGCGGCTGGGCCGCGAGGCCGGCCTGGTCGACGTGCAGCCGATCGGCGCCGTCACGGTCGGCCTGGCCGGCAAGCAGATGGCCGAGTTGGGCGCGATGGCCTCCTCCGCGGCAGGGGTGCGAATCTTCTCCGACGACGGTTTCTGCGTCGCCGACCCCAAGCTGATGCGCCGCGCTCTGGAGTACGTGAAGGCGTTCGACGGCGTCATCGCCCAGCACGCCGAGGAGCCGCGCCTGACCGAGGGCGCCCAGATGCACGAGGGCGAGGTCAGCACGCGGCTCGGCCTCACCGGCTGGCCGGCGGTCGCCGAGGAGGCGATCATCGCCCGCGACGTGCTCCTGGCCGAGCACGTCGGCAGCCGCCTGCACGTCTGCCACGTCTCCACCGCCGGGTCGGTCGAGGTGCTGCGCCAGGCCAAGGCACGCGGCGTCCGCGTGACGGCCGAGGTCACCCCGCATCACCTGCTGCTCACCGACGAGCTCGCGTCCGGCTACGACCCGGTCTTCAAGGTCAACCCCCCGTTGCGTACACGTAAGGACGTCGAAGCCCTGCGCCAGGCTCTGCTGGACGGAGTGATCGACGTGGTGGCCACCGACCACGCGCCGCACGCCGTGCAGGACAAGGAGTGCGAGTGGTCGTACGCGCGGCCCGGCATGCTCGGCCTGGAGACCGCGCTGCCGATCGTGCTGAGCGTCTTCGGCCCGAAGTGGGAGCTGATCGCCGACCGCATGTCGATCGCGCCGGCCCGCATCGCCGGGCTGGACTCCCACGGCGGCGACCTGACGCGGGCCGGCACGCCGGCCAACCTCACGCTGGTGGACCCGGCCGCCCGCTGGGTCGTCGACCCGGCGGAGCTGGCCAGCCGCAGCCGCAACACGCCGTACGCGGGTCACACCCTGCCCGGTCGCATCGTGGCGACCTTCCTCAGGGGCGAAGCGACGGTTCTGGACGGGAAGGCAGTCAAGTGACCTCGAAAGCGATCCTCGTCCTGGAGGACGGGCGCACGTTCCACGGCTCCGCCTACGGCGCGGTGGGCGAGACGTTCGGCGAGGCGGTGTTCACCACCGGCATGACCGGCTACCAGGAGACGCTGACCGACCCGTCGTTCCACCGGCAGGTCGTGGTGCAGACGGCGCCGCAGATCGGCAACACCGGCGTCAACGGCGAGGACGACGAGTCCGACCGCATCTGGGTCGCCGGCTACGTGGTTCGCGACCCGGCCCGCCGCCCGTCCAACTGGCGCTCCACCGGCGACCTGGGCGACCGTTTGGCCGCCGAGGGCGTCGTGGGGATCAGCGGTGTCGACACCCGCGCCCTCACCCGGCACCTGCGGGAGCGCGGCGCCATGCGGGCCGGCATCTCCTCGCTCGACCTCGACCCGAAAGAGCTGCAGCAGCGGGTCCTGGCCCAGCCGCAGATGCTCGGCGCGGACCTCTCCGCACAGGTCACCACCGGCGACCGCTACACGGTGAAGGCCGAGGGCGAGCACCGTTACACGGTCGCCGCCCTCGACCTGGGCATCAAGCGCAACGTGTCCCGCCGGCTCGCCGCGCGGGGCGTCACCACGCACATCTTCCCGGCGTCTTCCTCGATCGAGGACCTGCTCGCGGTCAGCCCCGACGCGGTCTTCTTCTCGCCCGGCCCCGGTGACCCGGCGACCGCCGACGGACCGGTCGCCCTCGCGCGGGAGGTCATGCGCCGCCGGGTGCCGCTGTTCGGCATCTGCTTCGGCAGCCAGATCCTCGGCCGGGCGCTCGGCTTCGGCACCTACAAGCTGGGGTACGGCCACCGAGGCATCAACCAGCCGGTGTTCGACAAGACCACCGGCAAGGTCGAGGTGACCAGCCACAACCACGGTTTCGCGGTGGACGCCCCGATCGGCGAGCGGATCGACACCGAGTTCGGTGGTGTCGAGGTCTCGCACGTCTGCCTGAACGACAACGTGGTGGAGGGCCTGCGGGGCCTCGAGGTCCCGGCCTTCACCGTCCAGTACCACCCCGAGGCCGCCGCCGGCCCGCACGACGCGGATTACCTGTTCGACCGCTTCGTTGACCTTGTGGAAAAGAAGGGCTGACGCGAGTGCCGAAGCGTGACGACATCAAACATGTGATGGTGATCGGGTCCGGCCCGATCGTCATCGGCCAGGCGTGCGAGTTCGACTACTCCGGCACCCAGGCCTGCCAGGTGCTGCGGGCCGAGGGCATCCGGGTCTCGCTGGTCAACTCCAACCCGGCCACGATCATGACCGACCCGGAGTTCGCCGACGCCACCTACGTCGAGCCGATCACTGGAGAGTTCGTCGAGCTGGTCATCGCCCGGGAGCGCCCCGACGCGATCCTGCCGACGCTGGGCGGCCAGACCGCGCTGAACACCGCGATCGCGCTGCACGAGAGCGGCGTCCTGGAGAAGTACGGTGTCGAGCTGATCGGCGCCAACGTCGAGGCCATCCGTAAGGGCGAGGACCGGCAACTCTTCAAGGACATCGTGGCCAAGGCGGGCGGCGAGACGCCGCGGTCCCGGGTCTGCCACTCCATGGACGAGGTACGGGAGACGGTCGCCGAGATCGGCCTGCCGGTCGTCATCCGGCCCTCGTTCACCATGGGCGGCCTCGGCTCGGGCATGGCGCACACGAGTGAGGACCTGGACCGGATCGCCGGCTCCGGCCTGGCCGCCTCCCCGGTGCACGAGGTGCTCATCGAGGAGAGCGTGCTCGGCTGGAAGGAGTACGAGCTCGAACTGATGCGCGACAAGCACGACAACGTCGTGGTCGTCTGCTCGATCGAGAACATCGACCCGATGGGCGTGCACACCGGCGACAGCGTCACCGTGGCCCCGGCCATGACGCTCACCGACCGGGAGTACCAGAAGCTTCGTGACCTGGGCATCGCCGTCCTCCGTGAGGTCGGCGTCGACACCGGCGGCTGCAACATCCAGTTCGCGATCAATCCGGACGACGGCCGGATGATCGTAATCGAGATGAACCCGCGGGTGTCCCGGTCGTCGGCGCTGGCGTCGAAGGCCACCGGCTTCCCGATCGCCAAGATCGCCGCGAAACTGGCGATCGGCTACACCCTCGACGAGATCCCCAACGACATCACGCTGAAGACGCCGGCCGCCTTCGAGCCGGCGCTCGACTACGTGGTCGTCAAGATCCCGCGGTTCGCGTTCGAGAAGTTCCCGGGCGCCGACAAGGAACTCACCACCACGATGAAGTCGGTCGGTGAGGCGATGAGCCTGGGCCGCAACTTCGCCGAGGCGCTCAACAAGGCCATGCGCTCGATGGAGACCAAGGCCGCCGGCTTCTGGACCGCGCCGACCTTCACCGACGTCGACGAGGCGCTGGAAGCCCTGCGCATCCCGCACGACGGCCGGCTCTACACGGTCGAGGCCGCGCTGCGGCTCGGCGCGACCGTCGAGCAGGTGCACCAGGCCAGCGGCCGGATCGACCCGTGGTTCCTGGACGAGATCCAGGCCCTGGTCGACCTGCGTGCCGAGATCCTGGCCTCCCCGGTCCTCGACGCCGAGCTGCTGCGCCGCGCCAAGCGGTCCGGGCTCTCCGACAAGCAGCTCGCGGCCCTGCGGCCCGAGCTGGCGGGTGAGGACGGGGTCCGGGTGCTGCGGCACCGGCTCGGCATCCGGCCGGTCTACAAGACCGTCGACACCTGCGCCGCCGAGTTCCAGGCGAACACCCCGTACCACTACTCGTCGTACGACGAGGAGACCGAGGTGGCGCCGAGCGACCGGCCCAAGGTGCTGATCCTGGGCTCCGGGCCGAACCGGATCGGCCAGGGCATCGAGTTCGACTACTCGTGCGTGCACGCTGTCCAGGCGCTCCGGGCGGTCGACTTCGAGACCGTCATGGTCAACTGCAACCCGGAGACGGTGTCGACCGACTACGACACCGCCGACCGGCTCTACTTCGAGCCGCTCACCTTCGAGGACGTCCTCGAGGTGTTCCACGCCGAGGACAGCTCCGGCAAGGCCGCCGGCGGCCCGGGCGTGATCGGGGTGATCGTGCAGCTCGGCGGTCAGACCCCGCTCGGCCTGGCGAACCGGCTCAAGGCGGCCGGCCTCCCGATCGTCGGCACCAGCCCGGAGTCGATCGACCTGGCCGAGGACCGCGGCCTGTTCGGCACGCTGCTGGCGGAGAACGGCCTGCGCTCGCCCGACCACGGCACCGCGACCAGCTTCGGCGAGGCCAAGGCGATCGCCGACTCGATCGGCTACCCGGTCCTGGTCCGCCCGTCCTACGTGCTCGGCGGCCGGGGCATGGAGATCGTCTACGACGAGCCCACCCTGAGGGGCTACATCGAGCGGGCCACCGAGATCTCGCCGGACCACCCGGTGCTGGTGGACCGGTTCCTCGACGACGCCATCGAGATCGACGTGGACGCGCTCTGCGACGCGACCGGCGAGGTCTACCTGGGTGGCGTCATGGAGCACATCGAGGAGGCCGGCATCCACTCCGGCGACTCGGCCTGCTCGCTGCCGCCGATCAACCTGGCCGCCCCGCACATCGCCGAGGTGCGCCGCTACACCGAGGCGCTGGCCCGGGGCATCGGCGTGCGCGGCCTGATGAACGTGCAGTACGCGCTCAAGGACGAGGCCCTCTACGTTCTGGAGGCGAACCCGCGCGCCTCGCGGACGGTGCCGTTCGTGTCGAAGGCGACCGCGGTGCCGCTGGCCAAGGCGGCCGCCCGGATCATGCTCGGCGCCACCATCGCCGAGCTGCGCGCCGAGGGCATGCTGCTGCCCTCCGGCGACGGCGGCGCCACCCCGCCCGGCGCGCCGATCGCGATCAAGGAGGCGGTGCTGCCGTTCAAGCGGTTCCGCACCCTGGCCGGCAACAACGTGGACAGCCTGCTCAGCCCGGAGATGAAGTCGACCGGCGAGGTGATGGGCATCGACGCCGGCTTCGGCCAGGCGTTCGCCAAGTCGCAGGCCGCGGCGTACGGCTCGCTGCCGACCAGCGGCAAGGTGTTCGTGTCGGTCGCCAACCGGGACAAGCGGTCGATGATCTTCCCGGTCAAGCGGCTCGCGGACCTGGGGTTCACCATCGTCACCACGTCCGGCACCGGTGAGGTGCTGCGCCGGTACGGCATCGAGTGCGAGATCGTCCCGAAGCACTACGAGGACCCGAGCAAGAAGAACGCGGTCGAGCTGATCCTGGCCGGCGAGATCGCGCTGATCATCAACACGCCGCAGGGCTCGGGCGCCAGTGCCCGCCTCGACGGCTACGAGATCCGCAGCGCCGCCGTCACCGCGGACGTGCCGAGCATCACCACCGTTCCGGGCGCCGCCGCCGCGGTGATGGGCATCGAGGCCCTCCGCGCCGGTGACATGACGGTCCGGCCGCTGCAGGAGCTGCACAAGCTGCTCAGGGGCGATCTCGCATGACCGTCACGACGAAGGTGGTCTAGGTGAACTTCTTCACCGACGTCGCCCGGCCGGCGCTGTTCCGGCTGGGCGGCGGCGACGCCGAGCACGCCCACGAGTGGACGCTGAACCGGCTCGCCCAGCTGCCCGCCCCGGCTCTTGCGGCCCTGCGCCGGCGGTACGCGTTCTCCGCCCCGGTCGACGTCTTCGGCGTCCGGTTCCCGAACCGGGTCGGCCTGGCCGCCGGCGTCGACAAGAACGGGGTCGCCCTGCAGGCGTGGCCGGCGCTCGGCTTCGGCTTCGTCGAGGTCGGCACGGTCACCGCGAAACCGCAGCCGGGCAACGACAAGCCACGCCTGTTCCGGGCCAAGGACAGCGAGGGCATCGTCAACCGGATGGGCTTCAACAACGCCGGCGCGGCCGCCCTGGCCGAGCGCCTGGCCGAGCTGGGCCCACCGGGGTCGGCCAAGCGGCCGGTGCCGATCGGTGTCTCCCTCGGCAAGTCGAAGGTGACGCCGTTGGAGGACGCGGTCGAGGACTACCTCGCCTCGTACCGCCTTCTGCAGTCCTACGCCGACTACATCGCGGTCAACGTGTCGTCGCCGAACACTCCCGGCTTGCGGACCCTGCAGGACAAGGACTCGATCGGGGCCCTGCTGCAGGCGCTGGCCGGTCCCGTGCCGGTGCTCGTCAAGATCGCTCCCGACCTGACCGAGCCGGCGATCGCCGAGCTGCTGGAGGTCTGCCTGGCGCACGGTGCGGCCGGCATCATCGCGACGAACACCACGCTGTCACGTGACGGGCTGGCCCCGGCCGACCGGCACCTGGCGAGCGAGGCCGGCGGCCTGTCCGGGGCGCCGCTGACCGCCCGGTCCCGCCAGGTGGTGCGGTTCGTGCACACCGAGAGCGGTGGCCGCCTGCCGATCATCGGGGTGGGCGGGATCATGTCGGCTGACGACGCGTCCCGGCTCCTCGACGCCGGGGCGTCGCTGGTCCAGCTCTACACCGGGTTCATCTACCGGGGGCCCGATCTTGTCAAGGCGGTCGCCCGCGGCGCCCGCCCGGTGCGGACCGCAGCCGCGCGGTGACCGCCACCGGGCGCGACGACGATCTCGCGCTCGACCACCTGTCCGGGCCGGCCGGCCCGGACAGGGGTGGCGCGGATGCCGCGTGGCGGGAGAGGCCCGGCCCGAGCGGGCCCAGCGCGGACGGGGCCGGCATGGACGGGGCCGGCGCGGCGCGGCTGCTGGCGCTGGACCGGGCGCACGTCTGGCATCCCTATGGGCCGATGCCCGGCCGCAGCGACCCCTACCTGGTGGAGAGCGCCGAGGGCGTGCGCCTGCGCCTGGCCGACGGCCGGGAACTGGTGGACGGGATGTCGTCCTGGTGGGCGGCGATCCACGGCTACCGGCACCCGGTTCTCGACGCGGCGCTGACCGGGCAGGCCGGCCGGATGAGCCACGTGATGTTCGGCGGGCTGACCCACGAGCCGGCGATCCGGCTGGCCGCCGAGTTGGTCGAGATCACCCCGCCGGGGCTGGAGCACGTCTTCCTCTGCGACTCCGGCTCGGTCGGGGTCGAGGTGGCGATCAAGATGGCGTTGCAGGCCCAGCGGGCCCTCGGCCGGCCGGGCCGGAGCCGTCTGGCCACCTGGCGTGGCGGATATCACGGCGATACTTTTCACCCGATGAGTGTCTGCGATCCGGTCGGCGGCATGCACAGCCTCTGGACCGGGGTGCTGCCTGCGCAGATCTTCGCGGAGGCGCCACCGGCGGAGTGGGACGACGGCTACGCCACCGCGCTGACCGACATGATCGAGCGGCACTCCGGCGAGATCGCCGCGGTGATCGTCGAGCCGGTGGTGCAGGGCGCGGGCGGCATGCGGTTCCACCATCCGGAATACCTGCGGGTGCTGCGCGAGGCGACCGCCGCGCACGGGATCTTCCTGATCTTCGACGAGATCGCCACCGGGTTCGGCCGGACCGGCCGGTTCTTCGGGGCCGATCACGCCGGTGTGAGCCCGGACATCATGTGCCTGGGCAAAGCGCTGACCGGCGGATACCTGACCCTGGCGGCGACGCTCTGCACCGGTGAGGTGGCGACCGCGATTTCAGCCGGGGAGGGCGGTGGACTGGCGCACGGCCCGACCTTCATGGGGAACCCGCTCGCGTGCGCGGTCGCCGGGGCCTCTCTGAGCCTCTTACGCGCCGGCGGGTGGGCCGAGCGCGTACCGATGATCGAAAAGGCCCTGCGAAGCGGCCTGGAGCCGCTACGCGGCGCGCGAGGGGTCGCTGACGTGCGTGTCCTGGGCGCCATCGGGGTGGTCCAGCTGGAGCACGACGTGGACGTGCCGGCGGCGACCGCGGCGGCGGTGGCCGAGGGCGTCTGGCTGCGGCCGTTCCGGGACCTGATCTACACCATGCCGCCGTTCGTCACGGACGACGCCGACGTGGCCCGCATTACCGCGGGAATCGCCGCCGCGGTGGCGGCTAGCTGACACGCGAGAGGGAATTGCTCATGGAGACCTTCGGTGAACGACTGCACGCGGCGGTAGCGGAGCGTGGCCCGCTGTGTGTCGGCATCGATCCGCACGCCTCTCTGTTGGCCCGTTGGGGACTCTCCGACGACATCGCCGGCCTGGAGCGCTTCGCCCGTACGGTGGTCGAGGCGCTGGCCGATCGGGTGGCCGTTCTGAAGCCACAGTCCGCATTTTTTGAGAGATTTGGGTCACGTGGCGTCGCTGTTCTTGAGTCAACTATCCGACAGTCGCGAGAGGCCGGCGCGATCGTCCTGCTCGACGTGAAACGGGGCGACATCGGTTCGACGATGGCCGCGTACGCCGACGCGTATCTGAATCCGGAGAGCACTCTCTGTTCCGACGCGATTACTGTGAGTCCCTATCTCGGAGTCGGATCTCTGCAGCCGGCGTTCGACCTGGCGGCCGCTCACGGGGGTGGCGTCTTCGTTCTCGCGCTGACTTCCAACCCCGAGGGCCCGGCCGTCCAGCACGCCGTCACGCCGTCCGGAAAAACTGTCGCGCAGACTGTGATCGATGAGATTTCCCAGGTCAACGCGGGTGCGGAGCCACTCGGCAGCCTCGGCCTCGTGGTCGGCGCGACGATCGGCGAGACCGGCCACGACCTCTCTGCGGTCAACGGCCCGCTGCTCGCGCCGGGCCTCGGAGCGCAGGGCGGGACGCCCGATGACCTGCGCGCGGTCTTCGGTGAGAGCCTTCACAACGTGTTGCCGTCGTACTCACGCGAGGTTCTCGCCGCGGGCCCCGGAATCGCCGATCTGCGGGCCGCCGCGGACCGAGTTCTGGCCGGCTGCCGCGCCGCCCTCGGGTGAAACGGCCTGCTTAGCAGCCTCCCGAAGAGCCGGACCGGGGGTACCCCCACGTTGCCGAAACCAGCTTTGACCGCTAGTTTTCCCGGCGCCGGGAACCACATGCCCCTTTGGTTCCCTGGCACACCACGTTTCACAGAAGCGCCGGTATTGAACCACCGCCGCGTAAGGGACCTGAGGAGAACTGGTGCCGCTCCCGTCACTGAGCCCCGAACAGCGCCAAGCCGCGCTGGAGAAGGCTGCGGAAGTCCGCAAGGCTCGGGCTGAGCTGAAGGAACAGCTCAAGTCCGGCAAGACCACCCTCGCCGCCGTGCTCGAGCGCGCGGAGGGCGACGAGGTCGTCGGCAAGCTGAAGGTCTCGGCCGTGCTTCAGGCGCTGCCGGGCATCGGCAAGATCCGTGCGACCCAGATCATGGAGAAGCTGAAGATCGCCGAGAGCCGCCGGCTCCGGGGTCTCGGCGACCAGCAGCGCAAGGCCCTCCTGGGGGAGTTCGCTGCGAACTGACTCATGGGCTCGTGTAGGAATGAGCCGTGAGCATGGATGACGACGCGCAGCCGGCAGCCCGCCTCACTGTCCTTTCCGGCCCCTCAGGGGTCGGAAAGGACAGTGTGATCGAGTTTGTCCGGCTGCGCTCGCCGTGGATCAAACTCTCGGTGTCGGTGACAACCCGCAAGAAACGCGACTACGAGACCGACGGCGAGCACTACCACTTCGTGACCAGGTCCGAGTTTCAGCGCCTGGTCGACGGCGGGCAACTGCTGGAGTGGGCGGAATTCGCGGGCAACCTCTACGGCACGCCCCGGGCACAGGTCGAGGGCTGGCTCCATCAGGGCCGGCCCGTTTTGCTGAAGATCGACCTTCAGGGCGCCCGGCAGGTGCGTGCGGCGATGCCGGAGGCGCAGCTGGTCTTCCTCGCCCCGCCGAGCGTCGAGGAGCTCCACCGCCGCCTGGTCGGCCGGGGGACCGACGACGAGGAGACGATCAAGCGCCGTCTGGCGCACGCGGACGAGGAACTCGCCGCGGAATCAGAGTTCGACCACACCGTCGTCAACGACTTCGTCGAACGTGCGGCTGACGAGCTGGTAGGATTACTCGGTTCGTTATACCTTGCACACGAGCATTAAGGATTTCACCACAGTGGGAACCATCGCGAACCCCGAAGGCATCACCAACCCGCCGATCGACGAGCTCCTCGACAAGACCTCGTCGAAGTACTCGCTGGTGATCTTCGCGGCCAAGCGCGCCCGCCAGGTCAACGCCTACTACAGCCAGCTCGGCGAGGGCCTGCTGGAATATGTCGGTCCGCTGGTGGAGACCACCCCGCAGGAGAAGCCGCTCTCCATCGCCATGCGGGAGATCAACGCCGGCCTGCTGACCGCCGAGGCGACTGACAACCCTTGATCTGTTTAGGCCTAGTGGTCCCGCGTCCCGCATCATGGGCGCGGGATCAATTGTTTATCCGAGGTGAATCCGTGCCGATGGTGATGCCGTGACCGAGATCGTGTTGGGTGTGGGCGGGGGGATCGCCGCCTACAAGGCGTGCGAGCTGCTGCGGCTGTTCACCGAGTCGGGGCACGGCGTGCGGGTGGTCCCGACCGATTCGGCCCTGAGGTTCGTCGGTGAGCCCACCTGGTCGGCGCTCTCCGGACGTCCGGTCGCCACCGGCGTCTGGGACGACGTGCACGAGGTGCCGCACGTGCGGATCGGCCGGTCCGCCGAACTCGTCGTGGTCGCTCCGGCCACCGCCGACCTGCTGGCCAAGGCCGCCCACGGGATCGCCGACGATCTGCTCACCAACACGCTGCTCACGGCGACCTGCCCGGTCGTGTTCGCGCCGGCCATGCACACCGAGATGTGGGAGAACCCGGCCACCCGGGCGAACGTGGCGACCCTGCGCGAGCGTGGGGCGATCGTGATCGAGCCCGCGGTGGGACGGCTGACCGGGAAGGACACCGGCAAGGGCCGGCTTCCCGACCCGGCGGCGATCTTCGAGATCGCGCTGCGCGTACACCGCAGGGGTGTTGATCTCGATCTTGCCGGCCGGCACGTGGTGGTCACCGCCGGTGGCACGCGGGAGCCGCTCGACCCGGTCCGGTTCCTGGGGAACCGCTCCTCCGGCAAGCAGGGCTACGCGCTGGCCAAGGCCGCCGTCGCGCGCGGCGCCAGAGTGACCCTCGTCTCAGCGAACGTGTCGCTGCCCGATCCCGCCGGGGTGGACATCGTCCGAGTCGGCACGACCGAGGAACTGCGCAAGGCCACCGTCGAGGCGGCCGCCTCGGCCGACGTCGTCGTGATGGCGGCGGCGCCCGCCGACTTCCGGCCCGCGACGGTCGCCGAGCAGAAGATCAAGAAGACCGAGGCGGGTGTGCCCGAAGCGATCACCCTGGTCACGAACCCGGACATCGCCGCCGAACTGGGTGCCAACAAGATGCCCGGCCAGTTGCTCGTCGCGTTCGCCGCGGAGACCCACGACGCCCTGGAGAACGCCCGCGGCAAGCTGGCCCGCAAGCGCGCGGATCTGATCGTCGTCAACGAGGTCGGTGTCGACCGCGTCTTCGGCCAGGACCGCAACACCGTCACCCTGCTGGGGGCCGACGGGTTCACCGCCACTCATGGGGAACTCCCCAAAGACGATGTGGCGGATATGATTTTCGATCAAGTCGCCTCGCGCCTGGATGCCCAGGACCCCTAACGCTCGGCGAGTCTGACTACACTCTCGCGTTACGCTGTATTCGACAAATCTGAGGAGCGCCGTGGCACGCCGCCTGTTCACCTCCGAGTCGGTCACGGAAGGCCACCCGGACAAGATCGCTGACCAGATCAGCGACGGGATTCTCGATGCCCTGCTCGCGCAGGACCCGCGCAGCCGCGTCGCGGTGGAGACCCTGATCACCACCGGTCAGGTGCACGTGGCCGGTGAGGTCACCACCCAGGCCTACGCCGACATTCCCAAGATTGTTCGCGACACCATCCTCGCGATCGGTTACGACTCGTCGAAGAAGGGTTTCGACGGCGCCTCCTGCGGCGTGAGCGTCTCCATCGGCTCGCAGTCGCCCGATATCGCCCAGGGTGTCGACACCGCCATCGAGGAGCGCCAGGGTGAGGCCGGCGACTCGCTGGACAGCCAGGGTGCCGGCGACCAGGGCATGATGTTCGGGTTCGCCTGCTCCGAGACGCCCGAGCTGATGCCGCTGCCGATCGCGCTGGCGCACCGCCTGGCCCGCCGGCTCTCCGCCGCGCGCAAGGACGGCACGATCCCCTACCTGCGTCCCGACGGCAAGACCCAGGTCACCATCGAGTACGACGGCCTTCGTCCCGTCCGCCTCGACACGGTCGTCGTCTCGTCGCAGCACGCCGCCGACATCTCGCTCGAGTCGCTGCTCACGCCGGACGTTCGTGAGCACGTCATCGGCCCCGAGCTGGAAGGCCTCGGCATCGACACCGAGGGTTACCGGCTGCTGGTGAACCCGACCGGCCGGTTCGAGATCGGTGGCCCGATGGGCGACGCCGGCCTCACCGGTCGCAAGATCATTGTTGACACCTACGGTGGTTACGCCCGGCACGGTGGCGGCGCGTTCTCCGGCAAGGACCCGTCCAAGGTCGACCGTTCCGCGGCGTACGCGATGCGCTGGGTCGCCAAGAACGTGGTCGCCGCAGGCCTCGCCGAGCGTTGCGAGACCCAGGTCGCCTACGCGATCGGCAAGGCTCACCCGGTCAGCCTGTTCGTCGAGACGTTCGGCACCGAGAACGTGCCGGTGGAGCGCATCGAGAAGGCCATCAAGGAGGTCTTCGACCTGCGTCCGGCCGCGATCATCCGCGACCTCGACCTGATGCGCCCGATCTACCAGCAGACCGCGGCGTACGGCCACTTCGGCCGTGACCTGCCGGACCTGCGCTGGGAGAGCACCGACCGCGCCCAGGACCTGAAGAACGCCGCGTCCTGAGCAACGGCTCGTTGCGGCCGGCGTCTCCTCGCGGGGACGCCGGCCGTTTTCATGCCGTCCGTCGAGATCGACCTCCGCGCCTCGACGGTGGCCCGCCTCACTCATTGACGCCGGCCTCTCCCTCCGCGCTGCGTACGTCGCGTTGCCGCGCCCGTCACGTGTGTGCTCGCATCCAGCGCGCTGGCCCGGCCCGCCGGCCATAGTTCCGGCGTGCTGCCGCGTCCGGATTTCGTGTGTGAGCGACGGCTTGGGGTGTCGGGCGTCGCTGGGCCGGGGCTTCGGTCGCTGGCAGATCTTGGTGACGAGCTGTGGTGATGGCTCGGAAGTCGGCAGTTGCTGCAGCTCACGCCTTGGTGGATGACGTTGTGCCGACCGGGATCACTGAACGGCTTTCGCGCATGGCCTGGGCGTCATAAAGGGGACCTATGGCTTCTCACCCCGCTCTTCACGGGCTCGGGGCGGCAGCCACAGCCAGTCGGGCTGTTGTGGGTCGCCGGGCGGGATCGGCTACGGGGCTCGGCGGAATGTCAGAGGGGGCGGGCAGAATGTTCGGCGATGGCAAGCAAGGGGATGCGCAGTGAGCGGGAGCCGGCGGAGCGGCTGCCCGTCGCCAGGGTGTGCGTCGACATGCCACTGGCGCATCTCGACCGGCCGTTCGACTATCTGATCTCCTCTGCCGATGACGAGGCGGCGCAGCCCGGCGTCCGGGTGAAGGTGCGGTTCGCCGGGCAGTTGGTGAGCGGGTTCCTGCTGTCCCGCGTTGAGGCCTCCGACCACGGTGGCAAGCTGGCCTATCTAGACAAAGTGGTCTCGCCCGAGCGGGTCCTCGATCCGGAGATCGCCGGGCTGGCCCGTGCGGTCGCTGATCGCTATGCGGGCAATCTCGCGGATGTGCTCCGGCTGGCAGTGCCGCCCCGCCACGCTCGGGTGGAGTCCCAGGCGGCGGCTGTGCGCGGGGCCGAGAGCGGCGTGGCGGCTGCGCGCGGGGCTGAGGGCGAAGCAGCGGCGGAGCGAGGGGCTGCGGCGGACGAGGCGGCCTTGCGGGGGGCCGAGGGCGAGACGGCGGCTGCGCTAGGGGCCGGGGGCGAGGCAGCCGCTTCGCAGAGGGCGGAGGGTGAGGCGGCGGCTGCGCGCGAGGGCGAGGCGGGAGCTGGCGATCCTGTCCCCGCCGACGCGGCTGGGCCGGTAGCCGACGAGGGCGGTTCGGTGTCTGGGGCGGCTGGGCCGGTAGCCGACGAGGGCGGTTCGGTGTCGGGAGCGGCAGGGGCGGTAATTGCGGAGGCTGGGGCGGATCTTGCAGGGATTCGGGAGCCGGTGGAGGGCGGTTGGGATGCCTATCCGGCCGGGAGCGCCTATCTGCGGGCGCTGACGGACGGACGGCCCGCCCGAGCCGTGTGGTCGGCGCTGCCGGGTGAGGACTGGCCGCTCCGGATCGCCGAAGCGGCCGCGGCCACCGTGCGCGGTGGACGTGGCGTGGTGATCGTCGTCGCCGACGCCCGCGATCTCGAGCGGGTCGACCACGCGCTCACCAGGGTGCTCGGGGAGGGGCGGCACGTCGCCCTGAACGCGGCGCTCGGGCCGGCCGAGCGCTACCGGCGTTTTCTGGCGGCCAGCCGGCATCAGGTCCCCGTGGTCGCCGGCACGCGAGCGGCGATGTGGGCGCCCGTCCCCGATCTGGGGCTCGTGGTGATCTGGGACGACGGTGACGACCTGCACGCCGAGCCGCGGGCTCCCTATCCGCACGCGCGGGACGTTCTGCTCACCCGGGCGCGCCTGGCGGACTGTGCGGCGCTGGTGGGCGGCTTCGCGCGTACCGGTGAGGGGCAGTTGTTGCTGGAGACCGGCTGGGCCCGGGAGATCGCCGCGGACCGTGCGACGCTGCGGCGGCGTTCGCCCGCGATCGCGCCGACCGGCGACGACTCGCAGTTGGCCCGCGACCCGGGTGCGGTGAGCGCCCGCCTGCCGAGCCTGGCCTGGCAGGCCGCGAAGCAGGCCCTGCAGGCCGGTGCGCCGGTGCTGGTGCAGGTGCCGCGGCGCGGCTACCTGCCGTCGGTGGCGTGTGCGGAGTGCCGCACCCCGGCGCGCTGCCCGAAGTGTTCCGGGCCGCTCGGGCTGCACGGGGCGCGGGATGTCCCGGTCTGTCACTGGTGCGGGCGGGGGTCGGCCGACTACAGCTGTCCCAACTGCCAGGATCGACGGCTGCGGGCGTCCGTTATCGGGGCTCGGCGCACCGCCGAGGAGATGGGCCGGGCGTTCGCGGGTTATCCGGTGCGTACCTCCGGGCGTGAAGATGTGCTGACCAGTGTGCCGGCCGAGGCCGCTCTGGTGGTGTCCACGCCGGGCGCTGAGCCGGTGGCCGAGGGTGGGTTCGGCGCGGTGCTGCTGCTCGACACCTGGGCGCTGCTCAGCCGGGCCGATCTGCGGGCCGCCGAGGAGACGATGCGGCGCTGGCTGAACGCCGCGGCGCTGGCCCGTCCCGCGCACGACGGCGGGCGGGTGGTCGTGGTCGCCGATGGGTCGCTGGCCCCGGTGCAGGCGTTGCTGCGGTGGGATCCGGGTTGGTTCGCGGCCCGGGAGCTGGCCGAGCGGCGTGATCTCGGGTTTCCGCCGGCCGCGCGGATGGCCAGCGTGACCGGGCAGGCCACGGCGGTGGCCGAGCTGTTGTCGCTGGCCCGGCTGCCGGACGGCGCCGAGGTGCTGGGGCCGGTCCCGGCGACCGAGGAACAGGAGCGGATGCTGCTGCGGGTGGCCCGGTCGCGGGCCGCCGATCTGGCACACGCGCTGCACGAGGCCGCGGGGGTGCGCAGCGCGCGCAAGGCCGCGCTGCCGGTCCGTATCCAGGTGGATCCGGCCGACTTGTTCTAACCCGCGACGGCTCGCGGCGGCCTGCGGCGTTGTGCGGCGGCTCGCAGTGGTCTGCGGCGGCTCGGGGCGGCTCCGGGCGGCTCGGCGCGGGCTGCGGCGGCTCGGGGCGGCTCCGGGCGGCTCGGCGCGGGCTGCGGCGGTGCGCATTCGGTCCGGGGCGGGCCGGGACGGGCCGGACGGGCTGCGGCGGTCCGCGGTTGTGGGTGCGATGGTCCACGGTTCTGATCCAGGACCGTCGCGGTTTCTGATTCATGACCGCCGTGACGGGGCGACCGCTGTCACCCTCAGCGTTGCGCGGGTCACTCCGTAGACTGGTCGTGTGCCGTCCACCAGAGTCAGGAGTCTCACCGCGTGACTGTTCAGTCCATCCGTCTCTTCGGCGATCCGGTGCTGCGCACGCCGGCCGATGCCGTCGTCGATTTCGACAAGGAACTGCGCAAGCTGGTGAAGGACCTGATCGAGACGATGCAGGACCAGGGTGGCGCCGGCCTGGCCGCCCCGCAGCTCGGTGTGGGCCTCCGCGTGTTCAGCTTCGACATCGATGACGTGGTCGGGCACATCGTCAACCCGGTGCTGTCCTTCCCCGACGAGGAGGAGCAGGACGGCCCTGAGGGCTGCCTGTCCATCCCGGGCATCTACGTCGACACCAAGCGCCGGCAGAATGTGATCGCCAATGGCTTCAACGAGCACGGCGACCCGGTCCAACTGGTCGGCACCGGCCTGATGGCCCGCTGCGTCCAGCATGAGACCGACCACCTCGACGGTGTCCTCTTCCTGGACCGGCTGGACGCCGCGGCCCGCAAGGACGCGATGAAGCAGATCCGTTCCGCGGAGTGGTACGACGCTGCCAAGCCCCCCACGATCAAGGACAGCCCGCACGGCCGGGGCGTCTTCGGGTCCGGTCTCTTCAGCCCGGGCCGGTGATCGGATGCGCCTGATCTTCGCGGGGACTCCCGAGGTCGCGCTGCCGAGCCTGGAGGCGATCGCCGCTTCCGGGCACGAGCTGATCGCCGTCGTGACCCGTCCGGACGCGCCGGCCGGCCGTGGTCGTCGCCTGGTCCGCTCGCCTGTCGGCGCCTGGGCGGACGAGCGCGGTCTGGAGGTGCTGACTCCGGCGAAGCCGCGGGAGCCCGAGTTCCAGGAGCGGCTGCGGCAGCTCGCGCCCGACTGTGTGCCCGTCGTGGCGTACGGCGCTCTGGTCCCGCCGTCCGCGTTGGAGATTCCCAAGCGCGGCTGGGTGAACCTGCACTTCTCGCTGCTGCCCTCGTGGCGGGGGGCCGCGCCCGTGCAGCATGCGGTGCTGCACGGCGACGAGGTGACCGGTGCGAGCGTCTTCGAGCTGGAGGCGGGCCTGGACACCGGGCCGGTCTACGGCACGCTGACCGATCAGATCCGGTTCAACGACACTTCCGGCACCCTGCTGGCGCGGCTGGCCGTCGAGGGCGCGGGCCTGCTGGTGGCGGTGCTCGACTCCATCGAGGCGGGCACGACGCGGGCGCATCCGCAGCCCGCGGACGGCGTCTCGTTCGCGCCGAAGCTGACCGCCGAGGACGCCCGGGTCCGCTGGGACGATCCGGCGTTCGCGGTGGACCGGCGGATCCGGGCGTGCACCCCGGCTCCCGGCTCCTGGACGACGTTGCGTGACGAGAGGCTGAAACTGGGCCCGGTGCGGCCGGTGGCGAACGCGCCGGCGCTGCGGCCGGGTGAGCTGCTGGTCGAGCGCAAACAGGTGCTGGCCGGCACCGCCACCACACCGGTGCAACTCGGTGAGGTGCGCGCGGCGGGGAAGAAGCCGATGTCCGCGACCGACTGGGCGCGTGGCATGCGGATCGAAGCAGGGGAGAAACTGGCGTGATCGACTGCACCGCAGCGAAGCAAGGGCCAGGAGAGCACGCCGAAAGGAACACAGCGTGATCGACTGCACCGCAGCGAAGCAAGGGCCAGGAGAGCACGCCGAAAGGAACACAGCGTGATCGACTGCACCGCAGCAAAGCGCGGAGCGGGAGCGCACGCCGAAAAGGAGCCCAGCGTGACTTCGCGGGGCGAGACTTCAGAAAGCGGGATTCAGGCGTGACGGAACACAGGGCGCCGCGTCCGCACGGCGGACGGCCGAGCCGGCCGAGCGGCCCCGGCCATCCCCGGGACGGGCGCAGCGGCACTGCCCCGCGTGCTGGCCGGCCTCCGGCGGACCCGGCCCGGCAGGCGGCGTACGAGGCGGTCGCGGCGGTACACCGCGATGACGCGTACGCGAACCTGGTCCTCTCCGACATTCTCAGCGGCATGGGCCTGCACGGGCGGGACGCGGCGTTCGCGACCGAGCTGACCTATGGCACGTTGCGTGCGCTCGGCACCCTCGATCTGATCATCGCCGCGGCCGCCGAGCGGGACGTGGCCCGGATCGACCCGCCGGCCCGTGACGCGCTGCGGTTGGGCGTCTATCAGCTTCTCTACACCCGGGTGCCGTCGCACGCCGCGGTGAACCAGACCGTCGACCTGGTCCGCTCGGTGGCGCCGGGCGCGTCCGGTTTCGCCAACGCGGTGATGCGCACGGTCTCGGAGACCTCGCTCGACAGCTGGCTGGAGCGGATCGCCCCGTCCTACGAGGCCGACCCGGTGGGCAACCTGTCGGTCATGCACCACCACCCGCAGTGGGTGATCCGGTCGTTCGCCGAGGCGCTCGGCGGTGACCTGGAGGAGACGGCCCGTCTGCTGATCGAGGACAACCAGCCGCCGGTGGTGCACCTGTGCGCCCGTCCGGGGCGGGTCGACGCGGTCGACCTGGCCGACGAGGTGGGCGGGGTGCCCGGCGCGTTCTCGCCGTACTCGGTCTATCTCAACGGTGGCGCGCCACGCGAGATGGCGGCCATCCGTGAGGGTCGCGCGCACGTGCAGGACGAGGGTTCGCAGCTGGTGGCCGCCGCGCTGCTGGCGGCCCCGATCGAGGGACAGGACACCCGCTGGCTCGACCTGTGTGCCGGCCCGGGTGGCAAGACCGGCCTGATGGGTGCGATCGCCGCGGGCCGGGGCGCCGAGGTGACCGCGGTCGAGGTGTCCGAGCACCGTGCCCGGCTGGTGGACAGCGCGTGCGAGGGCATGCCGGTGACGGTGCTGCCGATGGACGGCCGTTCGGTGGGCCGGGACCCGGACCTGCCGGAGGAGGCGTTCGACCGGGTGCTGGTCGACGCGCCGTGCACCGGGCTGGGGTCGCTGCGGCGCCGGCCGGAGTCGCGGTGGCGGCGGCAGCCGGCCGACCTGCCGCCGCTCACCCGGTTGCAGCGGGAGCTGCTGGTGGCGGCGTTGCGGGCGGTGCGCCCGGGTGGCGTGGTGGCGTACGTGACGTGTTCTCCGCACATGGTGGAGACCCAGGTGACGGTGAGCGAGGGGGCCCGGCGCAGCGGCGTCGAGGTCGACTTCGTGGACGCCCGGCCGCTGCTGCCGCCGGGCATGCCGGGGCTGGGCCCGGGGCCGACGGTGCAGCTGTGGCCGCACCGCCACGGCACGGACGCGATGTTCCTGGCCGTCCTACGACGGACGAGCTGAGCCGAGGGCGCAGACGGACGAGCTGAGCGGGGGCCGTACCGGCTGACGTGAAAGCCGTAGCAGCGATCGGGGCCGCCGGATGGAATGCCGGCGGCCCGGTCTCACGCGGTCGTTTGCTCTCGGGCGTCTTTCTCCCGCATCCCGAGCGACGCCTTTTCGAGTTTGGTCTTCAGGATCCGGGCGAGGGGTTTCTCCACGAGCCGGTGCAGCAGCCAGGCGAGGACCAGCAGGATGCCGATGACCCCGGCGAGCACCAGCAGCCGTGGCCGCAGCTCGTGGAGCCCGTGCACGAGCGAGAAGCCGACGGTCTGGTGGATCAGGTAGAACGGGTAGGTCAGTGCGCCGGCCCAGGTGAGCCATCGCCATTGGATGCGGGCGGTCCAGCCCACGGCGATGACCGCCATCACGACGAAGAACAACGTCACCACGACCATGGCGACCCGCGGGTCCAGGGTGGGGTCCTTGATGTCGGAGCTCATTGCCTTCAACCGGCCCACCGCGTTGTGCATCGCCAACGCCCAGGACAACCCGGCCAGGCCCCACAGTTGCAGGTCGGAGCCGAACCGGTGGATCAGGAAGAACGCGATGCCGGCCACGAAGAACGGGGCGTACTTCGGCTGGAACACCAGCGTGAGCAGCGGATCCTTCGACCCCTTGGCGAGCACGCCGAGCACCAGCCAGCCGTAACCGAACAGCACGGTGCGTTTCATGGTCAGCCCGCGCCAGAGCAGGACCACGGCGAACAGCAGATAGAACCGCATCTCCGCCCAGAGCGTCCAGTACGACCCGTCCACGTTCGGGATGCCCAGCGGCAGGTTGAGCATGGTCAGGTTGACGATCACCTGGTCCCACGGCAGCCGTGTGCCGACGACCGGCCAGAACGCCACCACGGTGGTGCTGATCAGGACGGCCGGCCAGAACGCGGGGAAGAGACGGACCACGCGGGACCGGAAGAACTGTCCGGGGCTGCGGCCCCAGGAGCTCATGCAGATCACGAAACCGCTGATCATGAAGAACAGTTCGACCCCGAGCCAGCCGTACGAGGCGACGGAGTAGAAGGCCGGGAACACGGTCGAGGGGCGGCCCTCCCACGCGTCGCGAGCGATGTAGGTGCCACCCAGATGGAAGAAGGCGACGGCGAGCGCGGCCAGCAGGCGGAGCCCGTCGATGACCGCGATCCGGCTGCCGCGGCGGGGCGGTGGACCAGTTGCCGACGAGGGCTGTTTGGGCAGGTGGCGCTGCTCCACCGTCGCTGTCATGGGGCGGAACCTTACCTACTCGCGCGGATTTGCCACAGCCGCGGTCTCAGGTCGCCTGCCACGGCATGGTTCCCGGGGTCATAAACTGCTCAGGTGACCGCATCGCCCATCATCGCGCCGAGCATTCTCGCCTCCGACTTCTCCCGCCTGGCGGAGGAGGTGCGGGCGATCGAGGGCGCGGCCGACTGGGCGCACGTGGACGTCATGGACAACCACTTCGTGCCGAACCTGACGATCGGCCTGCCGGTGGTGCAGAGCCTGCGCAAGGCGACGAGCATCCCGTTCGACGTGCACCTGATGATCACCGACCCGCAGCGCTGGGCTCCGGCGTATGCCGAGGCGGGGGCGTACAACGTCACCTTCCACGCCGAGGCCTGTGACGACCCGGTGGCGTTGGCGAAGACCTTGCGCTCGGCCGGCGCCAAGGCGGGCCTGGCGATCGACCGGGACACCCCCGTCGAGCCGTACCTGGAGTTGCTGCCCTACTTCGACACTCTCCTGATCATGACGATCAAGGCGGGATTCGGTGGTCAGGCGTTCATGCCGGAGATGCTCGGCAAGGTGCGTGACGTGCGCCGCCGGGCCGACGTCAACGAGCTGGAGCTCCGCATCGAGGTGGACGGCGGCATCGCGGCCGACACCATCGAGCAGGCCGCCGAGGCGGGGGCCGACGCGTTCGTGGCGGGGACGGCGGTTTACGGCGCGGCCGACCCGGCCGAGGCGATCCGGAAACTCCGCGGTCTCGCCGCGGCACGCATGGGACTGGCGTGAGGGGCCGGTCAGGGACCATCATCGAGCCTTACGTTCCGGCGTTTGCAGGAAGGTGCGATGAGCACGGCTGAGCCGCGACCCGAGATCGATCCCGAACTCGACCCCGACGAGGGTCCTGACCTCATCCTGGTGGTCGACGACGACAAGGACATCGCGAGCTTCGTCGAGTTCAATCTCAAGCTGCGGGGTTTCGAGGTGATCCGGGCGAAGGACGGCCAGGAAGCGCTCGAACTCATGGAGACGCACCGGCCGGACCTCGCCGTGATCGACTGGATGATGCCGCGGATGGACGGGGTCGAGCTGATCCGGCAGTTACGGGCCGAACCGCTCACCTCCGCGCTTCCGGTGATCATGCTGACCGCGAAGGGCCTGACCGGCGACAAGGTCTACGGCCTGTCCGCGGGGGCGGACGACTACCTGGTCAAGCCGTTCGACCTGGAGGAGCTGATCGCCCGAGTCTCCAACACGCTGCGCCGTCACAAGGACGCCCGTGAGGTGTCGCCGTTGACCGGCCTTCCCGGCAACGCCCGGGTGCGGCGGGAGATCAACGAGCGGATGCGCGCCGGTGGGGACTACTCGGTCGGCTACATCGACGTGGACCGGTTCAAGAGCGTCAACGACGTGTACGGGTTCGACCGCGGCGACGACTTCATCATCGCGCTGGCCCGCAGTCTGCAGCGGGCGGCCGGCCAGACCGGCAAGCCGTCGATCTTCCTCGGGCACATCGGCGGCGACGACTTCGTGTTCATCTGTGAGCCCGACCAGGTGCTGCCGCTGACCCAGCGGACGGTCACCGACTTCGAGCAGGCCGCCGACCGGTTGTACGAGCCGGGTGACGCGCAGCGCGGTTACATCGAGGTGCCCGACCGGCGCGGCAACAAGCAGAAGGCGGCGCTGGTGACCCTCTCCATCGGGGTGGCGCAGGCGACCGAGGACGGGCGCCGGTTCACCGACCCCCGGGTGGTGATCGCCGTGGCTTCGGAGATGAAGAAGGTCGCCAAGTCGCAGCCGGGTTCCTACGTCGCGATCGATCGTCGCCGCAGCGACGCCGAGTGATCCGCCGGGGCCATTCCCCACCCGGGCCGATTGTGAAGTAGGTCGCGGGGGAGGTGGCAAACTCCCGGGAAAGTGCAAGACTCTGGGGTGACCCACCACGCGCTGGCGGGACTCGGTGAAATTCCGAACCGGCGGTGATCCGACGCGCAAGCGACGGTAAGCCCGCGACCCGGACGACGTTCTTCGAAACGGCGGACGGTGGACCTGGTGAGACTCCAGGGCCGACGGTTGATCAGCTGGAGAGCTGGTCAGACAGTCCGGATGGGAGACAGCGCGCGGAATCGGACGGTCGTGCCTTCGACGGCACGATTTGACCGGGGTGCGCGAAGCGTACCCTCGTGTCTGATTCTCGGCGTTCTCTCCTCACCTCTCAGCGCGTGACCGCTCCGCGTGAGAGGACCACCAGATGGTGACCGAGGACGAGGCGATGCGCCGCGCTGTCGCGCTGGCCGCCCGGGGCCTCGGCACGACCAGCCCCAACCCGGTCGTCGGCTGCATCCTGCTCGGGCCAGCCGGCGATGTGGTCGGTGAGGGCTTCCACGCTTACGCCGGCGGCCCGCACGCGGAGATCGTCGCCCTGGCGCAGGCCGGGGAGCGAGCCCGCGGCGGGACCTGTGTGGTGTCGCTGGAGCCGTGCAACCACACCGGGCGCACCGGTCCCTGCTCGGAAGCGCTGATCAACGCCGGGGTGCGGCGCGTGGTCATCGCCGTGGACGACCCGACGCCGGTGGCCGCCGGAGGCGCGGCGACGCTGCGGGCGGCCGGCATCGAGGTGATCACCGGGGTGCGCCGGGCCGAGGCCGAGATGGGCAACGTGGCGTGGCTGACCGCGGTGCGACGGTGCCGGCCCTACGTGACGTGGAAGTTCGCGGCGACGCTGGACGGGCGGTCGGCCGCGGCTGACAGCACGAGCCAGTGGATCTCCTCGGCCGAGTCCCGTGCCGACGTGCACGTGCTGCGCAGCACCGTCGACGCGATCGTGGCCGGCGTCGGCACCGTGGTCGCCGACGACCCCCAGCTCACGGTGCGTGACCTGCGCGACGGCACGCTGGCGATCAAGCAGCCGCTGCGTGTGGTGGTGGACTCGTCCGGGCGTACCCCGAAAGACGCCCGTGTCCGCGACGCGGCCGCGCCCACCTGGATCGTCACCGCGGCCGAGGCCGGTGCCGGGCCGGACGGCCGCGTCGACCTGAACGCGCTGCTCACCACGCTGTTCCGGCGTGGCGTGCGCAACGTCCTGCTGGAGGGCGGCCCGACGCTGGCCGGGGGATTCCTGGCCGCCGGGCTGGTCGACCGGGTGATCGGCTACGTGGCGCCGAAACTGCTCGGCGCCGGCCGCGCCGCCCTGGTCGACGCCGGGATCAACACCATCGCCGACGCCGTCGACCTCGATTTCACCGACATCGCGCGGATCGGCGACGATCTGCGGTTCACCGCCATCCTGCGGCAGAAGCCGGCCGATTCGAGCCCGGATTGGAAACCGTCCGACCACCCTGAACGGAAGGCGCCTTAATGTTCACCGGAATCGTCGAGGAACTGGGCGAGATCGTCCGCCTGACCGAGGACGGCGCGGACTCCGCGGTCATCGCCGTGCGCGGTCCGCTGGTCACCTCGGACGCGAGGCACGGCGACTCGATCGCGGTGAACGGCGTCTGTCTCACCGTGGTCGACAACACCGGCGGGGTGTTCACCGCCGACGTGATGGGGGAGACGCTCCGGCGCAGCTCGCTCGGGGTTCTGAAGACCGGCAGCAACGTCAACCTGGAGCGGGCCGCCGCCCTGGGCAGCCGCCTCGGCGGGCACCTGGTGCAGGGCCACGTCGACGGGGTCGCGCGGATCATCGCCCGCGAGCCCGCCGACCAGTGGGAGGTGGTGCGTTTCTCGCTGCCTCCCGAGTTGTCGAGATACGTGGTGGAGAAGGGGTCGATCACCGTCGACGGGGTGTCGCTCACCGTCATGGAGGTCACCGCGGACAGCTTCGCGATCGGGATGATCCCGGCCACCTCGAAGCTGACCGTGCTGGGCAGCAAGGCCATCGGCGATCCGGTCAACCTCGAGGTCGACGTGATCGCGAAATACGTGGAGAAGATGCTGGGGAGCCGCAATGTCTGAGAACATCGAGCGCGCCATCGCCGATATCGCGGCCGGTAAAGCGGTGATCGTGGTGGACGACGAGGACCGGGAGAACGAGGGTGACCTCATCTTCGCGGCCGAGCACGCCACGCCGGAGCTGGTCGCCTTCATGGTCCGCTACACGTCTGGCTACATCTGCGTGCCTCTTCCCGAGGACGAGGCGGACCGCCTCGACCTGCCGCCGATGTTCCACACCAACCAGGACAAGCGGGGAACGGCCTACGCGGTCACGGTCGACGCCAAGCACGGCGTGAGCACCGGCATCTCGGCCGCCGACCGGGCGCGGACGATCCGGTTGCTCGCCTCGGCCGAGACCGTGCCCGGCGATCTGTCCCGTCCCGGGCACATCGTGCCGCTGCGCGCGAAGCCAGGTGGGGTGTTGCGCCGGCCTGGTCACACCGAGGCCTCCATCGACCTGGCGGTACTCGCCGGCTGCCGGCCCGCGGGTGTGCTCTGCGAGATGGTGAACGACGACGGCACCATGCAGCGCCGGCCCGACCTGGAGAAGTTCGCGGCCGAGCACGACCTGGTCCTGATCTCCATCGCCGAGCTGGTGGCATACCTGCGTGAGCGCACGGAGAAGCAGGTCGAGCGGGTGGTGGAGACCGTCCTGCCGACCGAGCACGGCGTGTTCACCGCGGTCGGTTACCGCACCGAGGCCGACAACGGCGAGCACGTGGCGCTGGTCTACGGCGATCTGACCGACGGCGAGGACGTGCTGGTCCGGGTGCACTCCGAGTGCCTCACCGGCGACGTCTTCGGCTCCCACCGCTGCGACTGCGGCCCGCAGCTGGACGCCGCCCTGGAGCGGGTGGCCGCGGCCGGGCGCGGGGTGGTGCTCTACATGCGCGGTCACGAGGGCCGGGGCATCGGCCTGCTGCACAAACTGCAGGCCTATCAGTTGCAGGACCGCGGTTTCGACACGGTCGACGCCAACCTGGAGCTCGGCCTGCCGGCCGACGCCCGCGACTACGGCACCGGGGCGCAGATCCTGGCGGACCTCGGCATCCGCTCGATGCGCCTGCTCACCAACAACCCGGCGAAGAGGGCAGGGCTCGAGGGGTACGGGCTCCGCGTGACCGGCCGTGAGGAACTGCCTGTCCGCCTGCACCCGGAGAACGTCCGGTACCTGCGCACCAAGCGTGACCGGATGGGCCACCTGTTCGCGGAGTTGGCCTGACCGCCCCCTACCGGGGTGAACAATGACGAAAAAGGGGGACACACATGGCCGGCTTCGGTGATCCGCACATGCAGACCGTCGACGCTGCCGGGTTGAGGCTCGGCATCGTCGGCTCCCGGTGGCACAACGACCTGGTCGATCACATGATCGCCCGGGCGCAGGCCGCCGCCGAGGCATGCGGCGTCACGGAGGTGATCACCACCCGGGTGGCCGGGTCGGTGGAGTTGCCGGTCGTGGCGCAGGCGCTGGCCCGCAAGGTCGACGCGGTGGTCGCGCTCGGTGTGGTGATCAAGGGCGAGACCCAGCACTTCGAGTATGTCTGCGACGCGGTCACCGCCGGTCTGACCCGGGTGGCGCTCGACGAGAGCACTCCGGTCGCGCACGGCGTGCTCACCGTGCACAGTCTCGGTCAGGCCCGCGACCGGGCCGGCCTGGAGGACTCGATCGAGGACAAGGGCTGGCAGAGCACCGTCGCCGTGCTGGACGCGGCGCTCGCCATCCGCGAGGTCGAGAAGGCCTGAGGCCCCTGAACGGAACCGGCCGAAGCCGGAACCGGCCGAAAACGAGGGCCGCCCGAGAATCGAGGTCGGCCGAGACTCAGAGTCGGCCGGCCTCGATGATGCGGGCCAGGAACTGACGGGTCCGTGCCTCGACGGGGTCGCCGAGCACCTGTGCCGGCGGCCCCTGCTCCAGCACCCGGCCGCCGTCGAGGAAGGCGACCCGGTCGGCGACCTGCCGGGCGAAGCCCATCTCGTGGGTGGCCAGCACCATGGTCATGCCCTCACCCTTGAGCTCGCGGATCATCGTGAGCACCTCGCCGACCAGTTCCGGGTCGAGCGCCGAGGTCACCTCGTCGAGCAGCAGCAGGCGCGGGTTGTTGACCAGGGCGCGGACGATGGCGACCCGCTGCTGCTGACCGCCGGAGAGCCGGTCCGGGTAGGCGCCGGCCTTACCGGCCAGCCCGACCCGGTCCAGCCACTGCATCGCCTGTGCCTTCGCTTCCGCGGGTGGGCGCTTGTGCACGCGTACCGGAGCCAGCGTGATGTTGTCCAGCACCGTCATGTGCGGGAACAGGTTGTAGGACTGGAAGACCAGGCCGATGCGCTGCCGTACGACATCGGGGTCGGCCTGGGGGTCGGTGATCTCGTCGCCGTCCAGGTGGATCGTGCCGTCGTCGATCTCGGTGAGCAGGTTGACGCAGCGCAGCAGGGTGGACTTGCCCGAGCCGGAGGCGCCGATCAGCGCCACCACCTCGTGCTCGGCCACGTCGAGGCCGAGACCGTCGAGGATGACGTGGTCGCCGAAGACCTTGCGGACGTTCTTGCAGGACAGCAGCACTAGTTCCCCGCGTTCTGGCGGCGGGCCGCCCGCAGCGTCACCCCGTCGGTGACCGCGATGAGCGGCAACGCGAGCAGGACGAAGAGGACCCCGGCGACGATGTACGGGGTGAAGTCGGCCTCCTGGGCCACCCCGATCTGGGCGGCCCGGATGGCGTCGATGGGACCGGCCAGCGAGATCAGCCCGACGTCCTTCTGCAGCGCCACGGTGTCGTTGAGCAGCGGCGGGGCGACCCGCCGCACCGCCTGCGGCAGCACCACGTGGCGCATCGCCTGCCGGTAGCTCAGCCCGAGCGAGCGGGCCGCCGCGATCTGGCTCGGGTGCACCGACTCGATGCCGGCCCGGAACACCTCGGCCAGGTAGGCGCCGTAGGTCACGATGATCGCCCCGGCGCCCAGCACCAGGACGTCCGGAGTGCCCTGCAGCCGCAGCCCGGGGATGCCGAACGCGAACAGGTAGATCACGATGATCAGGGGCAGGCCGCGGAACGAGTACGTGTATCCGGTGGCCAGGACCCGTACCGGGAAGAAGACCGGCCCCCGCAGGGTGCGCAGCACCGCCACCAGCAGACCCAGGGCGAGCGCCAGCGACGCGCAGACCACCAGGAGTCTCAGGTTGAGCCAGAGTCCTTCCAGGATCGCCGGCAGGTACTCGACGGCGGTGTCGGGATCGAAGAAGGACTCCTTCACCCGTGTCCAGCCGGGCGCTCCGGTGATGCCGACGGCGAGCAGGGTGCCGACGACCGCCGTCGATGCGGCGGCCAGCAGAACGGAACGGACCGCCCGTCCGCGACGGTAGGCGATCCGCTCCTGTTGCCGTGGACTCGGTGAGTACGTCACTGGAGCTCGGGGGCTCCGGCGGTGTCGGCGAGCCAGGTCTTCTCCAGCACGGTGAGGGTGCCGTCCTGGCGGAGTTGGTCGACCGCCTTGCTGACGCAGCCGGTCAGCGGAGAGCCCTTGTCGAGCACGATGCCGAACTGCTCGGGCACGCCGACCTGCGGCAGCTGGCCGACGATCACGCCGTTCTCGAGCTCGGCCGCGGTCATGTAGAACGCGGTCGGCAGGTCCACCACGATGCCGTCGACGATCCCGTTCTCCAGGGCCTTCTTGGCGTCGTCGTTGTTGTTGAACACCGACGGGTCGCCGTTCGGCTTGATCAGATCGGTGATGGCCTGGTAGCTGGTCGTGCCGACCTGGGCGCCGAGTTTCGCGCCCTTCAGGTCCGCCAGTGACTTGGCGCCGGCGATCTTCGAGCCCTTGGTGGTGATCACGGTCTGGCGCACCAGGTAGTACGGGGACGAGAAGTCCACCGCCGCCTTGCGTTCGTCGGTGATCGAGAACTGGTTGACGTCGATGTCGTACGCCTTGGGGCCGGGCGCGATCGCGTTGTTGAAGGTCACGCTCGTCCACACCACGTCGGCCTGCTGGTAGCCGAGACGCTCGGCGACCTCGTAGGCGACCGCGGCCTCGTACCCCTTGCCGTTGTCCGGCTTGTTGTCCTTGAACCACGGCTCGTAGGCCGGGTTGTCGGTGCCGACGGTGAGCTTGCCGGCGGTCTTGGTCTTCAGCGATGAGGGCGCGCAGGCCTGCGCGGCGGACGGCGCGCTGGTGGGGGTGGTGGACTGATCGTCCATGGGGGAGCAGGCCGTCACGGCGGCGAGCAGGAGTCCTGCGCCGCCCAGGGCCACGGGGGTGAGTCGGCTGACCATGCCCGGGAGCTTAGAAGACGTCCCACGGACTGGGGGCGTTCGTCGTCAAGCCGTGATGGGCTGCCACAATCGGTGCTCGTGAAGACGTTCGAGGAACTGTTCGCCGAGTTGCAACGCAAAGCGGCGGACAAGACACCCGGTTCGGGCACCGTCGAGGCGCTCGAACGAGGAGTTCACTTCATCGGCAAGAAGGTCGTCGAAGAGGCGGCCGAGTCGTGGATGGCCGCTGAGCACGAGGGGCCGGAACGCGCTGCCGAGGAGATCTCCCAACTGCTCTATCAGGCCCAGGTGCTGATGATCGCGACCGGGATCGAGCTGAAGGACGTGTACCGACATCTGTGACGCGCGTCCGTAGACCCGTTCACTGATCTCAAGGAGCACGTCCATGCTGCGCATCGCCATCCCGAACAAGGGCACCCTCTCCGCACCGGCGTCACAGATGTTGCGGGACGCCGGCTACCGCCAGCGCACCGACCCCAAAGATCTGATCTGCCGTGACGAAGCCAACAACGTCGAGTTCTTCTACCTGCGCCCGCGCGACATCGCGACGTACGTCGGCTCGGGTGACCTCGACCTCGGCATCACCGGCCGGGACCTGCTGGTGGACTCGGGGGTGCCGGCCGCCGAGCTGCTCGACCTGAACTTCGGCGGCGCCACCTTCCGCTGGGCCGCCCCGGCCGATGCGCTCACCTCCGCCGACGGGATCAGTGGACGGCGCATCGCCACGGCGTACCCCGGCGTGGTCGCCCGTTACCTGGCCGAGCACGACCTCAAGGCGGACGTGGTGCGGCTCGACGGCGCGGTGGAGAACGCGGTCCGGCTCGGCGTCGCCGACCTGATCGCCGACGTGGTGGAGACCGGTGCGACGCTGCGCCAGGCCGGGCTCGTCACCGTCGGGGACCCGATCATGCGGTCCTCGGCGATCCTGATCGGGCGGGAGGGACAGGAGCCGGCCGGCGCCGCTCAGCTGCTGCGGCGTCTGCAGGGCGTCCTGGTCGCCCGCAACTTCGTCATGCTGGCGTACGACGTACGTGCCGATCTGCTCGAACAGGCCACCAGCCTGACGCCTGGGATCGAGTCGCCGACCGTCTCCCCGCTGCACCGCGAGGGCTGGGTCGCCGTCGAGGCGATGGTCCAGCGCAGCGACGTGCACCGGATCATGGACGAGCTGTACGAGATGGGCGCCCGCGCCATCCTGGTCACCGCTATCGCGAACTGCAGGCTGTGATGGCAGCCATGACGCAGCCCGGCGTCCGGTATCGCCCGAAGAAGATCCGCTGGGTGGCCGGCCCGCTCGCCGCCGGGGTGGCCCTGCTGTTCACCGTGCTCAGCTTCGGCCTCACCGGGTCGGCCGGTTTCCAGAACTCGAAGGCCAGCTTCCAGCGCGGTGACCAGTTCGCCATGATCGGGCTGGGGGTGCTGCTCGGCCTCGGCATCCTGCTGTTCTGCCGGCCGCGGGTCACCGCCGACGCCGAGGGCGTGCACGTGCGCAACGTGATCGGTGGCTACGACCTGCCGTGGGGTGTGGTGCGCGCGGTCCGGTTCGACCGCAACTCGGCGTGGGCGCACCTGGAGCTGCACGACGACGAGCAGGTGCCGATCCACGCGCTGCAGGCGGTCGACAAGGACTACGCGGTGGACGGGGTGCGCACGCTGCGGTCCCTGCATTCGGCCGCTCAGGACGTCTGACCGGCGGCCCGCGGGCTCGTTGTCCGGCTGCTCAGGACGCCTGGTAGGATTGCCGAAAGTCGACCACGCCCTGCCTTTGATCAATTCGATCGAGCTCTGATCGAGCCTTGATCGAGGCGGAGCGCGAAAGAGGAGCCCGCAGGTTCCCACCCGAGTCACAACAGTGGCCGGGTCCGGTCTCCCACACAGGGATTTCCCTGTGTGGTGCGCGTCCTCCTTGTGGACGCCGATGACCGGTCGAGCGGGCCCCGGCACGCGCTGTTCGCAGTTTGATCTGCGAAGAGTGCTGACGGGGTCTTCTGCTTTCCCGGCGTCCCACCTCGGGACACTCGGGGCCGACCGACATTGGCATCACCCGTGCTGTTGAGGCGGGTGAGAGAACAACGTTCTGAGGAGGCCCCATCAGCGTCGAACCACGCGTGAACGAACAGATCCGGGCTCGTGAGGTCCGCCTGGTCGGTCCGGAGGGTGAGCAGGTCGGCATCGTGCCGGTCGAGCGCGCTCTCCAACTGGCCGCGGACGTCGACCTGGACCTGGTCGAGGTTGCTCCGATGGCGCGGCCGCCGGTGTGCAAGCTCATGGACTTCGGCAAGTTCAAGTACGAGAGCGCACTCAAGGCCCGCGAAGCGCGGCGCAACCAGCAGCAGACCGTCATCAAGGAAATGAAGCTTCGGCCGAAGATCGACCCGCACGACTACGCGACCAAGAAGGGTCACGTGGTGCGGTTCCTCAAGGCGGGCGACAAGGTCAAGGTGACGATCATGTTCCGCGGTCGCGAGCAGAGTCGCCCGGAGCTGGGTTTCCGGCTCCTGCGCCGGCTCAGCGAGGAGATCTCGGAACTGGGCTTCGTCGAAGCCAGCCCGAAGCAGGACGGCCGGAACATGATCATGGTTCTGGCGCCGCACCGGGCGACCAAGGCCGCAGCCGCCGCCACGCTCGCCGCCAACGCGCGCCCGCCGCGCGAACCGCGAGAGGGCGATGTCGTCGAAGGTGACGTCGCCGAGGGCGATGTCGCCGAGGCGGCGCCCGCGTCCGCCGAGGCCGACGCCACCACCGCAGAGTAGTCAGTATTTCCCCGCGTCCCCCCGGCCGCGGGGAAAGATCAGAAAGAGGCGTCAAGTGCCGAAGATGAAGAGCCACACCGGCATGGGCAAGCGGGTGAAGGTCACCGGCAAGGGAAAGCTCGTCACCGAGCAAGCCGGTAAGCGCCACCTGCTGGAGCACAAGAGCTCCCGGGTCACCCGCCGGATGACCGGCACGGTCACCGTGGCGAAGGCCGACACCGCCCGTGTGAAGAAGCTTCTGGGCCGCTGACGCGAGCCTTACCAGTTCCCCTGTAAGGAGTACTTGAAATGGCACGCGTCAAGCGGGCGGTAAACGCCCAGAAGAAGCGCCGCACCCTGCTCGAAACCGCGAGCGGGTACCGCGGTCAGCGCTCGCGCCTTTACCGCAAGGCCAAGGAGCAGGTGCTGCACTCGATGCAGTACTCGTACCGTGACCGCCGTGACCGCAAGGGCGACTTCCGTCAGCTGTGGATCACCCGCATCAACGCGGCGGCCCGGTCGAACGGCATGACGTACAACCGCCTCATCCAGGGCCTGAAGCTGGCCGAGGTCGAGGTCGACCGCAAGATCCTGGCCGACCTCGCGGTCAACGACGCCACCGCGTTCGCGGCCATCGTCGAGGTCGCTCGCGCGGCCGTCGCGGCCGAGGGCACCGGCGGCGCCGCCGCTCAGGCTGCCTGATATCGCGTAGCACTTTTCGAGGCGCCTCCCGGCACTTGTCGGGAGGCGCTTCGTCGTTCACGACGGCCGGCCCTCACAGCCGGCTCCACGGCTTCTCCCGGTGAGGCGTAGCTCCTGATGACATTCACACCCCGTACCCCCCGGATCGTCGCCGCCCGGCGCCTGCAGCGTCGCAGGGACCGGGACCAGAGCAGGCGTTTCCTGGCCGAAGGGCCGCAGGCCGTGCGCGAGGCGCTGGCCGCGGGTGCGGTGACCGAGCTGTTCGGGACCCCGGCGGCGTTGCAGCGATACGCCGACCTGGCCGCGCAGGCGCCGGAGGTGTCGCCGGTCACCGACGAGGCGCTGGCCGCGCTCGCCGAGACCGTGCACCCGCAGGGACTGGTCGCGGTCTGCGAGCAGGCCGACGTGCCGATCGGCGAAGCCCTCGCGAAGAAGCCCCGGCTGGTCGCGGTGGTCGCCGAGATCCGGGATCCCGGCAACGCCGGGACCGTGCTGCGCACGGCCGATGCGGCGGGCGCCAGCGCGGTGATCTTCGCCGGCGACGCCGTCGACCCCTACAACGGCAAGTGTGTACGGGCGTCCGCCGGCTCGCTTTTCCATGTGGATGTGGTCCGCGCCCCGCTCAGCGTGATCGATCTGCTCCAGGACAGCGGCCTTCAGGTGCTCGCCACCAGCGGAACCGGCGAGGACGACGTGGACTCGCTGCTCGACGGCGGGCAGTTGAGCGCACCGACCGCGTGGCTGTTCGGCTCGGAGGCGCACGGCCTGCCGTCCGATCTGATCGCCTCGGCGGACCGGCGGGTGCGGGTCCCGATCTACGGCGGCGCGGAGAGCCTCAACCTCGCCGCCGCGGCCGCGGTCTGTCTATATGCCTCGGCGCGCGCCCAGCGCTGAGCGTATGATGGCCGCATGTCAGGTCTGGAGTTTATTCGGCCCGCTGGTCGCGGGCGCCGGATCTGACCTTCCCGCGCGCACTCCCTGACCGGCGGGCGGCGGCTGAGCCGCGCCTCCGTAGACTGTGCCAGCTGAGTCGCCCTTTCGCGGCCCTCGCTGCGCTCGATTGCGACGAGCCGATGGCTCATCCGGTGTGAGGGAGTTCGCCCGACCATGTCCTACCGCAACGATCCGTACGATCCGAAGCAGGCCGTCCTGCTCGATCCATCGGCGCTCGAAGCCGCTGTCGCGGACGCCGAGAAGGCGTTCGCCGCGGCCGCCGACCTCGACGCGCTCCAGGTTCTGAAACCGGCGCACCTGGGTGACCGCTCGCCGGTGTCGCTGGCCCGCCGTGAGATCGGCTCGCTGCCGCCGGCCGCGAAATCCGACGCCGGCAAGCGGGTCAACATCGCCCGTCAGGCCGTGCAGGCCGCCTACGACGCCCGTCAGGCCGAGCTCGAGGTCGAGCGCGCCGCCCGGGTGCTGGTCGAGGAGCGCGTCGACGTCACCCTGCCGTGGTCGCGCCGCCCGCGCGGCGCCCGGCACCCGCTGACCACACTCATGGAGCACATGGGCGACATCTTCGTCGGCATGGGCTACGACATCGTCGACGGTCCCCAGCTGGAGCTGGAGTGGGCCAACTTCGACGCGCTCAACATCGGCCCGGACAACCCGGTCCGCGGCGCCAGCGACACGTTCTTCGTCGACCTGCCCGGCCTGGTGATGCGCACGCACACCTCGCCCGGCCAGGTGCGCACCATGCTCGACCGGCAGCCGCCGATCTATGTGGTCAGTCCCGGCCGGGTCTATCGCACCGACGAGCTGGACGCCACGCACAGCCCGGTCTTCCACCAGATCGAGGGCCTGGTCATCGACGAGGGCATCACGATGGCCCACCTGCGCGGCACCCTCGACCACTTCGCCAAGGCGATGCTCGGGCCGGAGGCGAAGACTCGCTGGCGGCCGCATTACTTCCCGTTCACCGAGCCGTCCGCCGAGTTCGACGTCTGGTTCCCCCAGCACCGTGACGGCGCCCGCTGGGTCGAGTGGGGTGGCTGCGGCATGGTCAACCCGCGGGTGCTGACCGCCTGCGGCATCGACCCGGCGGTCTACTCGGGCTTCGCCTTCGGCATGGGAGTCGAGCGGACCCTGATGTTCCGCAACGGCGTCTCCGACATGCGCGACATGGTCGAGGGCGACGTGCGGTTCACCACGAACTTCGCCAATGGAGGCATGAAGCGATGAAGACGTCACTGTCGTGGCTGCGCGAGTTCGTCGAGCTGCCCGCGGAGATCACCGCTTCGGAGCTGGACACGGCGCTGACCAACCTCGGCATGGAGGTCGAGGGCATCGTCGACCAGGCTGGCACGATCCTCGGTGACCTGGTCGTCGGCCGGGTCCTGACGATCGAGGAGCTGACCGGCTTCAAGAAGCCGATCCGGTTCACCACCGTGGACGTCGGCCGGGACGCCCCGCAGGAGATCGTCTGCGGCGCCCGGAACTTCGCCGAGGGGGACCTCGTCGTGGTCATCCTGCCGGGTGGCGAGCTGCCCGGTGGATTCAAGATCGGTGCGCGGAAGACGTACGGGCGGAACTCGCACGGCATGATCTGCTCGGCCGCCGAACTGGGGCTCTCGGGTGACCACTCGGGCATCATCGTGCTGCCCGCCGGCACCGCCGCCCCCGGTGTGGACGCGCGGCCCGTCGTCGGTCTCGACGACGTGCTGATCGAGGTCGAGATCACGCCGGACCGCGGCTACGAGATGAGCGTCCGCGGTATCGCCCGGGAACTGGCCACCTACTTCGGCGTGCCGTTCACCGATCCGGCCTCCCGGTCCGTGGCGGGCGCCACGGCTGAGGTCCCGTGGCCGGTCACGGTCGAGGACACCGTGGGCTGTGACCGGTTCGCCGCCCGCGTGGTGCGCGGCATCGACCCGGCCGCGCAGTCTCCCGAGTGGATGCAGCGGCGCCTGATCGCGGCCGGCATCCGGGCCATCTCGCTGCCCGTCGACATCACCAACTACCTGATGCTCGAGTTCGGCCAGCCGATGCACGTCTTCGACCTGCAGCGCCTCCGCGGCGGCCTGACCGTCCGGCGGGCCCGGGCCGGCGAGAAGCTCACCACCCTGGACGGTGTCGTGCGCGTGCTCGACGCCGAGGACATGGTGATCTGCGACGAGACCGGGCCGATCTCGCTCGCCGCCGTGATGGGCGGCGAGACCAGCGAGTGGCAGGAGGGCACGGTCGACGTGCTCCTCGAAGCCGCCCACTGGGATTCGGTCATGGTCGGCCGCACCGCGCGGCGGCACAAGCTGTTCAGCGAGGCGGCCAAGCGGTGGGAACGGGGCGTCGACCCGTCGCTGCCCCTCGCCGCGCTCCAGAAGGCCGTGGACATCCTGGTCGAACACGCCGGCGGTGTGGTCGACGAGCATGTCCTGGACATCGACCACGTGGTCGCGCCGGTCGCGCTGACGCTGCCCGCCGACGCGCCGGCGCGCCTGATCGGGCTGCCCTACTCGTCGTCGGACGTCGCCTCGCTGCTGCGCAAGGTCGGCTGCGAGGTCACCGGCGACCAGGTGCTCAGCGTCGTGCCGCCGACCTGGCGGCCCGACCTGGTGGCGCCGATCGACCTGGTCGAGGAGGTGGCGCGGCTCGGCGGTTACAACGAGATTCCGAGCGTGCTGCCGCCGGCCGGCAGCAGCAACGGCCTCACCCCCGCGCAGAAGCGGCGCCGGTCGGTCGGCCGGTCGCTCGCCGAGAACGGCTACGTCGAGGTCCTGTCGTACCCGTTCGTCTCGCCCGGCACCGCCGACGCCCTCGGCCTGCCCCCGGCGGACCCGCGCCGCAGCGCGGTGCGGCTCACCAACCCTTTGTCCGAGGAGGAGCCGCTGCTGCGCACCACGCTGCTCGGCCCGCTGCTCGGCATCCTCAAGCGCAACCTGGGCCGCGGCCGTCGCGACGTGGCGCTCTTCGAGGCCGGCACGGTGTTCCTGCCGCACCTGACCTCGACCGCCCCGCCGGAACTGGGCGTCGACCGGCGCCCCGACAACGCCGAGTGGTCGGCCGCCAACGCGATCGTCCCCGAGCAGCCGTGGCACCTCGCCGTCGTGCTGACCGGTGACATCGAACCGGCCGGCTGGTGGGGTCCGGGCCGGGCCGCGACGTGGGCGGACGCCATCGAGGCGGCGCGCGTCACGCTGTCCGCGGCCGGCGTTCCCGACGGCCTCGTCACGGTACGGGCAGCCGAACACGCCCCGTGGCATCCCGGCCGCTGCGCCGAGATCCTGGTGGACGGAACGGTCGTCGGCCACGCGGGTGAACTACACCCGGCCGTGCTCGCCGCGTTCGAGCTGCCCAAGCGCACCTCGGCCGCCGAGATCGACCTGGACGCCCTGCCGGACGCCCCGGTCGTCGACGCCCCGAAGATCTCCACCTTCCCGCCGGCGCTGATCGACGTCGCCCTGGTCCTGGACCGGACCGTTCCGGCGGCCGAGGTGCAGGCGGCCCTCGCCGAAGGTGCGGGCGCCCTGCTGGAGTCGGTGGCGCTCTTCGACGTCTACGAGTCGGAGCAGGTGGGGGAGGGGAAGCGGTCGCTGGCGTACAAGCTGACGTTCCGTGCCCCCGACCGCACCCTCACCTCGGAGGAGACCATCGCCGCGCGTGACGCCGCGGTGGCGGTGACCGCGTCCCGCTTCGGCGCCGTCCTCCGCGGCGCCTGACGTCTCTCGAGGGTGACCGGGCCGGTGGGCGATCCACCGGCCCGGTCCCGTTCCCGGCTTCCCTCAGGACATCTCGGATCCGGAGGTGAAGCGCAGCGAGAGCAGGCGGACGGTGTTGCCGAAGATGAACGGCGCGATCAGGCAGAGAGCCAGCACGATGCCGATGACCAGTGCCAGTTCGGTCTCCTGACGCTGCAGGAGGCCGATCGTGACAGTCACGACAGCCCCCGCGATCCCGGTGATCTGCGCGGCCAGCGCCAGGACGCCGGACGAACCCATGACTCCCAGCGAGACCTCGTCGTCGGCGACGGCGGCACGTCCCCGGAGTATCGAGGCGATCAGCAGGCCGAAGGCGACCACGACCGCCGCTGTGCCGACCGTGACTGTCGTGATCGCCTCGTCCTGCGCCATCCGGGAAGCCCCGACGACCGGCAGGGCGATGACGAACGCCAGAAAGAGCGACACGATGACCAAGAGTTGGCTGTAGCCGCGACGCATCCGTGCTCCGGAGCCGGCCGCTATCCTCCTCTTCTCAGTCGACATTCATCCGCCAACCGGTCGTGTCGCCGTCGGCCAGGCTGCCGTCGTTGAAGTCGGAAGGGTTGGAACGAGGCCATCCGCCACCGGGAAACGGCGCGTTCGAGTACAGGGCCTGCCGCAACGCGGACAAGCTGTCGAACACCAGCGCCGTGTAGGTCGAGAAGGCCAGGATAACGGCGCTGACCAGGGCGATGAACTTGGCGGTGGATGCTCCGGCCGCCGCCGCGGCCGGAGGGGCGCCGACGCCGGTCTGCGCTGCGGCCGCCTCGACGACCAGTTCGGAGACATAGCTGGCGAAGGGAATCGCGAGACCCACCCAGAACGCGACGATGCCTCCGGCGACTTTCGTGAGATTGGCGTCCAACGTGTCTGCGGCAGCCTCGATGGCCTCGATGGCCTTCTGCTGTGCCGGAAGTGTCGCCGCGTACGCGTCGGCTGCTGGTCCGGTCCAGAAATTGTCGATGCGTAGCTGCTCCGAGGAGATCTGTCCGGACATCGCGCTGATCGGGCCGCCGACCTTCGTGGTCCACTCCCCGGCTGTCGCGAACAGCTTCAGTGGATCTCCTGGATTCGCGAGGAATTTGACGATGATCTCGCCGAGTTCGGTGATCTGGCGACCGAGTTCCTCGAGAGCGGACCGCAGGCCGTCGCCCAATCCGGCGGGCAGGAGAAACAGGGCTCTGTTGCTGTGCTCGAAGATCTTCGCAACGCTGCTGTTGACGCTGTCGAGTCCCGCATGGATGTCGCCGAGAGCTTGCTGGAATTCGCGTGCGGATATCGGCCCGCTGACGGGGAAGGTCATCTCCGCCGCCTAATAGGTGTTCTTGATCGCGTGCATGTTCCGGTCCTCTTCGCGCTGGTACGCGTCCGCCGCCGACTTCAGTGCCTGTGCGGTGGCGGTGAAGTTGGCGGCCGCCTGTTCCAGCAGCCGGGCGATTCGTTCCTGAAGTTCCAGGTAGATGCTGTCCAGGCCGGTCGCATACCCCAGCGCGGAGAAGTCGAAGGTGCTCAGTGACAGGCTGCGGGTGGCGCCCGTCATCGCCTCGGTCTGCGTCGCCATGGTGGCCCAGACGTTGCTCTCCTCATGGAGGGCGTCGATGGCCACCGTGACTTGTTGTTCCGATGGTTGGGTCATTTCGCTCCCCGTCGTTCGAGCGGCCACTATTCGATGAGGCCCACCTCGCGCAGCAGCGCCTCGGGCGACTCGGTCAGCCTTCGCAGCCGGGCAAGAGCAGGTGTGCCGTTGACGGCTTCGTCCTGCCGGTCGGACGCCAATCGCTGTGCGGCTGTCAGAACTTCGACGATCGCGTCAGCGAGTTGTTGGTCGGGAATGCGACGCAGCCAGTCCCCATCGACGTTGATAGATGTGACCGTATCGTTCTGTACGCTCACTCGCACTGTCCGGTTCACGTTTGTCGCGGTCGACGGCCGCGTCCGGGCGGCCTCCGCTCGCTCGGTGAGGCCGGGAAGCGCTTCGTGGACCTGAGTGAGCATGTCGAGAAGCTCGCGGAGTGCGTGCGCGGACTGTCGTGAGGTCGGATCGCCGGGAGTTGCATGGCTGAGCGGGTCAGGTGTGGCGGGGGGCGGGGTCGGGTCGGTTTCGGCGGTCATCGCGGCGGCCCATGAGGTGATTCGCTGCTGTCCCGCGTTGCTCATCGCCGCGATGACGGCCGTGCCCAAGTGAGCCTCGCCGACCTCCTCGCGCCAGCCGTCGTGGAGGCCGAGCCGGATCAGCCGGCCGTCGGGGGCCACGGTCGCCTCCACGCACTGCGTTTCGTCGAGGCCTGTGACGGTTTCGGTGGGGACGGCCCGGCTGAATCGTCGGGCCAGTGCGTCGGCTTTGTGGTGCACATCCCGCAGGTCTCGAAAATAGTCCTCGAACTCGAACTGCATGGCGCCCCCGCGGTGTCGGCGTGCCGGAGCAGTTCGATCGTCGCATGCGGGCCGTCGGCGCCGTCGCGCTCCGGTTCTCTGCAGCGCAACGGTGTCAAAGTGGTCGCCAGGTCGGCAATCGATGTGGCGGATGTGCGCATTGAGCCAAGGGTGTTCTCTTGCACGTGCACGATGGGAGATTGGCGGTGGCCGGCCCGTCACCTGGCCGCCTCGTGCCACGGTGGTGCGGGAGTGGCTGCGCGAGGCTGTGTCGAGTCGGAGTTTCGATGCGTCGGCGGCTCGTCGCGCAACCCAGGCGAGGTGGTGACAGGGTCATGCCGCATGAATATAGTCGCTCAGCAAGGGAATGCGCGACTATGTGGGCGGCGGCCTCATCGCTTACCTCGCGGCGGGATCGGTGAGGTACCGCTGGATGGTGGGGCCGAGCCAGGCGACCGCTTCGTCCGGGTCAAGGGTGACCACCGGCGGTAAGCGCAGCACGAACCGGCACAGGGCGAAGCCCAGCATCTGCGTGGCGACCAGCCCGGCGCGTGTGGCCGCCTGGGCCGGGTCGGGCGCCAGCCGGGCCGCGACCGGCCCGATCTGGGCGGCGAAGAGAGAGCGCATCCGCTCGGCCGCCACCTCCTTGGTGACCGCCGCGCGCAGCAGGGCCATCAGGGTCTCGTCGCCCTCCCAGCGGTGCAGGAAGTGCCTGGCCAGGGTGATCCCCACCGTGTCGCGGGGGGTCTCGCGCAGATCGGGCAGGCGCAGGTCGAAGTCGGCGGCGGCGGCGAACAGGGCCTCCTTGTTGCCGTAATAGCGCATGACCATCGATGGGTCGATGCGGGCGTCGGCGGCGATGGCGCGGATCGTGGCGCGGTCGAAGCCGTCGCTGGCGAAGCGCTCCCGGGCGGCGGCCAGGATGGCGGCCCGGGTGGTGTCGGAGCGTCGGGTCGTCATGGGGGCCAGTTTATGCCAACAACTGTTGGCCAACAACTGTTGACTTGATCTTGCAGTGATGCCTATCGTTTTGCCAACAACTGTTGGCAAACGAGTGGAGGAAGCCATGCACACCACCGTCGCGATCATCGGCGCCGGGCCCACCGGACTGTTGCTCGCCGGTGACCTGGCCCGGGCCGGGATTCCGGTGACCCTCTTCGAGCGCCGTTCCGAGACTTCCAATCTGACCCGCGCCTTCGGGGTGCACGCCCGCACCCTGGAGCTCCTCGACGCTCGCGGGCTCGCCGACGGCATCGTGGCCGGCGGAGCCCGGGTCGAGCGCCTACGCCTGTTCGACCGGATCCGGCTCGACCTCACCGTGCTGCCGTCGCGTTACCCGTTCCTGCTGATCACCCCGCAGTTCCGGGTGGAGGACGCGCTGGCCGCCCGCGCCCGCGAGGCCGGCGCCCGGATCGAGCGCGGCGCCCGCCTCACCGGCCTGCGACAGGACGGCGACCGGGTCACCCTCGAATTCTCCGACCGCACGGTCACCGCCGACTATGTGATCGGCACCGACGGCGTCAACAGCACCGTCCGCCAGTCGCTGGGCCTGCCCTTCCCCGGCCGCGCCGTGCTCACCTCGATCATGCTGGCCGACGTGCGCCTGGCCGCGCCGCCGGAGGACGTGCTCGCCGTCAACGCGGTCGGCGACGCGTTCGCGATGGTCGCCCCGTTCGGCGACGGGTGGTACCGGATCTTCGCCTGGGACCGCCGCCACCAGGTCGCTGACGACACCCCGGTGACGCTCGACGAAATGCGCGAGGTCACTCGCCGGGTGCACGGCACCGATTTCGGGATCACCGAGGCACGCTGGCTCTCCCGCTTCCACAGCGACGAGCGGCAGGCGCCGCGATACCGCGTCGGCCGGGTGTTCCTCGCCGGCGACGCCGCGCACGTGCACTCGCCGGCCGGCGGCCAGGGCATGAACACCGGCCTCCAGGACGCGGCGAACCTCTCCTGGAAACTCGCCGCCACCATCCAGGGCTGGGCGCCGGCGGGCCTGCTCGACTCATACGAGACCGAGCGTCACCCCGTCGGCAAACTGGTTCTGCGCAGCAGCGGCGCCCTGATCCGGATGGCGATGATCCGCACCGCTCCGGTCCGCTGGGTGCGCAACACGCTGGGCTCCCTGCTCATGTCGCTTCCTCCGGTGGTCCGCCGGGCCGCCGGCGTCATCTCGGGCATCGGCGTCACCTATGCCGGTGCGCCGCGCGCCGCGGACGTCACCCTCCGCGGCGGCGGCCGCCTCTACGAGGCGCTTCGCGAGGGCCGCCATGTCCTTCTCACCTCACAGGCCCTTTCGGGGTACGGCGACCGCCTGCTGGTGACGGCCCCGGAGCAGGACACCGGTGAGGCGTCGCTGATCCGGCCGGACGGCTATGTGGCATGGCGCGGCCCCGCCCGGGAAGCGGCCACCGTGGTCGGCCGTTTCCTCGGGCCCGAGCAGGTCTCGCACCCGGTCGGGCGCTGACCGGCGCGGAGACCGGCCCGGGAAGCGAGCTCCGGCCGGACGCTGATTGCGGAGCGGTGAATGGGGTCGTTGGATCCCGGTCCGTCAGATCCCACCGCGGGTCTCCGCGCGGGACCACCACGCACCGTGGGTCTCAGTTGGGGTCCGAGCCCATCGCGGGTCTCCGCTCCGGGCCCGCCCCGGCTGGGCGGGCGGAGCCCGGCGCCCGGAGTGCTGCCTCACTGATCGCGCAGGCGCGACCTGTTCCGCCAGGCCCAGGCCAGGTAAGCCAGGCAAATGATCACCATGACCGCGCCCACCGCGATCCAGGCCCACCGGTCGAAGGCCGCGTCCACCCGAGCGGCCTTGGCGAACGACAGCACCGCGACGACCAGGGGGCCGCCGGTGAAAGCGAGGTTCGACAGGGTGAGGTCGCGCACGATACGTCCGAACATGTCTCACATGCTAGTTACGCCAATCAATCCCACCAGAACGACCAGAGTGGGGCGTTGACCAGCTCCTCCGCGTATTCCGTCAGGGACCCGCAACCCTGCCAGACGTTGTCGGGACAGAAGGCGTGATGCTCGGCGGCGACCTCCGTCGCGTGCTCCAGGTCGGCCGGCGGGGCCGCGACACTCAGGTAGAGGATGTCGAAGCCGGCCGCGACGACCCGCACGCCGAAGCGGTCCTCCCAGTTACGCAGGACGCACGAGATCTTGGCGGTGTCGTTCTCGTGGTTGGCCGGGCCGGTCCACGCGGCGTCGGTCAGGGCGTCGGCGCCCCGCGCCGACGGGACCAGGCCGAGCCGGGGCACGGTGAGCCAGCCCTTGGCCAGGATCAGGTCGGCGACCTCGGCCGCGCGCTCGGTGGGATCGGCCTGCGGCTCACCGCGGCGGGCCAGGCCGGGCCAGCCGTCGCGGTAGGGGCCGACGGTGTCGAGATCGTCCTCCTCCTCGGGCTCGACCGACGACCACCAGTTCCCCAGCACCGCGCCGGGATAGTGGTCGCCTGGACGGGAGCGGATCTGGTCCGGACGGAGATCGCCATCGCTGCGCCATGGCCGGTCCGGGTCGCTCTCGGAGAGGCTGCCGAGCAGCAGCGGCCACAGGCCGGTGCTGCCGTGCTGCTCGTGCAGCGCTGACCACCAGCCCGGACTCGGTGGGCCGGAGCTGACCCACAGCAGGCCGAGGGACTGCTCCCAGCCGCCATCGGTGGGATCGGTTTTCAGGCTGAGGGGCGCGAGGCGAGAACCTGACATGGACCCGACGGTAGACGCCGGGTACGACATTTCTCATCGATGATCACGACCCGTGACCGGGCAGCGCTGCCGGTGCTCGGCCGATGGTCTCGGCCGGTGTCCGGCTGCGATCGCCTCGCCTCAGCCGACGATCTCGACCGGTGTCCCGGCTGCCGGGTGGCCGAAGAGCTGGGCGGCGTCTCCACCCCGGGAGAGCAGTTCGTACCACGTACGCCGTCCGTTGCCGTCGCCGCGTGGCCAGCCGGAGCTGCCCGGTGCGAAGGACATCGTCCCGGCGCGCACCTCGAAGACGCCGTCGCTGACGGTGGCCTCGGCGACCACCTCGCCGACCCGCACCCGGACCGTCTCGCCGGCCGGCGCCGGCGCGGTGTCCCAGGTCGTCTTGATGTTGCCGTAGCCGTCGGTCCAGGCGACCGCCTGCTTGGGTGGCGGGACCACCGCCAGCTCATCGCCGAGCAGGTCGTCCGCACCGCGGGCGAGTCCGGCGAGCGCCGACGGGAACACGTCGCGGGAACGGAACTGGGAGCCGTGGTCGGCCACGTCCACGGCCCGGACCGGCACACCCTCGGCGGCCAGGAACGACAGGCTCGCTCCGGAGGCCACCCCGACGACCAGGACCCCCGAGGCCAGGCGTGCGGCGGCGAGACGCTCTCCGGCGTTGTTCGCGCGCGGCTCGTTCCGGTCCTGGCGGGGCGCGACGTTCGCGTACACGATGCGGTCCGGAGGCCCTTCGCCGAAGGCGAGCTGGGCCACGCAGAACCCGGCGCCGACCGTGTCGAAGGCCGGCACCGGCACCGCGGTGACCTCCGCCTCCGGCAGGAGCTGGGCGATCCGTTGCCGGACCTCGGCGAAGGCGAGGTCCCCGGTGCCGTAATCGGCGACGACGGTGACGAGCATGCCCGAAGACTACGATCCCGCCGGCCCGCTATCAGCCGTTCCGCGGAGCAGGCGGCGTCCGTGCGGCCGCTCCGAGGGATCGAGGCGGGCGCAGCCGGAGTCGATCAGCCGCCAGTCACCGCCGGTGAGTGCCGCGTCGATGCGGGCGCGCACCTCGGCCACCCGGCCCGGCTCGGTGGCGAAGAGGATACGCAGCCGGGACTCGTCGTCCTCGGTGGTGACGGCGGTGTGGTGCGGCGCGAGTGGGCACGGTGGCTCGTGCTCCCAGTGACCGCAGAGAGCGACGGTGATCGCCGCTCCCGGAGCGCCCGGATCGGTCCCCGGCGCGAGAATCAGCCTCGCCTGATGGACGTAGACCTGCCGCACGGGTCAGCTCCGGCGCGGCAGGAGCACCACGTCGGCGATCACCGAGCCGTCCGCGCCGAGCCGCACCGCCGCCGGACTGTCGTAGACGACCAGCACGCGGTCGTCACCCAGCAGACTCAATCCTTCGGCGTGGTCATCGCCCTCGCCGTAGGTCAGCTCCAGCTCGCGGGAGATCAGATCGTGCCGCACGATCGTCGGGACCTCCGCCCGGCAGGCCTCGTGCCAGCGGTAGACGCGCACCGGCCCGTCCAGGTCCATCGTCGGCCCGGCCAGCACCAGCAGGTCGTCGCCGGCCGGGCACAGGTCCCGGACACCGAGTCCATCAAGATCAAGGACATGTTTGCGGTACGGCAGCCCGTCCTCGAACCGGTGCAGCCGCAGCCGTCCCGGTTCCTCGTCCAGTACGTACGGCCGCAGTTCCAGCACGAACGCCCACCCGCGCAGCACCGGACCCCTAAGCCCGAGGAAGACCCGGTCGTCCCGTACCGCGATCCCCTCGATGTCGAGGCCGTTGTCCTTGCCCGGAATCGGCAGGAACGGCGCCAGATGCTCGTCGTACCTCAGCAGCCGCCGCAGGTCGTCGCGCGCGCTCAGTGCGGCCGCCCGGTGCCGGACTCCCTCGACCTCCAGCTCGCGGACCGGCGTGGGCACCCCGTTCACGGCCGTGACCGGCAGCCGGACCAGGATCTGCCGGTTGCCCTGTCCCTCGACCCGGGCCAGCCGGCGCAGAGCCTTCGGGCCCTCGTGGCGGTCCTTGATCTGCTTGCGGCGCAGGCTGTGCGAGCCGACCGCCCAGAGGAAGTGGCCGTTCCGGGCCAGCCCCTCCACGTCCGCCTCCTCGTCGGCGTCGGCGCCGGGCAGTTCGACGAAGTCGGCGAGCCGGTACCGCGTCTCCTCACCGAACTCCTTGGGCCGCGCCGGGTCGTCGGCGAGCAGCCGCTCGATGGTCGCTGTCTCGTCACCGGCGATCCAGAGGGCCCGGCCGTCGAGCCGGACCGCCGAGAGGTTGGTGTGGGTGGCCGCGGCCCGCGACTCGTCGGAGAACCGCAGCCGCACCGTGTAGTCGACCGTCATGGTCGACATCGTCGCACCATCGCGCATCCGGCCAGGTCGAACATAGAGCCTTGTCGTGGTGGCCCTTCGGTTCGGTGGCACGGCCCGGGGCACACCGGTGGCCGGCCCTTCCCGGCCGGCCTGTCGGGGCCACCGTTCGCGGCCGGCCCCGGGGCGCCGCCCCCCCCGGGGGGGGGGCGCCCCGCGGTGTTGATGGGGGGG
>NZ_JASCTH010000026.1:0-83298 GCF_030009775.1 Actinoplanes sandaracinus | reverse complement strand
TCCCGCCGGGCCTGGCGGGGCCCCGGTACGCGGCCGCCCCTGGGCCCGGCCGCGAACGGTGGGGTCAGCCCTTCGAGATGTAGAGGCGGTGGCCGGCCGGCACGTAGCCGACCCGTTCGTAGACCCGCCAGGAGTCGTCCCCGCTGGCTTCCAGCCAGGCGAACTCCACGCCGAGGTCGAAGATCCCCTGGGTGACCCCCGCGGTGATCGCCGCTGCCAGGCCGCGGCGGCGGAACGGCGGGCGGACCCCGATGCCGCCGACCTCACTCAGCCGATCGCTCGGTGGCATCGCCTGACCGGCGCCGGCGCACTCCCCGGTGGGAGTGAAAGCGGCCAGAACCACGCCACCCCGCTCCTGATTCCGGCGGACCCGGGCGATGTCGGCCTCGGACGCCTCCGGCGCCTCGCCGAAGGCCTCGTTCGCCGCGGCGGTCAGGGCGGCGCGGTCCGGGTCCGTGGTGGGCTCCACCAGGATCAACCCTTCCGGTACGGGCTGAGCGGCCACCGTCTGCGGCGTGCAGATCAGGTACTGGTGCCGGGCCTCGATGGTGAAACCGGCCGCGAGCAGAAGGTCTTCCAGCTCGGGCACGCAACTGGTGACGTACTCCAGGCGGGGTTTGCGGCCGGCCCCGATGAAGGCGTCGACCAAGGCGTCGACGTCGGCCGCGGTGATCGGCGCGCCGGGAATGGGGGAGGCGTAGTTGATGAACGGGCTGTCGGTGTCGGGGTCGAGGCCGGCCACGAACGGGCCGATCTCCAGAGCCTTCGGCCGGTTTCGGAGGTTGGACACGACGGAGCGCTGAATGCGCAGATCCATGGTGGAGAAGCCTTTTCGAGAGAGTGAAGAACACCTGCGGACGTGAACACGAGCTGTCGCAGGGCCGCCGCGGGGCGGGAACGCTCAGCGGCGGCCGTAGGGCCGGGCGGCGATCACAGGCTTCACTTCTTTCGAAAGGTGGGGGCCCGCACGTCTGGCGCGGGCACCCGGCGAGGGTTTCACGATCGCGGAGCCGACGCAACCCCGTTCGCCGGGCGGCTTCACGGCTCACCCGGATGCCGTGGGGTGTCGAGCCTGATGCGCCGGGCCTCGAGCCAGGCCTCCACCTCCTCGGCGAGCCAGACCTTGCCCTGGGCCAGCTCGGCGACCGGCCTCGGGAAATCCGGCCGCCGGGCCAGCTGGTAGACCCGTTGCCGGCTGATCTCGCCGATCTGGGTGCGGATCTCGTGTGCGCCCAACAGGCGAAGCGTCGATGATGCCATGCATACGACTATAGGCAGACGACAAGTGCGGGGCGCCAGTCTGCGGGCGGGTCAGTCTTCGCCGTGTCGCGGTTCACGTCGCCGTGCCGATTCCCTCCACTCCGGCCCGTCGTGGACCGCGAAACGGTCTCGATCGATCCCCGCTGTGCCGGGCCCGGCACAGCCGGAATTTTGTCGGTGGGGATCGCTAAGGTTCAGCGCGTTCTGGTGGAGCGAGTGCCTGGGGAGTGGGCCGGTGGCCGATGTGCGCAGCGTGGACCCGGTGGAGACGTTCGTCGTGCCGTCCGCGTGGAAACGGTTCGTCCTGCCGCGGCGCCGTGGCGGGGCGGTCCCTCCACCGACCCGAAAGGCCGACGTCGAGGCCGCCGAGGTGTTGCTGAGCGACTTCTCCGAAGATGTGCGCAGCGTGCTGGACCACCACCGGACGCCGGACGACCTGGCCGAGGCCGGGCACGCTTTTCTCGCCGGCGATCCGGCTGCCACCCCGCTCGGCGCGGCGGTGGTGGCACGGGGTGTCGCGGCTCCACTCCCGTGGCACCGCCGGGATGAGCTGGCCGCGTTCGCGGACCACTGGCGCTCCCGGCACGGCCTGCCCTTCGCGGCGGCGGCCACCGCCGAGCTCGCCGCGCTCTATTTCGGATCGTCCCCGGTCGGCGCAGCGATCACCCGTGCCGTGCCCGACGGCGATGCCGGCGGACTCATCGCCGGGACGGCCATCCGGATGGCCTACCACCTGCGTCGCGCGATCGTGGCCACCTCCGCCGGGGAGTATGCGGAGGTGGTCGCCGCTCTGGGCGCGGTGCGCGGCCCCTCGCTGGTGCAGCGGGCGGTCGCTTCGGTGATGGCGCCCGACGAGGCGGTGTGGGCCGACGAGATCTGCGCCGCGCTCCTGGCGATGGGTGGCCGCGAGTTCCTGAAAGGGCTCCTGCTCACGGTGGCGGGCGAGCCGTTCGCGTCCCGCCTCGCCGAGCAGATCGAGCCGTGGGCGGCGCTGTGTGAGAACGAGCGGGTCTACACCTTCGCGGCCACCCTGGGCCCGGCGGCGGCGCCCGCGCTCACCCGCTGGCTCGACGCGCCGACAGCCGACGCCAAAGGCCGTAAGAGGCTGCTCTCGCTGCTCTCCGCGATCGGCGGCGACGAGGCGTTCACCGCCCTGCTGGAGCGCATCGACCACCAGGACGTGCCTCCCGCTCTGGCCGACGCGGCCGGCCGTGCCCCGGCGCGGGCGCTGCGCCTGCTGGCCGAGGCGCCGGCCGCGGAGCGTCTGCTGCGCGACCACCTGGTCAACCACCGGGCGGTGGCCGCCGAGGTCCGCCCGCTGCTCGCCGGGCCGGCCGCCGACCGGTTCGACGCCGCGCACGCCGTGCTCGCCGAGGCCGACTCCGGCCTGGCCGCCCCCGGCGACCTGCCGCCCATCCCGGTGAGTCCGCCGTGGCTCGCTCCGGTGGCCCGCAAGCCGCTCGTCGTCACCGGGCTGAGCAGCGCGGACGAGGTCCGGGTGGAGTGGGCGCCGGGGGAGCGGGAGACGTGGGGCGACGGATCCTGGGCGGCCCGCCACGGCGGCACCAGGGACTGGGCGCCGATCGTGCAGAATCTCGGCACCCACGCGTCGACCGGCTGGGACGAGAAGGAGTTCTTCCTGAGCGGGCCGGACGAGTTGACCCTTCCCCGGGTGGCGGCCTGGCGGCCTTCCGACACGTGGGACATCGGCGACTGGGGCCAGGAACTGCTCGCCCGCTACGGGACCGAGGCGGTCGCGCCGTTGACAGACGCCGCCCGCCGCGCGCCGGTCGCGGCCGCACCGCTACTGGCGCCGGTCGTCTCGCCGGCGGTGGCCATGCTGATGGCGGGCTGGCACGCCCGGTCGCGCTCGGTCCGGCCGACGGCCACGGCCTGGTTCGCCCGGCACACCGCGTTCGCCGCCCGGGCTCTGATCCCGGCCGGGGTGGGCAGAGCCGGTCAGTCCCGCTCCGACGCCGAGGCCGCCCTCCGTGTCCTTCCCCGTGACGTGGTGCTCGCCGCCGCGGCGGAGTTCGGCGCGCCGGCCGTCGCGGCGGTCGAGGAGGTGCTGGCCGTCGACCCGCTGACCATCCTGCCCAGGACGATGCCCACGCTCCCGGACTGGGCGAACCCGGCGGTGCTGCCCCCGGTGCGGCTCACCGGCGGCCGTGGCGCGCTGCCCGTCGAGGCGGTCCGGCACCTGCTCACCATGCTGGCCGTCTCCCGGGCCGACGGGGTCTATCCCGGCCTGACCACGGCGGCCGCCGAGTGTGAGGCGGGTGACCTGGCCGAGTTCGCCTGGGCGCTGTTCGGGCGGTGGCGTGAGGCGGGGCATCCGGCCAAGCAGGGCTGGGCGTTCGGCGCGCTCGGCGTGTTCGGCGACGACGAGACGGTCCGGCGGCTGGCCCCGGTGATCCGGGCCTGGCCCGGGGAGGGCGGTCATGCCCGTGCGGTCGCCGGCCTCGACGTGCTTGCCGCGATCGGCACCGACGTCGCCCTGATGTACCTCAACGGCATCGCGCAGAAGGTCAAGTTCCGCGGGCTCAAGGACCGGGCGGTGGACAAGATCGCCGAGTTGGCGGCGGAGCTCGGCCTTACCTCCGACGAGCTGGCCGACCGTCTCGTGCCCGACCTCGGGCTGGACGCCGCCGGCAGCATGGTGCTCGACTACGGTCGGCGCACCTTCACGGTGGGCTTCGACGAGCAGCTCAAGCCGTTCGTGGCGGACGGGTCGGGCAAGCGGCTCAAGGCACTGCCCAAGCCGGGCGCGCAGGACGATCCGGTGCTGGCGCCGGAGTCGTACGCGCGATTCGCCGCCCTGAAGAAGGACGTCCGGGCGATCGCCGCCGACCAGGTGCGCCGCCTGGAGCGGGCCATGGTCGATCAGCGGCGGTGGACCGGCGCCGCCTTCGGGCAGTTCCTCGCCGCCCACCCGCTGCTGCGCCACCTGGTCCGGCGGCTCGTCTGGGTGCGCTTCGACGACGCCGGGCGACCGGCCGGCGGGCTGCGCCTGGCCGAGGACCACAGCCTCGCCGGCGTCACCGACGACACCGTCACCCTCGGCGACACCGAGCAGGTGGGGATCGCCCACCCGCTGCACCTCGGCGGCGACCTGGCCGCCTGGGGCGAGATCTTCGCCGACTACGAGATCCTGCAACCGTTCCCCCAGCTCGGGCGCGGCGTCGAGCCGCTCACCCCGGCGCGGGCCGCCGCGTTCGTGGGGCGGACGGCGCCGAGCACCACGCTGCTCGGGCTGGAGCGGCGGGGCTGGCGCCGCGGCGCCCCGCAGGACGGCGGTGTGCAGGGCTGGTTCGAACGTGACGTCCCGGGCGGTCTGCACCTGGTCCTGGCCCTCGACCCGGGCATCGCGGTCGGCGCCGTCGACGTGCTGGGCGACCAGACGGTCGAGGCCCTCTGGGTGGCGCCCTCGACCGAACACCACTGGTTCCGCAAGGACCAGGCCGACCGCGTCGATGAACTCGACCCGATCACCGCGGCCGAGACGCTGCGCGAACTGACCGAGGTGCTTCCGTGACCGCTACCGCCACTCCCGCGGCCACGCCGTCGCAGGTGCAGCGGCCGCCCGCCGAGGTGCGCCACGCCGACGAGTTGGCCCGGCTCCGGGCCGCCGATGACGCCCCGACCCCGCCGGGCTGGGCGCTCAGTCTGCGGGCTGCCCGTGCCTTCATCGTCGGCGACGAGGAACTCTGCGTCTCCCGCAAGTTCGTCGGCGACCCGTCGCTGATCGACCGGGCTCTGGTCAGTCTCGCCACCAGCCGCGGGCTGCTGCTGGTGGGCGAGCCCGGCACCGCGAAATCACTGCTCTCCGAACTGCTCGCGGCCGCGGTGAGCGGCGATTCGACGCTGACCATCCAGGGCGGCGCGGCCACCACCGAAGACCAGATCAAGTACTCGTGGAACTACGCGCTGCTCGTCGCCGAGGGCCCCACCGAGCGATCCCTCGTTCCCGCGCCGCTGCTGCGCGGCATGGCGCACGGCAAGGCCGTCCGGTTCGAGGAGATCACCCGCTGTCCCCTGGAAGTGCAGGACTGCCTGCTCTCCCCGCTCTCCGACCGGGTCCTCGCGGTGCCGGAGCTGCCGGGTGACGCCGGCATGGTGTTCGCCCGCGAGGGCTTCAACATCATCGCCACGGCGAACACCCGCGACCGCGGCGTCAACGACATGAGTTCGGCGCTGAAACGGCGCTTCAACTTCGAGACGGTCTTCCCGATCGCTGACTTCGACACCGAGCTGGCACTGGTCGAGGCGGAGGCGGGGGCTCTGCTGCGGCGCTCCGGGGTGACCGCGCCACCACGGCGTGACGTGCTCGAAGTGCTGGTCACGGCCTTCCGCGAGCTGCGTGCGGGTCGCACCGCGCGAGGCGACGAGATGGAGCGCCTGTCCTCGGTGATGAGCACCGCCGAGGCGGTCTCGGTCGCGCACGCCGTCGGGCTGCGCGGCTGGTTCCTGCGCGGCGCCGCCGGGACCACCACCGACCTGGTCTCCTGCCTCGCCGGGACGGCCGCCAAGGACAGCCCGGAAGACCTTGCGAAACTGCGCCGCTATCTGGAGCGGCAGACCGCGTGGCGAACCGGCCCACAGTGGCGCGAGCTGCGCGACGCCCGCCGGGAACTGCCGGGCGGATGAGCCTCACCGTCATCGGGGTCCGGCACCACAGCCCCGCCTGCGCCCGCCTGGTCGGCTCGACCATCGCCGCCCTGCGGCCGGCCTTCGTGCTGATCGAGGGTCCGGCCGACATGAACGAGCGGATCGGCGAGATGCTGCTCGGGCACGAACTGCCGGTGGCGATCTTCACCAGCTACCTCGACGATCGCCGGCGGCATGGGTCGTGGGCGCCCTTCTGTGAGTACTCACCGGAGTGGGAGGCGCTGCGCGCCGGCAGCGAGAGTGGGGCCCAGCTGCGGTTCATCGACCTGCCGGCGTGGCACGAGGCGTTCGCCGACCGGGACAACCGCTACGCGGACGCGGAACTGCGCTATGCCGAGGCGGTGGAGCGGCTGTGCGCCGAGTTCGGGGTGGACAACAGCGACGCCCTCTGGGACCACGTCATCGAGATGTGCCCCGCCGACGGGGTTTCCGATCGGCTGTCGGCATATTTCGACGTCATCCGGGGCGAATCCGCGGCGGGGGAGCCCGACACCGCCCGGGAGGCCTACATGGCCCGGTGGATCCGGGCCGCCCGCGCCGAGGCGGGAGACCGGCCGGTCGTCGTGGTGGTCGGCGGCTTTCACCGGCCCGCGCTGCTCCGGCTCGTCGCCGAGCCCTCCTCGGGCGGTCTCGCGGACGCCCCGGCCGGCGCCTCGGGCTGGCCGGAGATCCCGCAGCCGCCGGCCGAAGCGACCGCCGGAAGCTACCTGGTGCCGTACTCGTTCCGGCGGCTTGACGCGTTCGGCGGCTACCAATCCGGGATGCCGTCGCCCGAGTACTACCAGCGGCTCTGGGAGAGCGGACCCGAGGAAGCAGCGCGTCATCTGGTCACCGCCGTTGCCGGGCGCCTGCGGAAACGCGGCCAGCCGGTCTCCACAGCCGACCTGATCGCGGCGCGCACCGCGGCGGAAGCCCTCGCCCGGCTGCGCGGCCACACCCATCCCGCCCGGGTCGACGTGCTCGACGGGCTGGCCGGCGCCCTGGTCAACGAAGCACTCGACGTGCCTCTGCCGTGGGCGGTGCGGGGCGTCGTCACAGCCGGGCAGCATCCGGCGGTGGTGGAGATGACCGCCGCGCTCAGCGGGGAGCGGGTCGGCCGGCTGCACCCGGACACGCCGCTGCCACCGCTGGTGCACTCGGCCACGATCGAGCTCGAACGCCACGGCCTGGACCGGGCGGGCGAGCCCACCGTCGACCTGACCGATCCGCGCGACCGGGCGGTCAGCCGGATCCTGCACCGGGTTCGGGTGCTCGACATACCGGGATTCCGGCGTGACTCCGGCCCGGCCACCGGGATCGACCCGGTGCTGCGCGAGCAGTGGACGGTCCGGCGGCACGAGCACCGGCTGGCCGCCCTGATCGAGGCCGGCGGGTACGGCCCGACCCTGGAAGCGGCAGCCGCGGCCCGGATCGCCCAGCGTATCGGCGGGGCCGGCGGCGACCTGGGCGCGCTCGCGGACGCGCTGTTCGACGCGGCACTGTGCGGGTTCACCGACCTCGGATCAGACGTGCCCGGGCGGCTCGAACGCGGTGTGGCCACGGCGACCGACCTGCCCGTTCTCGGCCGGGTGCTCGCGGTCACCCTGGCACTGTGGCGGCACGACCGGCTGCTCGGCACCGCGGGCAGCGCCGCCCTCGGCGTGGTGGTGGCGGCCGCCAGCCGGCGGATCCTCTGGCTGGCCGAGGGCTGGCACGCGCCGGGGGCGCCGGCGGACCGTGCCCGGATCGCGGCGGTCGTGGCGGTGCGTGACGCCGTGGTGCACGCGGCGGGGGTGGGCGTGGACCGTACCTCCGCGGTCGAGGTCGCCGGCCGGATCGCGGCCGACCGCGCCGCGCCGCCCGATCTGCGTGGCGCCTTCTTCGGTCTGGGCCGTTCCCTGCTCGACGAGACCGCGCCCCCGGGCCTGTTCCCGGACCCGGCGCAGGCCGTGCGTGGCGCCTTCGCGGGCGGGACGGCCGGGGACTGGCTGTCCGGGCTGTTCGCAGTGGCCCGCGAGCCGGTGCTCGCGCCCGCCGGCATCCTCACCCTGCTCGACGACCTGATCGGAGGGCTCGGCGCCGACGACTTCCTGTTCGCGCTGCCCGCGCTGCGGCAGGCCTTCACGTACTTCCCGCCCCGGGAACGGGAGACGATCGGCGAGCGGCTGCTGGCCCGGCGCGGGCTGGGCGGCTCCGGCCGTGACCTGCTCCGGGTGACCGTCGGCGCGGAGACGGTGGCCGCCGGGATGGCCCTAGACGAGATGATCGAGCAGCGACTGGCGAGTGCCGGGCTGATCAGCGCGGAGGAGTCCGGATGACCGACGTGAGCCTGGAACGATGGCGGCTCATCCTGGGCGAACCGGCCGCCGGCTGCCTCGGCGGGCTGGGCGGGGAGTCGGCACAGCGGGACGCGGCCCTGGAGTGGCTCTACGGCCGTGACGAGGAACTCGGCCGCCGCGACATCCGGCGGGACCGCGGCTCCGGGCCGTCCCAGCTGACCACGGTCGACTGGCTCGACGGCATCACCCGGCTGTTCCCGAAGGAGACCATCGAGCGCCTCCAACGAGACGCCGTGGAGCGATACCAGATCGACGACATCGTCACCGACCCCGGCGTGCTGGAACGGATCGAACCGAACCCGGCTCTGCTGCGTGCGGTGCTGCGCACCAAGCACCTGATGAACCCCGAGGTGCTGCGGCTGGCCCGGCGGCTCGTCGAGGCGGTGGTCCGTGAGCTGATGGAGCGGCTCGCCACCGAGGTGCGGCAGACTTTCACCGGGGCACGGTCCCGGCGGGCCAGCCGCTTCAAGCAGGCCCGCGACTTCGACGCCCGGCGCACCATCCGCGCCAACCTGGGCAACTACCGGCCCGACGAGCAGCGCATCTATGTCCAGACGCCGTACTTCTCGTCCCGTACCCGCCGGGAGCTCTCGCCGTGGCAGGTGATCCTCGTCGTGGACCAGTCGGGGTCGATGCTGTCATCGGTGATCCACTCGGCGGTGACGGCCGCCTGCCTGTGGGGGCTGCCCGGCGTGCGGACCCACCTGATCGCCTTCGACACCCAGGTCGTCGACCTGACCTCCGACGTCAGCGATCCGGTGGAACTGCTGATGAAGACGCGGCTCGGCGGCGGCACCGACATCGCGCGCGCGGTCCGGTACGCGGCCCAACTGGTGGAGCAGCCACGCCGGGCGATCGTCGCGGTGGTGAGCGACTTCTTCGAGGGTGGGTCGGAGGCCGTGCTGGTGCGGACCGTGCGGGAACTCGTCGAGCAGGGCACCCTCGTGCTCGGGCTGGCGGCCCTCGACGAGCAGGCGGACCCGGCGTACGACCGGGACTGCGCGCAGCGACTGGCCGACGCCGGCGCCTGGGTCGGCGCGATGACGCCGGGTGAGCTGGCGGCCTTCGTCGCGGAGCGGGTGGGCCGGTGACCACTGAACGGGTGACCGGTGAGCGGGTGATCATGGAAGCTGCCGCCGGTGGGGCTGACCGGGGAGAGGCTGCCACGGGCGGTCTGCCCGTGCGGCTCGACCTGCGGTCGCTCGACAGCGACGCGCTGGCCGCGCTCACCAACCGCGGCCTGGTGAAAAGAGCCACCCGGGAGGTCGAGCGGGAAGCGCCCCGGCTGTCGGCGGAGGGTTCCGCCGTCGTCGCCGAGTTCGGTGACGGAGTCCGGGCGACCCTGCCGGAGGGCGGCCTGGAGCGGGGCCGCTGCTCGTGTGGGGCCACGGGTGTCTGCCGCCACCTGCTCGGCCTGATCCTGGCATATCAGGCGGCGCCACCAGGACATTCGGCCTCGCCAGGGCGTTCGGCTCCGCCAGGGCATTCAGCTCCGGGGCGTTCGGCCTCGTCTGCCGCCGGGCCCGGCGAGGCCGCCACGCCTGGACAGCCGGCCGCACCTGGCATCGGGCCTGGTCCGTCGGCCACATCCGGCGTCGGGCTAGGGGCGTCGGCCGCACTCGGGGTCGAGCCCGGACAGCTGATCGCACCCGGGACCGAGCCCGGACAGCCGATCGCACCCGGAACCGAGCCCGGACAGCCGATCGCACCCGGAACCGAGCCTGGGCAGGCGGCCGGGACCGGGAGGGCCGCCGAACCCGAGGACTCCGCCGGGCCTGAGGGGGACGCCGGACCTGAGCGGGACGCCGGGCCTGAAAGGTCGGCTGGTCAGGTGGCTGGGCCGGAGCGGTCGGCGGCTCCCGTCGCTGAGCCCGGGTCTGCCGTGCCTTCCGGTGATCTGCCGGGCGTCGCCGGCCGGCTCGCTGGTGAGCCGAGCCCGGCCGGGGTGGCGAAAGTCGCGCCGGGCGAAGCCGACGTCGTGCTCGCCGGGGCGGGCGGCTCGATGCCCGCGCCCGCACCGACGGCCGGCCATCGGGTCGCCTGGTCGCCCGGCGGGTTCACCGACGACGATCTGGTGGCGCGCATCGGTGCCCGTCTCGTCACGGCGGCCCGGCGGGCGGAACGGGCCGGCTACACGGCCCGGGTCCGGCGCGGTCCGGTGCCGGTGGTGGAGTTGCCCGCGGCGACAGTGCGGTTCCTGGTGCCACACGACCTCGGATATGTGCACACCGATGCCCGGGCCGGCATCCGTGACGATGTGATCGCCCTGGCCGTCTGGGCGTTCCGGACCGCTGACGAGCAGCAGCCCGACGCCGCTGCCTGCGTGGTGGACGTGGGCGGCTCCCGGGGCGGTGACGTCTCCGCCGGGTCGGGCCTCGAAGCAGTCGTGGAGTTCGCCGCCGACGTGCTGCGGGCCGGTGCCGTTCACGCGGGCACCGGGCTGGCAGGCATGGCCGCCGCCCGTCTCGCCGAGTTGGAACGGGCCGGGTTGCGGTGGCCGCTCGACACCGCCACCGAACTCGCCGGCCAGCTCACCGCGTATCAGGACCGCAGCGCTCGCTACTCGCCGGAACAGCTCGCCGACCTGATCGCGGAGCTCTTCGCCCGGCATCGTGCGGTGACCACCGACAACGGGGCGGCGGTTCGTGCCCGGGTGCTCGGCTCCGAGGAGGCGGCCGAGACGCCGTTGCGCCGGGTACGCCTGGACGGCCTCGGCGCCCGGGTCACCGGGGCCGACGGCGAACGGCGTATCGAGATCTTCCATGGCTTGCCGGCCAGCGGTGTCGTTCTCGTCTCCCACCGGCAGTGGACCACCTCCGACGACGGTCCTGCCCTGTCCCGGAGGCGGATCGCCGGAACGACCGTCGGGGCCGTCGCAGGTGGCGCCCTGGTGACCGAGTCCGCGGTCCGCAGCGCCAGCCGCGCGGTGCGGTTGAGCGCCGGCCGGGTCGCGAAATCCACCGTCACCGTCTCGAGCGGCGCCTGGGACGGCTTCCCTCCCGGCCTGCTGGTCCGCGACTATGCCGCCCTCGCCGCGGAACTCGACGCGATGCCACCCCGGCCGGTCCGTGCCCGGGTGCGTGCCGAACTGGTTCGTGTCCTGGCGATCGCGGAAGTGGGTGACAGCCACTACTCGCCCGGATCGCAGCGGCTCACCGTCGACATCCGCGACACTCTCGGGAACACCGCGACGGTCCTCGCCACCCATGCCGCCGTAGCGCCGGGCCGACTGGACGCGGTGGCGGCGGCGTTCGACGGGCGGCGAGGACGGCCACGGTTCGTGGCCGGCAGCGTGCACCGCACCGGCGGCGGAGTCGTCATCGACCCCTACGCGATCGCCGCCGACGGCCCGCCCATCGTCCCCGACCTGACCGACCCGGCCACTCTGGACCGCCCAGCACCGAAGCCGTCCGGGCCCGGCGGCCGTCCCGCCCCGGAGCCGACCGGCGGCCGTCTCGCCCCGGAGCCGACCGGTGACCGTCTCGCTTCCGGGTCGACCGGTGACCCTCCCGCCTCCGGGCCGACCAGCTACCGCCCCGCCGCGGAAGCTGCCGGCGAGAGTGCCGTTTCCGGGCCGACCAGCGACCATCCCGCCTCCGGGCGGTCCTGGTCGGGGGTTTCCGCGGCGGACGATGCCGCGGACCCGCTGGCCGAGGCGGTGGCTTCCGCCCGTGCGGTGCTGGCCGAGGCGGCACACAGCGGCCTGGCGCATCTGCCTTCCGCCTACCCGGAGAGGTTGCGTTCCAGCAGGTCAGCCCTAGTCCGGGTGGGTCTGCACCGGGTGGCATCGGCCCTCGACGAACTGGCCGCGCGTCTCGGCCCCGACCCGGGCGCGGAGGCGTGCCGCGCCTGGGTCGACGCCTATCTGAGGGTGGGCCTGGCCGCCGACCTCCTCTGACCGCCGTTCGTAGGCCTGGCGGGCGCTGGCCTCGTTCCTACTGCCGTGCCGGGACGTTGAGCCTGCGCTGGGACGCCGGGCTTGGCGGTTGGTGAACGCCGATACCCGCAACCGGTGGAAGGACGGTGGAGCGGGTTGGCGAAGCCGATGCCCGCAACCGGGTGAAGGGCCGGTGGAGGGGGTCGGTGGAGCCGATGCCCGCAACGGGTGGAGTGGATCGGTGAAGCGGTGACCCGCAGCCGGTGAAAGCCGATGATCCGCGTCGACGCGACGGTCGTGAGGGCAGCCGGCCACCGACGGCCGCCCGGACTGAGAGGGCCGGAACCGGTCAGTTGGTTCCGACGGCGTCCTCGACGCCGGTCTCGTGCGGGCCGAGGAAGATCGGGTCGCGGGCGGTCAGGACGTCGGCGGCGGCTTTGACGGCGGCGCCGTACTCGCGGACCTCGCCCCGGATCCACATCCGCTCGTAGACGCGGACGGTGTCGTCACCCACACCGGTGGCGTCGATGCCCTGTTTGCGGCACAGGGTGACGGCCCGGGGCAGATGAAAGTCCTGGGTGACGACGATCGCCTGCCGTACGCCGAAGATCTTGTTGGCTCGGACGCAGGAGTCATAGGTGTCGAAACCGGCATGGTCCTGGACCACCCGGTCGGCGGGGACGCCGCGGGCGACAAGCCAGGCCTGCATCGCGCCCGGTTCGTCGTAGGCCCACTCGCCATGGTCGCCGGAGACCAGGATCGCCTTGATCTTTTCGTTGGCCAGGAGCTGCCGGGCGATCTCGAGGCGGGCGGCGAGGAAGGCGGACGGCTGGCCGTCGGAGTTGACCTGGGCGCCGAGCACCAGCGCGACCGGGGCGGCGGGCACCGCGGCCAGGTCGTAGAGGTAACCGTCGGCGCCGGAGCGCACCCATCGGGCGCAGCCGACCGCGACGAGAACCGCGAGAATCGCGCCCAGCGTGCCCACCACCATCAGGCGGCGCAGCCGTCGCCAGGAAAGAGCACCACGCAACCGGGCCGACAGGCCCTCCGGAATCCGCGGCCGCCCACGGCGGAGCGAGAACGAGAGCCAGCTGGGGAGTACGGGACGCTTCGGCACCGGACCGAGGATGGCAGACCCGGGCAATGGCAGCATGACGCCATGATCGAGATCGATTATCGCCGGGATCCGCTCGTTCGGTGGGCGTTGCCCGCCCCCGGCGCGCGGGTCTGGCGGCGGCCCGATGCGGTCGTCGTGGCCTGCCCCGATCTGTCGCACTGGGACCGCCTGGTGATGAACGGCGAGCCGGCCGCGGTGGCGAAGTTGCTGCGGGAGGTGCTCGCGGAGACCGGCGAGACGTTCCGGCCGTTCGGAACCGAGGAACTGGTCAACGAGGTGGTCGCCCGCGTGCCGGAACTCGAGGTGAGCGCCACTTTCGCCTGGATGGAGACGACCCAGCCGGTGAGGCGCTGCGGTTCGGCCGAGCGGGGGCAGCGAGGCGGGCCGGCCGGAGCGGTGCGGCGCGGAGCAACGACCGGGCCCACGCCGGTCTGGCTCGGCGAGGACGAATGGCCCGAGGTGACCGAGATGATGCGGGAGGCCTATCCGGAGTCCTACGCGTGGCCGGGCGCCGCCGGCGTCCACCGGTGGGCCGGCATCCGCGGCGACGGTGGCGAACTGCTCACCGTGGCCGCGGAGGCGTGGTCGACGCGAGAGATCGGGTTCATGTCGGGCGTGGCCACCCGCCCATCGGCTCGGGGGCGAGGGCTCGGGGCGGCGATCTGCGCGTTCGCCGCCGACGAACTGCTCGCCGGCCGGGAGCGGGTCGCCCTTCTGGTGGACTACTGGAACACGGCGGCGCTTGCCACGTACACCCGGCTGGGTTTCACCACCCGCCGGGTGGCCGCCGCCCGCCGCCGCTGATCGTCCCGCAAGGGAAGCCGCTGGCCAGGAGGCCTGGCCAGGAGGCCGTTGGCCACGGCGCGGGCGGCGATCGATGATTCACCGCGGCGCCCGCCGTGCCGTGTAGAGCAGGTACTCCCAGTTCATCGCGCCGCCGCCGGTGTCGTGACGCTCGGCCAGCGCGAGCAACTCGGCGTCCAGGGCCGCGACCCGGGCCGGCTCGCCGGCGATGTTGCGGTAGACCGCGATGGTCGGCCCATAGTTCACCTTGAAGTAGTCCCGGAAAGCAGCGCCGCTGCCGAGATGGTCCACCCGCAGGTTGCGGCGTTCCACCGACACATCCGTCACGCCGTCGCCGAACAGGGACGACAGGTGGGCCGGGTCGCCCCACAGCGGCGGCGGCTGGGCTCCCGGCGGAGGCGGCGCGGCGTACGGCTTCATCGTCGCGAACATCTGCCCGATGAAGCCTTCCGGCGTCCAGTTGATCAGCCCGATCGTGCCGCCGGGACGGCAGACCCGGAGCAGTTCGGCGGCCGCGGCCTGGTGGAACGGGGCGAACATGACACCGATGCAGGAGATCACCGTGTCGAACGAGGCGGTCTCGAAGGGCAGGTCCTCGGCGTCCGCCTCGACCCAGGTCAGTTTCGCGGAGGCGGCGGCGGGGGCGTTCTTCTCGCCGACGGCGAGCAGTTCCGGAGTGAGATCACTGGCGGTCACCTGTGCGCCGGCCAGGGCGGCCGGGATCGCGGCGTTGCCGGTGCCGGCGGCGACGTCGAGGACGGTCTGCCCTGGTCCGATCCCGGTCGCTTCGACCAGTTCCGGTCCCAGCGGTGCGACGAGTTCGGAGGCGACCGCTGGATAGTCGCCGGAGGCCCACATGGCACGGTGCTTCGTCTTAACTGTTGTTGTCATGTCACCGACGGTAGGGATTCTCGGTTGCCAGGCCTAGTACACGATGTGTACCGGGTGAGGGGAGTGGCATGGGAGCGTCCTACGGGCAGTTCTGTCCGGTGGCGAAGGCGATGGAGTTGCTGGACGAGCGGTGGACGCTGCTCGTGATCCGGGAGCTGATCGCCGGCAGCCGCCGCTTCAACGACCTGCGGCGTGGCCTGCCGCGAATGTCGCCCACGCTGCTCTCCCGGCGTCTGCAGCAGCTCGCCGCGGCGGGGCTGGTCGAGCGGCGTGAGTCCGGTACGGACGTGGACTACGCGCTGACCAGGGCCGGTGAGGAGCTTCAGCCGATCGTGGTGGCGCTCGGGGAGTGGGGCACCCGCTGGGTCCCCCAGCTGGGTGACCGGGACCTGGACCCGAAACTGCTGCTCTGGGACATGCACCGGTCGGTCGATCACGGGGCGGTGCCGGCGCGGCGTACCGTGCTGCAGTTCCGTTTCCCGGCGGCGCCGCCGAAGCTGCGGCACTGGTGGCTGGTGATCACGCCGAGCGAGGTCGACATCTGTGATGTCGACCCCGGTCACGACGTGGACGTGCTGGTGATCGCCGATCTGCGCTGCCTGACCGACGTGTGGCGGGGTGAGCGCACCTGGGCGTCCGGCCTGCGCTCCGGCGAGCTGGACTTCCAGGGCCCGGAGGATCTGCGCCGAGCCCTCCCGGCCTGGTTCCGCCCGTTCGCCTTCGCGGCGGTGCCGAGACCCGGCAGCGCCGAGGCCCTGGCCGCGCCGAGGTCCTAGCCGATACCGGGGCCTAGGAGATCCGGAACTTGGCGGAGAGCAACGCGGACGGCCGGGAGTTCGGCCCGACGAGCAGCTCGAAGTCCCCCGCCTCGACGACCCGGGCGCCGGCGGCGTCGACGAGGGTGCAGTCGGTGGCCGCCACCTCGAGAGCCACCGTCACGCTCTCGCCCGGGGGCACCGGCACCTGCCGGTACGCCTTGAGTTCCCGGCCGGCCCAGGTGACGCTGGTGACCAGGTCGCTCACGTACACCTGCACGGTCTCCAGCGCCGGCCGGGTCCCGGTGTTGCTCAGCCGCACGGTGGCTCGCACCACCCCGTCGGCGGCCACGTCCGGCTCCTCGATGCTGAGCCCGTCGTAGACGACGGTGGTGTAGCTGAGCCCCTCCCCGAAGGCGAAGAGCGGGTCCTGGGTGAGGTCCGCGTAACGGGTGCCGTGCTGGCCCCGCACCTGGTTGTAGAAGATCGGCTGCTGCCCGACGTGCCGGGCCGCCGAGATCGGCATCCGGCCGGTCGGCTCGATCGCCCCGAACAGCAGCTCGGCGATGGCCTGCCCGCCCCGCATGCCGGGGTTGAACGCCTGCAGGATCGCTGCCGCGCCGAGCGCCGACGGCGGCAGCGCGAGCGGCTTGCCGTCGATCAGCACCACGATCATCGGCGTGCCGGTGGCCGCCACCGTGTCGAGCAGCGCGATCTGCCCGCCCTGCAGCTCCAGGGTGGCGGTGGACTTGTGCTCGCCGTTGAGGTTGACCGTGTCGCCGACGACCACGATCGCGTAGTCGGCGGCGGCGGCCAGCCGGCGGGCCTGTTCGAGGCGCTCCGGGGAGGCCGGGACGCCGACCGAGATCGGCGGCCGTGGCTGCCCGTCGGGAAAGGTCTCGCCCTCGGGGTCGGGCACCAGCTCCTCGATCTCGACGGCCGGGTCGAAGTCGAGTTCCCACCCGTCGGGCAGCAGGTCCCGCAGTCCGTCGAGAACGGTCGAGGTGAGCCGGCGGGGGTGGCCGTCGGGCATCCAGTCGACCTGGCCGGAGTTCCCGGCCCAGTCACCGAGCTGTGCGGACACGTCGTCGGCGTTGGGACCGAGCACGGCGATGCGCTTCGACGACGAGAAAGCCGATGATGAAGCTGATGACGAAGACGACGAGGAAGCCGATGAGGAGGATGACGGCACGGGAAGCGGCAGGACGCCGTCGTTGCGGAGCAGCACCAGTGACCGGCGGGCCACCTCCAGATTGAGCGCGGTGTGCGCGGCGGCGCCGATCACTTCCCGCTGCCGGGCCGCGTCCGGCGTGCGCGGGTTCTCGAAGAGGCCCAGCTCGAACTTCAGGCGCAGGATCCGCCGTACCGCCGCATCGATCTCGTCCTCACGCAGCGACCCGCGCCGGATCGCCTCCTGGGCGCCTTCGAAGAAGGCGGGCGTCGTCATGATGACGTCGTTTCCGGCCTTGACCGCGGTCGCGGCGGCTTCCGCGTAATCGGCGCAGACCTTCTGTTCCCACACCATCCGGCCGACGTTGTCCCAGTCGGTGACGAGCGTGCCGGTGAAGCCCCACTCGTCCTTGAGCACGTCGTTGAGCAGCCATTTGTTGGCGGTGATCGGCACGCCGTCCATCGACTGGTAGCCGAGCATGAAGACCCGGCAGCCCTCGGCGGCGGCACGCTGGAACGGCGGCAGGAACCAGGAGCGCAGTTTGCGCCGGCTGATGTCGGCCTCGCTGGCGTCCCGGCCGCCGTGGGTCTCGGAGTATCCGGCGAAGTGCTTGGCGGTGGCCAGGATCGCGGTCGGGTCGGTGAGGCCCTCGCCCTGATAGCCGCGGATCATCGCGGCGCCGAGTTCGCTGATCAGGTACGGGTCCTCGCCGAACGTCTCGTCGACCCGCCCCCAGCGCAGATCGCGGCTGATGCAGAGTACCGGCGAGAAGGTCCAGTGCACCCCGGTGGCGGCGGCTTCCACGGCGGTGACCCGGGCGACCTGCTCGACGAGTGCCGGGTCCCAGGTCGCGGCCATGCCGAGCTGGGTGGGGAAGACGGTGGCGCCGGGCCAGAAGGCGTGCCCGTGGATGCAGTCCTCGGCGGTGATCAGCGGAATCCGCAGCCGGGTGCGCGCGACCAGGGTCGCGGCTTCGACGAGTTTGTCCGGGGAGGTGTGCAGGATCGACCCGGCCATCTTCTCGCACACGATCTCGGCGAGGTCCTGCCGGGCGTCGAGCTGGAGCATCTGGCCGACCTTCTCGGGCAGCGTCATCCGGCCCAGCAGATCCTCCACGCGCTCCGCGACGGCGAGCGAGGAGTCCTGATATGGCAAGGGCATACGTTTCTCCCGAGGGGTCTGCCGAACGCGAACGGTTCGGAGTCTTCCATGTCCGGAACCGGTTCCGGCACCCCGTTGTGGTTCCGGAACTTCATCCGCGGGGAAGGCAGAATTTCGTTGTTGCCGGTAAGGTCCTCAACGGACGATACACAGTGAAGTTTGTTGATCACCCATGGTGAGGCAGAGGGGGGACCTTGGGTTCGGCTGACCGTGTCCTGCGAAGGACCGCCGAAGCGATCGAGCACATAACCGGCATCTGCTTCAAGACCGGCCCGCCCCGGCGGATCGGCGTCGAGTTGGAGTGGACCACACACCGAGCCGCCGACCCGTCCGCGCACCTGCGGGCCGGCGACCTTGCCGAGGCGCTGGGCGTGCACGCGCCGACCTCCCTCGGCAACCCGCATCCCGTGCCGCTGCCGGGAGGCGGCGCCGTCACCGCCGAACCGGGCGGCCAGATCGAGATCTCATCGGCCCCGGCCGATTCGCTCACCGAGTTGCACACCGCGGTCACCGGCGACCGCGAAGTCCTGGCCGGTCTGCTGGCAGGCAGCGGCATCGTGCTGGGGGAGCGGGGCCTCGACCCGCACCGGAAACCCCGCCGGATCCTCGACACCCCGCGTTACGCGGCCATGGAGCGCGCCTTCGACGACCACGGGCGCACCATGATGACCGCCACCGCCGGACTTCAGATCTGCCTCGACGCGGGCGAGACCCATCAGATCCCGGCCCGCTGGGCCGCCCTGCACGAGATCGGCCCGGCGCTGCTGGCCCTGTTCGCCAACTCCCGGCGGCACGGCTGGGCGTCGGCGCGGATGGCCACCTGGTACGGGATCGACAACCGCCGGACCGCCCCGGTCCCGTCGTCCGCCGACCCCGCGGTGAGCTGGGCACACTACGCCTTGGCCGCTCCGCTGCTGTGCGTGCGCCGGGACAACGGCGACTGGGACGCCCCGGCCGGGGTGACCATGGCCGACTGGATCGACGCGGGCGGCGTCCCCGGCGATCCAGAGGCGCGGCCGCCGACCCTGACCGACCTCGACTACCACCTCAACACCCTGTTCCCGCCGGTACGCCCACGCGGGTACCTGGAGATCCGCTACCTCGACGCGCAACCCGGCGACGAGTGGATCGCCCCGGCCGCGATGCTGACCGCCCTGCTCTCCAGCGACGCGATCACCGACCGGGCCCGGGAACTGGCCGCCCCGGCGGCCGGCCGCTGGCACGCCGCCGCCCGTCTCGGCCTGGCCGACGACCCGGTGTGCCGGGCCGCCGCCGGTCTCGCCGATCTGGCCTGCCGCAACCTGGACCGCACCGGGCTGCCGCCGGCCGTCCGCGACACGGTCGCCGACCTCGTGTCACACCGACTCCGCGACGCCGTCTCCGGAAGGTCGCCGTCCCGCCGGAAGAGCGGGCACACAGCAGAGGGGATTCCCGCATGACGCAGGACCTGCGGCTCGCCATCGCCGCGGAGCTTTCCCGCAGCCGGTCCCGGACGGCGCTGCTCACCGGGGCCGTCGACGACGACGATCTGACCCGCCAGCACTCGCCGCTGATGTCCCCGCTGGTCTGGGACCTGGCGCACGTCGCCAACCAGGAGGAGTTGTGGCTGGTCCGGGACGTGGGCGGCCGTGACCCGGTGCGTGGCGACATCGACGAGCTCTACGACGCCTTCAAGCACGCCCGCCGGGACCGGCCGGCGCTGCCGCTGCTCAACCCGGCGGAGGCCCGCGCCTACACCGCGCAGGTGCGGGACAAGGTGCTCGACGTGCTCGACCGGGTGCGCTTCGACCCGGCGGAGCGCCTGCTCGACGGCGGCTTCGCGTTCGGCATGATCGTCCAGCACGAGCAGCAGCACGCCGAGACCATGCTCGCCACCCATCAACTGCGGACGGGACCGCCCGTGCTCACCGCGTCGCCCGCGCCGGCCGCCGAAACCGCGATGAAGGACGAGATCCTGATAGAGGCGGGCAGGTTCGTCATGGGCACGGACACCGAGCCCTGGGCTCTCGACAACGAACGGCCGGCCCACACCGTCGACGTGCCGGCCTTCTGGATCGACGCCGCCCCGGTGACCAACGGCGACTACCTGGCGTTCATGGACGCCGGGGGCTACGACGACCCCCGCTGGTGGAGCGAACGCGGCTGGGCGCACCGGCAGAACGCGAACCTGCAAGCTCCGCTCCACTGGATCCGCGACCACAACGGCTGGCTCCGCGACCGGTTCGGCCGCATCGACACGGTGAGACACGACGAACCGGTCGTCCACGTCTGCTACTTCGAAGCCGAGGCCTACGCCGCCTGGGCCGGGAAACGCCTGCCCACCGAGCCCGAGTGGGAGAAGGCGGCCCGCTTCGACCCGGCGACCGGCCGCTCCCGCCGCTACCCGTGGGGCGACGACCCGCCCGGCCCGCGGCACGCCAACCTCGGCCAGCGGCACCTCGGTCCGGCATCGGCCGGCGCCTACCCGGACGGGGCCTCGCCGCAGGGCGTTCACCAGCTCATCGGCGACGTCTGGGAGTGGACGTCGTCCGGATTCCACCCCTATCCGGGGTTCGCCGCGTTCCCGTACCGGGAGTACTCGGAGGTGTTCTTCGGCGGCGACTACCGGGTGCTGCGCGGCGGCTCGTTCGGCACCGACCCGGCCGCCTGCCGGGGCACCTTCCGCAACTGGGACCACCCGATCCGGCGGCAGATCTTCAGCGGGTTCCGCTGCGCCCGGGATGCGGCCTGATGTGCCGCCACCTCGGGTACCTCGGCCCACCCGTACCCCTGGCGAAATTGATCTTCGATCCGCCGCACGCGCTGGCGACGCAGGCGTGGGCGCCGCGCGACATGCGCGGCGGCGGCACCATCAACGCCGACGGTTTCGGCGTCGGCTGGTGGCCCCCCGGCGCCGCGTCGCCGGTCCGTTACCGCAGCGCCATGCCGATCTGGACGGACGCCGCACTGCCGCCGCTGGCGGCCGCCACCTCGGCGGGCGCCGTCCTCGCGGCGGTCCGCTCGGCCACCGTCGGCCTCCCGGTGATCGAGACGGCGGCGGCGCCGTTCACCGACGGCCGGTGGCTCTTCAGCCACAACGGCGTGGTGCGCGGCTGGCCTTCGGCCATCGCCGCGCAGGCCCGGGACCTCCCGGTCGAGGATCTGCTCACCCTCGACGCGCCCACCGACTCGGCAACCCTCTGGGCTCTGGTACGCGCGAAGCTGCGCGCCGGGGAGCCCGCGGCGAAGGCCGTCGCCACCGTCGTCACCGAAGTCGCGGCGGCCGCCCCCGGATCTCGGCTGAACCTGCTGCTCACCGACGGCACGCAGATGGTCGCGACCACCCTCGGTCACGCGCTGTCGGTGCGTTCCCGCCGCGACTCGATGCTGATCAGTTCCGAACCCCTCGATCCCGGCCCGGCCTGGCAGCCGGTCCCCGACGGCCACCTGGTCGTCGCCACCGCCTCCGAGGCGGAGATCACTCCGCTGTACTGAAAGGTGTTCGACCTTGCTCCTGGACAAGCACCTCGACGACGACGATCTGGCCCGCGAGCTGCGTGCCGACGTGCGCGCCGGCCTGACCGCCGACTCCCGCTGGATCCCGCCGAAATGGTTCTACGACGCCCGTGGCAGCGAACTCTTCGAGGAGATCACCCGGCTTCCGGAGTACTACCCGACGCGTACCGAACGTGCCGTCCTCGAAGAGCACGCCCCCGCGATCGCCCGGATCACCGAGGCGAAGACCCTCGTCGAGTTGGGTTCCGGCTCGTCCGAGAAGACCCGCCTGCTGCTCGACGCGCTGGTCGCCCGCGGCACCCTGGGATCGTTCGTCCCGCTCGACGTGTCGGCGTCCGCGCTGTCGGCGGCCGTCGAGTCGCTGACCACGGCCTATCCCGGCCTGAGCATCCGCGGTGTCGTCGGCGACATGACCCGCCACCTGCGCCACCTGCCCGAAGGCGACAACCGCCTGGTCGCTTTCCTCGGCGGCACGCTCGGCAACCTGATGCCGGCCGAACGGGCCACCTTCCTGACGTCCCTGCGTTCGGTGCTGCACGACGGCGAGTGGCTGCTGCTCGGCACCGACCTGGTCAAGGACCCGGCCGTCCTCGTCCCGGCCTACGACGACGCGGCCGGCGTCACCGCGGCCTTCAACCGCAACGTCCTCCACGTGATCAACCGCGAGCTGGACGCCGACTTCGACCCGTCCGCCTTCGAACACGTGGCCCTCTGGGACCCGGACCACGAGTGGATCGAGATGCGCTTGCGCTCCACCCGCGACCAGCGGGTCCACATCGCCGCCCTGAACCTCGACGTCCCCTTCGCCGCGGGCGGCGAGATGCGCACCGAGATCTCCGCCAAGTTCCGCCGCGACGGCCTCACCGCCGAACTCGCCGCGGCCGGCTTCGCGCCGCGCCACTGGTGGACCGACCCGAACAGCTGGTTCGGCGTGACCCTGGCGCAGGCCTCCAGCGCAGCCTGACTCCGGCGCACGCCTCCAGCGCAGCCTGACTCCGGCGCACGCCTCCTGCCCGGAGTGACTTCTGCCCGGAGTGACTCCTGCCTGGGTCGTCCTGGCACAGGTCGGCGTTGAGCGACGGTTTTGCCCGACTGGCGGCTCGGCTTGAACCCGGGCCGAGCCGCCGGCCGTGGCCACGCTCCGTCCCGGCGGTCGCGCACAGCTATGACCCGGCCCGGCGGTCGCGCCGAAGCCGCCCCGCACTCCGTGGTTGAGGGCGATGCCGCCAGTGCCGCTGCCGGGGTGATGTCGGTCCGGCTCCTATGGCCGTAGTGACGTCGGCTCGATGCCGATGGTCGGACGTGGCCCGGCGGCCTAGGGCGCCCTCGGCGGGCCGGGGTCCACGGCGACGCTGGCTCGGATCAGAGGCCCGGAATGACACCGGCCCAGCTCGATGGCGTGGTCTTCGCCGGCCGAAGTGGGCAGTTGGCGTGCCGCAGGTGTGGTGGTCGACGTTGATCCGGGTCGATTGCCCGGCGTGACCCGGCCCAGGAGGGGTAGAAGGTTGACGATTCGTGCTTTTCTTGCAGTGCTGCGCTTAGTGCTTTCTGCAGTGCCGCCCAGTAGACCGACTGTGACGACTGACCCCACGGCACCGCGGGAGTCCGCCCGCGGCGCCGCACCGTCGGGCTTCTGGAGCGGCGTAGTGGGTTGCAGTGTCACGGCCCGCAGGCCGGCGTTTCGCGGTGTCGCGGTGTCGCGATGTCGCGATGTCGCGATGAAGCGTCGGCGGATGTCTCGGCACGGCGCTGCGGGATGCCTCCCGCGGCGCGGCCCGTGGGATCGCGGTGCGGTGCTGCGATGCGTCGATGGAGGGGGTGCGCGAGCATGGAGGCCGGCCACACGGACCGGACGCCGACACCCGCCGGCCGGATGCCCGAGCGTGAACCGCATCTGGTCCTGGTGGATGCCGTGCTCCGGTCTGCCCGCGAACGCGACGCCTGGGCCTCCCACGGCGGCCCACGCCCCCAGTTGCCCCGCACCTGGCCCGAACTCTGGCGCAACGCCGTCCGTCGCCAGTCCGACCTCGCCGGAGAACCGGAAGAGGAGGCCCGCCGTTCGGTCCAGAGCATGGTCGACCAGCTGACCCGCCTGGAACGCGAGGCCGAGTGGTTCCGCACCGACGCCCGCCTGCGGAAACGCGCGATCTCCGAGACCCTCCTGTACAGCACCCGCCTCGGCCCCGATGTGCCCAGTCGCCCCGCCCAGGTCGCCTGGCAACGCCAGGAGGGCCTGCGCCCCGTCGACTACGCCAAGATCAAAGCCATTGAGGCGGCCCAAAGCGACTGGCTCGCCCTCTGGAACCAATGGGCCACCCGCTGACAATCCGCCCGGACAACCACCGCAGAAGCGGCGGATCCCAAAGACAACCCCCTTCATCGGTACGAGCCTGGCAGCCCCGCCAAACCCTGGCAGCCTCCGAGCGTCAACGCGACGTCCCAGCCCGCTCCCGGCCGCGAAGCGACCACCGGGCTGATGCGTCTGGTCGCCGTCCCCCAGCCCCGCCCAGCCAGTGCCCCGTCCCCAGCCCACCCGGACCCGGAGTCCAGCCCGGCCCCGCCCGGGTCCGGGTCCAGCCCGGCCCCGCCCGGGTCCGGGTCCAGCCCGGCCCCGCCCGGGTCCGGGTCCAGCCCGGCCCCGCCCGGGTCCGGGTCCAGCCCGGCCTGGATCCGGAGTCCCGGCGCGGTCCTGCCCGGATCCGGAGTCCCGGCAGTCCTACCCCGAGCTGGAGTCCCGGGCACAGCCACTCCTGAGCCTTGTCCCGTTCCAGGCCTTGTCCCGTTCCAACTCAAGGTTCCGAGCCTCATCCCGTCCTGGGCTGGTGTCCGGGGCCGTCTCGTTTCGAGCCGGAGCTCCGGGCTTCTTCCTGCCCTGGGCTGGTGTGGCCCGTCCCGTTCCGAGTCGGAGTCCCCGCCTCGTCCTGCTCCGAGCCGGGCCCGGGCTTGTGCCGTTTGGGTGGTGTCCTCGGGCACATGCGGTCTCGCGATGGTGTCCTCGGGCCTGTCCCGCCCCGAGCCGGCGACGCCAGAGTCGTGCCGTCTCGCGGCGAAGTGTGCGGTGCCAGGAGATTGTCGTGAGCGGCGACCGGAGCCCTCAGCCGTAGCTCACACACGAAATCCGGAGGCCGTAGGACGTCTCAGCTACGGCTCGCAGCGGTGGATCTTGCGCTACTGCTCATGGGGTGCCGTCTCGACCTAGTTGAGGCAGCCGTGTCCCACGTGCCGCCCGTCCCGTGCATGAAGATCACCCCGACAGGCACCGTCGTCTACCGACGGATCGCCCCCCAGTCCGACGGACCGCCTCCTCATGCATGACGGCCTCCACGACGGGCATCACGCTATCGAGCAACGCCGTGCGGGACGCGAGCAACGCTGCGCAGGACGCGAGCGACGCCGTGAGGGACGCGCGAGCGACGCCGTGAGGGAGGCGAGCGACGCCGTGAGGGACGCGAACAACGCTGCGCAGGATGCGAACAACGCTGCGCAGCATGCGAGCGACGCTGCGCAGGATGCGAAGCGACGCCGTGTGGGATGCGGGCGACGCCGTACAGGATGGGAGCGACGCCGTGTGGGATGCGGGCGACGCTGTGCGGGACGCGAGCGACGCGGTGGTTTCCGCGCGTTCATGGCCATGAGCTGCGGTGATTCTTGATTTCGTGTCACTGCTCACGACCGCCCGAGCAAGATCAGACTCGGCCGTTGTGAGCTGGCAGCCGCTCCCCCTTGGCGCCATATCCCGCACAGCACCTCCCACCCCCACCCCCCGCCTCCCACCCCCACCTCCCGCCTCCCACCCCCACCTCCCGCCCCACTCGCGCTGGTCGCGGCGATCTTGGAGCGCTGACCACCTTTTCGGGTGGCTGCCGCATCAAGATCGCGATTGTGGGGTGGCGGGTGCGGCCCGCGTTGTCTCGCGAGGCGGCCACGCAAGGTGAACGAGTTGCGGACGGCGCACCGGATGCGGTGGGCGTGTCCGGAGCGACAAGCCCGAGCGGTGTGGTGGCTGTGGTGCCGCCGCGGGCAAGAGGTGGCTGGTGGTGTCGTGGGCCGGGCGGTGGGGAGGCACTCGGGAGCGCTGGGCGCTGCGGTGTGTGAGTCGGGCGGTGTGGGGACGGGCGGTGTGGGGACGGGCGGTGTGGGGACGGGCGGTGTGGGGACGGGCGGTGTGGAGACGGGCGGTGTGGAGACGGGCGGCGTGGGGACGGGCGGCGTGGAGTCGGGCGGTGTAGAGCCGGGCGGCGTGGAGTTGGGCGGTGTGCGGGGGTGGTGGGGGTGTGTGAGGTGGGGCGCGTAGCCGGTGAGGGGCGGATCCGGCCCGGCGGGCGCGCTGCGGTTCGGGCGCCGGGAGCCGTCGCGCGGTAGTCCGGGGCGGCCCGCGTTCGGCGAGACGGTCTGGCCGTACGAAATCGGGAATGTCCTTCCGAAAGCGCCGTCTTCGCTCAGCATGCGGGATGCCCCGGGTGTCAGTTGCTCCGGCCGGTGGGAGTTGATACGTTCTTCTGCATAGTCATACGGAGGTTGGAATGGGAATCAGGGTCGCGGTGGCGGGAGCCAGTGGCTACGCGGGCGGTGAGTTGCTGCGCCTGATCGCCGGACACCCCGAGTTCGACCTCGTCGCGGCGACCGCGCACAGTCAGGCCGGGTCGCCGGTCAGCGCGGTGCACCCGCAGCTCGCCGGGCTCGACCTGACGCTCGGTGTCACCGACGCTGAGACGCTGAGCGGCGCCGACCTGGTGTTTCTCGCCCTGCCGCACGGGCAGTCGGCGGCTGTGGCCGCGCGGCTCGAGGCCGGTGTCAAGGTGGTCGACCTGGGGGCCGACTTCCGGCTGGAGAGCGCCGAGCAGTGGACGCGCTACTACGGTGGCGGGCACGCCGGCACATGGACCTATGGGCTGCCCGAGCTGCCCGGCGCGCGGGAGGCGATCGCCGCGTCCGACCGGGTCGCCAGCACGGGGTGTTATGCGGCGACGATCACTCTGGCCCTCGCGCCGTTGATCGCCTCCGGCGTCGCCGACCCGGCGGATGTCGTGGTGGTGGCCAGTTCGGGCACTTCCGGCGCCGGGCGCAATGCCAAGGTCAACCTGCTGGCCAGCGAGATCATGGGTGACCTGTCGCCCTACAAGGTCGGCGCCCACCAGCACGTGGCCGAGATCAAGCAGGCCACCGGGGCGGCTTCGCTGTCGATGACGCCGATTCTGGCGCCGATGCCGCGCGGCATCCTGGCGACGGTGACGGCGCGCCGGCTGAGCGGCGACGATCCGCGCGAGGTGCTGCAGGAGGCCTATGCCGATGCCCCGTTCGTGCACGTGCTGCCCGAGGGCGTCTGGCCGCGCACGGCCGCGACCGCGGGTTCCAACTCCTGCCACCTGCAGGCGACGGTCGACATCGACTCGGGCCGCATCATCGTGGTGAGCGCGCTCGACAACCTCGGCAAGGGCGCCGCCGGCCAGGCGGTGCAGAACGCCAACATCATGTTCGGGCTGCCCGAGACCACGGGCTTGAGTGTCTTCGGAGTCGCGCCGTGATCGACTGCACCGGGTGGCGCCCGGCCGGACCTGACAGCGGCCTCACGGACGAGGGCCTGGAGAGCATGCCAGAGGAAGCACAGTCATGACCGTCACCCATCCCAGGGGCTTCCGGGCCTCGGGCGTCGCCGCCGGGCTCAAGGCCAGCGGCAACGCCGATGTCGCCCTCGTCGTCAACGACGGGCCCGACTACACGGCGGCCGCCGTCTTCACCGGCAACCGGGTCAAGGCCGCACCGGTTCTGTGGAGTCAGCAGGTGCTCAAGGGCGGCATCGTCCGCGCGGTGGTCCTCAACTCGGGCGGCGCCAACGCGTGCACCGGTTCGCAGGGCTTCCGCGACACCCACGCCACCGCCGAGCACACCGCGGCCGTCCTGCGCGGCATCAGCAAGCCCGGCGCCAAGCCGATGATGATCGGCGCCGGTGACGTGGCGGTCTGCTCGACCGGTCTGATCGGCGAGCTGCTCCCGATGGACAAACTACTGCCCGGGGTGAACGCGGCGGCCAAGGCTCTCGCCGCCGACGGCGGGCCGAAAGCCGCTGACGCCATCATGACCACCGACACCGTGGCGAAGAACGCGGTGGCCCAGCGTGACGGCTGGTCGGTCGGCGGCATCGCCAAGGGCGCGGGCATGCTCGCTCCGGCGCTCGCCACCATGCTGGTCGTCATCACCACCGACGCCTCCGCCGACAACGAGGTGCTCGACGCCGCGTTGCGTGCCGCGACCCGGGTCACCTTCGACCGGATCGACGCCGACGGCTGCATGTCCACCAACGACACGGTGCTGTTGCTGGCCAGCGGCGCCTCCAACCGGCAGCCGACGGTGGAGGAGCTGACCGAGGCGGTCACCGAGGTCTGCCACGACCTCGCCCAGCAGCTGATCGCCGACGCCGAGGGCGCCACCAAACACATCGCCATCGAGGTGCGGGGCGCGGCCAGCGAGTCCGACGCGGTGCAGGTGGGGCGGGTGGTGGCCGGCAACAACCTGGTCAAGACGGCGTTCTTCGGCAACGACCCGAACTGGGGCCGCATCCTGGCCGCGGTCGGCACGACCAGCGCCGCCTTCGAGCCCGACCGGATCGACGTGGCGATCAACGGTGTGTGGATCTGCAAGGGCGGCGCCGCCGCCGAGGACCGGAGCAAGGTCGACCTGTCCGGCCGGGACGTGACCGTCACGATCAACCTGCGTGAGGGTGAGATGGGCGCGACGATCTGGACCACCGACCTGTCGCACGCCTACGTCCACGAGAACTCGGCGTACTCGTCATGACGACGGCCGCTCAGAAATCGACGATCGCCGCCCAGCAGAAGGCCGAGGTCCTGATCGAGGCCCTGCCGTGGCTGGAGCGTTTTCACGGCGCCACCATCGTGATCAAATACGGCGGCAACGCCATGATCGACCCGGAACTGCAGAAGGCGTTCGCCGCCGACATGGTGTTCCTGCGGCATGTCGGCATCAAGCCGGTCGTGGTGCACGGCGGCGGCCCGCAGATCAGCCGCATGCTCACCAGGCTCGGCATCGAGTCGGAGTTCCGCGGGGGCCTGCGGGTGACCACCCCGGAGGCCATGGGCGTCGTCCGGATGGTGCTGGTCGGCCAGGTCGGCCGTGAGCTGGTCGGTCTGATCAACCAGCACGGGCCGCTCGCGGTGGGCCTCTCCGGCGAGGACGCGGGCCTGTTCACCGCGGTTCGCAGGCAGGCCATCATCGACGGCGAGTCGGTCGACATCGGTCAGGTCGGCGACGTCGACCGGGTCAACACGTCGGCGGTCGACGATCTCATCGCGGCCGGCCGCATCCCGGTGATCGCGACGGTCGCGCCGGACGCCGAGGGTGTCCTGCACAACGTGAACGCCGACACCGCCGCCTCGGCGCTGGCCGTCGCGCTCGGGGCCCGCAAGCTGGTGGTCCTCACCGATGTGCCCGGCCTCTACACGAACTGGCCGGACACCTCCTCGCTGACGTCCGAGATCGACGCCGACGCCCTGGAGAAACTGCTCCCTGGCCTGGAGTCGGGGATGGCGCCCAAGATGGAGGCATGTCTGCGCGCGGTCCGCGGCGGCGTGCCGGCCGCACACGTCGTCGACGGCCGGGTCGCCCACTCGACCCTGCTCGAAGTCTTCACGGAAGAAGGATTCGGAACCATGGTGGTCCCCGCGGGCGCGAGCGAAGGCACGAGCGAATGAGCCTCGTCGAGCGCTGGCAGCAGTCGATGATGAACAACTACGGCACCCCGGCGATCGGCCTGGTCAAGGGCGAGGGCGCGGTCCTGACGGCCGAGGACGGCAAGGAGTTCGTCGACTTCCTCGGCGGCATCGCCGTCAACGCCCTCGGCCACGCCCACCCGGCCGTGGTCGCCGCCGTGACCCACCAGATCCAGCAGCTGGGTCACGTCTCCAACCTCTACATCTCCGAGCCGCCGGTGGCGCTGGCCGACCTGCTGCTCGCGCTCGCCGGCCGGCCCGGCCGGGTGCTGTTCACCAACTCGGGGGCGGAGGCCAACGAGGCGGCGTTCAAGCTTTCCCGGCTCACCGGGCGGACCCACATCGTGGCCACCGACGGCGCGTTCCACGGGCGGACCATGGGTGCGCTCGCACTGACCGGGCAGCCGGCCAAGTCCGACCCGTTCCGGCCGCTGCCGCCCGAGGTCACGCACATCCCGTTCGGTGACGTCGCCGCCCTGGCGGCGGCCGTGACCGACGCGACCGCGATGGTGATCCTGGAGCCGATCCAGGGGGAGAACGGGGTCGTCGTCCCTCCGGCGGGCTATCTGGCCGCCGCCCGGGAGATCTGCACCCGGCACGGGGCGCTGCTCGCGCTCGACGAGGTGCAGACCGGCATCGGGCGCACCGGGCACTGGTTCCACCACCAGAGCGAGGGTGTCGAGCCCGACGTCATCACGCTGGCCAAGGGCCTCGGCGGTGGCCTGCCGCTGGGTGCCTGCATCGCGTTCGGCCCGGCCGCCGACCTGTTCCAGCCGGGTTCGCACGGCACCACCTTCGGCGGCAACCCGGTCTCCTGCGCGGCCGGTCTCGCGGTGATCCGCACGATCGCCGGCGAGGGCCTGCTCGATCACGTGAAGCGGGTCGGCGAGCAGTTGCGCCGCGGCATCGAGTCGCTCGGCCACCCGCTGGTCGACCACGTCCGTGGCGCCGGCCTGCTGCTCGGGATCGTGCTCACCCAGCCGGTCTCCGGCGATGTCGCCGCCCAGCTGCGAGACGCCGGTTTCCTGGTGAACCCCGCCAAGCCGGACGTGATCCGGCTGGCCCCGCCCCTGATCATCTCTTCCGGTCAGGCAGATGCCCTGATCGCTGCTCTGGACGGTATCCGGTGACCACCCGCCACTTCCTCCGTGACGACGACCTGACTCCCCAGGAGCAGTCGGACGTCCTCGACCTGGCCGCCGAGATGAAGGCGAACAGGTTCGGCCACACCCCGCTGGCCGGCCCGCGCAGTGTCGCCGTCTTCTTCGACAAGGCCAGCCTGCGCACCCGGCTCTCGTTCGAGGCCGGCATCGCCGAGTTGGGCGGCCAGCCGATCATCGTGGACTCGCAGAACACCCACTTCGGCCGGGGTGAGACCCTCGCCGACGCCGGCCGGGTGGTGGCGCGTTACGTGTCCGCCATGGTCTACCGCACCCACGGCGACGAGCGGCTGGCCGAGTTGGCCTCCGGCGTCGACGTCCCGGTGATCAACGCGCTCAGCGACGGGTACCACCCCTGTCAGCTCCTCGCCGACCTGCTGACCATCCGGGAGCGGTTCGGTTCGACGAGCGGAAAGACCCTGGCGTATGTCGGGGACGCGGCCAACAACATGGCCCACTCCTATCTGATCGCGGGCGTGATGGCCGGCATGCACGTGCGGGTGGCCGGCCCGTCCGGGTTCGACCCGGCCGCCGCCGTGGTGAGCCGGGCGGCGGAGATCGCGGCGTGGACGGGTGGCTCGGTCGAGGTGCTGCGCGACCCCCGCGAGGCGGTCGACGGCGCGCACGTGATCGCCACCGACACCTGGACGTCGATGGGTCAGGAGGGCGACGGCAAGGATCGGCTCACCCCGTTCTGGCCGTACCAGGTGAACAAGGAACTGCTGGCCGCCGCCGACCCGGCGGCGATCGTGCTGCACTGCCTGCCGGCGCACCGCAACGAGGAGATCACCGACGAGGTGATCGACGGCCCGCAGAGCGCCGTCTTCGACCAGGCGGAGAACCGCCTGCACGCGCAGAAGGCGCTGCTGGCCTGGCTGCTGGCGGCGAATCAGAGATGAGTGCGCCACAGACGCGCGCGGGACGGCATGCCCGGCTCGTCGACCTGATCCGGACCCGCCGGGTCAAGTCGCAGACCGAGCTGACCGTGATCCTCGCCGACGAGGGTTTCCACGTCACCCAGGCCACGCTGTCGCGCGACCTGGAGGAGCTGAACGCGGTCAAGGTCAGCGGCGTCTACTACATCCCGGAAGACGGGCACCGGCCGCTGCGGGAGACCACCGGCCACGGCCCGGCCCGATTGATCCGGTTGCTGCGCGAGCTGCTGACCGGGGTGGACTCCAGTGGCAACATCGCCGTGCTGCGCACCCCGCCGGGCGCCGCGCAGTTCCTGGCCAGCGCTCTGGACAGGTCGGGCCTGGCGGACGTGGTCGGCACCATCGCCGGCGACGACACCATCTTCGTGGTGGCCCGTGACAGCGATCCCGCGTCGGGTGCGGCCCTCGCCGAGAAACTCAGCAACTGGAGCAAGTCCGACTCGGAGGAGAGCCGCGCATGACGTTCACCCCGGCCGTGGAGGCTCGCTTCCCCGACTTCGCCGACCACACCGACACCCTGGTCGGGCACGGTGTGGAGTTCTTCCTGGCCTCCAACGCGACGCTGCGGCCGCACCTCAACGAGGCGCCGTACGGCCACAAGCTCACGTGGCTCGACTTCACCGAGACCGCCGAGAAGGACTGGTCGATCCGGGACTTCCTGAACTTCTTCAACGTGATCAACGGCATCGCGTTCGGTGACCGGGGCATCCCGATGCCGCAGTGGGTGATGGTCGACCTGATCCTGATGCCGGCCGCCGCCCTGATCGCTGGCCTGCCGCAGGAGGAGTTCGCGGCCATGGTCGAGCGGTCCACGTTCCGTTTCGACACCGACGTGAAGCAGTTGCTGCGCAAGGTGCAGCAGGACATGCGCGACAGCGGCTACCGCGGCCCGGTCCCGGTCGGCGGCTACTGCGCGGCTCCGAGCGCCGAGCCGGGCCGCTGGGTCGGCTGGTCGTTGTGGTCGTTGATGCCGGCCGTGGGGCTGGGCAAGGCGGCCAAGGCGCTGGCCCTGTCCGCGTACCGCGCGCAGAAACTGGACGGCGTCACCCAGTACGACAACAGCGCCCTCAAGGTGCACACCGAGTTCGGCGCGCTGAAGATCCTGGTCGCGACCGTCCCGTTCCACACCTCGCCGGGTTCGTTCGTCTATCAGAGTGACCTGACGCTCCCGGCCGGGGGAAGGCTGCCCGAGCCGACCTTCCTGCTCGATCCGTTCGACTACAGTCGCCAGCGGGCGATGCAGAAGGACATCGAAGCGGGCCGCTGTGAGTTCTATGTCCTGCCGCCCGGCCATGTCCGCCGGGACGGTCAGACATATGTGCCGATTCTCGAGAAGGAACTGCCCCGATGACCAAGCGCAAGATCGTCCTCGCCTTCTCCGGTGGACTGGACACCTCGTACGCCCTCGTCGCCTTCCGTGAGGCGGGCTGGGACGTGGTGACCGCGAACATCGACACCGGCGGCCTGCACAGCGGCGAGGGTGAGGCCGTCCGGGCGCGGGCCGAGGAACTGGGCGCTGTCGAGCATCACATCGTCGACGCCCGGTCGGAGCTCTACGACCGTGTCATCACCTACGCGATCAAGGCGAATTACCTGCGTAACGGCGCCTACCCGTCGTGTGTCGGCGCGGAGCGGCTGATCCAGGCGGAGAAGGTCGTCCAGGTCGCCCTCGAGGTCGGCGCCGACGCGGTGGCGCACGGCTCGACGGGCGCCGGGGCCGACCACGTCCGCTACGACGCGGTGATCCGGGCGCTGGCCCCACAGCTGGAGATCGTCACCCCGATCCGGGACGAGCGGCTCACCCGCGAGGAGGAGACCGACTTCCTGCGGGGCCGCGGCTACGCGGTCAGCGAGAAGGTCAAGAAGTACTCGATCAACGAGGGTCTGATCGGCACCTCGATCGGCGGCGAGGAGACCTACGGCTCCTGGGAATACCTGCCGGAGGACGCCTGGACATACACGAAGTCGATCGACGCGGCCCCGGAGAAGGGCGTCGAGCTGCTGCTCACCTTCGACAAGGGCGAGGTCGTGTCGGCGGTGACCGCGGCCGGCGACCCGCTTCCCAACGACACGAACTACGCGATCCTGTCAGCGCTCAACACGCTCGGCGGCGAGCACGGCATCGGCCGGGGCATCCACATGGGCTCGACCATGGTCGGCAACCTGGCCCGGGTCGGTTTCGAGGCGCCGGGCATGCTGATCCTCATCGCGGCGCATCGCGAGCTGGAGAAACTGGTGCTCTCCAACCGGCAGCAGGCCACCAAGGCGACCCTCGGCAACACCTACGGCGACCTGCTGCACGAGGCCGTCTACTTCGACCCGATCATGGACGATTTCCGGGCCTTCCTCGACTCCAGCCAGACCCGGGTCACCGGCACCGTGCGGGTGCTGCTGCACAAGGGCAACATCGTGCTGCTGGGCAGCAAGAGCCCGCACAGTCTGCTGGACGCGGCCACCCGCTCGGGTGTCGTTTACGGCCACGGGTCGTCACTCTGGACCGGCGAGCAGGCCCGCGCGTTCGCCCACATGTACTCAGTCCCCGGCGCCATCGCCCGCGCCGCCGCAACCCCCACCACATAGCCGCGCCCCACTGCCGCGATCTTGTGGAGTTGCCCGACACGGTGCGGCGCAACTCCACGAGATCACGGGGGAGGCCTCAGGGGAAGCTCAGCTCAGCCAGCTGTGCAGGACGTGCAGGGCCTGCCGGATCTCCGGCACCGGGACGTGCTCGTCGTCGGTGTGCGCCAGCAGTGGGTCACCGGGCCCGAAATTGACCGCCGGGATGCCCAGGCTGGCGAACCGCGACACGTCGGTCCACCCGAGTTTCGGCGCCGGTGGACGGCCGACCATCTCCACGAACTCCTTGGCGGCAGGCTGGTCCAGCCCGGGCCGGGCGCCCGGCGCCGCGTCGGTCACCTCGAGCTCGAACCCGGCGAAGACGGAACGCAGATGCTCCTCGGCGGCGGCCACGTCCCGGTCCGGGGCGAACCGGTAGTTGACGAACACGGTGCACAGATCGGGGATCACGTTGCCGGCGATGCCGCCCTCGATCTTCACCGCGTTGAGGCCCTCGTGATATCTCAGGCCGTCGACGACCGGCTGCCGCGGCACGTAGGCGCGCAGCACGTCGAGCACCCCGCCCGCGCTGTGGATGGCGTTGCTGCCGCGCCACGAGCGGGCCGCGTGCGCCGCCACCCCGGGCACGGTGATCTTCACTCGCATGGTGCCCTGGCAGCCGCCCTCGACCGTGCCGTCGGACGGCTCGCCGAGGATCGCGAAGTCGCCGGCCAGCCACTCCGGGTGGTTGCGGACGAGCCGGCCGAGCCCGTTGAGCCGCGCCGCGACCTCCTCGTGGTCGTAGAACACGTAGGTCACGTCGTGACGTGGGCTCTCCAGCACCGCCGCGAGCTGCAGCATCACGGCGACGCCGGCCTTCATGTCGACCGTGCCGCGCCCGCGCAGGAGGTCGCCGTCGGTGACGACGGGCAGGTTGTCGGCGATCGGCACGGTGTCGAGATGCCCGGCGAGCACCACCCGGGTGCTTCGGCCGAGGGCGGTGCGGGCCACCACCGCGTCGCCGTCGCGCAGCACGTCGAGGTGCGCGACGGCGCGCAGCGCGCTTTCCACGGCGTCGGCCAGGCGCTTCTCGTCGCCGCTGACGGACGGGATGTCGCAGATGGTCCGGGTGAGATCGACGACGTCGCCGGTCAGATCGAGGTGGTTTGGATCGAGCGTGGTCATGGTGCAAACTTATCAGATCAAGAGCATTTTTATGCGTACGGACGAAGCAGCCCCCACCGCAACCACGGCGTCTCGTGGCTCCCGCGCGACCGCGGCACCGCTCCCGGCCGCGACGCGGCCGCCGGGCGGAGGCGCGGTGAAAGGGCTACGCGTCCCACCAACCGCGATGGCTCCGGGCCGCGGCCCGGAGCGCGGCTCGCAGCGATAGGGTCAGGAAGGTAACGAAACGTGATCGACCGAGGAGAAGGTGTGCCGGAGAGCGACGAGCCGACGCGGCTGTGGGGCGCGCGATTCGCGGGTGGCCCCGCCGAGGCACTGGCCCGGTTGAGCGTCAGCGTCCAGTTCGACTGGCGTCTCGCGCCCTACGACCTGCTCGCCTCCCGCGCGCATGCCCGCGTCCTGGCCAACGCCGGCCTGCTCGACGCGACCGAGCTGGGCCGGATGCTGGCCGCGCTGGACGACCTGGAGTCCGCCTGTGCCGCGGGCGATTTCCGTCCCACGATCGAGGACGAGGACGTGCACACCGCCCTGGAGCGGGGCCTGCTGGAGCGGCTCGGCGCGCTCGGTGGCAAGCTGCGGGCCGGCCGTTCCCGCAACGACCAGGTCGCCACCGACCTGCGGCTCTACCTGCGTGATCACGCCCGTGGCGTGGCGGTGGCGCTGATCGAGCTGGCCGACGCGCTGACCGAGCAGGCGTCTCGCAACGTCGACACCCCGGCGCCCGGCATGACCCACGTGCAGCATGCCCAGCCGGTCAGTTTCGGCCACTGGCTGCTGGCGCACGTGCAGCCGCTGCTGCGTGACCTGGAGCGGCTGCGCGACTGGGATGTCCGCACCGCGATCAGCCCGCTCGGTTCCGGCGCGCTGGCCGGGTCGTCGCTTCCTCTCGACCCGGCGGCCGTCGCCAAGGAGCTGGGTTTCACCGCGCCCGCGGCGAATTCGATGGACGCCGTCGCCGACCGTGACTTCGTCGCCGAGTTCCTGTTCGTGACCGCGCTGATCGGGGTGCACCTGTCCCGCCTCGGTGAAGAGGTGGTCCTCTGGACCTCTACCGAGTTCGGCTGGGTGGAGCTGGACGACGCCTTCGCCACCGGTTCGTCGATCATGCCGCAGAAGAAGAACGCGGACATCGCCGAGCTGGCCCGGGGCAAGAGTGGTCGCCTGATCGGCGGTCTCGTCGCGGTGCTGACCATGCTCAAGGGACTGCCCCTGACCTATGACCGTGACATGCAGGAGGACAAGGAGCCGGCGTTCGACGCCGTCGACACCCTGGAACTCCTGCTGCCGGCGCTGGCCGGGATGATCTCGACGATGACGGTCCGGGTGGACCGGCTGGCCGCGGCCGCCCCGGTGGGTTTCTCGCTGGCCACCGAGGTCGCCGACTGGCTGGTTCGCAAGAACGTGCCGTTCCGTGACGCGCACGAGATCACCGGCAGACTGGTGGCGCTCTGCTCGGCCCGTGGGTGCGAGCTGGAGGACGTGACCGACGACGATCTGAAGACCGTCAGCGAGCACCTCGACCCGTCGGTGCGTGAGGTGCTGTCGGTGTCGTCGGCGCTGGCCGCCCGCACCACGCCGGGTTCGACCGGGCCCGGCCCGGTCGCCGACCAGCTCGCCACCGTGCAGCACAAGCTGGACACCTGGCGACTGTGGGCGGTGGAGAAGGTCGTCCCTCGCTGATCGGGCTCGGAGACGGGAGTGGCCACGGCCGCTCCCGTTTCTGTCGCAGGTGGCCGGTACCGTGCCGCCATGTCGTTCGATCTTCCCGACCCCGCCCCGTCGCGGCCGCATCCGCGACGGGGCGGTGCCCACCCCGTCACATCCGGCCCGAGGGCCCGCGCGGGTGCCGGCTCCCCGATGCCCGTCCCCGCGCCGGTCGTGGCCGGCGGCGCGTTCGCCGCGCTGCCGCCGCTGCTCGCCGACCCGCCGTGGCGACGACGGCGGCAAAGGGCCTCGCTGGTGGTGGCCGGCCTGACGGCGCCCGAGATCCCGGTGACCGTGGCGTGGGAGCCCGGCGAGCACGAGAGGTGGTCGTCGGCCCAGGTCAACCCGGTGGGCGCCGGCGACTGGGAGCGCGCCGCCGGCCGGCTGCGGCGCGGCGAGCCGACAGGCTGGCGGGAGTCCGTCGAGTTCTTCGACGGCGCGCCCGAGGAACTGGCCCGCCCGTTGCTCGCGGACTGGCGGCCGGAGGTCACGTGGCCGGCCAGTAACTGGATGCGCAGGATCGCGGCACGGTTCGGAGTGGACGTGTTGCCGGCGCTGCTGCATCTGGCCACTGTCGAGCCGATGGTGGCAGTGGTGCTCCTGCGGCCGTTCGCGGCGCCGGGGATCCCGATGCTGATGGCGCAGTGGGCGCTGGGCTCCAAAGGTGTGAGCCCGGCGGCGCACGCGTGGCTGAAGCGGCATCCCGACGTGACCGCCCGTGCTCTGATGCCCCACGCGCTCGGCCCCGAGAGCGTGCTCCGCCGGCCGGCGGAGCACGCGTTGTTCCACCTGGTCGCGGAGGGTCACGGCGAGACACTGGTGACGGTCGGGAAGGAGTTCGGCCCGGAGGCCGCCGCGGCTGTCGAGTCGATGGTCGCCACCGACCCGATGATGATCCTGCCCGCGAATCTCCCGCCCATTCCCCGCTGGGTCGACCCCGGCACGCTGCCCCCGGTCCGGCTGCGAGCAGTCCCCACCGAGCCCGCCGCCACCGAGCCCGCCGCCACCGAGCCCGCCGCCACCGAGCCCGCCGCCGCCGAGCCTGCCGCCGAGCCCGCCACCGCCGAGCCGGCCGCCACTGGGCCCGCCGCCGAGCCGGCCCCGACGGTGCCGGCCGGCGCCGCGCGGGATCTAGCGATGATCTTCGCGCTGAGCAGCCTCGACCAGCCCCACCCCGGAGTCCGGGTCATCCGCGACGCCTGCGACCCGGGTGACCTCGCCCGCTTCGCCTGGGGTCTGTTCGAGGCCTGGACGGCCTCGGGCGCCAGCGGCCGGCAGGGCTGGGTGCTCGACGCGCTCGGCCTGGTCGGTGACGACGAGACCGTGCGCCGCCTCGCCCCGCGCATCGCGGCTTGGCCGGGGCAGAGCGCGCACGTCCGTGCGATCAACGGAGTGCGGGTCCTCGCCGAGATCGGCACCGACGTGGCGCTCATGCACCTCGACAGCATCGCCGGCCGATCGAGATACGACACCCTCCGGACCGCGGCCCAGCGGCGGATCACCGAGGTCGCCTCGGTTCGCGGTCTCACCACCGAGCAGCTCGCCGACCGGCTGGTGCCGGATTTCGGGCTCGCGCCCGACGGCAGCCTGACCCTCGACTACGGGGCACGGCGCTTCGTCGTGGGCTTCGACGAGGAGCTGAAGCCGTTCGTCTCGGACGCCGCCGGCAAGCGGCTCAAGACGTTGCCCAAGCCGGGCGCCCGCGACGACGCCGAGCGGGCCACCGTCGCCTACCAGCGTTTCGCCGCGCTGAGGAAGGACGTGCGGACGGTCGCCGCCGACCGGATCCGCGATCTGGAGCGGGCCATGCTGACCGGCCGTCGCTGGCCGGAGGACGAGTTCCGCCGCTATCTCGCCGAGCATCCGCTGCTCCGGCATGTGACGCGGCGGCTGCTCTGGGGCCGTTACACCGCGACCGGCGTCCTGGCCGGCGGGTTCCGGGTGGCGGAGGACGGCACCTTCGCCGATGTGCACGACGAGGTCACCACGATCGCCGGCGGCCAGGTGATCGGCGTGGTCCATCCTCTCCACCTGGGGGAGACGCTGCCACTGTGGTCGGAGATCTTCGCCGACTACCAGATCATGCAGCCGTTCCCGCAGCTGGGGCGAGAGATCGCCGGCCTGACCGAGGCTGAGGCGGCGGGCGTCGTGCTCACCCGGTTCGAGGGCCGGCGGGTGCCGTTCGGCGCGGTGCTGGGCCTGGAGAGCCGTGGCTGGCGGCGGGAGGATCCGGAGGGCGGCGGCATGCAGGTCAATGTCACCGTGTCTCCGGTCGAAGGGCTGGAGATCGTCCTGAGCCTGGATCCGGGCATCGTGGCCGCCGCCGCGGGCTTCCATCCGGAACAGACTCTCGGCCCCGTCGGTTTCCGCGGCCGGGGGCCCACGTGGGGTGACCTGGATCCGGTGGTGGTCTCCGAGGTGATCCGCGACCTGGAGCGGTTGGACGGCGGTCGCTGACCGAGTGAGCACGGCAGGAAGGCGGTGACGGGCAGGTTGCCCGTTACCGCCTTTTTACATTCCTGTCGCATTTCTTGCTCCAGACGGTCGACGAACGTCCTGACCAGGCACCGACTTGCAGTCGCGGGTGGAAGAAGTTGCATGACAAAACGCTCTCTCGTGCGTCTTCGCGCATGCGGCTCTGCAAGAGATGGAGCCGTCTTACATGTCGATACCGTTCCGGCGATGAGCTTGCTGAATAACGGATCTGCAGCTAGAGGGGCATATCGCGCCCGCGATGCCGGAATCGTGCAGGTTCTGGCGACAGGCGTGTTGCAAGTTGATTCGCAAGGGGTTTCTTACCCCGAAACTTCTTGCTACCGTCCGCTCGTCACCTAGCAGGTCTTCAAGGAGCGCAACATGCGTCGCATAACCAAGGGACTGGCCGCACTCTCCACTGTCGCCCTCGCCTTCACGATTGCCGCCTGTGGCACCGAGGAGAAGCCGGGCACGGAGACCAAGGCCACGGACCCGGCTGCCCTCTCCGCCGAGCTCACCTGGTGGGATACCTCGGACGCCAAGAACGAGGCTCCGGTCTTCCAGGAACTGATCAAGAGCTTCAACGCGAAGTACCCGAAGATCAAGGTCAACTACCAGTCGGTGCCGTTCGCCGACGCGCAGAACAAGTTCAAGACCGCCGCCGCGGCCAAGACCGGCGCCCCGGACATCCTGCGCGCCGAGGTCGCCTGGGTGCCGGAGTTCGCCTCGCTGGGTTACCTCTACTCGCTGGACGGTTCCGCGCTGCTCGCCGACGAGTCGGACTACAACACGGCCGCCATGGCCTCCAACAAGTTCGACGGCAAGACCTACGGCATCCCGCAGGTCACCGACAGCCTCGCCCTGCTCTACAACAAGGAGTTGGTGGAGAAGGCCGGCGTCACGGTGCCGAAGACCTGGGCCGAGCTGAAGACCGCCGCCCAGACCGTCAAGGCGAAGACCGGCGCCGAGGGCCTCTACGTCAACCCGGCCGGCTACTTCACCCTCCCGTTCATCTACGGCGAGGGCGGTGACCTGGTCGACACCGCGAACAAGAAGATCGTGGTCAACTCGGACCAGAACGTCGCCGGCCTGAAGGTCGCCAAGGACCTGATCGACAGCGGCGCCGCGGTCAAGCCGTCGGCCACCGACTCGTACAGCACGATGATGACCCTCTTCAAGGAGAAGAAGGTCGCGTTCATCGTCAACGGTCCGTGGGAGGTCAACAACGTCAAGTCGGCCCCCGGGTTCGGCGGCCTGGAGAACCTCGGCATCGCCCCGGTCCCGGCCGGTTCCGCCAAGGCCGGTTCGCCGATCGGCGGCCACAACTACGTCGTCTACTCCGGTGTTCCGCAGGAGAAGGCCGCCGCCGCCGTCGAGTTCATCAAGTTCATGAACTCCGCCGAGTCGCAGGCGACCCTCGCGGGCAAGCTGGGCGTGCTGCCCACCCGCAAGTCGGTCTACGAGATCCCCACGGTCAAGAACAACGCTGTCGTCTCCGCGTTCAAGCCGGTCACCGAGTCGGCCGTGAACCGTCCGTGGATCCCGGAGGGCGGCCAGTTCTTCGGCCCGCTCGACACTCTCGCCACCGAGGTCCTGGTCCAGAACAAGGACCCCAAGGCTGCGCTCGACGCCGTGGCGCAGAAGTACAAGGCCGAGGTCGTCACCTCGTACGCCACCAACTGATCGACTGACGCCGGCGCCGGTCCGCAAGGGCCGGCGCCACGCGGTTTCCTTCCTGGAGCACAGCTGATGAGCACTGTGACCGCCGACGCGGCGCCGAGGAGCGCCGGACTGTCGACCACGTTGAGGCGGAGCTGGGACAAACACTGGGCGGCCTGGGCGATGGTCGTGCCCGTCGTCGCCGTCCTGGCGGTCCTGATCTTCTACCCCCTGGTGAACGGCATCTGGCTGACGTTCACCGACCAGACCGAGGCCAACCAGGTCGCCGAGATCTGCACCAAGTCGATCACCGGCGGCGAGGTCTGCAGGGAGAACCCGAACGCCTGGTCGTTCGTCGGGCTCGACAACTACATCAACGTCCTCACCGGCAAGGTCGGTGAGTTCTGGCAGTGGACGGGCACCACGCTGATCTGGACCGCCGCGGGCGTCGCCTTCCACTACGGCCTCGGCCTCGGCCTGGCCGTCATGATCCACCGGGAGATGCGGTTCCGCGGCCTCTACCGGGTCATGCTGGTGCTGCCCTGGGCGGTGCCGGCGTTCATCAGCGCCTTCGCCTGGAAGTTCCTCTTCAACGAGCGGCTCGGCCTGGTCAACTCGGTGCTCAACGCGATCGGCGTCGACTCGGTCGCCTGGTTCGCCAACAAGTCGACCGCGCTCTTCGTCGCGGTCGTCACCAACATCTGGCTGGGCGTGCCGTTCATGATGGTGGCCCTGCTCGGCGGCATGCAGAGCATCCCGGAGGAACTCTACGAGTCGGCCGAGATCGACGGCGCGACGCCGTGGCAGCGGTTCCGCAACATCACGCTGCCGGGTCTGCGGCCGGTCAGCATGACGGTGATCCTGCTCGGCACGATCTGGACCTTCAACATGTTCCCGATCATCTTCCTGGTGACCGAGGGCCAGCCGGCGGGCTCGACCGAGATCCTGGTGACCGGCGCGTTCCGGGCGGCCTTCGAAGGCATCCGGAACTACTCGCTCGCCTCCACCTACGGCGTACTGATTCTCTCGATCCTGCTCATCTTCTCGGTGTTCTACCGGCGGGTGCTGCGCAAGCAAGGCGAGGTTTGGTGACATGGCCCAGATGACCACGACTCCGCCGATCCCGGCATCCCCGACGGCGGCCTCGCTCGGCACCGTCCGCGTCAACAGGCCACGGCGCGGCCGGCGCAGCGTCGGCGCGTCGATCGCGCTGCACGGCACGCTCATCCTGGCGTCGCTGATCGCGCTCGGCCCGATCGCCTGGGTGGTGCTGTCGTCGTTCAAGCCGGGTTACGCGGTGCAGAGCACCGAGATCACGCTGGTGAAGGATCCCACGTTCGCGAACTACGAGTACGTGCTGTTCGAGACGAACTTCCCGATCTGGTTCCTGAACTCGGCCATCGTCGCCGGCCTGACCATGCTGATCGGCATCTTCTTCTCGGCCACCACTGGTTACGCGCTGTCCCGCTTCAACTTCCCGGGCCGCCGGGGCCTGATGATGGTCTTCCTGGTCACCCAGATGTTCCCGGTGTCCATCCTGATCGTTCCGATCTACAAGATCATGGCGGACCTCGGTCTGATCAACACGCTGCCGGCCCTGGTCATCGCCTACCTGACGATCGCCGTGCCGTTCTGCGCCTGGATGCTCAAGGGTTACTTCGACTCGATTCCGACCTCGCTGGACGAGGCGGCCTCGCTGGACGGCTGCGGGCCGTTCCGCACGTTCTACCGGGTCATCCTGCCGCTCGCCAGGCCGGCCATCGCGGTCACCGGCTTCTATGCCTTTCTCACCGCCTGGGGTGAGGTGGCGTATGCGTCGGCGTTCATCCAGACCGATGACAAATACACGCTGGCGTACGGTCTCCAGCAGTTCGTGCCCCAGTTCAATCCGCAATGGGAATACCTGACGGCGGCCGCGGTGCTCGTCACGATCCCGGCCGGAATCGTATTCCTCTTCGCCCAGAAGCATCTCGTGTCCGGCCTTACCGCCGGCGGCACGAAGGGCTGATTAGCAAAACGATTTCCATCCAGGCGCCCCGCCGATTTCGGTGGGGCGCCTGGATGCGTTTCGGCAATCAGGGAGAACGCTCTCTCGTCACGCGGACGGAGGCCAGGCCTCCATCGGCGTGATTCGCGTCAGGCGGCTGGTGTGGCGACCGGAACAGCCGCCCGGGCCGGGGCGATCGCGGTCGAGTTGCGAGACACCAACTCGGGGTGGAAAAGGTATTCCGAATGTGGCGCGCCGTGCCCGTTGATCTCGTCGACCAGCGACCGCACCGCCGCCACCGCCATGGCCGCGACCGGCTGGCGCAGCGTGGTCAGGGGTGGGTCGGTGAACGGGATCAGCGCCGAGTCGTCGAAGCCGATGACCGAGACGTCCTCCGGCACCCGCAGACCCCGCCGCCGGGCGGCTCGGATCGCACCGAGCGCCATCATGTCGGAGGCGCAGATGATGCCGGTGACGCCCTTGCTCAGCAGGCGTTCCGCGGCCACCTCGCCGCCCTCCACACCGAACAGGGTCAGCGAGACCAACTCGTCGATCTCGGCGTCGGAGAGACCCACCTCGCGCTTCATCGCCGCGCGGTAGCCCTGGAGTTTGCGCTGGGTGTTGATGAACCGGTTGGGACCGGAGATCATGCCGATCCGGCGGTGCCCGAGCGCCACCAGATGGACGACCCCGAGGTCGCCGGCGACCCGGTCGTCACACGAGACGAAGGGTGCTTCCAGCTCCTTGGCGTAACCGTTGACCAGCACGATCGGCAGCGGCCGGTCGAGCAGTCGCTGATAGCGGGAGCGGTCCGAGGTGGTGTCGGCCGACAATGACGAGATGAAGACGATGCCGGAGACCTGCCGGTCGAGGAGCATTTCGACGTACTCGTCCTCGGTGACGCCGCCGGGTGATTGGGTGCACAGCACCGGCGTGTAGCCGTGCTGGGCCAGCGTCGACTCGATCACCTGGGCGAAGGCCGGGAAGATCGGGTTGTCCAGTTCGGGGACGACCAGGCCGACGAGACCGGCACTGCGCTTGCGCAATCTTTCCGGTCGTTCGTACCCGAGGACGTCCAGCGCGGTCAGGACCGCTTGTCGGGTTTCAGCAGAGACGCCGGGGCGGTCGTTAATGACACGCGACACCGTCGCCTCACTGACCTGAGCCTGTTTGGCGATATCGGCCATTCGCGCACGCATGGTCTCAACTCTAGTCGTCTGTTGTCTGCTCGGCATGGCCCTGAAAGGTCTTCCATTCGATGCAAGACCTTGCTAACGTCCCGGCAACAGGAGTGATACAGGCCGATCGTTCGATGGAACGCACCTTGAACGACTTTTCGGCTGTGCTTCCGGTGGCGCGTCGTCGGGACGGTCCGGACCACCCTACGGAGTCCTTCCAGCGGGTTCCGCGCCGGGTCGGCATGAAGAAATATATAACAGTCAATCCGATACCACCGAATCGGAAGGGTGCGCTGTGGCACCGAGAAGACCCCTCCACCGCCGTCTGAGGCTGGGCGCCGCTCTGCTCAGCCTCTTCCTCCCACTCGTCGCCGTCCCGGCCTCCGCCGCCGCGGCGCCCGCCGTCCCCAGCGACGCCGCGATCGCGCAGGGCCTGTCCGAACACTGGGGCTCCGACAACCCGACCTCCGGCGAGCAGTTCTACTTCGTGCTTCCGGACCGGTTCGCCAACGGTGACGCGAAGAACGACAAGGGCGGCCTTTCCGGCGACCGCCTCGCCACCGGCCACGACCCGGCCGACAAGGGCTTCTACCACGGTGGCGACCTCAAGGGCGTGATGGACCGCCTGGACTACATCCAGGGACTCGGGACCACCGCCATCTGGCTCGCCCCGGTCTTCAAGAACCGTCCCGTGCAGGGCGCCGGAGCCGACGTGTCGGCCGGCTACCACGGCTACTGGATCACCGACTTCACCCAGGTCGACCCGCACTTCGGCACCAATGCCGACCTGAAGAGGCTGGTCAAGCTGGCGCACCAGCGCGGCATGAAGGTCTACCTGGACATCATCGTCAACCACACCGCCGACGTCATCAAGTACGCGGAGAACAAGTACACGTACGTCGACAAGGCGGACTCCCCGTACACCGACACCGACGGGCAGCCGTTCGAGGACCGCAACTACGCGCGCTCGGACGAGTTCCCGAAGACGGACGCGACGTCGTACCCGTACACCCCGGTGTTCGCGAACGCGGCCGACCGCAAGGTCAAGAAGCCGGCGTGGCTGAACGACGTGAACATGTACCACAACCGGGGTGACTCCACCTTCGCCGGTGAGAACGCCGAGTACGGCGACTTCGTCGGCCTCGACGACCTCTTCACCGAGCGTCCCGAGGTGGTCGAGGGCATGACGAAGATCTACGGTGACTGGGTCCGGGACACCGGCATCGACGGCTACCGCCTCGACACCGTCAAGCACTCCAACCTGGAGTTCTGGCAGCAGTGGGCGCCCGGCGTCGAGAAGGCCGCGAAGAAGGCCGGCAAGAAGGACTTCTTCATGTTCGGCGAGGTCTACACCGCCGACCAGGAGATCCAGTCGAAGTACGTGCGGGAGGGCAACCTGCCCGCCACCCTGGACTTCTCCTTCCAGGAGACGGCGCGCGGCTTCGTCACCGGCAACAGCGGCGCGAACGCCCTCTCCGACATGTACGCCAAGGACGACCTCTACACCGCCCGCAACACCGGCGCGGACCGGCTGCCGACCTTCCTCGGCAACCACGACATGGGCCGGATCGGCTCGTTCATCGCCGCCGCGGCCACCGCCGACAGCCGGCTCCAGCGCGACCAGCTCGCGCACGAGCTGATGTTCCTGACCCGCGGCCAGCCGGTCGTCTACTCCGGTGACGAGCAGGGCTTCACCGGTCCGGGTGGCGACAAGGACGCCCGCCAGGACATGTTCGCCAGCAAGAGCGCGGACTACCTGGACGACGACCTGATCGGAACCGACCGCACCCACGCGGTCGACAACTACGACACGTCGCACCCGGTCTACCGGACCATCGCCGAGCTCGCGAAGCTCCGCAAGGCGAATCCGGCGCTGGTCACCGGCACCCAGGTGACCCGGTACGCGGCCGAGGGTCAGGGCGTCTTCGCGGCCTCCCGCATCGCCCGCGACACCCGCGCGGAGTACGTCGTCGCGGCCAACAACGCCACCACCACGCAGACCGTCACGTTCCCGACCTCCTCGCCGGGCGCCGTGTTCACCGGCGTCTACGGTGGCGCCGCCCCGGTGACCGCCGCGGCGGACGGCAAGATCACCATCACCGTGCCGGCGCTGTCCTCGATCGTCCTCAAGGCCGGGAGCGCGATCGCCGTACCCGCCGAGGCTCCGACCGTGGCCATCAGCAGCCCGAAGGCCGACGCCTCCGTCCCCACCCGCACCGAGATCGTCGCCGACGTCACCGGCGACCCGCTGTCGACGGTGACTTTCGCGGCGCAGGTCGCGGGCGGCGAGTGGAAGCTGCTCGGCACCGCCGACAAGGCGCCGTACCGCGTCTACCACGACCTGACCGGGCTGGCCGGCGACACCCCCGTCCGCTACAAGGCCGTGGTCCGCGACAGCTCGGGCCGGCTCGCGTCGTCGACCGTGAACATCACCGTCGGCACCCCGGCGGCCACTTCCACCGCCGGCTACGCGGTCGTGCACTACCAGCGGCCCGCGGGCGGCTACGACGACCAGAACCTCTACGTCTGGGGTGACGTCGACCCGTCGATGTCCACCACCTGGCCCGACGGTCAGCCGTTCGCCGGTGAGGACTCCTACGGCCGCTTCGCCTACGTGAAACTCAAGCCGGGCGCGAAGAGCGTCGGGTTCGTCGTCGTCAGCGACGGCGGCGTCAAGGACGTCGACGCCGACCGCACGATCGACATCGGCGCCAACCCGGAGATCTGGATCAAGCAGGGTGACGCCACGGTCTACCCGACCCGGCAGGCGGCCACCGGGCAGCCCGACCCGGCGCAGGACCCGAACAAGGCGATCATCCACTGGCGTAAGGCCGACGGGAACTACGACGGCTGGGGCCTGCACGTCTGGGCCGGCGCGGCCAACCCGACCGACTGGGCGAGCCCGCTGCTCCCGGCGCGGATCGACAGCTACGGCGCGGTCTTCGAGGTGCCTCTCGCGGCCGGCGCGACGTCACTGAGCTACATCCTGCACAACGGCGACACCAAGGATCTGCCCACCGACCAGTCCCTCGACTTCGCCAAGGCCGGCCGTGAGGTCTGGCTGATCGCCGGGCAGGAGACCCGCCTGCTGCCGCTGGTCAAGAGCGCCTCGGCCGGTGGCGTGGTCGACGTGACCAAGTCCGCCGCCGTGTGGCTGGACCGGGGCACGATCGCCTGGAAGACGGGCACCGGCACCACTCTGGAGCCGGTCGGCGCCGGAACCGACGGCAAGGTCTACGACCTGGTCCACTCGGCCACCGGCGGGATCGGGGTCGCCGACGGCGAGTTGACCGGGACCTTCACCACGGTTCCGCTGTCCGCCGTCCGCACCGGACTCACCGAGGCGCAGCGCGAGGAGTTCCCGCACCTCTGGCAGCACGGCGCGTTCCGGGTCGGTGCGAAGAACATCTCCGACATCCTGCGCGGCCAGGTCGTGGTCACCGAGCGCGACGCCGCGGGCAAGCTGCTGTCGGCCACCGGCGTGCAGCTCTCCGGCGTCCTCGACGACGTGTACCAGGCTGCCACCGACGCGACTCTCGGGCCGGTCGTCAACGGGAGCAAGGCGAGCGTCGCGGTGTGGGCGCCGACCGCCCGCAGCGTCGAACTCGAGGTCTACGACACCGCCGACCAGGTCTCCCCGGCCCTGGTGGAGCTGAGCCGCAACGACCGCACCGGCATCTGGTCCGGTAAGGGCGACTGGGCCGGCAAGTACTACGAGTTCCGGGTGACCGCGTGGCAGCCGGCCGCGCAGAAGATCGTCACGGCGTCGGTCACCGACCCGTACTCGGTCGCCCTGACCGCCGACTCCACCCGCAGCCAGTTCGTCAGCCTGGCCGACCCGGCGCTCGCGCCCCCGGGCTGGAACTCACTCAAGAAGCCGGCAGCCGTCGCTCCCGCGAAGATCCAGATCTCCGAGTTGTCGGTCCGGGACTTCTCCATCGCGGACGCCTCGGTGCCGGCGGCTCAGCGCGGCACGTTCAGCGCCTTCACCGGCGACTCCCAGGGCATGGCGCATCTGAAGAGCCTGGCGAAGTCCGGCGTGACCCACCTGCACCTGCTGCCGGCGTTCGACTTCGCCACCATCCCGGAGAAGCGCGCCGACCAGCAGCAGCCCGCCTGTGACCTGGCGTCGCTGCCCCCCGACTCGGACAAGCAGCAGGAATGCATCGCCGCCGTCGCCGCCACCGACGGCTACAACTGGGGCTACGATCCGCTGCACTACACCGTTCCCGAGGGCGGCTACGCGGTCGACCCCTCCCAGCGCACGCGGGAATTCCGGAACATGGTCACCGGAGTCAACCAGGCCGGCCTGCGCGTGGTCATGGACGTCGTCTACAACCACACCTCGGCCGCCGGCACCGACGCCAAGTCGGTGCTCGACCAGATCGTGCCCGGTTACTACCACCGGCTCCTCGAGGACGGCGCCGTCGCCAACTCCACCTGCTGCGCCAACACCGCGCCGGAGAACGCGATGATGGGCAAGCTCGTCGTCGACTCGATCGTGACGTGGGCCAAGGCGTACAAGGTCGACGGTTTCCGCTTCGACCTGATGGGCCACCACCCGAAGGAGAACATCCTGGCGGTGCGCAAGGCCCTCGACAAGCTCACCGTCGCCCGGGACGGCGTCGACGGCAAGAGCATCTATGTGTACGGCGAGGGCTGGAACTTCGGCGAGGTGGCGAACGACGCCCGCTTCATCCAGGCCACCCAGATCAACATGGGCGGCACCGGAATCGGCACGTTCAACGACCGGCTCCGTGACGCGGTCCGCGGTGGCGGCCCGTTCGACGGCAACCCGCGCATCCAGGGGTTCGCGTCCGGCCTGGCCGGCGCCCCCAACGGCGACGCCGCCAACGGCACCGAGGCGGAACAGAGGGCCCGCCTCCTGCACTACCAGGACCTGATCAAGGTGGGTCTGACCGGCAACCTGGCCGACTACACGTTCACCGGCTCGTCGGGCGCGGTCGTCAAGGGTTCGCAGGTCGACTACAACGGTGCGCCGGCCGGCTACACCGTCAACCCCGGCGACGTGATCACCTACGTGGACGCGCACGACAACGAGATCCTCTACGACTCGCTGGCGTACAAACTCCCGCAGGCCACCACCGCGGCCCAGCGGGCGCGGGCCCAGTCGGTGGCCCTGGCCACCACAGTCCTCGGGCAGGGCGCCGGCTTCGTCACCACCGGCAGCGAACGGCTGCGCTCGAAATCACTGGACCGCAACTCGTTCAACTCGGGCGATTGGTTCAACCAGATCACCTGGGACTGCGCCGCCGGCAACGGGTTCGGTCGCGGCCTGCCGCCGAAGGCGGACAACGAGAGCAAGTACCCGTACGCCAAGCCGTTGCTCGCCGATCCGGCCCTGATCCCGGACTGCGCCGCCGTCAACCTGGCGAACTCCACCTACCAGGAGTTCCTGAAGATCCGGAAATCCACTCCGGCCTTCGGGCTGGCCACCGGCTCGCAGGTGCAGAAGCGAGTCGCGTTCCCGCTCTCCGGCGCGAACGAGACCGCCGGCGTCATCACCATGACGATCGACGCCCGCGGCGTGGACCGGCGGTACAAGTCGATCACGGTCGTCTTCAACGCCGGCACGGCCACCGCCACCCAGACGGTGCCCGCGCTCGCCGGCAAGAACGTCACCCTCCACCCGGTCCAGCAGTCCTCCGCCGACCCCGTGACACGAACCGCCTCGTTCGCGTCCAAGACCGGCACGCTGACCGTTCCGACACGAACCGTCTCGGTCTTCGTGCAGAACTGACCCGCCTCCCGCCGGCCAGCCCGGCCGGCGGGAGACCGCGGGTCCCGCCGACCCCGGGCCGGCGCCGGCCCTTCCACCCCGGCGCCGGCGCGGGCCGGCCCTCGATCACGGCCACCGCTCACTCACCCGCTGGGTGGGCGGTGGCCGTCTCCAATGCTCGCGCCGCCCGGCCTCCCACGCGCCCGGCGTGCATCCTGGAGTCATGGGCCTCGACTGGAACCTCCACCTCCGCGAACAGCTCGACCATCACTGGCGCGTCCAACTGCGTCCCGGCCTGGACGGCCTCACCGACGGCGAGTACTTCTGGGAGCCCGCCCCCGGCGCCTGGAGCGTCCGCCCGCGAGGCACGGCCGCCACCGCGATGGCCGCCGGAGCCGGTGACTTCACCATCGACTGGGAGTACCCCGAGCCCTCACCGCCGCCGGTCACCACGATCGCCTGGCGGCTCGGCCACATCATCGTCGGCGTCCTCGGCGCCCGCGTCGCCGCCCACTTCGGGGGCCCGCCCACCGACTACGGGAGTTTCCGCTACGCGGGCACGGCCACCGAGGCGCTGGCGCAACTCGACGCCGCCTACGCGGCCTGGTCGGCCGGGGTCACCGCCCTCGGCGTCGACGGCCTCCAGCACCCGTGCGGCCCGGCGGAGGGCCCCTACGCCGAGGAGAGCCTCGCCACGCTGGTCCTGCACATCAACCGCGAGGTCATCCATCACGGCGCCGAGATCCTGCTGCTCCGCGACCTGTTCCGGCACGACCGGCAAAGATCGACACCCTGATCTCGTACGGCCGGCGAAGGCGCCGTGGCATCGGCGCCCGTCTCCCCGGCGCCCGTCTCCCCGGCGCCGGGGGAGCCGGCACCGCTCAGGGGTTGAGGACGGGCGCCGAGAGGCGTGAGTAGAGCGACTCGGCCGGCTCCGGCCGCCCCAGGTGGTATCCCTGGGCGTACTTGCAGCCCATCACACTGAGCAGCGCCAGCTGATCGGCGTCCTCCACCCCTTCGGCCACCACCCGCAGCCCGAGCGTGTGCCCCAGCTGCATGATGGCGCTGACCAGCTCCTGCTGTCGTCCGTTGCCGACCAGTCCGGTGATGAACGAGCGATCGATCTTGAGCACGTCCACCGGGATGTCCCGCAGGTAGCCCAGCGACGAGTACCCGGTCCCGAAGTCGTCGATGGCGATCCGCACGCCGAGGCGGCGCAGTTCGTCCAGCCGGCCGGAGGTGACGGCCACGTCGCGCATCAGCACGGTCTCGGTCAGTTCGAGCACCAGGCAGTGCGGTGACAGGCCGGTGGCGGCCAGGGCGTACGCGACGTGGTCGGTCAGGTCGGGCAGGTCGAGGTGGGCGGCGGAGAGGTTGACGCTGACCCAGGCGGGCGCGGTCCGCGGGTTCTTCTGCTGCCAGTGCCGGACGGTGTGACAGGCTTCGAGCAGGATCCACCGGTCGATCTCGATGATCATGCCGGTCTCCTCGGCGAGCGGGATGAACGTGCCGGGCGCCTGGAGCCCGCGATGCGGGTCCTGCCAGCGGATCAGGGCCTCGGCGCCGGACATGGCGAGGCCGGGCACCGTGACGACCGGTTGCAGGTGCAGCCGCATCTCGCCGCGGTGCACCGCGTCCCGCAGGCGGTTCTCCTGGTCGAGGCGGCTGAGGAGTTGTTCGTGCATCCGGGTCTCGAACGTCATGGAGCGGTTCTTGCCGAGGTCCTTGGCCGCGTACATGGCGACGTCGGCGTTGCGGACCACCTCGTCGGCGTCGGCGTACCGGGCCGCGTCGGGAACGGTGCCGATGCTGACGGTCACCACCGCTTCCCGGCCGTGCACCAAGAACGGCCGGGAGATCGCGTCGAGGCAGGCGCGGGTCAGGTCCTCGACGGTGTCGGTGCCCGGCGCCTCGAGCAGGACGGCGAACTCGTCGCCGCCGAGCCGGGCCACCGTGTCCTGCGGTCGCAGCACGCTGGTGAGGCGTTCGGCGGCGGTCCGCAGCAGCAGGTCGCCGGCGTTGTGGCCGAGGCTGTCGTTGACCCGTTTGAACCCGTCCAGGTCCAGGTAGAGCAGGGCGATCCGCTCGCCGGAAGCGCGGGCCCGGGTGAGCGCGTGGTCGAGCCGGTCGAGCAGCAGTTTGCGGTTGGGCAGCCCGGTGAGCCCGTCGTGCAGGGCCTGGTGTCGCAGGTCGTGTTCCAGGTCCCGCTGCCGGGTGACGTCGCGCAGCACGACCACCGCCCCGAACGGCCGGCCCTCCTTCTCCAGGCCGCTGACCGTGTACTCGACCCGTACCGTCGTGTCGTCCGGGCGCTGGAGGCGGCCTTCGCGTGTGCCGGTGGTCAGGACGTCTCCCGCTTCGGGCAGCAGCACGGTCGCCTCCCGCTGGAGCAGCCCGCTGACGCCGAGCCCGGTGATCCGCCCGGCGGCCTCGTTGGCGAAGGCGATCCGCCCGGCCTGGTCGATGCCGCAGATGCCTTCGCCGGCGTTGGCGAGGATGCTGTCGGTGTACTCCTTGGCGAGGATCTGCCGGGCCGAGCGCTCGAGTTGGTCGGCCATCGAGTTGAAGGCCCGGGCCAGCCGTCCGATCTCGTCGCGGCCCTCGGTGGGGACGCGCCGGGAGTAGTCGCCGGTACGGATGCTCCCCACCGCCGTGGTGAGGGAGGTGATCCGGCGGGTGACCGAGCGGGCCAGTCCGAGGCCCAGCCCGGCGACGAGGAGGATGACGACGGCGGCGCTGGCCACGGTGACGGTGCGGGCCTGCCGGGTGGCGTTCATCATCTGGTCGTAGGTGGGCGTGTACTCCAGGATGACCGCACCGATCGTCCTGCCGATCTTGTTCTGCATCGGCACGACGACCTGCCGGATCCCGTCCGGGTGGCCGGGACTGGTCTCGATGAAGATCCGGGATTCGCCGTCGTCGACGGTCCGCGCGACCTCGTCGCCGCTGTCGTGGTCGAAGTGGGTGCCGACGTTCTCCGCGACGACGTCGCCGATGATGTAGCCGCCGTAGTCGACCACCACGACGTCCCGCTGCTGGGTCTCGTGGATCCGGCGCAGGTAGTGGTCGAGGGCCGAGGGGCTGTAGTAGAGCGGGGTGGCGACCTCGTCGTCGTCCTCCCGGACGAGGCCGAGGGACACGTCCTTGGCGATGCCGCTCGCGAGCCGGGCGGCTTCGAGAGCCGCGGCCTGTTCCGCGGACCTCGTGCTGACGTGCCAGGAGATCAGGGCGGTCGCCGCCACGGTGACCGCCACCAGGAGGTAGCCGCCGAGGAGCTTCTGCCGAACGTTCATCACACCCCCTGCCCCGACGCTGCCGTATTTCGGCGCGCGGCGGGAGGTATCCGGCTAAAGCCGCTTCATCGGCTGCTCGGCGTTCGGGAGACGGATCCCAGGTCGGCCGGTGACCGACGAGGTTCCCGCACGGTGGCCAGCAGCTCGATGTCGGCTTCGCTCATCGGACGCGCGAAGTGGAATCCCTGCGCGAACCGGTAGCCGGCCTGGTGCAGCCGTTCGGCCTGTTCAGCGGTCTCCACGCCCTCGGCGACGGCTTGCATCCGCAGCCCCTCGGTGATGCCGATCAGGCTGTCCACGATCACCGCCTGGGGGCTGTCGGTGGTCACCCCGTCGACGAATGACTTGTCCACCTTCAGCCAGCTGACCGGGCAGTGGACGAGCAGGCTCAGCGACGACTGGCCGGTGCCGAAGTCGTCCAGCGCGATGCTCAGGCCTTGGGCCGCCAGGGCCCGCACGACCTCCAGCGCCACGCCGGTGCCGAGCACCGCGGTCTCGGTGACCTCCACTACCAGCCGGGCCGGGTCCAGGCCGGCGGCCGACAGCACCGCCGCCATCTCGGCCGGGAATCCGGGCTCGCCCAGCTGGCGGGCCGACACGTTCACGCTCACCTTGGCCGGCGCGTCCGGGCCGAGCTCGCGCTCCCACCGGGCGGCCTGCTGAACGGCCTGTTCGACCACCCAGCGGCCGACCTCGACGATGTATCCGTTGCGCTCGGCCAGCGGGATGAACACGCCGGGGGAGATCAGCCCGTGTTTCGGGTGCCGCCAGCGGACGAGCGCCTCGACCCCGGCGAGCCCGCCGTGCGGCAGTTCGACGATCGGCTGGTAGAGCAGGAACAGCTCGTCACGGGCGATGGCCTGGCGCAGGTCGGCGGCGAGCCGGGCGTCGTCCGCGGCGAGCTGGTCCATGATCGGGTCGAACCAGGTCCACCGGCCGCCGCCCGCGGTCTTGGCGGCGTACATCGCCACGTCGGCGCGGCGCAGCAGTTCTCCTGCGGTGTCGTCGGGCCGGCTCGCGGTCAGGCCGACGCTGATCCGCGGCACCATCTCCAGGTCGCCCTCCAGCACCGGCGCCTGCACCACGGTGAGCAGTTCGCGCAGCAGGCCGTCGGTCTCCGCCGTGGACAGGCCGGGCAGCAGCAGGGTGAACTCGTCGCCGCCGAGCCGGGCCACGGTGTCCTCCGGGCGCAGCCGGTCGTGCAGGCGCCGGCTGATGGTCCGGAGCAGGGCGTCACCGGTGCTGTGCCCGTACCGGTCGTTGACGGTTTTGAAGTCGTCGAGGTCGAGCAGGGCGACCACGAACGGCTCGCCGGCGGCGAGCCGGGCGGAGATCTCGTCGGCGTACGCCGACCGGTTGCCGATCCCGGTGAGCTCGTCGTGCGTGATCTGGTGGTCGAGCTGCTTCTGGTACGCCTTGAGCTGGGTCAGGCTGGCGTCCACGGTGTCCAGCAGGCGGGCGTTGTCGCGCAGCGTGGTGAGCTGCCGGAGCACCACCAGCACGGTGACCGCGGTGGCCGCGAGCGCCAGCAGCAGGACCTCTCCACCGGCCGGCGCCACGAACCGCAGCACAGCCACGTAGAGCAGGCCGACCGAAAGGTAGGGGACCAGGCTGAACCGCCGTGCCACCGGCCGGGCCGGTGGTGGCGCGTCCCGCCGCAGGCGTTGCCGCCGGGCCGCGACGATGGTGGCGATCTCCGCCACCGGGAAGGCGACCATTCCGGTGGACAGGTAGGGCCGGTCGAGGATGAACGGCGCGATCGTCCCGGCGGCCGCGGCCATGGCGACCCCGGCGGAGAGCAGGTAGAGAGAACCCCGGTCCAGTCGGCCGGCTCCGGAGAACGCGACCTTCACGAAGGTGACCAGCGAGACCGCCGCCACGATGACGGTCACGATGACCGAGGGCGGGGTGGCGGTCGGCGACGAGGAGAAGTCGATGCGGCTCAGCGAGTAGTGCCAGACCAGCGTCCCGGCGATGATCATGGTGATGCCGGTGTCCAGGCCGAAACGCAGCCAGTCGCCGCTGGTCCGCCGCCAGGAGGGCAGCCGCAGCAGCGCTGTGAGGACCAGCGCCAGCGCGCACCCGAAGAGGATCTGGGTACGAACCGAGATGAGCTGCGACGGGACCGGGCCGCTCAGCGCGTCGTACATGGTGCTGAGCGCGCCCGGGACGAGGATGACGCAGGCGAGGCCGAGGCGTCCCCAGAACCGGCGGGTGTCCGCGTCGAGCCCCGCGCAGCAAGACGTCCGCCAGCACTCGTAGGTGGTCAGCGCCGACAGCGCCGGAATGGCGAGCCACGGCAGCATCGGCTGTCCCCAGACATGCCACAGCCCGGTGACGAACCAGCCCATCACGAACGTGATGAGGCCGAGCGCTGCCACCAACGCCGGATCGGGACGGCGCCGGGCGGGACGGAACGCGCTCTGGACGTGCATGGTGAGCTCATCGGATCCGGACCGCCGTGATGTAGCGAATGTCGACTCGATCCCATTCGGCCGGCGCCACCGGCTCGACCGGGCGGCCCGGCGGGGGGGTAGCCGGGCCGGAACCGGGGTAAGGCCCCGGCATGGAGCAGTTGCACTCGCTGACGGTGGTACGGCACGGCCTGAGCACCGGCAACGTCACCGCCCAGAACGCCGAGACCGGCGGCGCGGAGTTGATCGACATCCCGGAACGCGACGCCGACGTGCCGCTCGCGCCGACCGGCCGGGAGCAGGCCGAGGCGGTCGGCCGTCACCTGGCCGAGCACCCGCCGGAGCTGGCCGTGGTCTCGCCCTACCTGCGCACCCGGCAGACCGCCGAGATCGCGCTGGCCGGCAGCGGCGTTCCGGTCGTGGTGGACGAGCGCCTGCGGGACCGCGAGCTCGGTGTGCTCGATCTGCTCACCGCCCGCGGGGTGCAGGCCCGGTTCCCCGACGAGGCGCGCCGCCGGGAACGGCTCGGCAAGTTCTACTACCGGCCGCCGGGTGGTGAGTCCTGGGCCGACGTGCTGCTGCGGCTACGGGCCCTGCTGCGGGAGATCCGCGAGGACCATCCCGGGGGCCGGGTGGTCCTCTTCGCCCACGAGGCCACCGTGCTGATGGTGCGCTACCTCGCCGAGGGGATGAGCGAGGCCGACTTGATGGCGCTGGCCCGCCGCACCACCATCGCGAACTGTTCGATCAGCAGCTGGCGCGGCGAGGACGGCCGCCTCGAACGCGAGCTCTTCAACTCGGTCGCCCACCTGCGCCGTGCGGACGCCCCGCCGACCAGACAGGAGGACGTCAATGCCGAACCGGTCTGAGGAGCGGGTGGTCACGCCCCGGCTGCTGCGCGGCTGGCCGCTGCCGAACCCGGAGGGCGGCAAGACCGAGCGTGGCACCGTCCTGGTGGCCGGCGGCGCCCGCTGCACGCCGGGCGCGGTGCTGCTGGCCGGGGTGGCGGCGCTGCGGGCCGGCGCCGGCCGTCTGCAGCTCGTGGTGGCCGAGGAGTCCGCGGTCGCCCTCAGCGTCGCCGTGCCGGAGGCCAAGGTGGTCGGCCTGGGCCCGGACGGCGCCCCCTCCGACGACATCCTGGCGATGGCCGCGGAGGCCGACGTGATCGCGCTCGGCCCGGGCCTCGACGACATCGACAGCACGATCCGGCTGATGAGAGCGGTTCTCGGTGCCGCCGGACGGGACACCGCGGTGGTGCTGGACGCGTACGCCCTCGGCGCCCTCAGCAAGGACCCCGGCCTGCTGCCGCAGCGCCGGGCGGTGCTCACCCCCAACCTGGTCGAGGCCGGGCACCTGTTGGGCCGCGAGCCCGGCGACGATCTGGCCGCGGCGGCGTACGAACTGGCGTCTCGCCACGACGCGGTGGTCTCGCTCTACGGCCATATCGCCACCCCGGACGGAGAGTGCTGGCGCGAGGAGAGCGGCGACACCGGCCTCGGCACCTCGGGCAGCGGCGACGTCCGCGCGGGCATCGTGGCCGGCCTGCTCGGCCGGGGCGCCGAGCCGGCCCAGGCCGCCTGCTGGGCCGCCTTCGCCCACGCGGTCAGCGGTCAGCGGCTGGCTCCGAGGTACGGCCGGACGGGCTTCCTGGCCCGCGAGATCCTCGACGAGGTGCCGTCGACGATCGCCTCGGTCTGAGGCGGGAAGTGTCACACGAGCCGATCACCAGGAACAGCGGACCGCGAAGCCGGGAATCTGGTTGATGGGCTCGATGAGGACACTGTATTGCTTGACTCCAGGAAGGGCCCCGACCGCCTCCATGGTTCGACAATCAAAATCGGACGCTTCAACGGTCAGCCGAAACGAAGCGGGCAGACTGTTGCTCGCGCCGGATTCTTCGATTTTCTCGATCAAACCGGGTTCGTTCTTATGCATTTCCTTGTATCTGGCGAACGCTTCCTCGCCGGACTCGTAGCGTAGACCTCCCGTCGCGGAAGCCTTCTCCAATTCCGCCTGTATGGCGGTCTTCTGTGTTGCGGTTATCTCCTCCTCGAGGAAGAAGGCGACGCCGTAACGTTGTTCCGCGGGTTTGGTCCAGCCGGCCAATAGCAGACCTGACGTCGCCGCGCCGGCTCCGGCGATCAGCGCCACCAGCGCCACCGCGAGGTGGATGATCCATCGCCGTGGCGGTGCACTCGGATGCTGCGCGATTGGTGGTTGCTCGAGCGGCGAGAGGCCGGAACTTGAATAAGGGGTCGAATGGGACACGCCGGGGACTGTATCAGAGCAAGCCGATGCCCTCCTTGGCGGCACAGTATTCATTTGTCAGCCATTACCGATAATTGATGATCATATGCGATCGCATTTGCCGACCTCGGACGGGAGTCTTGCATTGAGTGCGTTGCGCGGGACCAGCCTCACCCTCTTGGCCGCCAACCGTTGTTCGTAGAGAAGTCGCCAATGCAAGAATCCTCCGCCGAGCACGATCGGCGAGCTCAGCCGTCGAAATGCTCCCAGTCGAGACCGATCTTGCGCAGGCGGCGCAACACGGACCGGTGCCGGGTGCCGACGTACACCTCGAACCAGTCGGCGTCGTCCGCGCCGAGCAGCACCACCGTGCCGGGCCCGGCGTAGAGCCGCGACCGCGCGCACGGCCAGCGCAGCGGGCGCAGCGGCACGCGCCGCAGCGGCGCGACGATCCGCCGGGCCTGCGCCCGGTCGGCGAAGGCCATCCCACCCTCGGCGAGACCGTCCGGCGGCCGGTCCATCGCCGCCCGAGCCAGAACCATGAGCATGAGGTACGCGGAAAGCCGCTCCCGCTCACGCAGTGGCTGATCGCTGAGCCCCTGGTAGTAGACATGAGGATCGTCCGCGCCCGCCTCGATCAGCACCTCGAACGTGCCGTCCGCGCTCTCCCCGATGATCGGCATCCCGGCCGGACCGCCGGGCGCGGGCTCCCCGTGGACCAGCAGTGAGCCGCCGTAGACCTCGGGCCGCCCGGCCGCCGCCCGGTGGAAGGCGCGCAACGGCTCCGGCTGTCCCCGCGCCGGCAGTGGTGTTCCCGGCGGGACTTCGGCGTACCAGTCGGCGACGAACATCTCCAGGGCCTTGACCGGGTCCTCGGGCAGCAGGTCCAGCCAGTCGGCGCCCGGCTGCTCGGCCGGGGTCCCGGCCAGGTCCAGCAGGTGCTCGGGCAGCGGGGTGTCCAGCCGCAGGTCGAGCCGGTGCAGCACCCCGCGGCGACGGCCCAGTGCGCTGACCCGCGCGGTACCCAGCGCCAGGCAGCCGTCGCCGAGCCGGGCGAACGCGTGCAGCGGGAGACCGTCGCCGCCGGTCAGGCGGCCCTCGATCAGGCGGGGGAACGGGCCGGAGACGGTCAGGTCCTCGGCGTTGCGCAGCCCTCTGGCGATCACGACGGTGGCGTCCGGACCGGCCGCGAACACGGTGTCCCCGGTCTCGCGGACCTTCGCCCCGGCGCCGGCGACGGCGACGGCATCCGCCTCACCTGCGACGGACCAGAGGCGGATCTCCACCGGCCCACGGTAGATGCCGCCCGCCAGCGCCGGCCCGCGAACCTGTGGTCAGCGGCCCGCGGGTGGCCTCCCCCTCGGCGGCCACCCGCGCGAGACTCCGACGTTAGCCGGTGCCGGCCCGAATCGCCCGGGCCCGAATCGCCGGGCCCGCACCGTGCTGTCACCGGCTCCCGCGCACGGGCCCGTGTCACCGTGGCAGCCGGCCGGACGGTGGCGGCCCGGCTCGCGACGGCGGCGTTCCACTCGCGTCGACCGCTTGCCGGAAGGCGGCCAGGGTGCGCCGGACGTCCTCCTCGCCGGTACGCCAGTTGCACACCGACAGCCGGATCGCCCGGCGCCCGCCCGCGGTCGTCCCGCTCAGCCAGGCCTCCCCGCTGTCGACCACGTGCCGCAGCACCCGGTCGGTCGTGGCGTCGTCACCGAAGCGGAACAGCACCTGGTTGATCACCACTTCGCCGATCACCTCGCAGCCGCGCAGCCCGGCCAGGCCCTCGGCGAACGTGCGGGCGTGCGCGCAGCAGCGCTGCACCAGGTCGGCGAGGCCCCGGCGGCCCAGCGACCGCAGCGCGGCGTAGACCGGGAAGCCGCGGGCCCGGCGGGAGAAGCCGGGCGTCCAGTCGATCGGATCCCGGGGGTCGCCCTCGCCTCCCTGCACCAGATAGTCGGCGGTCACGCTGACCGCGGCCCGGTGCGGCTCCGGGTGGGCGCAGAAGGCGATGCCGCTGTCGTACGGCACGTTCAGCCACTTGTGCGCGTCCAGCGCCCACGAGTCGGCCCGTTCCGCGCCCGCCGCCAGGTGCCGCAGCGCCGGGCTGGCCAGAACCCACAGCCCGAACGCGCCGTCGATGTGCAGCCACGCCCCGGCCGCCTCGGTCAGGTCGGCGATCGCCGTCAGATCGTCGAACGCGCCGGTGTTCACCTCGCCGGCCTGCGCGCAGACGATCGCCGGGACTCGGTCGGCCAGCACCTCCCGCAGCGCGGCCACGTCCATCCGCCCCGGCCCGTCGGCCGGCACCACGGTCAGCGTCGACGTGCCGAACCCGAGCAGCCGCAGCGCCCGGTCGATGGTGGCGTGCCGCCGGGCGCTCACCACGATCCGCAACCGTGGCGCCCCGGCCAGCCCGTCCTCCTCCACGTTCCACCCGGCCCGGCGCAGCATCGCGTGCCGGGCCGCGGCCAGGCAGGTGAGGTGGGCGGTCTGGCAGCCGGGGACGAACGCGTACGAACTGCCGGCCGGGAAGCCGAACAGGTCCCGGAGCCACTCGCCGGCCACCTCCTCGGCGACCGACGCGGCCGGTCCGCAGGCGTACAGCCCGGCGTTCTGGTCCCAGACCGTGGTGAGCCAGTCGGCGGCGACCGCGGCCGGCAGTCCGCCGCCGATGACGAATCCGAAGTAGCGCCCGGACGGAATCGCCACCAGGCCGGGTTCGGCGGCCCGGGCGAGTTCCTCGATCACGGTGAGCGGGTGCACCGGTTCGTCCGGCAGCGGCAGCCCGAGCCGCTCGCGTAGCTCGGCCAGGGTCACCGTCTCGCCGACCGGACGCCGGTCCAGGCCGTCCAGCCAGTCGACGGCGATCTCCGCCGTCCGGGTCAGCACCTCGTCGAACTCGTCGCCCATCGGCTCACCGTAAGCCCGGCTGGTCACCGCCGCCGGTCGGATTTCGGCCCCGCCCCCGGTCAGCCCTCTTCGTGATCGGTGGCGCGGGCCGCGCAGAGGAACGCGCCGCCGACCGCGAACGCCCCCAGCACGGCCAGCGAGATCTGGGTCTCGTGATCGACCTGCCGGGCGTAGGCGGCCTGGTCGATCACCACTTCCCGCTCGTGGTCGACCAGCACGTACTCGTCGCCGCGCCGCTGTGGTGTCCCGTCCAGCGCCAGGAACGCGAGCACCAGCGCCAGCCAGAACCCGAAGAACGCCAGCGCCGCGACGACCGCCGCCCACACCGGCACGTGCGGAGGCACCCAGGAGGCGAGCCTCCACAGCCGGCGCGGCTGCCGCGTCTGATAGCCGCGCCGGTTCGCCAGGATCCCGGCGGCGAAGCCCGGGACGGTCAGGAGTGCGGAGAACCCCACCGCGATCGCGGTGATCACCGGTCGTGCCCCGGCGGCGAGGGCCACGATGAGCCCGGCCGACCACAGGACGCCGGCCCCGCACACCAGGCTCAGACCCATGAGGCCGCGTTGCGTGATCATCACTGCCAGACGCTAATGTCCCGCTGTGCGCCCTGGGGTGGTTTCACCCCGATCTGGTGGAGATCGGCACCGGTGAACCGTGGGCCACGGGCGCGCCGATCTGAGCGAATCGCCCGCGCCGCCCGCTCGCCGTTCCTACAGTCAGGGGATGCTCACCCGCGCCGTCCTCGCTCCGCTGCTGTTCGCCGTCCTGCTGCTGGGCGCGCCGCCCCCGGCGGCCGCGGCGCCCGGGCCGCCGCCGTTGCACCAGGGCTGGATCGTCACGCAGGTGAACCCGGCCCGCTGTCTGACCGGCGGTCCGGCCGGCACGGTCCTGCACACGACCGTGTGTGATCGCGGGAACAAGGCGCAGGACTTCTACCAGACCAGCGAGGGTCATTTCACCCACGGTGAGAACTGCGTCGAGCCAAACGCCATCGGCTCCAAGGTGCTGGTGGCGGCCTGTTCCTACCAGCCCGCGCAGAGTTGGTCGTTCGCCACCACGCTGCAGGCCGGCGGGCAGAAGGGGCGGTGTGTCACCGAACTGTCGGTCGACGAGTCAGGCGTGGGCAAGGTGCGTCTCCGTGACTGCACCGGGGCCGCCGGCCAGAATTGGCGCTCCGTCGTCCCCTGGTGACTCCGGCCCGCCGGCAGGCGATATTCAAGGGCGTGATGGCGGGCACCCGCCCACGCCCGCGCCGCTGTTGAAACGAGAGGTTTCCCGGCACTGCCGTATGGAGAGCCACGCACTGAAGGCGTACTCTGGGTTCTCCGCGCGATTTTCTCGGCGCGGACGGAAAGAACCACTATCAGAATACGGCCTGGGGGGCAGGGTGTCAAGTCTGTCAAGCTTTTCGGCGACGGATTCCTCGGCGGCGTTCGCGGAGGAGCAGGACCACGTCACGATGCTCTACCACCGGCTCGACGAGATGCGCGACCGGGTGCGCGACCACCTCGCCGGCCAGTGGCGCCAGGCCGGCGGCACCCCGCAGGCGCGGTCCCAGCGGGACACCGCCGCCCGCGGCTACGCCGAACGCCTCGCCCGTTACGAGGCCGTCGAGCAGGGTCTCTGCTTCGGCCGGCTCGACCCGTGCGACGGCGCTCCGCTGCACATCGGCCGGATCGGCATCCACGACCCCGAGCGGCCGCTGCTGGTCGACTGGCGCGCGGCGGCGGCCCGGCCCTTCTACGTGGCGACGGCCGTCACCTCGTACGGCATCAGCCGCCGCCGTCATATCCGCACCCGCGGCCGTACCGTCACCGGCCTGGACGACGAGATCCTCGGCGCGGACGCCGCCGCGGCCGCCGCCGGCGGGCCGCTGGTGGGCGAGGCCGCGCTGATCGCCGCCCTCGACACGCACCGCACCGGCCGGATGCGCGACATCGTCGAGACGATCCAGGCGGAGCAGGACCGGGTGATCCGTTCCGCGGCCGGCGGCGTGCTCGTGGTGCAGGGCGGCCCCGGCACCGGCAAGACCGCGGTCGCCCTGCACCGGGCCGCCTACCTGCTCTACACCTACCGGGAACAGCTCAGTGCCCGCGGTGTGCTGATCATCGGCCCGAACCCGACGTTCCTGCGGTACATCTCCCAGGTGTTGCCGTCACTGGCCGAGACCGGTGTGCTGCTGGCCACGCCCGGCGACCTCTTTCCCGGAGTCGTCGCCCGGCGGACGGAGCCGGCGGAGGTGGCCGAGGTGAAGGGCCGGGCCGAGATGGTGGACTTCCTGGTGCAGGGTCTCCGGGACCGGCAGCGGGTGCCCCTGACGCCGATCGAGATCGAGGTGGATCGGCACGTCCTGCGTCTCGACCGGTACGACTGCGAGCCGGCCCGGCGCCGGGCCCGCGACTCCGGCCTGTTGCACAACCTGGCCCGGCCGATCTTCGTCGCCGGGGTGCTGGACGTGCTGGCCGCCCAGATCGCCGAGCGGATCGGCGACGACCCGTTCTGGGACGACCCGCTCGGCGAGGACGACGCGCCCGGAACACCCAACGTGCTCGACGACGCCGACCTGGCCGACCTCCGCGCCGACCTGGCCGCCGATCCGGCGGTGCGGGCGGTCCTCGACGACCTGTGGCCGGTCCTCACCCCGGAGGAGTTCCTCACCGGCCTGTACGCGACGACCACCCGCGCCGAGCTGCGCCGTGCGCCGGGCGGCGGCTGGACCCCGGCCGACGTGCCGCTGCTGGACGAGGCGGCGGAACTGCTCGGCGAGGACGACCGGGCGGCGCGGGCCCGCGAGGAACGGCGACGGCGCAGACGCCTGGAGTACGCCCAGGGCGTCCTGGACATCAGCGCCGGCTCCAAGTCGTACGAGGCGGAGGACGACGTCGAGGCGGAGATCCCGAACGTCGCGGACGTGATGGAGGCCGAGATGCTGGCCGAACGGTACGCCGACCGGGAGTCGCTGCCGGCCGCCGAGCGCGCGGCGGCGGACCGCTCCTGGGCGTTCGGGCACGTGATCGTCGACGAGGCGCAGGAGATCAGCCCGATGGCGTGGCGGCTGCTGATGCGGCGCTGCCCGAGCCGGTCCATGACGGTCGTCGGCGACCTGGCTCAGACCGGTTCGCTCGGCGGGTGCGTGTCGTGGGGGCAGGTGCTGTCCCCGTACGTCGCGGATCGCTGGCGCCTCGCCGAGCTGACCGTGAGTTACCGGACGCCCGCCGAGATCATGGCGTACGCCGGCCGTCTCCTCGCCGACGCCGACCCGCCGATCGACCTGCCCCGCCCGGTCCGTTCCACCGGCGTCGAGCCGCGGGAGGAGGTCGGCGACGCGGCTCGCCTCGCGGAGCTGGTGGGGGAGGCGGGCGCCGGAAGTCTCGCCGTGATCGTCCCGCGGGGGCGCCGGGCCAAGGTCGCGGCCGCCCTCCCCGGCCTGGGGCAGGACCTGGAGGAACCGGCGGTGCTGCTCACCGTCACGCAGGCGAAGGGCCTGGAGTTCGACACCGTGGTGCTGGTCGACCCGGAGCTGATCCGCGCCGAGTCACCGCGCGGCGTCAGCGACCTCTACGTGGCTCTGACCCGCGCCACCCAGCGCCTCACGGTGTTCCGTTTCGGCCCCGGTTGAGCACCACCAGATAGCGGCAGGGCTGGTCGGTGACGTTCTGATAGGTGCCGGGGGCGGGTGTGCCGAGGGTCAGGCAGTCCCCGGCCTCCAGTTCGTGATCCACCGCACCCTCACGGAAGCGCAGCCGGCCGGCCAGCACCCAGATCTGATGATCCGCCAGCGCGTACGACTCGGCCGGGTACGACACCTCCGCGCCGGCCGGCAGTTCGACCTCCACCAGTTGGACCGGGCTGCCGGCCGGCGACACCGAACGACGCCGGTAGCCGGTCCTGGGGTCGGTCCAGAGGATCTGGTCGGCATGCCGCGCCAGTCGTGGTGTCGCGCCCTCGGTCCGGGCGAAGAGCTCCGAGAGGGTCAGGCCGAGCGCGGCGCTGAGCCGGCCCAGGAGCGCGGCGGTCGGCTGCACCTCGGCGCGCTCGATCTTCGCGATCATCGCCCGGGAGACGCCGGACGACTCGGCAAGCGCGTTCACCGAGAGGTTCAGGTCGGTGCGCGCGGCCCGCACGGTGGCGGCGAGATCAGCGGTCAGACGATCCGTCATGATGTCACTATAGTGGCCGTTCTCGTCTACTGTAGTGACATGCTGCCGACGATCCGCGATGCCGAGCCGAGTGACGCCGCCGCCTGCGCGGCCATCTACCGGCCGTTCGTGCTGGACACCGCCATCTCCTTCGAGACCGAGCCGCCGACACCGGCGGAGATGGCCACGCGGATCAGCGCGGCCGTCCGGTCACACGCCTGGCTGGTGGCCGAGGCTGGCGGCGAGACCATCGGTTATGCCTACGCCGGCCCGTTCGCCGCCCGTCCGGCCTATCGCTGGTCCTGTGAGGTCAGCGTCTATCTGGAGACGGGGCGCCGGCGCACCGGCGCGGGCCGTGCCCTCTACGAGGCGCTCCTGCCGAGGCTGATCGACCGCGGTTACCGGGTCGCGGTGGCGAAGATGACGCTGCCCAACGACGCGAGCATGGGGCTGCACACGGCGCTGGGCTTCCGTCAGGTCGGAGTGCACCGGCGCATCGGCTGGAAGAACGGCGCCTGGCACGACGTCGCCATCGTCCAGCGTGAACTGATCGACGGGTGCGAGCCTCCGGTCGAACCGCGATAGCGGCGCCCGGTCAGGCCGGCCTGGTGCGGCGCCGCGGGGTGTGCCGGCGATAGACGCTGACCGTCGGGTCGCCTTTCAGCCAGAAGCGCCAGGCGACGTCGTGCGCGGCGGTCACACCCACCCGTGGGCCGGCCTCGATCAACTCGTCCGGCACCGGCTCGCGTGGCGGGCTCATCGTCATCGGCCCGGTCCCGTCGACCACCGACGTGCCGTAGGCCGACGAGTCCAGCGCAAGCACCTGCGTCAGCTTGGCCGGCCCGGACGCCAGGTCGCGGTCCCTCCCGGCGGCCGGACGACGCTCGCGGGCGAGCTCGAGGCCGTCGACCACCTCGCCGGCCCGGAGCAGGACGGCCGCGGCCACGCCCTCCTCGCCGCAGACGATGTTCAGGCACCGGTACATCCCGTAGATCTGGTAGACGTAGAGCCGCCCGGCCGGCCCGAACATCACCGCGTTGCGGTTGGTGACGCCACGGTGCGCGTGACTGGCCGGGTCCGTGCCGAGGCCGCTGTAGGCCTCCACCTCGGTGAGCCGCACGGTCACGCCGTTCGCGGTCAGTCGCCAGCCGAGCATCGTCCGGGCGGCCACGTCGACCCGCGCCGCCGGCAGCGTCAGCCAGGGATGTGTCATCGTGCAAGCCAAGCACATCGCCGCGGACGGCCGCCGGACCGAGGTCATCGGGTGTGGCGTGCCGAGGTGGGGCAATCGCCGCCGGGGTCGACGGCGGCGAGGATCCGGCGGCCGATCTCGTGCAACTGCCTGACCTGTGCCTTGGTGAGCGAGTCGAAGATCAGGCCGCGCACGTTCTCGACGTGGCCGGGCGCCGCGGCGACCACGGTGTCCCAGCCGTCGCCGGTGAGCGTCGCGAGGGTGTAGCGGCCGTCCGCCGGGTCGGGGGAGCGGCGCACCCAGCCCCGTTTCTCCAGGCGCCCGACGGCCTGCGAGAGCCGGGCCAGGGACCCCTCGGCGAGGATGGCGAGGGAGCTCATCCGCAGGGTGTGCTCCGGCGCCTCGGAGAGGCCGGCGAGGATGCCGTACTCGAAATGGCTGAGGCCGGAATCGCGCTGCAACTGTGTGTCGAGCGCGGTGGGCAGGCGCATCATGACGCCCATCAGGGTCATCTAGGTGGCACGCTCTTCGCTGGTCAGCCAGCGTGGCTCAGATAGCTGGCCGCCGCCGGCATGACCTGGACCGAGGACTTCAGCGCCGGTGCGGTGAAGGCGATCGGCGCCGCGGAGGCGCTGGGTGCGATCGGCCTCATCCTGCCCGCGGTGACCGGCGTCGCCCCGGTGCTGGTGCCGCTGGCCGCCACCGGCCTGGCCCTCGCCATGATCGGCGCCGCGGTCGTGCACGCCCGCCGCGGCGAGACGCAGGCGATGGCGATGGCGCCGAGCGTGGTGCTGCTGATCCTGACCGTGGTGGTCGCCTGGGGCCGGTTCGGCCCGTACGCCTTCTGATCCACGAGGCGCCCGTGCGCCGCCGGTGCGGATCGCTGATCATATCGATATAGTTCGTCGCCTCGGGAGCGGGGCGGGGAGCGAATCATGCGGCATGCAGGGGAAACGCCGGGCGGTCCAGCGGGCGCACCGGGCGACGACGGTGAGGTGGGCGGGCTCGGCGCGCGGCTCGTCGCGCTCGGCGGCCTCGAACTGGGCGAGTTCGACGCCGTCCCGGCCGGGCCGGACGGTCGCCGCGACGGCGGGGCGGGCTCCGGCCGTACCGCGGAGAACGAGGCGGCCCCGCGGCGCCGGGCCCTGGTGATCTCGGCGGTGGTCGCGGTCGCCGTCCTGGGGTTCTTCGGGACCGCGGCGTATCTGTTCGTCAACATCGGCGGCACCTCGCCGGCGGCGTCCCCGCCGCTGCCGCCGCGCAAGCCCTCGGCGAGCGCCACCGAGGGCGGCGTCGCGGCTGGTCCGCGGGCCGCCGGCCACGGTGTGCGCGGGGAGGAGGACCTGCACCGGGTCTGCGAGGACTGGTTCTACCCGTCCGCGCCGAAGTTCCGCGGCGAGGGGCCGAACCCGGTGGTGATCAGCGAGCGGGCCGCCCCCGAGGCCGAGTACCGCACGGTGCGCACGCTGAACCAGGCGGCGTTCTCCGGACCGGCCGCGCAACGCCGAACGTGGGCGCCCGAGCCCGCGCAGGCACGGCTCGTGGTCTGCCTGGACGTGATCGGCGCGGGCAAGCCGATCCGGGACTGCGCGTCCGGCTCGAAGACGCTGCCGCTGGTGGAGGGCAGGTACCGGATGACCGTCTACGAGGTGGCCACCCACCGCAAGGTGGCCGAGAAGGACCTTACCGGCGCCGACCGGGCCTGCCCGTTCGTGATCCTGAGCAGCGCCGGGAACCAGCTCCACAGTGCGGTGAAGGACCGGCAGTTGCTCGACCTGCTGCGCGAGAGCGTCGAGGGCTGAGTCCTCCTCAGGTGGCGCCGCTGTCGGCCCAGCCCAGGAACCGGTCGTAGAGGTCGGCGGGCGGGCCGCCGTTGCCTCCGTGCCAGTCGTCGATCGCCTCCAGCATGCACGAGCCGAGATAGACCGCGAGGCCGTGCGGAAACGTCTGGTACTGCTCGGCCAGCTCGACCTTCGCGGTGGCGCACGGCCACGGCCGGCCGCAGACCCGGCAGTCCCAGGACGGGCGCTCACCGACGTGTTCGGTCCGCGGTACCAGCATTCCACCCTCACCAAGAGCGATTCGGCGACTACACGATGGAGACTCGCGTGCCTTAGGCTCGGGCTCAAGCCGGACCGGCGAGAATCCCGGAAATGGATTCCCGCCGTCTCGTACGAGACATCAGGATCGTCTCGTTCGATACAACCGGACAGCTGGCGGACACCGGGAGACCGAGGACATGAACGAGACGGGCTCGACCGTGCCGAGGCGGCAGGTCGGCCGGTTGCTGCGTCAGTTACGCGAGCAGGCCGGCATCTCCCTGATGGCGGCCGCGAGCGAGCTGGAGTTCTCCCGCGCCCGCATGTACCGGATCGAGAACGGCGAGGTCCCGGTCCGCAAGCACGACGTGATCGCCATGTGCGGGGTCTACACGGCCCCGGCCCACATGACCGAGGTGCTGATCGGGCTGGCCGCCGAGTCCAAGGCCAAAGGCTGGTGGCACGCGTACGGCGACGTGGTCCCGGCCTGGTTCGAGCTCTATGTCGGCATGGAGCAGGCGGCGTCCCGGCTGCGCTCGTTCGCCCCCAGCGTGATCCCCGGTCTACTACAGACCAGGGAGTACGCCGAGGCCGTCTTCCGTGGCTGGCACGGCGACGACGCCGAGGCCGTCGCCAACGCCGTGGCCGTCCGGCTGGAACGGCAGTCGCTGCTCAGCCGGCGGCTGCCCGAGGCGCCCCGGCTCGACGTGATCGTCGATGAGGGCGTGCTGCGCCGGGCCATCCCAGACACCCTCGGCATGCAGAAGCAACTGGCCCATCTGGTCAACGTGTCGACCCGGCCGAACGTCGGGGTGCGCGTGATCCCGTTCGCGGCCGGCCCGCACAAGGCGGTCGGCTCCGGGCAGTTCACCGTCCTCGAGTTCCCGGCCGTCGGCACCGCCTCGCCGGAACCGACCACCATCTATTGCGAGAGCCTCACCGGGGCGCTCTACCTGGATAAGCTCGCGGAGGTGGAGACGTACGAGTCGATCTGGGGCGAACTCGAAGTGAACGCCTTGAACCAGGCCGATTCCGACGATCTCATCCGTACGATCATCGAGGAGAGCGATGGCTGATCTCACGGGTGCCGTCTGGCACAAGAGCACTCGCAGCGGCGGCAACGGGGGCGACTGTGTCGAGGTCGCCGGCAATCTTCCCGGCATCGTCGCCATCCGTGACACCAAGGACCCCGGCGGCGCCACCCTCGTGTTCACCCGCGAGGAGTGGGGCGTCTTCCTGGCCGGAGTGCGGGCCGGCGAGTTCGACCTTTAGGACTCGGTGAGCCTGTCCTTAAGGAATCCTTTCCGAGGCTGTCGCCGCCGTGCCGCTCGCCCATAGTGATGGGGATCTTTCCTGCCCCTACTCGCTGAGGTGAACATCCGTGCCGCTCTCCGCCGCTGCCCGATTCCGTTACTCCCTGGCAGCGGGGTCGACGGCCGTCGTGATCGGCGCTGGATTCCTGGCCGCCGGAATGGCCCGAGGCGACACCGAGTCCCCCGGCGCCACCTCCGTGAACGCCCCGCTCGCCGCGGCCGGGACCTCCGCCGCCCCGAGCGAGGGTGACCTGTTGTCCAGCCCCGCGGCCACCGGGACGGCTTCCGAGCCGGCTCAGCCGCCCAGTGCCGCGGCGTCCCCCTCAGCGTCGGCGAGTTCCAGGTCCGCCTCCCCGAAGGTTCCGGTGAAGACGACCGCGAGTCCGGCCGCGGCCAAGAAGGCCGGCGCCGCGGCCGTACGGGGGAGTGCTCCGGTGACGTCCGGGACGGTCGCCGAGCAGGTGCTCGCGCACATCAACGCGGCCCGGGTGGCTGACGGTCTCAAGGCGCTCACCCTGGACACCAACCTCTCCAAGGCCGCCGCCGTGCACACCCAGCTGATGATCGACGGCTGCGGGCTGTCGCACCAGTGCCCCGGCGAGGCCGGGCTCGGCGAGCGGTTCAGTGCCCAGAACGTCAAGTGGGGCACCGCCGGCGAGAACATCGGCTACGGCTCCAGCGGCAGCAGCGACTCCGCCATGGTCAAGGCCGCGAACGGGCTGACCGACTCGATGCTGGCCGAGGTGCCGCCGAACGACGGCCACCGCAAGAACCTGCTGAACAAATCGTTCACCCGGATCGGGCTGAGCATCGTCCGCGACGCCAAGGGCGTCACCTGGATGACCCAGGACTTCGTCGGCTGACCGGAACCCCGCCGGCCGGATCTTGCTCCCGTGCGGCCGGCCGCCGCCGCCCGTAAGGTGGCGCCGTGCTCGAAATGCTGAAAGCCTTCTTCCGGCGGCTCGCGGGAGCGCCGGAGCGTCAGCCCGCGCCGGCGCGGCCGCGGGCCGCCCCCCGACCGGCAGGCCCACGGCCGGCCGCCCCTAGACCGGCCACCCCGCCCCGGCAGGCGGCCCCGCCGAAGCCGTCGAGGTCGGTGCCGGTTCCGAAACAGGGCCGGCAGCTCGCCTACTCGCCCAACCTGGACGGTGACGCCGACCCCGGCGAGATCGTCTGGACCTGGGTGCCCTACGAGGACGACCCGGCCCAGGGCAAGGACCGGCCCGTGCTGGTGGTGGGGCGCGACGCCCGTACCCTCCTGGGCCTGATGCTCTCCAGCCAGAGCGAGCGCGACGGCCAGCGCCACTGGCTGGCGCTCGGCCCGGGAGGCTGGGACGACTCGGCGCGTCCGAGCTGGGTGCGCCTCGACCGGGTCCTGGAAGTCGACGAGGACGGCATCCGGCGTGAGGGCGCGGTCCTGGACCGGCCCCGTTTCGACCGGATCGCGGCGATTCTGCGCCGTAACTACGGCTGGCCGTGAGCCGCACGGCCCCGCCGGATAGCGTTGGCGCCATGGTTGACGTCATGACCGGTTTCGGAGGCAAGCAGGCTTGGCTTGCCATTGCCGGAGGCGAGCCGGAAGCGGTACTGAAAGCACTGGGCCTGCGTGACCTCGGCACGGCGCCCTGGCGCGACGGGATGGACCTGGCCCATCTCACCGACGACCGGGTCGCGATCACCCCACCCCTGCCCGGCGCCCGTGGCACCTGGGTGCTCGCGGTCGGCCGGCGGCTGATGAATCCCGGGCCGGACGTCGTCGCCCTCTCCGCGGCCCTCGGCGCCGAGGTGCAGTACTTCGCCACCCACCGGGTCACCGAGCTGCACCGGTGGCAGCGCGCCGACGCCGGTGATCTTCTGCGCGCCTTCGGCTATGTCGGTCAGACCGGTGAGGTCACGTCCTGGTTCGGCACGCCGGACGAGGCCGAGCGCGACGCCGGACTGCCCGAGGACCTCGACCCGGAGGCGTCCGTGCTGGTCGCCGAGCGGGACGTGTTCCGGGTGGCCGGCGCCTGGAGCATCGATCCGACCACGTTGTCCGGGCGCGCGCCCGGCCCGCTGCGCCTGGGCGCCGCGGACTGACCACGTTGACCGGGTTCGCTGCGCCGGGGCGTCGCGGACTGAGCTTTCGGGAGAGAGCCACATGCGCAAGTACGTGATCATGGGCGTTCAGGGCAGCGGCAAGGGCACCCAGGCCAAGATGCTGCGCGAGGACCTGGACCTGGTGCACATCAGTGTCGGCGACATCTTCCGCTGGCACGTGCGCCAGCACACCAAGATCGGCGCCCAGGTCAAGCGGATCATGGCGGCCGGTGAGCTGGTCGACGACGACCTGGTCGAGGAGGTGGTTCGCCGCCGTCTGGGCATCCACGACTGGAACTACGGCTTCATCGTCGACGGCTTCCCACGCAACGGCCGGCAGGCCGAGTTCTTCATGGAGACCTACGACATCGACGCCGTGATCAACCTGGAGCTCACCGACGACGAGGTGCGCCGCCGGGTGCTCAGCCGCCGGCTCTGCCCGAACTGCGGCATGGACTACAACCTGATCGCCGACCGCCCGGAGGTCGAGGGCTGCTGCGACATCTGCGGCCATCAGCTGATCACCAGGGCCGACGACACCCCGGAGGCGCTGGAGTCCCGGCTGCGCGACTACCACGAGAAGACCCGCCCGGTGCTGGAGCTGTTCCGGCGCAAGGAGGTCGTGCACGATGTGGACGGCCGGCGGGGCGTCGACGAGGTGCAGGCGGCCATCCGCAAGACCCTCGGCCTGCCCCCGCACGGTGGCGCGGATGCCGCCTGACCGGTTACGCGGCGCGGTGACCTCTCGTCCCACTAACGGGGCAGTACGTTGCGGCCGGTCACGGGCCTAATGTGAGGCAGTGAACTACGGACCGTCGTTTTCCGCGCCCGTCACGGCAGCCGGTGCCGTCCTGTGGCGTGGTGCGGGAAACGCCCGGGAGATCGTCGTCGTGCACCGGCCGCACGGCGAGTGGTGCTTCCCGCACGGGCGGACGAAGCCGGGGGAGCACATGGTGGCGGCGGCGGTCCGGGTGGTCTCCGAGAAGGTGGGCCTGTCCGTGCGGCTCGGGCCGTGGCTCGGTGGCACCGACTATCTGAAACAGGGTTGGCCAGAGCACGTCGACTATTTCGCGGCCGAGGTGGACCCGGCCGCGACCTGCGATTTCACCGCGTCCGACGAGTTGGACGACCTGTTCTGGCTGTCGCCGCAGCGGGCCGCCGACGCCTTGAGCCGCCCGGACGACGTGCGGATTCTTCACGAGTTGCAGAATCGGGTGCGGGTGAGCACGAGCAGTGTGATCCTGATGCGCCCCGCGCGGGTTCCGGCAGGGTCGATCCTTTCCGCGTACGGGGCCGGCGATCTGCGGGCGGGTGACGATCCGGAGCGCGCGCTGCGCATCGCCGAGGAGTCGTTCGCGACCGGCCGTCCGGCGGCGGTCTGCGCGGAACTCGGCGCCATTCAGGAACTGTCTCGCCGTCTGGCGCCGTTCCCGGTGGACGCGACGATCCCGGAGGGCGGTCTGCTGGTGCTGCACGGCACGCCGGAGCGGATCGTCTCGGTCGAGCGTCACCTCGCCTGAAAGGCAAACCAACACAACCGGACTCTCCGGTTAGATGGTGGTTTGACCTGTATTTAGCTGCGAGTTTAGGAGACTGAAATCTCCTCGACATATTGCGCTCGGGCAGAACCGGGCGTAAACAAAGACAAAGCCAAAACGAGTCGGGTGGGTGGGGATGTACGCGGAGGAACGCCAGCAGGAGATAGTCCGGCGGGCCCGTGCCGAGGGCCGGGTCGACGTCGTCGCGCTGGCCGAGACCTTCGGGGTGACGGCCGAGACGATCCGTCGCGACCTCACCGTGCTGGAGCGGTCCGGCGTGCTGCGCCGGGTGCACGGCGGGGCCATCCCGGTCGAGCGGCTCGGCTTCGAGCCCGCCCTGGCCGCCCGGGACGCGGTCCTGATCAGCGAGAAGGAGCGGATCGCCAAGGCCGCGCTCGCCGAGGTCCCGCAGGACGGGGCGATCATCCTCGACGCCGGAACCACGACGGCCCGGCTCGCCCAGTTGCTGCCGGCCGACCGGGAACTCACCGTGGTGGTGAACTCGCCGGTGCTGGCGGCCGCGCTCGGCCTCAAGCCCAACCTAACCGTGCTGCTGCTCGGCGGCCGGGTGCGCGGGAAGACCCTGGCCACCGTGGACGACTGGGCGCTGCGGCCGCTCGCCGACATGTATGTCGACGTCGCCTTCATGGGCGCGAACGGATGCACCGTCGAACGGGGCATGACCACACCCGACCCGGCCGAGGCGGCGGTCAAGCGGGCGATGATCGCCGCGGCCCGCCGGGTGGTGCTGCTCGCCGATCACACCAAGATCGGCAATGACTACCTGGCCAAGTTCGGCGCTCTGACCGATCTCGATCTGCTGATCACCGACAACGGCCTGGACCACGATCTCGCCGCTGAGGTCGAGGCCACCGGCATCCGGGTGGTCCGCGCATGACGGCCACCGATACCGGCATGATCCTCACCGTCACTCTCAACCCCAGCGTCGACCGGGCCCTCGAGGTCGACGCACTGGTCCGCGGCGAGGTGCTGCGGGCCGGCGACTCGCACATCGATCCGGGCGGCAAGGGCGTCAACGTCTCACGGGCGCTGCTCGCCAACGGGCTGCGGTCCACGGCCGTCGTCCCGACCGGCGGCGCCGAGGGGGACCAGCTCGTCGACCTGCTCAAAGGTGAGGGTGTCGACATGCTGGCCGTGCCGATCGCCGGGCGGACCCGCTCCAACATCACCCTGGCCGAGCCGGACGGCACCGTCACGAAGATCAACGAAGCCGGACCGGTCGTTTCCGACGCCGAGTTCGCCCAGGTCAGCGATGCGGTGCTGGCAGTCGCGAGCGCCGCCGACTGGGTGGTGATCTGCGGCAGCCTGCCGCCCGGCCCGAGTATCGCCGCCTTCGCCGACCTGTGTGAACGGCTGGTCGCCGCGGGCAGCCGGCTCGCGGTCGACAGCAGTGGCCCGGCCCTGCTCGCCGGTGTCGCGGCGGGCGCGGCCCTGGTCAAGCCGAACCGCGAGGAGCTGGCCGAGGCGGTCGGCGCCGAACCGGCCACCCTCGGCGACGTGATCGAGGCCTGCGAACGGCTCCGCGCCGCGGGCGCCGGCGCGGTCCTGGCCAGCCTCGGCGCCGACGGCGCCGTTCTGGTCGACGCCGACGGCGTCCTCTGCGGAGTCTCCCCGGTGCCGGTGCCGCGCAGCACGGTCGGTGCCGGTGACGCCCTGCTCGCCGGATTTCTCGCGGGCGGCGCGCGCGGCTCCGCCGCACTCACCGAGGGCCTGGCGTGGGGCGCGGCCGCGGTCAGCCTGCCGGGCAGCCGCATGCCGACTCCTGCCGATCTCGACCGTACGCACGTGAGCGTCACCCCCGACCCCGACCCGTCCCGCCGGCTCCACCCCTGACAGCGAGGTCCGGCCAGCTCTCACCGCTGTCTCCGGCAGCCGGACACAGCGGTGAGAGCCGGCCGAGCGCGCCATCTGATCGCCCAGAATGCCCCGAATACCCCGAATTCTCCGTCTGAAATGGAGATCCCTCATGGCCTCTTCGTTCACCCCCGAGGTCACCGGAGCCGGCTTCGGAGCCCGGGTCCAGAAGCTCGGCGGCTACCTCGCCGGGATGGTGATGCCCAACATCGGGGCGATCATCGCCTGGGGTCTGATCACCGCCCTGTTCATCCCGGTCGGCTGGGTGCCGAACGAGAACCTGGCCGCGCTGGTCGACCCGATGATCAAGTACCTGCTCCCGGTCCTGATCGGCTACACCGGTGGCCGGATGGTGCACGGCCAGCGGGGCGCGGTCGTCGGCGCCACCGCCACCATGGGTGTCATCGTCGGCGCGGACGTGCCGATGTTCCTCGGCGCCATGATCATCGCGCCGCTCACCGCCTACGTCCTGAAGCTGTTCGACAACGCCGTCGAGGGCCGGATCAGGCCCGGCTTCGAGATGCTGGTGGACAACTTCTCGGCCGGCATCGTCGGCGCCGGCTTCGCGATCCTCGGCAAGCTCGCGATCGGCCCGGTCGTCAACGCGCTCACCAAGGCCGCCGGCAACGGCGTCGACTGGCTGCTCGACCACAGCCTGATGCCGCTGGTGTCGGTGCTGGTGGAGCCCGCCAAGGTGCTCTTCCTGAACAACGCCATCAACCACGGCGTGTTCAGCCCGCTCGGCGTGCAGCAGGTCGCGGAGAACGGCAAGTCGATCCTGTTCATGATCGAGTCGAACCCCGGCCCCGGTCTCGGCCTGCTCGCCGCGTTCCTGTTCTTCGGCCCGAAGTCGCTGCGCCCGACCACCCCGGCCGCGATGATCATCCACTTCTTCGGCGGCATCCACGAGATCTACTTCCCGTACGTGCTGATGAAGCCCCGCCTGATCCTCGCCATGATCGCCGGTGGCATGGCCGGCGTCGCCACCTTCATGGTCACCGGCGCGGGCACCGTCGCCTCCCCGGCGCCGGGCAGCATCTTCGCCTTCGCCGCGGTCACCGCGAAGGGCAGCCACGTCGGCATGTTCCTCGGCGTGATCATCGCCGCCGCCGTCACCTTCGGCGTCGCGTCGCTGCTGCTCGGCTTCGGCAAGCTGAAGTCCGACCAGGAGCCGGCGGACGAGGACGCCGGCGCTGCCGCGATCCCGGAGCAGCGCGCCTCCGACGAGAACGAGCCGGCGGCCGGCAGCCGCAAGGAAAACGCCTAGAAAGGGGCCTGACCGATGGCAACCATCAACGGCAAGGACATCCGCAAACTCGTCGTCGCCTGCGACGCGGGCATGGGCAGCAGCGTGATGCTCGCCAGCACCCTGCGCAAGCAGCTCGGAAAGACCGGCGTCACCGTGGAGCACACCCCGGTGAACTCCATCCCGGCCGACGCCGACGTGGTGGTCTGCCACAGCGGCCTGGCAGCCCGGGCCCGCTCGGTGGCGCCGGACAAGCCGATCGTGCCGTTCCAGGTCTTCCTCGGCGACCCGGCCGTGACCCGCGTGGTCAAGGCCATCCAGCAGGGCACCGACCTCAATGTCTGAGCAGTTGCTCGACCCGCGGGCGATCCGGCTCACGGAGAAGGCCGACGACCGCGACGACGCGATCCGCCGGTGCGGTCAGGCACTGGTCGACATCGGCGCCGCCGAACCGGGCTACATCACCACGATGCTGGCTCGCGAGCAGTCGATCTCCACCTATGTCGGCGAACAGGTCGCCATCCCGCACGGCACCCTCGCAGGCAAGGACCTGGTCAAGCGCGACGCCCTCGCGGTGCTGCGCTTCCCGGAGGGCGTCGACTGGGACGGCGAACCGGTCACCGTCTGCGTGGCCATCGCCGCTCGGGGGGACGGGCACGTCGAACTGCTCGCCGCTCTCGCCGAGGTCCTGCTCGACGAAGACCAGGCCCGTGAACTGCGCGAGGCCACCGAACCCGAGACCGTGATCCGGCTGCTCGGGAGCATCCAGGAGGAAACGAAGCAATGAAGGTCGTTCGATTCCACGCCCCCGGTGACGTCCGCTTCGAGGACGCCCCGGAGCCCCAGGCGGGCCCCGGCGAGGTGAAGATCCGGGTACGGAACTGCTCCACCTGCGGCACCGACGTGAAGATCTCCAAGTTCGGCCACCACCACATCCACCCACCCCGGGTGATGGGTCACGAGATCGCCGGCGAGATCGTCGAGGTGGGAGAGGGCGTCGACGGCTGGTCGGCCGGTGACCGTGTGCAGGTGATCGCGGCGATCCCCTGTGGCCGGTGCGCCGACTGCGAGCGGGGCCGGATGACCGTCTGTCCCCACCAGGAGTCGATGGGCTACCACTTCGAGGGCGGCTTCGCGCAGTTCATGGTCGTACCCGAGAAGGTCCTGGCCGTCGATGGCCTGAACCGGATCCCGGAGGGCGTCTCGTTCGCCGAGGCGTCGGTGGCCGAGCCGCTGGCCTGCGCCCTCAACGCGCAGAACCTGGCCCGCGTCGGCGAGGGCGACGACGTCGTGGTGATCGGCTCCGGCCCGATCGGCTGCCTGCACGTGCGGCTGGCCCGGGCCCGGGGCGCCGCCCGCGTCTTCCTGGTGGAGCTGAACCGGGAGCGCCTGGACATGGCCGCGAACCTGGTCCGGCCGGACGCGGCGATCTGCGCCGCCGAGGCCGACCCGGTGGAGGAGATCCTCAAGCTCACCGACGGCCGTGGCGCCGACGTCATCATCACCGCGGCGGCCTCCGGGAAGGCCCAGGAACAGGCGATCGAGATGGCCGCCCGGCAGGGCCGGATCAGCTTCTTCGGCGGCCTGCCCAAGGACGACCCGACGATCACCTGCGACTCGAACCTGGTGCACTACCGCGAGCTGATGATCATCGGCGCCAACGGGTCGAGCCCGGCGCACAACGCGGAGGCGCTGCAACTGGTCGCCTCCGGCGCGGTGCCGGTCGCCGACCTGATCACCCACCGCCTGTCGTTGGAGAGCGCCATCGACGCCTTCGGCATCGTCGCCCGCGGCGAGGCCATCAAGGTCACGATCGAGCCGTAAGAGCCGCACCCCCGGAAGGAGAAGAGCCATGCCCACGCGCACGGTGACCGTCGGTTCCGCCAGCGGCCTGCACGCCCGCCCCGCCAAGATCTTCGTGGAGGCCGCGGCCAAGGCCCCGGTCAAGGTCACCATCCGGTCCGGCGATCGCAAGCCGGTCCCGGCTAAGAGCATGCTGTCGGTGCTCGCCCTAGGCGCCAGACAGGGCACCGAGGTGATCCTGGAGGCCGAGGGGGACGGCGCCGACGAGATTCTGGACAGCCTGGCCGAGCTGCTGTCGAAGGACCTGGACGCCGACCATGTCTGAGGCCCTCCTCACCGGGATCGGGGTGTCCGCCGGGATCGCCGCCGGTCCGCTGCTGCGGATCGCCGCGGCCCCGGCGCTGCCGGCCCCGCTCCCGGTCACCGATGCCGAGGCCGAGATCACCCGGGCCGAGGCCGCCCTCGCCGAGGTGGTCGCCGAACTCGGCAGGCGCGCCGACCGGGCCTCCGACGACACGGTGGCCGAGGTGCTGCGGGCCGAGGCGCTGATGGCCGACGACGAGGAGCTGCGCGAAGGCGTACGCGAGCAGGTCGAGGCCGGCCACGACGCTCCGCACGCGATCGACGGCGCGTTCGCCGCCTTCCGGGAGGTCTTCGCCGCAGCCGGCGGCTATCTCGCCGAACGGGTCGCCGACCTCGACGATCTCCGCGACCGCGCGGTGGCGGTCCTGCTCGGCCTGCCGATGCCGGGCGTGCCCGCGCCCGGCCACCCCTACATCCTCGCCGCCCGCGACCTCGCCCCCGCGGACACCGCCGACCTCGATCCCGGGCAGGTGATCGGCCTGGTCACCGAGGCGGGCGGGCCGACCAGCCACACCGCCATCCTGGCCCGCGCGCTCGGCCTGCCCGCCGTCGTCGCCTGCCCCGGCGTGCTGGCCGTGCCGGACGGCACGTTCGTGCTGCTCGACGGCGCTTCCGGGCGGGTGGAGACCGGCGTCGACGAGGCCGGGGCGAAGGCCGCGGCGACGAGCGCGGCACGGGTGGCCGCCGCGGCTCCCGCTCTCACGGGCCCGGGGCGCACCTCCGACGGGTACGAGGTGAAGCTCCTCGCCAACGTCGGCTCCGTCAAGAACGTCCGCGCCGCCGACGAGGCGCACGCGGAGGGGATCGGACTGTTCCGCACCGAGCTGCTGTTCCTCGACCGCGCGCGGGAGCCGGCACACGACGAGCAGGTCACCGCGTACCGCGAGGTGTTCGCGGCGATGGCCGGGCGCCGGGTCGTCATCCGTACCCTCGATGCCGGCGCCGACAAGCCGCTGCCGTTCCTGAACCAGGACGGTGAGCCCAATCCGGCGCTGGGGGTTCGCGGCCTGCGTGTGGCGCGGCAGCGCCCGGCCGTCCTCACCACGCAGCTCGCCGCGATCGCCGAGGCCCGTTCGCTGACCGGCGCCGACGTCTGGGTGATGGCCCCGATGGTGTCCACGCCGGCGGAGGCGGCCGAGTTCGCGGCGGCGGTGCACGACGCCGGCCTGCCGAGGGCCGGGGTGATGATCGAGGTGCCGGCGGCCGCCCTGCGCGCCGCCGACCTGTTGCGGGTCGTCGACTTCCTCAGCATCGGCACGAACGACCTGAGCCAGTACACCTTCGCCGCCGACCGGATGTGCGGGGACCTGGCCGACCTGCTCGATCCGTGGCAGCCGGCGCTGCTCCAGCTCATCGGCGTGTGCGGGGAGGCGGGCCGGGCCGCGGGCAAGCCGGTCGGGGTGTGCGGCGAGGCGGCGGCCGATCCGGCGCTCGCCCCGGTGCTGGTCGGGCTCGGTGTGACCAGCCTGTCCATGTCGCCGCGGGCGATCCCGGCGGTTCGGGCGTCACTGGCCGCGCACACCGGGGCCGACTGCCGGCGGCTGGCGGAGCTGGCGGTGGCCGCTCCGGACGCGGCGGAGGCCCGCAAGTCGGTGCGGTGAGGGAGGCCTTCCTTCGTGGAGGCCTCCCTCACATCGTCAGCCTCACATCGTCAGCTGAAGGGCAGCCCGCCGGTGAACGGGAATCCGGGCGGGAACGACGGCGTCGGCATCGTCTCCACCCCCCGGATCACGTCGAGGAGCACCTTCGGTGCGCTCGGTGTGTTCGAGTAGGTGACGACCCGCTTGGCCTTGCCGTTGCGGTAGTGCACCGTCACCTCGTACCGGTAGCGGCCGGACTTGCTCGGGGGCATGTAGTGCGGGCGCAGCGACCGGAACGCCGGGCTGGAGGCCAGGCGCAGCACCGCGGCGGCCGGCTTCGCGCCGCCCGACACCTGGAAGACCGACTGGTGGTGTCTGCCGCGGGTCCGTTCGACGGAGACCGCGACGGCCTGGTACCCGTGCGGCGCGATCTGCCCCGTGGCCACCGGTTCGGCGAGCCCCGGTCCGTTGGCGAGCGCCGGCCCGGAGGCTGGTGCGGCGCCGGCGGGCGCCGGTCCGGTGGCGGGCGCCTGTCCGCCGTCCGGCGCGGGCGCGGTGGTGACCGCTTGCCCGGTGGCGAGGGCCGGGGCTGCCTGGGCGGCGGCCGAGGCCACCTGCGTGGCGGCCTTGTCGGCGGGATCGGAGGCCAGTGCCGCTCCGGCCGGCCAGGCGGTGCTCACCGCGAACCCGGCGAGACCGACCAGCAGGGCGACGCCGCGCGTCCCGCGGAAAAGTGACTTCCTGCTCATGGTCATGCTGATACCGTATCGGGCGTAATCCCCTAAAACCCGTCAAAACGCCCGAGGGTCAGTCTCCGGAGACGCCCACCTGGTCGGCCGCCGCCAGGTCGTAGCCACGCTTCTCCATCTTCTTCTCCAGCACGTGACAGACCCGCTCGACCACCGCGAGCCGGGCGTACGCCTTGTCGTCCCCCGGCACGACGTGCCAGCGAGCCTTCGGCCGGTCCGTCCGGTCGATCATGTCCTCGACCGCGGCCTCGTAGTCGGCCCGCTTCTCCCTGTTCCGCCAGTCCTCGTCGGTCAGCTTCCATGACCGCAACGGATCGTCCCGCCGGCTCTCGAACCGCCTGAGCTGTTCGTCGCTGGACACGTGCATCCAGAACTTCACCAGGATCATGCCCTCGGCGGTCAGCGTGCGCTCGAACTCGGCGATCTCCTCGTACGCCCGCTTCCACTGCGCGGGCGTCGCGAAACCCTCGACCCGCTCCACCAGCACACGGCCGTACCAGGACCGGTCCAGCACCGTCATCCCGCCCCAGCCCGGCAGCACCTTCCAGAACCGCTGCAGGAAGTGGTGCCGCTTCTCGTCATAGGTGGGAGCGGCGAACTGCGACACCCGGACGTGCCTCGGGTCCAGCGGCCCCACCAGCCGCTTGATGGCTCCGCCTTTCCCGGACGCGTCCCACCCCTCGAAGACCACGCACAGCGGTGGGCCGATCTGCTTCTCCCCGATCTGACCGCCCAGGATCAGCCGCAACCGCAGCAGTCGTTGCTGCGCCGCCTCCAGCCGTTGTTCGGCCTTCTTCTTCGAGATCTCGATCGGGGGATTCGCGCTACCAAGATGGCCCATCCACCCAGCATCGCTCTATACGAGGCAGTGCGGGAGAATCTGAGGCGTGACTCTCGTAGACGACCTGTTGTGGCGCGGACTCATCCAGGACTCGACCGACCCCGACGAGCTCCGCAAGAAGCTCGACGGTGGCGCGCTCACGTTCTATGTGGGTTTCGACCCCACCGCCGCCTCGCTGCACGTCGGTCACCTCATGCAGGTCTGCACCGCCCGCCGCCTCCAGCTCGCCGGCCACCGTCCGCTGCTGCTCGTCGGCGGCGCGACCGGCCAGATCGGCGACCCGCGCGAGTCCAGCGAGCGCAGTCTCAACCCGCCCGAGGTGGTCGAGGGCTGGGTCCAGCGCATCCGCACCCAGCTCTCCCCGTTCGTCACCTACGACGGTGACAACGCCGCCACGCTGGTCAACAACCTCGACTGGACCGGCCCGATGTCGGTGGTCGACTTCCTCCGCGACGTCGGCAAGCACTTCCCGGTCAACAAGATGCTGGCCCGCGACGTGGTGCGCAACCGGCTGGAGAGCGGGATCAGCTTCACCGAGTTCAGTTACCAGCTCCTGCAGTCCCACGACTTCTACCAGCTGCACGTCCAGCACGGCTGCGCGCTCCAGTTCGGCGGCTCCGACCAGTGGGGCAACATCACCGCGGGCGTCGACTTCGTCCGGCGTCGCGGCGCCGGTCCGGTGCAGGCCTTCGTCACCCCGCTGGTCCTCAAGGCCGACGGCACCAAGTTCGGCAAGACCGAGGGCGGCGCCGTCTGGCTCGACCCCAGCATGACCACGCCGTACTCCTTCTACCAGTTCTGGATCAACAGCGACGACCGCGACGTCTCCCAGTACCTGCGCTACTTCAGCTTCAAATCCCGCGAGGAACTGGAAGAGCTGGAGAAGGCGACCGCCGAGCGGCCGCAGGCCCGGCTCGCGCAGCGGGCACTCGCCGAGGAGCTCACCACGCTGGTGCACGGCGAGGAGGAGGCCCGCCAGGCGGTCGCCGCGAGTCAGGCCCTCTTCGGGCGAGGCTCGCTCGACGAACTGTCCGCCGACACGTTGCGCGCCGCTCTGGCCGAGGCGGGCCTTCTCTCGGTACGGGGTGAGCTTCCGCCCGTGGGAGCGCTGCTGAAGGACGCGGGTCTGGTGGCTTCGGCGAACGAGGCCCGCCGCACGATCACCGAGGGTGGGGCGTACCTGAACAACGAGCGCATCACCGACGGCGAGGCCGTGGTTCCGGCGTCCGCCCTGTTGCACGGCCGCTTCCTCGTCCTGCGGCGGGGCAAGCGCACCTTCGCCGGCGTGGAACTGCTGCCCTGACCCGACCCTTCCGGGTCAACCTGGCGTCCCGGTCCCGTTCCTCGGGGCCGGGACGGTCCGTTTTTAGCGGGTCTGTAACCCTTTCCCAGAGCGCTCATGGGCGGCGAATACGGCTCTGACCTGAGCATTCGTCGATGTGACGGCCGTCGCGGCACCCCGATTTGGTGTTGCGGGGGTGGCCGAGTAGTGTTGTCCAAGCCGCCAGGGAGACGGGCGAGCGACCGAGGCCCTCACGGGGCTCGGAGCGGCCGTCCTGACGGAAACCCTACAAGATCACACGATCTAGCATCGTGCGGATTTTGGGGTGCCTGTGCAGTTTCTGTTTTGCTGAATCCGGTTGCGAAACGCGGATTTGACACTGCGGAAACGGCGGGTAAAGTAGAGCGAGTGCCCCGGAGAACGGGCCGCGGAATGCGGAACGGTTTGATGGTGTGCGGTTGTTCTTTGAGAACTCAACAGGGTGCTTGATAAGCCAGTGCCAATTATGGCAATACCCCGGCTTGTCTTAACGGTAGTAATACTGTGGGCAGGTTAGGGATTCCTTTGGCAACATTTTT
>NZ_JASCTH010000025.1:89382-175820 GCF_030009775.1 Actinoplanes sandaracinus | reverse complement strand
CCCTGGAACTCACCCGGCGCATGAAACAGATCGACGCCACCGCGGAATCACCCGACGGCGACGTCACCGTGACAGTCGATCACGCCGGCGGCCTGAACGCCCTGACCCTCACCGACGACGCGATGCGGCGGGCCCCTGAAGATTTGGCGCACCTGATCCTGGCCACCACGCGGCAGGCCCAGTCGCGGCTCGCCGAAGACATGTCCGAACTGGTCAGGGGCATCTACGGCGCCGACTCCGCCACCACGTCATTCGTCGCCGACGCGTACGCCAAGCAGTTTCCCGCGCCTCCCGCTGACGACCGCCGGGAGCGTGGTTGGTGATGGCCCAGCCAGAAATGCACCTCGATGTGGACGCGGTGAGCAGTCACGCGAGCAAGGTCGACGAAGTCGCGGACATGCTCGACCAGGTCGCGGCGGCTGCCGGACACCTCGACCAACAGGACCAGGTCTACGGCGAGTGGCCCAGCATGTTGATCCTCCCGATCCTCAACATCGCACAGGATCACGCCGCCCAAGAGATGCGCACCGGCACTGACGCGACCGCCCATCTCGCCGATCTGCTGCGCGCCCTCACCGTCGAAATCGGTCTCACCGACGCCGAGACTGCCGACATCCTGAGCTTCCGGGGGACGGACAGATGACCGACGTGTACGGAGGGCTGATCGCGCCCGCCGCCGACCGGAAATTCTACGAGGGCGCCGGCATCTTCGAATCGGTCAGCGGCATGGTGGACAGCGGGATCAAACTGGATGGCGGCGGAGCCCTCGGCAATCTGGCCGCCACTCTGATGTCCGGCCTCGGCGCCATCATGGATCCGCTTCAGACGTTGTTCGCCGCTGGGGTGGGCTGGGCCATGGAGCACGTGAGCGTCCTGCGTGAGCCGCTGGACAAACTGATGGGCGATCCCAAGGCCATCGAAGGTCACGCGGCGAGTTGGAAGGCGATCGAAAACCGGATCTACAAGGCGGTAGACCTTTTCGTCGCGGACGTCAACCGCACCACTGCCGGCTGGGCAGCCGAGTCAGCGGATGCCTACCGACTGCGTGCGCTCGACCATGCCGGCGTAGTTCAAGCGACCGGCAAGATCGCCGACGGAATGGGCAGGGTGACCACCCTGCTGGGAGTGACTGTCGGCGTAGTGCGGAACACCATTCGGGACATCATCGCTCAAGCGGTGGGAGCCATCATCTCCAAAGCACTGCAAGCCGCCACCGGGCTGCTCATGCCCAAGGCGCTCGTGGAGATCGCGATGCTGGTGTCCCACACCAGCATGAAAATCTTGAGCGTGCTGAGGCATCTGTTCACGAAGATCGAGGAGACCGGGCGCGTCGTGAAGACGATGCAGATGTTCTTGGCACAGATCAGCAAGGCCAACAACAACGTTCTGCGTCTGGTCGCTCACCGGGTTGAAGCCTCAGGCACCGCGCGGCAGGGTTGGACGGGACCGTACAGAGCCTATGGGGTACTCAGCGACGGCGATGCCCGCGTCTACGGCCCTATACAACAGGTCCTCATCAACACCGGGCGTTCGGCAGCGGAGACGAACGGCTCTCAGAACGTAGGGCAGGCATCCGACAGCACCCGGGACGACAACACCGCCCCGACTCCCATCGACATTCCGCGCTGACGGAGAGGTCATCGTGTCATCCGACGACGAATGGATCGACAAGCAACGCGCAAGGGTCAAGGCACTCCAGGAGCAGCTCGAGCGGGAGGAAACCGAGCGGGAAGCCGCAGCCTCCGAGCGGGCTGTTCGCTCCAAAAGCAGCGCATCACGCGATGCGGTATTTCTCGTGGGGATGTCCGTGCTTGCCGTGGTTCTTTTTCTCTCCGGCATGACGCTCGTCAGACTGGGAGGGCAGGATTTCGGTGACGCCACTCGAACCGGCCGGGCGTCCGTTGCCCGTTGCTGGGGGCACGGGCCGGTCACCGGCAAGGGATTTGGCTACTGGGACACCTGCGACGTCACGGTCCGCTGGGACGACGGAACTGTCGAAGACCTGACCAAGGATCACATATTCGCAGCGTCCGACCGCGGTGAAGAAATCCGCATCGGCGACCTCGGCCGGCATCGCACCAGCAGGGAACTCGCACGGGAAGACGTGCCCTACCGGCCGTGGCTGCGGTGGATCGGTGTTCCGGTCATGCTCATCGGTGCTCTGCCGGGGATTCTCGCGGTCCTGGTCATCCGCGAACATCTCCGATCGCTGTTCCGGTTCCGCCGGAGGTAGAGGCGATGGGTCTCCGCTCCCGTCACGAGGGCTGAGGTGCTAGCGCTGGCGGTCCTGGAAATGGCCGTCCGGACGTATCTCGCTGATCTCGTCTGCCGGAAGGAACGGCCGGCCTGATGCGGCGAGGAAGTCGGCGCGGTTGAGGTGGGCGGTGCGGCGGCGGTATTCGACGGCCTTGCCGGGCCAGTTGGTGACGATGCGGCCGGCGGCGTTGCGGTACCAGCTCTGGCACGCCGTCCACACGCTTCCGGCGAGGCGGGACTGGATCTCGCTGTCGTAGGTGGCCGCCACGTCCGGACGTACCTCCAGATCGTCGCCGGCGGCGACCGACCGCACCGCCTGGACGATCCAGCGGGCCTGGGCCTCGTGGAAGTAGATGACCGAGGTGTTGCCGGTGTTGGTGTTGGGCCCGTAGACCAGGAACATGTTGGGAAAGCCGGGGACGGTGATGCCGAGGTAGGCGTGCGCGCCGTCGCGCCACTCGTCGGTGAGCGGCCTGCCGCCGCGGCCGGTGATCGCCATCGGCGCCAGGAACGCGGTGGCGGCGAAGCCGGTGCCGTAGACCAGGACGTCGCACGGGTGGTCGGCGCCGTCGGCGGTGCGGACGCCGTCCGGCGTCACCGCGACGATCTTCTCGGTGATCAGGTCGACGTCGGGGCGGGCCAGGGTGGGCAGCCAGTCGTTGGTGAAGAGGAGCCGTTTGCAGCCGATCGGCTCGTCGGGGGTGACCTTGGCGAGGAGTTCCGGGTCGCGGACCTGCCAGCGGCGCTGGATCCAGGCGTAGCCGCGGACGCCGGCGTTCACCACCCGGTTGCCGTGCAGGGCGGCGCCGGGCACGAGGGTGAGCAGCCAGGTCGCGCCGCGGGAGAGCTGCATGAGCGCCGGCACGCGCCGGTAGGCGGCCCGGCGGAGGCGGCCGTAGCGGCGGTCCGGTTTGGGCACGGTCCAGGGGGCGGTGCGCTGGAACACGGAGATGTGGGCGGCTCTCCCGGCGATCGCGGGGACGAGTTGGATGGCGCTGGCGCCGGTGCCGATGACCGCGATCCGGCGGCCGTCGATCGGGATGCCGGAGGTCCAGTGGGCGGTGTGGACTGCGACGCCGGTGAATGACGCGGCGCCGGGCAGGGCGGGCACGGACGGGCGGGACAACTGGCCGGCCGCGGGGATGAGGACGTCGGCCTCCAGCGTCTCCCCGCCGGTCAGGGTGATGGTCCACGTCCGGTCCTTCCAGGCCGCTGACGCCACCTCCGCGCCGAGGCGGACCAGCGGGGTGACGCCCAGGTCGGCGGCGCATCGCCGCAGGTAGGCGAGGATCTCGTCGTGCGGCGGGTAGCGCCGCGACCAGTCCGGATTCAGGGCGAAGGAGTACGAGTAGAGCGGCGCCGGAACGTCGCAGGCGCACCCCGGATAGGTGTTGTCCCGCCACACGCCGCCGATCCGGTCGGCTTTCTCCAGCAGGACGATGTCGCTGAACCCGGCTTTGAGGAGTTCGGCGGCGACCGCCACCCCGCCGAACCCGGCCCCGATGATCGCGATCCGGGTCATGGCCGCCTTCCGATGGTCAGTCGCAGCGCTGCGGGTGCGCCGGCCGGCACGACCGGATGGCGTGGCGCCACCGGCTCGACCGGGCGGAAACCGGAGTCCGGGCGTGGGTCGGGGTCGCCGGCGTTGGGCCAGAGCGCCACCGCCCGTTCGGCCAGCGCGGTGATGGTCAGCGACGGGTTGACGCCGAGGTTCGCCGCCACCACCGAGCCGTCGATGACGTGCAGGCCCGGATGGCCGAAGAGCCGGTGGTACGGGTCGACGACCCCACTGTCGGCGGAGGCGCCGATCGCGCACCCGCCGATGAAGTGCCCGGTGACCGGCCGTCCGATCAGTTCGGTGACCGCGCCGGTCGCCACGCCGTCGATCTCGGCCGCGACCCGGCGGGCCACGTCGTGGGCGGCCGGCACCCACACCGGGTTCGGTTCGCCGATGCCGGGGCGGCTGCTGAGCCGCCGCCCGAACGGGCCCCGGCGGGTGTGCACGGTGATCGAGTTGTCCAGGGGCTGCATGGCCAGCAGCACCACGGTCTCCCGCGACCAATCCCGGGGCGAGACGTAAAGCCGCAGGTCACGGCCGGCTCTCGCGAGCGTTTTCAGAGCCTGCCACCAGCGGGGGCGGCCCTCGTCGACGAGCACGGTGGCGAGCAGGGCGAGCAGGTTGCTGCCGGGGCCGTACCGGACCGGTTCGACGTGGGTGACGTGGTCGGGATGGATGGAGGAGGTGATCGCGATGCCGTGGCTGAAGTCGCGGGTCCGGTCGCGGGTCCGCGCCCCGAGGATCGACTCGGAGTTGGTGCGGCTCAGTTCGCCGAGGCGGGGCGAGACGTACGGCAGCCGGCCCCGGTCGCGCATCCGGTGCAGCAGCCGCTGCGTGCCGAGCGCCCCGCCGGCGAGGACGACCTGCCCGGCGATGAAGCTGCTCCTCGACAGTCCTCCGGTGCGGCGCGTGTCGACCAGGTATCCGCCGTCCGCCAATGGCTGGACGGACGTCACGGTGGTCAACGCGTGGACCTGGGCGCCGGCCTGCTCGGCCAGGTGGAGATAGTTCTTGACCAGGGTGTTCTTGGCGTTGCCGCGGCAGCCAGTCATGCACGATCCGCACAGCGTGCAGGTACGCCGGGCCGGGCCGGCGCCGCCGAAGAACGGGTCGGGGACGGGCTCGCCGGGCTGGTCGCCGAAGAGGACTCCGACCGGCGTGCGGCGGAAGGTGTGACCCACCCCGAGGTCGTCGGCGACCGCCTTCAACGCCCGGTCGGAGGCGGTCTCGAACGGCGTCGTGGTCACCCCGAGCATGCGTTTGGCCTGCTCGTAGTAGGGGGCGAGTTCGGTCTTCCAGTCGGTGACACCGGCCCACTGCGGATCGGCGTAGAAGGCGTCCGGCGGCTCGTAGAGGGTGTTGGCGTAGCCCAGGGAGCCACCGCCGACCCCGGCCCCCGACATGATCATCACGTCGCGGAGCAGGGTCAGGCGCAGAATGCCGTAGCAGCCGAGCGCGGGCGCGTAGAGGTAGTCGCGCAGCCGCCAGGACGTCTTGGCGAACTGCTCGTCGGTGAACCGCCGGCCCGCTTCGAGCACGCCGACGCGGTAGCCCTTCTCGGTCAGGCGCAGCGCGGTCACGCTGCCACCGAACCCGGAGCCGATCACGAGGACGTCGTAGTCGTACGACATCGCCGTACCATCACACCGCTATTGGCAACGTGTCAACAACGGACGTCCACGTCTTGCGCACAGCGTGAATCCGTCTCATAAATAACGGGTGACCGATCTCTCGTACGACCGCCGCGGCTCCGGCCCGCCGCTGCTGCTGATCCACGGCTTGGGCAGCCACCGCCAGGTGTGGACGCCGATCCTCGACGAGGTCGCCCGCCACCGCGACGTGATCGCCCTGGACCTGCCCGGTTTCGGGGAGTCCCCGCTCTGGTCCCCGGCCGGCGACGGGGGCTCGGTCGCCCACCTCGCCGGCGTCGTCGAGTCCTTTCTCGACCGGCTCGGCGTGGAGCGCCCCGAGGTCGCCGGCAGTTCGCTCGGCGGCGGCATCGCCCTGGAACTCGGCCGCCGCGGCCACGCCCGCACGGTCACCGCGTTCGCCCCGATCGGCTTCTGGAACGGCGCCGGCCGCCGCTGGAGCCAGGCCTCCGTCACCACCGCCCGCGCCGCCGCCCGCCGCCTCGGCCCGCGACTCCCGCGGATCATGGCGAACTCCGCCGGCCGCGCCGCGCTGTGCGGCCTCTTCTACGCCCGCCCGGGCCGGCTCGACCCGGCCGACTGTGTCGCCGCGGCCCGTGCCCTCGCCGCCGCCCCCGGCTTCGACGCCGCGCGGGACGCCTTCAGCGCCCTGCGGCCATGGGCGTCCGCCGACACGTCACCGCTCACCCGCATCCCGGTCACCATCGCCTGGGGTACGCGGGACGCGGTCCTCCCGTTCCCCCAGTCACGCCGCGCGCGGGCCGTCCTCCCGTCGGCGCGGCACGTCACCCTCGCCGGCTGCGGCCATCTGCCGTTCGCCGACGACCCGGCCGCCTGCGTCACGGCGCTCCTCAGCCCACCAGCCAGATGATCAGCATCGCCACCAGGAAGAGTGCTCCCGCCACCGCGGTAACCATCCTGACCAGGGCGCTCATGCTGGCGTCGTCGAATGTGGGCCGCTCGCTCGGGGCGGTCCAGTCACCGACCGCGGTCAGCAGCCGGTCCCCCGCGTGACGCAGGGTGCGGCGAGCACGTTCGCCCTTGGTCGATGGCACCAGCACCTCCACGCGACGCCTACTCGACCGGACAACGAATCATGGGCCGAATGGGTTCTGCGACACTCCTTCGTGCCGGTTAATACGTTTGTCCGGGATCGGGGGCTCGAATGGTCGACGTGCGTGACGCCGCGAAGGTGCTGGCCGAGGCGCGGCGGGTGGTGGTGCTCACCGGGGCGGGCATCTCGGCGGAGAGCGGCGTGCCCACTTTCCGGGACTCGCTGACCGGTCTCTGGGAGCGTTACGACGCCCAGGCGCTGGCCACGCCGCAGGCCTTCGACGACGACCCGGACCTGGTCTGGGGCTGGTACGAGTGGCGCCGCTGCTTGATCGAGAGGGTCCGTCCCAACCCGGGCCACGAGGCGGTCGCCGCGATCGAGGCCCGCGCCCCGCACACCGTCGTCGTCACCCAGAACGTCGACGACCTGCACGAGCGCGCCGGCTCGGCCGCGCCGATCCACCTGCACGGCAGCCTGTTCACGCCACGCTGCGCGACCTGTTCCCGCCCGGCCGCGGTCACGGCCTGCGACGAACCGGAGGAGGGCCGCCGGCTGGCCCCGCCCCGCTGCGGCCAGTGCGCCGGGCCGATCCGCCCCGGTGTCGTCTGGTTCGGCGAGGCGCTCTCCGAGGAGGCGCTGGAGACGGCGGTTCAGGAGGCCACCGAGTGCGACGTGCTGTTGACCGTCGGCACGTCCGGCCTGGTCTACCCGGCCGCCGAGATCCCCCGGGTGGCCGCCATGTTCGGCGGCACCGTGATCCAGGTGAACCCGCAGCCCACCCCGCTCGACGCGACCGCCGCCATCAACCTGCACGGCAGCGCCGCCACGGTCCTTCCCGCCCTGGTGAAGGCCGCCTGGCCGGTGATGTGACCACAGTTATGATAACTGTGGTCACGTAAAGGAGAGCCGGATGCTGGAACGGCCCGCGGAGATGTTCGACCGAGAGCGCGAGTGGGCGGCTCTGTCGGCGTTCGCGACCGACCCGCGTCCGGGAGCCCTGCTCGGCGTCGTCTCCGGCCGGCGTCGGCAGGGCAAGACATTCCTCCTGCGTTCGCTGTGCCAGGCCACCGGCGGTTTCTACTTCCCCGCGGACGAGGCGGCTGACCGCGAATCCCTGAACCGTCTGGGCGCGCTGGTCGCGGAGTACGTGGACGCGCCCGCGCCGCTGGCCTTCGACGGCTGGCATCAGGCGATCGACGCGCTGCTGCGGCTCGGCCGGGAGCGCCGCATCCCGGTAGTGATCGACGAGTTCCCGTACCTGGTGCGGGCCAATCCGCAGATTCCCTCGGTCATCCAGAACGCGCTCGCGCCGCTGCGGGAGGAACGCGACAAGAGCCGCGCGAGTCTCCTGCTGTGCGGCTCCGCGATGTCGTTCATGGGCCGCCTGCTGAGCGGCAGCGCACCGCTGCGCGGGCGGGCCGGCCTGGAACTGATGGTGCCCACCCTGGACCATCAGCTCGCCGCCCAATTCTGGGGCATCGAGGACCACGCCACCGCGCTGATGGCCAACGCCGTCGTGGGCGGCACGCCAGCGTACCGGCGGGAGTTCGCCCGCGACGACACGCCGGCCGGCCCGGATGATTTCGACGCCTGGGTGGTCCGAACCGTCCTCTCCCCGGTCAGCCCGCTCTTCCGGGAGGCCCGGTATCTGCTCGCCGATGAACCCGACCTCCGCGACGCGGGCCTCTACCACTCCGTGCTCGCCGCGATCGCCTCGGGCAACTCGCACCGGGGCGGCATCGCGTCCTACCTCGGCCGCAAAGCCGGCGACCTGGCCCATCCGCTGACCGTGCTGGAGGACTGCGGGCTGGTCACCCGCGAGCCGGACGCGTTCCGGGACAACCGGACGACTTTCCGGATCGCCGAACCTTTGGTCGCCTTCTATCACGCCGTCATGCGCCCGATCTGGTCGGACCTGGAGCACACCCGTGACGCCGGCCGCCTGTGGCAGCGCAGCCGGCGACGCTTCGTCGGCAACGTGCTCGGACCCCATTTCGAGCAGGTCTGCCGGTACTGGACCCGGCATCTCGCCGGGCCGGAGGTGTTCGGCGACTATCCCAACAGGGTGAGCAGCGGCACCGTCAACGATCCGGCCCATCGGACGTCGCACGAGGTGGACATCGCGGTCTTCGGGCTGGACGACGACAACCGGCAGCCGCTGCTCGCGATCGGTGAGGTGAAGTGGGGCGACGTCATGGGGCTGGGCCATCTCGACCGGCTCCGCCGCATCCGGTCACTGCTCACCGCGCAAGGCCGCCCCGGCGCGGAGACCGCACGGCTCGCCTGCTTCAGCGGAGCCGGGTTCACCGGGGAGCTACGCGAGACGGCCGCCGCCGATCCCGGCATCGTCCTGATCGACCTGGCCGCCCTGTACCGCCCGGGCTGACGGCAGGGGGAGGTCGCGGAGCGGGCCTTTGCGGACCTTGTTGGAGCCGGTGCGGGGCAACTCCGTGACGACGTCGACGTACACCGGGATCTTGTATCGGGCCAGGCGCCCGGTGAGGAACGCCGGGATGTCGGCGGGTTCGAGGGTGCTGCCGGGCATCGGCACCACGAAGGCGCGGCCCACCTCACCCCATTTCTCGTCGGGCACGCCGACCACCGCGGCCTCCGCCACCGCCGGGTGTTCGAAGACGGCCGCCTCCACCTCGGCGGGATAGACGTTCTCTCCGCCGGAGATGTACATGTCCTTGGTGCGGTCGACGATCCGGTAGTGGCCCGCCTCGTCGACGACGGCGAGGTCTCCGGAACGGAACCAGGAGCCGCCGGTGAACGCCGCCGCGGTCGCCGCCGGGTCGTTCCAGTAACCGGGGGTCACGTTCGGGCCGCGGACCAGCACCTCTCCCGGCTCGCCGGGCGGGGCCGGGGTGAGGTCGGGCAGCACGCAGCGGACGTCGGCGAAGAACACCGGCAGACCTGCCGATCCGATGTGCTCACGGCTCTCCCGGGCCTCCAGGAAGGTGGCGCCGGGTGCGGTCTCGGTCATCCCGTAGCCCTGGCAGAAGGCCAGGCCGCGCTCCTGGTAGCTGCGGATCAACACCTCCGGCACCGACGCTCCCCCGGTCATCAGGGTGCGCACCGACGACAGGTCGGCCGTGCGCCAGCGCGGCGACTGGGACAGGCCGGCGAACATCGTGGAGACGCCGAACATCAGGGTCACGCCGTGCCGGGCGATCGCGTCGAAGCAGCCGTCCACGTCCCAGCCGGGCATGATCACCGAGGTGCCGCCCTTGAGGAACGTCGGCAGCAGGCACTGGTTGAGCGCCGCCACATGGAACAGCGGCGCGCTGACCAGGGTCACCTCGTCGCTCGCCACGTCCACGCTGACCAGCAGGTTGTAGCAGTTCCACACGATGTTGCCGTGGGTGAGCATCGCCCCCTTGGGGTGCCCGGTGGTGCCCGACGTGTAGAGGATGCAGGCCACGCCATCGAGCCCGACCGGCTCGTCGAACCGCGCCGGCTCGGCCAGGAACGCCTCGTACCCGGACAGGTCCACCGTGACCGCGACCTCGGAGGCGACCGGCAGGGCGTGGATCAACGCGACCGCCCCACTGTGCCGGAGCTGGTATTCGATCTCCGGCGGCGTCAGCCGGAAGTTGAGCGGCACGAAGATCGCCCCGAGGGCCCACGTCGCGAACATGGTCTCGACGAAGGACGGGTGGTTCGGGCCGAGATAGGCGACCCGGTCACCGGGGCCGACCCCGGCCCGGCGCAGGGCCGCGGCCAGGCGCGAGGTGCGTTCGAACAATGCCGCGTACGTCATACGCCGCTCCCCGAAGATCATGGCGGTCCGGTCGGGCGACATGGCCGCCCGGCGTGCCGGCCACGATCCCAGCCCTGCGTTGCGCATCGTGAGCGCCGTCAGGCGTAGTGGCGATAGATCGGGCGGGCGACGCAGGCAGGCTTGGCCTGGCCGTCCACCTCGATGGTGAAGTCGAAGGTGCTCTGCACGCCGTTGCCGGCCACCTCCTCGACGCTGACCATCGTCGCGGCCAGCCGGATCTTCGCGCCCACCTTGACCGGGCTCGGGAAGCGCACCTTCTCCAGACCGTAGTTGACCCCCAGGGTCATGCCCTCGACCTTCAGCATTGCGCTGAAGAGCGGAATGACCAGCGACAACGTCAGGTATCCGTGCGCGATCGGGGCGCGGAACGGGCCGGTCTTCGCGCGCTCGACGTCGACGTGGATCCACTGGTGGTCGTCGGTCGCGTCGGCGAACGTGTTCACCCGCTCCTGGGTGATCTCCAGCCATTCGCTGTGGCCGAGGTCCTTGCCGACGAGGGACTTGAGGCCTTCGAGGCCGTTCACGGTGATGGTCATGAGGTCTCCTTGGAGGTGATCCCGAACAGGCGGGCTGCGTTGGTCTTGAGGATCTTGGGCCGGACCGTGTCCTTGAGGTCGAGCGCCTCGAAGTCGGCGAGCCACCGGTCGGGGGTGATGACCGGATAGTCGGAGCCGAACAACACCTTGTCCTGGAGCAGGCTGTTGGCGTACCGGACGAGTTGGGGTGGGAAGTATTTCGGCGACCAGCCGGACAGGTCGATGTGGACGTGCTCCTTGTGGGTGGCCACCGCGAGGGCCTCGTCCTGCCAGGGGAACGACGGGTGGGCCAGGATGATCCGCAGGTCCGGGAAGTCCACGGCCACGTCGTCGACGAGCATCGGGTTGGAGTACTTCAGGCGGATGCCTCCGCCGCCGCGCACCCGGGCGCCGATGCCGGTCTGCCCGGTGTGGAAGAGGGCGACCGCGCCCAGTTCCTCGATCGTCTCGTAGAGCGGGTAGGCGAGCCGGTCGTCCGGCGAGAAGCCCTGGATGCTGGGGTGGAACTTGAACCCGCGGACGCCGTAGTGCTCGACCAGGCGGCGGGCCTCGCGGGCCCCGGCCCGGCCCTTGTGCGGGTCGATGCTGGCGAACGGGATCAGCACGTCCGGGTGGGCCGCGCAGTCCTCGGCGATCTCCTCGTTGGGGATCCGCGGGTGCCCGGTCGCATGCTCGGCGTCGACGGTGAAGACGACAGCCGCCATGGAACGGGAACGGTAGTAGCCGGCCGTCTCGGCGATGGTCGGCTGCCGGTGACCGTGCGCCTTGAAGTAGTCGGCGGAGGCGCCGAGCAGGACGGGGCTGAGCGAGGTGCGCCCGTCCCGGCCGACTTCGGCGTGCGTGTGCACGTCGATCGCGGTGAGCTCGTCGAGGTTCACGGCTGCGCCTTGGGGGCCGGGATGCCGTACGTCTCCGGGGTGAAGTCCCACGCGGCGGCGATCGCCTCGGCCGACCAGCCGCCGTCCTGGTGGAGAACACTCTTCTCCGCCGGGTGCGACCAGAGGGAGAGCTTGTCGCCGCCGATGCCGATCGCCTGCCCGGTGATGCCCTTGGACGCGTCCGAGGCGAGGAAGGTGATCAGGCCGGTGACGTCCTCGACGGTGCCGAGCCCCTCATCGTGGCGCAGCCAGGCCGGGTAGGGCGCGCCGGTCCGCTCGGCCTCCTCGATGACCGGCCCGAACGCCGGAATCGTCCTGGTCATCTCGGTGGCGGCGATCGGGACCACCGCGTTCACCGTGATCTCGCTGCGCGCCAGCTCCAGCGCCCAGGTGCGGGCCATCGCGGCGATGCCGGCCTTGGCGGCCGCGTAGTTGGTCTGGCCGAAGTTGCCGCGCTGCCCGGCCGGCGAGCCGATCAGGATGATGCGGCCACCAGCGCCCTGCTCGCGCATCCGGACGGCGGCGGCCCGGGCACAGGTGAACGTGCCGCGCAGGTGCACCTTGACGACCGCGTCGAAGTCGTCGTCGGTCATCTTCCACAGCACCCGGTCGCGCAGGATGCCGGCATTGGTGATCAGCACGTCGAGCCGGCCGAACGCCTCCACCGCCGCGGCCACCAGCTTGTCGGCGCTCTCGGTGTCACCGACGGACGCCGCCACCCCGACCGCGTTCGCGCCGATCCGCGCGACCGCCGCGTCCACCACGGCCTGGTCCACGTCGTTGACCACGACCGAGGCGCCCGACGCGGCGAGCGCCTCGGCATATGCCAGACCGAGCCCCCGGCCGCTTCCGGTGACGATGGCAACCTTGCCGCTCAGATCCATACTCTTCAACCTCTCACGGACTGGGGATGTGGTCGACCCACCGGCCGGGCCCCGCGGCCGACCGCCGGCCGGCCGCCCACGATCAACAGGAATCCTGTTGATGTGATCCTTGATGACGATCAGGTTTCCTGTCAATGGGGTAATGTGCCGCGCATGCCATCGCTGCTCTACCTCGTCAAACAACTCGAACTCGCGGTACGCGCACGCCTTGACGAGGTGGTGCGCGGGCACGGCGTCACCGCATTGCAGTACACCGCGCTGACCGTCCTGGAACGCCACGACGGGCTGTCCGCCGCCCAGCTCGCCCGCGATTCGTTCGTGACCGCGCAGTCCATCGCCGACATGGTGCGGACGCTGGAGACCCGTGGCCTGATCCGCCGGGAACGCAACACCGAGAACCGCCGCGAGCTTCTGATCCACCTCACCGGCGAGGGGCGTGCGCTGCTGGCGGCGGTCGACGGCCCGGTCCGTGACCTGGAGGCCCGGATGATCACCAAGTTGACCGACGCCCAATCCGCCGGCTTCCGCCACTCCCTGACCACCGCCTGGCAGTCGCTCAGCTGAGCGGCACCGGTCAGGCGACGGTCAGGGGGCGGATCGGGGTGATCGGCGCGAAGGCCGCCTCGATGTCGCGGGCCGCGGCCAGCGCGGTGTGTTCGCGGTGCAGGCCCGCGATGACCTGGACGCCCAGCGGGCGGCGGCCGGAGACGCCGGTCGGGACGGCGACCGCCGGAAGGCCGAGGAAGTTGACGGTCACCAGCAGGCGGTACGCCCTCCACAGCGCGGTGGCGGCGGCCGGGCCGCTCAGATCGAAGCCGATCTCCGGCATCGGCCGCGTGGTGACCGGGCCGAGCACGATCGGATAGCGGGCGTGGAACGCGCGCCAGGCCGCGGCGTGCACGAACCGTTCCGCCCACGCGCTCTGATAGGCGGCCGACGTGTCGAGCAGCTCGACGCCGGCGATGTTGTCCCGGAAGTATTCGACCGTGCCCGCGGAGAGCGGGCCGGGGAAGACGCCCGGGGTGAGCAGCATCGGCGCGTTCTCGGTCGACGACAGCTGACGCCAGAGGGTGGCGCAGCGGTCCACGGCCGGCGGCTCCACCTCCTCGACCTCCCAGCCCGCGGCGGCGAGGGCGCCGGCGGCCGAGCGGACCGCGGCGATCACCGCCGGGTCCACCTCGCCCCAGCCGGCCGGGTCGACGGTGACCGCGACGCGGCGCGGGCCGTCGTAGCCGGACGGGTGCGGGATGCTCACCGACAGCGGGTCGTGGTCGTCGGCGCCGTGCATCAGGCCGAAGATCAGGTCGAGGTCGGCCACCGACCGGGCGAGCGGCCCGTTCACCGCCATGTGCTGAATCGACAGCGGCAGCGGTTCGGCGCCACGGCCCGGCGCGGCCACCCGGCCCGCGGACGGCCGCAGCGCGGTGATCCCGGCGGCGTGGGCCGGCAGCCGCAGCGAACCGCCGTAGTCGTTGCCGAGGCCGGCGGCCGCCATGCCGGTGGCGACCGCGACCGCGTCGCCGCCACTGGAGCCGCCGGGGACGCGGGCCGGGTTCCACGGGTTCCGGGTCCGCCCGAACAGGTCGTTGTCGGTGTCCCAGCGCAGCCCGATGTCGGGCATGTTCCCGCGCCCGACCGGGATCGCGCCGGCCGCCAGGAGCCGGTCCACGAACGTGGCGTTGGCCTGCGGCACGTGGCCGGCGGCGAACGTCAGGCCGGAGGTGGTCGCCGACCAGGTCAGGTCGATGTTCTCCTTCACGGTGATCGGCACGCCGGCCAGCGGGCCGGGCTCCTCCCCCGCCGCGATGCGGGCATCGACGGCGGCGGCCGTCTCCCGGGCCTTGTCGGCGAGGACCACGGTCACGGCGTTGACCCGTGGGTTCACCTCGGCGATGCGGGCCAGATGGGCTTCCACGACCGCGGTCGCGGTGAAGCGGCCGCCGCGCACCCCGGCGGCGATCCCGGTGGCGGTGAGTTCGGTGACGTCCATCAGGCGGTCCTTTTCATGAGGGCAGAACAGTGCAGGTCAGACGGGTGGCGGCCAGGTCCAGCCGCTGGCGGTTGGGGCGGGTCCCGGCGGCCAGCCAACGGTGCTCGCCGGTGCCGGGGGCGGGCACGAACTCGGGCGCGTCGGAACTGGCCACGGTGAGGCGCAGGGCGTGCCCGGCCGGCAGCCGGTACCCGGTCTGACCGAGATCGATCGTCACGGCGACGGCGTCGCCCGGGTGCGGGATGGTCTGCTGGCCACGGGCGATCAGCCGGGCCGTGCCGTCGGGCGCGACGTCGAGCAGCCGGGCGAACAGGTCCATCTCCGGCCCGTCGGAGCCGGCGACGGCGTCCAGGCGGATCGGGCCGGCCAGGTCGAGCGGCACGGCCCCGGCGGGCGCGGTGAAGACCAGCACGTCGGGGCGATCGGCGAGATGACGCTCATCGGGGAACTCCCGCAGGAACGCGAACGGATCGATCACCGGCGAGGGCACCGGGTCGGCGGCGTCGTGCGTCCAGCTCGCGATCTCCGGCGCGGTCGCGGAGGCGACGTCCGGCGCCACGGCGAGGGTCCCGCCGGGCACGCCGCGCACCGCCGCCTCGGCACCGGAAGGCCGCCAGACCATCTCGTACGCCTCCGGCAGTGGCCAGGCCGCGGCGGCCCGCAGCGACGGATCGCCGGAGTTGGCGAGCTGCCACCGCACGCGAGGGATGTCGGTGTCCCGGCCCCGCAGGAACACGTCGAAGAACTCGATCGCCGGGTCGAGATAGCGCGCCGCCATGGTCTCCACCGTGGCCGGCTCGCCGGCCGAGAAGTGGCTGGTGTTCTCGTGGTCGATCGCTTCGAGCAGCAGGTACTCGTTGCGCGCCCAGCCCGGCCGGCGTCGCAGCTCGCGATGGTCGGACCACTGCCAGGGCGCGCAGTTGTCCCACCACCCGATGGTCATCAGCACCGGCACGGCGGGGGCGTCGAACGGGCTCCCGGCCGGGAAGCGGCGCAGGCTGACCGGATGCGGGAACCACAGGTCGTACGACGCCGACCGGCTGCCGACGGCGGTGAAGAACTCCTCGACCTGCGCGGCGAGGGGCCGCCGCGTCCAGTCGATCTCCCAGTCCAGGATGTCCCGGTCGTGGAACATCGACAGCGGATAGAACCGGTGCACCGACATCTCCACGTCATGGGTGCGCTGCCCGGGGACCGGGACCGGCAGTTCGCCGAGGCGAGTGCCGGTGACCCGGGGCACCATCGCCTTGAGCGCCCGGTGCCCGGTCGACGCCGCGGCCCACTGGGTGTAGCCGTAGTAGGAGTCGCCCCACATCCCGGCGACCCCGTCCGACCACGGCTGGTTGATCACCCATTCCAGGGTGTCGTAGCCGTCGTAGGCCTCGTTGACGAAGAGCAGGGTCTCCCCCTCGGAGCGGAACTTCCCGCGCACGTCCTGCACGACCATCCGGTAGCCGCGCGCGGTGAAGTACGCGGCGATCCGCGGCATGAAGGTGTACTCGCCGCACTTGTCGTACGGCAGCCGGGTGAGGATGGTCGGCCCGGGCGTGACGTCGCCGGGCGGCAGATAGACATCGGTGGCGAGATGCACCCCGTCACGCATCCGGACCATGTGCTGGACGGCGTCCGGGGAGAGCGGCCCGGGGCCCGTCCGTTGTACCGAGACGGTCATGTCAGGGCCGCCTTTCAGAGGAGTTCGAAGAAGCGGATGCAGACCTGGCCGTTCTCGCCGCGGGCCAGGCCCACGAAGACCGACTCGGTGAGCCACCGGTGGGCGGGCGCGTCGGTACGGAACACCGCGCTGGTCCGGTAGTAGTACTCGGTCTCCGGGAGGTCCTCCCCCGCCTCGACCCGGGCGTCGATCTCGGCCGTGGCCCGCCAGAACCCGCGGTTGTGGATGTCGATCACCGACCCGTCGTCGGCCCGCAGCAGATAGCGCGCGTCCAGTTCGGTGACCTGACCGCGCGTGGTCGACCAGTCCCCGCCACCGGCGAGGACCCGGCCCGTCAGGCGCGGACCGTCCACGGTGCCGCCGGTGATCGGGGTGAACATCAGCACCTCGTCCGGACCGCGTCCCACGTGCAGGGTCTCGGCGACGTCGACCCGGGCCTCGAAGGCGAAGACGAGCCGGGGATCGGGCAACTCAGGCATGGCGCTCCTCATTTTCTTTTCCGCAATGACAATCAATTAGGCTGAGGCCCGGGTGAGCCGGCGTGCGATACGCGCCCGGACGCCACACGCGGACGTCGCGCGCACACGCGGGCGCCGAGGGAGGGGAGCCGGGATGGGACGCCCGAGCATGGCCGCGGAGCGGACCGAGCAGATCATGCGGGCCACGGGACGCTGCCTGCAGAAGCACGGTCTCGCCGGGACGACCTTGGAACGGGTCTCCGAGGAGTCCGGGCTGAGCCGCAGCCACATCCGGCACTACGTCGGCAACCGGGACGAGTTGCTCCGCAAGTTCACCACCTGGCTCTACACCGGGTACGAGGCCGAGTTCATCCGCAAGATCGCCGCGGCCGCCGACCGGGAGAAGCTGCCGATCGTGATGGACTACCTGTTCAGCAGCGGGTTCCTGCCGATCAGCGACGATGACGCGGTGATCCGCGAGCTGATCACCGCGGGCATCGCCGACGACGGCATCCGGGCCACCATGCAGGTCCACTACACGTCCGCGGTGCAGGCGGTCGAGGACGCGGTCGCCGCCGAGCACCCGGCCGCGTCGCCGGGCGCCCGGCGCACCACCGCGTACGGGCTGTGGTGCCTGGCGATGGGCAACTCGATGATGGCCGAGTTCCAGCTTCCGGCCGCCTCGGGCGGGCTGGTCCGGGCCGCGGCCGAGGCCCTGCTGGAGCGGCTCAGCCACGACTGACCGCCCGGGACGGGACCCAGCCGGGCCGCGGCACCGACGCGACCAGCCGGCGGGTGTACTCGTGGTCCGGCCGGTGCAGCACCCTCTCCACCGGCCCGGCCTCCACCACCCGCCCCCGCGACATCACCACGACGTCCTCGCACACGTGCCGCACCACCGACAGGTCGTGCGTGATGAACAGGTAGGCCACACCGGTGGCGGCCCGGGCGTCCACCAGCAGGTTCAGGATCTGCGCCTGGATCGACACGTCCAGGGCGGCCACCGCCTCGTCCAGCACCAGCAGTCGCGGCTCGGCGGCGAGCGCGCGGGCGATCGCCACCCGCTGCCGCTGCCCGCCGGACAGGTGCCGGGGCAGGGCCTCACCGAGCGCCCGGTCCAGGCCGACGAGGTCGAGCAGCTCCCCGATCCGGGACCTGTCCTTGCGGTGATGGGCGAGGACCTCGGCGAGACAGCCGCGGACCGTCTGGCGACGATCGAGGCTCTGGTACGGGTCCTGGAACACCATCTGGACGCTGCCGTTCAGGACGACCGTCCCGGAGGTGGCCTTCGTGAGGCCGGTGACGATCCGGGCGCAGGTCGTCTTGCCGGAGCCGGACTCACCGACCACGGCCAGCGAGCCGCCGGCCGCGACACGGAAGCTGACCCCGTCCACGGCGACGACACCCTTGAACTCCTTGCGCAGGTCACGAACCTCCAGCATCAACGGACCTCCTCCAGCAGGTGACAGGCGGCCGAGCCACGGAACGCCGGACGGGTGTCCCGGCAGCGGTCCTCGGCGTGCGGGCAGCGGTCGGCGAAGACGCACCCGGGCGGGGCGGTCAGCGCGGACTGCGGGACGCCGGGCACGGTCCGCAGGCGCTGCCCGGGCGGGACCGTGCCGGGGCGGGACCCGAGCAGGGCCCGCGTGTACGGGTGCCGGGCCTCGGTGTGCAGCCGGTCCGCCGGGAGGATCTCGACGATCTCACCCGCGTACATGACGGCGATCCGGTCACAGACCGCGGCGGCCAGTTCCAGGTCGTGCGTGATGAACATCAGGGCGACCGAACGCCGGCGGCGCTGCTCGTCGAGGATCGCCACCACCTCCTCCTGCGTGGTCACGTCCAGGGCGGTGGTCGGCTCGTCGGCCAGGATCAGCTTCGGCTCGGTCAGGAGAGCCGCCGCGATCACCACCCGCTGAAGCAGGCCGCCGCTCAGTTCGTACGGCCGCTGAGCGAGCCTGCGCGAGGCGTCGTCGACGCCGACCTCGGACAGTGACCCGGCGGCCTTCCTCAGGGCGTCAGCCCGGTTGACGCCCTGGTCGCGCAGCACCTCGGTGAGGAAGTCGCCGACCGTGCGGACCGGATTGACCACCGCGCGCGGGTCCTGGAAGACCATGGCCACGTCCCGAGACCTCATCCGGCGCAGCCCGGCGGCGCCGAGAGAGGCGATGTCGGCGCCTTCGAAGCGGACCGCCCCCGTGACGGCCGCCCCCTCCGGGAGCAGGCGGACCACCGATCTGACCGTCATCGACTTGCCCGAGCCGGACTCGCCCACCAGGCCGACCGCCTCCCCGGCCGCGACCGACAGTGTCACGTTCCTCAGGATGGGCCGGTCCCCCAGGCTGACCCTCAGGTTCTCGAATTCCAGCAGCGTCATCGCACGTCTCCGGAGAAGCGCGTGGCCAGCCGTTCCGCGACGGCGGTGAAGGCGACCACGGTGATCACCACCGCGACGGCGGCGGCGATGGACTGCTGCGGGAAGCCCGCGAGGATGGACGGCTGACCGTTGGCGATCATCAGGCCCCAGTCGGCGGCCGGTGGCTGCAGGCCGAGGCCGAGGAACGAGATCGAGGCCAGATCGATCATCGCGTACCCGAAGCCGATCGCGGCCTGCACCATCAGCAGTGGCGCCAGGTTGGGCACCAGATGACGCAGGCAGATGTGCCAGGCGGAGAAACCCTGCACCCGCAGCGCCTCGATATAGGGCAGGTTGCGTTCGCGCAGTGCGGCGGCCCGCATCACCCGCGCGATCACCGGAACGAACGCACATGACAGCGCCACCACCGGGGTGACGAAGCCGCTGCCGAACAGCGCGGCCACGGTGATCGCCAGGACCAGACCGGGAAAGGCGAACAGCACGTCGAGGGCCCGGGAGACCAGGGCGTCGAACCAGCCGCCGAACCAGGCCGCGCTGATCGCGACGGTCGCGCCCACGGCGCCCGCGGCCAGCACCACGATCAGCGGTCCCGCCAGGCTGGTCCGCGCACCGTGGATCAGCCGGGACAACAGGTCACGGCCCAGGTCGTCGGTGCCGAGCGGGTGCCGGGCCGTGACCGGCGCGTAGGCGTTGAGCGGGTCCAGCGCGTCCGGGTCGTAGGGCGCCACCCAGGGCGCGAGCAACGCCACCAGCACGACGAGCACGCAGACGGCCGGAGCCAGCCACCTCCTCATGCCACCCCCTCTCTCACCAGCCGTGGGTCGAGAACCGCGTTCAAGACGTCGACCAGCATGTTCACCACCACGAACACGGTCACCAGCAGCAGCGACAGGGCCTGCACCACAACCAGGTCCTGCCGGGCCGCGCTCTGCACCAGCAGCGACCCGAGCCCGCTCACCCCGAACGCCTGCTCGGCCACCGCGGTCGCCGCGAACAGCCCGGCCACCGTCACCCCGGAGACCGCGACGACCGGCGGTGCGGCGTTGCGCAGCACATGCCGGCGCAGAACGGTCCAGCGCGGCAGCCCGCGCGCCCGGGCCGCGGCCACGTGGTCGGAGGCCAGCTCGGCGCGGACCTCGGTGCGGGTGATCCGGCTGACGTAGGCGAGATAGCCGCCGCTGAGCGCCAGCGCGGGGAGTGTCAGGTGGTGGATCCGGTCGACGAAGCCGCTGCCGGACCCGTAGACCGGGAACCACGACAGCGTGGTCGCGAAGACCCAGATCAGCAGGATCGCGGCGACGAACGCCGGGGCCGCCATCAGCACCGTCGTGATCACCGTCAGAGCCTGGTCCACCTTGCGGCCACCGACGGCGGCGACGACACCCGCGGTCACCCCCACCGTCAAGATCACCAGCGAGGCGTACGCGACCAGCAGCATCGTGGTCCCGATCCGCGCCCCGATCAGTGCCGTCACCGGTTCCTTCCACACCATCGAGGCGCCCGGGTCGCCGCTGAGCAGGCCGGTCAGCCAGTGCCGGTACCGCACCGGGAACGGGTCGTCGAGGTGGTACCGCTCGCGAATCTCGGCCAGCGCCTCCGGGCTGGGCTGCTGGCCGCCGGCCAGCAGGCTCGCCGGGTCCCCGGGCGCCAGGTACAGCGCGCCGAAGATGACCAGGCTGGCCACCGCGACGGTGGCCACCACCCCGGCGAGCTTGCGCAGGACGAACCCGATCATCGGGCGCCGACCCGTGCCGCCCACGCCGAACTGATGTAGGAGAACGACGCCGGAGCACCGGTGATCCGCTTGTTCAGGAACAGGCGGTTGTGCGAGCCGGCCAGCGTGATCTGGAGTTTCGCCGGGCCGTAGACCGCCTGCGCGGCCACGAACCTCTCCGCCGAGACGGCCGGGTCGGTCGCCGAGACCGCCGCCACGATGTTCGCCGTAACGCCCGGATCCTCGTAACCGGTCCAGTTGAACGGGGCGCCCTTGAGGACGAATCCCGGCGCGTAGTACAGCGCGCCCGGCACCTCCAGGTAACCGGTGGTCGCGATCAGGTCGATGCCCTGCCGCAGCCCGGGGTCGTAGAAGAGCCCGGCGAACTCGGCCGGCTGCAACTGCCTCACGGTGACGGTCAGGCCGATCTGCTGGGCGGCGGCCTGCGCGATGGTGGCGGTCTGCAGCAGGGACTGGTCACCGGCCGGGGTCGCGATCACCAGGTCGGTCCGGGTCGGCGCGGCCTCGGTCACCAGCTTCTTGGCTGCCTCGAGATCGGCCTTGGAGGTGTCGGGGAGTGCGGCGTACCCCGCGTCGTAGATCGTCTTGGCCGGACTGCCCTGCCAGGCCAGCGGCGGGGTGAAGGTCTTGAGCGGCCGGCCGGCTCCCTTGAGCACGCTGGTCACGTAAGCGGCCTTGTCGATCGCCAGGTCGAGGGCCTGCCGGATGCGCGGGTCGGCGATCGGGCCGTCGGCGGCGACCGCGCCGAGGCTGAACGTCTCGGTGCTGGGGCCGAAGTACAGCGTGCCCGTGCCGGACCGCTGCAGCGCGGCGATGCTGCCGACCGGCGCGCCGTAGACGCCGTCGACCTCGCCGGCGAGAAGAGCGCTGGTCAGCGTGCTGTGATCGGTGAGCGGAACGAAGTCGAAGGCCGCGGCGCGCGCCTTGCGGGTGGTGTCCCAGTAGGTGTCGTTGCGCCGCACGCTGATCCTCTGGCCGTTCTGCCAGCCGTCCAGCTTGAACGGGCCGGTGCACATCAAACCGCCGCTCGCGGTGCCGAAGCCCTGGCCGGCCTTCGTCGCGAACGCCTTCTGCACGATCGCGCCGGGCACCCCGGCCATGTCTGGGATGAACTGCACGTCCGGGGTCTTGAACCGGACGGTGACCTCGAGGTCCCCGGTCCGGTCGATCGACGCGACACCGGCGAAGACGTGCGCCGCGTACGAGGCCAGCGTGGGGTCCCTGTGGCGCGACAGGCTGTAGACGACGTCATCGGCGGTCAGCGGGCTGCCGTCCCAGAAGGTGACCCCGCCGCGGACGGTGATCACCACGGTGACGGGGTCCTTCTGCACGACCGAGGTCGCCAGCCCCGGGCTGGTGGAGAAGTCGGTCTCCAGGCGCAACAGGCTCTCGCACAGGTTGGTGCCGACCGTGTTGGCGGAGTAGTCGCCGGTGCGGGCCGGGTCGAGCGAGGCGGGCTCGCCCGAGGGCAACGCCCAGGTGACCTTCTCGACGTCGCCGGTCGCGGCGGGGGTGGTCTCGACGAGTTCGATCGTCGGCGTGCCGGTCTGCCCGGTCTCCTGGCCGCCCGAGCAGGCGGTCAGGGTGAGGCCGAGCAGGAGGGCAGTCGCCGCTCTATATGCGGGCTTCAATGTTTCCCCCTGAGCGTAGGGGTCCGGGCATAGGAGCCCGGGCCGACACCGCGAGTGGTGACCGCCACAGATTTCCGCGCCGAGCCGTAGATTGTCAATCCTGGAAATCAACTATTAATTGCGCTCGTCGGCGGGGTATCGTGCTGACGAAGAACTCGGCTTCCCCCGGCTCGGCCGCCGGACGGCCGAAGTGGTGCTGGCCGCCCGCGAACGGACCGGCGCCGCGGCCACCGCGCTTACCCTGGAACTCACCCTGGAACTCACCGAGATGGGTCCGACCGTGCCGGAGACGGTCGAGGCCGCCCTCGGCCCGTTGCGCCGAGCCGGTGTGCCGACCGCCGTCGACACCGACGCGGTCCTGGAGATGCTGACCGCCCCCGTGGCGGTCAGCGCCCGGACCCGCTGACGCTGAAGCCACCGACAGCGGGGGTCAGATCCGAGTCCCCGCCGTCCCACCTCGACCGTCTCGGCTCGGCCGTCCCGGCTCGGCCGTCCCGGCCCGGTCATCTCCGGTCGCCCGGTCATCTCCGGTTCAACCGGTCATCTCCAGCGGATACCGTTCGGTTGGGCTCGGGGCGGCGCGGGGCTAGTCAGGCGCCGGCCTCGTCGAGCCGGGCCAGCTGACCGGCGTCCAGCTTGATGCCGAGCGCGGGCACCAGGTTCTCGAATTGCTCCGGGGTGCGAGGCCCGATCAGCGGTAGCACCGGCGGCTCCGACTGGTGCATCAGCCAGGAAAGCACCAGCTGGTTCGGCGTCACACCCAGCTCGGTGGCCAGTCCGGTGACCGCCTCGATCCGCGCGTCGGCGTCCGGTCCGGCATACGACTCCATCATCCAGTGCTCGGCCCGCCGCGCCGGGTCGTCATAGACACCCTTGACGATGGGCGAGTACGCCACCAGGCTCAGATCCCGGTGCTCGGCCAGATAGTCCAGCTGCTCGTCGTCGACGATCGACGCGGTGCTCAGCCCGGCCCGGCGGCGCAGGTACGAGTGCTGTTGCTGCACCGCGACGGGGGCCAGCCAGCCGTACCGGTCGCACAGCTGCCGAATCCGCTCCAGTCGCCACGTCCGCACGTTAGACCAGCCCAGATACCGCACCTTGCCGGCCGTCACCAGCCCGGCCAGCGCCTCACACGTCTCCTCCAACGGTGTGACCCGGTCGTCGACGTGCACGTAGTACAGATCAACGTGGTCGGTGCCGAGCCGCCGGAGGCTGCCGTCCAGCGCACGCCGCAGCGTGTCCGCGCCCGCCCCGGCAAAAGTCCGCCGGGCCAGGTCCCAGTTCGCCGTCCCGTCGGCGTTCCACAGATCCGGCGAGTACTCCGGCATCGCGCTGCCCTTGGTCGCCAGGAAGATCTCGTCGCGGTTGCCGTTCGCCCGCATCCAGCGGCCGAGCAGTTCCTCGCTCTCGCCGCCCCGGCTTCCCGGCTTCGTCCACCACTCGTAGCAGTCCGCGGTGTCGAGGAAGGACCCGCCCAGGTCCCGGTAGCGGTTCAGGATCCGCACCGACTCCGCCTCGCCGGTGGCGTTGCCCATCTGCATGGCCCCGAGAGCGACACTGCTGACCTGCTCGCCGGTGCGTCCCAGTTCGATGGTTCCGATACGTGTCTCGCTCATGCCCGACGACGCTATGACCTGGAGCGCACTCCAGGTCAAACAATCACTTTCCGCCTGTACGACATCACACCCCGCCGCTCCCGCCGTTCTGAAGCCCCGCCGCTACCCTCCAAACCCACAGTCCCCCGCCGCCCTCCAAACCCACGACCCAACCCACCCAGCCCAAAGCCACAACCCGCCGCCCACCGCAGGCGTGGACCGCCGCACCGCCCACGGCAGGCGTGGACCGCCACCGCGGCCTATCGCAGTGGGGCCTACCTTGTCGCAGAAAAGCTGACACCCGTAGCGGGTGTGAGTGACACCCGCTACGGGTGTCGACTCTCGATTGGCGCTACCCCGGCGGTCTCGGCTGAGCGGCCGCGCACGCCGACCGGTGAGGCGGTAAGCATGGGATACGACTCCGCTACCCCGCCTGAGCACCGGCATGGGTCACGGCAGAGACAACGGATGCGCCAGCGACGAAGCGGGCGCACGCCCGTAAGACGCTGACCCCGGCAGGAATAGACTCAACAACCGATGATCGAAGTTCCGGCGGGTGAGGTCACTCTCTCCGATCGCCGCACGCAACGCCGCTGGACCGTCCGCGTCGAGCCGTTCAGGCTGGCCGCAGTCCCCGTAACGCAGGCTCTCTACGGTGCATTGAGCGGCCGTCACCCGAGTGGCTCAAGTGGGGACGACCTACCGGTCGAAACGGTGTCCTGGTGGGACGCCCTGAACTTCTGCAACGCGCTGTCCATCAGGGACGGCCTCACCCCCGCATACCGGTTCACCCACCCAACGAGCCCACCGCCAGTCAACCCACCGCTGGGCAACCCACCGCCAGCCATCCCACTGCCGGTCAACCCACTGTCCGCCGCCGGTGCCACGCCGCCCTCCCCACCGCCCGACGGCCCGTTACCGCCCGACGCGACACCGCCCGGTGTGGCGCCATCCCTCCCAGCGCCGGGCGGCCCGCTTGCGCCCGACAACCTTCTGGTGCCCAACGGCCCGTTCCCGCTGGGTGGGCCGCCCCACGGGTCACTTCCGCCGGGTGGGCCGATCGAGCGGAACAGTCCCATCCCGCTTGACGAGGGGCTGCTGCCCGGCGGGGATGTCCTGCTGGGTGACGGCACTCCCGGTGTCATCTGGCAACGCGACGCGGACGGGTACCGGCTGCCCACCGAAGCCGAGTGGGAACACGCCTGCCGAGCCGGAACGGCCGGCCCTCGATACGGGCCGATCGACGAGATCGCCTGGTACCGGGACAACTCCGGTGAACAGCCGCGGGAGGTCGGCACCCGGCAGCCCAACGCCTGGGGCCTGCACGACATGCTCGGCAACGTCTGGGAGTGGTGCTGGGACGTCTACGACGCCGAGGTCTACGGCACCTACCGGGTACTACGTGGCGGCGGCTGGTTCGACGAGCACTGGAGTTGCCGCGCCTCGGTCCGCCGCCGCAGTCACCCCACCCTGCGTCTCGACGACGTAGGGTTCCGCCTCGCCCGCTCACTGCCCGTTACCTGACCCGCTCGCAGCAGCCCTCAGCCACCGCCCCTGCCACGCGACGGCCGGCGTCCCCAGCCGTCCCTCACCCACCCCATCCTGAACAGAAACCACCACCAGGCTACGGCCGAGACGCCCGGCCGTAGCCCACAAACCCCACCAGCAGAAACCACCGCTCGGCGACGACCGAGACGGCCAGCCGTAGCCCACAAGCCCCACCAGCAGAAACCACCGCTCGGCGACGACCGAGACGGCCAGCCGTAGCCCACACGCTCCACCACAGGCGGGAAGTACTGATGGGCTACGGCCGGGGAGGCTGGCCGTTGCGGGCGTGCCTTATCGGGGGTGGAGAGACGGGTGGGCTACGGCTCGGGGTGGGGTGCTAGGTGGGCTCTGTCGGGGGTTGGCCCTGCCTCGCTGGTCGGGGCGGCGGGCGGAGTCGGCAGGAGCAGTGGGGCAGGGTGGGGGCGGCGGCCCAGGTAGGTCGCCGCGCACATGGCGGCCACCGCGAGGAGGCCCGCCACGGGGGCGAGCGTGAACCCGTACCGGATGCCGTCGGAGACGAGCGGGCCGGTGATCGCGGCACCCGCCGCGCTGCCCACCGTGAACGCGGTGATGATCCAGGCGAACGCCTCCACCGCCGTCCCGGGCGGCGTCAGCCGGTCGGCGGCCAGGAAGACCGCGGTCAGCAGCGGCGGCAACGCCAGGCCGCTCACCGCAAGCAGCAGCGCCATCGGAACCGGCCCCGGGACCAGCAGCAACGGCACGTATCCGGCCGCGAACACCGCTGCCGTCAGCGGCAACCGGCCCGAGCCGCCGGACGTCGCCCGGGTGTAGAGCAGGCCGCCGGCGAGGGCCCCGACCGCCTGCGCGGCCAGCATCCAGCCGCTCAGCGCCCGGTTCCCGGCCGCCTCGGCATAGCCGGTGACGACCACCGGCAGACTTCCGACGGCCGCGCCGGCACAGATCACTCCGGCGACGATCATGACGAAGCGGGGTACGCGCAGCGGCCCCGCCCAGTGCCGCTCCCCCGCCTCGCCGCGCCACGTGCGCACGACCGGCGTCAGCGCGAACCCGGCCACACCCGCGAGTTGCAGCACGGCGGCGGCCAGCAGGCCCGCGGCGGGACCGGCCAGGCCCACCGCCGCCAGCGTCACGAGCGGACCGGTCACATAGATGACCTCCTGGACGGCGAGGTCCAGCGAATAGGCCGCCGGCACGCTTCCGGCCGGCACCAGCGCCGGCCACAGGGCCCGGAGACAGGCTTCGAGCGGCGGCGTCCCGAGTCCGGCGAACACCGCGCCGGCCAACAGGACCGGGACACGGTGTGCGCTGGCGGCCACCACCACGAACCCGGCGGCGGAGAGCAGCGCCGACGCCCACAGCACCGGAGGTTGGCGCCACCGGTCGACGGTCCGGGCCAGCAGGGGCGCGCTCACCGCCATCCCGGCGGTGTAGGCCGCCACGACCAGCCCGGCGAGAGCGAGGCCGTGCACCTCACGGGCGAACAGCAGCAGGGCGAGCGGGGCGGCGGCCATCGGCAGGCGGCCGGTCTGACTGAAGACGAGCAGGCGGCGTACGAACTTCGCACGCAGCACCAGCCGCAACGACGAGGGTTCAGCGGTGACAGCGGACATGGGGTATCGCTCCCGGAACGAGGGAAGTTTCTGACCGGCGGACAGGCCACAGGGGCCGTGCCGGGTCAGGGAGCGAAGTCGGCCCGGTCGTGATCGTTGCCGTAGAGCGGCAGGTCAGGCGTGTTCCACCGCGCATACGCGGCGGCGACAGCCTCGACCGGTCTCATGCCCGCACCCTAGCTCACCCCGCGCGGCCATCCACCCGCCCAGCCCCGTCCGACCACGCCTCCCGTCCCCCGCCTCGTTCCCGTTTCCGTTCGTGTTCCCGTTTCCGTTCGTGGCCCCGTTCCCGTTCGTGTCCCCGTCCCGACGGTCCGCCAAGCCCTTCGCCATTCCCACCTCTCCCTCGGCTCCGGCCCCTCGTTCGCCCCAGGCCCGCTGCCTCCACCGAACCTCTTTCACTCCGAGCCCGCGTTCCCGCCGCCCGTGCCGAGTCCGACGGCGACCAGGTCCGGCACGGGCGGCCGGGGCCGCCACAGACGGCCAGGGCTGGCACGGACGTCGAGGCCGGGGCGGACGGCCGGGAGCGAGGGCGGCGTCAGCCGATGTTTGGCCGCGGTTGTTTGCCGGGAAGTGGTGTGAGCGGGGACGTCATCTCGTGGACAGTGCCGGCTCGACGGTCCGGGCGCGGGAGCGCTGCGTCAGCAGCACACAGGCGAGCACCAGCACGGCCGCGCCCACCGAGGAGAAGCCGACCGTCTCGCCGAGCAGCAGCGCCGACCAGAGCAGCGTCAACACCGGCTGGACGAGCTGAATCTGACCGACCCGGGCGATGCCCCCGCGGGCGAGTCCGGCGTACCAGGCGAAGAACCCGAGGAACATGGAGACCACGGTGAGATAGCCGAACGCCGCCCAGCCGGTCCCGGTGGCGTGCGGCGGATGCGCGACCGCGGCGACGACCGTGATCGGGACGGTCACCGGCAGCGCGACCAGCAGCGCCCAGCAGATCGTCCGGGCGCCGCCCAGTTGTCTCGACAGCACGCCGCCCTCGGCGTAGCCCAGCCCGCACAGCACCACCGCGGCGAGCAGGTAGACGTCGGTCACCGCGAGGGATCCGTGCACCGTCCCGCTGACGACGAGGAAGGTCAGCACCGCGACCAGCCCGCACCCGCTGGCCACCCAGAACAGCACCGGTGGCCGTTCCCCCGCACGGACCACCGCGAACATCGCGGTCAACGCCGGGAGGAGGGCGACGACGACCGCCCCGTGCGCCGAGGTCTGCGTGGTCAGCGCCAGCGAGGTGAACAGCGGGAAACCGGCGACCACGCCGAGCGCCACGATCGCCAGCCGCCGGACCTGCTCCCGGGTCGGCCGCGGCGCCCCACTGCACCACAGGTAGGCGGCGGCCAGGGCGGCCGCGCCGACCGCCCGGCCGAAAGCGACGAACCACGGGTCGAGGTGCTGCACCGCGACGCGGGTGGCGGGAATCGACATGCTGAACGCGAGCACGCCCAGCGCTCCCAGCGTTATCGCGCCGGTGACAGTAGCGCTACTCTTGTCTCTCATGAATGATAGTAACGCAGCCGACCGGATCGTCCAAGATCTGCGGGCGGTGGCGGCCGCCGCATCGCCCGGCACTCGGTTGCCGTCGGTGCGCGACCTGACCGCCCGGCACCTCGCGTCGCCGGTCACCGTCGCCGCCGCCATCCGCCGGCTCGTGTCGGAAGGGCTGGTGGAGACCCGGTCCGGGCAGGGCACCTTCGTCGCGGCCCGCCCGCTCGCCGACGCCGCCCCTGTTGACCTGTCCTGGCAGACGGTCGCTCTCGGGCCGCGCAGGTTCGGCGAGGAGGAGATGCAGGCGTTACTGGCGATACCGCCGTCCGGGGCCATCCCGCTATCCGGCGGCTATCTCGACGCCGACCTGCAGCCGACCGCGGCGCTGGGAGCGGCGCTCGCCCGGGCCGCCCGGCACCCGGCGTCGTGGCAGCGCGGGCCGGTCGAGGGACGGGAGGATCTGCGGGCCTGGTTCGCCCGCGACACCGGGCTGCGCGCGGACGACATGGTGATCTGCCCCGGTGGTCAGGCCGCCCTGTCCTCCACCCTGCGCGCCTTCACCGAGCCCGGCGACACCCTGCTCGTCGAGTCCCCGACCTACCTCGGCGCCCTCGCCACCGCCCACGCCGCCGGGCTGCGGGTGGTCCCGGTCCCCACCGACGGCGACGGCGTCCGCCCCGACCAGCTGGCCGCCGCGTTCGCCCGCACCGGCGCCCGCCTCTTCTACTGCCAGCCCCTCTACGCGAACCCGAGCGGCGCCACTCTCGCCCCGGCCCGCCGCCCCGCGGTGATGGCCGCCCTCCGCGACGCCGGCGCCTTCCTCATCGAGGACGACTACGCCCGCGACCTGGCCATCGACGGTGACCCGCCACCTCCGCTGGCCGCCACCGACCCCGACGGTCACGTCATCTACCTGCGCTCTCTCACCAAACCGGCCGCACCCGGGCTGCGCGTGGCCGCCCTCGGCGCCCGCGGCCCCGCCGGCGCCCGCCTCCGCGCCGCCCGTCTCCTCGACGACTTCTTCGTCGCCGGCCCTCTGCAACAGGCCACCCTGGACTTCGTCACCAGTCCGGCGTGGTCGCGTCACCGCCGCCAACTGGGCGCCGCCCTCCGCACCCGCCGCGACGCGCTCCTCACCGCCCTCCATCGACACCTGCCCACCCTCGTCCCGGCGACGATCCCGCGCGGTGGCCTGCACCTGTGGGCGCGCCTCCCCGACGGCGCCGACGACACGGCGATCGCGGCCGCGGCGGCCACCGCCGGGGTCATCGTGTTCCCCGGCCGGCCCTGGCACGCCGCCGAACCGCCGGCTCCCTACCTCCGCCTGACCTTCGCCGCGGCTCCGCCCGACGCGATGGACGAGGCCGTACGCCGCCTCGCCACCGCCCTGCAGCGTCCGGCCAGTGGGGCCGGATAGGTTGGCGCGATGCCGCTCGACACGCCGCGGCCACTGACGGCAACGAGCGGCCACGACCGGACGGGGCTGCACGCCATCGAGTTCCCCGGGGGTGAAGGAACCGCGGGACCAGGTACTACTGGTGCGGGCGATCCCGGGCAGTGGGGTGCGGCACGAGCGATGTCGTCATGGCGGCCGGTGCGCACGTCACCGGGAGCTGCGGGAACAGGGCTGACCCACGGGCGTCTCCGCGCAGCAGCCCGCAGCCGGCCCAGCGGTCCGGACCGGGCCGGACGTCGCGCCGGAGCCACAGCGCCTCCTGCTGGGCGTACGAGATGAGGGTTTAAGGCGGGCGGAGACGCGGCGCCGCGGGGAGACCTGAGCCGGGGCGAGGGCCGCGCGGGTTCGTGGGAGGCTCAGGTGCCGCAGAAGGTGCGGTAGGCGCCGAAGTCCGGCGGGGCCGGCTCGGCGAAACGGGCGAGGCCCGGCCGCTCGTCGAACGGCGCGGTGACCGCTTCGAGGAGCCGGTGCAGCGGAGCCAGGTCGCCGTCGGTGGCGGCGGCGAGGGCCTCCTCGACGAGGTGGTTGCGGGGGATGTAGACCGGGTTGGCGCGGTTCATCGCGTCGAGGTCGGGATCGAGGGCGCGCCACCGTTTGATCCAGTCGAGGAAGGGGTCGGGTGATTCCTCCGGCGTCCGCCGCGCGGTCTGCGCCGGCTCGCCGGCGCGGCGGGCGGCCTCGTCGGCCGCCAGCTGGCGGAAGAACGAGGTGAAGTCGGTGCGGTGGGTCTTGAGCAGGGCCAGCAGGTCCTCGGTGAGGGCCGTGTCGGCCTCGCGCAGGCCGAGCTTGGCGCGGAATCCGGCGAGCGTCGCGGCGGCATAGCGGGTGCGGAAACCGCCCAGGGCCTCGGTGGCTTTCGCGATGGCGCGGTCCTGGTCGTCGTCGAAGAGCGGGAGCATCGCCTCGGCGAGACGGGCGAGGTTCCACTGGGCGATGGTGGGCTGGTTGCCATAGGCGTAGCGCCCACCCTCGTCGATCGAGCTGAAGACGGTCGCCGGGTCGAAGGCGTCCATGAAGGCGCACGGACCGTAATCGATGGTCTCGCCGGAAATCGTCATGTTGTCGGTGTTCATGACGCCGTGGACGAAGCCGGTCAGCATCCAGTCGGCGACCAGGTCGGCCTGCGCGCCGACGACCGCCCGGTAGAGGCCGAACGCGTCGCCGGCGCCCGGGTGGTGGCGGCTGAGGGCGTGGTCGGCGAGACGGCGCAGCAGGCCGTCGTCACCGGTGGCGCGGGCGAACTGGAAGCTGCCGACCCGCAGGTGGCTGGCGGCGACCCGGACGAGGATCGCGCCGGGCGCGAGATTGTCCCGGACGATCGACTTCCCGGTGGCGATCACCGCGAGCGACCGGGTGGTGGGGATGCCGAGGGCGTGCATGGCCTCGCTGATCACGAACTCGCGCAGCATCGGCCCGACCGCGGCCAGCCCGTCGCCACCACGGGCGAAGGGGGTGCGGCCGGAGCCTTTGAGGTGCAGATCGCGGCCGTCGATCTCACCCAGAAGCAGCGCCCGGCCGTCGCCGAGGCGGGGTGAGTAGCCGCCGAACTGGTGGCCGGCGTAGGCCTGGGCGACCGGCTTGGCGCCGTCGGGCAGGCCGGTGCCGGTGAGGAACCGCAGGCCGTCGGGGCCGCGCAGCCAGCCGGCGTCGAGGCCGAGCTCGGCGGCGAGCGGCTCGTTGAGGACGAGCAGGCGCGGCGCGGGCGGCTCGGCGGCCTGCCACGGCACCGCCATCTCAGGCAGTTCGTCGGCGAAACGGGTACCGAGGGTGGGGGCGTCGCTCACCGCACCAACGCTACGTCGCGATCCGCCGGGCCGCCGCCCGCGGGCCGCGAGAGGGCCGGGGCGGCGGGGCTGACGGATGGCGGAGGCCCGCATCCGTGTACTCCGAAAGGTGAAAACCCGACACACTAGGTGGCCGGGACGCGGCATGCGTTGCGGGGCCGGTGGCACCCCTGTGCCGGTCGCACGGCCGTCCGGCGGCCAGTGGTGATCAACAACGCCGGACACCCCTTCAAAACTGCCGGTTAAGGGGTCGCCGCAGATCAGGGGCCACCCTTATGATCCTCGGGCTCTATAGATCTCGAGGTGTTTGCATGCGTGAGTTCTCCGTGCCCGAACGGGTGGGCGCCTTCGGCGCGCTCGCCGCCGTCGGTGCGGTGGTCTGGCCGACGGTCACCGCCAGTACCGGATTGGGCCTGCCGTGCCCACTCCGGACGATGACCGGCGTGCCGTGCCCCGGTTGCGGTCTGACGACCGCCGCCGTGGCGTTGGTGCGTGGCCAGTTCGACACGGCTCTCCACGCGAACCCTCTGATCTTCGGCTTGGCGGCGTTGACCGTCGCCGCCGGTCCACTCGTGGCGCTGCGTGCCGCGGGTGTGCTGGACCGGCCGCGCCCGTGGTCGCCGCGACAACGGCGGCGGATGGGCTGGATCGCTGGGCTGCTCGCTGTCGCGAGCTGGCTTTTCCAACTGCATCGGCTCTGACCGAGCCCGCCCTTCTTAAGGATCGAAGTATGAGCTACCCGCCCCCGCCCCCCAATGACCCCTACTCGAACCAGCCGTCTCAGCCGTACGGCCAGCCCGCCTACGGCCAGCCCGCTTACGGCCAGCCCGCCACCGCCGCCTACGCCGGCTGGGGCGCCCGGGTCGGCGCCTACCTGGTCGACTACCTCGTCGCCGTGCCGTTCGGCATCCTCGCCGTGGTTCTCGGCATGGGGACGGACGCGGCCACCGGCCTGCCGACCATCAACGCGTTCTACTACATCTTCTTCCTGCTCGCCATCGTCGTGAGCGGCTACAACCGCTGGTTCCTGGCCGGCAAGACCGGCCAGAGCTGGGGCCGCAAGGCGCTGGGCATCCGGCTCGTCGGCGAGAACACCGGTCAGCCGATCGGCGCGGGCGGCGCGTTCGTGCGCGACCTGGCCCACATCCTCGACTCGCTGGCCTGCGGCATCGGCTACCTGTTCCCGCTGTGGGACGCCAAGAAGCAGACCTTCGCCGACAAGGTGTGCAAGACCCTCGTCGTGCGCTGAGCCTGACCCGACGGCCCGGCCGGTCTTCTCCAAGACCGGCCGGGCCGTCGCATTTCCGGTCGCCTCCGGTTTTCCGGTCGTTCTCCGGGGTACGCCTCCGGCCGTGACTCCTGATGCGGTGGTCGTCGGGCAACTGGCACGCGACCTGGTGCTCCTCGTCGACGACATGCCGGATGCCGGTGGCGCGGCGGACGTGCGGCTGCGCCGCGAGATGCTCGGCGGCAAAGGCGCCAACCAGGCCGTCGCCCTGGCTCAGCTCGGCATGTTCCCCGCGCTGGTCGCCGTCTGCGGCACCGACCCGGCCGGCGACGAACTGCTGGCCCAGGCCCACCGCGACGGCGTCGACGTGTCGATGGTGGCCCGCCGCTCCGGGGCGCCCACCGGGTTGATCGTCGAAGCGCTGGACGGTGCCGGGCACTGGCGCTACCTGCAGCACCTGCCCGAGCCGATGCTGCTCACCGCGGCGGACGTCGACCGGGCCGCCGGCCGGCTACGGGCGGCCGGCGCGGTCCTCGTCCAGTTGCAGCAGCCGCCGGCCGCGACCCTCGCCGCCGCCCGGCACGGGCGGGCCGGTGGCGCGCTCGTGGTGCTCGACGGCGTGCCGGGCGACGATGAGCGTGAGGCGCTGCTCGCCACCGCCGACGTGCTCCGCGTCGACGAGCAGGAGGCGCGGTTGCTCACCGGGTCGCCGGGCGACGACCCGGACCGGCTGCGCGCGGCCGCCCGGGAACTGCTCGCCGCCGGACCGGGACTGGTGGTGCTGGGGCTGGCGGACGGCAACCTGTTCGTCTGGCGGAATCCCCGGTGGGGCGCGGGTGACCTGCTGCTTCCGCTCACCGACGAGAAGGTCGTGGACACCACCGGGGCCGGTGACGCGTTCACGGCGGCGCTCGCCGTCACGCTGCTGCGCGGGGAGCCCGTGGAGGTGGCGGCGCGCTACGCGGTCGCGGCGGCCGGTGTCACGGTGCGTCATCCCGGGGGTCGTCCCGATCTCCGCGACAAAGAGCTGCGCGAACGACTCGGCTGAGCGGGCTCCCGCGGCGGTCCGGGGCGACCGGGTCAGCGTGCGGCGCAGAAGCGGGCCAGTTCCTCGGTGCCTTTCGGCTCCATCCACTCGTAGGTGCCGCGCAGCAGGTCGGCCCGCTGGTCGACGGTCTTGACGGCGGCCGTCATCTCGCCCCACGGCATCGACACGTGCAGGAGGGTGCGCTCTATCCCGTACGGCAGGGAGGGAAGGTTGTCGTCGGTGGTCGCCCGCAGCAGCAGGCCGTCGATGGAGATGTCCTCGACGCGGCCGGTGAGCGGGACCAGGCGGCGGCCGTCGATGTTCTCGACCTGCGCGGTGCCGACGGCCGGATAGGTGCCGGGCCGCCGGGCCGCGCCGCGCCGCTGGACCACGTCGGTCGGGGCGTCGCCGAGGACCGAGAGCTGGTCGTTGCGGAGTTCGGCCTCGACCCAGGTCACTCCGGAGGCGGTGACCAGTTCCAGGACGCCGATCCGGCGGACGCCGGGCCCGTCCAGGCTGAGCACCGGGATCGGCGGCAGCTCGGCGACGAACGGCGCCCGCACCTCGGCGAGCGAGACGAGGACGATCGCCTGCGTATCCGGGCAGCGCAGCGTGAGACTGCTCCCGGCCGGCACGGTGATCATCGTTCCTCCCGGTGCTAGCGCCGCCGACGAACCGCACGTTACCGGCCGCGCGGCGGCGCTTGGCGGGCATACGCGAAAAGTCAGCACGCCGGCGGCCGGCCGGTGGGAGGCCCGTCAGTGATCCGGGAGGCGGATGTCGTCGACCTTGACCGTGCAGTCGCTGACGTGCAGCCCGTACTTCTCGACCGCCTCGATGACGGCGCTGCGGACCGCGGCCGTGACGTCGGCCACCACCTCGCCGGCCGAGATGACCAGCACGACGGTGATCTCCACGTCGGTGCCGTCCACCTTGGCCCGCACGCCACGGGTGGCGTCGCCGACCTTGTCCAGGCCGATCTTGTCCAGCACCGAGTTGAAGAACCGGGCCACGTCGCCGCCGAGCTCCGTCACACCGGGCACCGAGCGGGCGGCTGAGGAGGCGATCTTCTCGATCACCTCACGCTCGAACTTGGTCGCGCCCCGGTAGGCCGCGACCTCGATGACCCCGGCGCCGCCGTGCTGCGGCGGCACGGCCGGGACCACGGCCGGCAGGTAGAACTCCTGCGTGCGGTCCGCGTGGAACTCGGCCTCGTCACTCATATCCGTCCCTCTGCCCCATCCGAATTAGAACGGGCAGAGCCTACTAGTGAACTTTCCTCACCCGAGGCCCGAGGCCCGAGGCCCGAGGCGTGCCAACGGGTTCCTGGCATACCCGCGCCCCTCGCGCCTGCCTCGCCGCCAACCAGACGGACGAGCCACACGTCGATGTGTTGCTTGCAATAGTGTGTGAGACACACTATCGTTAGCCGCATGACAATGGATGCGACGCTCTCGGGGCATCTGCAAGAGCTGCGCCGCGGCACGGTCGTCGTCGCGAGTCTCACCGTCCTGCGGGAGCCGGGCTATGGATACTCGCTGCTCGAAACGTTGAGCGCGGCCGGATTCGAGGTGGAGGCGAACACCCTCTATCCCCTGCTGCGGCGCCTGGAGGCGCAGGGCCTGCTGACCAGTTCGTGGAACACCGACGAGGCACGGCCGCGGAAGTTCTACCGCACCACCGAGCAGGGTGACGCCATCGCGGCGGCGCTGCGCGGCGAGTGGGCGCGGCTGGACAAGGCGGTCGGAGACCTGGACACCCCCACCGGCACCACTGCAGGGAGCGAGCAATGAACAGCCTCATCGACCGCTACGTCTTCACCGTGCTGCGCCGGGTTCCCGAGCAGCAGCGATCCGACATCGAGCAGGAGCTGCGCACCTCCATCGACGACGCGGTCGACGCCCGGGTCGGCTCCGGCGAGGCCCCGGACACCGCCGTCGAGCAGGCCTTGTTGGAGCTGGGAGACCCCGACCGGCTGGCCGACGGTTACGCCGGCCGCCCGCGATACCTGATCGGCCCCGAGTTCTACCAGATCTGGCGGCGGATGCTGGTCATGCTGCTCTCGACGGTGCTTCCGGTGGTGGTCACCGTCGCCGCCGTCATCCGGGTCCTCGACCAGGCGACGATCGGCGAGGTCATCGGCACCGTCGTCGGGACGGCGCTGACCGTCGGCGCGCACATGGTGTTCTGGGTGACGCTCATCTTCGCGCTGCTGGACCGCGCCGGGGTGGCCGGGCCCCAGCTGCGCCGCAAGCCCTGGTCGCCGGACGATCTGCCGCACTACGAGGCCGGTTTCCTGACTCCCGCCAACACGGCGGCCGCTGTGGTGTGGCCGGTGCTGCTGATCGCGGGCCTGGTTCTGCAGCAGTTCGGGTTCACCGAGGCGCCCGTGCTCGACCCGGCGAACTGGTCGTTCTGGTGGCCGTACCTCATCGGGGTCCTGATCCTGGAGGCCCTCTATCCGGTGTGGCTGTTGCGCCGGGGCGCCTGGACGCACACGGCGACCGCCGTCAACGCGGCGCTGGCGGTGCTGTTCGCCGCGCCGGTGATCTGGCTGGCCGCGACCGGGCGGTTCTTCAACCCGGAGTGGATCGCCTCGCTGAACTGGGGCGCCACCGACCCGCTGGACTGGCTCACCGGCGTCGTGATCGTCATCACGGTGCTCGCCGCGATCTGGGACGTCGTCGAGGTCGGGGTCCGTGCCGAACGCGCCCGCCGCGGCCTGGCGACCCCGGTTCCCGGCACCGGCCGCGAGTTCACCTCGCCCCTGTCCTGATCCCACCCGCGCCCCGCACGCCCGGCCCGGTCCAGTCCGGTCCGATCGACGTCCTGAGCTCGGTGGCGGCCGGCGAGGGAGGACGGCGGAAGAGGCCCTGAGATTGAGCTCAACTCGGTCCGCGGGATGCCGATTCTCGCGGCACTGCCGGAGAAGGCGCGGTCACATCGGGCCGCGACTCGAAGTCCGGAATCCGCACACGGATGAGCGGGAAGGACTCCACCCCCATGAGCAACATCTCCGAACACGCCGTTCCCACGCGAGGTGACCGGTGGAAACCGGTCAACCCCCTGCTGGACAACGTCATTCGCAAATACATCGACGAGGCCCGGGCGGAGGTGTGCGACACCACCGGGAACGCGGGAACGATCACCGGAGGCGGGATGGTCCTGGTCGCCTTCGGGATCATCCTGGCGGCCGGCACCGGCAACCCGCTGCTCGCCCTCATCGCCGTGGTGCTGCTGGCGATGGCCGGGCTCGCCTACACCGGTGTTCAGGCACCGCCGCTGCGGCTGGACCCGCTGCAGATCCTGGCTCCGCTGGGCGGCCCGGGCAACCTGCCCGCCGGCTACCTGGTGCACCCGCTCGCCTGGAAGGCCGGCATGCCGGAGTACCTGAGGGGTGTTCCGCAGCACCGTCTGGCGATCGCCGTCGAGCTGTGCCGGCAGCACCCGGGCGCGGTGACCGATCTGCTGCGCATGGTGGAGCGGTCCGAGCGGTGGGTCGAGGCGAACAAGCCGGGCCGCGACTTCAGCCCGGAGGGCCGCCACGCCGAGGTGCGGAAGTTCGCGACCCGCCTCATCGAGCGTCAGGTCCACAACGTTCCCGCCCTGACCCGCTGATTCACAAGACCACCATCGCGCGGTACGACACGAGGCGCCCCCGGCAGCACGCCGGGGGCGCCTCGCCGTGTCCGGCGGAGCCGGTGAGAGCGGCGGGACCGGTGGCGGAAGGCCGGAGAGCGGGGCGGCCGTACCACCTGAAGGAGTGACCGTACGGCCATCGGACCGGCACCAGGAGAGAAAGGCCGCCCAGGGTCTTAAGTTGATCATCGTCTACGACCAGAATCGGCGGTCGGGACAACCCGCGCGGTCGCCAGGACGGCCCGCGGTCGAGGAACCGGCCGCCCGGGGCGAAGACACCGGGCGCGCCGGACCGGGCGGGGAGGCCGATGGTGACGGGTGCCGGGACGGCGAGGGTCGCTGGGCTCGACGGCACCGCCGTGGGCGCATGGGTGCGCAGACTCGCCGGGAACACCGCGCCACGCCGCAACCACTGGCGGACCCGGCAGCTCTACTACCGGGCCGCGGCGACGCTCCTCGAGGCGCAGCAGCGGCCACTGACCTGGAAAAGCATCGTCGCGGCGGCCGGGCCGCGGGGGTGCCGGAGCACGTTCTACGAGGTGGCGGGGGCGCACGCGCGGCACCGCATGGTCGACGACCTGATCGGGGACGGCCGGCCGGGGGCGATCGAGATCGCCTGGCGTTACCTGCGCAGCGACGCGGTGGAGCAGCTCCTCGACGAGACGAAGGTGTGGTCGTTCTGGCCGTACCGGCAGGAGCTGATGCGGTGGTTCAGTGACGCGATGACGCTCGGCGAGTTGGAGGCCGGGCTGTCGCAGACGGTGCTCGCCTGGGGACGCGAGCATCCGGCGCTGGCGGGCGCGGTCGGGTTCGCCCCGCCGGCATGCGCGGTCGAGGATCTGACCGTGCTCCATCAAGGGCACCTGTCCGGCACGCAGGCGCTGCACCGGCTGAGCGAGGTGATCCGAAAGGGCTGACGGAGACGGCTCACCATCGGTGATGACAAGGCCGGACCGCCGGTACACCTTGTGGTGATCGCCGCACAGCGGGGCGTAATCGTTCTCGACCCTGTGCCGCCGCGGCCGGAACCCCGCCGCACGCGGTGACGCGCGGGTCGCGAACCGCGGGTTTGCCTCGTCCGTGTCGTGGTATCCGGTTCCTTCAGCGAGAAGAAGCGTTAAGCGAGAGAAGCGTGGATCCCTCGACCAGGGAGCCACGTGACACGGGGGGAAGAACATCATGCCGAGCCTGGAGCTCTATACCGAGGATCTGCTCCCGGTGACCCAGGCGGCCCGGCACGCGCGGGACGTCGTCACCGAGGCATGCGTGCGGTGGGATCTCGATCATTTGACCGGCCCGGCGACGCTCATCGTCTCCGAGTTGGTCAGCAACGTCGTCGACCACGCGCACACCATGATGACCCTGGAGATCAGCCGGCACGACAGTTTCGTGTGTCTCACCGTGCGTGACGGCAGCAGTGCGCCGCCGATTCCACGCCGCGACTCGGACACCACCACGCCCGGTGGTTTCGGTCTGCGCCTGGTGGCTTTCAGCAGCGCCGACTGGGGCTGGCGACCCGAACCCGGCGGCAAGGCGGTGTGGGCGACGCTGGCCCTGGACGAGTCCGCCGCCTGAATTCTCAATATTCACAGACTTCTATAAGCCTGTTAGCGTCACCTGACGTGGTCGCACGGCCACCCAACGTCGGGAGGAACAGGTGCGTTCAACCGTTCGCCGAGGTGCCGCTGCCGCGGCCGCCGCCGTTCTGTCCGTCTTCGGACTGTCCACCGCCGTCAGCGCCGCGCCACCGGAGGCCGCCGTGCTCGCGGTTCCGGGCGCCGAGGTGGTCCCGGACAGCTACATCGTCGTCCTCAAGCCGGGGAAAGTCGCCCGGGCCGTCGCCGCCGAACACGACACGGCGGCGCTGCGGACGTACACCAAAGCCTTCAACGGTTTCGCGGCGACCATGACGGCGCGCCAGGCGCGGCAGGTCGCCGCCGACTCGGACGTCGCGTTCGTGCAGCCCAACGTGATCCACCGGATCTCGGACACCCAGACCAACCCGCCGTCCTACGGCCTGGACCGCATCGACCAGCGCAACCGGCCGGTGAACGCCGCCTACACCTACACCACGACGGCGTCCAACGTGCGCGCCTACGTCATCGACACCGGCATCCGCACCACCCACCAGGACTTCGGCGGCCGCGCCACCAGCGGGTTCGACGCCGTCGACGGCGGTACGGCCGACGACTGCAACGGCCACGGCACCCACGTGGCCGGAACCGTCGGAGGCACCTCCTACGGTGTCGCCAAGCAGGTCCAGCTCGTCGCGGTGCGGGTGCTCAGCTGCGAGGGCAGCGGCACCACCGCCCAGGTCGCCGCCGGGATCGAATGGGTCACCGCCAACGCGGTCAAGCCGGCCGTGGCGAACATGAGCCTCGGCGGCGGCGCGGACACCGTCCTCGACAACGCGGTCCGGGCCTCGATCACCTCCGGCGTCTCCTACGCGATCGCGGCCGGCAACGGCTTCCTCGGCCTGTTCGCCCTGGACGCCTGCACCCAGTCACCGGCCCGGGTGGCCACCGCGATCACCGTCTCGGCCACCAACAGCAGCGACGCCAAACCGTCCTGGGCCAACCGCGGCACCTGCGTCGACGTGTTCGCGCCGGGCATCAGCATCCCGTCGACCTGGAACACGAACGACACCGCCACCAACACGATCAGCGGTACGTCGATGGCCGCACCGCACGTGGCCGGAGCGGCCGCCCTGTACCTGGCGACCCACCCGTCCGACACCCCGGCACAGGTGCACGCCGCGATCGTGAACACCGCCACGCCCTCGGTGGTGACCAGCCCCGGCTCCGGTTCGCCGAACCGCCTGCTCTACACCGCGGCCCTCTGAACCACCACTCCGGCGATCTCCCGCCCGCGCAGCCAGGCCGTCGTGGTCCCGGCATCGTGCGGGCGGGCGATTCCGTAGCCCTGCGCCAGGTCACAGCCGTACTCGCGGAGCCGCTCGAAGGTGTCCGCGTCCTCGACACCCTCGGCGACGATGCACATGCCGAGGCTGTGCGCCAACTGGACGGTGCTGTGCACGATCGCCGCGCTGCGCGGGTCGCCGAGGCAGCGGCTGACGAACGCCCGGTCCAGCTTGAGGTCGTCGACCGGCAGCACCCGCAGGTAGCTGAGGCTGGAGTAGCCGGTGCCGTAGTCGTCGACCGCGAGCCGGACACCCATGTCGCGCAACCGGCCGAGCTGTGCCAGCGCGTCGTCGGCGTCGGTCATCAGGACACTCTCGGTGACCTCCAGTTCCAGGGCGGTGGGCGGCAGGCCGTACCGGCGCAGCAGCTCGCCGATCTGCTCGGGCAACGTCCGGTCACGCAGGTCGGAGACCGACAGGTTGACCGCCACCGGCACCGGCATGCCCTGGTCGTGCCAGGCCCGGCTCTGCCGGCAGGCCAGGTCGAGGACCACGGTGGTGACCCGGCTCATCAGGTCGGCACTCTCGGCGGTGTAGAGGAAGGCGTCCGGATAGACCAGCCCCCGCACCGGATGCTGCCAGCGGACCAGCGCCTCCACCCCGACCACCCGGGCGGCGGCGTCGACCGTCACCTTCGGCTGGTAGTGCAGCACCAGCTCGGCGCGTTCCAGGCCGGCCCGCAGCTCCTCCAGCATCGTCAGGCGAGCCCGGGCGTGATCGTCCAGGCCGGTGGCGAAGACCGGGGGCCCGTGCGCGGCCTTCGCCGCGTACATCGCCACGTCCGCGCGGCGCAGCAGGGTCGACCGGTCCGCGCCGTCGTCGGGGCTGACGGCGATGCCGATGCTGGCGTCGACGTGCAGGTCCACCTCCGGCAGCACGAACGGCTCCCGCAGCGCGTGCAGCACCCCGTCGACGATCGCGGCGGCCCCGTCCCGCCCGGCGCCGGGCATGATCAGCCCGAACTCGTCGCCGCCCAGCCGGGCCAGCAGCACGTCGCTGCCGAGCGCCCCGCGCATCCGCTGACCGACCAGCGTGAGCAGGTTGTCCCCGACGTCGTGGCCGAAACTGTCGTTGACCTCCTTGAACCGGTCCAGGTCGACGAACGCGACAGCCAGGTCCTCGGTGCCCTGCTCCAGTTCCCGGTCCAGTCGCTCGACGAAGAACCGCCGGTTCGCCAGGCCGGTCAACTCGTCGGTGCGAGCCTGCCGGCGGGCCGCGCCGAGGGCCTCCGCGGTGCGGACACTGGCGAGCATCCGCACGATCGCCGCGGTGACCGCGATCCCGGCCAGCAAACTGCTGATCGCGGTCACCGACCGGTCGCTGAGGGCCGCGTACATGAGCAGGCCCAGGCAGAGGAAGGCGAGGACGGCGGGCACGGCGGTGCTCAGCCACACGCTCGGCCGGCTGGTCCGTGACGGCCCGGCCGGCTGATGGGCGGCCACGGCCAGGATGATCAGGGCGAGGATCCACATCAGGCGGACCCACGCCGGCACGTCGCTGCCCTGCCAGAGCAGCACCATGCTGAACGCGTCCCCGACGGCGAACAACCCCATCCCGGCGATCAGCAGGCCCAGAAGGCGGTCGGCACGCCATCCGTTCAGCGCCCAGGCGCCCAGCAGACAGCCGGCCACCGCGATGTCACACACGGGGTACGCCGCGTTCACGACGACGCCCATCACCGTCGAATGCGGCGCCGGATCGACGGCCGCCAGCATCGGCAGCGCCACCAGGGCGCAGACGGCGGCGGACGCGATCACGCCGTCCAGCCAGGCCTGGGCGCTCACCTTCGGCAACCGCTGCCGCAGCAGCAGCACGAGCGCGACCACGAAACAGGGGTAGAACAGGAGCCACAACGGTTCGGCCAGTGTGACCAGAGGCTGCGGGTCGCGATGCCGGGCGGACAGCCACCAGTACGTGCCGCCGGCGCCGTAGGAGATCATGCCGGCGGCCAGCAACCGCCAGGCGGCCCGCACCGGCCGTGGCGCGCGGCGGGCACGCGCCGCCACCATCAGGCCGGGCATCAGGTGGAGAGTGATGTTGAACAGGCCGCCCACGGGAGTGTCGCCGATCGGCGAGCCGGCGACCTCAAGGGCGCAGATGACCGACTGGACCAAGGTCAGGGCGCTCAGGATCCACCACGCCGCGCGCTCGCGTCGCGTCAGATCCGCGAAAAGCGATCCGAGCCGCATGCCAGGCCTATCGGAGCCTCGCCCGAGATCTTGAGCGGAAGTGTCAGCGCGGTCGGCAGTCGGGGCGGCACGGACCGGCCGGACGGCCCGGGCCGCGGCCGGCGAGATCGAGCTGCTGGTGCTCCGGGAGCCGGGTGCCGTGCGCCTGCAGATGGAAGGCGGTGACCACCTCGACCGTGTCACCGGCAGGCAGCGTGATCCGGGAACCGGGCGGCGCCTCGGTGTCCGGCGGGCAGAGCAGGGTCGTGCCGTCCGCGCGGTGCGCGATGACGCACGGGCCGACTGGCACCGGCCGCCGGCCGGGCGCCTCCACCCGAACGGTGCAGGGCTCGTCGACGTGCATGAGAGCGAATTCGAGCCAGTTCACCCACTCAAGGTTGCCCGGCGGCGCGGGTTCCAATCCTCGTGGCAGGATCGCCGGATGCCGCACTTCCCCTCCTTCGACGGGCTGCCCCTGCACTACGACGTGGTCGGCGAGGGTACGGGCGACCCGCTGGTGGTGCTGCCCGGAGGTCCCGGCATGGACGCCCGCTACCTCGGTGACCTGGGCGGACTCAGCGCGTCCCGCCGGCTGATCCGGCTCGACGGGCGAGCCGCCGGCCGTTCCGGGGTCCCGCTGGACCGGACGACGGTGTCGTTCACCCGGCAGGCCGACGACGTGGAGGCTCTGCGGGAACACCTCGGGATGGAGCGGCTCGACATCCTGGCGCACTCCGCGGGAACGCTGACCGCCCAGGAGTACGCCGTCCGCCACCGCAACCGGGTCCGCCGGCTGGTCCTGGTGACCCCGATTGGCCGTGCCGGGCGCGACATCGACACCGCCGAACTGGCCGGGATCCGGGCCGGCCGGGCGGCCGAACCGTGGTACCCGCATGCCGCGGCGGCCCTGGCCGAGGATGTGACCAACCCGATCACACGAGCTCGGCTGATCCCGTTCCACTGGCACCGGTGGACACCGGAGCGCCGCCACGAATACCACCCCTCGCACGCCAGCCGGCTGCCGTGGCTGCGCGAGGCCTTCTACTCCGGGACGGCCACTCCCGGGCCGGTGCTGGCCCCCGTGCTGGTGGTGGCCGGAGCCTCGGACGGGATGATCGGCATCGCGCCGGCCCGGGTGGTCGCCGCCGCCCATCCGTGCAGCCGCCTTGAAATCATGACCGAATCCGGTCACCGCCCCTGGGTCGAGGAGCCCGAGCTGTTCCGGGCGCTGGTGACCGGCTTCCTGTAGAACGCGTGGACGCTCGCGTATGCGTCGCGGCGCCACGGCCATGGCCCGTCCACGAGAAGGCCGGTTGACTGGCTGTCATGACGAACAAGACGATTCTGGTGCTAGGCGGTACGGGCAAGACCGGCCGGCGGGTGGCACGACTCCTCGAACAACAGGGCGCATCGGTGCGGATCGGCTCCCGCAGGGCCGCGCCGCCGTTCGACTGGACCGTCCCGGAGACCTGGAAGGCGGCCCTCGACGGGGTCGGCGCGGTCTACCTGTCGTACCAGCCGGACCTGGCGTTCCCCGGCGCCACCGAGACGGTGCGGGCGTTCGTGGGCCAGGCCGTGGAGCAGGGTGCGACCCGGATCGTGCTGCTGGCCGGGCGGGGCGAGCCGGCCGCCGAGGCGGCCGAGAACGTGGTGCGGAACTCCGGCGTGGAGTGGACGGTCGTCCGGGCGAGCTTCTTCGCGCAGAACTTCAGTGAGGACTTCTTCCAGCCGGACGTGCTGGCCGGGGAGATCGTGCTGCCGGTCGGTGACGCCGCCGAGCCGTTCGTGGACGCCGCCGACATCGCCGAGGTGGCCGTGGCGGCGCTCACCGGTGACGGGCACGCCGGGCAGACCTATGACGTGACCGGTCCGCGGCTGCTGACCTTCGCCGAGGTGGCAGCCGAACTGTCCGCGGCCCTCGGACGGGAGATCCGGTTCGTGCCGGTCAGCCGGGGCGAGTACGTCGAGGCGCTGCGCGCCGGCGGGATGCCCGAGGAGTTCGCCGAGTTGTTCGACCTGGTCACCGACGGCCGCAACGCCCATCTCGGTGACGGGGTGCGGCGGGTGCTGGGCCGCCCGCCGCGGGACTTCGCGGAGTTCGCCCGGGCCGCGGCGGCGGACGGCGCCTGGAACGCCTGACGACTGCCGTGGCGGGTTCTCCCGGACGGCACCCGAAGCGTGTGACGACTGCGGCGGCCGGTTCTCCCGGACGGCGCCCGGAGCGCCTGACGGCTACGGTGGCCGGGTGGACACGCTGAGCGGGCTGCTCGACGGGCCGCGGGCGCGGGGCGCGTTCCTGCTGCGCTCGGTGTTCGACCCGCCGTTCGCGCTGCGGATCGAGGACGAGGCCCCGCTCACCCTGATCGCCGTGGTGCGGGGTGGCGCCTGGCTGGTCCGCGGCGGGGACGAGACGGTCCGGCTGGCGCCGGGCGACCTCGCCGTGGTCCGGGGGCCGGAGCCGTACACGGTGGCCGACGACCCGGCGACCCCGTGGCGGACCGTCATCCGGCCGGGGCAGGTGTGCGTCCCGCTCGACGGCGCGGGGCACGACGGCACGGAACTCGACGGCACGGGGCAGGCCGAGGCGATGAACCTGGGCGTACGGGCCTGGGGCGACCGGTCCGACGCGGCCACGGTCCTGCTCACCGGCGTCTACCAGTTGCACAGCGAGGTCAGCCGCCGTTTGCTGGCCGCCTTGCCGGGGCTGCTGGTGCGGCCCGCGGCGGCGGCCGACCAGACGCTGGTGGGCCTGCTCGCCACCGAGATGGCGCGCAACGAGCCGGGACAGGAGCTGGTCCTCGACCGGCTGCTGGACCTGCTGCTGGTGTCGGTGTTGCGGACCTGGCTGGCCGAGGCCGGCGCTCCGGGCTGGCACACGGCCCGCGCGGATCCGGTGGTCGGCCCGGCGCTGCGGCTGCTGCACGAGGAGCCCGCGGCGCCGTGGACGGTCGCCGCCCTGGCCGCGCGGGCCGGGGTGTCCCGGTCGGCGCTGGCGCGGCGGTTCACCGAGCTGGTCGGTGAACCGCCGATGGCGTACCTGACCGGCTGGCGGCTGGCGCTCGCCGCCGACCTGCTGCGTGAGCCCGAGGCCACGATCGGCGCGGTGGCCCGCCGGGTGGGCTACGGCAGCGCGTTCGCGCTCAGCGCCGCCTTCAAGCGTGAACGCGGGATGAGTCCGCAGGAGTACCGCCGGCGGCCGGTGGGCGTGGGACAGGCGTAAGCGCGGAGCCGCTGATCCGGGCCGAGGCGAGGGCGGCCACCACCTCGTCGACCAGATGGGGCGACGCCGTGACTCCGGCGGTGAGGCCGACCGTGCGGACGCCGTCGAGCCACTCGGGCCGGATGTCGCGTACATCCTCGATCAGGTGTGCGGGTGTGCCGTGGCGGCGGGCGACCTCGGCCAGCCGGGACGAGTCGGACGACCCCGCAGAGCCGCCTACCAGGACCAGGTCGCAGGCTCCGGCGATGGCGGCGACCGCCTCCTCGCGCTCGGTGGTGGCGGAGCAGACCTCGCCGGCGTCCGGCCCGGACAGGTGCGGGAAGCGGGACCGCAACTCGTCGATGATCTCCCCGGTCTCGTCAGCGGCCAGGGTGGTCTGGGTCAGATAGGACACCCGCCGGGGATCCTCGACCAGCACCTCGTCGACGGAGGCGATGTCCTGGACCAGTTGGATCCCGCCGGGGATCTGGCCGAGGACGCCCTGCACCTCGTCGTGGCCGGCGTGACCGATGAGCAGGACGGTGTCGCCGCGGGCGGCGTAGCGGCGGACCTCGGTGTGTGACCTGGCGACCAAGGGACAGGTCGCGTCGATCACGTGGTGGCCGCGCCGGGCGGCCTCGGCGCGGACGGCGGGCGCGACGCCGTGGGCGGTGAACACGACGACGGCGCCGTCTGGCGCCTGGCCGACCTCGTCGACGAAGATCGCGCCGCGGGCTTCCAGGGCGGCGGTGACGTGGGCGTTGTGGACGATCCGGCGGCGTACGTACACCGGCGGGCCGTACCGGCGCAGAGCCTGCTCGACCATGTCGATGGCGCGTTCGACACCGGCGCAGAAGGCGCGTGGGACGGCGAGGAGCACGGTGACTTCCATGATCACGGAGCTTAGGCATGACTATTCGCAAAACTGTAAAAACCGACAAATAGTCCGCTGAGCTGGGATAAAACGAGCAGGTTGTAAGCCACATTGCGGATGAAACGGGGCGTTAACAGCCGTGACCAGTTCAGTGAAGTCGTCGGAGACCCGCGAGGAACAGGACCATCAGAAGCGGCAGAGCCTGAGCACCGCGGCGGCCCGGAACCTGACCCACACCACCAAGTCGCTCCCGCAGATGCAGGAGATCAGCTCCCGCTGGCTGCTGCGCAAGCTGCCCTGGGTCGAGGTCTCCGGCGGCACCTACCGGGTCAACCGGCGGATGACCTACCGGCTCGGCGACAGCCGGCTGACCTTCATCGCCACCGGGGCCTCGGTTCAGGTCGTGCCGGCCGAGCTGCGCGAGATCGGGGTGCTCGCCAATATCGACGACCAGGAGCTGCTGCGCGGCATCGCCGACCGGTTCGTCCAGCAGGAGTACCAGCCCGGCCAGGTGATCGTCGAGTTCGGGTCGGTCGCCGACAACCTCTACCTGATCGCGCACGGCAAGGTGGACAAGATCGGCGTCGGCGCGTACGGCGACCCGGTCAGCCTCGGCGTGCTCGCCGACGGGGAGAAGTTCGGTGAGCGGGTGCTCATCGAGGACGACCCGATCTGGGAGTACACCGCCAAGGCGATGACCGCGGTGACCATGCTGGCCCTGCCACGGTCCGCGTTCGCCGAGCTGACCTCCCGCAGCGAGACGCTGCGCAACCACGTGGACGGGTTCCGCGACAAGAGCCGGAAACCGCAGAACAAGCACGGAGAGGCGGAGATCGCGGTCGCCGCCGGCCACCACGGGGAGCACCCCCTGCCCGGCACCTACGTCGACTACGAGATCAGCCCACGCGAGTACGAACTGAGCGTCGCCCAGACCGTGCTGCGAGTGCACACCCGGGTCGCGGACCTCTACAACGACCCGATGGACCAGATGGAGCAGCAACTGCGGCTCACCGTCGAGGCGCTGCGCGAGCGGCAGGAGTACGAACTGGTCAACAACCGTGAGTTCGGCCTGCTGCACAACGCCGACCTGCGGCAGCGCATCCACACCCGTACCGGCCCGCCCACCCCCGACGACCTCGACGAGCTGCTGTCGATGCGGCGCAGCACGAAATTCTTCCTGGCCCATCCGCAGGCCATCGCCGCGTTCGGCCGGGAGTGCACGAAGCGGGGCATCTACCCGCCGCCGGTGCAGATGGACGGCCACACCGTCCCGTCCTGGCGCGGCGTCCCGATCCTGCCCAGCGGCAAGGTGCCGATCAGCCACACGCACACCACGTCGATCCTGGCGATGCGGGTCGGCGAGCAGGACCAGGGTGTGATCGGCCTGCACCAGACCAAGCTGCCGGACGAGTACCAGCCGGGCCTCAACGTGCGGTTCATGGGCATCAGCGAGCAGGCGATCATGTCGTACCTGGTCAGCGCCTACTACTCGGCGGCGGTGATGGTCCCGGACGCGCTCGGGATCCTCGACCACGTCGAACTGTCGCACTGATGTCGACCCTGCTGAGTGATGTCCGTGGCGCGCCGCCGGGAGAGCTGCGCAAGCTGCTGCCGGGCTTCGGCATGTCGGCGATGCGGGCCTTCGCCGGCCCGCTGATCCTGCCGTCGGCCGACGGGCAGCTCTTCTGCCCCGACGCGCTGCGTGACGACCCGGCTCTCGGCGACCTGGTCGACGACCAGCTGATCGCCTGGGCCGGAAGGATCGGGATCTATCCGGGACGGCTGGACAAACTGCGGTCCTACGGGTTCGGCCGCTACATGATGCTCGCCCACCCGGCCGTCAGCGACCCGGACCGACTGCTCGCCGCCACGAAGTGCCTGGTCGCCGAGTGGGCGGCGGACGACTACTACGTCGACGAGGTGGAGCTGGGCGCCGAGCCGGCGGTGGTCGGCTCCCGGCTGGCCCGGCTCATGTCGGTGGTCGACCCGGCCCGGATGGTCCCGCGCTACACCGCCGACATGGACCGCTATCACCGGCTCCAGCCGATCTCTGAGGCGTTCCGCACCGCCATGGAGCACCTGGCGGTCTACGCCTCCACGACCCAGATGGGCCGCTTCCAGCACCAGATGGCGATCCTCTTCCTGGCCTGGACGCAGGAGGCGGACTGGCACGTCAACAAGCGCACTCCCCCGGTCTGGGAGTACCTCGTGCAGCGGCACCTCAACAGTTACCTGCCGCCGATGATCCTGATCGACGTGCTGGCCGGGTACGAGCTGCCGGCGCACGAGTTCTACCACCCCGAGGTGCGGCGCGCCTTCACCACCGCCGGCAACGCGGCGGTGCTCGTCAACGACCTGCACTCCGGGCCGTCGGAGTCGGACACCGACTTCAACCTGCCGCGGGTGCTGGCTCTGCGGGAGGACCTCTCCCGCGACGAGGCCATGGCTCGCACCGTCGAGATCCACAACGAGCTGATGCACACCTTCGTCGGGCTGGCCGCCCAGCTCAGCGCCGCCGGGTCGCCGAACCTGCGGCGGTTCCTCGCGGACACCTGGGCCTGGCTCGGCGGCAGCCGCCGGTGGCACGCGACCACCGGCCGTTACCAAAGGAGCTGACATGACCACGACCGTCCTGCGCACCGACTTCGAGAAGTCGGTCGCCGACTACTGGAACACCAACCGGCAGGACCCGGTCAACCTGCGCCTCGGCGAGGTCGACGATCTCTACCACCACCACTACGGGGTGGGCCCGTACGATCCGTCGGTTCTGGACGCCCCGGCCGGCGCCCGCGAGCAGCGGATCATCGCCGAGCTGCACCGCCTGGAGAGCGCACAGGCCGACCTGCTGCTCGATCACCTGGGCCCGATCGGGCCGGACGACATGATCCTCGACGGCGGCTCCGGTCGCGGCGGCACCAGCATCATGGCCCACCAGCGGTTCGGCTGCGAGGTCGACGGCGTATCGATCTCGGAGTACCAGGTCGGCTTCGCCAACGAGCAGGCCGCCCGCCGCGGCATCGCCGACCGGGTCCGCTTCCACTTCCGGAACATGCTGGACACCCACCTGCCGGCCGGCAGCCGCCAGGCCGTCTGGACCAACGAGACCACGATGTACGTCGACCTCGGCGACCTGTACGCCGAGTTCGCCCGCCTGCTGAGGTTCGGTGGACGATACGTCTGCATCACCGGCTGCGCCAACGACGTGACCGGCCTGCGCTCCAAGGCGGTCAGCCGGATCAACGAGCACTACACGTGCGACATCCACCCGCGCAGCCACTACTTCAAGGCCCTCGCCGCCAACGGCCTCGCCCCGATCGCCGTGACCGACCTGACCGCGGCGACGATCCCCTATTGGGAGCTGCGCGCCCGGTCGTCGGTCGCGACCGGCATCGAGGAGCCGTTCCTCACCGCGTACCGCGAAGGCAGCTTCCACTACCTGCTGATCGCCGCCGACCGCATCTGACACTCTCCGCCGGGCGCGGTCGTCCCGCCGCGCCCGGCTCACTTCCCCGCATCCGGTACGGCCACCGAACCGGTGGCTAGCCGCGGTTGACGACCAGGGTGGCGGCCACACCGCGGGCGTGGTCGGTCCACGGCTCGGGGCGCATGGTGGCGGGGTCGAGGCGCACGTTGACGCGACGGCCCTCCGCGTACACCGCAGCGCCGTCGGTCGAGGTGACCCGGAACCCGTACGCCGCGCTGGTGGTGCCGAGTTTGTCGAGCCAGAAGTGGATCGCGATGTCGCCGACGCTGCTCACCGGCGCGTGGAAGGTGATCGCATACTCCCGGACCACGTTGAAGGCGTCCGGTGAGGAGGGGCGGCCGTTGGTGAACGAGACGCCCCGCTCGGCCCACCACTTGGCGACCGCGCGCTCGACGAGCACCGCGTATCGCGAGTTGTGCAGCACACCCATGGCGTCCAGGTCGTCGAAGTGCACGGGGGTGTGCACGACGGCGCCGTGCGAGACGTCGATGGCGACGGTTGTCATGTCAGCTCCGGAAGGATCGTCGGGTCGCAGGTGATGGCGCGCAGGTGGTCGAGCAGTGCCCGGCGGGCGTGGGGATACGTCGTGCCGGGGCCGAGGACGGGCGCCTGCATCACGGCGCAGATCCCCAGGGCCTCGACCTGGTAGGCGAGCACGGCCGGGCTGACGTCGGCCCGCAGGTCGCCGGCGGTGACGGCGTCGGTGGCCAGCCCGGTCAGGAAGGTCATCCAGTCGGTCTGCTCGGTGGCGAGCCTGTCCCGGATCGGACCGGGCCGGGCGTTGAACTCGAAGTGGGCGTTGGCGAAGAAGCAGCCGCCGGGCAGCACCTTCGCCTCGTAGAAGGCGATGCGGCTGTCGTGCACGGCCCAGAGCCGGCGCACCCCCGCCGGCGCGCTCAGGGCCGGGCGGATCACCCGCTCGGTCCACTGCGCCCGCGCCTGGTCGATCACCGCGAGTTGCAGCGCCTCCTTGGACCGCCAGTGCGCGAAGAGGCCTGACTTGCTGACCCCGAGCGCGTCGGCGACCTGGCTGAGTGACAGGCCGTCGAGACCGGACACGGTGGCGAGCAGGAGGGCCTGCTCCAGCACCGCGCTGCGGGTGCGCTGCCCGCGGATCAATCTGCCGTCCTGCGTCATACCGCCCAACCTATAAAACGACCGACCGTTCGTAAATATAAGTCCGGTCACAACCCCGCTCCCATGAGCGTCCGTGACGCGGCGGGGACGCGCCCGCAGTACCCTGCCTTTCGGCCGCGAGACCGCCGGCGGCCGGGCCCTCGCTCACCGACCCGATGGGGTGATCACATCGAACCGTCGCCACGCTTCGTGCTGTTTCCCGGGCGTCACCATCTGCTGACCCGGTTCCAGGCGGACTATCTGCACCGGCTCGCCGCCGACAGCGCGGCCACGATCGTGTGGGCCGTGACGTCGGCCAACCACGAGAACACCAGGCGCAACCCGGTCCCCTATCACCGGCGGGAGGCGGCCATCGAGCGGTTCAGCATGCTCAGCGGGCTGCGTTCACTCGTCGTGCCGGTCTTCGACACCGCGCCCACCGACGCGTTCGCCGAGGTCACCCTCAAGAGCATCGCCGTGGCCACCGGCATCGGTCTCACCCCGGCGGACACGGTGGTCGCGTGTTCGACGCCGGACGTGGTGAAGCTGTACGAGCGTCTCGGCTTCCCGATCGCGCTCGTCGAGGCCGACCCGCTGGTGCGCACCGCGGCGGAGCGGCCCTGGGACGTGCTGCTGCGCCTGGCCGCCGGCGACGAGTCCTGGCGGAAGCTGGCCCACCCCGCGACCATCGACGTCTTCGAGCGGTACCGGCTGGCCGACACGGTCCGGACCGTGGTCAACGACCCGCTCGTCGGCGACGAGGGCGGTCTCACCGCGACCCGCGACTACCGGACCTACGTGGAGGCCTTCGCCGACGCCGCCGAGCGCAAGTGGGCGGCGGTCCGGCAGCACGTGCGTCCCGGCCGCGTCGTGGACATCGGCTGCGGCGCCGGGGCCGTCCTGGAACTGGCCGACCGCGAACCGGGCCTGCACGAGAGCGACCTGATCGGCGTCGAGGTGGCCCGCCATCTGTATTCCGAGTGTGTGCACAAGAAGGCGCAGGGCGTCTTCCGCAACGCCAACGTCTACTTCTACCAGCGCAACGTCCTCGGCGGCGCGATCTTCGCGGACCGGTCGGTGGACACCACGCTCACCTTCGCCCTGACCCACGAGATCTGGTCGTACGGCTCGCAGCGGGAGTCGCTGCTCCAGTTCGCCCGGCGCATCTTCGACCACACCGCGCCCGGCGGCGTCTGGATCAACAGTGACGTGTGCGGTCCGGACGACCGCCGGCGCGAGGTCGTGCTGCGGCTCGCCACCGACGACGGCGCCAACCCCGCCTCACCACGGCGCGACCTGGCCGGTCTCACGTCCGACGAGATCCGGCGGTACGTCGGCGGCCTGTCCACCCGGGCGCGCCTCGACCAGTTCGCGGCCGACTTCGCGTTCCCCTTCACGTTCGCGGCTCTCGACGACGGCACGGTGCGCCTCGAACTGGGCGCGGCGATGGACTTCCTGACCCGTAAGGACTACGTCGACAACTGGCTGTCCGAGACCAAGGAGCAGTTCTGCGGCCTGTCCTTCGCCGAGTGGGCGCAGCTGCTGGCGGAGGCCGGGTTCGAACTCGACCAGGCGTCGGCCGCGATCCGCAACGACTGGATCATCGACAACCGGATCGCGCCGGTGGCCGCGCTCACCGAACTCGACGGCCGGCCCCTCGACTGGCCCACCACCCACCTGCTCGTGGTGGCCCGCCGCCCCCGCAACAGCTGACCACGAGCAGGTGAGTGGCGGGGCTCAGGCACGGGCGCGCTGGAGGACCTCTTCGGCGGTCAGCGCGCTCTGCGGGTGATGGGTCAGGCACATCGCGGTGGACAGCTTGCGGAACGGTTTCCCCTCGGTGACCGCGTAGAACTGGCCGGTGCGCAACCGGGAGATGTCCAGCACCGAGCTGCCCTTGGCCTGGGCGACCTCCTTCGCCGCCGCGATCTGGGTGGGGCTGTTGAGGAAGCCGAAGAACTGGGTGGCCGCGTTGCCGACGATGCGGTTGTGGATGCCTCGCGGCGCCTGGGTGGCGAAGATCAGTCCGAGGCCGTACTTGCGGGCCTGGCTGGCCAGCGCGAGAGTGCTCTCCGTGCACGCGGTCATCGCCCCGGACGGAGCGAATGTCTGTGCCTCGTCCATGACGAAGAGCCCACCCAGCGGCCGGTCACCCGCCGGGTGCCGTTTGATCCAGGAGAACAGCGCCATCTGAAGCTGGTTGACAAAGCTCTGCCGCTGCTCGTCGCCGGGCAGCCCGATCAGGCTGATGACCGACACCCGGGCACGACGGCCGGGCGGCGGGCTGAGCAGCACGCCCGGATTGAGCGGGCTGCCGGCGCCGCCGAAGAGCGGATCGTTGACCATCGCGGCCTTCAGGGTCTCGGCCATGTCGGCGGCGAGTTCCCGCGCCCGCCCCAGGCTGGTCACCTCGTCCGGAAGATCGATCAGCAACTCGACGAAGTCACCGAGGGTCGTGCCGCCGGAACGCCCGAAGTGCTCCAGAGCCTTGCGCAGGACGGCCCGCCCCCGGTCGGCCTTGGCGGTGCCCGCCGCCATCCGGGCGCGGGGGGCCAGCGTGGCGACGGCCGCGTCGAGCGCCAAGGCGAACTCGTCGGGCTCGTCCAGCACGGCGCCGAAGTCCGGCAGCGGCTGCAGGCTCAACGGCCGCCCGGACTCGCGGCGTGGGGTCCAGACGACCACGTCGGTGGTGTCGAGATATTCGCGAGCCCGGACGCCGTCGTCGTCACGCCAGGACTCCGGCGGCCGCGGCCAGGCGTCACCGAGACGAGCCAGGTCGTTGTTCGGGTCCAGGACGATCGAGGACACGCCGTGCAGGGCGCACTCCTCGACCAGTCTGCGGATCAGGACGGTCTTCCCGGACCCGGAACCCGCGAAGATCGCCGTGTGTTTGCGCAGAGACTCCAGCGTCAGGCGCACGGGCACACCGGTCTCGGCGACCGCTCCGACCCGGATCCCGGGCTCGGCGGGCGGCTCCGGTTCCGGTTCGGCCCGCGCCGCGGCGAGCACGGGCGCGTCGACCGGTGGCCCGAACACCTCGGTGAACAGGGTGGTGCCACCCGCCGGGCGGTGTGCCCGCAGGAAGTCCGGAAGCAGCGGGTCGTTCTCCCGCAGCAGTCGCTCCAGGGCCGCGAAGGTGCGCAGGTCGTCCTCGCCGACCGTGGTGATCACGCCGCCGAGGTCCAGGAACTCCTGCCTCACCCGCGCGCTCACCGGGCCGGTCGGCCAGTCGATGTTGCGCAGCAGGACCGCACGCCGTTTGCTGACCTGCGGGTTCAGTCCGGCGGAGCTCCGCAGCCGGGCCAGCCTGGCCTGCACCGCACGCGCATGGGTGTGCGACAGACCGCGGAACGACCAGTGCGCCTCGTCCTCGATGTCCTCGTCGAGGGTCTCGCACAGCCAGGCATGTGTCGACGGGTTGCTCTGCTCGGCCGGCTGCACCCTGAACCGGCCGGCGCCGGCGCCCTGCTCGACCGCCCAGGCACGCAGACCGGCCTCCAGCAGGCGGGACATCTCGGTGTCCTCGGTCGCCGGGGCCAGGGCGGCGCTGACCTCCGCCTCGGCGACGAGCCGGGCGAGGCGTTCGCCGAGCGGGGTCAGATCATCGGTCCGGGCCGGCGCCTTCGGTGGCGCCGAGCTCTCCCGGTGATCGTCGAAGTTCGCCAACGGGACGACCTCGTCGCGGGCCAGGCAGTACCGGACGTGCTCGTCGGCCCGCTGGATCAGCTGCCGCGGCGTGTAGCTCGGAGCGTCACCGAAGGCTTCCGGCAGGATCGGCCAGGTGAAGTAGGACGGCTTGAACGCGGCGGCGTCGAACAGGGCGGCGAACCTGGCGGCGATCAGGCTCTCGGCGACCTCCGGCGAGGGCAGCCGCTCCAGCCGCGTCTGTTCCCGGAACCGGCCGCCGAACGAGCCCAGGGAGTCGTGCTTCATCCGGTCCCAGGACGTCGGAAGGCACGCGACCACGGTCACCGTCCGGAACATCTTCTCGCGCAGATCCATCAGGCCGTGACCGAGATCGCCGGCGATCTCGGCCGTCTCCACGGGGTTGCTCTGCGCGAAGATGACGTCGATCTGGTCGACCGCCAGCATGCTGGGCCCGGTCAGGGCGAGCAGCCGGGATATCTCGACCGCCACCTGTTGTTCCGGCTTGGTGCTCGCCGGCAGGCCCCACTGTCGCAACTCGTCCGGTTCGAGGCCAGGCAGCGACAGCAGCCATGACTCTCCGAGGTCCGCGACGCCGGGGTCGGTGGAGGCCAGCAGGACGAGAGCCCGCATCGTGAAACGGCACTCCCGGCCCGCCTCGGGGTCGGTGGCCCGCACCCCGTTCACGAAGGCGTCGAGCGCGGTCGGGGTGAGCGGCGCCTGGCCGCGGATCTGCCGGCGCAGCCCGCTCGGAATCTCCGACCGCTCACTGAGGCGTTCCAGGAGCATCGCCAGCTGGGTGTGCCGGTAGTAGCCGGAGCGGCGCAGCCCGCGCAGCAGGGTGTGCACGATGTTCGGCCAGAAGGTGCGGCCGTCCGCCATGCCCATCAGGAAGAAGTACCCGTGCCGTTGCTGAACCTTCTCCCGGGCCCAGCGCAGCAGGTGGGTCTTGCCCGAGCCGTGCTGGCCCGCGATGGCCAGTCCCAGCGGACTGCCCGTCCGGCGTGCCTCCGCCTCCTCGAACGCCTGCAGGACAGCCGCGCCGGCGGCCCCGTTCAACTCGTCGAGATGCACGTCCAGGGCGGTCCAGACATCCTCCGGAGTCGGGGCCCAGTCCAGGCGCCGCAGCTCGGTCAGGGCGCGCCGCTGGTCGTCCTCGATCACGCGCGGCCGATCGTGATCAGATGTTTGGCCTCGCCCCCGATGAGGATCGCGGCGTCCAGCGCGTCCTGCGGCAACTCGTTGCGTGCCGGATCCGGGTCCAGGTGGATCTCGCGGCGCCGGTCCATCTCCGTCAGGACGCGGTCCTGCTCGGAGCGCGCGACATCGGTCAGCCGGGCCCTGATCGCCACGAGCCGGATCCAGTCGCCGGGCGTCCGCGCGAGGTCGAGGTAGGCGGCGCGGACACGGTCCTCGACCGAGGGCTCCCCGGCCGCGCCCGCCGCGGTGGCGGGGCCCGGGTCGGGGCCGGCGAACACATCGGCGATCTTGTAGTCGGCCCGCTCCATCAGGGAGTCCAGGTGGCGCAGTGTGGCGTAGTGCAACAGCCAGGGGCCGGTCACCCGTTCGGGAGGCGCTGACCGGAACTCCTGTCGCGCCCGCCGCCAGCCCTTGTCCGTGAGCTCGTAGAAGATCGCGCCGCGCGGACCCTTCTCCCAGGAGATCAGCTTCTCGCGCTCGAGTTCCTCCCGGGCCCCCTTGGTGACCTCGACCCGATAGTTCCGGCGAAGATCGGGGTTGGACGCCCGCTCCACGCTCACCATCAGGGCGATGAGGGCCTGTCGTGCGGGGGTACTGAGGTCAGCAGCCATGAATGCGAGCTCCGGGGGCAGTCGGCGAACCGCGCGAACGCGCCGTCGAATGCATCATTACCGGATGTGAGTGCGGCATCGCCGGATCAGCCCCTGTCAGCTATCCGATATGGACAAACGGCGGTCGCTCGATTGCCGGCCGCCGATCGAGCGGCACGGGCCGTGCCGGAGAAGCCGCCGGGACCGGGCTGAGCCGGTCCCGGCAGGCTCAGGTCAGCACCAGGTGAGGGAGGAGTTGGTACGGGTGACGTTGCTGATCGTGTTGTTGCCGCCGGTGCACGGGCTCCAGCGGATGTTGGTGTTGCTGACCGTCAGGTTCTGGAAGCGGATGCCCGACGAGGGCGCGAACTCGGCACGGGCCGCGATGCGGATCTCGCCGCCTCCGCTGACCGTGCCGGACACCGCGGCGACCGTGACGTTGTAGCAGTTCTCCACGAGGATCGAGTTGTTTCCGGTGTTCGCGATGTCGACTCGGTCGATGGTGGCGCCGCCGCTCTCCGAGACGCAGAAGACCCCGCGGCCACCGCCTCGGGCCCGGACCGTGCCGACCTTGATGTTGCCGGGGTACGCGGAACCGATCCGGCCGTTGCGGTTGGCCATCCGGAAGGCGGCGTAGCCGGTGCCGGAGCCGGCGTTCTCGGCGTCGACCGTGCCGACCGTGGCGTTGATCGTCTGGTTGAGCAGCAGGCCGGATTCGCCGACGTTGCGAGCGGTCACGGAGCCGATGGTGATGCCGTCGACACCGTAGGTCTCCACCGCGTGCGAGCTGGCGCCCTGCACGTACACGTTGTCGATCCTGACGTTGCGGGTCCACTGGCTGGTGTCGCCGCGGTTGTCGATGCGGACGCCGAGGCCGGCGCTGAGCCGCATGTCGATCTGACCGAGGTGGACGTTGGAGACGTTGCGCAGGAAGATGCCGTAGACCGGAGCGCCGGTAACGTTGAGGTACGGGACCTCGATGTTGCTGACGCCGCGCGCGTAGACCGGGGCGTAGTCGCCGCTGCCGCCGCCGGTCACGTGGATCGTGCCGCACACCGACAGTGACGTGTAGCCGGCGAGCGAGATGCGGCTGCCCGCGGCCATGGTGCCGTTGCCGCGCACGACGACCCGCTGGATCGAGGTGCGTCCCGGGGTGAGGCTGCCGATGCCGGCCTGGACCGCGGCGCGGAAGTCGCCGCCGCTGTAGACGCTGGAGCCGGCGGCGTTGCGGGCCGTCCAGGTGGTGCCGCTGACGGTCACCTGGGACTGGAAGGTGCCGGCGCCGCAGGCGGCCGCGGCGCCGGCGGTAGTGGCGGTGGTGGGAGTGGTGGCGGCGTCGGCCCGCTGGAGTCCGACCGCGGCGCCGGCACTGGCGAGACCGACGGTGACCAGCGCGACCAGGGCGGTCCGCCAACGACGTGGGGATGTGGTGGGTGCGGGGGAAGTCATGGGGATTCCTTCTCCAAAAATCGACTCACATCGGGGCATGTGAGCGCTCCCATGGGGGATTGCCAGAAGTCTCCGCACCCCCGTGAAGACTGTCAAGTTCATCGATGTGTCGGCTCGCGCCGTACCGGACTGCTCCTTGCGAGGTTGACGGAGTATGGACGGCGGTGTCCCGGTGGCCTGCCGTGACCTACGTTGTTGGGGAAAGGGCGCAAATCGCGACCGGACCGGAACCGCAACTCTCCGACCGAGATACGGAGAATCGACATGACCACGGGGATCCCCTCCCTTCAGCAGCCGGCTCCTGAGACCGGTCCCCTCGCGATCGATTCCCGGTCCGACGTCTTCCAGCTCAACGTCCCGAACGTCATCACCCTGGTCCGGACGGCTGCCTCGGTGGCGCTCGCCGCGGCCGGGCTGGCGCAGGGCAGCATGTGGCTGATCGTCACCGCCTACGCGTGTTACTGGATCGGTGACGTCCTCGACGGCCTGACGGCCCGGCTGCTGGGCCAGGAGACCCGGTTCGGCGCGGTGTTCGACATCATCTGCGACCGAGCGTGCTTCTCCCTCGCCGCGGCGGGCCTGCTGGTGCTCCAGCCGGAGTCGGTCCTGGCCGGCGCCATTCTCCTGTTCCAGTTCCTGACGCTCGACACGATGCTGAGCCTGTCCTTCCTGCGCTGGCCGATCCTGAGTCCCAACTACTTCGAGGTGGTGCACCGGGGCGTCTACCGGTGGAATTGGTGGCCCCCGGCGAAGGTGCTCAACACCACCAGCCTGGTGGTGGTGATCGTCGCCGCCGACTATCCGTGGATCGGCGCCGTGCTCGCCCTCGGCATCACCGTCATCAAGGTGGTGTCGCTGCGCGTCGTGTCGCGGCTGCCGGCTCCCGGGATCCCCGGGCCACGATGATCGGGATCCTGGCCACCTCGCTCGGCGTCGGTTTCGTCTCCGCCTTCTTCCCCGGCCTGCCGGCCGAGCCCTACCTCCTCGGCGCCGTCGCGACGACCAGCGCGAATCCCGTGCTTCTGGCGCTGGCGACGGCCATCGGGCAGAGCTTCGGCAAACTAGCCATGCTGCTGGCCGTGCGGGGCACGCTGCGGGCCCCGGCGCTACGCCGGTGGATCGCCAGGAAACGCGAGCAGATGGAGAGCAAGGCGGCGCGCAAGTCCGGGAATCAGCCGGAGAACCCCGGGTGGATGCGCCGCTCCCGGACCAGGATGGCCAAGCTGGCCCAACTCGACCGCACCTCGGTGACCGTCCCGGTCCTCCTGCTGAGCGCGGTGGTCGGCATCCCGCCGCTGATCATCATGACCTTCACGACCGCGGCCGGGAAGATGCGGGCGTCGGTGTTCCTGCTGACCTGCCTGACCGGCCGTTCGGTCCGGATGTTGACGATCGCGCTGGCGCCGGGGCTGATCCTGGGCTGAGCACCAACCTCGGGGTAAGTGCTGACAATTTTGTGGGTACTTGTTCGGGATGATCGGCGCCGCCATTCTGGAAATGGTTCTACTCACCATTCCCGGAGGATTGATGTCCGCCATTTCCCCTGCCCCTGTGACAGTTCTCGGCCTCGGCATGATGGGCACCGCCCTGGCCGGGGCGTTCCTCGACGGCGGCCACCCGGTCACGGTGTGGAACCGCACGCCCGGCCGGGCCGCGCCGCTGACCGACCGCGGCGCGGTGTACGCCGGCAGCCTCGCCGAGGCCGTCGAGGCCTCACCGCTCGTGGTGATCTGCGTCCGCGACTACCGGGCCGTCCGGTCGGTGCTCGAGCCGGCCGAGGCCCTGCTGGCCGGGCGCACCCTGGTCAACCTCACCTCGGGCACCTCCGAGGAGGCCCGCGCGACCGCCGGGTGGGCCGCCGGGATCGGCGCCCGGTACCTCGACGGCGCGATCATGATGACCCCGCCCGGCATCGGCCAGCCGCACGCCGCCATCCTCTACGGCGGCTCCCGGGAGCTGTTCGACGAGCACGAGGCCACCCTGGCCCGGCTGGGCGGCGGCACCACCCGCCTGAGCGACGACCACGGGATCCCCGCGTTGTACGACGTGGCGCTGCTCGGCCTCATGTGGGGCACGCTCAACAGTTTCCTGCACGCACTGGCTCTGGTCGGCACGGAGAAGGTCGAGGCCACGACGTTCCTGCCGTTCGCGACCTCATGGCTGGGCGGCGTCGCCACCTTCCTGCCGGACCTGGCCCGGCAGGTGGACGAGGGCGCGTACCCGGCGCACGACGCCACCCTGGAGACGCACCTGTCACCGATCCACCACCTGGTGCACGAGAGCGAGGTGCGCGGCGTCGACACCGCCCTGCCCCGCTCGTTCCGGGCGCTCGCCGAACGCGGGGTCGCCGAGGGCCACGCGAAATCCAGCTACGCCGCGCTGATCGAGCAGTTCCGCAGGCCGGCGGGCTGATTCCGGCGCGGGCGGCCGGGTTGCCGGACGGCTGCAGTCTGGGCCGAGCGCGCAGTTCCCCGGCGTCCGCGCCGAAACAGACCCCGTGAGCGGGGATGCGGCAGTGGAGTCACGTACGCGGTGGAGCAGGTTCAAGGTCGGTCGTACGACGGCACGGGCGGCCATCGCCGGCACCGCCGTGGGCATCACCGTCCTGGCGGCCTGCGCCGTGCTGTCTTTCACGGTCACCGCCGAGGCGACCAGGGAGGTACGCCGCGCCCAGGAGGTCACCCGGGTCCTGACCGACATCTCGGCGCGGATCGACACCCAGGACGCGGACCTGCGTGCGCTGCGGGACGAGGTTCTCGGCACCGTCGGTCGCAGTGAGCGGTCCCTCGCCGCCCAGCTGGAGATCGTGGACCGGCGCGTGGCGCTGCTGCGTACCGTGGCCGGGCTGACGATCCCCGTCGTGGTCCTGCTCTTCGCCGTGTGCGCACTCGTCCTCGTCGGCCACCAGCGGCGGGCCGAGCGACAGTCGAAGCGGCGGCTGCACGAGGCCACCCACGACCCGCTCACCGGGCTCGGCAACCGGGCCATGTTCCAGGAGCGGCTCGGCGAGGCGGTGCGTCACGGCGCGGAGGCCGGCGAGCCGTTCAGCCTGCTGCTCGTCGACCTGGACCGGTTCAAGGAGGTCAACGACACGCTCGGCCACCACGCCGGTGACGTGCTGCTGTGCGAGGTGGCCCAGCGGCTGGTCCAGGCGTGCCGCTCGGGCGACACCGTGATGCGGCTCGGCGGTGACGAGTTCGCCCTGGTCCTGCCGACCACCCGGAGCCGGGCGGACGCGCTGGAGGCCGGCCGCCGCCTGCTGCGGGCGCTCCGCGGGCCGATCAGGCTGAACGGGCTTCTGATCGACATCGACGCGAGCATCGGTGTCTCGTCGTACCCCGCCGACGGCCATGACGCCGCCGAGCTTCTGCAGCACGCGGACGTCGCGATGTACGCGGCGAAGCGCCGGCACAGCGGGGTCACCGGATACGACGCGGCGATGGACGGTCACGACGCGAGCCGGCTGAGCATGCAGAGCGAGCTGCGGCAGGGCATCGAGCGCGGCGAGCTGGTCGTCTTCTACCAGCCCAAGGTCAACCTGGCCACCCGGACGCCGTGCGGGGCCGAGGCCCTGGTCCGCTGGCAGCACCCGGTGCGCGGGCTGCTCGGCCCGGACACCTTCATTCCGCTGGCCGAGGACAGCGGGCTGATCGACCTGGTCACCGCCGAGGTACTGGACCAGGCGCTGGCGCAGATCTCCCGGTGGTCGGTGCTGGGTCACGAGCTCCCGGTCTCGGTCAACATCCCGGCGCGGTCCCTGGCCGACGACACCTTCCCGGAGACGATCGCCGTGGCTCTCGCCCGCCATGGGGTACGGCCGGAGCTGCTGACCCTGGAGATCACCGAGAGTGCCGTGATCGGGGACATGCTGCGCGCCGGCGAGGTGCTGGCCGGGCTGCGCGCGCGGGGTGTCAACATCTCGATCGACGACTTCGGCACCGGATACTCGTCGATCGCACACCTGCGGGACATGCCTCCGCACGAGCTGAAGATCGACCGGAGCTTCGTGATGAAGATGTGTGAGAACGCCCGGGACGAGACGATCGTGCGGGCGGTCGTCGAGCTGGCCAAGAACCTGCACCTGAAGGTCGTCGCCGAAGGGGTCGAGACCGCGACGGCGCTCGAGGCGCTCAGCGACCTCGGCTGTCACGAGGCGCAGGGCTACCACATCAGCCGGCCGCTCCCGGCGGCCGACCTGACCGACTGGCTGTCCCGGTCCACCGCGGCGGGCCCGGCGATCGCCGCGGTCTGAGATCATCCCCGGCACGGTGACGCCCGGGTGGCGACGTTGACCTTCGGGGCTACCGTTCTGCCATGGCAGTCGTCTCTTACCCACGGGCCGTCGCGAAGGCCGCCCTGCAAGCCGCTCTCGGTGGCGCCTGGATCGCCGCGGGGGAACTGTCCCCGGCCAAGCGACGCCTGGCCCGGCTCGGGGCGGTCTCGGCGGCGACGGCGATCGTGTGGGCCGCCGCTCCGAAGGAGTCCGGCCAGTCCGGCGAGATCGTCCTCGCCGACCGTCCGTTCGCGGTGACCGATCCGCCGCCGGCCGGCGAGCACGACGGGCCGGACGTCGAGTTCGACAAGCGCAAGGCGATCGTCGCCGCGGGCGTCGTCGGCCTGTCCGTGGCGGCGATGATCGGCCGCCGGCGGCTGGAGAAGCGGTGGCTGACGCGGCTCACCGGCAGCGGCCACCCGCATCCGACACGGGCCTTGGCGGTGCGGATGGCGGCCGTGGAGTTCGCCGGGCATCTCGCGTTGCAACTCGCCGAGGGCCGCCGGCGGAAGTGATCCGCGGCTGCCCGCTCCGGGTGGTCGATGGGCGGGCCGGAGCTCAGGACCGGTCCTCCGATAGGGGGCACGACAGCCTGTGGGCCCACACCCGGCGGCGGTACCCGAAGAACGCGATCGCGGCACACCAGGCGCCACCGCACGCCAGGGCGATCCACAGCCAGAGCGCCTTGCCCAGCAGGGTGTGGCCGAGCTGCTGGTAAGCCCACCGCTGGCCCTGTGTGCGGCATCCGTCACCGCCGGTGGTGTCGAACAGGCCGCACGGTCCCAACCTCTGCGACACGTCGCCTCGGCCGTTCCCCGGCCCGGTGGGCGCCGGCGTCACGGCACGGGACGGCACGGCCCGCGGCTGCTCCTTGATCACCGTCTTTTTAGCCGCCAGCCAGGTCTCGAACACGCCCAGCATCGCGGCGTGACCGCGTTCGTTCGGGTGCAGGCTACTGTGCAGCCAGTTGGCCGGGTTGAAGCGTTGCTCAGCGACCCCGCGTACCGACCGCAGGCCGATGAAGTTGATCCCCGGTCGTTCGCCGTTGTGCTCGTCGCACAGCTGAAGCCCCCGATCGGCGAGCGCGTTCTGCATCTCGTCGAGGTAGTAGAAGCCGTACTGCTGGGCGACATCCCGGATCGTGCTGTTCAGATGGTGGGTCAGGTAGGTGTGGATGAACCGCTGCTCGGACTCCGACAGGGCGACCTGGCGGCACTTTCGCCCCTCGACGAATCGGATCGGGTCCGGGTAGGGCACGACCACCACCGGCACCCCGGGGAAGGCCTGGTTCACCTGCCGGTACGTCTCGTGGAGCTGGGCCCGCACCTGGTCGATCGACTCCGTCCAGAGATACTCCTTCTCGTCGCAGTTGCCGGGCGCCATGCACATCAGGCCGATCGTCGAGAAGCCCGCGTCGTTCCCGCCGATGCTCAGGACCACCAGCTCCGTCCTGAACCGCCCGCGGAGACCGTAGGCGTCCAGTTGGGTGTGACCCTCGCCGGGCTGCGCGCTCGGCTCCGGCATCCCGATTACGCCCTGGCGGGTCTCGGAGTAGAACGCGTCGCCGGCCGTGGACAGGATGTTCTCCGTCCGGGCTCCGGAACAGGCCAGGAACATGAGGCCGTCGAAGTTCATCCGGTTCTGGGCGGCCAGGGCGGCCCAGGCCGTCGGTGACCGCCGGCATTCGTTCTCGCCGCCGTCGTCGGTGCCCTGGTGGTAGACCTGGGCGCCTTCACCGGACATGAAGGAGTCGCCGAGGGCCACCAGCACCTTACTGGCCTTACCGGGCGCGGGCGTCTCCGCCTTCGGCGCCTGTGGCGGCGTCACGCCCATCAGGGCGACGACGGCCGTCACGGCGACGATGTCGGCCTGGGTCGTCGAGACCAGAGCGACCATCAGCAGCCCGAGCACCACCAGGACGGTGACCAACCAGGTCGAGTGGCTGAAGTACGCGGCGGCGGCGGTGGCGCCGGCGAAGACGGCGAGACCGGCGCCGCCGAGCGCCAACAGCCGCGAATTGGCGACGTTCTGTTCGCACAGCCGGCGGAGCAGCCCTTCGGACCACAGGGCCAGGCCGACCGGGATCAGCACGAGCACGCCGCCCGCGATCAGCAGAGCACCGGCGAGCTCCAGTTCAGCGGGCCCGAGGAGAGCCGCGCCGCCGACCACACAGGTGAGGCCGGCGGCGGTCATGCCGGCGCCGCAGTGCCCGGTTCTGATCGACCGGCCCGCCAGGGGGACCGACGGGCTCTGCCGGAGCTGGGTGAGGCCGGAGCCGATCACCAGGTAGACCAGGGCCAGGGCGCTGATGGTGAGCAGCCCTTTGTCGAACGTGCTCGGGTCGGCCACGAAGATCAGTACCGCCAGCCCGGTCGCGAGGACGAAGGCCGGCACCCCGATCCAGTACGGGATCACCCACTGCCGCCCGTCGAGGCTGTCCGCGTACTGCCCGCGGATCCAGACCGTCGCCACGCTGATGAAGATCGCGAACATGACCCAGACGGTCAGCGCGGGCGCTTCGTGCCGGGCGACGCCCAGCAGCGCGGACAGCGCCAGAATGAAGATCGATGTTCGCCGCATCGGCCCGTACACATCAGCCACCGGTGTCACCTCGCGACGGTCCCACCGTCGCCGGATGGGGGCGCCCTCATCCGGTTTTCTCGCGCCTGTCGGGGCTTGGCGGGGGGCGGGCCGGCAGGGGCATGCCCCTGCCGGCCGCCCAACCCCCAGAGGCGCGCGGCCGCATTCGCCACGCCCCTCAGTCCCCGTGGGGCAGCGCACTGGCTTAGAACACGCCTGTTGCTCTAGATTTCGGCAACGATCCACGCATGTTTCTCGCCGCCGTGACTATACGCTGTCGAGCCGTAGCAATGTCAACGAACGTATCGTCCTCCGGCGATACGTGATACGGATGTTTCCGAACGTCCACCTAGGAGGAGTGGTGGCCCTGAACGAAACCGAGCCCGCGGGAAGCGAGCTGCCTCCGCTCGACACCCTGGCCGCCCGGCTGGAGTTCCTCTTCGAGCGGGTGCGGCCCACCGCGGGCGAGTTGGGGGCGGGTGAGGAGCCCGGCCGCAGGTACACCACTAAGGAGATCGCCAACAAGATCAACGAGACCGCCCGCAGGGACGGCACCGGGGTGACGATCAGCGCCGCCTACGTCGGTGAGATGCGGCGCGGCATCACCACCGACCCGCGCACCTCACACGTGCAGGCCCTCGCGCGGGCGTTCGGCGTCGACCCCGGATTCTTCGTCGACGACCAGGTCACCCGCCGGGTGCGGGAGCAGATCGACATGCTCAACGAGCTCCGGCAGATGAAGGTCCAGCAGGTGGCGCTGCGGCGGGTGCTGCGCCAGCAGGGCCTGTCCGACGACAGCGCCCACCTCATCGAGCTGCTCGTCGACCGCTGCCGCAAACTCGAGGGCCTCGACGAGAGCTGACCGTCGGCGGATCGCCCGGCACTATCCACGATGGTCGGCCGATGACATCATGCTGACGCCGAAGGGAGGAACATGGCAGACCGCACGCTCCGCCGCCGATGCGAGAGAATCCTCACCGGCCTCGGTCTTCCGGACGCCATCGATGTCCGGGACCTGTGCGACGTCCTCGCCGAGCGCCAGGGCCGCCCCATCCACCTCATCGCGGAACACCTGCCGGCGATGAGCCCGTGCGGGCTCGCCGTGCGCACCGAGCGCTTCGACGCGATCTTCTATGAGGCCGGCACGAGCCGGCTGCACCAGGACCACATCATCCGGCACGAGCTCGGCCACCTGATCTGCGGCCATCTGACCGCCCCGGTCCTCGACGCGGAGGCGTCCCGGCTGCTGCTGCCCGACCTCGATCCGTCGCTCGTGCGCGCCGTGCTGGGCCGCACCAACTACAGCGAGGTCGAGGAGAAGGAGGCCGAGCTGATCGCCTCCCTGCTGCTGCGCCGTTCGGTGCTCGCCGGCGCCGGCCACGCCCCGCACGACGACGCCGGCACGTCGCCCGTGCTCGGCCGGTTGCACCACACGCTCATCGATCCCGGGCGCGGGTGAACCCGTGTCCAAGGTGATCTACCCGGTGGTCGCCGTGCTGGCCCTGATCGCGCTGGCGTACAAGATCCCGCCGTTGATCCGTGATCCGCGCGAACCCGCACGCCGCGCGCTGGTGGCGATGCTCGCCTGCCTGGCGTGGGCCCCCGCCATGAACACCCCGTTCGTCTACGTGCGCTTCGACGAGTTGATCGGCGTGCCGAACCTGGCCCGGTTGATCGCCCACTACGGGATCATCGGGTTCGCCGTCTCGGTGCAGTTGCTGCTGCTGCACTGGACGGTCGAGAACCCGCCGCGCCGGAGCACCTGGCTGCGGCTTCTGGCGGTGGGCGCGGCCGTCGTGGCGATGGCCGTCTTCTTCGTGCTGGCACCTCTCGACACCTCACTGACCAGCGGGTTCACCGTCCGCTACGGCGATGCGCCGTACATGGCGCAGTACATGCTGGTGTACCTCGGCTACTTCGTGGTCGCCCTCGTCGACATCCTGCGCCTGTCCGCGCGCTTCGCGGGCCTCACCCGGCAGCGGTTCCTGCGCGCCGGGCTGCGGCTGGTCAGCTACGGCGCCGTCTTCGGCCTCGCCTACTGCCTGGAGAAGGGTTTCTACATCGCGGCCCGCAACGCCGGTTACGACCCGATCCCGGCCGAGGTCCAGCAACAACTGTCGCCCCTGCTCACCGGGCCGGGCTGCGTCCTGATGCTGATCGGGTTCACCATCCCCGCCTGGGGGCCGCGGGCCGCGGCGGCCGGCGCCTGGCCGCGGCGGCTGCGCACCTACCAGCGCCTGCACCCGCTCTGGGAACTGCTCCGCCGGGCCACCCCGGAGATCGCGCTCGACCCCGGCCGGTCACGCCGCGTCGCCGTCCGCGACATCGAGTACCGGCTCGTCCGCCTGGTGGTGGAGATCCGCGACGGCTGGCTGGCGCTGCGGCCCTGGTTCGACGCCCGCGTCGCCCGCGAGGCCGTCGAAGCCGCCGGGGCCGCCGGCCTTCCGGACGACGAACGCGAGGATCGGGTGCACGCGGCGGTGCTCGTCGCGGCGGCCCGGGCCAAGGCCCGCGGCGAGGAGCCGGTGGAACGCTGGACCCCCGGTCCGCGCGGCGGCACCGACATGGCGGAGGAGACGGCGCACCTGCTGCGCATCGCCCGGCAACTGCGGGCGCTCGAGATCCCCGGAACGGCCGGGACCGAACGGATGGCGGCACGATGAGCGACGCACTACGGCACATCCAGGCACTCGCCGCGCTGCTGCCGGAGGCACAGCGCAGCGCCCACGCGTACGCCCGGAGCATCGATCTGTTCTCCGGCGCCGACGACATCGAGGCCGCTCATCCGAGTGGGCGGGCCTATGTCGCGGCGACCCGGATGGCGCTGCTGCAGAGCGAGGTCAGCGAGGCTCTGCAGGAGATCCGCGACCGGTCGCTCGATCTCCACCCGGCCGCCCGGCGCCCGGACGACTCGCTGAGCCTCGAACTGGCCGACATCCTCATCCGGACTCTGGAGCTGTCCGAGTATCTGGGTGTCGATCTCGGTGCCGCCCTGGTCGCGAAGACGGCCGACACTCTGAACGGTTACCGCCACGGCGGCGTGCGCTTCTGAGCCGCACCCCAACGCTTATGAGCCGCACCCCAACAGGACCTGCGGCGCGGCCTCAGCGCAACGGGACCGGCAGCGCCGCTTCAGCGCAACAGGACCGGCAGCGCGGCAAGGCCGCGGGCCCGGAACGACGGGCGCCAGGGCAGATCCTCGGCCGGCACGGCCAGGCGCGCTGCCGGGAAGCGGCGCAGCACCGTGCCGAGGGCGATCTCCAGCTCGATCCGGGCGAGCGGAGCGGCCACGCAGCAGCAGGAAGGCCAGCGACGTCAGCTCGTCCTCGCTGAGCCGGTCCTCGTCCTCCCGCGCGGCGATCAGCGCGGAGAGCAGGTCGCCGGCGGGTTCCGCACGCTTGGCCGCGACGAGCCCGACCAGGTACGCGTGGATGGCGCCGATGGCCCGCGCGACGGCGCGGCGGTCGCCGGCCGGTGGCACCAGCATGGTGTCGGACCAGGACTTGAAGTCCGCCCGGTCCGCGTGGGGCACGCCGAGCAGGTCGGAGATCACCGCGACCGGCAGCGGCCCGGCGAAGTCACGGACCAGGTCGGCCTCGCCGTCGCCGAGCTCGTCCAGCAGGGCGTCGGCGGTCTCCTGGATGAACGGCCGCAGCCCCTCCACCCGGCGCGGAGTGAACGCCTGCGACACCAGCCGGCGGATCCGGGTGTGGTTCGGCGGATCCATGTTCAGCAGGTGCGCGTCGAGCGCCGGCGGCAGCGAGAAGCCGCGCCAGCTGCCGTCGCCGCTGGCCTTGTCCACCGACAGCCGCGGATCGGCGAGCAGGGCGCGCACGTCAGCATGGCGCGTGACCAGCCACACCGGCGATCCGTCGGGCAGAACGGCGAGGCAGGCGGGCGCGCTCTCCCGCAGGCGCGCCCAGGCCGGGTAGGGGTCGCTGAAGAACGCTTCGGAGACCGGGAGCGGAGCTGCCGTCACCGGCGAACACCTCCCTCGACCCACCTCGGCTCATAGGAAAGGCCAGGCATCCACGGGGGGAGATGCCCGGCCTTTCGCTTCAAATCGAACCACACACATCGCCCGTTTCGCTACCCGGGCATCGATAAAGTGGGCCACCGCCCATCGGCCGGAAGGTCATCACCGCGCTCCGCCGCCGCCGGCGGCGGCGGCAGGCGACGTCGCGTCATCACCTCGGATAGAGGCGGCGCTTGAGATGTATCGACAAATGTTAATTTCCCGCTACCTTCGTGCCCGGGCATCCGCCCGTTCCCCGAAGGCAGAAGGGACGTTCCCCCATGCGCACCCCCGCCCGGATCCTCCTGGCCGCGGCCATCGCCGTAGCCGGCATGTTCGCACCGGCCGCCGCGATCGCGGCCCCGGCCGAGCCGACACCCGGCACGCAGGTGGTCGGCGGCGAGCCGGCCACCCAGAACTACCCGTTCATGGTTTACGTGTCCGGTTGCACCGGCTCGCTGATCAAGGCGAACTGGGCCGTGACCGCCAAACACTGTCCCACGCCGGCTTCGGTACGCGTCGGCAGCATCGACCGCTCCAGCGGCGGCACCGTCGTCGCCGTGCGCCGGGCCGTCAACCACCCGAGGATCGACGTCAAGCTGCTCGAACTGGCCTCCTCGGTGACGTACGCCCCGGCCCCGATCCCCACCGCGTCCGGCGCCGTGGGCACCGCCACCCGCATCATCGGCTGGGGCCAGACCTGCCCGACGCGGGGCTGCGGCTCGGCTCCGCGCGTCGCCAACGAGCTGAACACGTCGATCGTCGCCGACAGCCGTTGCTCCGGCATCGACGCCGCGTACGAGATCTGCACCAACAACACGAACGGCAACGCCGGCGCCTGCTACGGCGACTCCGGCGGCCCGCAGGTCCGTCAGGTCAGCGGCCGCTGGGCCCTGATCGGCGTGACCAGCCGGGCCGGCAACAACAGCTCCACCTGCGCGACCGCCCCGTCCATCTACGGCGACCTGTCCTCCATCCGGGCCTGGGTGAACACCCAGGTCGGCGGCCTGCCCGCCTGATCCTCCCCCGCACCCGGGCGGGACGGCGAAGCCCTTCGCCGTCCCGCCCGGCTGTCTGTCCGGGCACGTCCACACCTACGGCCGCCGTTCGTGACGCCGGACATACGCCAGGCGCACGCCCGTTCGAGCAGTCGGTGCCGGGTGGGTGAGGGCCATCACGGCCTGGTAAGACTCTAAGTCGCCCACGAGGAGATAGCGTGCGGCAGGTCGTACACCGGATGTGTGGTGGCGGCGTCGATACTGTGGTCGTGGGGAGCGGATCGTGAGTCAGAACGTACTGGCGTCGGCGGCGGGTGTCGCCGTCCAGGCGAGCCGGAGGCGTACGTTCGCGGTGATCTCACACCCGGACGCCGGTAAGTCCACCATGACCGAAGCGCTGGCCCTGCACGCGCGGGTGATCGGGCAGGCCGGCGCGGTGCACGGCAAGGGCGACCGCCGTGGCGTGGTGTCCGACTGGATGGCGATGGAGCAGCAGCGCGGCATCTCGGTGACCTCGGCGGCGCTCCAGTTCTCCTACCGCGACACCGTGATCAACCTGCTGGACACGCCCGGGCACGCCGACTTCTCCGAGGACACCTATCGGGTGCTGACCGCGGTCGACAGCGCGGTGATGCTGCTGGACGCCGCCAAGGGCCTGGAACCGCAGACGCTGAAACTGTTCGAGGTGTGCCGGCAGCGCAACATCCCGGTGATGACGTTCATCAACAAGTGGGACCGGCCCGGCCATGACGCCCTCGCGCTGATGGACGAGATCGAACAGCGGATCGGGCTGAAGCCGACCCCGCTGACGTGGCCGGTCGGTATCGCCGGGCAGTTCCACGGCGTGATCGACCGCCGCACCGGCGTGTTCACCCGCATGCAGCGCTCCCCCGGCGGCGCCGACCTCGCCATCGAGGAGGAGATGAGCGCGGCCGAGGCGGCGCAGCGGTACGGCGCGGACTGGGCCACCGCGACCGAGGAACTGGAACTGCTCGCGATGACCGGCGCCGACCACGACCAGGACGCGTTCCTGGCGGCGACGACCACGCCGGTGCTGTTCGGCGCTGCGGTCGCCAACCTGGGCGTACGACAGTTGCTGAACCTGCTGGTGGAACTGGCCCCGCCGCCGTCGGCCCGGCCGACCGCCGCCGGCACGGATCAGCCGGTCGACGGCGCGTTCTCCGGATTCGTGTTCAAGATGCAGGCGAACATGAACCGCGCCCACCGCGACCAGGTCGCGTTCATGCGGATCTGTTCCGGCCGTTTCGAGCGCGGCATGATCGTCACCCACGCCGGCACCGGCAAGCCGTTCGCCACCAAGTACGCCCAGCAGATCTTCGGGCAGGGCCGCGACACCATCGACGAGGCGTTCCCCGGTGATGTGGTCGGCCTGGTCAACGCCACCACGCTCGGCATCGGCGACACCCTGTACGCGGGCGACCCGGTGCGGTACCCGCCGCTGCCGTCGTTCCCGCCGGAGCACTTCGCCGTCGTGCGCACCTCCGACACCTCGGCCTTCAAGCGCTTCCGCCGCGGCATCGAGCAGCTCGACGGCGAGGGGGTGGTCCAGGTGCTGCGCTCCGAGCAGCGCGGCGACCAGGCTCCGGTGCTGGCCGCGGTGGGGCCGATGCAGTTCGAGGTGGCCACCTTCCGCCTCGAGGCCGAGTTCGGGGTGAAGGTGCAACTGGACCACCTGCCGTACGAGGTGGCGGCCCGCACCGATGCCGCCGGCCGCGAGATCCTGCGCACCGAGGCGAACGTCGAGGTGATGACCCGCGTGCGCGACGACGCCCTGCTGGCGGTGTTCCCGCACCGGTGGCGGATGCGTTCGGTGGCCGGCCGGCACCCCGACCTGCGGCTCGACGCGTGACGCCGGCCGGCGTCACGCGACTGAGGGGATGACGGACGCGATGTCAGCACGTTTCGAGGAACTCGCCTGGCACGACACGGCGCTGGGCGAACTCAGCCTGCGGCGACGGTACGAGCCGGTCACCGGCGCCGACGTCTACGAGGTCAAGCTGGGCGACGAGTTCCTGATGTCGAGCCTGTTCACCGTCGCCGAGGAGGAGCTGTCCAGCCGCGCGCTGGCCCTACTGGACGGCGACGGCCTCGACGTGGTCGTCGGCGGCCTCGGGCTCGGCTACACCGCGGCGACCGTGCTGGCGGACACGCGGGTGCGGTCCCTGATCGTCGTCGACGCCCTCGCCGAGCTCATCGAGTGGCATCGCGGCGGCCTGGTTCCGCAAGCGCGGAAGCTGACCGGGGACGACCGCTGCCGGCTGGTGCACGGCGACTTCTTCGCGCTCACCGCCGGCGCCGCCGGGTACGACCCGGACGAGCCGGGCCGGCGGCTGGACGCGATCCTGGTCGACATCGACCACAGCCCGCGACATCTTCTGCGGTCCGAGAACAGCCCGTTCTACACCGTCGCAGGGTTGCGGCGCCTGGCCGGGCACCTCCGGCCGGCGGGAGTGTTCGGGCTCTGGTCCAACGACGGGCCCGATGACGAGTTCCTCAAGAACCTGGACGAGGTCTTCCCGACCGTCCGCACCGACGTCGTCGAGTTCGACAACCCGCTGCAGCGGCGCATCAGCACCAACACCGTCTACCTGGCGCGGCCCTCCTGACGGGAACCGCCGGCGCCCGGCGACGATGACCGGTACTCCCGGCCACGGTTGCCCGCGCCCTCCAGCATCACGATGCCCGGGCGCCGCGTCCCCGTGCCGGCGTGAGCGGGCGTGAGGACGGTGCCGTGCAGCACCACGCCGTCGGCCCCGGCGAACGTGACATCCGTGGTGGTCACGCCGGCCGGCTCGGCGTACGCCGGCACGGCGGCGAACGTGCCCAGCATCGCCGCGAGCGCGGCCATGACGATCCTTCGCATCTATGTCTTCCCGTCGATCGCATTCGTCGGAGTCAGCGTCGTCAGCGCGCCGCGCGCCCCCCGCCGGCCGCGGCCGGCGTCCCCGGCGACACCGGGTCTGTGGCCTCACCATGCGGCGTGCCGAGCACCGGCCGGGCACGAACCGGTCACCGGGACGGCACGAGCCGCCGTTGATCGTGACAATGCTCGAGTGACGTTCAGCGCTGCGGTGAGATTCGGCATCCTGGGTTCGACCCTGGCGCGGTCCACCGACGGCCGGGTGGTGCCGGTCGGCGGCCCGCGACTGCGGGCGCTGCTGGCCCTTCTGCTCGCCCACGCCGGCCGGGCCGTCACGGTCGAACAGCTCATCGACGGCGTGTACGGCGACCGCCCACCGGCTGGCGCGGTCAACGCGCTGCGCTCACAGGTGGCCAGGCTGCGCCGGCTCGTCGGCGACGCGGTGGCCTCGGATCCGGCGGGCTACCGCTTCACGGCCGCCGCCGACGACGTCGACGTCCACCGGTTCGAGCGGCTCGTCCGGGCCGGGCGCGGCGCTCTCGCCGAGGGCGACGACGCGCGGGCCGGCGCGGTGCTGCGCGAGGCGCTGGCGCTGTGGCGTGGACCCGCGCTGGCCGACGTCGGCGCGGCGTCGTTCGCCGGGCCGCTCGCGGTCCGGCTGGAAGGAACTGCGGGTCACCGCGCTGGAGGACCGCGTCGAGGCCGACCTGCGGTGCGGTGACGCCCAGCCACTCGTGCCCGAGGTGCGTGAGCTGGTAGCCGCCCGCCGATGGGGACGCCGAGACCGCCGCCGCGACCGGGGCGCGGGCGGCGCGGCTCATCGACCGGGTGGAACCCCTCGTCGCCGCACGCCTGGGGGACCGGCGCGAAACACACCAGGTCGCTACGCGATGACGTAACGTACGTCCGCCGCCCCACGACGCAGGCATCGGCGAGCCCGTTCGGACGGTCCTGGTGAGCGAGGGCCGGCGCGAGCGGACGGAGAGGAGACCCCCGAGTGAGCGACGATCCGGTGATCATGCCGCCGCGACCCGACGAACTGGTCCGGCGAGTGGGCAGGGAGTTGCTGGAACGGGGTCTGGGCCAGGGCCGCTCGATGTTCACACCCGACCGGGCGGTGTGGACCGAGCCCACCGTGACCGAGTTGCACAGGCTCTACAACGAGCAGCCCGACACGAGCGCCGACCGGTTCGTGGTCAAGCTCCGCCGCCAGCTCGCCACGGCGTCCGACGATGCCATCCAGCTGGCGGCGGAGCTCCTCACGCTGCAGGGGCTACCGCTGGTCAATCTGACGGCGGCGACGCTGCGCGAGCGGGTCACCGAGGTCCTGAGCTGGATGCGCCGGCCGGTCAGCATCCCGCCACACGTCCTCGCCGCGTTCAGTCAGGGCACGTGGAGCGGTGGCATCGGCGCGCACACCATGTTGTGGAAGTGGCTGGCCGACGCCGTCGACTTCCTCGGCTACTGGTGGTCGCTGCCGTCCGATCAGCGCGACGCGGCCCTCGCCGGCCCCTGGGCCTGGCAGGAGGTCGTCTACCGGCGCGGATACATGCCGTCGCTGCGCGAGGAGCTGCTGTACCTGGCGTTCCCGACGCACTTCCTGCCCATTCTCAGCGTCGCGGACAAGAAGGCGATCCGCGACACGTTCGCCGACCCGGGCACGCCCCTCACCGGCGACCTGAACCGGGATCTGTTCGAGATCACGGTACGTATTCAGCGGCAGACGGGACAGCCGGTCGACTTCTACCGGCAGAGCGCGTTCGCGCACATGTGGCGCAAGCAGGCGGAACGGCCGCCCGGAGAACGCCGGGCCTGGCTGGTGCGCCCGCGACAGGGTGGCCCGGAACTCGTGCGCCGATGGCGAGCGGAATCGTTCGTGTCGCTGGCCGCCTCCCATCTGGGTGAGGTGGCGCCGGGCGCGTCGCGGGCCGAGGTCCGTGCCGCGGTGGAGGCCGGTTACCCGCATGTCGACTACGCGCAACGGATGAGCCTGGCCATCGAGTTCCACGCCTTCCTGTCGAGGATGGCGGGTGACGACATCGTGGTGACCCTGCTCGACGAGCATCTGCACGTCGGCGTTCTCGCCGGTGAACCGGAGCACCACCCCGACGACGACGCCGCGTCGCTGCGCCGCACGACGGGGTGGCTGACCCACGACCCGATCCCGGTGGAGTCCCTGCCCACGGAACTCGATCAGCAGGGCGCCGTGGTGGACCTGACCGGGGCGATCGACCTCTTCACCCCCATGATCGGCGCTGAGGAGGACGCCGACGCCCCCAGAGAGCCCGAGCAGACGTCACCGGCTCCGCGTACCGCGCCGAAACTCAAGCCGGCGACCGACGAGCTCGCCGGCCGGGTGCACATCGGCCGGCCGTGGCTGCAGGAGATCATCGAGGTGTGGCGCGACCGGTCCCAGATCGTCCTCTACGGCCCGCCCGGCACCGGCAAGACATACCTGGCCCGGGCTCTCGCCTCGCACGTCGCCGATCGCGACGCGGTGCGGCTGGTGCAGTTCCACCCGTCGTACGCGTACGAGGACTTCTTCGAAGGTTTCCGCCCGGTCGAGGGCGCCGACGGCACGGTCGGCTTCGCGAAGACACCCGGGCCGCTGCGCGAGATCGCCGCCGAGGCGAAGGAGAACCCGGAGCAGCCGTACGTTCTGATCATCGACGAGATCAACCGCGCCAACCTGGCCAAGGTGTTCGGCGAACTGTATTTCCTCCTGGAGTACCGCCAGGCCACCGTACGACTGCAGTACTCCCCCTCGGATCCGTTCGGCTTGCCGCCCAACGTGTTCATCATCGGCACCATGAACACCGCGGACCGGTCGATCGCCCTCGTCGACGCGGCGATCCGGCGGCGCTTCGCGTTCATCGAACTGCACCCGGACGAATCCCCGGTCCGCGAGGTGCTCTCCACCTGGCTGGACGGCAACGCCGAACCCGGAGACGAACGGGCGGCGCTGCTGACCGCGCTCAACGACGCGATCGACGACGAGCAGGACCGCGACTTCAAGATCGGCCCGTCGTACCTGATGCGCCCGAACCTCGACAGCGAAGCCGCTCTCGACCGGGTCTGGCGGTACGACCTGATGCCGCTGCTGGAGGAGCACTACTACGGCCGGCTCAGCCGCGCGCAGATTCGTGACCGGTTCGGGCTCGCCGCCATCCGCGCCAGGATCCAGCACCATGAGTGAGCCGCCCATCGTTCTCGCGGAACTCGACCTCATCGGAGTCCGGCGCCGGCTCGACGACGACACGGCGAACGCCCTCACCGCCACCGGGCTGCTGGAGACGCGTCCCGACGGCGCGGGGTGGTGGCGGCTGACGCCCACCGGGAAGGTCGGCGCCGTCCGGATCGGCGGCCTGGACGTGCGGGTTCAGCCCAAGGCCGGCATCACCCGGCTGCTGTTCCTGCTCGGTTACGCTCTCGACCCGGGTTTCCGCGCCTTCGACAGCACGGCGGACGCCGAACCCGACCTGTGGCCGGCGCTGGCCGAGTCACTGGTCAGGCAGGCCGAACACGCCCTCGCGCCCGGCGTCCTGCAGGGTTACCTCCGTGTCGACGAGGCGCTGCCGCTGGTCCGCGGCCGCATCAGGTTCGCCGACCAGTTCGCCCGCCGTCCCGGCATGCTCCTGCCCATCGAGGTCCGCTACGACGAGTACGCCACCGACATCGCGGAGAACCGGATCCTGCGCACCGCCCTGCGCCGGATGACGGCCGTGCCCCGGCTGCCGGCGGCCGCCCGGTCACGGCTGGCCCACCTCGACAGCCGGCTCGACGGCGTACGGGTCCTCGCCCCCGGGGCCACCGCGCCGGCGTGGCGGCCCAGCCGCCTCAACGCCCGGTACGTCCCCGCCCTGCGACTGGCCGAGATCATCCTGCGTCACCAGTCCGCCGAACCCGGCCCCGGCGGCGTCACCACGGCGGCGTTCGTCGTCTCCATGGCGAAGGTCTTCGAGGACTTCGTCACGACCGCGCTCCGCGAGGCGCTGGCCCCGTACCCGGGACGCACGCAGAGCCAGTACCCGGCATATCTCGACACCGGCCGGGCCGTTCCCATCAGACCCGACGCCGTCCACGTCGTCGGCCACCGCCCGGTCGCCGTCTTCGACGCCAAGTACAAACTCGAGGGTCCCGGCTCGCGATACCCCAACGCCGACGCCTATCAGATGCTCGCCTACTGCACCGCCCTGAACCTTCCGACCGGCTGGCTGATCTACGCACAGGGCGCCACACCGTCGCGCCACCGCGTCCGCAACAGCGGCATCGACATCGTGCACCACCCGCTGGACCTGACCGCGTCACCGCGACAGATCCTGGAAGCCGTCGGCGCGGTGGCCCGCGCGGCGCTCGGCGAGCCGCCCGGCCCCGTCCGGCACGCCGGCGCGGCGGGGACCGGCTGACGGGCCGGTGGAGGCTCGCGGCGGCGACGTGAGACGCTTCCGCTGTGACAGCACCCGAGCCCGCAGCGCCACCTCGCCGCGGCCGCGGACGACCCGGGCACGATCAGGCGGCGGTGCTGCGGACCGCGGTCGCGCTGTTCAACCGCCGGGGATACGACGCGACCAGCATCGGTGACCTCGCCGCCGAGCTCGGCGTCACGAAGTCCGCGATCTATCACCACTTCGCCAGCAAGGAGGACCTGCTCCGGCTGGCGCTGGACGACGCCCTCGACGAGCTGACCGCGGTGGTGTCCGCCGCGGTCAGCGACGCCGACGGCGCCAGCGCCCGCGACCGGCTGCGCGAGGTGCTCCGGCGCTCGGTCGAGGTGCTCGCCGCCCACCAGCCCGCGGTCACGCTGTTGCTGCGGGTGCGCGGCAACACCCCGACCGAGGTGGAGGCCGTCAAACGACGCCGCTGGCTCGACGATCAGCTCGCCGGGCTGGTGCGCGACGCCGCGGCCGAGGGCGCGCTGCGCGACGACATCTCACCGGACCTGGTCAGCCGGCTGCTGTTCGGCATGGTGAACTCGCTGGTCGAGTGGTACCGGCCGGAAGGCGCCCACGACGCGGCGACGGTCGCCGACGCGATCGCCTCGATCGCGTTCGACGGCCTGGTGCGGCGCTGACCCTCGACAGAGCACCCCGGCCGGCGGCATTCCCCGCCGGCCCGGTCCCGGCGCCGTTGCGCTGGTTCACCAGGTGAAGAACCCTTTCCCGGTCTTGCGGCCGAGGTGCCCGGCGGCGACCAGCTCGCGCAGGATGGCCGGCGGCTCGAAGCGTGGCCCGAGCTCACGTGCCAGATGTTCGGCGATGGCGAGCCGCACGTCGAGGCCGACGATGTCGGTGGTGCGCAGCGGCCCGGTCGGGTGCCGGTAGCCGAGCGTCATCGCGGTGTCGATGTCGGCGGCGCTGGCCACGCCTTCCTCGAGCATCCGCATCGCTTCCAGAGCGAGGTGCACGCCGAGCCGGCTGCTGGCGAATCCCGGGGTGTCGTGCACGACGATCGGGGTCTTGCCGAGTTCCTCCACCCAGCCGCGGGCCTCGGCGACCAGTGTGGGCCGGGTCCGGGGCCCGGCGACGATCTCGACAAGGCCGCTGACCGGGACCGGGTTGAAGAAATGCAGGCCCACGAGGGTGCCGGGGCCGTCCAGCGCCGCGGCCAGGGCGTCGATGGACAGACTGCTGGTGTTGGTCGCCAGCATCGCGCCCGGCGCGTGTCGTTCCACGGTGGCCAGCACGGCGCGCTTGAGCGCCGCGTCCTCCGGGACGGCCTCGACGACCAAGCCGCACCCGGCCAGCGCGGACGCCTCCGTGGTGACCCGCAGCCGTGCGCCGGTCCGGAGCGGCCCGCCCTTGTCCAGGTAACGCTGGACCCGCTCGCGGGCCGCTCCGGCCGTCTGCAGGCTGGTCTCGACGACGATCACGTCGCTGCCCGCGGTCAGGAAGGCGTGCGCGATCCCGGCGCCCATGCGCCCGCCGCCGAAGACTCCCACCGTGGCGGGTAGTGCGCTCATCAGAATCGGGCCTTTCGTCTGCGCGTGAGCGTGTCGGGGCGGACGCCTCCGGCCGGCCGTGCGGTCACGGGCGTTCCACCAGCAGAGCGCTGCCCTGGCCGACGCCGACGCACATGGTCGCGAGGCCCCGGCGTCCGCCGCCGCGTTCGAGGCGGCCGAGCAGGGTGACGAGGATGCGGGCGCCGGACGCGCCGAGCGGGTGGCCGAGGGCGATGGCGCCGCCGTCGGCGTTCACCCGGTCGGGGTCCAGGCCGAGGTCGCGGATGCAGGCCAGCGACTGCGAGGCGAAGGCCTCGTTGAGTTCGACGGCGTCCAGGTCGTCGACGGTCCACCCGGCGCGTTCCAGGACCTTGCGGGTCGCCGGGACCGGGCCGACGCCCATGATCTCCGGGGCGACCCCGGCGTTGGCGGCGGCCACCAGGCGGGCCCGCGGCCGCAGACCGGTCCGGTCGAGGAACCGGCCGCTGACGATCACGACCGCTGCCGCGCCGTCGTTGAGCGACGACGAGTTCCCGGCCGTGACGAGGCCGCCGTCGCCGTGGATCGGGCGCAGCCGGGCGAGTCGTTCCAGGCTGGTGTCGGCGCGGGGGCCCTCGTCGGTGTCGACGAGGGTGTCACGGACACCGACCGCGACGATCTCGGCGGCGAAACGGCCGTCCTTGATCGCGGCGACCGCCCGTTCGTGCGATCGCAGCGCGAACGCGTCCAGCTCCTCGCGGGTGAGGTTCCAGCGCTGGGCCACGGTCTCGGCGGTCTGCGGCATCGAGGCGGTGACGGCCGGCGCGAACCGGGGATTGGTGAAGCGCCACCCGATCGACGTGTCGAAGCTGGGCCCGGGCTTGGCGAACGCCTTGGCCGGTTTCTCGGTGACCCACGGCGCCCGGGTCATCGACTCCACCCCGCCGGCCACGACGACGTCCGCGTCACCGGCGGCGATCATCGCCCGGGCGGTCGCCACCGCGGTGAGGCCGGAGGCGCACAGCCGGTTCACGGTGAAGCCGGGAACCGTGTCGGGCAGCCCGGCGAGCAGTGCCGCCATCCGGGCGACGTTGCGGTTGTCCTCGCCCGCCTGGTTGGCGGCGCCGAGGATCACCTCGTCGATCGTGTCCGGTTCGATGCCGGCGCGGGCGACGGCTTCGGCGACGACGAGTGCCGCGAGGTCGTCCGGGCGCACGTGGGCCAGCACGCCGCCGTAACGGCCGATCGGCGTCCGGACCCCGGACAGGACGAAGGCTTCAGACATCGGTGGGACTCCAGATCAAAGGCGAGGGTGGGTACGAGTGACCGAAGGCGATCAGGCGTCGTAGTCGACCGTGACCGCGTCACTGACCGGGAACGTCTGGCAGGTCAGGACGAAGCCGGCGGCGACCTCGCCCGGTTCGAGGGCGTAGTTGCGGCGCATGTCCACCTCGCCGTGACGCACCAGGGCCCGGCAGGTGCCGCACACCCCGCCCTTGCAGGCGAACGGCAGGTCGGCCCGGCTGGCCTGGGCGCCGTCGAGCAGGGTGGTGTCCTGCGCGACGGTCGCGGTGGCCTGCCGGCCGTCGAGAACGGTGGTCAGCGCGGTGGTGGCGCCGGAGATCTCCACCGCGGCGCGGCGCGGCCGCGGTGGGGGCGCGTCGACGTAGAACAACTCGACGTGCACCCGCCCGTCCGGAATCCCGAGCCCGGCGAGGACCGTACGCGCGTCCTCGATCATCTGCAGCGGCCCGCAGAGCCAGACGTGGTCGTACGTCTCGGCCGGGATGACGTCGGTGAGCAGCCGGCGCAGCCGGTCGTGGTCGAGCCGGCCGGAGAACAGCTCCACGTCGCGGGGTTCGCGGGACAGCACGTGCGACACCTGCAGGCGGTGGCCGTACCGGTTCTTCAGGTCGCCCAGCTCCTCGGCGAACATGACGGTGTTGCCGGCCCGGTTGCCGTAGAGCAGGGACACCTCGGCGGCCGGGTGGGTCAGGACGGTGGCGGCGATCGACAGCAGCGGGGTGATGCCGGAGCCGGCCGCGACGCACAGGTGCCGCTCGCCGCCGGCCGGGTCGGCGTCCCAGGCGCCGGTGGGTGTCTGCACCTCGATGACCGTTCCCGGCGTGACGTCGTGGACCAGCCAGGAGGAGAACAGCCCGTCCGGGATCTCGCGGACGCCGATCCGCGGCGCCGACCCGACCGGCGCGCAGATCGAGTAGGAGCGGCGTTCCTCCCGGCCGTCGATCACGCGGCGCAGGGTGAGCGCCTGCCCGGCCCGGAACGCGTACGCGTCGCGCAGCTCCTCGGGAACCGTGAAGGTCACGGCGACCGCGTCGTCGCACAGCCGGTCGACGGCCGCGACCCGCAGCGGATGAAACGCGGTCCGGGGGCGCGCGGCGACGGTCATCAGATCTCCTTGACGTGGTCGAACGGTTCGAGGCAGTCCGCGCAGCGGTAGAGGGCCTTGCACGCGGTGGCGCCGAACTCGGAGACCGGTTCGGTGCGGGACGAGCCGCACAGCGGGCAGGTCAGCGCGCGCCGGGCGGGGCCGAGGGTCAGCGGCACCGGGCCGGATGATCGAGGCGCCGGGCCGGGCGGTGAGAGACCGGCGGCGCGCAGCGCGGCGCGCCCGTGCTCGGTGATCCAGTCGCTGGACCACGCCGGGGAGAGCACCACCCGCACCTCGACCCGCGCGAACCCGGCGTCGGTGAGCCGGTGCACGAGGTCGTCGCGCATCGTGGCCATCGCGGGGCACCCGGAGTAGGTCGGGGTGATCGACGCGACGACGGTGTCGCCGTCGACCTGGACGTCGCGCAGCACGCCGAGGTCGGCGAGGGTCAGCATCGGCATCTCGGGGTCGCGCACCTCCGCGGCGACGGCGGCGGCCCGCTCCCGGACGCTCACCATCGGCCGGAGGGGTGGGCGCGGGCGACCACCTGCATCTCGGCCAGCATCAGGCTCAGCGCCTCGGTGTGCAGCCCGTCGCGTCCGGTGCGCCCCCGGACGCCGACGAGCGGCGGGCGCGGCACGTCGGCGACGGCGAACACCTGGTCGAGGACGACGTCGGCCTCCGCGCGGACGGTTTCCGGGTCGACGCCCGCGCCGGCGGCGGCCAGGGACCGCTCGACCGGGTGTGCCGCGAACAGTTCGTCGTACAGGGGCCAGAGCATGCCGAGCGCGTCGATCAGCCGCCGGCGGGACTCCTCGGTGCCCTGCGCGCACGTGACGAACCAGCGGCCGGCCCAGTCACGGTGGTAGGTCAGCTCCTTGACGCCCTTGGCGGCCACCGCGGCGAGCACCGCGTCGGCGCTGTCCCGCAACCGCGAGAGGATCGCCAGGCGGGCGTTCGAGAAGAGCAGCAGCCGTACGACGACGTGGGCGAAGTCGCCGTTGGGCACCTCGGCCATGCGGACGTTGCGGAACTGCCCGGCGTCGCGGAAGAACGCCAGGGCGTCCTCGTCGGGGACGGGTGAGCCGGCCGGCAGCGACGGGACGCACGCCGGGTCGGCGGCGGCGGCCCGGGCGAGCAGCAGCCGCGCCTGCCCGAGCAGGTCGAGGGCCATGTTGGCCAGCGCGATGTCCTCCTCGAGCTCCGGGGCGCGGCTGCACCACTCGGACAGTCGCTGGGAGAGCACGAGGGTGTCGTCGCCGAGCATCAGGCAGTACGCGGCCAGCTCGGCGGCGTCGATCCCGGCCGGCACGCTGGTGTCGACGCCGGCGAGGGGGTCCTCGAAGTCCGTGCCGAACGCCCACTGGGACGAGTCGCCGCCGAGCAGGCCGTCGTAGACGCTGTCGTTCATCGTGGCCTTCTCACATGTGGGGGACGTCGGCGGGGATCTCGTAGAAGGTGGGGTGCCGGTAGACCTTGTCGCCGCTGGGGGCGAACAGCGGGTCCTTCTCGTCGGGGCTGGACGCGGTGATCGCGTCGGCGCGGACCACCCAGATGCTGACGCCCTCGTTGCGGCGGGTGTAGACGTCGCGGGCGTGCGACAGCGCGAACGCGTCGTCGGGCGCGTGCAGGGAGCCGACGTGCACGTGGTTGAGGCCCCGCTTGCCGCGCAGGAACACCTCGTAGAGCGGCCAGTCCCGCCGGTCGCCGGTCATCGCTGTGCCTCCTGTGCCGTGCGGGCGGCGAATGCGGTCGCGGCCTCGCGAACCCAGGCGCCGTTCTCGTGAGCGGCCCGGCGGTGCGCCATGCGCTGGGCGTTGCAGGGGCCGTTGCCGCGGATCACGGCGGTGAGCTCGGCCCAGTCGGGCTCGCCGAAGTCGTGGTGGCCACGTTCGGCGTTCCAGCGCAGGTCGGGGTCGGGCAGAGTGACGCCGAGCGCCTCGGCCTGCGGCACGGTCATGTCGACGAACTTCTGGCGCAGCTCGTCGTTGGAGTTGCGTTTGACGCCCCAGGCCATCGACTGCTCGCTGTTGGGTGACGCGTCGTCGGGCGGCCCGAACATCATCAGCGACGGCCACCAGAACCGGTCGACCGACTCCTGCACCATGGCCCGCTGCTCGTCGGTGCCGCGCATCATCGTCATCAGCAGCTCGTAGCCCTGCCGCTGGTGGAAGGACTCCTCCTTGCAGATGCGGATCATCGCCCGGCCGTACGGCCCGTAGGAGGTGCGGCACAGCGGCACCTGGTTGCAGATCGCGGCGCCGTCGACGAGCCAGCCGATCGTGCCGACGTCGGCGTAGGACAGCGTCGGGTAGTTGAAGATGGAGGAGTACTTCTGCTTGCCGGCGAGCAGCAGCTCGACCAGTTCCGCGCGGGAGACGCCGAGCGTCTCGCAGGCGGAGTAGAGGTACAGCCCGTGGCCGGCCTCGTCCTGGACCTTGGCGAGCAGGATCGCCTTGCGCCGCAGGGACGGGGCCCGGCTGATCCAGTTGCCCTCCGGCTGCATGCCGATGATCTCGGAGTGCGCGTGCTGGGCGATCTGCCGGATGAGCGTCTTGCGATAGCCCTCGGGCATCCAGTCACGGGGTTCGATGCGGTCGTGGTGCGCGATCGTCGCGTCGAAGGAGGCTTGGAGGGCGGCCTCGGTGGGCGGCATCGGCGTGGTCGTCATAGCCCCTCGCATTTACTAAACGATCGGTCTGTAATACGGTGACAGAGCCTGCCGCTTTACGCAACAGTCCCGACATCCGAAGGAGTCAGCGTGAGCACGCTGCTGGAGAGCTACGCCGCCGGACGATGGTTCCGCTCCGCAGACGAGGGCGAACCCCTGCTGGACGCCGCCACCGGCGAGGAGGTCGCACGGATCTCCAGCCGCGGCCTGGACACCGGGGCGATGCTGCGCCACGCCCGGGAGGTCGGCGGGCCGGCCCTGCGGGCACTGACCTTCCATGAGCGCGCCTCCGCCCTCAAGGCGCTGGCCAAGCACCTGCTCGCCGGCAAGGACGAGTTCTACGCGCTGTCCGTGCGCACCGGCGCGACCAGCCGCGACACCGCGGTGGACGTCGACGGCGGCATCGGCACGCTGTTCAGCTTCGCAGGCAAGGGCACCCGCGAACTACCCAACGACACGATCGTGCTGGACGGCGCCGTCGAGCCCCTCAGCAAGGGCGGCACCTTCGTCGGCCGGCACATCTACACGTCCCGGCCCGGCGTGGCCGTACAGATCAACGCCTTCAACTTCCCGGTCTGGGGCATGTTGGAGAAGCTCGCGCCCGCCTTCCTGGCCGGGTTGCCGACGATCGTCAAGCCGGGCAGCCAGACGGCGTACCTCACCGAGCTGGTGGTCCGGCGGATCATCGAGTCCGGGCTGCTGCCCGACGGCGCTCTGCAGCTGATCTCCGGCAGCGCCGGCAGCCTGCTCGACGAGCTGACCCTGCAGGACTCGGTGGCCTTCACCGGCTCGGCGCACACCGCCGGCATCCTGCGCCGCCACCCCAACATCCTCGACGGCGGGGTACGGCTGGGCGTCGAGGCCGACTCCCTGAACTGCTCGATCCTGGGCCCGGACGTGCGGTCCGACGATCCCGAGTTCGACCTGTTCATCAAGGGCGTCGTCGCCGAGATGACGGTCAAGGCCGGCCAGAAGTGCACCGCCATCCGTCGTGTCATCGTCCCGTCGCAGATCGCCGGCCAGGTGGAGGACGCCCTCGCCGCACGGCTGTCCAAGATCACCGTCGGTGACCCGCGCAACCCCGACGTGCGCATGGGTGCGCTGGCCAGTCTCGGTCAGCGCGACGAGGTCCGCAAGGCGGTCGAGTCGCTGCGGGCCGGCTCCGAGATCGTCTTCGGCGACCCCGACGGCGGGCCGCTGCTCGACGGTGACGCCGAACGCGGCGCCTTCCTGACGCCGCTGGTGCTGCGGGCCCGGCCGGGTGCGGCCGAACCGCACAACGTCGAGCCGTTCGGGCCGGTCAGCACCGTGCTGGCCTACGACGGCATCGACGAGGCCGTCGCCCTGGCCGCCCGCGGCAAGGGCAGCCTCGTCGCGTCCGTGGCCACCCATGACCCGGACGTCGCCCGCGCCATCGTCCTCGGCCTGGCGCCGTGGCACGGCCGGGTGCTCGTGCTCGACCGCGACGACGCCAAGGAGTCCACCGGTCACGGCTCCCCGCTGCCGACGCTGGTCCACGGCGGTCCGGGGCGCGCCGGCGGCGGCGAGGAACTCGGCGGGATCCGCGCGGTCCTGCACCACATGCAGCGCACCGCCGTCCAGGCGTCGCCGGACCTGCTGACCGCGGTCACCGGGCAGTGGACCACCGGCGCGGCCCGGCGTGACGACGACGTCCACCCGTTCCGCAAGAGCCTGGCCGAGCTGCGCATCGGTGACACGATCCGGTCCGGGCAGCGCACGGTCAGCCTCGCCGACATCGAACACTTCGCCGAGTTCACCGGTGACACGTTCTACGCGCACACCGATGCCGAGGCGGCGGCCCGCAACCCGCTGTTCGGCGGCATCGTCGCCCACGGCTACCTGGTCGTCTCGCTGGCGGCCGGTCTGTTCGTCGAGCCGTCACCGGGCCCGGTGCTGGCCAACTTCGGCGTCGACAACCTGCGGTTCCTGACGCCGGTCAAGGCCGACGACACCATCGCGGTCACGCTGACCGTCAAGCAGATCAAGCCGCGCAACAGCGCCGATTACGGCGAGGTCCGCTGGGACGCCGTGGTCACCAACCAGGACGGCCAGCCGGTGGCCACTTACGACGTGCTCACCCTCGTCGCCAAGACCTGGCCGTCCGAGGGCTGACGGCACGCGCCGCCGCCGTACTGAACAGACCCTCCACCGGCCGCGTGCCCGGTGGAGCCGGGGCGGGGGGTTTGGGGGGGAACAAAAACCCCCCCCCCGCCCAAACCC
>NZ_JASCTH010000025.1:0-89372 GCF_030009775.1 Actinoplanes sandaracinus | reverse complement strand
GGGGGGGGGGGCGGGGGGGGGGGGGGGGTTGTTTTTGCCCCCCCCCACCCCCCCCCCCCCGGCGCATACCACCGGCGGCAATCGGCACGTGAAGAATCAATAGAAGCCGATCACACCCGGGGCCCGGACGCCTGTGCAGACCTACGCGTGGGCCGCCCATCGACAGAGCCTCACCGTCGATGATCGCGGGCCACGCTCTCTCGCGGAAGCCGCGCCGTGGCGCCCCGGAAGCAGTCGACGGCGCCGCCGTGGGCCACGGGTCGCCACGGCGTTCACCGAGCTCACTCCAGCGACGCGATCCCCGCCTGGCAAGGCGTGACACATCCGCCGGCCCGATAATACAACGGCGTGCCTCAATCAGTCACATTGTTACAGCATTGACCGTTTACGAAACGCGGATTCGAAAATCAATTCCGGGCGCCGATAGCACCCGAACCCCTCCCTGCGCCCACCCGGCGACCCACGAACGCAGTCGCCATCGAGGCGTCATTCCCCAATGGCATTTACGTGCATCACTTACGTCTGGTTGGGGCGAATGCGCTTAACAAGTTAAGTTCCGGCCACATCGCCGCCCCGACGATCGGATCGGCGTCAGTTTTCCCACTGCGGAATACTTTTCCGCCCGAGTGCCGGCGCGCTCGCGTCGGGCCGACATACGCCCCTGAGCGCCCACATCGCCCGCATGGTGGCGACGCGAGCAATAACCCTCCACAGTGGCGAAACCGCGGCGACTTCCGGGTCGGAGAAAGCGTTTTCCAACGGCGGCCCCCGTCAATCGGAGGGTAGCGACCGCTTGATCCAATGTGGCAGGCTGCGAAACCACGGGGGGCCTGCTTGCCATGTTCAATCGGTTTGCCATGCATCCCCTTCAATTGATTCAGGGGGTTGAAGAGTGACGACAACAACGGTGGACACCAGAGCGCCCAGTGGCGCGTGGGTCCGCGTGCAGTGGAACGACGGGTCGAGTCTGGCCGATCGAGTCGCCGGCGTCCGGTTCGTCGGTGGCAACTACGGCCGGGGCTTTCAGATCGGCACCCGAGGCAACCACGACTTCGCCACCACGTACTTCGTGGCTGCTTCGGTGAAGAAGCGGCTGGTGGTCGGCAACCGGGAAGTGATCGTCTCGGAAGCCAACGACGGAAGCTCCACGATCGTGTCGCTGCTCGGCAAGCACCACGAGCTGATGACGGTCTTCTCCGGGCCCGCGCCCACCGACGTCAACCTGACCGGTCTGTTCTCGGTGCTCGACATCGACGACCAGCCGGAAGGCATGCGTGTCGTGCCGAAGAAGTCGACGCTGCTGAGCGTCGCGAGCGAGCACGTGCTCGCCACGGTCGAGAACCGCGGGTCGGTCAACGTCCCGTCCCCCGACCGCGGGCGTGACCTGCTGCCGAAGGCACGCGGCGCCAAGACCGCGTCCGGAGAGGTGTGGCGGTCCCGGCTGCCGGGCGTCGCCGCGAACGCCACCGGCGTGGAGAACTTCGCGTTCACCATGGGCTTCTCCAAGGCGGTGGCCGAGGTGCACCTCGACGCGCTGGAGGAGGTGCCGGACGCGGAGTTGCTCGGCTGGCTCGACGGCATCAACGTCGAGTGGTCCGGACGGTAATTCGGTGAGTCCGTTGTGGGCCCTGCTGCTTCTCACCTGGGTCGCCCTCATCATCCTGTTCCTCGGCCTCGGCGCTGTGCTCCGTGAGGTCCGGATGCTGCGGGCTCGGGTCGAGGCGGGGGCGGTCACGGGAGAGCGAGTCGACATCGAGCTCCCTCGCAGCGTGGTCGGTGACCGAGGCGGTCTGGTGCTCGCTGTCGACAGTGGCTGCCCGTTGTGCGTGGCCGTGGTGCAGCAGGTCGGCTCCGTGATGTCCGCGCCGGACAGTGCGGCGGCGGTCCTGCTGACATTCGAGCCCGAGGAGCAGTGGAACGGGCTCAGTGGTGGTCTCCCGGTCGTGCGGGACGACCGCGCATGGTCAGCGATCGCTCATCTGAGCACGCCGATCCTGTTGCAGGTGGACGGTCAGGGCCAGGTGCGACGCCTGCACCTGCCGGCCAATGAACGCGACGTCACTCCGGTCCTTCAGTCCTGGGGCCTGTTGAGTCAATCCGAGGAGAATGGGCGCGCCAATGCCGCTTGACATGGAACAGATCCCCGACGCCGAGAACTCGGCCGTCACCGAGCCGACCCTGGCCCTGACCGGGCTCGGCAAGACCTCCACCCGGCGCCGTACGGTCCTGCGCGGTGTCGCCTTCTCGAGCCTCACCCTGGGCGCCACGGCGCTGAGCTGGTCCCCTCTGGCGGGTCAGCGGGCGGCACGGGCGGAGAACGGTCCCAACGGGCTCAAGGGCTGGGACCGCAACGACTGCAAGGACGCCTACCCGAGTGGGTACGCCGAGGAGAAGGACACCGGCGGCGCGTACCGCAACGAGCCCGGAGCCTGCTTCGGCGGTGACTTCATGGGCAGCATGTACTGCGCGTCGGGGTGGCACCGGAAGGGCACCGTTCGGGACGCCCCGATCATCACCACGTACACGCCCATCTCCAGCGCCTGCGGTTCGAGCAGCACCAAGAACGCGTGGAAGTGGAAGGTCGGCAACAAAGTGTGGCGCTGCTCGGACGGCAACACCCGCGTGTCCGGCGGCGGATCGTCCCGCACGTACCTGACGATCTGCCGCGCTCCGGTCTGATGACCGTCGCAACGCCACCGCGCATGCTGTGGCACCCGCTTGTCGCCACGGCATCGATCGGTGCCGTGGCGGCGGGCGGCGTTCTACTGCACATCGGCGCCGCTTCCGCGGCCAGTCTCATCGGGTGGCTGGTCGCGGGTGCGGCAGGAGGCTTCGCTGTCAGCGGCTCCACTTGAAGCCGCAACTCGGCCTTCGTGCTGAACTCGCCGGTCTGGCGAGGTTATCCACAATTCTCCTTCTGTCTGGGGCAGGTGCTCGGTGCGCTCGTCACCGCGCTCGGCGCCCTCGTGGCCGGCTCCCTCCTCCGCCTGGCGGCACCGCCCAGCGTGTGGGTCGTGCTGTTGGTGAGCTGGTTCGGCGTCATCGCCGCCCGGGAGTTCGGTCTGCTGTCCTTCGGGCTGCCGCAGAACGCCCGTCTGGTGCCGGTGACCGTGTTCCGTCACGGACGCTTCTTCGGGCCGCTGCAGTTCGGCCTCGAGATGGGCACCGGCCTGCGCACCTACGTCACCAGCGGTCTGCCGTACGTCCTGCTGCCGGCCATCGCTCTGCTCGCGTCCCCGGTCGCCGCGCTGCTCGCGGGCCTGGGCTTCGGGCTGGGCCGCTCCATCATGACGTCGTCCAACCTGAGGTTCAGCGACGACAACTCCTGGGACCTGGAGTTCTCCCGTTACGAGCGGTGGATCAAGGCCATTCTGGTCATGGCGTTCGCCGGGGGGATCTGGGCGGCGGTGATCTGACGAGATTCTCCTCCGGCGCCTGCAACACATGCTCCGGCTCCGGCGTACTAGTAGGCAGGAAAACGGAGGTGACATGACGGACACGACGTTCGACGAGTTCGTGCGGCAGGCGCTGCCCGGTCTGGCTCGCTACGCCTACGTGCTCGCCGGCGATCGGCACGCGGCCGAGGACCTGTTGCAGGACTCCCTGGTGAGAGCCATGGGCGCGTGGTCGCGAATCAGGCAGGACGGCAACCCGGTCGGCTACGTCAAGACCATCATGGCGCGGACGAATGTCAGCTGGTGGCGCCGGCGGCGACCGTCCGTGGCGGTCAGTGAGAATCTGGCCGCCACGGACGGGGCACTGGACAGCGTGGAGCATCGCGATGAGCTGCGCCGGGCGCTCGCCACACTGCCGCCCCTGCAGCGGACGGTTCTCGTCCTCGGGTTCCTCGACGGGGCCGACGACGAGGAGATCGCCAGTCTGCTGCACCGCCGGCCCGCCACCATCCGTTCCCTGCGGCATCGCGCTCTGCGGAGCCTGCGCCGCGACCTTCGGATCGATGAGCTGCGGTCACTGGACCGGGCAGCGGACCTTCAGGAGACGCCATGACGGAGAAGCTGGAAGAACTGCTGGCCACCGAGTTCCGGGACGGCCCCTACGAACTGCTGGTCGACGCGGACCGCCTCACCGCGACAGCCCGGCGGCGCCGGTCGCGCCGCACCGCCACCACGGCCGCGGCCGCCGTCTGCGGAGTGGCGCTGGCGGCCACCGCGGGTGTCGGCCTGGTGAACGTCTTCGATCCCGGGCCCGGCACCGTCCAGTCGGCCAGTTCCGCGGCGGCGACCTCACCCGTGCCGGCGCCGTCGACAGTGGCCCCCCAGCGGGTCGGGGCGGACGGCGTACGCCTCGGCGACGCGGTGATGCGGGGCCTTCCCGCCGAGGCGAAGCTGGTGGACGCCGGAGTGACCGCCGGGCGGCCATCGACCGCCGTGCTGCCGCGCACCGGCGACCGAGCCGTGCTGTCGGTGCCGGCGGGTGGGAGCGCACAAACTGAGCTCGCCGTCGTGGTCGGCGCCGAGGACCGTCCCGGGCTGCCCGGCGTACCCGACCCGCAGGACTGGTTCGGCTCCCTGGGCGGCGCGCAGGCCCTGCTGACGGTCGACGACAGCGCGGAGACGACCTACCTCACCATGAACACGCCCGCGGGCCGGCGCTGGCACCTGGCGGCGACCGGCCCCGACGCCGCCGCCCGGCTCGACCTCATCCGGTCGGGGGGGGGGGGGCCGGGCCCCCCCCGCGGAGTAACCCGCCGCCGCCGCCGGGCTCGACCTCATCGGGTGGGTGGCCGTCGCGACGGCCACCGCCGGCTGATTCACCCGCGCCGGCCGCCGGTTCCGGCCCGTGCGGGCCCGGCCACGCCGGCCAGCTGGGGCGCCAGCCACGTGATCAGGGCGACCAGGATCGCGGCGCACCCGACGACGAACCGGTCCGCCGCGGCGACGCCCGCATCCAGCCCCGGCGCCACCACGATCGCGGCGGCGCAGAACACCCAGGCCCGGGCGACCACGCCCCAGGAGACGACGCTGCCACCGTCGAAGCATCCGCAGGGAGCGCCGGGCCGCCGGACGCGCAACACGGTGGTGTAGACGCCGAACGCCGCGTAGACCGCCGCCATCAGGATCATCAACGGCCAGTACGGCACCAGCCATCCGGCGACCGCCATGGCGCCCGCGCCGATCTCGGTGACGGCGACGATCGCGGCCAGCGGCCGGCGCGACCACAGCGGGACCAGCCGCTGCGCTGCCAGCACCGCGGTGAGGTGCCCCAGCCGGCGTAGGTGCCCCGCACCGGCTGCCAGCAGGAGCAGCGCGCCACCCATCGCTATCGCTTCGGCGATCCGCTCGTACATCGACGTGTCCTTCCTGGAGGGATGCCGGTTTGACGGACACGCCGTCAGCGCCGCGCGTCCCGGTCATGTCGGCTCGGTCAGCGGACAACGCGGCGGGCCGTGTCGAGCCGGCGGGTGGCGCCCTGCTGGTCGAGGTGTTCCAGCAGCGGCACCGCGACGCGGCGGCTGGTGCCCCAGGCTTCCCGGGCCTGACTGACCGTGAACGGCTGCTCCAGCGCGATGAGCCGCCGGATCGCCTCGGCGATCGCGCCGGGCAGCAGGTAGACACCGTCGGCGACCCGGTAGAGCACGCCCGCGGTGACGGCGGCGGCCAGATGCTGCCGGGACAGTCCGAGCCGGGCGAAGTCCTCGGCGCCGGGCGCGCCGAACGGGTCCTCCCGCAGCCCGGCCCGGACCTCGTCCAGCGCGCGGCGCACCGGCTCCGGGAAACGGATCCCCGTCTCCCTGCCACGTATGCCGCCGCTGTCCAGGACGAGCCCGGCCTCCGCGGTGAGAGCGCCGATCAACCGTGGATCGCTGATGCCGGCCCGGCGTGCGGCCGCCTCCGGAGGCAGGCCCGGCGACAGCGGGTTGCTCACCGCCCACTCGTCGACGGCCCGGCGCAGCGCGGCCGCCCATTCCTTCCAGACGACCGGATCGACCAGCCACTCGCCCGCCGTGATCACGCTGTCGGGGGCGGCACCCAGCCGGGACATGACACCCGCCGTGACCAGATGTTCGCGCCGGACGGCGCCACGGCGGCTCACCTCGTCCAGGACGGTCGGCCGGTCGCTCATCGCGGACAGCCGCGTGGCCCGCCGCCGGGCGTCGCCACGGGCGTGCAGCCGCGGCGGCATGGTGTCGAGGACGACGAACCCGGCGACGATCTGCTGGGCCCCGGGATCACGCAGCAATCCACGCTCGCCGGCATGCAACGGCAGCGGCGTGGCCAGGGTCAGACGGGCGGCCGCGGGGCCGAGCATCCGCACCCGCACGGGCACCGCCGCGGACCCGATGTGCAGGGTGAGCTGGGCGGGCAGGTCGTCGGCGGAGCGGATCAGGCGGACGTCCATGGTGGCGACCGGGGCGAAGGCGCCCGGCTCGACCAGGGCCTGCCCGCGGCGTACCTCGCCGGCGCTCAGGCCGCGCAGGTTGACGGCGAGCCGGGCGACCGCGTCGGCCCGGTCGACGTCGGTCTTGAGGCTCTGCAGGCCGCGGACCTGGACCGCGCGGCCCGACGGTTGCAGCAGCAGCTCGTCGCCGACCGCCACGGTTCCCGACGCCAGCGTCCCGGTCACCACGGTTCCACTGCCCCGCACGCTGAACGAGCGATCCACCCACAGCCGTGCCGGACCCGGCCGCGGCGCGGGCAGCGTCCGCGTGAAGTCGCGCAGCGTGTCCCGGAGCGCCCCGAGGCCCTGACCGGTCACCGCCGACACCGCGACCACCGGCATCCCGGCCAGGCCGGTGCCGTCCAACTGCTCGCGTGCCTGCTCGATGGCCGGGCCCGGGTCGGCGAGGTCGCAGCGGGTGATCACGAGGACCCCATGACGGACGTCGAGCGCGTGCAGCGCCGCGAGGTGCTCCGCGGACTGTCGCCGCCAGCCCTCGTCGGCGGCGACGACGAACATCACCGCGGTGACCGGCCCGGCGCCGGCCAGCATGTTCGACACGAACCGCTGGTGACCGGGCACGTCGACGAACGCCGTCATGTGCTCGTCGTCGAGGGTGGTCCAGGCGAACCCGAGGTCGATGGTCATGCCGCGGCGGCGTTCCTCGGCCCACCGGTCGGGTTCCATCCCGGTCAGCGCCCGCACCAGCGTCGACTTGCCGTGGTCGACGTGCCCGGCGGTGGCGATCACGAACATGCGCGCTCCACGGCCCCGGCCAGGACGTCGTCGACGGCCGGCGGGACGCAGCGCAGGTCCAGCAGCACGTGGCCGTCGTGGACCCGGCCGACCACGCACGGGACACCGCGGCGCAGCGGCTCGGCGAGCGTGGACGGGAGCCGGACGGCCCAGCCGGGCAACGTCAGGCCCGGCGCCGAACCGCCGCCGACGACACCCTCGCTGGGCGTCACGGTCGCCGTGATGCCGCTCGCGGCGAGCCGGGCCGCCAGCTTTCCGGCGCGTTCCCGCAGTTGTCGCTCGTCGGCGTGCAGGGCGGCCGTCGTCGGGTTCGCGGGCCGGCGCAGCGTAGCCTCCAGCGCGGCGAGGGTGAGCTTGTCGACGCGCAGCGCCCGGGCCAGCGGGTGCCGCCGTAGCGTCTCGATCACCTCGCGGCCGCCGAGCAGCAGACCGGCCTGCGGGCCGCCGAGCAGCTTGTCACCGCTGGCGGTGACCACCGTCGCACCCGCACGCAGCCAGGACGCGGCGTCCGGTTCGTCGGGCAGCAGGGGTTCCGGGCGCAGCAGGCCGGAGCCGATGTCGGCGACCACCGGCACCGGCAGCCCGGCCAGTTCGGCGACACCCACATGAGAGGTGAAGCCCTCGATCCGGAAGTTGGACGGGTGGACCTTGAGGATGAATCCGGTGTCCGGGCCGACCGCGTCGGCGTAGTCACGCCGGTGCACCCGGTTGGTGGCGCCGACCTCACGCAGCCGGGCGCCGGTGCTGGCCAGCAACTCGTGCAGCCGGAAGCCGTCGCCGATCTCCACCATCTCCGACCGGGCCACGACGATCTCCCGGCCGGCCGCGAGCGCGGTGGCGGCCAGCACGATCGCGGCCGCCCCGTTGTTGACCACGTGCACGTCGCCGGCGTCCGGGACCGCGGCCCGCAGGGCGTCGAGAGCGCTGCGCCCGCGGCGGGCCCGGGCGCCCGTGGCCACGTCGTACTCGATGTCGACGTATCCGGCGGCCGCGGTGACCGCCTCGACGGCCGCCGCCGACAGGGGCGCGCGGCCGAGGTTGGTGTGCAGCACCACACCGGTCGCGTTGATGACCCGGCGCAGCAGGGCCGGGGCCGAGGGCAGCGCGGCGAGCGCGGTGTGCAGGACCGCGGCCGGTTCGATCCGGCCGGCGCGGGCCTGCTGCTGCGCGTCGCGGACCACCTGCTTCACCAGGTCGGCGCCGAACTCCTGACAGGCGGCGGCCAGCCGCTGGTCGGCGAGCAGGGTGTCGGTGCGGGGAATGCTGCGGCGCGGATCGCCGGTCACCGGACGACCAGGGTGTGCTCGCCGTCGAAGGGCACCAGCTCGCCGATCACCGGGGCGCCCGGGATCTCGCCGGCGACCAGCAGGCCACCGGAGGTCTGCGCGTCCGCGAGCAGCAGCCGCTCCAGCTCGGTGACCCGCGAGCTCCAGCTCGTGTGCGGCTGGACCCAGTCGAGGTTGCGGCGTGAGCCGCCGCTGACGAACCCGTCCCGGGCGGCTTCGCGGGCGCCGTCCAGGTAGGGCACCGCGGCCGCGTCGACGATCGCGGTGACGCCGCTCGCGCGGGCGAGTTTGTGCAGGTGACCCAACAGCCCGAAGCCGGTCACGTCGGTCGCGCAGACCACGCCCGCGTGCAGGGCGGCCTTGGACGCGGCCCGGTTCAGCGTGGTCATCACGGCGACGGCCTGCGGGAAACTCTCACCGGTCGCCTTGTGCCGCGAATTCAGCACGCCCACGCCCAGCGGCTTGGTCAGGCTCAGCGGGACACCCGGACGGCCGGCGTCGTTGCGCAGCAGGCGGCGGGCGTCGCCGATCCCGGTGACCGCCAGGCCGTACTTGGGTTCGGCGTCGTCGACGCTGTGTCCTCCGGCCAGATGGCAGCCCGCTTCCCGGGTGATGTCGAAGCCGCCGCGCAGCACCTCGGAGGCGATCGTCATCGGCAGCAGGTCACGCGGCCAGGCCAGCAGGTTCACGGCGAGGATGGGGTCGCCGCCCATCGCATAGACGTCCGACAGGGCGTTCGCGGCGGCGATCCGGCCCCAGTCGTACGGGTCGTCGACCACCGGGGTGAAGAAGTCGGTGGTCGCGATGATCGCCGTTTCGCCGGAGAGCCGGACCGCGGCCGCGTCGTCGCCGGACTCCAGTCCGACCAGCAGCTCATGGGCCGGCGCGGCGAGCGGGCTGAAGACCCCGGCCAGCGCGGACTCCAGCTCGCCCGGCGGTATCTTGCAGGCGCAGCCGCCGCCTCGGGCGAATCGGGTCAGGCGCACCGGATCGTCGAGCACATCCATCCGACGTTTCTCCCCGCAGACGTCTTATGGCGGAGGCGGACAGGAATCGAACCCGCCGGCCAGGCTGAGCCAGGCCCACCCGCTTTGAAGGCGGGGGAGACCACCAGGAACTCAAACGCCTCCATACGGGGATGGATGTTAGCCCAAGCCGTCCACCATGATCGTGACCCCTCCGGTGATGACGGGGTCGAGATCGGACGGGACGGTGCCGCTGCTCCCCTGTGGATCTGTCGGCACCGCCGCGTCATCGTCCATCGCGATCGGTGACAGATATCGCACGGGGAGCGACATGACGGATTATCGGGCCGCACTGCAGGGGCCGCACTGCAGGCTGTGCTGGACGCGGAGGTCCGCCCGCACGCGGCGGACGTCGACCGGACCGGCGAGTACCCGAGGGCCGCGATCGCCGCCCTCGGCGCCGCGGGTCTGCTCGGGCTGACCAGCGCCCACGAGGTGGGCGGCGCCGGCCTCGGCCTGCCGCTGTTCGACGCCCCGGCGGTGCCGGCATGACCGCCTTCACGATGGGCGCGGTCGCCTACGACCCGAAGGTCGTGACCATCTGGAACGGCTTCCGGGACTGGCTCGTGGCGGCCGGCCCGCCGTTCGGCTACGTCCTCTACTCCCACTACGAGCGGCAGGTCGAAGACCTGATCGCCGGGCGGATCGACGCCGCGTGGAACTCTCCGCTCGCCTGGGGCCGGGCCCGCCGGCTCGCCGAGACCCGGGGCCTGACCGTCCGGGCGCTGACCATGCGTGACACCGACCGCTGGGCCCGCGCCGAACGGGCCGGCGAGCCGGGCTCGGTGGCCCGCCGGCCGCCCGGGCACTGGGGCCTGGCCGCCCTGGTCATCCCGGCCCGGCTGCTGACCCGCATCCACCCGCACTTCCGGGAGGTGCTGGGGCTGCTCGCGGTCCAGGCCGCCGACGCGGCCCGGCACGTCGACGTCTTCACCCGGCGGGCCCTGCACACCGGCGGCCAGATGGGCAGTTCCTCGGCCGGCGGCCGGGCGTCGCTGGCGTCGCTGCTGGCCGAGCCCGACTTCACCCTCGCCTCGTTCCTGCTGTCGGTGCTCGGCGAGGGCACCTTCGTGCACCTGCTCACCTTCCTCGACCGGCACGCCCCCGACCCCGTCACCCAGGCGGTCACCCGGCTGGCCCGCGCCGACGAGGCGCGGCACATGGCGTTCGGGGTGGCGCATCTGGAACACCAGTCGGCGTCGGACCCGACGATGCTCGGCCGGCTGCGGGGCGCCATCGAACGGCGTCACGACGTGCTCATCGACACCGCCGGGCTCAACCAGGACGTGTTCGACGCGCTGTTGCTGCTGGCGGCGGGCGGGTGGACACCGGAGGCGCTGGAGCGCGGCCACCTGGCGGGGCAACAGCTCCAGGCGGAGATGGACACCGGCCGCAGGCGGCATCTGTCCCGCCTCGGGTTCCCCGACGACGAGGCGGCCGAGCTGTCCGCCCTGCACACCCGCAACTTCATGTGCGGTCCGGACTGCTTCGCGGCGGGTCAGAAGCCGCGCGGGGCGAGGAATCGCCCCTCACGCGAGCCCGGACAGCAGGGACGCCAGCGCCCGCGGCTCGGAGAACATCGGCCAGTGCCCGGTCGGCAGCTCGGCATAGGTCCAGTCGTCACCGACCATCAGGGCGAACGCCGGCACGGTCGCCGCGAGCTCACGCAGCTGCGTTTCGGTGAAAGAGCAGAGGATCCCGGTACGCGGCACCGATCGCCACGCCCCACCGTGGCGCACCGGACCGGTGGCCGTGCCGATCGGCTGGGCCCGGCCGCGCTCGCGGATCACCGCCCAGTCGAAGCCCGCGGCCGACGGCGGCGCGTCGGCCGGCACCGGCACCATGCCGTCGGCCTCCTGCGGTGGCGCACCCTCGAAGTCGGCCTGGGACATGCCGTCGGGCAGCGGACCGGTGTCGACGTAGACCAGGCGAGCCACCCGCTCGGGCGCCCGGTCGGCCGCCGCGGTGACGATCAGCCCACCGTAGCTGTGCCCGACCAGCACGACGTCGTCCAGGCCGCTCAGCAGTCCGGTGAGCTGATCGACGTGATCGGCCACCGTGGCGCCCCGGTCGAGGACGGGCGAGACCTGGTGGACGTCGTGCCCTTCGGCGCGCAAGGGCGCGGCCACCGCGTCCCACGCCCAACCGCCCAGCCAGAACCCCGGAACCAGCACGTATGTCGTCATGACGGTAACGCTATGCCGAATACCGGGCAGCTTCCGCCCGGTATAACCTGTGGCCCATGCCACAGTCACTGGGCCGGGTTCTCGGCCTGCTGGAGTTGCTCCAGGCCACCCCGGCGGGCCGCACGGTCGGGCACCTCGCCGAGCGTCTCGGTGTCGACGAGCGCACCGTCCGCCGCTACGCGGCACACCTGGCCGAACTCGGCATCCCGGTGGAGGGCCGCCGCGGGCGCTACGGCGGTTACGTGCTCGCCCCCGGTTACCGGCTGCCTCCGCTCATGCTCACCGACGACGAGGCCGTCGCCGTGCTGCTCGGCCTGGTCGCCGGCCGCCGCACCGGCCTGGCCACCACCGCGGCCGCCGGCGAGACCGCCCTGGCGAAGATCCAACGCGTCCTGCCGACCGCCCTGCGCGCGCGGATCGACGCGCTGCTGGCCACTCTCGACTTCACCGCCACGAGGCCGGTGTCCGCACCGGACACGGCCACCGGAACGCTGCTCACACTGGCCACCGCCGCGAGCGGCCGGCGCCCGGTGGCCTTCACCTACACCAAACCCGGCGCCGGCCCGGCCGGCCGGGAGCTCGACCCGTACGGGCTGGTGTTCCATGGCGGCAGATGGTTCGTCACCGGCCACGACCACGAGCGCGGAACGGTCCGCACGTTCCGCCTGGACCGGATCAGCGGGGCCACCCTCCGCGACGGCGCCTTCGAGGTCCCGGCCGGCTTCGACCCGGCCGCCCACGTCGCGGCGGGACTCGCCACCGGGAACTGGCGGCACGAGGTGTCCGTGCTCCTGCACACCGATCTGGAGCAGGCCCGGCGACGGATCCCGCCCACGGTCGCCACCCTCAGCCGTACGCGGTCCGGTGTGCGCCTGACCACCCGCGCCGAGCGCCTCGACGGCATGGCCCAGATGCTCGCCGGTCTGGGATGGGATTTCACCGTCGAGACCCCGGACGAGCTCCGGGCCGAGGTCGCCCGCCTGGGCGCCCGGCTGCAGGCCGCGAGCGGACGGGTCCCGCCCCGGCCGGACCGCTCCGGCGGTCGGTGAACGCGGCCCCGCTGTCCGAGCCGCCGCAGGTCTGGCCGGCACCGCCCACGCCGAGTCGGCGCCGGGCCAGTCCCGATCCTCCTCCGGACAGCAGCCGGCCCATAGGGGATCAGAAGGTGTGGTGATAGAGGGAGCAGCCGCGGCAGACCTCCGGCGGATCGTCGCCGGCCAGACGCCGCCGGAAGTCGCGGTATGCCGCGCCGCGCCAGATCTCCGGGAAGCCGGTGTCGTTGAGGTCGCCGAGCGACACCCTGTCGTCGCCCATCACCATGCAGCACGGCTGAACCACTCCGGCGCTGGTGATGTAAGCGGCGTCCCACGGCCAGGTGCAGCCGCCACCGTCCGCACCGTCCGCACCGGTGAACCGGGGCAACCGCAGCCGCACGTTCTCACCGGCCGCGATCCGGCGGGCCTCGGCGAAAGCGGCCTCCGCGCGCGCCAGATCGGCGCCGGTCCACAGCGCCTGATCGGCGGTGAAGGTGCGGATCTCCTCGTAACGGCCGGCCGGGTCGGTGTCGTCGAAGCTGTGCGACAGGTTCTGCACCCGTAGCTCGTCGACGCCGATCCGGCTGAGCAGCCGGACCAGAGCGGGCAGCTCGGCAACGTTGTCGCGCATCGCCACGAAGACCACCCGGATCCACGGGGTCGCGCTCTGAGCCGCCCGTTTGGCCTGGACCAGGCCGGTCAGGTTGGCGATCACGGTATCGAAGTCGGCGCCGTCGCGAATCGCCTCGTAGGCGCCCGCGGTCGCCCCGTCGAGCGACACGTGCAGCCAGTCCACCCGGCTCGCCACCAGTTCCTCGGCGCGGCGCCGGTTCAGCAGCGTCGCGTTGGTGTTGAACCCGACCCGGATGCCGCGCCGCACCGCCGCCTCGATCATCTCCGGCAGATAGGGCGACAGCAGAGGCTCGCCCAGTCCCTGCAGGGTGAGCTGCCGCAGCGGGACGTCCTCGACCAGGCGGTGGTACAGCTCCGGCGCCATCGCCCCGGCCAGCTTGTTGACCGGTGGGCGGTACCGGACCAGGCACATCGTGCACCGCAGATTGCACGCCGAGGTGACCTCCACCTGGAGGTGGGCGGGCAGCGGCGGGTCCAGGTCAACCGACATGCGGCCGGTATGCCCGGTCCTCACCACAAGAAACCCCAGCCGGGGTACGACGGCAGGCTATCGATGCACGGTCGGCGACAGGTCGACGGTGATGTAGAGCCGCAGCCGTCGCTCGCCGTCCACCTCCCACTCGATCAGCGAGCCCATCACGTCCGGCAGCAACCGGTCGACGAGACCCGGGCCGTGCCGTACGTCATCGCCGGGTCCTTCAGCCGTCGTGTCCAGGCGCCGTACCCCAGGTGCACGCGGCTGCCCGCCGGCCCGAAGGCGGGATCGGTGAGAAGGGTGAACGCGCCGAGCCGGAGCAGGGTGGTGGCGTTGCCGATGAAGGTCACGGAGGCGGCCGGTGTCATGTGGCGCGGCTACCCGCCGGCGGCGCGGCGAAACGCGGTCGTCCGGCCCCTCCCCCGGTCCCGGTCGAACCGCCGCACGGCCCGGTCGACGACATGCTCCGGCCGGCCCACTCCGGTGATCCGGCCATCCGGCGATTGAGACCCCGTCTGCTGGGCAACCGGGCCGCATGACGATCACCGCCCCGAAGTCGACCGCGCCATCCCCTGATCCGGGGTCCGCCGACGCCGCGCTCGTGGAGCTCGGCGACGCTCTGCGGACCGCCGGCTATCACTTCACGACGATCACCCCGGCCACCCACGAACGCGTGAACCGCCGTCCCGCCAGCGCCCAGGCAGCCGACCCGCGTGGCGTCTTCGGCTGGAGCCGCCCTTTCGGCCCCGGCGTGCTTCCGGACCGGCTCGTGGAGTTGATGGACGCCGCCGGTGTGCTGCGCAGATCGGGTGACCTCTGCCGCAGCCTGGTCCGCTTCTCCTCGTACGACGGTGAGATCTTCGTACACTCCGCCTTCCCGACGACGGCGCCCGACTCGGTGTTCTTCGGCCCCGACACCTACCGCATGGCGGACGCCGCCGCGGCCGCCGTCGAGGCCCGCGACCTGCCGGTGCGACGAGCGGTGGACATCGGCTGCGGCACCGGCGCGGGTGCGATCACGATCGCGAAACGGGCGCCGGACGCTGAGGTTCTCGCCGTCGACATCAACCCCACCGCCCTGCGGTTCGCCCGGCTCAACGCCGTGCTGGCCGGCACCTCGAACGTGCGGGCCCGCCACAGTGACCTGCTCGACGGTGTCGACGGCGACTTCGACCTGATCATCTCCAATCCACCGTTCATGATCGATCCGATCGGCCGGACCTACCGCGACGGCGGCCCGCACGGGCACGAGCTCTCCCTGGCGGTCGTGGACGCGGCGGCGCGACGGCTCGCCCCCGGCGGCACACTGGTGCTGTTCAGCGGCACCAGCGTCATCGACGGCCGCGATCCGTTCCGCGAAGCCGCCGAGGAGCGGCTCGACGGCACGGACCTGCGCTGGTCGTACCGGGAGGTGGACCCGGACGTCTACAGCGAGGAACTGGACGGCCCGGCCTACGCGCACGCCGAGCGCATCGCCGTCGTGGTGCTGACCGCCACCCGGGACGGCGGTTAGATGGCCATCATGACCCCGGCACAGCCAACCGCGGCCGCCGCCGCCCGGTCGCTGGACTCGTCGCTGCTCACCGTGGGCGTCGAGGAGGAGTTCCTGCTGCTCGACCCGGACAGCATGGAGAACGTCCCGGCCGCGGAGGCGGTGCTGCGGGCGCTGCCGCCGGAGGTCCGGGGGCAGAGCCGGCCGGAGTTCCGGCACAGCATGATCGAGATGGTCACCCCGGTCTGCACCAGCCTGACGGAGATCCGGCAACAGTTACAGCGCCTGCGGCGGGCCGCCGCCCATGCCGCGGACATGAACGGCACACGTCTGGTCGCGATAGGCGCCACCCCGGTCGCCGAACCCTTCCGGACCACCACCGGCAACCCGCGTTACCAGGCCATCCTCGACCACTACGGCCCGATCGTCGACGACCCCGCGGTCTGCGGGTGCCACGTCCACGTCGGCGTGCCCGATCGCGAACTGGCCGTACAAGTCTGCAACCACCTGCGCCCGTGGCTGCCGGTGGTGCAGGCGCTCACGGTGAACTCGCCGTTCCACGCCGGCCGCGACACCGGTCACGCCAGCTGGCGGGCGATGCAACTGGACCGGTGGCCGGCCCTCGGGCCATCGCCCTGGTTCGAGTCCGCCGAGGACCTCGACCGCACGGTGGATCTGCTGGTCGCCTCGGGCATCATGCTCGATGACCACCTCGTCCTCTGGCACGCCCGGCCGTCGGCCACCTACCCCACCGTCGAGGTCCGTGTCGCCGACGTCTGCCCGACCGTCGACGACGCGGTCCTGCTGACCGGTCTGGTCCGGGCACTCGTCGCCACCGCGATCGACGACATCGCCGACGGGCGTACCGCGCCGCCGATCCCCGACGGCGCGGTACGGGCGGCCCACTGGAACGCCGCCCACCAGGGCCTCGGCGGCACCCTGCTCGACCTGCGCCGCAACCGGGCCCGGCCGGCATGGGAACTCGTCGACGAACTCGCCGCCACGGTCACCGCGGCGTTGTCCCGCAACGGCGACCTACCGGAGGTCGAGACACGGCTGGCCGGGCTGCGGGCGCACGGCACCGGTGCGGACCGGCAACGCCGGCGGTTCCAGCGAACCGGCGACCTGCGCGCGGTACTGGCCGGCCTGGCCCGCCAGACGGCGCACGGGTGAGCCCGTCCCGCACCGGCGTCACGCGACGGCGCCGCGGCCGGGTTCGATCGGCCGGCCGCAGGGCGTACGCGGGCCGAAACGGAGACGAGGGTGGACGTCAAGGTGATCGAGATCCCGGCGAGCGACGTCCGGGCGGCGTTTATCGAGCGCCCGGGCGGGAAGCCTGGCGACATGAAACTCCCTTCCCCCCGAGGTTCCGTCTCGGCCGCGCTGATCGACACGCTCGCTGGGAGAAGGACGACATTGCCGCACACGCCGGTGCCGGACGACGACGAGGATCTGCATCTGGCGCTGTTCGTCTGCTACGAGCTGGCGTATCGCGGCTGGGACGGGGTGGACGACCGGTGGGAGTGGGATCCCGGCCTGCTGCGGGCACGCCGCGCGCTGGAGGACCACTTCGAGACCGCGCTGCACGCGCTCGCCGGTCCGCCCGAGCCGGTCGACGCGAGCGCCGTGCCGCACCGGCTGATCGAACTGGCGACCGCGGACGACGGACCGTCACTGTCCGGCTATCTGCGCGGCCGGGCCACCCATGAGCAGTTCCGCGAGTTCGTCACGCACCGCTCCGTGTACCACCTGCGCGAGGCCGATCCGCACACCTTCACCATTCCGCGCCTGGCCGGCCGCGCCAAGGCGGCGCTCATCGAGATCCAGTTCGACGAGTACGGCGGCGGCGCCCTCCCGAAGATGCATCAGGAGATGTTCAAGCGCACGATGCGCTGGTTCGGCCTCGACCTGACCTACGGGGCGTATGTCGACGACGTCGGCGCGGCGACGCTGGCCACGAACAACGTGATGTCGCTGTTCGCGCTGCACCGCCGCAACCGCGCCGCTCTGCTGGGTCACCTCGCCGCGTACGAGATGACCTCCTCGATACCCAACCGCGCCTACGCCAACGGGCTGCGGCGGCTCGGCGGCGACGCGAGCGCCACGGCGTTCTACGACGAGCACGTGGAGGCGGACGCCGTGCACGAGCAGATCGCCGCCCACGACATGTGCGGCTCCTTCGCCGCGGCCGAGCCCGAGCTGGCCGGCGACCTGCTGTACGGCGCCCGCTGTGCCCTGGCGCTCGACGCGCGCTGGGCCGGCGCCGTGCTCGCCGCCTGGGAGGCGGACCGGTCGTCGCTACGCGACGGCGCCTCCCTCGGTTCTCCCCGCGCCGGCGTGGCGTGACGGATTCAGCGACCGCCGGCGCGTCGGCTCCGCTGTCGCCGGACACCCCTACCAGCCCGGGCCGTACGGGCTGGCGATCTTCGTCAACGCCGGCGAGGTCGTGATGCTGGAGAGCCTGTTTGTCCGTCGTGGCCGTCGACCTCGCGGAGGCCGTGGAACTGGAGCACGGCATCGGCGCTGTGCTGCGGTACGCGGACGCGAGCACCGCGGCGTCCTGACGTCTGCGGCGTGGAAGGCTGCATCGGTACGGCGTGGGCCCGGTCAGATGACATCCGCGAAAGAGGCGATCAGATGCAGTACGCACGACTGGGCCGTACCGGGCTCCGGGTGAGCCGGATCGGGCTGGGTTGCATGAGTTACGGCGACCCGGGAGCGGGGATGCACGAGTGGACGCTGGACGAGGACGCCGCGGCGGTGTTCTTCCGGCAGGCCGTCGAGTCGGGTGTCACGTTCTGGGACACCGCGAACGTGTACCAAGGGGGGACCTCGGAGGAGTTCGTCGGCCGGGCGATCGACCGGTTCTCCCGGCGGGAGGACATCGTGCTGGCCACCAAGGTCAGCGGGCGGATGCACGACGGCCCCGGCGGCAGCGGCCTGTCCCGCAAGGCGGTCCTCGAACAGGCCGACGCCTCGCTGCGGCGGCTCGGCACCGACTACATCGACGTGTACTACGTGCACCGCTTCGATCCCGAGACGCCGGTCGAGGAGACCATGGCCGCCCTGCACACCCTGGTCCAGGCGGGCAAGGTGCGCTACCTCGGCGCCTCGTCGATGTGGACGTGGCAGTTCGCCAAGATGCAGCACACCGCCGTCGTCAACGGATGGACCACGTTCTCGGCGATGCAGGACCAGTACAACGTGCTCAAGCGGGAGGAGGAGCGCGACATGCTTCCCCTCTGCCTCGACCAGGGCGTCGGCCTGACTCCGTACTCGCCGCTGGCGAAGGGCCGCGCGACCCGGCCCTGGGGCGAACAGACCGCGCGCTCGTCCGCCGACACCGTCGCCAGGTCCTTCGACCGGGACGCCGACAAGCCGGTGGTGGACGCCGTCCAGGCGGTCGCCGGGGCCCGCGGCGTTCCGATGGCTCAAGTGGCCCTGGCGTGGGTGCTCTCCAAACCGGTGGTGTCCTGCCCGATCGTGGGCGCCACCAAGGCACACCATCTGGCCGATGCTGTCGCGGCCCTGGAGCTCGCTCTCACCGACGCCGAGATCGCCGCGCTGGAGCAGCCCTATCGTCCACAGGACAACTACTGGTGGTGACCACCTGCTCAGACGGCGCGGACGCCCCGGTCCACTCGTACCTCCCCGGTCCGGGGCGTCCACGCCGAAAGCTGCCCTGGGGAGATCATGTTCTGTGGCCTTGCCCCATAAGTTACTGACGAGTAACGTCTGGCGCGTGCCCATCCGCGAGCGGCGACGAGGGCTGGGGCGGCCCGGCAGCGGCGACGAGCCGCGGCCGCGAACCCCGCGATCCCTGATCTCCGCCCCACTGAGGAGCCTTCTGTGCCCACGCTCGATCGTCAGAACGACGTCTTCATCCTCGATCTCGGAGACGGTGAGAACCGGTTCCACCCCGACTGGATCGCCTCGGTGCACACCGCACTGGACGAGGTCGAGAAGGCGTCCGAGGCACGTGCCCTGGTGACCGCCGCGACCGGGAAGTTCTTCTCCAACGGCCTGGACCTGGACTGGCTCGGCGCCCACAGCGATCAGTACGACTCGTACGTGAACAGCGTCCACGACCTGTTCGCCCGGGTTCTGGCGCTGCCGCTGGTCACCGTGGCGGCCCTGCAGGGGCACACCTTCGCGGCCGGCGCGATGCTGTCGCTGGCACACGACTTCCGGGTGATGCGCGCCGACCGGGGCTACTGGTGCCTGCCGGAGGCGGACCTCGGCATCCCGTTCACCCGGGGCATGTCCGCGCTCATCCAGGCCCGGCTGACGCCGCAGGCCGCGCACCAGGCGATGATCTCGGCCCGCCGCTATTCCGGCGTCGACGCGGCCGCCGCCGCCATCGTCGACCACGCGGTCGCCGAAGACGCGGTGCGCTCCACCGCCGTCGAACTCGCGGCCTCACAGACCGGCAAGGCCGGCCCCGCGCTCGGCACGATCAAGGCCCGCATGTACGCCTCCGTCCTGCACATCCTGCGCGACACGTTCAACCCCCTGGCCTGAGGCGCGACCCGTCTCCCCGTGCGCACGTGGGCGACGGCCGGACGGCGGCCCACTGAGCGAACCGTCGCCGCGACCCCCTCTCGAGACATCGATGACACGCGCGGCCGACGGCAGGGCGGCAGGCCGCCGGGGCCACCCCACTGCCGCAGGCCCGGTCACCGGACGGGGTCCGGCGATCGGGCCTGTGCTCAGGACAACACCGACAGACTCACCGTGACACCCGCGATCAGTGACACGGCCAGCGCACACACCTGCACGAGGCGCCGGAAACGGATCATGATCAGCGAGATCCAGCCCGGTTCTCGGGAGTTGCCGTCCGGCTGGTCCGGCCGGCGGGGCACCAACAGGATCGCGGCGGCGATCGGCAGGCAGAATCCCGCCGCGTAACCGATGCCCTGCCACCACGGCGCCACGTTCAGCAGTCCCAGGCCGATCAGCCCCCAGGTCGCCGACGAGACCCGGAACGTCGTCACCGCGAGCCCGGTGTCGAGGCCCCAGATCAGTGCTCCCCGGGTGTCGCCGTATTTGAAGACCAGGTTCTTCGGGGTCTGCCGCCGCCGGGTGATCGAGCACATGTCGTGCCTGCGCAGGGCGACGACGTCGAGCGCCACCAGGGCCACGCAGATCAGCAGCGCCACGACGAGCCGGATCCGCATCGGCACGAAGTCGATGCCGAAGGACCTGCCTGCGAGTCCGGCCACCGCGAACAGCAGGACCGCGGACGCGGTGAACCCCGCGCACAGCGCGCCGGTGGCGCGGCCGGCGTTACGCAGCCGATGGAGAAGTGACGTGTCCCCCTGAACCAGAGGGATTGGCGTGTCACCGACCGCCAGCGGCCGCAACATGCCAACGAAGGACACACCTCAAGGACTGAACAACTGGGCGAACCCCGCGGTCGCGGCCAGCAGGACCGTGACCGGGATGAGGAGCTCGGCTGCGGTCGTCACGCAGCGCCGGCCGGCTCGCTGTCGACCGGCTGCCCGACGACCGGCTGCATGCCGGAGGCTCCGGAGCTGCGGTGCGCCCGGACGGTGCTGAGGATGTCGGTCAGCTGCCGGGTCGACGGCACGGTGCTGGCCCGGGTCATCCGGCCGTTCTCGATCACGATGGCCGCCGGCGTGACTCTGATGCCGACCCCGGAGCTGATGTCGCCGGTTTCGTCGATGACGGTCCGCGCGGGATCCAGCCGGTAGGTCAGGGCGAGCTCGCTCGCGCCGTCCACCCCGGTCCCCGGCTCGACGATGAGGTACAGGTCCTCGTTGACGGCGCCGTCGAGCGACCCGGCGAGGGCCCGGCAGGTGCCGCACCGGTCGGACAGCAGCAGGACCACGGCGCGGACCGTGGTGTCCAGCTCCGCCGGCAGCCCCGCCTTGCTGGGCGTCCGGTTCTTCGGCAGGTCGAGCGGCACGGGCCGGTCCACCAGTCCGCCGAACTCCCGTAGTTGCTCGATGGTTCGGTACATCTCCACCTGTGATCCGAGCAGCAGGAGCGTGAGCACTCCCAGCAGGATCACGGCGGCCGACAGGGCGATGGTCATTGCTTACCCCCGATTAGGTGCAGGCCCTGGACCATGTCGGGCTTCAGCGTGGAAGCCTCCTCGATGGCCTTGCGGTGGGCAGAGTCGTCACGCCATGCCCGGATCACCTTGACGGCATGCAGCCCGGCCGATGCCGTCACCACCAGCGCCAGAACCTGCAGGCCCTGCGACGCCGGCCACGGCACCGGCATCTGATGAATGAGAACGGCCGCCGCGATCCACAACGGCAGCAGGGCGACCTGACGCCAGCCGAGGAGGGCGTTGGTCGCCGCGCCCAGGCAGGAGCAGGCGACCGGATGGTCGGCCCGCAGGCTCAGCAGTCCGGCGGCCGCGAAACAGAGGCCGAGGACCGCGACGCCGGCGGCCGGCCAGGACGCCGCGGGCGCGAGGATCAGGCCGGCGGCGATGGCGAGTTCGGCCGAGGGCACGGCTATCCGCAGGAAGGCCTGCGGATAGCCGGTGATCCCCAGCCCTGTGAGTGTGCCGGCGAACGAGGCGCCGGACCGGAACTTCTCCGTCCCGCCGACGATCAGCACCCCGGCGATCACACTGGCGACGAGAGCCGAAAGAACAGTCACGAAAGGAGCCTCTCGTCAATCAGCAGGCGTTGTCGTCCCACCAGGTCGAGCAGGCGAAAGACGTGCCCTCCCAGCAGGTTCCGCTGCCCTTCTGGCACTCGCCGCACCCGATCGGGCGGACACCGGCGGTGCACCACCAGTAGCGCTTGTAGTAGCCACTCGGACAGGTGTAGTTGTGGCAGCGCCCACTGCACCTGGTGTTGCTGGCCAGCGAACAGCAGGGCGACGCCAGGCCGGCGGAAGCGGGCTCCGCCGTCTGGAACACCCCGGCCAGACCGCCGACGAGGGCCATGCCGCCGACGCTGAGGAATGTCAGGACACCGCGGCGGCCGGCCGTGGCCGGGCCGTCCACGCTCATCTTCTGATCGTGGTCGCCGGCCCTCTTGTGGGCACGTTGGATCATCAGGCTCATTCTCGGTCCTCGCGCAGAAAGGAGAGTCAGGAGTTTTGCGGTACGACGGCGAAGCTCGAAACCGGCTTCAGGCCCATGACCGAAAGCGATTCACCGGAGTCATTGTCGACGCAGAACGCGACGTTCTCCTCCACGGCCGCGCTGCTTGCCGCGGCGATGTCCTCCGAGACGGAGACCTTGCGACCACCGATGCGGGCCGACGAGCGGCCGGAGCCCTCGAGGCGACCCCGGACCGGCTTGACCAGCGGGTTGACAGTGTCGTCCGGCGCCAGCACGACGCGGTCGCCGGCGCGCAGCCGCCAGCCGGCCGGAAAGCCGGAGACCGGCGCGGTCGTGGTCGCGACCACGGCGCCGGCGGCCGACAGCACCTCGACCTGGGCCGAGTCGCCGACATGGCTGACCACCCGGGCGATCCGTGCTCCGCCGGGTGACGATTTCGGCGCGGCCTGGGCTGCCGCGCCCTCTGCCAGGGCGACGGTGGCGCCGGTCGCCGCCGCTGCGGCAGCACCTGTCACCACCGCTCGCCTGGAGAACTTACGTCGGAAAACCATCGTGAGTTGGCCCCGTCCTATATAGACGTTGATGGCCCCCAAACTTCCACGCGCCACCGGTGAAGTCAACGTTGACAATCGATTTGAGTCGATACTGCATGCCCCTGACCTGCGGGGACATCGGCAGTGCCGCGCTAGGCGCGTACGCCGAACGATCGACGTCGACCTCGCCTCCGCCGGCATCTTTCAAGATGAACGAGTGCGGAGCCAGACCCGATGACCGGATATGACCGACCTGGTCGGTTCACGGCTTCTTCGGCGCCACCTGACGTTCCCGAGGTGCGGCGTGGACAGCTTCGCGGTCCCGCCGCCGGCGCCCGCCGGGAGCCCGGTTTCCTCGATTCGTAAGAACCTCCGGCGCTCCAGCGATCTACGGTTGCCGCATGACGAGACTCGGCCTGTGGGCGGTTGTGGCGGCGTGGGCGCTGGCGGCGTGCGGGAGCGGCGCTGAGCCGCCGGCCGCCCCGCCTCCCCCGCCGGCCACGGCGACGCCGACGACGGCCACGAGCGCCGCCGCGCCACCGGCTTCCTCCGCTGCCGCCACGTCCGCTCAGCAGACCCCGGCCGCGCTTCGCTTCACCGGTACGACCCTGACCGGCTCCGCGTTCGACGGCGCCAGCCTGACCGGCCGGCCCGTGGTCTTCTGGTTCTGGGCGCCCTGGTGCCCCAAGTGCCAGGCCGAAGGTCCCGCCGTCGCGAAGATCGCGGAGAAGTACCGGGACCGCGTCGCCGTCGTAGGTGTCGCCGGCCTCGATCGCAGCACGCAGAAGATGACCGAGTTCGTCGACCGCACCGGCACCTCGAAACTGCCGCAGCTCAACGACACCAGCGGGGCGCTCTACAAGCACTTCCGGGTCACCAGCCAGTCGTCGTACCTGTTCGTGGATCCGGCCGGCGGCACCGAGTCGGCGACCGGGCCCCTCGACGAGGACGAGCTGTCCTCGCTGATCGAACGCCACCTGCTCTAGATGGACGACCTCACCTTCGCGCTCGCGGCCGGCCTGCTGGCCGCGTTCAACCCGTGTGGCTTCGCGCTGCTCCCCTCGTTCCTGCTGCTACTGGTGTCCGGCCCCGGTGGAGTCCTGCGCGCGTTGCGGCTCTCCGCCGCCATGACCGCCGGCTTCGTCACCGTCTTCGGCGTCGCGGGCGTTCTCATCGGGGTGGTCACCGCCCCGATCCAGCAGCACCTGCCGTGGTTCACCGTGGTCGTCGGCGTCGTCCTGGTCCTTCTCGGCGCCTGGCTGCTGTCCGGCCGCGAACTACAGGTGCCGCTCCCCCGGCTCAAGGCCGGCGGCCCCAGCGGGTCGCTGCTGGGCTTGTACGGCTACGGCGCCTCGTACGCGGTCGCGTCGTTGTCCTGCACCATCGCGCCGTTCCTGGCCGTCACCGGCCTGGTCTCCGGCGGCGGTGACGTGCTGGCCGGCTTGGCCGCCTTCCTCGCCTACGGGCTGGGGATGGGACTCGTCGTCGGTCTGCTGGCCCTGCTCGTCGCGTTCGCGCAGGACACCGTCGTGCGCCGTACCCGCGCCGTGTTGCCCTTCGTCTCGCGGGCCAGCGGCGCTCTGCTCGTGCTCGCCGGCCTCTACGTCGCCTACTACGGCTGGTACGAGCTGCGCGTCAACGCCGGCGGCAGCGCCGACGACCCCGTCGTCGGCGCGGTCACCGAACTGCCCGGCATGATCTCGAACCGGCTCGACGCCATCGGCGCCGGGTGGGTCGCCGCAGCGTTCGCGCTGACCGCCGCGGCGGCCCTGCTGGCACGGGCCCGGCGTGGCAGGAGCACCGGCGAGCCGCTCGGGCGGGCCGGCGGAGAGGGCGAACCCGGCGACCGGCGGTCATCGCGCGGGTGACGGACAGAACTCCGTGACCGCGGCTGACCGCACCGCCGCCGGCGGCATCAGCGCCTCGGCGATGAGGCGTCACGCCGATGCCGCCGGCCGGTGTCAGCCGGTCAGCGCGGGACAGGCCCGCTGCAGAGCCAGCCACACACGGTCGGGTGCGCGAAACCGTGGCCCGGACCGGTACGCCTCGGCGATCGCGGTGGCCAGGTCCAGTTCGCGCGCCGCCGCGGTGACGGTGCCGGCGGGGATCGGTGCGGTGGCGCCGGGCAGGACGCTGAAGACCGGCCGGCGCGGATCGAGGATGCCGTAGGCGATGCTGGAGTCGATCTGGCGGTCGCAGCGGCACGGATGTTCCGCGCGAACCAGTCCGCACCGGTCGGCGATGATGCCCCGCATGATGGTGCGAGCGCGGGCCAGCCGCTGACGGAACGCCTCCCGGCTGACGTCCAGCGCCTGTGCCCCGTCGACGTCGGACAGGCCGACGAGATCACCGAGCAGGTACGCCAGCCGCAGCGGCCGGGACAGGGCCAGCAGCATGCCGTAGGTGCAGGCGAGCCGCACTTCCCCGGCGAGCAGCCGGTACTCGGCCTCGTCGTGGTGGTCGGTTCGCTGCGGCGCCATGTTGCGGTCGAGCCAGTCGGCGAATGGCTCGGGACCGGCGACGCTGACCTCCACCGGGCCGCGCACCGTGCGCAGCAGGTGGCGGGAGGCGATCGTGTACACCCACGTGGTCAGTTTCGACCGGCCCTTGAACTCGGCGAGATGGGTGATGACCAGGATCAGGATCTCCTGGGTGGCGTCGGCCGCGGCCTCCGGGTCGGACGAGAACCGCAACGCCAGCCGGTAGACCAGGTCCTGCAACTCCCGGCACAGTTCCTCCAGTGCCCGGGCGTTCCCGGCGACGGCCCGGCGGGCCAGACCCTCGAGGTCCGGCCCGCCGCCGTCCGCCTCGATCTCAGGCGGCACGGTCACCCGCGAACAGGATCTCGCCGTGTTCCATGGACACGACCTCCTTGATGAACGCGAACGCGGACCGACACTCCGGCACGTCACCGATCGTCGCCGCCGCCGCGTCGGCGTCCGCCCGGCTGGCCCAGATCACCACGTCGAGCCAGGTCCGCTCGTCCAGCCGGACGAGCCGGAGCGACTCGAAGCCCGAGAACCGCTCCCGCAGCGCCGCCAGCATGGCGGGCCGGGCGGCGAGCATCGCCGCCACGTCCCGCGGATCCACCGTGAACCGGGCCAGTTCCATCGCCATCATCGTCAGTTCCTCTCCATCACCGGACGGTCCGGGTGACAGTGATGAGAGACGTCCCGTCGTCCTGCTGTGACATCACATCACCATGACGCGGGTCACAGTCCTGGCGTGTGCGCGGTTCGGGTCGAACCGGCCGTTCTCCAGGGCGGCCACGGCGCCGGTCCAGCGCTCGCGGAACATCCGGTCGTGCGACACCACCACCACGGCGCCCGGATAGTCGGCCAGCGCCTGCTCCAACTGCTCCACCAGCACCAGCGACAGGTGGTTGGTGGGCTCGTCGAGCAGCAGCACGTCGGCTTCACCGGCCAGCAGCCGGGCCAGCGCCAGACGGCGGCGCTGCCCGACCGACAACGCGCCCACCGGTTTCCCGAAGTCCCCGGTGCGGAACAGGCCCAGCGACTCCAGCCGCTCGGCATGCTCCTCGCGGGCGCCGGCACGGCCCGCCGCGAACGCGGACAGCAGGCTCCGCGCCGGGTCACCGGCCGATGTCTCCTGCGGCAGATAGCCGCAGACACCCCGGCGCTCCACCGCGCCCTCGTCCGGTGTCAGCACGCCGGCCAGCACGTCGAGCAGCGTCGACTTGCCGGCGCCGTTCGGCCCGGTGATCAGGACCCGCTCGCCGGCGGCGACGGTCAACTCCGGCGCCCGTAGCCGGCCGGCTACGCACAGGTCGTACGCCGCGAGGACCGTGCCCTCACGAGCCGCCGCGTTCAGCGGCGCGTGCAGGCGCAACGGGTCCGGCGGACGGGGCACCGGCTCGGCGTGCAGCCGGTCGAGCCGTTCGGCCGCGCTCCGCACCCGGGTGGAGATGGACGCCTGGACCCGGCGGCCGTCGCCGTTGTACTTGCACTTGTTGTGGTCCTTGATCGCCCGGCCGGGCGCCACCCGGTACGCCGTCGTCGCGCCCCACTCGGTCCAGTGGTCGATCTCGGCGGTCCATGCGGCGTACGCCTGCTCCCACCGTTGCCGCGCGGCCCGCTTCTCGGCGAGGTACCCGGTGTAGCCGTTGCCGTAGCGCGCCACCGTGGCCCGGTCCCCGTCCACCTCCAGGATCGCGGTGGCCACCCGCTGCAGCAGCAACCGGTCGTGGGTCACCACCACCAGCGTGCCCCGGTGCCGGCGCAGCCTGCCCTCCAGCCACGTCAGCGCCGCCTCGTCCAGGTGGTTGGTGGGCTCGTCGAGCAGCAGCAGCTCGGGCTCCGCGGAGAGCACACCGGCCAGCGCGAGCCGGGCCCGCTGTCCACCGGAGAGGGTGCCGAGCCGGCGTTCCGGCGTCAGCTCACCGATGCCCAGCACCGACATCGCGGCCCAGGCCCGCGCGTCGGCCTGGTAGCCGCCGCGCAATTCAAAAACGGTCAGCATCTGCCCGTACGCGGCCAGCGCCCCGGCATCGGCGGCGCCGAGCCGCTGCTCGGCCTCGGTGATGCGCCGCTGGAGGTCGCGCAGATCCGCCAGGGCGGCGTCGAGGGCGTCGCCGACGGTGGCGGTGTCCGGCAGGTCGAGCACCTGGCCGAGGTAGCCGATCCCGCCGTCGGCGGTGACCACGATCTCGCCCTCGTCCGGCGTCTCCTGCCCGGCCATCAGCCGCAGCAGGGTCGACTTCCCGGCGCCGTTCTCACCGACGACGGCGGCTCGTTCGCCGTCGCGTACCGTGCCGGAGACCGCATGGAGCACCCGACCGTGGGCATAGCCCTTGCTCACCGAGCGCAGGGCGAGTTGGGTAGACATGAGACTCTCCTCTCCGGCGATCAAGCCCGGACACGGCCGTCGAGCAGGGCCAGTTCAGAGCCCTGCCAGCCACGGCGCAGCCAGCGGTCGTGGGAGGCGACGACGACGCCGCCCGGTGCGCTGCGCAGTGCTTCCTCCAACTCCTCCACCAGGCGCAGCGACAGGTGGTTGGTCGGTTCGTCGAGCAGCAGGACGTCCGGCGGCCGGGCCACCAGCACGGCCAGCGCCACCCGGCGGCGCTGGCCGGTGGAGAGCTGCCCGACCGGCCGTTCCGTGTCGCGGCCGCTCAGCAGTCCGAGCCGGGACAGCGGCACGGCCGGATCCTCACCGGCCGCCTCGGTGTAGTACGAGCGGGCGGACCGCTCCGGGTCCGGGAATTCCACGTCCTGCTCCAGCAGCGCGACACGCAGCCCCGCCGACCGGTAGGCCGCCCCGGAATCCGGTTCCAGCCGGCCGGCCAGCACGCGCAGCAGCGTGGACTTGCCCGCCCCGTTCGGTCCGGTGACCAGCAGCCGGTCCTTGGTCGTGACGGTCAGGTCGCCGATTGCCAGACGGCCGCCGACCCGGACCTGCCGCAACGACACGCTGCCCTCCCGCGGCCCGGTCCCGGTCAGCGCGGCGGTGAAGCCGAGCTGGGCCGGTGGGCGCCGCACCTGACTGGCGGTGAGCTCGTCCAGGCGCTGCTGGGCGTTGCGTACCCGCCGCGATATCTGCTTCTGGACCCGGCCGCCGTGCCGGTCGTACCCCACCTTGTTGTTGTCCTTCATGGATCGCGCGTGGTTCACCTCGTGCGCGGTGGTCGTCACCGCCTGGCGCAGCTCCTTGAGCTCCTTCTGCTCGGTGTCGTACTGCTGCTCCCAGCGCGCCCGCTCGGTGCGCTTGACACCCAGATAGTCGGAGTAGGCGCCGCCGTAACGGGTGACGCCGCCCCGGGACGGGTCGAGGTCGACGATGTCGGTGCAGACCGCGTCGAGGAACGCGCGGTCGTGCGACGCCACCACCACCGCACCCGGAAGGCCTGCGAGCCGGCCCTCCAGGAATGTGACGGCCTCGTCGTCGAGATGGTTGGTCGGCTCGTCGAGCAGCATCGCCCGCGGCTGACGGATCAGCAGCGCGGCCAGGCCGAGCCGGGTGCGCTGCCCGCCGGAGAGCGACCCGATCGGGCGGCCGGCGTCCACAGCGGACAGGCCCAGGCCGTCGAGCACCATCTTGGCCCGGTGATCGGCGTCCCAGAGGTCGTGATCCTGGGCCCATCCGAGCAGATCGCCGTACTCGGCCAGGGCCGACTCGTCCTCGGGCCGCACGGCCAGGGTCTCCCCCAGTTCGTCGAGCCGCTCGCGAACCCGGTGGAACTCCGCGAGAGCGTCGTCGACGACGGCGCTGACCGGGGCGTCACCCGGAAACGGAAGCTCCTGCCGGAGGAACTCGGTGTCGGCCGGGCGTCGCAGGTCACCACCGTCCGGCTCCTCCACACCGGAGAGCAGGCGCAGCAGGGTCGACTTGCCGATCCCGTTCTCACCGACCAGGCCCAGCCGCTGGCCGGGCCCCGCGGAGAGCGAGACGCCGTCGAGAACGATGCGGTCGCCGTAAACCTTGACCAGGTCACGGGCATGCAGAACAGAAACGTTGGACACAGGCGCACCAATCGCCGAATCTCGCCGAATCAGGAAAGGGAATCGACTGCCCGCCGGGGCCTCAACATCCACAAGAAAGTGGGCGGCCACAGCAGCGGGGTGGTGTGTGTCAGTAGATCACCGAGCCAGACTTACATGAATCGGACGTCTCGTCAACCCGTGCTCTCTCAGCGACCGGAACGGGAACCCGTCCGTTCCACCCTGTCGACAACCGCCGGCTCCCTGCTGCTCCCACTGGTGGTGCGGGTAACGGTCGGCCACCGGCCGCCCGCCCGCGCGTCTTCAAGAGCACCGGCATGGCCCGGCAGGACCTCGCCGTGGCCGCCGCCGTCCACGAGAGCTGACCCGGCCCGGCTGGCGCACCGGCGGCGCTGAGGAACCTAGCCGGCGACGACGGCCGGCGCCGAGGGCTGGGGCAGCCGGGCCGCGGGGAACCCGCGGACGAGGACGAACAGTCCGAACACGACCTCGAACAGGCCACCCGGCACGGCCAGCACCAGACCGACCCGGTAGCCGGCCACCTCCAGGACGGCCCCCACGGCGAAGATCGCATACCCGGCCGCTCCCCAGGTGGCCAGCGGCCGGGGAACGAGCCGCGCACGTCGCAGCGTGCGGCAGAACACCACACCCGCGACCGCCACCGTGACCATCGCCAACTGGTAGCTGTACCGGTTCGCCTCCACGGCGACGCGACCCAGCGACGACAGGACAACCCCGGCATCGGCGCCGGCCTGCCCGTGCTCCCGCGACAGCGGGATGAGCAGCAGCAGGAACAGCACTCCCACGGCGAGCAACACCGCCTCGACCACCCTGCCGGCCAGGTAGGCGTGCGCGGAGACCTCACCGTGCGGCCGCAGGACGGGCAACGCCAGCACGCCGATGGTCAGCACGATCGCGCAGTTCAGCGCCATCAGCAGTGCGCCCGCAGCCACCCGGCCCGGGTGGTCCGCCACACGTGTCAGCGCGCCGTCGGCACCGGCGACGGAGTCGACCAGTGCCCCGCCGGTGATGTAGACGACGAACGCGGCCAGGAACAGGCCGCCGACGATGCGGCCGGCCAGTTGAGTCGACATGAGATCTCCCCTCGGTCGAGGACGGCGCGCCGCTGCACCGTACTAAGTACGGGAACGGTATCGTACAAAGTACGAAGCCACCAGCAGCCGAGGGAGAAGCAGGTGCCGAGATCGGTCAGCGGCGTCGGGGATCGACCCCCACTGAGCCGCGAACAGGTGCTGCGCGCCGCGATGGCGGTCGCCGACGCCGGCGGCCTGGCATCGCTGACGATCCGCTCGCTGGCCACCGCGCTGGGCGTCAAGCCGATGTCGGTCTACCACTACGTGGCGAACAAGGACGAGATTCTCGACGGCGTCGTGGACCTCGTCTTCAGTGAGATGGACCTGCCCCGCCCCGGGCAGGAGTGGCGCTCGGCCATGCGCCTGCGCGCCACCTCGGCACGTGCGGTGCTCCGGCGCCACCCCTGGGCGATCGGCCTGCTGGAGTCGCGGACCACACCGGGACCCGCGACTCTGCGCCAGCACGACGCCATCATCGGCGTGCTGCGCCGGTCCGGGTTCTCGGTCCCTCTGACCGCGCACGCCTACACGCTGCTCGACAGCTACGTCTACGGGTTCGCCGTGCAGGAGGCCGCGCTGCCGTTCGACGACCCGGACACCGCCGCCGAGGTGGCCGGCGAGATGCTACGGCAACTGCCCGCCGACGAGTACCCGCACCTGGCCGAGATGGCCACCGAGCACATCCTGCGGCCCGGGTACGACTTCGGCGACGAGTTCGGGTTCGGCCTCGAAGTGATTCTCGACGCCCTCGCCGCCCGGCTGCCCGGCCCCGGCGGACCGCAGTGACCGTTGCCGCGCGACGGCGGCTACGGGCTCACCCGTCGCCTGGGGAAGCCGCGAGCACGTCCGACGAGGGCTCGGCGGGCCGGGCCGGGCTGTCCAGATCAGACTGGTACAGCCGGTAACAGTCGCGGCCGGCCGCCTTGGCACGGTACAGCGCCATGTCGGCGTCGTGCAGGAGCTGGTCGGCATTGGAACGGTCGCCGACGGCGATGCCGATGCTCGCGCTGATCCGCACCGGCTCCGGCGCGGCGTCGAGCTGGAAGGGCTGGCGCAGCGCGTGCAGTAATCGCCCGGCGACGATGTCCAGCGCGTTGTCCTGTGACAGCCCGTCGAGGAGCACGACGAACTCATCACCGCCCATGCGGCCCACGGTGTCGGTACGGCGCAGACAGTCGTTGAGGCGCCCGGAGACCAGGCGCAGCAGTTGGTCGCCCGCCGCGTGCCCGAGCGTGTCGTTGACCTGCTTGAACCCGTCGAGATCCAAGTGCAGGCAGGCGCCGGGAGTGCCGGTTCGCCGCCCCCGGGCCAGGAGCTGCTCGATACGGTCCATCACCAGCGCCCGGTTCGGCAGCCCGGTCAGCACGTCGTGCAGCGCCATGGCCCGGATCTGCCGGAACGCCACCACGGCCCGTATCACCACCACCAACAGGGTCAGGGCGGCGAAGACGATCGGCACCGGCGAGATCCGGACCCGCGTGGCGATGATCAGCAGCGCCAGCGAGGACAGCGCGAACACGATCGGCAGCCCGATCGGCACCCATTCGCTTCTCCGCTCGGTCGCATGCCGGTGTTCGCGCCATGCGGCGACAGCGATCAACGTCACCGCGATCGGGTACGCGATGTCCAAGGGATCACCCGGGTGGAAGGCGTTGCGCGAGGCGGCGGCGATGTACGCGCCGTCGAAGCCGGCGAACAGCCCCAGGCTCGCCAGCAGCACGCTCAGTTCCCGCCGAGTCGCCCGGTCGCCGACGATGAGCAGGCACAACGCCATCCCGAGCAGCGCCGCGTCACCGACCGGGTACCCGAAAGCGGCGACCGTGGCCACCAGCGAACCGGTCGGCGGCGACAGGTAGAAGACCTCGATCACCAGCGCGGACCAGCAGGCCGCCGCCCCGAGGCCGGCCGATGCCCCGTCGAGCAGCACCTGGGTGCGCGAGCGGAGCAACTGGACGTGGATCAGGGCGATCATGCCGCCGCACGCCAGCGGATAGAACGTCAGCCAGAACACTTCACCCAGGGACGGAAACGGCAGCGGAGTGATGCCGTGGGTCAACGACCAGGAGTAGATGATCCCGCAGGTGTAGCTGGCCAGTCCGGCGGCGAACATCGACCACGTCAACCGCTGCTCCCGTACGAGCACCGCACGCAACGCCGTGGCGAGAGTCGCCAGCACGTACACGAATATGATCATGCCGCCGGTGACCCACCAGGGCAGTTCCCGCCGTATGACGGGTATCCGCGTCAGCAGCAGGACGGCGATGGTCAGCGCCATGCAGCCGAACAGGAACAACACGAACTTCGGCGACGGGTAGACGGACCGGCCGCCGCCGGTCGCGGCAGGGACGACGTCGGGGGCGCGGTCGGATGTCCGCCGCCCAAATGTGGAGCCAGCACGCGACGCGCCCATGTCAGGGACCCCCCGGTCGACCGTCCAGGAAATCCTAGGAGGTCGCCTGCGGGCCCGGACGAGAATCACACAACCCGGGCTGGTGAGCGGCACACCGGCGACGATGTGCCGGTCCGCGATCGGTATCGCTGAAACGTTCATTCGTGCTTCGTTTCGACCGATCGGGTAACTGTGGCTTCGCTGACGATGATGCCGGCCCGGGGGCGGATGTGGCTGCGCGCGGGCTTCGGCGTGGGCGTCGTGCTGCTGGTCGCGCAGTTCCTGACGATCATGCCGGCGGTACGTTCGTGGGTGAGCGGGCATTCCTGGGCCGATGACATCCTCCAGGACGCGGTCTACCTGCTGGCCGCGGCACTGGTGCTGACCCGGGCGGTGGTGGTGCGCCAGGACCGTGGCGCCTGGCTGCTGATGGCCGCCGGGCTGAGTTTCTACGCCGCCGGCACGGTCTACTGGATCGCGGTCGTCGTCAAGCAGGATCCGCCGCCGTACCCCTCGGCATCCGACGTGATGTGGCTGATGTACTACCCGTTCGCCTACGCCGCGGTGTCGCGCCTGCTCCGGGCACGCCAGTCTCGTATCAGCCTGTCCGCCTGGCTGGACGGCCTCATCGCCGCGGCCTGCGCGGCGGCGGTCGCCTCGATGGTGTTCCTGACCGGCTTCACCTGGGGCGGATCAGGATGGTCGGTGGTGGTGAGCCTGGCCTATCCGATCGCGGACATCGTGCTGGCCGGTGTTCTGCTCGGCGCATGGGCGCTCAGCGGGTGGCGTCTGGAACGGCTGTGGATACTGCTGCTGGCCGGCATGGGCCTCAACACCGTGGCCAACGGCATCCACATGTGGGAGACCACGACCGGGATGTCCATACCGGGCCACTGGACGGACACGCTGTGGACTGTCGCGCTGGCCGTCATCGTCGCGGCCGCCTGGCAGAGCCCACAGCCGACGTCCGAGCGGCTTCCCGCCCGGGCGCTGGTCGGGGTGGCGCTGCCCGCGGTGCTGGCGTGCGTGTCGATGGCCCTGCTGCTGGCCGGCAGTTGGCGCTACGACGGGCTGCCGCGGGCCAGCAGCGCGCTCGCCGCCGCCGCGATCACGGCGGCGATCGTACGCATGCTGCTGACCGTCCGGGCGGTGGAGGCCCTCGCCGACGCCCGCCGGCAGGCTCGCACCGACGATCTGACCGGGCTGCCCAACCGCCGGCTGTTCCAGGAGACCCTCGACCGGGACCTGCACGACCGTGACGCGCGGGCCCCGCTGGCCGTGGCGATCATCGACCTGGACCGGTTCAAGGAGATCAACGACAGCTTCGGCCACCAGCTCGGCGACCGGCTGCTGCAACTGGTCGCCGCCCGGCTGGCCTGCGCGGTCGGCACCGACGGCGTCCTGGCCCGCCTCGGCGGGGACGAGTTCGGCGTGATTCTGCCCGGCGCCGGAGCGGAGCGCGCCCAGGAGATCGCCGCCCGGCTGCTCGCCGCGCTGCGGCTTTCCTTCGATCTGGAACAGATCGCTCTGCACGTCGATGCCAGCGTCGGCGTGGCGTTCTTCCCCGACCACGGCGCCGACTGCGTCATGCTGATGCGTCATGCCGACAGCGCGATGTACATCGCCAAGGACGACCACATCGGGGTGGCCGTGGCCAGCACGGTCACCGACCTCGACGACGGCCGGCGCCGGCTGGCCACGCTGGAGGAGCTGCGCGCCGGCCTGGATCGCGGTGAGCTGATCCTGCACTACCAGCCACAGCTGAATCTCACCGCCGACGCCGTGACGGGGGTGGAGGCCCTCGTGCGCTGGAACCACCCCGAGCGGGGGCTGGTCTACCCCGACGTGTTCCTGCCCCTCGCCGAGCGCGCCGGTTTGATGGGCCGGCTGACCTCACAGGTGCTGGAGATGGCCATCGAGCAGTGCCGTGCCTGGCGCGCCGACGGTCTCAAGCTCGCCGTCGCGGTGAACCTGTCCGCCTCCAACCTGCAGGACACCGCGCTGCCCGGTTATGTCGCCGACGTGCTGTCCCGCCACGGCGTGCCGTCGGCCGCCCTGCATCTGGAGGTCACCGAGGAGATCCTGATGCGGGACGCCGCCCGCGCGACGGACGTCCTGGCCGAGCTGCGCGCCATGGGTGTCCGGCTGGCCGTGGACGACTACGGCACGGGCTATTCGAGCCTGGCATATCTGCATGCCCTGCCGGTCGACGACCTGAAGCTCGACCGCGCGTTCGTGGCCCACTGCGACACCGACCCGCGCAGCGCCGCCATCGTGAAGAGCACGGTCGAGCTCGCTCACAACCTCGGCATGCGCATGATCGCCGAGGGCGTGGAGAACGGGGCCGCGCTGGAGCTCCTGCGGCAGTGGGACTGCGATCTCGTCCAGGGCTACCACCTCAGCCGCCCGCAGCCACCGGACCGCCTCGCCGCCTGGCTCCGGCAGCGGCAGCCTCCCACGCAGCCGGATCACGGCGCGCGGAAGCCGGCCATCGCCGACCGGTGACCGGTGACCGAGATCCTCGGGTTCGCGTCTCCGCACACCGGAGATGGGGCCTCAGGTCGGGGCCATCATGGTCAGGAGCGCGTCAGGAACCGGCGGATGGCCGCCAGCCAGTCGGAGGGATTGTCGAAATGTGCCATGTGGCCCGCGTCGGGCACTTCGACGAGCGTGCTGGCCGGCAGCGCGGCGTGCAGACGGCGGGCCGTCCCGACCGGAAAGCTCATCTCTTTCGCGCCGTGCAGGATCAGCACCGGCCGGCCCCACTCCCGCAATACCGCGGCGGCGTCGTCAGGCCCGCCCGGCAGCAGCGATCCGCTGGCGTACGGCCGGTTGTAGTCGCTGCTGAAGCGGACTCGTCCGAGGACTTGCCGCCAGGCGTCGAGCCGGTCGAGTCGCCACACCTGCAGGGGCGCGTGCGCGTGGGCCATCGCCCGGCTCAGTGCCCCGTCAGGCGCGGCCGGACCGGTCAGCAGCGGGTCGTCGAAGCTGATGTCGGCGCACAGCTCGCGGCGCTGCCGGTACTCGGCGGAGCCGTGCAGTTCACCGTCGAAGTCGCCGTACGCGGTGGTCGAAGCCAGCACCAGACGGCGTACGACGCCGGGCTGCTGCTGTACCAGGCGCATGGCGATCCGGCCGCCGAAGGAGAAGCCGAGCACGTCGGCGGGCCCGGCCGTCACGGCGCGGATGAGCGCGGCGACGTCGTCGGCGAGCAGGTCGGGCTGCAGGTGGCTCTCCGGAAGGTCCCCGATCGGAGGCGTGCGGTGGCTGCGCCCGCAGCCGCGCAGGTCGAACACGACCACGTGTGCCACGTCGACGAGGTCGGCGATGGCCGGCAGCAGATAACTGTGGTCCCAGGTCGGGCCGCCGTGGATCACCACCAGCACGGGCAGCGCGCGATCACCGAAGCGACGCACGAACAGGTCGACGCCGTTGAGTCGTACGACGGCGCCCTCGTCGGTGACGTCGTCCAGCGGTGTGGCATTCACCGTCATGATCCTTGCAGATCCGGCTCGGGAACACGGACTCCGCAACACCGCGGCGGTGGAGCGCCCCGCACCCGTGCCGGGGCGCAACCAGGCGGCATCCGGCGCGCACCCTCCCTGCCCCGGCGTTCCGCGACTCTGAGCACATGACCCGGAGGATGCGGGCGCTGCGGGCGTCACTGACCACGGTGCGGGCGCCACGGCTACCCGGCTGGTGCTGGTATCTCTGCGGTGGCGCGGCACTGATCTGCGGGTACTTTCTGCTGAAGGCCGCACAGGCCGGTGGAGTCGTCCAGGTGCTGCTGTACGGCGCCGTCAGCCTGTCGGCGCCGGTCGCCGTCCTCGTCGGCGTCCGTGCGCACCGCCCTCGGCACCGCCTCCCGTGGTATCTGGCGGCCGCCGGTCAGACCGCGTACGGGATCGGCGACGTCGCGTTCTATCTCCAGCGGGTGGTGCCGGGCCTGCACGCCGACCCGATCCCCGACGCGTGCTATCTGGCGTCGTACCCGCTGATGGCGACGGGTCTGCTGCTGTTCATCCGGCGGCGCACGCCCGGCCTCGACCTGGCCAGCCTCATCGACACCGCCATCGTGGGCATGGGCGCGGGCCTGGTCATGTGGGTGTACCTGCTGGCGCCGCGGCTCGTCGCCACGACGCAGCCCTGGCCGGTCACGGTGGCCTACGCCGGCGCGGATCTGCTGCTGGGCACGCTCGGGATCCGGATGGCGCTGGGCTGCACCGACGTCACCCCCGCGCACCGGCTGCTGTACGGGTGGGTCGGCGGCCTGTTCACCGCCGACATGACCTACGGGTATCTCCAGCTGAGCGGCGGCTACCAGCCCGGCGGGGTGCTGGAGCTGCTGTGGCCGGCCTCGGCCCTGGCCCTCGGCGCCGCGGCGTTGCATCCGAGCATGCGCGTGCTGGACGAGTCGGCGCCGGTGCCGGAGCCGACGGTCCGGCTCGGCCGGCTCAGCGCGCTCACTCTGACCTGTCTCACCGCGCCCGCGCTGCTGTACCTGGAGTACCTGCACCGCGCACCGTTGAACGTGCCGTTGATCGCGGCTGCCAGCGCCGGCCTGTTCCTGCTGGCGATGGCCCGGATGAAGGTGCTCGCCGACGCGCAACGCCACGCCGCGATCACCGATCCGCTGACCGGGCTGCGCACCCGCCGCTTCCTGCGGGAGGCGATGCTCCGTCACACCGGCCAGGACACCGGCCTGCTGCTGCTCGACGCGGACCACTTCAAGAAGATCAATGACACGTACGGGCACTCGGCCGGGGACGAGGTGCTCGTCGAGTTGGCCCGGCGGATGCTGGCGGCGGTCCGGCCGGGTGACGTCGTCGCCCGGTACGGCGGTGAGGAGTTCGCCGTGCTGCTGCCCCGCACGGGGCTCGCCGAGATCGCCGCGGTGGCGGAGCGGATCAGGCAGAGCGTGGCCGCCACCCCGGTCCCGGTGACCGGCGGATCGTTGCCGGTCACGATATCGGTCGGTGGGGCGGCGCTTCGCCCCGGACAGAGCTTCGACGAGCTCGTCACGGAGGCCGACCGGGCGCTGTACTCGGCGAAGGAGGCCGGGCGTAACCGGGTGGTCACCCCAGCGCCGGCGACACCCCACCCGGCCGACCTGCGCGCCGCGTGAGCTTCGAATTCGCCGAGTTTGACTGCACGAATGTGTTATCAGTCATGAGCTCCAAAAGTCCCGCGAGCCCGAAGTCGTGCGGCGAGCCAGAAATGCGTACACATTTACGTTTGCCTCTTGAATAACCTCGAAATCATCTGGCAATCTCACCTTCATCGATGCGTACCGTTTCCCGCACGTGACCCGCGGGAGTCGCGTGAACCGGTTCAGTCCCGGTCGCGTGGGGAGCTGCCACGGCGGGGCCGGCCGACGCCGGACGAGAGCCCGAAGGAGTAGCGCTATGCCAAGGCAAGGATTCCGCTTCGGCCCGATCGTGGTCGCGACACTGGTCGCCCTGTCGGCGGCCGGCATGGCGGTGAGCGCGGGCATGAGCGGCACCGCTTCGGCCGCGGACGTCGCCGCCGCCGCGCCGACCTCGGGATGCGGCAAGACACCGACCTTGCGCAGCGGCACGCACACCATGCAGAGCAACGGCAAGAGCCGCAGCTTCATCCTGCGGATTCCCGGCAACTACCAGAACACCAATCCCCACCGGCTGATCTTCGCGTTCCACTGGCGGGGCGGCACCGCCGGCGAGATCGATTCCGGCGGGACCAGCGGCGCCGCATGGTCCTACTACGGACAGGCGGAACAGTCGAACAACACTGCCATCCTGGTGGCGCCCCAGGGCCTCGGCAACGGCTGGGGCAACTCCGGCGGCGAGGACGTCACCTTCGTCGACGACATGATCAGACGGATCGAGGCGGACCTCTGCGTCGACACCACGCAGCGCTTCGCCACGGGGTTCAGCTGGGGCGGCGGCATGAGCTACGCACTCGCGTGCGCCCGGCCGACCGTCTTCCGTGCCGTCGCCGTCATCGCCGGCGCACAGATCAGCGGATGCAGCGGCGGCACCCAGCCCATCGCGTACTTCGGACTCCACGGCATCAGCGACAACGTGCTCAACATCGCCCAGGGGCGGTCCCTGCGGGACACGTTCGTCAGGAACAACGGCTGCGCCTCGCAGCGCCCACCGGAGCCGGCGGCCGGCAGCCGCACCCACGTTACGACCACCTATGCCGGGTGCCGGGCCGGCTATCCGGTGCAGTGGGCCGCGTTCGACAACGGCCACATGCCCGGCCCGGTGGACGGGACCTATGCCGAAAGCGGCGTCACCACCTGGACCAAGAAGGAGATCTGGCGGTTCTTCGCGCAGTTCCAGACCACCCCGCCGTCCCCCTCCCCCTCGGCGCCGCCGTCCTCGACGCCGCCGACCGGTGACGCCAGTTGCTCGGCGTCGGTGTCGCTGAACTCGTGGAACGGCGGGTTCGTGGCCACGGTACGGGTGACCGCCGGCCCCGGCGGCACCAACGGATGGACTGTCAGCATGTCCCTGCCGGGCGGCGCCGCCGTCACCAACACGTGGGGCGCCTCGGCCAGCGGCAACAGCGGCGCCGTCCAGTTCTCCAACGTCGCCTACAACGGCCGGCTCAGCGCGGGCCAGGTCGCCGAGTTCGGCTTCCAGGGCACCGGCAGCGGCTCCGGCATGACCCCCGCCTGCGCCGCCACCTGATTCGCGACCGGCACGGGAAGCTGATCACGCGGCAGATGGGGTCCGGTCGTCATGGGCCGGGCCCCACTCGTGGTCCTTCATCCGGTAGACGACGCTGTGCCGCAGCGGTCCGGGGGGCATGCTCAGGTCGTCGAAGTCCTCACCCGGATCGTGGGTCATGCCGAGCCGGCGCATCAGGGCCCGGGAGCGCTCGTTGCCGGCCACCGAGATCGCCAGGATCTCCGGCAACCGCAGAGCCCCGAAACCGTGAGCCAGCACAGCGCGGGCCGCTTCGGTCGCGTATCCGCGGCCCCACGACGTGCGGGCGAGCCGCCACCCGGCCTCGACGCCGCTCACCGGAGCCTCCTCGTCGACCGGATCGAGTCCGGCCATACCGATGAACTCGCCGGTCGCGGCCACCTCGACCGCCCACCATCCCCAGCCACGCTGGACCAGCTCGTCGCGGAAGTACTCCAGGCTGGCGGCGGCCTGATCGCGGGTCAGCAGGTCCGGCCAGAACTCGCGGACCTGCGGGTCGGCGTTCATCGCCGCCCAGGCGTCCAGATCGCTGTCGCGCCACTGCCGCAGCCGCAGCCGCTCAGTGGTCAACTCGGTGAACTGCTCAGTCGTCATCGTCGCCCCGTCTTCGGTCCCGCTGTGACGACGTTCGTCGTCGTCGAGACGATAGGCGATCCGCCGATCCGGCCCGGCTCGCCGGATCACCCCGGACGCGACCGAGCTCCCGACCTGGGCCGACGTCCTCCCCTGCGCTCAGTGGCTCATCCGGCGCTCTGGTGCGTCCGGGTCGCCTGCGCCTCGGTGATGCGCCGCACGACCTTCCTGCCGAGCGCCGCCGAGTACCACACCGCCGCCGCTGCGACCGCCCACAGCAGGTAGGCGAGGACGCGCGTATCGCGCAGCTGTTGACCGCCGATCTCATAGCCGACGACCCCCTCGCGACAGACGGCGCCGGCCACCACGAGCGGGAAGGTGACGAGCAGCGCCGCCCACCACCGGCCGACCGGTGCGGGCTCCGGGCCCGGTCCGGCGGCGCTCGCCGCGTTCACCCCCTGCACCACCCGGTACGGGATCACCAGGTTGGCCACCGGAATCAGCCAGCCACCGATCGCCCATCCGTGTGCCCGGCGCGGCCGTCCGTTCAACCGGTCGGCATTGCGCGCGGCCCGCACGAGCCAAACGAGGAAAGCGACGGCAGTGGCCAGCGCGGTGAGGGCCCAGAGAATTCCGGTCGCCACGAGAACAGTGTTCAGCGGCGCCGCCAGCTCGATGAGGGCGGCCAGGAACCCCAGCACGGCCACGGCGGGGGCATCGTGCGTCACCCATCCGACCCGGTCCTCGTACTTCGCACCCACCAGCAACAAGTCGATCACGGTGATGACGGCACACGCTCGCATACCGGCCATGGCGAGCCGGGCCGCCGGCCACGGGGCCGGCACGCCGGCAGCGGAGCTCCCCAGTGACGCGTTCATTCCCACATGGATATCACCCGGGTGCTCCCCCCTTGGGGCGCGTGGCCGAGGAGCGTCTGCCGCACCGCGGATCAGCGAGACTTTCCGGTGCCGTACCACATCGGAGCCCTCGACCCGAGGAAGCTGTTCGACGATCGTCGATCTCGTGAGCGCCGCTGCGGGGGTTCGGCGTACACGGTGGAGGGGCGGGGCCGACGGCCGTGCCCTTCCCGGCCCCTGAGTCGGCACCTCTCCCATCCCGCGATGAAACGAGGAAGCATTGCCTGTCACGATCAACAGACGTGCGACGTGGGCCCAGTACGTCACCGACGAGAAGTCGCCGGGTCACGCGGCGAGGGATCCGCAGCCGGAGAACACCAACGAATGGAATCCGGTCGCCGGCGTCTTCATTCATTACCGCGGCAACAAATAGCCGATCATCAACGGTCCGTACAACAATGAAGAGGATTGCCGACGGGACATAGTAAACGTCTATCAGAATCACTGGGGCGACTCCGACTACGAAGGAGACATCGCCTACAACTTCGCCGTCTGCCCGCACGGCGAGATCTATCAGGGCCGCGGTTACATGCCGGGGGTCAGCGAACGGCGGCACCGCACCCAAGATCGACGGATTCGGGAGAAACGCCGGCTTCTACTCCATCCTCGGTCTGCTGCGGGGAGACGAGACCGCTCCTGAGCCGATGTTGCGGTCGATGCGGATGCTGATCCAGCACCTGCGCGAGGAAGCCCCGACAAGGACCGGGCACAGGATCTTCCCGCACCAGCACGAGTACGACACCGACTGCCCCGGCCATCTCCTCATGTATGCCCAGCCGAACTCGACGATCGATCCCGCGGCGCCCTGGACCGGCCTCGCCGACATCCTCTGCACGCCGCGCAGAAGCGCTGCACCAGGTGGAGATCGTGCGAGACATCCTCCTCGACGGTGAGGGCACGGTCGCCTGGGGCGGAGACCTGAATCCGGTGAAAGCCTCGCACTTCCACATCGCCGCCCGCCCCGGCGACGACGTGCTGGCCCGCGTGGCGGCCAGGCCGGACACCAGCGCGCACACCAGCCGTCCCCGAGCGCAGACCGCGGGCACGGTGGCCGCCCCGGCGACCCCGGCCCGGCGGGCCAAGGCGAGGGCCATGCCACGCCGTCGCTGAAGCGAGGCCCCGCGATGTCACGGTTCGACGAGACCGGCACGTAGCAGGCGGGCCAGGAGAGCGAGCTCCTCCGGGGGAGCGCCGGACGTCAGACGTACGGTCTCCCCCTCCCGCATCCGCTCCAGAACCGCCCATTCCGCTCGGGTGAGGCGGAGCACGCGACTCGGTACGCCGGCCGCGAGAAGCAGCGTGACGTGGTCCTCCGCGGGTGACCGGAGCACCGTGCTGCCCGCGGGCAGCCAGGCCCGCCGCGCCGAGCCCGAGTGCAGCAGGTCGTGGCCGGCCAGGAGCCGGTCGGCCGCGCCCGGCGCTAACCGGTTCCACAGTGGCCCGTCGAGCTGCGCCACGTCGGTCCAGGCGCGACCGTCGGCCGATTCGACGACGCCGACCGCCGGCCGTACCCCGCGGATCCCCGCGGAGTGCAGGTGCTGCCGCATCTCGCCGACATCGTGCTCGAACCCGGCCGGGTCGCGTTGTCGCAGTGCCGGCAGCGCGTAGCGGACGCTGTAGGCGTCGGCGTCGACCTCGTCGCCGAGGAGCACCAGGGCGCGCCGCCCGGCGCCCGCCAGGTCGGGCAGCGCTACGGGGGCAGACTGGCGGACGGGGTGCTCGAAGACGACAGCGGCCCGGCCGTGCGGGGTGAGGTGCCGGCCGGCGGCGGCGAGCACCCGGTGCGGCAGTTCGGTGCCGAGAGGCCCACCGAGCCGGTACGTCGCCGGGGTGGCGTCCGGCGGCCGGGGGACGAACGGCGGTTGTGCGACCAGCAGGTCGAACCGCTCGGCGCCGAGCGGTGCGAGCAGGTCCCCGGCGACGACCTCGACGTTGCCGATGCCGTTCAGGGCCGCGTTCCACCGGACGAAGCCGAGCGCGCGCGGATTGATGTCGGTCGCCAGCACCCGGCGTGCGAACCGGCTCATCCACAGGGCGATCGCGCCGGCCCCACAACCGACATCAACGGCGCTGTCGGCGGTCGAGCCGCCGGTCACCAGACGGGCCGGCACCACGCCGGGGAAGGCGTCGTCGCCGGCCCCGGTCCCGAAGACCGCGTCGCCGCCGAGACCGAGATCGTCGCAGAGCACCCACAAGCCGTGGAAGAAGCGCAGGTCGAACCGGGAGACCACGTGGTCGTCGCGGGCCCGGCACAGAAGGCCGCAGTCCAGAGCCCCGGCCACCATCGCGGCGCCCAGCGTGTCCGCCGCCTGATCGAGGCGTACCGGGTCGCGGAGGCAGAACATCCGGTAGATCCGGGCCGCCGGATCGTCGACCGTGCGGGCCCGCCACAACCGGACCGGCCACTGCAATCCCTCGTACGTCACGGTCCGGTCCTGCCACATCGACGCGAGCCACCGCGGAGTCGGGCCGTTCAGCCGGAGCCGGTCGCCCAAAGCCCTCCACCACCGCGCGTCGACCCGTTCCAGCCCGGCCGTCGAGGGCAACGGGCCGGTCATGCGGCGACCGCGAGCGGCTCGGCGTGGCGATGGAGCACCGGCGGCTCGAACGCCGGATCGCTCACGCCGTCACAGATCCGATCGAACACGCTGATCGCCATGCATCGCAGAAGCAGGTAGCCGGCCCGGTCCGCCATCGGCGAGCCGGTCGCCAGCCGGTGCAGCTCGGCCATGGCCGCCGGCGCGAACAGGGACCGGCCGGAATCGAGGTACCTCTCCCGGAATTCGGCGAAGGCGCCGGTGGCAAGGCGCCGGACGAGCGCCGCCGCCGGGGCGGCCTCGGGCAACAGCGGGACCTTCGGACGGCGGGTGAACCGCTCGGCGAGGTGACGCCCGGCGGCCCGGCGCATGATCTCCTTGTCGAAGAACAGCTCGGCATGGCGCTCGCGGGGCACCGAGCAGAGCAGGTCGACGATCCGATGGTCCAGGTAAGGCACCCGCGCCTCGACCCCGTTGGCGGCCGCCGTCCGGTCCTCGTGCCACAGGTTGTACGCGGCCAGGTCGCTCGCGCCGATCACCTGCCACGCTTCGTGCGCCCCGGTGGCCCGCGCCCCCCGTTCCTCGGTCGAACGCTCCGAGACCAGAGGCCGGTAGACGTCGGGCATCCCCAGCTCGCCGAGCAACGATTCGTGCAGCAGCCGGCGGTTGTGCGCGCACCACTGAGGCCAGTCCTGGAAGCCGAGCGTGGAGTACCCGCCCGCGAACTCGTCGGCACCCTGTCCCAGCAACACGACCTTCGACTCCGGGCGGACCGTCTTGAGCCGCCGGTGCAGCTCGTGCTTGACGAGGAACTCGGGGTCGAAGACCGGAAAGTCCATGATCCAGACGAAGTGTTCGAGCATCGCGAGATCGAACGCGACGGTCTCCTCGAGCGCCGCCTGGTCGACGCGGACCATGTGGTGCGCCACGCCGAGCTGACGGCACAGGTCCGCGGCGGCCTCGATGTCACCAGTTCCCCGAATCGACGGCTCGACCAGGGTGTACGCCTCCAGATCGGGGGCCCGGCGCGCCGCGGTGGCGAGCAGCAGGCTGGAGTCCAGGCCGCCGCTGACGAAGATCCCGACCGGCGTGTCGCTCATGAGTTCGAGCCGCACGCTGTCGTCCAGAAGGTCCGCGTACCGCCCGACCGGATCGGCCAGGGTGTCCTCGGGCTCGGCCGGCCGCCAGTAGCGGTGGGCGCGGGTGACGCCGTCGCACCACTCGACCCAGGTGGCGGGCTCCACGAACGACACCCCGTGGACGCCGGTGGAGACCGGGGCGGCACCCGGACGCGGGAACGGGAACGCGGCGTTGGGCACGTGCCGCAGCGCCTGCCAGTCCAGGGTGCGCGGCGCCCCGGGATAGGCCAGCACCGCCTTGAGTTCGGAGCCGAACAGGATGCTCCGCCCCACGCTCGCGTGGTAGAGGGGTTTCACGCCGAGGCGGTCCCGGGCCAGGATCAGCCGCCGGTTCCGCTCGTCCCACACCGCGATCGCGAAGATGCCGTTGAGCAGCGGCAGGAAGCCGGTGCCGAGGTGCCGGTAGAGGTGCAGGACCACCTCGCAGTCGGAGCGTGTCCGCGGGCCCGGGCCGGGCAGCCGCTCCATCAGCTCCCGGTGGTTGTAGATCTCCCCGTTGACCGCCACCACGATCCGGCCGCCGTCACCGGTGAAGGGCTGCCGACCGGCCGTGAGGTCGTTGACGGCGAGCCGCCGGAACACGATCTCGAAATGCGGGCGGCGAACGATCACCTGGTCGTCCGGGCCGCGCGGCGCGAGAAAGCGGCCGGCCGCATGCAGGACGGACAGGCTCTCGGGACCGAGTACGTCGGTCGACGCGCGCCCCGCCAGCCCACACATGCGCCTCACCTAGTCCCGGGGCCCGCCGGTCCAGCCCCACCCGGGCCGGAAGTCAGCGAAGATGATCACGCTGGCGGTGTAGAGCCGCCCGAGCGCCGCCAGCACCGCCTCCGGCGCGGCCTCCGGCAGCGCGGCCAGCACCTCGGACGTGGTGCGGGAACCGTCGCACACGTCCACCAGGCGGCGCGTCTCGTCATTGATCGCCAGCTCGCAGGGGCTGAGGTTGGGTCTGCGCAGGAAGAGCACGGTCGACGGCTCGGGCGCGACCGTCTCGCCGTCGACGCCGGCGCTCCAGCGGGTCAGCAGTTCGGCGACCGGCCGCTCGAACGTCTCGATCCACAGGTGGTTGCCACGGATCGGCCGCAGCGCGCCGACCGCCTCCGCGGTGACGGACAATCCCCCCAGGGCATCGACCGCGGGGAAGGGCGGGCCGTCGCGACGGGCCGGGTGGTGCCGCGCGCGCAACCTGGCACGCTGGTAACGCAGCGCCTCGATGAGGGTGTCGCGCCGTGCATCCGGCGGCCGCTCGCCCAGCCGCTCGGCCGCGCGTTCACACAGATCGATGGCCGTGGTGATGTCGGACTCCCGCGGCGACGGCCGCAGGTCGGGGTCGATGCGGGCGACCAGGCCCGGGGGCAGCAGGTCCATGGCCGCGTCCGCGGGACGGGCCGCGGGTGGCACTCCGTTGAGCACCTCGAGGAGGATCTTCTCCCAGGACCGTACGTATCGGGAATGGTCGGTGTCGCCGTCCGGAAGGCCGGCGGCCCGGGCGCCGATCGCCGCCGCCTCGGCGGGCCGGGTGATCACCCGCCGTAGCGTCGCCGCGAGGTCCTCGCGATTCTTCGGGTCGTCCACGAGCAGCACGTTCTCGCCGTGCACAAGATCGGTGCGGCGCTGCTTGGCGGCGATCTCGCCGGACAGCACCAGACAGGTCCCGCAGGCGAGAACCTCGCGCGGGACGATCGGACCGTGAATGACGACGGGAAAGTCGCGTTCCAGGAAGCAGACCGCGGTACAGGCGCGGATGAAGCGGGGCACCTTCCAATTCGGCAGCAGCGGCAGCACGTGGACGCGGCCGGTGATCCCGGCGTCGCGGACCGCGCTCTCCAGCCGCCGTGCCTGCCCGGATCCGATCATCGCCGCGACGTGGAAGTCGAGCCCCTCGCGGGCCAGCCGGCCGAGGGCGTCGATCAGGTCGAGGGTCCCCTTGGGGCCGCCCACCTTGCCGTAGATCCCGATCGTCGGCGTCCCGGCGATGGGCAGGTCCAGCGGGGCGACGGCCGGATGGAACACCTCGCGCGGCACCGCGTACGCCGGCGCCTCGTAGAGCCGCTCAACCGGCACGCCCAGCCCCCGGAACCGGGCCAGCAACGGCCGCCGTGTCACGACGGCATCGGCTCGGGTCAGGACCTCGCGGTAGGTCGTGGCCAGGTCGGGTATCCGGAACAGCCGGTCGAGATCGCTGCCGGCGTGCCGGATGATCAGCGGCCGGCCGGTCCAGGTCGCGGCCATCGACGCCGCCACCGCGTACGGCTCCAGGTAGTACGCGAGCACCACGTCGCAGTCGTTCGCGCGGACGACGTCGGTGGCGGCGGCGGCGAGCCGGCTGACGTACGGGTTGGCCGAGGGGATGTGCCGCATCGACACCCGGCTGAACGGCTGAACGCTGCGGACCACCACGCGACCGCCCGGTGGCGGGAACGCGGGCTGGTACCAGGGCGCGTCGTCGTCCTCGAACGTCATCCGGTACGCGTCCTCGACCTCCCCGGCGTTGGTGACCACGTGCACGTCATGGCCCAGCTGCGCCAGTCCGCGCACCATCCAGTAGGTCGACGTGCTGACCCCGCCCTCGATCGGCGGGTATTTCCCGACGAAGCAGATGCGCATGCGGCGGCCTCAGGCCTGGACGCGGGCACGGCCGCGGCTGATCATCTCGCGGGCCCGGGCGACCTGCTGGAACAGCACACCGGGATCGTCCGGGAAGTTGTCGTCGTGCTCCAGGATGCTGCCCCGCAGGTCGACCAGCCCGGTCAGGTGGGCGAGCAGTTCCCAGACCTCCGGGTGCACCTGCTCGCTGTGGCCGTCGACCAGGATCCCGTCGCTCCAGAAGCCGCCGGCGAGGTGGATCTGCACGATCCGCTCGACGGGCATCTCGGCGAGGAACGCGATCGGGTCGAAATGATGGTTCACCGAGTTGATGTGGAGGTTGGTGACGTCGAGCAGAATGCCGCAGTCCGTGGCGTCGACCAGGCGGCCGAAGAACTCGGCCTGACTCATCTGCGCCTCGGGGATGTCGAACTGGTAGGTCACGTTCTCGAGCACCAGCGGCTTGCCGAGCAGATCCTGCACCCGGCGTACGTTGCGGATCGTGCAGGCCAGCGCCGGCTCGGTGAACCACAGCGGAGACAGGTGGCCGATGTCGATGCCGGGCACCTGGGTCAGCGCCAGGTGCTCGCTGTAGTAGGGGCAGCCGGTGCGGTCGCTGACCCGCCGGACACGTTCCAGATAGTCGCTGTCCAACGGGGCCGCCGAGCCGATCGAGAGGCCGACCCCGTGCGGGATGACGGTGAACCGTTCGCAGATCTCGGCCAGCTCGCCGTCCTTGTCGGTGCTGCCCATGAACTGCTCGGTCACGATCTCCAGGAAGTCGATCTCGTCCGTGGCGGCCCGGATCGCGTCGCGTATCTGACGCCGATAGCCGAGCCCGGAGCCAAGGTAGGGAATTCGCGCCAGTGGATCAGAAGCTCTCATCGTGGACCCAATCTGCTACCAGGACCTCTGCCGGGGCGGTGTCGCGTGAGCCGTCGAGCGGAACGGGCGTCAGGACGCCGCGGTCGAGCAACCGGATGACCGTCTCGGTGACCGGCGTGGTCAGATCGTCGGCGATGCCGAGGCGGGACCGCACGTGGTCGACGACAGCCGGCATCGGCCGGGTTCCGTCGCAGGCGTCGACGACCGCGGCGGTCGGGGTGTTGATCCGGACCATGCCGTGCGGGGCGTCCGGCGTGCGATGCCGGAACACGATCGGGTACCCGCCGGCCGACGCCTCCTCGGAGGGTTTCCGTCCGGAGGTGACGGCCTCCTCGATGGCCACCACGTCGTGATCGAAGGTGACCATCCGGATCCCGGGGTGACGGGCCGGGCGGGATTCCTCGTCCAGGGCGCCGGCGGGCCGGACCGCGGGTGCCACCTCGGCCGACGCGGCGTAGTAGTGCCGCTCGAAGCGGGCGAGGTCACTGACGTACGGCGGAAGGATGTCGTCGCCCGCGGCGCAACGCTCGATGAACCGGCCGAAGGCCAGGATGTCCTCATGGATGCCGAGCCGCCCGTCGTCGCCGCAGACCTGGTGATAGCGGGCGGCGAGCCGGTCCACGTGCGGATGGCCGAGCGCGAACAGGGCGGGATAGGCGTGGCGGAATCGTTTCACCCGTTTGTTGCGCAGCGACGCCGCGAAGAACCGCAGAGCCGCGACGTCGAGGCCGCGCACCGCGCGGTCCTCGACGGGGTCCAGCTCATAGCCCTGCAAGGCGGCCTCGGGCCAGCGCAGGAACAGCTCGCGGAACGCGTCGTCGACGTAGAGCCGGGCGAGGCACGCCTGGAGTTCAGAGGTGGTCACGCGGGCATCTCCTCCAGTCCGTAACCGGCCAGGGCGCTTCTCCGGCCGGCCCGGGCGCCCGACAGGAAGTCCGTCACGGTGCCGATGCCGGCCGGGTCGCCTCGGTGCACGAAGAACGTCTCGAAGAACATCTCGAAGATCACCAGCGCGTGCTTGGTCGCGAAACCGGCGCCGAGCGGATGCGACGCGAGGTAGGAGGGCGGCAGCAGGTCGTCGCAGAGACCGGCGAAACGAGCCAGGAACCGGGCGCCGGAGGACGGCACGCCGAGCTTCTCCCGCAGCACGACGTCGGTGACCGAGTCGCCGAATCGCCGCAACGCCAGGCGCCGCAGGATGTACTTGCGGATACCGAGGTCGGCGCGGACCAGGAAGCCGACCGGCAACCGGCCAGTCAGCGCCACCAGGTCGTCGTCGAGGTACGGCACCCGCAGCTCCAGCCCGGCCGCCATCCCGCACTGGTCCACCGGGTCCAGGTGATTGCGTTCGAGCTGGTCGGTGAGGTTGAGGTCGAGCAACTCCGTCAGGTAGTCGTCGAATCCGTCGGCGGTGACCAGCCTCCGCACCGTCTCCAGGGCGCGCGGGCCGGGCCTGGCCGCGAGCCCGTCGAAGGTGGCGAGCCGGGCTCGGATCCGCCTGAGGTGGCGCGCGCGGTCCAGGTACACGGAGTAGCCACCGAACAGCTCGTCCGCCCCTTCACCGTGCAGGCAGGCCTTCACGTGCCCGGCTATCTGCCGGCACCCGAGGAAGAAGGGCAACCCGTGCAGGCTGCTGGGTTGTTCGTTGGCCGCGACGTAGGCGGGGATCGCGCCGAGGAACTCGTCGAAGGTGGGCAGCGTGACATGGTGGGTGCCACCGATGAGCCGGGCGACATGGCCGGCCTGGACGACGTCCGGGTGATCGGCGTGGTCGGCGGCGGTGAAGGTTCGTAGCGGGGTGTCCCGCTGCTCCGCCGCGAAGAGCGCGAGCAGCGTCGAGTCCAGCCCGCCGGAGAGGGTGAGGCCCACCTCCACGTCCGCCGCGAGGTGCCGCTCGACCGCGGCCGCGAGTGCGGCCTCCAGCAGTGCTTCCGCCTCGGGGTACGGCATCGGCTCCCGGGCCGGCACGCGGCGGTGGTACGGCCGCGGCTGCGCCGTGTCGAGCCAGCCGTCGTCGTAGCCGACGATCAGGGTGTGGCCGGGCGGCAGTTTCCGGATGCCGGAGAAATATGTCCTGTCGCCCACCGGGTGACCGATCAGCCGAGCGTCGGAAAAAGCCTGGAAGTCCAGCTCCGGGCGGTATCCCGGAATGCGAAGGAAGGCCTTGATCTCGGACGCGAAAGCGAACCGCCGCCCACCCTCCAGAATGGCGTAGTACAGCGGTTTGATGCCGAGCCGGTCACGGGCGAGGAATACGCGGCGCCCGTCGTCGACGGCGAACGCGAACATCCCGCTCAAATGATGGGGACAATCCTCCCCCCACTCCTCGTACGAATGGAGGACCACCTCGGTGTCGGTGCCCGTGACGAAAACGTGCCCCCGGCTTCGCAACTCCGCGCGAAGAGGCCCGTGATTGTAGATCTCGCCGTTGAACACCACCGCCGCGGTGTCCCCGTGACCGGAGACGGGCTGCGGGCCCGCGGCCGGATCGATGATCGCCAGCCGGGCCGCCGCGAGGTGGACACCACTGCGGATCCGCCGGCCGGCGCCGTCCGGGCCGCGATGCTCCAGCGCCGCGATCATCTCCGTGATCGCCCTCTGGTCGCCGGCGCCCAGCACGCCCGCTATCCCGCACATGCGGCCGACGGTTCCGTCGTCACCTCGAGCGGCCCATGCAGTTCCGCCATTACATCGAGCAGCCCATGCAGCCATCACAGCCGCTGCAATGCGCGGCGAGATCGCCGCCCGGCTCCAGCAGGCGCAGCAGGTCCTCCACGCGGAACTGGACCGTCATCCGCCCGGTGTCCTCCAGTACGACGCGCGCTTCCTTGGCCTCAGCGGCCCGTTCGAACTTCTCCTCGCCGGCCATGATCGCTCTCCCCTCTCAGTTACAGCTGTCGCAGCCGCCGCAGGAGTCCAGCGGACGAAGTTGGTCGATGTCGATTCGTTTGACCAGCTCGTCGATCAAGAAGGTGATCTCGACCCGGCCCTCGTCAACCAGGCGCACTTTCTCGACCGGCGCCTTGATGGGGACATTGCTCGGTTCGTTCCCAGTGGTCATCGCTGCCTCCGAATGAAGGGTGCCCGCGCCCACGTCGACGCAACCTCACGATGATCGGCACGCTGCGGCGTCGCAGGGAAATTCAACTGTGGCCCGATTGGCTCACTATTGCACCAGCTAAGATCGAGAGCAATGGTCAGCTTCGAGTGCATAGATCCATTTCAGGATTCCGTCTCCACCGGTCGGTTAATGGGACATCCACAAGCGACTGAAGTTCGTTCGCAGCGTCTTCCGGACGACAGTTACCTGTCCTCGAACCGACCGCCGCCGGGTCACTTTTGCGGAAAATTTCGGGCACACCGGGCGCAGGGCGCGGGCCGATTCGGGAAGTTCTGCAATGAGAGAATTCGAACCTGATAACGACGGGTGTGGGGCTATTTTCGCTATCCGGAGCGGGGGTCAGCCGGCGGCGAGGTCGTACCGGAGGACCAGGTTGAGCCGGCGCGGCGGCTCGCCCGAGCGGTCACGAACCAGAGGCGGCACGTCGTGCCAGATCCGCGGGCCGAGGATGTTCAGCGTGCCGACCGCGTCGTAGCGCAATTGAAGGTGGCCGTCGCGGAGCACCCGCAGCGCGCCCGGCGCGGCCCGTGGCACCGGGAAGTAGACGGTCAGCCGATCGCCCATGTGCCGATCGTCGTGCGGTCCGATGTAGTCGCCCTCGGCGTAGAGGTTGAAGAAGATCCGGCGGTAGTGGACCGGCCCGGCGACGGCGCCGACCACCGGTGTGAGCCGATCGGCCAGCAACCGGCCGAACTCGGTCACGCCGAGCCGGTCCAGCAACTGGCTCATCTGTCCGCGCAACCGCGGGTCCGCCAGGGAATCAGGGTCGAACCGGGCGAACCGGTGGCCGTGGGTCAGCCGGGCGCCGGCCTCGTCGACCTCGTGGCGCATCTCGACCCGCATCGCCAGTGGCGACAGCAGGGCGAGGAGGTGGTCGGCCAGTTCGGCCAGCGGTTCGGCGGCGAGCATGCCGGCCACCTGGACGAAGCCGGAACGCTCGTAATCGGCGCGCAGGCCGGACAGGTCGGCCTGCGCCGGGCGGTCCCGGAGCAGCCGCTGGTAGAGGTCGTCGAGCAGATCCAGCCGCTGCGCGACGCTCAGGTCAGTGGTCATGTCGCGTCTCTGTTCCGTGTGACGACCGTGTTGCCCAGGACCAGCAGGTCCATCTCGGTACGGTCGAAGGTGTCCAGTGCGTCGTGCGGCGTCTCGACGATCGGCTCGCCGGCGCGGTTGAAGGAGGTGTTCAGCAGCACCGGGACTCCGGTGCGGGCCTGGAACGCCGCGATCAGGTCGTAGAACCGGGGATTCTGGGACCGGGCGACCGTCTGCACACGAGCGCTGCCGTCGACGTGCGTGACCGCCGGCAGAGCGTCCGTGGTGACCGGGACGACGCGCAGCATCATCGGCGACGGCCCGGCGAGGTCGAAGTACTTGCCGGCGTGCTCCTCGAGAACCGCGGGCGCGTACGGCCGGAACGCCTCCCGGTGCTTCACACGGTGGTTCAGGCGGTCCTGCATCCCGGCGTCCCGGGCGTCGGCCAGGATGCTGCGGTTGCCGAGGGCGCGCGGACCGAACTCGCCACGGCCCTGGAACCAGCCGACCACTCGGCCGGCGGCCAGCATTCCGGCCGTGTAATCCAGCAGTTCCGCATCGGCCAGGCGCATGGTCCGGCGGCCGGATCCCACCGCGGCGGCGATCTCGGCGGGGCCGTACTCGCGGCCGTGGTAGTCGGTGGGCGGTTCGGGTACGCGTACGCCGGTCTCGGCGTGATGAGCGGCGAGCGCGGCGCCGATGGCCGTGCCGTTGTCCTCGCACGAGCCGGCCAGGTGCAGGTCGACCCCGAGCCGGCGACGCACCGTCTCGTTGGCGATCCCGTTGAGCGCGACGCCCCCGGCGTAGCTGACGTGCCGGGCCGGAACACGATCCAGCAGGAACCGGAACAGGTCGGTAAGGAAATCGTCGGTCACCGCCTGGACGTGTGCCGCGACGTCCGCGTAGTGCCGCTCGCCGGTGACATCGCGGCTCTCGAGGTTCGGGGTGCGGCAGCGGTCCAGCAGGCCGCGGAAGTCCAGCAGCATCCGCCCGGCCCGGCCGAGCCGGAGTGTCCGCAGGTCGCTGTGCACCTGTGGATCGCCGAACGGCGACAGCCCCATCACCTTCCCGGCCTCGTGCACACTGCCGTGGCAGTAGTGCGCGGCCCACCGCCAGAGGTGCCCCATGCTCTCCAGCAGCCCGGCCCGGTCCTCGTCCTCGACGCCGGCCAGGTGCGGCCCGCCCGGCGCCCGCCCGTAGGCGATCCGGTGCACCAGACGGAGGTTCGCGCCGTCGAAGGCGTACCCCGAGATGGACTCCTTGGCCGCGCCGCGGCGATGAATCGTCGCCCCTTCGGTCCGGTCCCGGATGTCCAGCAACGACCTGTCCCGTTCGAAGGTGCCGCTGCCGTCGCAGACGACCACCAGCCCCGGCTCCATCGGCGAGTAGTGCAACGCGTACTCGGCATGGGCCAGGTGGTGTGCGACGGTGACGAACGGGGGCAGCCGGCCGGCGAGGGCGCCGCCGACGTCGAACCGGGGTTCGGACACCGCCCACGGCGTACAGACGGCGATCTTGGCTAGGTCGGGGAGATCGATTCCCGCGTACCGCAAACAGTAGGCGATCGCCCGGGCGGCCTCCACCGGCATCCGGCTCATCCGGAACGGATGCCGCTTGATCCGGACCAGCCGCTCGGTCTGCACCGCGACGACGACCCTCCCGTCGCGGACCAGTGCCACCGCCGAGTTGTGACTACAGGCGATTCCCATGACCCACACGGCATCGTCCTCCGCGGACTGGATTGGTGCGTCGCTCCCGGCGCGGCGCGCCACGCCGCCGATCAGGCCACGATAGACCGGCGTCATCAATCCGGGCGGTGTCCGCGGGTTGTCCGCAACCCGACGCCGGAAGGCACAAAGCCGGGTGCGCTGGGCAAATCGATGCCGTGGACGGTCGCTGCCCGCCCGATCGGGGCTGCGCCGGAGCGTGTGCGCACGGGTACAGTGCGCAAGGAACGCCAGGCGTCGTTTCGAGGTCAGCGATGAACCCGACGAGCACGAGCCCCGATCACGTCGACTGGGAGAACCCGGTCAACGCGCAGCGGTATGCGGCCTTCGCCCGCGACTTCCCGCTGTACCGGCGAACCAGCGAACTTCTCGTCCGCTCGGCCGGCGTCGCCGCCGCGCGCGATGTCGTCGACCTGGCCTGCGGCACCGGCGTCACGACCCGCACACTCCTCGCGGCGGTCCCCCCGCGGTGCCGGGTGATCGCCGCCGACAAGTCCGCCGCCATGCTGGCCGTCGCCGCCCACGAGGTGCCCGGGCCCCGGGTCGTCTGGGTCCGCTCCCGGGCCGAGGAGATCGACGGTCACGTCGCGCCGGGCAGCGTCGACGCGGTCGTCTGCAACTCCGCGATCTGGCACACCGACCTCGCCGCCACCTGCCGGGCGGTCCGGACCCTGCTCCGGCCCGGCGGGCGCTTCGCCTTCAACATCGGCGCCCGTAACCTCGCGCTGGTCCCGGCCGACGGGGTGCCGGCCCCCGGCATGCCGATGGTGATGCAGTGGGCGTGCGCGATCGCGGCCGCGCGCAAGGGCGCCGTGCCCGACCGGGCCGTCATCGACGGCACCGGCCCCGGACTGACCGTCGAAGCGGTGGGTCAGGCCGTGCGCCGCGCCGGATTCGACCTGGCGCGGGCTCACTTCGTGGAAGACCGGCTGAGTGTCGCGGAACAGCGAGCCTGGATGTCGGTCCCGATCTTCTCCGAGGCGCTGACCATGCTGCGCCCGCTGCCGTACGAGGAGCGCCTGGAGATCATCGATGAGGCCTACCGGCGCTGCGACGAGAGCGCCGAGCACCGTACACATTGGTTCGTCGTCCTCGCCGTCGCCGACGGGAGCTGACCGGAAGGATCTGGTGCGGGTGATACCGGAAGTCGCAGAGCATGACATCGAGCCGGCGCCGGCGGCGCTCGGCCTGGACGAGGTGCTGGTCGTGGATTCGGTCGTGACGCCGGAGGAGCAGGCGCTGGTGCGGGCCTGGGCCGCCGAGCGGCACCGGGCCGGTGCGCTGCTCGACAACCCCATCGACCCGGGGCGGCACCTGACGCCGTACCGTGCCGCGCACGACCGCGAGCTGACCGCACTCACCCGCCAGGGGCGGCCCGAGGGCGAGGCGGGCGACGACGACCTGGTGTGGATCCCGGAGGTCGGCGACGACCGGGCCGAGGCGCCCCCCGAGGAGTTCTGGCGGATCCGGCAACGGGTGGTCGATCGCTTGCGGCTGCACCATCTGCGTGACGACCCCTACAAGGGATCGTTCCTGGCCTACGTCACGACCGGCGGCTCCGTACATCCGCACCGCGACGCCCGGCTGTCCATCGACGGCACGCTGATGCCGCTGCTGCGCTGCAACGTGCTGCTCGCCCGGCCCGCGAAGGGTGGCCTCCCGGTGATCGCCGACCGCGAGTTCGACGTGCCGGACCGGGGGATGTGGGCCTTCTACCCGACCGAGCTGCTCCACTCGGCGCCCGAGGTGGGCGGTCCGGACGGCAGGGTGACGCTCTCCTTCGGATTCGTGGTCGATCCGCGGACGCTGTGGCAGCGGCCGTACCGCATCCGGGCCGACATCGATCCCCGGTTGATCGCCGACTTCCTTCGCCGGTTACGGCACGGGACGGTGAGCGCCGACCGGGTGGAGATCTTGGAACGGGTGCTCGCCGAGCCCGGCGTCTTCCGGGTGCGGACGATCGCCGACGCGGTCCGGAGCGGACCCTGGGAGGTATGGGACGAGATCCACCGACTGCGGCGGACCGGGCTCGTCGAGAGCCTGTCGGCGCCGCCCGCCGAGGACTGCGAGCTGTCCAGCCTGTGACCTCCACACCCGGCCCGCGACTGCACGTCGCGCTGCTCTTCCCGGAGGACGCGCTGTCCTCCGTGGAGGACGTGCGCAACGCCAACGGCGCGCGCAGCGCCAACGTGGGCTTCGCGCGAGCCCTGCTCCGGCACGCGCGTGCTCACGACATGACGGTAAGCCTGGTCGCCGACGTGCCGCACGTGCTGATCCGCGGCACGCCGGACCGCTGGGATCTGCTGCGCGGGCAGTTCGACCACGACGTCGAGATTCTGAGCCTCACCGACCTGCCGGCGCTGTTCGGCGAGCAACCGGTCGACGTGCTGCACCGGCTGACCCAGCACATGTATCGCAGCCTGTACATCCGCAACGGCATCGCGCGGCAGCCGTTCGCCGTCACCGGCGTGACGCACGGCCTGTCGTACGCGAACTTCCATGAGTGGGTGCTGCTCACTCTGCTCGCCCGGCCGCAGCCCAACGACCGGCTGGTGTGCACCACCGAGATGGCCGAGGACGTCGTGAGGTCGATGGTGGCCTCGGTCGGCGGCTCGCTGGGGCGCGCATGCTCGCTGCCCACCACAGTCATCCCCCTGGGGGTCGACGTCGGCAGGTTCGGCGCCGGCGGGCGGGAGGCCAGGGAACGGCTCGGCATCCCCGGTGACGAGGTGATGCTGCTGTCGGTGGCCCGCTTCTCGCACCTGACCAAGGCTGATCTGCGTCCACTGCTGGCCGCGTTCGCCAGGGTCGCCGAACGGGCGTCGGCCCGCGCTCATCTGGTGCTGGCCGGGGCGACCGGCGCGGAGGCGGACCCACGGATGCTGGGCCGGATGGCCGCCGAGCACGGCATCGCGGACCGGGTGCATTTCGCGGAGAACCCCGCGGAGGACGACAAGGTGGCGCTGTACCGCGCGGCGGACATCTTCGTGGCGCTCGGTGACAACGTGCAGGAGACGTTCGGGCTGGCTCTCGTCGAGGCCTCGGCCGCCGGACTGCCGGTCGTGGCCTCCGACTGGAGCGGCTTCCGGACGCTGGTGGCGGACGGCCACACCGGCTACCTGATTCCGACCACCGCGCTCGGCACGTTTCCGTCGCTGGACGCTCTCGCGCCGCTCTACCACAACGTCGTCAACCTGCACCTGGCGTCACAGGCGGTCGGCACCGACCTCGACGTGCTCTGTGACCGGCTGATCAGACTGGTCGACCAGCCGCGGCTGCGCCGGACGCTGGGCGACGCGGCGCGGGCATACGCCCAACGCTTCAGCTGGGACCGGGTCGTGGAACAGTACGATGCCCTCTGGACCGGGCTGAGATCGCAACGGGACCTCTGCCTCATCAACCCCGACGATCCGCCGCGGCTGAACTTCCGCTCCGCCTTCGCGGCCTACCCGACCCGCTTGTTGCGCCGGGACGACCTGGTCACCACGTCGGAGTCGGGCGCACGCCTGCTGACGTCGACCGAGCCCCTCCAGCCCTACAGCGCCCTGGCCGAGGTGATCTCCGCCGAGGTGGCGACGCAGATCCTCCGGCGAGCGGCGCGGGGCGAACTCGCCGGAGAGCTGATGTCGGAGCTGGCCGACGGCGGCGATCCCTGGCTGGTGGCCTTCCACCTGCTCTGGCTGCACAAGTACGGCCTGTTGTCGATCACACCAGGCGCCTCGACATGACGATCTCGCCCGCCCGTCGGCGAGAATCGGGGGTACGAGCCTGTGGCTGCGGTCAGCGGCCCTTCAGTTCCACCTCGCGGACGATGCTCGCCGCCAGCAGCGCGAGCAGGGCGACCTCCACGACAGACACCGCGAACAGCAACCGGGGCAGTTCGCCGTTGATCCAGGCGGCGATCACGCCGACCAGCGGAGCCAGGCAGAACGCCATCAGGTCGACCAGGAGCTGAGTCAGCTTGCGCCGGGCCCGGCCGGGCCCGGCGCGGTGGGCCGTCTCCCAGCCGAAGACGGAGACGTCATCTCCGGCCAGCGTGGTGAGCCGGGGGCCGAGCTGCTCTCGGATGTAGCGGCCGATGTCGGAGATCTTCTGGTCATTGGCCAGGTAGGTCCATCCCAGCAGAAAGGTGACCGGCGGCAGCAGGAGCAGGTAACCGGGTCGCCCGCCGGCCTGGATCATCGCGGCGATGACGGCCGCCATCGAGGCCAGCGTCACGTAGATCAGGTTGTCACGCATGCCGATCCGGACTTTCTGTTCCTCCTTGAGCCGCTCGTATTCGACGGTCAGCAGTGCGCTGATCCGCGAGTCGTCCTTGGCCACAGAGCCTCCACTGTCAAGAGGAACACCGGGCTTCATTGTGCAAAATATCGTCCACGATGCTCATCGGGGAGTATGCGTACGATCACGATGTGCGCCGATCGTCGCCAACAGACCGGAGGTTTGCGTGATACACGGTGTCCGTGACGGCCAGGTCTTCTCCAAGCATCACATTCCGGCGGATCAGCTCGCCGAGCTGTGCTCCGGTGGTGGTGGCGGCGCGACGATACGGACGCTCTGGACAGCTCAGCGCAGTCGGCGGCTGCTACTGCTCGACACCTTGCGCAGGACTCTGGACGATCCGGCGGACATGGGGCCGCTGCCCTCGGCGGCCACGGCCTGGGCGGCCTGGGCGGCGGCGGACGAGGCGGCGCCCGAGGCCGTTGCGGCGCTGCTCCTTCATCCCCAGGTGGGTTCGTGGGGCGCGTACATGTTGCGACGCAAGCGGGGCCGGGCGTCCTCCGGCGAGGAACCGTGGGTCGACGCCGGGGCCCTGCACGCGATCGCCCTGATCGCGATGGCCCGGGCGAAGATCTCCTGGCGTACGTCGGTGCCGGTCCGAGACGGGAAGGTGATGCTGCCGACCCTCGGCATGGCAGATCTCGGTGATCGTCGCGGCGCCTCGGTAGCGCAAGCTTGGTGCACCTTCGGCGAGATCAGCCTTCGCCTGGGCGATCGTACGGTCCTCGTGCCGGCGGACCCCTCGGCGGAGGCGGACGGTTGGTGGCCGCTGCGCCGACTGCACGTCGGCGGCGATCCCGCTCTGTCCGTCTACCTGGACGACATCGATCCGTTCCGCGAGCTGGCCGACCCGGTCCCACCCGACCGGCTCGACGCCGCCGCGCTGGCCCGTTGGCAGACGCTGCTGGAAGGCGCGTGGGCGGTTCTGTGCCGCAACCAGCCCGAGAACGCGCGGGCGTTCGCCGCCGGTGTCGTCAGTATCGTCCCGCTCCCACCCGACGAGTTCGGCACCACCCGCAGCGCTTCCACCGGCGAGGCGTTCGCGAGCATGATGATCTCGCCGCCGGTCGACGAGATCGACCTCGCCGTGTCGCTGGTGCACGAGTTCCAGCACATCAAGCTCGGGGGCTTGCTTCACCTGCTGCCGTTGATCTCCGAGGAGGGCGAGGCGGTCCATCATGCGCCGTGGCGCGAGGATCCTCGGCCTCTGGGAGGCTTGATCCAAGGCGTATATGCCTTCTTCGGCATATCCGATTTCTGGCGTGTATACCGGTATGGAGTTGACGGACTCTATCGGCGAATCGCCGACTTCGAGTTCGCGTACGCCCGCGAGCAGGTACGCGAAGTGCTGTCCACCCTCCGCGCCGCGGAAGGCCTGACAGCCGTCGGCCGGCAACTCGTCGCCGGCCTCTCGGACCGGGTGCACTCATGGCGAGACGAGCTGGTGGAACCGGTGGCCACCGAGTCCGCCTCGATCGTCTGCGCCTCGCACCGGGCCGAGTGGCGGCTGCGGCACGTACATCCGGACGCCGACCAGGTGCGGTCGCTGGCCGCGGCCTGGCAGGCCGACGAGAACGCCGACCGGGGACCGCTGTCCGCCGCCGTCGTGCCGGCCTCGGCGACCGTCCGGTGGTCGCTGGTGTGGCAGCAACTGGCCCGCGATCACCTGGTCGGGCGCACCGGCCGGTCCGCCGACGCGGCCTCGGACCTGGCATTGCTGTCCGGGGATCGGGAGGCGGCCGGCGAGGGCTACCGGCACGCCATCGCCACCGCTCCCGGCGATCCGCACGCATGGGCGGGCCTGAGCCTGGCCATCACGGAGGAGCCGCTGCGCTCGCGCCCCGAGTGGGTTCACGCGGTCTGCGCGGCGCTCCGGGACGAGCGGATCGAGGCCGATCCGGTCGCTGTGTCCCGCCGGCTCAGCGTTCTCGTGCCCTCACTGGCCGCGCCAGTTGGCACGGAGGATGCGTTCGACCTCGACGAAGTCCGGTGAACTCGCCCCCAGGGTCAGCCTCAGCGCCGAGAGGAGGATGTCAAGGCCCTCGGGATAGCGCTGGAGCGTGTTGACCGTCTGAATGATGTGCAGGCGGCCCAGCGAGTTCTCCGGGACTTGCACCCGGATCGCCGCGGGCAGCTGATCCAGCACGGCCCGGCGGTGTACTTCGTCCCGCATGACCGGCAGCTCGGCGAGGACGTCCGCGATCGCGTTCAACGGGTCCAGACCTTCCGCGTGGATGCGCTCCCGGCGGGGGCCGAACGGCTCGCACCGGGCGAGGACGGCACGCAGATAAGCGGCGGCCGCCAGCGACGCGTACGGATGCCAGAGGTCGTTCTTCGTCGCATCGTCGCCGTGGTCGGCGACACCACGGACCATGTACCACGGACGGCCGCCGAGGTGTGATCCGATCGCCAATCCGGCGCCTTCCATCTCGAAGGCCAGGAGCCGATGCTCACGGGCCAGACCGTCGCGGAACACCCGGTCGCGCAGGAGCAGATCCGCGCTGCCCACCCGACCACGGTGGACGCGCGGCCCGCCGCTCGGTGTGGGTGCCCGGAACATTTCACCGGCAGCCTCCAGCGTCGGCAGCCACGGTGGCCGGCCCCGCATCTCGTCGGCCTCCACCTCGTGGTCGGCGTTCATCCACACCGCCCCGGGCGGTTGGACGGCCCCGCGAAGGACGCTGTTTCCATCGACGCGACGTTCGTGCCGATAGTCGATGACCTCGGTGGCCACGACGACATCGCCGAGCGCGACGTTCCGGGCGGAGTCGGCCGAGGGAACGCCGGCCGCGATGCCACACATCACGAAGGCGCCGAGACCCTGGAAAGTGTGTGGCATATGGCCGCAGAGCCATGCCGCGTCCCTGGTGCCGTCACCGGTCTGCTGGGCGACAACGATCACATGCGGGTCATCGGGGTTGAGGCTCGGCAGCGTTCCGAGATGGTACGGGTGAGAGTCCCCCGGAAATCGAACCGCGGCGACGTCGTCCAACACATGCTGAAGCGCGAGGGTCTCGATCGTGATAGCCGTGATGATCCCGATACCGACCTGCGACGGATCTTCTCGTTTCGGCCCGGTGATGCCCGATGATTTCCCGGTGCGAATGACCACGTCGGTCAGACTGACACGCGGCCAGCACGAAGTACAGGCGGTCAGACTCCTTGCGAGCGATTCGGCTTCCGTATGAGATAGTGACGGTGGCATATTTCTGCCCGGCGCTCGGAATCAAGGAGGAATCGCCCAGTGGATCTCTCTCCGGCCGATGTCGAGACCGATCTGATCGATCTTTCCGAGGTCTCCCTGGCGACGTTGTACCGGTGCGACCATGCCGCCCTGGAAGATTCCGTGGAACGCCTGCTCGCCCAGGTGGACCGACCACGCTCCAACCTGGGTGGCACGGGACCTCCCGGGCGCGTCGACTGAGTCGGACAGCCCGAGGATCAGTCCGGTCGAGGCCCGGCCCCTCAGAGCCGGATCACCTCTCAGAGCGGCATCGGGTCGACGTCGCAGTCCGCCCGGATGCTCCGTAAAGCGTTGAGGGTGGCGGGATGCTGCTCACCGAGCTTGGACCGAAGCCGTGACATCGTGTCAGCCAGGATCCTGTTGCCCTCGTTGCTTCGGTCCAGGGCGCGGAGATCCAACCCTAGGTTGATCCCGACGGCGAGCGTCGAGGGGTGGTCCCTTCCCAGCACTCGCTCCGAACGGGTCAGCGTGTCGGTGTCCCGTTCGTACGCCTCCCGGATCCGGCCGAGAGCATAGAGATCGCTGGCCAGGTTGGTCGCACAGGTCAGGGTTACCGGATGGTCCACGTCTAGCGTGTCCTCCAGAACCTGCCATGCCTCGCTGTCGTGCTCGAAAGCGGTTTCGGCGTCGCCGCTGAGACGAATGACGATGGCGAGATTGGTGCGCGCGCTGACCGTGTACACGTGGCGTGGACCGAACATGCGCTGATACCGCTCGAAGGTGGCCGTGGCGAGGTCCATCGCGGCGTCGAGTTCGCCCGCCTGCCGGAGGTCGATGGCGTAGTTGACCGCGGTGGCGATGGTGTCGGGGAAATCCTCGTCGTAGCGCCGACGATAACGTTCGAGCGTGTCCGCGGCCAGCCGCATGGCTCGTTTGTGATCGCCGGCCTTACGCAGTGAGATGGCGAGATACCGTGCGGCCTGCAGCGTCGCCGGAGCGTCCTGATCGAAGGTGGCCAGGATACGGCGGTACAGGGCCTCGAAACGGTGGGCCGTCTCGAGGAACGCGCCGTTCTCCCGGAGGTCGATCAACAGGGCGGCGTGGGTGTTGAAGGTGGCCTCGTGGTCGATGCCGAGAACCACCTCGCGACGCCGGAGAGTGTCGGCGTCCAGCTCCGCCGCACGTTCGAACTCACCGGTGAACCGCAGGCTCACACCCAGGTTGTGGGCGAAGTTCAACGTATCGGGGTCGTCCTCACCGAATTCGCGCTTGGCGGCGGCGAGAACCCTCGCGTCAAGATCTCGGGAGGCTTTGAAATCGCCGCTCGTACGCAGGTCGTTCGACACCATCGACATCGAGTCGATGGTGCCTTCCTCCTGCTCGCCGAAGTGCTCCTCGTAGAGGGCCAGGGTCTGCTTGTTGAGCTCGCGAGCCTGCGCGTATTTTCCATTCTTCCACCGCGTGAAACCGAGCCACTTCGCCATCTTCAGAGTCTGCGGAGCGGCCGGGCCGTTGGTCTTGCGCCACCACTCCAGCGCTTCCTCGGCGAGGGCTTCGCTTCCGGCGTGATCGCCCCAGTAATACAGGAACTGGACGACCCCGTCGACCAACTGCTGCACGCGCGGGTCAGGTGACTCAACCGCCCGGGACACGGCCACGTGGGGCTGCAGTGCCTGATAGAGCCGCCAGTCGGCGCGCCGGCTCGGGTTGCTCGGCTTGTTGTTCGCCAGCAGGGTGTGGGCGCCGCGGCGCATTACGGCACGCTCGTCCGGCGACATCCGTCCGATGAGGACAGCCTGGACGAGCCGGTGGATCTGCAGGGCGTTCCGGGCGTGGTCGATCTTGGCAAGGGCGTACCGCTGGATGTCGCGGATCGCGCGGCTGACCCGGAAGTTGTCGCTCAGGGTGGCGTCCAGCTCCGCGGTGATCGGCGCGACCGGCGAACCCGCGAAGAGATCTCGCGAAATCGGCTCGGGCGCGAAGAACGAGCAGATCTGCAGCAATTGCAGAGCGGCCGGGTTCACGGCCGCGAGCTTCTCCAGCGAGAGGGCGAAAGCCGCGGCCACCGAGGACGGGTAGTCCGGCGAGGGCGACGCGTCGAGCACCTCGATCCGCTTCTCTTCCAGCAGCGCGAGATATTCACCGACAGGCATGCCCGTGGCAGTCCGCCAGGCCGCGGCCTGCTCGATGGCGAGCGGCAGGTCTCCGAGCGCCTCGGCCAGCCGCTCCGCGTCCTCGCCGGAGAGCTCCGGGTTCCGGCTCGACAGGAAGGCCTTGCTCTCCTCACGGGTGAAAATGTCGACCTCGGTGGAGCGGGTGACGCGCGACCAGTCGAGATCGCGGGACGTCACCAGGACCTTGCCCGCGCCACCGGTCGGGAAGTGCTTCATCACGTCCCGCGGCGCCTCGGCGTTGTCGAAGATGAGGAGCCAGTTGCGATAGCCGGTGGCGCCCGTGCTCAAGGCCTCTCGCACCGCCGGCACCGCCGTGTTGGCCTCCGGGCTCACGTCCAGTTTCAAGCGGAGCGCCAGTTGGGTGAGAGACGTCAGGATCTGGCTTTCCTGCTCCGCCGGGATCCACCAGATGAGGTCGTATTTAGCGCTGTGACGGTGGACGTACTCGATCGCGACCTGCGATTTTCCGACCCCGCCCATGCCGTGCAGCGCTTGGGGCAGCACCGCGGTCTGATGCGTCCGAGACAGCTTCTCGTGCACGTCTTGGAGCAGCGCCTCACGCCCGGTGAAGTTCGGGTTGCGCTGCGGGACGTCGCCCCAGACCTTGGGGAGCGACTCCGTCGGCTTCGGCGGGGCGACGGGAGGCATCGCATCTCCTAAGGGGCTCGCGTCGCTGTCAGGGTCCGCCCTCATTATGTCAATCGCCTCGACAATGTCCGTAAAATCTGTATTATCCGATATGACCCGAACGGTATCAGCTCTGGCGTCGGAGTCTTGCACCGGGTACTGAGGCGCCTCTGTTGAGGATTCCTGCAGATCGGGCCTGGCATCGGAGCTGGCTGGCGGGTTTTGTCCGGCATCCGAGGGGACCGACCTTAGTCCGAGCGAGTCGTCCAGTTCTAGGCGTTCCGCCAAACCGGCCGCCCAATGGTCTAGCTCAACCTGGAGCGGACCGGTCGTCGAACGGGCCACATGGCGCACCAGCAGCAGTGCCGACGGCACGTCTTCCTGCCGAGCAGACCGGGCGCTGAGGTGGTCGAACGCGGCACAGAGCGAGCCGGTTCGCACTGGTGGATCAATCACGTCCTGTGCAAGACCGTGACGCCACCACCCCGAGTCCAGATGGTCCGTCTCGGACTCGGCTCGGCTCAGCAGGTCGTGAATCCGACGAATCTCAGCCTCCGGCATCAGGCTTTGGAGGGATGCCGCCCTGATCAACTGGACGATCCGCTTACTCCCCCGTGCGTCCGGAGCCATCGTCCGGAGGGCGTCGCTGAGGGCACGCAGACCTCCGCGCTGCTCGAGGCAGGTCAGAACGATCTGGACGACATGCAGTCTGACCTCATGGTTCTCCGGCACGTCCGGAAAACCGTCGACCGCACCGCGAATCAACTGCAGAAGGAGGCGCCGGTCCGCCACGGCGCTCATAAAGGGAATGTCCATCAACGCCGTTATCAGCGCATCCCTCAGTTCGGTGGCAGGATCTTTCTTGATCGAACCCCGCGGCACCGATCTCCCCCATCGTCGAAATCGAACCATGATCAGACATTGACGCGGACTTTATCCATCATGCACCCGCCCGAGCACGAAAGGAACGCCGCGCATCGGCCAACCAGCCTTTCGCGGACCGTCCCCGCGCTCTCGGTCGGCGGCGCTGGGGGGGGACAGGCGGAGGTTGCGCCGGCCTGCGCCGGCTCAATCCTGGGCGCCGTCGCCGTCGGGTGAGCAACGTTGCGTATCGATATAGGATCACGGCGTGCCGCCCCAGCCCGCCCGCCGCAGCGAGCGCTCGCGCCGTGCCATCCTGGCCGCGACCCAGGAGCTTCTGACCGAGAGCGGCTACGCCGGTCTCACCATCGAGTCGATCGCCGCCCGGGCCGGCGTGGGCAAGCAGACGATCTATCGCTGGTGGCGGGGCAAGGGTGCGGTGGTGCTGGAGGCTATCGCCGAGCACCTGCCCGAGGCGACCGCCCTGCCCGACACCGGCGACCTGCGTGCCGACCTGCGCGGGGTGGTCCGGGCCACGGTCGCCGAGTTCGCCGACACGGGCGCCTCCGCCGTCACCCGCACGCTGACCGTCGAGATTCTCGTCGACGACGAGCTGGCCGGTGAGGTCCGTGACCGGCTGCTGCGTCCCCGGCTGGAAGGGGTCCGGGCCCGGCTCGAAGCGGCGCGGGCGGCCGGTCAGGTGCGCGCCGACGCGCCGCTGGATCAGGTGGTGGAGCTGGTGTTCGGGCCGGTGTATCACCGCTGGCTGCTGCGGACCAGCCCGTTCACCGAGTCCTACGCCGACGCTCTCGCCAAGCTGGTGATGACCGCCGTCACGCCGGCCGGCCGGTGACCCCGCCGATCCATTGTCGAGCGTGGCAGGATCAGCACGATGGGGGCATCTCTGTTCGCGGTCAGTGACCTGCACGTCTCGTACCCGGAGAATCGCCGCGTCGTCGACCGCCTGCGACCGCAGTCCGAGCAGGACTGGCTGATCGTCGCCGGTGACGTCGGCGAGATCTTCGCGGAGGTGGAGGCGACGCTGCGAGCGCTGCGCGACCGGTTCCGCACGGTGATCTGGACGCCGGGCAACCACGAGCTGTGGACCCACCCGTCCGACCCGATGACGCTGCGCGGCGAGGCCCGCTACCGCACGCTGGTGACGATGTGCCGGGACATCGGCGTGCTGACGCCGGAGGATCCCTTCGCGCGCTGGGAGGGCGAGGGCGGTCCGGTCACGGTCGCTCCGCTCTTCCAGCTGTACGACTACTCGTTCCGGGCTCCGGGGACTCGGGACAAGGCCGAGTCGCTGCGCAAGGCCTACGCCGCCGGGGTGGTGTGCAGTGACGAGATGCTGCTGCACCCGGACCCGTACCCGGACCGGGAGTCGTGGTGCTGGAACCGGATCGCCGAGTGCGAACGGCGGCTGGCGCAGATCGACCCGGATGTCCCGACCGTCCTGGTCAGCCACTGGCCGCTGGTGCGGCAGCCGACCGACGTGCTGTGGTACCCCGAGTTCGCCCAGTGGTGCGGGACGGAGCGCACCGCCGACTGGCACGTCCGGTTCCGTGCCGCCGTCGCCGTCTACGGCCACCTGCACATTCCTCGCACCACCGAGTACGACGGGGTGCGCTTCGAGGAGGTGTCGCTGGGTTATCCGCGGGAGTGGGGCCGGCGGGGCGGCGAGCCGAACCCGATGCGCCGGATTCTCGGGGGCTGAGGCGGGGCTCCGGCGCCCGGGCGCGCCGGGCCCCGCCGGCCGGTCTCTCGAGGTCACTCCGCGACGCGGGTGCGCCCCGTCCACGGGAAGACATCCGGAACGGCGGGATCGAGGGGCTCGACATGCTCGTAGCCGCCGTAGTACGGCACCTTGACCTTCCGCACGTCGCCGCTGACGTGGTGGATGCGCAGCTCCGGCGGGAAGTCCGCCGGCCCGCCCGTGCCCGGCGGCGGCCTGCCTCGACGGCGGTACGCCCAGGCGTACGAGGAGTTACGTGACCGGTCGGACGAGGTGCTGGCCGCCACCGGATCCCGGCCGGCGGTGTTCCTGGCGACGCTGGGCCCGGTCGCCTAGCACGCGGCCCGGGCCGCTTTCGCGCAGAATCTGTTCGCCGCCGGCGGCATCGCGACGGTGACCAGCGGGACCAGTGTGGACTCCGGTGAGATCGCGGCGGCGTTCGCCGGGTCCGGCTGCCGCAGCGTCTGCCTGACCTCCAGCGACATGTTGTACGAGCAGCACGCGACCGCGGTCACGGCGGCGCTGCGAGCCGCCGGCGCCGCCCGGATCTGGCTGGCCGGAAGTTTCTCAGCCGGCACGGACGGGCTGCTGCGGGCCGGCTGCGACGCGCTCGACGTCCTGCACAAGACCTATCAGGATCTGGGGTTGGCTGATGGCTGAACCGCCTGTTCCCTCGTTCGCCGACGTCGCGTTCCGGCGGCCCGAGCAGGCCGGCCTTCCGGGGCCGGCGCCGCGGCGGACCCCGGAGGGCATCGTCGTCAAGGGCCGCTACGACGAGCACGACGTGGCCGGCCTGGGGGTTTCCCGGAGACCTTGCCGGGCGTCGCGCCGTTCCTGCGCGGCCCCTGTCCGGCCATGTACATCACCCAGCCGTGGACGGTCCGGCAGTACGCCGGCTTCTCCACCGCCGAGCAGTCCAACGCCTTCTACCGGCGCAATCTGGCGGCCGGTCAGAACGGTCTGTCGGTGGCGTTCGACCTGCCCACCCATCGCGGTTACGACAGCGATCATCCGTGGGTGACCGGTGACGTCGGCATGGCCGGCATCGCCATCGACTCCATTCTCGACATGCCCCAGTTGTTCGAGGGCGTCCCGCTGGACCGGATGAGCGTCTCGATGACCATGAACGGGGCGGTGCTGCCGATTCTGGCGCTCTACATCGTCGCCGCCGGGGAGCAGGGGGTGGCGCCGGAGAAGCTGGGCGGCACTATCCAGAACGACATCCTCAAGGAGTTCATGGTCCGCAGCACCTACATCTATCCGCCGGAACCGTCGATGCGGATCATCTCCGACGTCTTCGCCTTCACGGCGGCCCGGATGCCGAAGTTCAACTCGATCTCGGTCTCCGGCTATCACATGCACGAATCGGGGGCGACCGCCGATCTCGAACTGGCCTACACGCTGGCGAACGGCCTGGAGTACATCCGGGCCGGGCTGGCGGCGGGGCTTGACGTCGACGCGTTCGTACCCCGGCTCTCGTTCTTCTGGGCCACCGGCGCCGACTTCTTCATGGAGGTCGCCAAGCTGCGCGCGGCCCGGCTGCTGTGGGCGAAACTGGTCCGCGGCTTCCCAGGCGGAGGCCGGGACCACGCGGCGAACGCTCCTGGATCGGCCGGGCGGTGACCCTGGTGGAGTCGGCGCACCCGGATCACCGCCCGGCGGCCCGCCGTCTGGTGGCCGCGCTCCAGCCGCACGCGGGTGCGGCCCGCCGGGTCGGTGTCAGCGGTGTGCCGGGCGCCGGCAAGTCGACGCTGATCGACGCCCTCGGCTCGGATCTGACCGCGGCCGGTCACCGGGTGGCGGTGCTGGCGGTGGACCCGTCGTCGGCGCGGACCGGTGGCGGCGTGCTCGGTGACCGTACCCGGATGTCGCGTCTGTCCGCCGATCCGGCGGCGTTCGTCCGGCCTTCGCCGACGACCGGAACGCTGGGTGGGGTGACCCGCGCCGCGCGGGAGGCGATCGTCGTGCTGGAGGCGGCGGGCTACGACGTGGTGCTGGTGGAGACGGTCGGTGTCGGGCAGTCCGAGATCGCACCGGCCGGCCACCGGCCCGCGCCGGTGCTGACGTGCGGCGCCCGCGAGCACAGCGGGCTGGACGCGCTGTGGAAGCGGACCGTCGAGCACGGCGGCAAGCCGGGTGACGGCGCCGGTGCGGCGCGCCGCAGCCGCCAGCAGGTGGACTGGATGTGGGCGCTGGCCCGGGCCCGGATCGTCGAGCGGTTCGAGTCCGACCCGCGCGTGCGCCGCCTAACCGATCGTCTCGCGGACGAGGTCGGCGCGGGTCGGCTGACGCCCGGCCCGGCCGCTGACGAAATGATCGGCGCTTTCCTCGGGGAATCGTTCTGAACGCCCGAGCCCGGCCGCACGATGATCGCTTCCAGGAGGGAGGGAACCGCCTTCCGCGCTTTCCGTTAATGGCCTTCCGGCATGATCCACGACCGCCCCTGTGGAACCCTCGGAGGCTACTTCGTGAAGGTTCGAAAAACAGCGTACTCGGCTATCTTCATACACAGTGGACGAGGTAGCATGGCACCATTACCGGGCATGGCCACGGCCCTGTGGCCGATGCGTCGTCCAGACCTCCGCCAACCGCCCCTGAGCTGGGCTTTCATTGGCTGCCCGAAAGATTCCGACGGGACGGAAGACAACCATGAACAAGCGACGCGGTGAATACGCCGGACAGCTGCCGAAAGCGAAGTCGGGCCGAGGCGCGCACAGCGCTTCCCTGGAAGGCCGAATGACTCGGCAAGACGAGGCCAAACGACGTCAGCAAATCATTGCCGAGATGATGGCAAAGCGTCTCCGCGGCTCCAAGAAATCGAAGGAGGATTCCAACGAGGACGCCTCCGCCGATTGATCAATGAATGACTGGAAATGGCCCCCACCCGCTCCGGGTGGGGGGCCATTTCCGTATCGAGAGCCGACGGGGGGAGACGGCGCCCGATATCAGCGGGGGGCGGTGAACCGTCCCCCATGCATCTCGGCACGGTCCCCGGTGAACCGCTCGTTCATCATCCGGTCGTGCGAAACGATCACCAGCGCGCCCTGGTACTCGGCGAGGGCCACTTCCAGGTCCTCGACCAGGCCGGGCGACAGGTGGTTCGTCGGCTCGTCGAGCAGCAGCACGTCCGCCGGCATGCGCAGCAGGCGGGCCAGCGCGAGCCGGCGACGCTGCCCGATCGAGAGACCGGCCGCCGGGGTGTCCAGGTCCTCCGGCCGGAACAGCCCCAGTGACAGCAGCGCCTCCCGGTGCTCCGCCGCCGGGCCCGGCATCGACGCCGCGAACGCCCCGAGCAGGGTCTGCCCGGGCCGGGCCTCGGCCAGTTCCTGCGGCAGCCAGCCGATCCTCGAGCCGTGCCGGCGGACGGTCCCCCGGTCCGGGCGCAGGTCACCGGCGAGAACCCGCAGCAGCGTGCTCTTCCCGGCGCCGTTGGCCCCGGTGATCAGCAGGCGGGTGCCCGGTTTCAGGGTCAGCCGGTCGATCTCCAGCCGGCCCCGAACCTCGACACCCTCGGCCTCGATCAGCACCGCCGACTTCGCCGACGTGGCCGTGGCCGCCCGGCCGGTGAACCGCAGCGGCTGCGGCGGCGGCAGAACCGCCTCGGCGTGCAGGCGGTTGAGCCGCTCACCGGCGTTGCGGACCCGGCTGGAGATCTGCTTCTCCACGTTGCGCTGGTGGCGCTGGCCACGCTCGGCATCCGGGCGGGGCCCCTCGGCCAGCCGCGCGTTCACCGTCGCGGCCAGTTCCTCCTGCCGCTTGACCTCCTCGCACCAGGCCCGGTACTCCTGCTCCCAGGCCAGCCGCTCGGCGGCCCGCCGGCGCAGGTAGCCGGCGTAGCCGCCGCCGTGCCGGGCGACCGTCTTCCGATCGCCGTCGACCTCCAGCAGCGCCGTGGCGGTCCGCTCCAGGAACACCCGGTCGTGCGAGACCACCAGGACCGTGCCCGGATGCTCCCGCAGACGTTTCTCCAGCCACGTCAGCGCGGCCACGTCCAGGTGGTTGGTCGGCTCGTCGAGCAGCAGCAGCTCGGGCGAGGAGGCGAGGACGCAGGCGAGCGCGAGCCGCGCCTGCTCCCCGCCGGAGAGCGACGCGATCGGACGGTCCCGGGGGATCGCCGCGAGCCCGAGCCCGTGCACCGCGGCGTCCACCCGGGCGTCCGCGGCGTAACCGTCGCGTGCCTCGAACCGTTCCAGCATCTGGCCGTACGCCGTCAGCAGGTCCTCGAGCTCGTCGCCGGTGGCCGTGGCCATCCGCGTCGCGGCGTCGTTGATCGCCGTCTCGAGGTCCCGCAACTCCTTCAGCGCGTGATCGATGGCGCCCTGCACGTCGCCGTCCGCCGGGAGGTCGGGCACCTGCCCGAGATAACCGACGCCGCCCGGCGCCTGCACGGTGATCTCGCCGCTGTCCGGCGCCTCGACGCCGGCCAGCATGCGCAGCAGGGTGGACTTGCCGGAGCCGTTCTCGCCGACGATGCCGATCTTCTCATCGGCCGCCACGGACAGGGTCACGCCGTCGAGCAGCAGGCTGCCGCCCGGGGCCCGGACCACGTCCTTGGCCGTCAGCTGGAACACCCTGCCATAGCTCGGGGTGGACACGGGGCTGGTCAACTCATCGGTCCGCATGGAGGGTCTCCCTCGTTTCGCTGCCTACGAGGCGGAGTTGCCCGTCCGCCTCGCGGGACTGGTCGGTGACCGGGGACTCGTCGTTCTCCGTGGCGCCGTTGTTCTTCGGCGCGACGTTGCGCAGCAGGTAGCCGACCAGCACCGCGGCCAGCAGCAGGATCACCGTGCCGGTGGCCGCGACCGCCTGCAGGCCGTGGGTGAAGGACGCGAACGCGTTGTCGAGCAGGGCCGCGCCGGCCTCGCCCGGCAGCGAACCGAGGACCGCCACCGCGCCCGGAAGCGTCTCCCCGGCGGCGTCCGCCACCTGTGCCGGAACCCCGTCGGTGGCGGGCAGGCCGTCCATCTGCGAGCGGTAGACGGCGGCGCCGATGCTGCCGAGGACCGCGATTCCCAGGGCGCCACCGAGCTCGTTGCCGGTCTCGGACAGCGCCGAGGCGGCTCCGGCACGCTCCGGCGGGGCCGTGGTGACGACCAGGTCGGTGCCGAGAGTCGACACCATGCCGACGCCGACGGACATCACCGCGCTGCCGGTCAGGATGAGCCACAGCGCCGAACCGGCCTCGACCTGGGTGATCACACCGAAGCCGACCGCCGCCAGGACCAGGCCCGCCGCGACGATGTAGGCCGGGCGCACCGCGGCGACCAGCGACGAGGCGATCCCGACGCCGACCATGGTGGCGACCACCGCGGGCAGCGACCACAGCGCCGCGGTGAACGGCTCCAGGCCCTTGACCAGCTGCAGGTACTGCGACATGAACAGCGCGGTGCCGAGCATCACGAACATGACGAGCGTGTTCGCGCCGAGCGAGGCGCTGAACGCCGGGTTACGGAACAGCCGGACATCGAGCATGGCGTGCTCACCGACCTGCCGCCGCACGAACAGGAACCCGATCAGCAGGCCGGCGACGATCGCGGCGGCCGCACCGATGCCGGCACCGTGCCCGGCGATCTCCTTGACGCCGTAGATGATCGACAGGATGGACGCGAGAGCGAGGACCGAGCTGAGCAGGTCGAAACGGCCCGGGTCGGGATTGCGGTACTCCGGCAGCAGGATCGGGGCGACCGCGAGCAGCAGCACCATCACCGGGATGTTGATCAGGAAGACCGCGCCCCACCAGAAGTTCTCCAGCAGCAGGCCGCCGATGATGGGGCCGAGCACGCCACCACCCGCGAAGCCGGCGGTCCAGACGCCGATGGCGGTGGTGCGCTCCTTTTCGTCGTGGAACATGTTGCGGATCAGGGCCAGGGTGGACGGCGCGAGAGTGGCGCCGCCGATGCCCATCGCCGCGCGAGCCAGGATCAGGACGGCGGCGTCGTCGGCGTACGCTGCCGCTGTCGAGGCGACGCCGAAGAGCACGGCCCCGATCAGCAACAACTTTCTCCGGCCGATGCGGTCACCGAGGGCGCCCATGGTGACGAGGAGACCAGCTAACAGGAAGCCGTAGACGTCCATGATCCATAGCAGCTCCGTGCCGCTGGGCGCGAGATCCTCGGTCAGTGCCGGCAGCGCGAAGAAGAAGACCGAGATGTCCATCGACACCAGAAGCGTCGGGAGGACCAGGGCGATCAGGCCGAGCCACTCTCGTCGGCCGGCTTTGACTACGGGGGCGTTCATAGAAAATCAACTCCTTGATGGGTACGCTGTACGCAACGCGTACACCGTACCCCACTGACGATTGGAGAACAAATGTCAACCAACGGCGGCACTGACTCGCGTACGAAGAACGGTCTTGACCTGCTCTGGGCCGAACGCGGCAGGGAGCGGCGCAACAGGCCGGGCCTCTCGATCGACCGGATCGTGGAGGCCGGCATACGGATCGCCGACGCCGAGGGGCTGGAAGGGTTGTCGATGCGGCGGGTCGCGGCCGAGCTGGGTTCGGGGGCGATGTCGCTGTACCGCTACGTGCCGGGCAAGGAGGAGCTGATCGACCTGATGGTCGACTCGGTGACCGGGCAGACCGCGTTCCCGGATCCGCCGCCGCAGGGATGGCGGGCCCGGCTGGAGTGGTCGGCGCGCACTGATTGGGCGCTGTACCGACGGCATCTCTGGTCGCTGCAGATCCTGGCCACCACCCGGCCCCCGCTCGGGCCCAACGTGCTGGCCTCGACCAACTGGGCACTCAGCGCGGTCGACGGGATCGGCCTCAGCGTCCGGCAGATGTCCTGGATCGTGATGATGGTCGCCGGGTACGTGCAGGGAGCGGCCCTGCTGCTGGTGAACGAGAACAGCGCCGAGCGCGACACCGGCTCCACCCGCGAGCAGTGGTGGGCCGCCCAGACCGCTCAGGTGATGGCGCTCATGCAGAGCGGCGCCTTCCCGGTGCTGGCCAAGGTGGCGGCGGAGAGCACCGGTGAGAACGACCTGGACGAGTGGTTCGAGTTCGGGCTGGCCCGGCTGATGGACGGCATCGAGGTGTTCGTGGCGGGCAACGCGCGCCCCGCCCCGGAGCCCCCCAGGTAAGCCCGGTAGGGGTTGCCGTGGGCACCACGTCTGACGCCATCGTTGTTCATGCTGGTAGGCACGACAACCCAAGTCCACCGCAGGCCACCCACCGCACCGTGCCGGTTGATGGACCTGACGACCTTCACCAACCCCGACGGACGGCTCTCGGTGATCGAGGGCAGCGAGGACGTGGATTTCGCCATCGAGCGGATCTACTACCTGTACGACGTGCCGGCGACGGCTGCCCGAGGCGCGCACGGCCATCGTGAGCTGCAACAGCTCATCGTGGCCGTGCACGGGCAGATGGAGGCGCGCCTCGACGACGGTTACCGGCGCTGGTCGTACCTGCTGGACCGCCCGGACCGGGGCCTGTACATCGGGCCGATGCTGTGGCGGGACCTGGTCAACTTCTCCCCGGGCGCGGTCACCCTCGTGCTGGCCTCGCAGCACTACGACGCGAACGACTACTACCACGATCTCGACGAGTTCCGTGCGGCCGCCCGGAGGCTGCGGTGAACGTCCCGTTCTACGATCTGCGCGCCGCCCACGCCGACCTGCGGGCAGAGCTCGACGACGTGCACCGCCGGGTCCTGGACTCCGGCTGTTTCCCGCTCGGCCCGGAGACCGAGGCGTTCGAGGACGAGTTCGCCGGCCACTACGGTGCCCGGCACTGCGTGACCGTCGGCACCGGCCTGGACGCGCTCACGCTGACCGCCGCCGGCATCGGTCCCGGCGACGAGGTCATCGAGCCGTCGCACACCTTCATCGCCACCTGGCTGTCGGTCTCGGCCACCGGGGCCCGGCCGGTGCCGGTGGAGCCCGGGCCCGCTGACGTCAACCTGGACCCGGCCGGGGTGGGGGCGGCCGTCACCAGCCGCACCCGGGCCGTCCAGCCGGTGCACCTCTACGGCCACCCGGCCGACCTGGCGCCGATCGAGGCGGTCGCCGCCCGGCACGGCCTGCTGGTGATCGAGGACGCCGCGCAGGCTCGCGGCAGGAAGTTGCCGGTGGAGTAGCCGTCCACGATCACCGCTGGGGGTAGCGGCGGCGCAGATGTCATTTCGAGATCACATTCCCGTCTACCTCGGGACGCAGCGGCGACGACGGTGCTGCGGCGTTCGCGCCACATGCACCACTGGAGCGTCGTGGGGGCTGATGTAACCGGAAGCCGTCGCAAGTTGTCAATACGATTTGGCAAGTCTGAGCAAAAACGCGGGCTAAGACTTGCCAAATAGGAGGTGGGCGCGGCGGCTTGGAGGATGGGCCGGCCGGCGCCCGGACGCACCGGTCACGCTCGGGCGAAGCACGGTCGACGGCGGGCTTCCAGATACGCTCTGAACTGCTGATACTTCTGGCGTGAACGATCTCCGCCACCAGCCCATGACGCAGGGCAGGGGGTCCGGGCCCCGGCTAGGGTTGTCCGATCGACGCGCCATGGGATGTCCTCGAGTTTGCAAAACGAGGTTTGGCGGCGCGCCGCGGACTCGATGGAGAGAGTTGCCTAGTGAGCCAGAATATTGGCAATCCCCAGGAGCAACGGGAGCGCAGTGGATGACAACAGCAACGTCCAGACGGTCAGCGGCCTCGACTGGCCGATGCTGGGCCGGTGATCAGGGCGCCCCAGCATCGCGCCCACCCCGCGTTGACACGCTTGCCACGAAGTTGCCAAAATTCAGCGGCTCGTGACAGGCTCAGTCTCCCGAGGGCCGTCCGGTGACCCGGTTTTCGGGTCAGGGCACAAGCCGGAGCAGGCGCCGGGTCACCCGAACCCCCGCGGAGTCCACCACTGTGTTCGCGCAACCGGCCTTCGGCCAGCAGCTGCGAGCTCTGCGACGTTCGCGGGGCCTGACCCAGGCGGAACTGGCGGGGACCGGCATCTCGACCGCGTACCTGTCCCGCCTCGAATCGGGTGGCCGGCCACCGACGGCCCGCGCTGTCGATTACCTGGCCGGTCGGCTCGGGGTCAGTCCGTCGGTGTTCGGGCAGGGCTCTCCCGGCACCCTGAGCGCGATCATCGCGATGATCAGCTCAGGCGGCCGATTCGAGGCCGCGGCCTCGCTGCGGCAGGCTCTGCACGAGTCCGGCGCCGAGGATGCCGCCCTGCGCTGGCACGGCTACTGGCTGCTCGCCGAGCTGCAGGAGAAGGAGGGCCTGGCGGCGGACCGGCGTGACACGTTGAAGCTGCTGGTGGCGGTCAGCGACGAGACCGACTCACCGGAGTTGCGGCTGCGGGCACGGCACCAGCTGGCGACCTGCCACCGCTCCCTCGGTGACATCCTGAGCGCGTACCCGGTCGCGATGGAGGCGTACGCCATCGCGACGGAGAACATCCTGAACGTCGTCGACACCGCCCGCGCCTTCATGGCGCTCATCGCGGTGCAGTCGGAGCTCGGCCGGCTGCCCGAGGCCCGGCAACTGGCCGACGAGTTGGAGAGGCTGGTGGTGGACGGCGAGGGCGCCGCCGACGGGACACCGGCTTCCGGGGACGCGCCGGCCGCGGTGCAGGCTCAGGTGCTCTGGACCTCGGCCACCGTGCTCACCCGTCAGGGCGAGAGCGAACTGGCGTCCCGACGGCTCGACCAGGCGATGGAACGACTGGCCGGTTCCGACGACCTGGTGCTGTGGCTGCGCCTGCGGCTGGCGGCGGCCTCGTTGTACCTGCAGATGGAGACCGACTCCGTCGACCGGGTGCTGCGCCTGCTCGGCGAGGTCGAGCCGGCGGTGCGCTTGGCGGGCCTCCGGCAGTACGCCCAGGAGTTCGATCTGCTCCAGGGCATCGCCGCGTTCCGGCACGGCGACCTGGCGACCGCCCAGGAGAGCTGCCTGCGGCTCGACGCGGTCGGGCAGTCACTGGACTTCCGGGACACGGTGCGTCTCGGCCTGCTCAAGAACCAGCTGTTGATCGCCGAGGGCGACCGGGAGCTCGCGGTCGCGAACCTGCGGGACCTGGCGGTCAAGGCTCAACGCAGCGCCCATGTAGACCTGGCCGCCGAGATCTGGCGCTATCTGGCCGAGGCCGGCGCAGCGCGGTAACACCGCTCCTCGAACCGCGTACGCCGCCTCTGCACTAGGAAGGTGTTACGTAAAGTGTCGCTTCTATCGGCATTGATACCTCCGCCAGGCCCGATCCGCATCCTCTGCCTGAGCAATCTGGCCAAGACGGTCGGCTGTTCGACATGTCGACCCAGCTCGGCACCATGGCGACACCGTTCCTGGTCCTCGCGTTGATCACCGGCGCCGGCCGCACCGGCTGGCTGGTGCTCGGCGCGGTGCTGCTGGCCGCGGGGCTCTGCGTGCCGGCGGTGGCCGGATGGGCCGAGCGCAACCGACCCCGGTTCCGCGACACTCACGAATTGATGGAGGTCCGATGACAACTGCCGACCCTGCTCCGGAGATGGCCGCCGACGGTGGGCCGCCGAGCCGCGACGACGCCTTCGACATCGCCGTGACCGGGATGTCCGCCCGGTTCCCCGGCGCGCGGACGCTGGATGCCTGGTGGGCCGCCCTGGCCGAGGGCGAGGTGCTGACCACGGCGTACACCCGTCAGGAACTGCTCGACGCCGGCGTCGCCGGAAGCCTGGCGGACAGCCCGGAGTACGTCGCCGTGCGCGGACACCTGACCGACGCGGACCGCTTCGACCACACCCCCGTCGTCCGGGGCAGCGCCGCCGCATCAGGCCCGGCGCCGGTCGCTCTGCTCTTCCCGGGCCAGGGCAGTCAGCGGCCGGGGATGGCCCTGCCGTACGCGCAAGCTCTGCCCGGCTTCACGGCCGCCCTCCGGACCTGCCTCGACGCCTTCGACCCGAGGACGGCCGAGCGGGTCCGGGCCGCCCTCACCGATCCGGAGTTCCCCGCCGCCGAACTGGCGCAGACCCGGCTGGCGCAGCCGGCGATCTTCGCGCTGCAGTACGCGGCGTTCACCGCGCTGGCCGGCCTGGGGGTGACGCCCGCGGTGGTCTGGGGGCACAGCCTCGGCGAGGTCACGGCGGCCTGCGTCGCCGGAATCCTCGACCTGCCGGCGGCCGCCCGCTTCGTGACGGTGCGGGGCGACGCCATGCAGGCGTGTCCGCCCGGGGCCATGCTGGCGGTCGGCGGTGACGAGCCGACCGTGCGCCGGCTGCTCGCGGAGTCCGGGGCCGATCTGGAGATCGCCGCTCTGAACGGGCCGATCAACAGTGTGGTGGCCGGTACCCCGGAAGCGGTGCAGACCTTCCAGGCCTGGCTGGACGGCCGGATCTTCTCGCGGCGCCTGCAGAGCGGCCACGCCTTCCACTCCTCGCTCATCGAGCCGGCCATGCCGCGACTGGCCGAGGCGCTGCGGGACGTACCGCTGGGTGTCGCCGCCGTGCCCATGGTGGAGGGCGCCACCGGCCGGCTGCTGCCGGCCGGCACCCGGGTCCGTCCCGGCACGTTCCTCGACGGCGCCCGGCAGACCGTACGGTTCGGCGAGGCCCTGTCCACCGTGGCGGAGCGGTTTCCGGACGCGGTCGTCCTGGAGATCGGGCCGGGCCAGAGCCTGTCGGCGCCGGCCGAGGCAACCGGACTGCGGACGGTGGCGTTCAGCGCGGCCCGTACCGGCAGCGGGGGGCCGTTGGCCGCGCTCGGCGCTCTGTGGGCGCAGGGTCAGCCCATCGACCGGGCCGTGATCGTCGGCCCGGGCCGCCGGATCCATCTGCCGACCTACGCCTTCCACGCGCCGCGCTGGATCGCGCCGGAGGCCACCGCCGGCCGGGCCGTCGCCGAGCCGCGGCGATCCGTCGAGCCCGTCCCGGACATCGCCGAGTCGCGATCCGCGACCGCCGCCGGCCAGAACGTGGCCGAGCCGCGACAAGCGGAGGTCGCCGTCACCCGCGGCGCCGACCGGAGTGCCCATCGTCTGGTCGCCGACCTGTGGACGGAGTTCCTGGGCCACGAGGAACCCGCCAACGACGCCGACTTCTTCGATCTCGGCGGCGACTCCTTGCAGGTGACACGCCTCGCCAACCGGATCCACCAGGAGCTGGCGGTCCGGATCCCGATCCGGGAGATGCTGCTGTGCCCCAGTCTCGGCGCCCAGGCCGACCTGGTCCAGCAACTGCTCGACTCGGCCGACACCCGCGACCTGGTCCGTGAGCGATGACCCGGAGCATCCACCGGGCGCAGCCCGCCGACGCCGAGGCCCTGGCCCACGTCCAGGCCGCGTCGTGGCGGGCGGCCTTCGACGGCCTGCTGTCCGCCGAGTACCTCGCCGACCTGGACATCGCCGCCCTCCGCACCACCTGGTCCGGCCTGCTGTCCGACGCCCGGTGGCCGCGGGCCGGCACCCTGGTGCTACGCGAGGGAGAGGATGAGGGCCGGCTCGTCGGCTACGCGCGCTTCTATCCCAGCGAGGACGCCGACCTCGACCCGGCACAGGTCGGAGAGATCGGATCGATGTACACGGTGCCGGCGGTGTGGCGCACCGGAGCCGGCAGCCTGCTGATGGCAGCGGTGCTCGACGCCCTGGCCGGCGCCGGGTATGCCACCGCGAGCCTGTGGGTGCTCGAGGGCAACACCTCGGCGCAGGCCTTCTATCGCGCCCAGGGGTGGGAGCCCGACGGTGCCCGGCACGTCGACCGGGGCAGCCCGGCGGAGGTGGTGAAACTGCGGTACCGGCGCGCGGTGACGTAACGGGCTCACCCCCGCAGGCGCCGAGCCCGGCAGGCGCTCATGTTGACGCGGTTCCCGCAGCGGACCGAGCAGAAGCGCCGGGATCCGTTGCGGGACATGTCGGCGAAGAGGCCGGCGCAGTCGTCGGCGGCGCAGACCCGCAGCCGGCCGGTCTCGTCCATCCGGATGACGCTCATCAGGGCCAGGGCGGCGTCCACCCGCATCCGTTCGGCGAGCGGGGCCCCGGGTTCGGTGGCGTGCACATGCCAGTCCGAGCCGTCGTGCCGGATCAGGTAGGGCCGGGCCGGCGCCTCGCGCAGCATCCGGTTGACCATGGCGGCGGCGTCGTCGCGGTCCGCGGTCCACACGTCGCGCAGCTGCGCACGGGCCGCCCGCACCTGCGCCAACTCGACCTCGTCACCGTCGACCCGGCCGACGAACGTGTATCGCTCCAGCAGCCGCGCCAGCTGGTCGACGGTGGACAGCTCGTCCGCGCCGGAGCGGGAGGCGCCGGCCGCCGTGTTGGCGAGCGCGACGATGAATCCAGCGAATCCTCCGCGGGACGCGGAGCCTTCCCGGTGCTGGCGGTACAGCAGAATCGACGACTGTTTCGCCCTGGATCTTATGGAGACTTTCACCCTTTCACCGAGAGATCCAGATGACCCTCCGCATGCACGGGGAGCAGGTCGGCGCTCTCCAGGACGATGTACCAGTCCACGGATCACCCCCGCATGCGCGGGGGTGATCCCTCTCGGATACGGCCGCCGGCGTCAGGCCGGTGGCTCGTGCGGTTCGAACGACATCGGCGTCGGAATCCGTGACGTCGTGCCGGTACACGACTTCGTCATTGTCGTGCAGCCCTCGCCAATTCCACATGCGAATACTCACCGTTTGCGGTCGACCGGTTCATCGATGCCCCACTCGCTATCGGTTATGCGGGTTTATCAATGCGTAGCCAGCGGTGGTCCCGCAGTCGGGTGATTAACGCGGGATTCTTCAGGATGCCGTTCCGGGACAGTTCACCCGCCACCTTCTCGAGTCACTCGGGATCGGTCGTCTTGTGCAGGACGAGGTCGTTCAGGGCAGCGGCAACAGCCGGTGCGCCATTGTCGCGGGGTGGTCGGTAATCGTCATGGCTCGCGTCCTTCCCGTGTAGCCGGCCGCACGTCGCGAGTCTCCTCCGTGCCGATCGGCGACGCCGGTGTGCCGGCGCCCGCCGCCGCATCTGCCCTCATCGGAGTTCCGGCCCCATCCGGCGTCGTGGCGCCGTGCACCCTCAGCCGCATGACCACCGCGACACCGGTCAGGATGCGGGCGAATCCGGCGAGCTGTCCCACCGGCGGCCACTCGCCCCGGGCGATGTAGACGTAGGCGAAGCCCGACATCGTCTCCACATTGATCAACATTCCGGCGGCAGTCGGTGGCAGCCGGCCGGAGGCGACGTTCCACAACGCCGTGCCACCCCAGGACACCGCGACGCCCAGGATGAGCGAGGTGAGCACCAGCGCGCCGACGCTCCCCCGACCCTCGCCGTTGTCACCGAGCTGACCGGTCACCGCTGCCAGCGGGAGCGCCACCAGCGCGATAGCGCCGGTTCCCAACCCGATGATCACGGACCAACCGGCGTCCGGCACCTCCGGGTGATGTTCCAGGAAACGGGCGTTGGCTATGCCATACCAGGTCCACAGCACCACGGCGCCGAACGCGCACAGCACGCCGAAGGCCTTCGTCGCGATCGAGGATTCGGCCGCCGGAGAGCTGCCACCCATCTCCAGGACGTTGACGATCACCAGTCCCGCGGCGACCAGAGCGACGGGCACCGCCAGCCGGCGCCAGGGATAGGTCCGGGCCACGATGTTGCCGACCACGGCCAGGGCCACCGGGATGCAGCCGATGATGATGCCGGTGACCGGGGCACCCACCGCCTGCACGCCCAGCACCAGCAGGAGGTAGTAGCCCACGTTGCCGGTGAACGCGAACAGCAGAGCGGGAGGCCAGTGCTGCCTCGCATGCCCCGCAACGCGGCCCTGCCCACTGCCAGCACCGCCAGTGCCAGCAGTCCGTAGATCAGATAGCGGCCTGCGGTGACCGTCACCGATGGACGCCTTCGACGCTTTCGGCCGCCCTCACCGGCTGCGTCCCGGCGTGTACCAGCCGAGCGTCTTCGTCTTCAGCTTCGCCGGCGACCGCCTCTTCAACGCCGAACACACCAGCGCACTTCTTGATTCACTCGGCACGACCGGAGTACGACTCCGCTGATGTCCTGCGGGTCGGTGCTCGGATCTTTGCTTTGAGCGACCGGATCGGCCGTGCGGCGATGAACGTGTACACGTACCAGCGGTTCGGGCCTCGCTTGCGCTGCCACTGGATGGGGAAGCCGAGGAAGTGGAACCCGTCGCTCAGGTGCACGATCCGCGTCTTGGCCGGCGACAGGCGCAGGCCCAGCGGAGCGAGCACAGCGGCGATCTCCTCGCGCAACGCGGCCGTACGGTCCCGGGTTCCGTGGACCAGGATCACTAAGTCGTCGGCGTAACGGACCAGCCGCCACGTCGGCACCCCCCCGGCTGCGCCGGTAGTTACGGCGTCCGCTGGCCGACATCGCGCCGCCCGGCTTCCACGGCGCGACATCGGGCCGCGCTTACCTACAGCAACATTGCGTGGAAGGCCGTACGTACCGGGGGCCCCGCCTTGAACTCTCGATACCTCCGTTCAAAAGATTCGCCCGAAAATTTGTTCGTTGTGGTACTTCAAACTCACCTCCGAGATCACATGCCCCTCCACCACTCGAATGTCCTCTCGGCGCAAAGCGATCGCTCCCATGTCGCACAAGGCATGGTGATTAGGACACAGCACAATGACATTTGAGGCTGTGTCGGGCCCAGCGTGATCTCCCCCGAGCGGAATGATGTGGTGAGCCTCGGAGTAGGTCTTGGTAGGAGAGATGTGCAAGACTTCGCCGCAGATCTGACAGGCGTCTCGGTGAAGCAATTTTATCTGCCGAGCCAACACGGTGTCCCGCAGAATGCGGTACGTAGCTTGCCGTACACGGCCGGGTCTGTCGTTCCCCTCCGGCAAGTCGGCCGCAGTCGGCGTCGGTTGCACGAGCTGACGCAGGCCCCATACCCCTCGCCCCAAGCCCTCGACGGAGAAGAATACGTCCGCAACGTTCTTGTACCCGGCAGAGTCGGATGAGCGGTCTTGAATTTGACGGCGAATGATGTCCTTCCACGAAGCCGGCAGATCCGTGCGAAGCGTCTTCACCGCGTCATAGATTTCCGCGTACGTCCCTGTGCCACCCAGGCTGGTCAGGGCGGAAACGATGTCCTCTTCCCAGGTGGGCATTGAGCCACGCTCCTTAAGGTCTGATAGCCACCACGTTCGCGTGTACCGCGCGGACGTTGGTACGCCGGCGGAACCGGGCGGTCTGCCGAGGCAGCCTAGCGGACCACATAGGAGGGACCCGGGCTGCACGGCAGCGCTTCAAACGAACGCTCGCCCGCGGGCCGGCGACCCGTCTGAACCCCACAAGCCCAGGCGACAGCACGTGCGTCTCCGCCAGCGCCAAGGCCTTCCGCGGTCTCGCCGAGGCACCACGCCCGACAAGGCGGCCCGCTGGAACGCCTGCACCGCCGAACTCGACGAACTGGCGGCCCGGCACGAGAAGCAGGCGGTACCCGCCTGATGACCGCCCCGGGTGATCCGCTGACAGGACCCTCACTGCGGGCGTACCGCTCCAGCCGCGAGCGTGCCGTACAGCACATGGCCCGCGGCTGTCTCGTCTGCGCCCACTTCGAGCCGTTCCAGCCCAGCGAACTCGACACCGGCTGGCTCGGTGAACCCAAACACTGCACAGCCGGCGTCGACCTGACCGGGCGGCACGCCTGCACCGAATGTGTCGGCGGGAAAGTGCGCGAGACCTGGGACGACGAAGGTATCCGCGTCTGCCGGGTATGCGACGGCCAGAACGAAGAGTTCAAGCCGGACCCGATCGCGCACTGCAGCCTGTGGCAACTCGGCCCACACCAAGAGGAACAGCCGTGCCCCTCGCCTGGGCCGCATCGAAGCTTTCTGCATCGAGGCGGCATGGGCACCACCGTGATCAAACCCGAGCCGGAAGCCTGGCAATCGTCAGTGCCGCGCCTTCACAGCGTGTAAAACTTCCTGGTCAGCTCAGCCACCTGCCGTTTCAACTCCTCAATCTCCGCCTCCGCCTTCTCAAGGCGGATCCGATGATCCGTTCGCACCCGTTCAAGCTGGTCTAGCTGCGCCTTCAGGTCGTCATCCACATCGTGACGATCGCACCCGGGCCTCGGCACTGTCCGGAAAACAGCCCAGCCGCGGGTCCACCGGTCGCCCCTTCGCCCCGATTGACACCCACCGCCGACCACAACCCGCCAGACACCACGGTCATGCCGTAATGAAATCCTGGCCGGTATGACTCCGAAAGAACACGCCGCGCGCGCCGAGGAACTCATCGCCGAAGCCGAACGCCTCTACCAAATCTGCCTCGTCGACTACCAGACCAACATCAACGAGGACGACCACGCCGACCAGCCGCACGTCCCCGCCGCGGACCTCGCCATGCTCACCGCCACCACCCAGCTCGCCCAGGCCCACGCCACCCTCGCGCTCACAGCGCCGGCCCGGCCGTCGTCCGTGCCCACCGACGAAGACCTCGGACCGGATGTGATGGGACCACGACACTAGGCGACCGAATATGAGCGGGCTCGGCGTCAGCCGCTCCCAACCGACCGAGCAGCGCAAACAGGCCCGCACGAACGGTTGTGATCATGCGCCCCGACGCCCGGCCGACGGCGTCACCCGCCAATTCCTGAGCCTCACCGTCCTGCTTGCCGGGCTCACCGGCACCGCTTTCCTCACCTCAGGACTCGTTGAACGACAGCAGCGACAGACGAGGAATTGATCCGCGGGGTCAGGCCGTGGTAGACGCCAACGCCGATGTTGGTGCCGCCAACCGGGCCGCGATCGAAACGAGCAACAGGCTCGCTGCCGAAGCCATCGTCACGACAGCTCATCCAGAGACCACTCCTGTGTGAGCGTGGTCCATACAAGCCGCTGACCAGCCGGAACGCGAATCCGGCCTGGTCAGACAACGCTCTCCGATGTCGCTAAAAGCTGTTCGACGCTATTCGCTGCTATCAGGAACCCCCCGTCTGCTCCACGCCCATCATCGGTTTTGGGGAGCAGCGCCGCACCACCCCCGTCCGAAACGCCGAATTCATCGCCGCGGTGCTCCTCACCAGCGACAGGACTTACTTCGGGGGACCGGGCGTTCAGTGACTGGGACGGCGTCCACCCCAGCCGGCAAGGAGCAGACCGGCGACCACTAGGACAATATGGCCAGCCAGTTGAGCCCCGAAGCCGCCGGGTAGCCAGCCGAGCAGGCCGGCGTTGTCGTGGTCCACGAGTTGGCGGACTGTGCCTTGAGCTCCGTAGACCAGCAGAATCATGCCGATGACCAGCGTCGTTGTCCTCATGGCAGACCCCTCCCCTATATTGGTACGGTTGCACCAAATCTTAGTGGTGCGACCGTACCAGATTGATGGGAGCTGTGAATGCCTCGCCAGGTCGACCATGAGGCGCGGCGCCGCCACATCGCTGCTGCGGTATGGCGGTTGGCCGCATCCGGAGGACTCGAAGACGCGACGATCCGGCGCGTCGCGGCGGAGGCGGGAGTGCCCGCCCGGCAGTTGCAGTACTACTTCGGCACCCGCGAGGACCTGCTACTCGGCGCTCTCGAGCTACTCAACCGCGACGGTGAGGCGGAGGCCCGGGAACGCGTCGCCGCACTGGGCCAGGAGCCGGAACCTCGCGACGTGCTGCGCAGCGTCCTGCTCGAATTCCTCCCGCTGGACGAGAGCCGCCGACAGCGGCACCTGGTGCACATGGCCTACTTCGTTCGGTTCATGACCGAGGATGCACTACGCGATCGGATCCGCGACGCGCCGCCAGAACTGGAGGATCTGATTGCCATGCTCCTGCCAGAGGGACGGCGGGACGAAGCGGACTTCCTGTTGGCAGGAACGACCGGACTGCAGGGCCAAATGCTGCTCGGGCAGCTGCGCGCGGAGCGGGCGATCGAGCTGATCGATCGCCAGCTCGACCGGCTCTTCGCGCCAGTGGATTGACCCGCGGATTGTGGTCTCTGAGCATCGTGCTGATCAGGCGACAATGAGCTTGGGCAGCGCGGCCCGCCGACCCTCTTCGCGGGCGATCCGGCGGGTCATCAGGGTGATGTTCGCCCCAGGTGATGTGGGCTTCGGAGTGTTCGGGGAGGCGTTCCTAGTCGCGGGCGTTGCGGCGGGCACGCATCAGCCAGGACAGGGATCGTTCGACGATCCACCGGCGGGGCAAACCTTGAACCCGACCTGGTTCGGCGGCTTCTTCACGACCTTGAAGGTGAGGTCGAGCTCGTTGCGGGCCCAGCCGGTCAGGCCGGTGTAGGCGATGTCGGCCCACATCAGGGTCAGCTCCGGATTGTTTTTGCGCAGCTCAGGCAGCATTTCACGGGCGGCATCGCGGTCGGTGACGTCCGCCGCGGTCACCTTCACGTCATCAACAGGCCCTTCGAGTCGACGATCAGATGCCGCTTTCGGCCGTTGATCAGCTTCGCGCCGTCGAATCCGCGGGTGTCTCGGCTGACGGTCTCGGCGGCCTTCACGCTCTGCGAGTCCATAATGGCCGCGACCGGACGGGGGCACCGGCCGGCGTCGACGCGGATGCGGCGGCGCAGCTGGTCGCGGAGGTAGTCGAGCACGCCCGCTTTGACCCAGCGGGCGAAGAACCCGTAGACGGTGATCAGGCCCGGCTGCTGGAGGACCTGCTCGACGTGCCGGACGGCTCCCGGTTCTCGCAGCTGGAGCGGTTGCGAACACCGGTGACCAGAACGTCGGGCACCGGAATGGTCCGCGCTCTGCACGCGGCCGATTCTCAGGCTCTCGCAGAACTCTCGCAACTGACCGTTTCTGCGAAGAGGCCAAAGGCATTCACCGTTGCCAGGTCGCCCGGTCGCTCGGTGTTACGACCGCGTCCATCCCCGAGTTCCGTCGTCTACGTCTGAGTCACCCAGCTCGGCGTCCAGGTTCCGGGGCTGCCGCGGCCGGCCGCCGCGGCAGCGAGGTGGTCGCGGAGAGCGGCTAGCGCTGGGTGGAGATTGTCGCGGTGCCAGAGGAGCGAGTGCGGGTAGACGGGGGTGGGGCCGGTCACCGGGATGCGGCGCAGGCCGTGGCTGGCGGGCCAGACGAGGCGGGTCTGCTCGCCTATGAAGGTGGCCAGTGCCGGGGTGTCGGCGACGGTGTCGAGGAGCGCGTCGGCGCCGAGGTTGGGGCCGGTTGCCTCGATGGTGAGACCGAACTCGGCGGCGAGGTCGTCGTAGTAGGCGGCCCATTCGGTGCCGGGAGTGATGCCGGGCATCCAGATGCGATGCCCGGCGAGCTGGGCGACCGTCACCGATCGGGCCGACGCCAGCGTATGGCCCGGGCCGGTGAGCAGTTGGAGCGGCTCGTCGAGCACCCGGATGGTCTCGATGTCCTCGGGAAGGGGCTGGCCGGGCATGGCGACCGCGCGGAAGGACGCGTCGATCGCTCCGGACTGGAGGGCGGCGACGGCCGTCTCGACGTCGAACAGTTTCATCACGTCGAGCTCGATCTCGGGATGTGCCTGGTGGAAGCCGCGGATCAGGCCGGTCGTGGCGAGGCGTGAGGCGATCACGTCGACGCGCAGCGGGCGACTTCCGGGGCGTACCGCCGCGGTCGCGCGTTCGGCGGCGCGTAGCAGTTCGCGGGCGTGAGGCAGGAACGCCTGCCCGTCGATGGTGAGTTCAGCGCCGCGCGGCGTGCGGGTGAACAGCCGTACGCCGAGGTTGCGCTCCAGCGTGGCGATGCGTTTGGAGACGGCCTGCTGGGTGATCGCCAGTTCGGCGGCGGTCTCCTGGAACTGGCCTGCCTCGGCAACAGCGACGAAGGTGCGCACGGCGTCAAAGTCCATGTCGACGGACCTTACTCTCACAACTTTTGGTTGTTTAGTTTCGGGGTGTCGATTGTTTGATGCGCAGCAGCTGCGCCTGATTGGATCTCAGCTATCAACCAAGAGTTGTTCTTCTAAGATTGTGAGGGTCACTGGGGTGGTGACTGAAAGAACGTTGGGGCGGCAGTTCAGGTGGCTCTGGACGGCGTACACGGTGAGCACGTTCGGCACGTGGCTCGGGTTCGGCGCGTTCCCCCTGATCGCGATCCTGGTGCTGCACGTCGGCCCGGTCGAGGTGTCGCTGCTGTCGGCTGCGGGATTGGCCATCGGTGCGGTCGTCGCGGTGCCGCTCGGCCCGTGGGTGGAGTTTCGCCGCAAGCGGCCGGTGATGGTAGCGATGGACCTGATCCGGTTCGCCGCATTGATGAGTGTCCCAGTTGCGTTCGCTCTCGGCTGGTTGACGTTCGCTCAGCTCGTACTCGTAGCGATCGTTGCCGCGGCGTCCGACATCACCTTCAAAGCGGCCAGCGGCGCGTACCTGAAGACCTTGATCCCGCGGGCGGGCCTGCTCGCCGCGAACGGCCGGTTCGAGGCCACCACCTGGACCGCCACCGTGGTGGGACCGCCGCTCGGCAATGCCGCGATCGGGCTGTTCGGTCCAGTGGTAACCGTGGCGGTCGATGCGGTCAGCTACCTGCTCTCGGCGCTGAGTATCCGGGTGATCGGAGAACGAGAGCCACGCCCCGATCGAACCGATGGTTTACGGCTGAAAGCCAGCGACCTGCTCGACGGATGGCGCTATATCCTGGCCCACCCGGCGCTGCGCCCGCTGTTTTTCCATACGGTCCTGGTCAACGGTCTGATCATGGCGACCTCACCGCTGCTCGCCGTCCTCATGCTCGACCGGCTCGGGTTCGAGCCCTGGCAGTACGGCCTGGCCTTCGGCGTACCGTGCATCGGTGGACTGATCGGCTCACGGCTGGCCCAGCCGCTCGTCGCCCGGTTCGGACAACACCGGATCCTGCTCACCGTCGGCGCACTACGCGCCTGCTGGCCGCTCGGCCTCGCCTTCATCGGCCCCGGCATCGCCGGGCTGGTGCTCGTCATCGCCATCCAGTTCGGGTTGGTCGCCTGCATGGGAGTGTTCAACCCGGTATTCGCAACCTATCGACTCGACCAGACACCAACGACCCGAGTCGTCCGCACGCTGTCCGCGTGGTCGGTCACCAGCAACGCCACCATCGCCGCCCTGACTGTGCTGTGGGGCTTGCTGGCCACCGTCACCAGCCTGCGCACCGCGATCGCGATCGCGGGTCTGCTGATCCTGATCACCCCGTGAGTTCCCCCCGTTTCGACGGAGCGGTGGTTACCTGCTTCCGGCGGGGGCAGGGGTGAGGTTATCTGGCTCGGTCTGGGCGTGCCAGGCGGTCTCGTATTCGTCGGGGCTGAGGTAGCCGAGTTCCTTCTGGATGCGGCGGGTGTTGTACCAGCCGTCGATGTATCCGAAGATTGCGTTCTCGGCTTCGTCTCGGGTTCGCCAGCTCGTGCGGTAGACCAGTTCGATCTTCAGCGTCGACCAGAAGTTCTCCATCAGCGCGTTGTCGAACGAGTCGCCGACCGAGCCCATGGACGGTCGGATTCCGTTGTCCTGCAGCCGTTGTGAGAAGCGGAAACTCGTATAGTTCGAACCCCTGTCCGAGTGGTGGATCAACTGGCCGTCGCGGACGTCACGCGACCAGATGCCGTACTCGAGCGCGGCCAGGATCAGATCGGTGTCGCACCGATCAGAGGTCTTCCAGCCGACGATG
>NZ_JASCTH010000024.1 GCF_030009775.1 Actinoplanes sandaracinus | reverse complement strand
CTCGACCATGTGCACCGGGATGCGGATGGTGCGGGCCTGGTCGGCCATGGCGCGGGTGATGGCCTGCCGGATCCACCAGGTGGCGTACGTGGAGAACTTGTAGCCCTTGGTGTAGTCGAACTTCTCGACGGCGCGGATCAGGCCGAGGTTGCCCTCCTGGATCAGGTCGAGGAACGCCATGCCACGGCCGGTGTAGCGCTTCGCGATGCTGACCACGAGCCGGAGGTTGGCCTCCAGCAGGTGGTTCTTGGCGGACTTGCCCTCGGCGGCGATGACCTGCAGCAGGGGCGCCAGATCGGCGGGAGCCGTCGGCAGCTTCTCCTCGGCGTACAGCCCGGCCTCGATCCGCTTGGAGAGCGTCACCTCCTCGACCGCGGTGAGCAGCCGGGTGCGGCCGATGCCGTTGAGGTAAGCGCGGACCAGATCTGCGGATACGCCGCGCTCGTCAGTCGCGTCCAGGTCGGCAAGCGCCTCGACTTCGTCGGTCACGATGTCTTCGACGACCTTGGAATCCGATGCCTTCATCTCCAGGACCACTTTGAGTCCCCTCCCCCGCGATAACGTCTCGTGCGTACCAGCCGCTTCCGCGCCTGTGTGAGGGCAAGCTTCGTCCGAGGCGCGTTAAGCGGAGGTGAGGCCAGCGTCCAGGTGGCATGAATCGGGGAGAACCCTGTCGTCGTCAAGCCGACAACCCGGGCGTTCGGGTCACCGGAGGTTTGCCGGAACTCGATAATGTGCTTGGCCCTAGGAGGGAATCAGCGTGGTCTTCAAGCGAATGATGCAAGCGCTCGGCGTCGGTGGCCCGTCAGTCGACACCGTGCTGACCAACCCGAACACCTATCCGGGCGGCTACCTGGAGGGAAAGGTCCACGTGGTCGGCGGTGACCACGCGGTCGACATCGAGTACGTCGCGGTCGGCCTGATGACCCGTGTCGAGGTGGAGAGCGGCGACAGCGAGTACCAGTCGAACCAGGAGTTCCACCGTCAGCGGCTGACCGGCTCGTTCAAGCTGGAGGCCGGCGCGCGCCACGACGTCCCGTTCCGGTTCGAGGTGCCCTGGCAGACCCCCATCACCGAGGTGTACGGCCAGCACCTGCACGGCATGACGATGGGCCTGGCCACCGAACTGGAGGTGGCTCGCGCCGTCGACAAGTCGGACCTGGATCCGGTCGCCGTGCACCCGCTGCCCGCCCAGGAGCGGATCCTCAACGCGCTGCTCCAGATCGGTTTCCGATTCAACCGGGCCGACGTCGAGCAGGGCCGGATCTACGGGGTCGATCAGCAGCTGCCGTTCTATCAGGAGATCGAGTTCTACCCGCCGCCGCAGTACGCGAGCGCCATCAACCAGCTCGAACTGACCTTCCTGCCGACGCCGCACAAGCTTCAGGTGGTGCTGGAACTCGACAAGCGTGGCGGTGTCTTCACCGAGGGGCGCGACGCGTTCGGCAATTTCGACGTGGACTACGCGACCGCCGAGCAGACCGATTGGGTGTCCCGCCTGGACCAGTGGCTGCGCCAGTCGGCCCAGCGCCGGGGCATGTTCTTCTAGCGGGGAACGGGGCCCGCTAAAGCTCCAACAGGACCGTGCACGGTCCGACGTTCACGCTTTCGACCAGCATGTGCGCCCGGAAGCGGCCGGTCTCCACGGTCGCTCCCCGGGCGCGCAGCGCTGTCACGTACTCCTCGATCAGGGGTTCGGCGACCTCGGCCGGCGCGGCCGCGCTCCAGCTCGGGCGGCGGCCCTTGCGCGCGTCGCCGTAGAGGGTGAACTGGCTGACCACGAGCAGCGGCGCGGCCAGATCAGCGGCCGAGCGGTCGTCCAGGACCCGCAGTTCCCACGTCTTGCGGGCCAGTTCGGCGGCCTTGGCGGGCGTATCGTCGTGGGTCACGCCGACCAGCACCAGCAGGCCGTCCTTGATCTCGCCGGTGGTCGCCCCGTCGACGGTCACGCTCGCCCGGCTCACCGTCTGTACGAGTGCGCGCATGTGACTCCCGCCGTCCCGGCCGCCGCGAGAGTCGCGACGCCGGGATGGACGCTATCCGACCGGCTCAGCCGGCCTGATCGCTGGTGTATTCGTCCTCGGTGCGCAGCGCCCCGGTGGTGGCGTCGCCGGTGGTGGTGTTCGCGACCCCCGGGCCGGTGCGTGCCCGGTTCGGGAAGCTGGCCGGCCCGGCCGTGCCACCCGTCGTGGTCATGATGCCCTCGGCCGGGGCCGGTCCACCGTTGCGGAGTTCCTCCGTGTCGGTTCCCGCGGGGATCGTGCTGGACAGTTCGTCCTCGGTACGCGAGTCGCTCATCGTCCACCTTCCGGTTCGTGGGGCGTAGTCGCCCGGTTTGCCCGCCCGAGGGCCGCGCAAACCCCCGGCGCTTCACCCCGAACTCGGTGAATATCTCCTCGACATGCTTCCGGCGATGCCAGGATTTGCCTGGGTGGAGGGGTTTGTCGGGTTCTGAGCTCCGATGGTGGCGACCGGTGCACCCCGATCGCGGCGACCCGACCCCCGCCGGATCGAACCGGACCCAGAATGGGAGATCACCCCGTGCCCCTCGCCAGCACCGCCGCCGGGCGCGGCGCCGACACCGATCGCACGGCCCGTCCGGCCGGGACGGCCACCACGGCCACCCCGGCCCGGCCGTCGCGCGGCGGCGCCTCGGCCGCGAGCCGGCGGCAGGCCCGGATGGTGGCGAGACAGCAGCAGGCCACGGAACGGATCGCCGCGGCCACCGCCGAGATCTCGGCGCAGACCGCCGAAGCGGCCGAGGCGTGCCGGCGACTCGGCGAGTCGATGCGGCAGATCGCGGCCGGAGCGGAGGAGGCCTCGGGCGCCGGCCGGCAGAGCCTGGCCGCGATGACGTGGGCCGAGGAGCGGATCGGCGGCCAGGAGCAGACCACCCGCCAGGTCGCCGGCCTCGGCCGGGCGGTGCACGGCCTGCTCGGCGAGACCCGCGGCGGGATCGGCAGGCTGACGGCCATCGTGGAGAGTGCCTCGGCCCGCCAGATCGCCTCGGTCGTCACCGTCACCGAGTTGGAGAGGCAGGCCGGCGAGATCGGTGAGATCGGCGAGATGGCGGCCGACATCGCCGACCGGACCGACCTGCTGGCGCTGAACGCGGCGATCGAGGCGACCCGGGCCGGGCGGCACGGCAAGGGCTTCGCCGTGGTCGCCGACGAGCTGCGCACGCTGGCCGAGACGAGTGAGCGCCACGCCCGTCGGATCCGCGACCTGGTCGACGAGGCGCGCACCGCCGTCACCGAGATCGCCGGTGCGGTGCGGACCTCCGCCGAGACGGCCCGGGGCCAGGTGGAGAGGGGCAGGACGATCACCTCGCGATGGGAGGACATCCGGGCCGGCGTGGGCACGATCGTGGCCGGTGCGGTCGAGATGGCCGCCTTCGCCGAGCAGTCGAAACGGGCCGCGGCGACCGGCAGGCAGTGGTCCGGGGAGGTCGCCGCGGCGGCTGAGCAGCAGTTCGCGGTCTGCGAGGAGTCGCTCCGGACAGTGGCCCGGCAGACCCGGGCGCTGCGGCGGAGCGAGCAGGTCGCCGACGAGCTGGCCGAGGCGTCCGAGACGCCGCGGAGCGGCACGGACGTCGCGCAGAGCGCGGAGGAGCTGACCGCGGCGGTGGAGGAGATCAGCCGGGCCGCCGGCCGGATCAACGCGGCGATCAACGAGCTCGGCGCCGGAGCGCGGACGGCGGGGGAGCAGGGCCGGCAGGCGTCCGAGCTGGTCGGCCGGATCGAACAGGACGTCCGGCTCTCGGTGAACCGCGGCGGGTCCGCGGTGGAGCGCGCCGACGTGATCCTGGAGCTGCTGGACGGCACCAGGCAGCAGGTCGACTCGATGATCGACGCGATCGGCCAGGCCGCCCGTCAAGCCGCCGACAGCGTTCGCAGGGTCAGCGAGCTGGAGCGGATCTCCCGCCGGATCGACAAGATCGTCGACGGGATCGCGAACGTGTCGATCCGGACCACCATGCTCGCGGTCAACGGCTCGGTCGAGTCGGCCCGGGCCGGGGAGCCCGGCGAGGGCTTCGCCGTCGTCGCCACCGACCTTCGCGACCTGGCCCGGGACTCCACCGACGACGCCGACCGGATCAAGGACCTGATGACGGCGGTACAGGACCGGGTCGCCGAGGTCCGTGCCGGCCTGGAGGAGAACGATCGGCACGCGCCGGCCGCGGTGGAGGCCGCCACGGCGACCGCCGCCCGGCTGGAGGAGATCGAGCGCGAGATGCGGCAGGTCCGCGGCGGCAACGACGGGGTACGCGAGTCGGCGGTACAGATCGCCGGGGTGCTCGCCGAGGCCAGGAGTGGACTGGACCAGATCGTCTCGTCCGCCCACGAGACCGGGCGGCTCGCCGCCCAGTCCTCCGTCGTGGCCGGGGAGCAGGTTCAGGGCGCCGAGGAGCTGACGGCCGCGGCCGAGGAGATCGCCGCCCTCGCCGCCCTCGCCACCGAGCCGCAGAACGCCGTCTGACCGGGCGAGAAGGGCACCGGATGGACGCCGCCGAGCACGACGACTACGTGACGTTCGACGTGGCGGGGGAGCGGTACGCCGTCCCGGCGCGCCGGGTGCGGGAGATCATTCGGATGCCCGCGGTGGTGAAGGTGCCGTTCGGCCCGCCCTCGCTGGAGGGCCTGGCCGACCTGCGTGGCCGGGTGCTGCCGGTGGTCAGTCTGCGGAGCCGCCGCGCGAGGGACCGGGCCGGGCACGACGAGACCAGCCGGGTGATCGTGGTGGACGGGGACGTGCCGCTCGGTTTCGTGGTCGACCGGGTGTCCGGTGTGATCCGCTGCGACCCGCGGCAGGTCCAGCCGGCCTCGTCGGTGCGGCCGGCGGACCGGTCCGGCGTGCTGGCCGGTGTGATTAAGTCCCGGGGCGGGATGACCACGGTGCTCGACGTCGACAACCTGATCGGCGGCCGGTTCCCCCGGCTCTCCGGGAAACGGTCCACGCGCGACGGTTCGCCGCCCGCCCGTGGCGGACCTCCCGGGCCGGCAGCGGATGCTCCAGCTCGTCCGGGTGGACCGGCTTCTCCCCGCGAGGGACGGCCGGACGTGGTGACCGGCGCGGTCGGCACGCTGCCACCCCCGGACACCTCGCCCGGGGCCGGACGATGCTGACCGCCGGAAGCGCCGGTGCCGCAGACCGGGAGGTGGCGGCATGAACCCGCTGCTCGCCCAGTTCCTCGCCGAGACGGACGACCTGCTCTCCCAGGCGGGCCGGGGACTGCTCCGGCTGGAGCGCGTGCCCGGCGACCCGGAACCGGTCAACGAGGTGTTCCGGGCCGCGCACACGGTCAAGGGCTCGTCCGGGCTCTTCGACCTCCCGGAGCTGACCCGCCTCACGCACGCCACCGAGGACCTGCTGGCCGAGGTCCGCGCCGGCCGTCTGGGCCTCGACTCGGGCATGACCGGCGACCTGCTGGCCGCCTTCGACCTGATCCGTGGCTGGCTGGCACATGTGAGCACGCACGAGCGGCTCCCGTCGAGCGCGGGCGCCGACGCGGCGGAGCTGATCACCCGACTGCGCGCCCCGCTCGGCGGCGAGGCGACGCCCCCCACGCGGGCGACGAAGAGCGGGGCGCTCACCCGGCGCCCCGGCGGCGGCGAGCCGCCGCCGGAGGCCGAGGAGACGGTCACCGTGCCCGTCACCCCGGTGATCGAGGTCGGCAAGGAGAAGATGGACCGGCTGGTGGAGCTGGCCGCCGAGCTGAACGTGGCCACGAACGGGCTCACCTTCCTGGCCGTCGCCGCCGAGGAGGAGTTCGGCAGCCGGATGCTCAGCCGCCGGATCAAGGACCAGCACGCCGGGATGCACCGGATCGCCGAGCAGTTGCGGGCCGCCGTCACCGACGTACGGATGGTTCCGCTCTCGGTGGCGTTCGGACGGTTCCCCCCACTGGTCCGGGACCTCAGCCGGCGCCTCGGCACGACCGTCGAGCTGGTCACCGAGGGCGAGGACACGGTGGCCGACGCCGACGTCATCGAGGCTCTGGGCGAACCCCTGACGCACCTGGTGCGCAACAGCGTGGTCCACGGCATCGAGCCGTCCGCCGAGCGGGTCGCCGCCGGAAAGGCGCCGGCCGGCCGGCTTACCCTCACGGCGGTCGCCGACCGGGACGCGGTGATCGTCGAGGTGTCGGACGACGGGCGCGGGGCCGGCCCGGATTTCACGACGGCGGCGCAGATCCCCGTCCGGCCCGGGCGGGGCGCCGGCATGGACGCGGTCCGGGCGGGTGTCGAGAAGCTGGGCGGAGCGGTCACCATCCGGTCCGAGCCCGGTGAGGGGACGGCCGTCCGGTTGCGGGTGCCGCTGTCCACGGCGGTCACCCGGGTGATGGTGGTCGGCGTGGGCGGGCAGCGCTTCGGCGTCCCGGTCGACCTGGTGGTCGAGACGGCCCGGGTGCCGGCCGGGGAGATGGGCCGGGTGCTGCGCCAGGAGGTGATGATGCTGCGCGGCGACGTGGTTCCGGTGGTCGATCTGGCCCGGGTCCTGGACATGCCGTGGTCCGCCGACGCCGGCGCCGACCGGCGGATCCTCGTGGTGAGCGTGAACGGCCGGCGGACCGGCCTGCTCGTCGAGCGGTTCCATCGTGAGGCCGACGTGGTCCTCAAGCCGATGGAGGGTCTGCTCGCCTACGCCGACGAGTTCTCCGGGACCGCCCTGCTCGGCGACGGCCTGGTCCTGCTCGTGCTCGACATGAGCCAGGTGCTCGGCCGTGCCGCTCGCATCGCGTGAGGAGACGGCCCGCCCCGGTCGGCGTGCCGCGTGTGGGCGTCCACCGCATCGAGGCCGTCGTGGAACCTGACATCATGGTCACGTGACGTTCTCGCTGCCCATACCGGCCGAAGCCAACGATCTGCTCAACCGCGATCCGCTCGCGGTGACCCTCGGCATCGTGCTGGACCAGCAGATCACCCTGGAGAAGGCCTTCACCTCGCCGTGGGTCCTGGCGCAGCGGCTCGGGCACGAGCCGGCCGCCGCCGAGATCGCCGACTTCGACCCGGAGCGGCTGATCGCGATCTTCGCCGAGCCGCCGGCCCTGCACCGTTTCCCCAAGGCGATGGCGCTGCGGTCGCAGGAGGTCTGCCGGGTCATCGCCGACGAGTACGACGGCGACGCCGCCAACCTGTGGCGTGGCGTCGCCACCGGCGCCGAGCTGTACCGGCGCATCCTCGCCCTGCCCGGGTTCGGCAAGCAGAAGGCGCAGATCTTCGTGGCGCTGCTGGGCAAGCTCTACGACGTGCGGCCGGAGGGCTGGCGGGAGGCGGCCGGCGGTTACGGCGAGGAGGGGTCCTACCGGTCCGTCGCCGACATCGTCGACGCCGAGTCGCTGGCCCGGGTGCGCGCCTACAAGAAGCAGGTCAAGGCCGAAGCGAAAGCCGCGAAAGAAGCCTAGCTGGGCGGTGTGGCCCGGTGAGTGCGAGGATGGCGAGGTCGATCGGAGACCTCGCGTGAAAAAGCAACCGGTGTTGATCACCGATGCGGCTCGCAGCCAGGACGCTCAGCTTCGTAGCCGGCAGATCCGCTATGTATCGATGATGGCGGTGCGGGCGGGTTGCCTCATCCTCGGCGGGATCCTGATCAGTGCCCAGGTGCCACTGCTGCCGCTCTGGCTCGCTCTCTGCGCGCTCGGCATGGTCCTGTTGCCCTGGATGGCGGTGCTGATCGCCAACGACCGCCCGCCCAAGAGCAAGGAGGAGCGGGCCGCCGACCAGGCCGCCCGCGAGGACGTCCGCCGGGCCCTCGAGGAGCCGCGCCCCGCCGAGCCGGAGCACGTCACCATCGATTCCGAGATCGTCGAGGACCCCGAGGAGGGGTACGCGACGCGACGCCGCGGCGACTGACGTCAGGCGGGGCGCGCCCCGGTCCGTCCCACCGCGGCGGCGCCCAGCGTGCCACCGGCCCGCAGCGCCGCTTCCGGCGCGGCGCCCGAACACCATGCGGTGAGCAGGCCCGCCGCGAAGGCGTCACCCGCGCCGGTCGGATCCTTCACCGGTACGGCCTCCGCCGGCACCGACCATTCCCCGCCGTCCGGCCCGGCCCACCGGGCGCCGGCCGCACCCTGCTTCACCACCACGTTGCGGACGTGCGCCGCCAGCCGCGCCGCCTGGTCGGCCGACGTGCCCGGCCCGGCCAGCACACCGGCCTCGTCCGCGTTGCACAGGAGCAGATCGGTTCCGCGTACCCAATCCAGGAAGGCCTCTGTCCCGGTGGCGCGCAACGGGGCGGCGGACGCCGCGTCGACGCTGACCGTGATCCCGGCCGAGGCCGCGGCCGCGAGGGCCGCCAGGCCCGCCGGGCGGGACCCCGCGTGCAGCAGCGGATAGCCGGAGAGGTGCAGGTGGCCGCCGGCCGGCGCGGCCTCGATCACCGAGGTGACGTGCCGCGGATCGAGCAGCAGCGACGCGCCCCGGTCGGTGATCATGGTGCGTTCGGACGCACCGGTGAGCACCACCACGCTGCCGGTGGCGGCGCCCGGATGGACCCGCACGGCGCACCGCACCCCGGCCGCCGTGAGCTCCGCCACCCGGTCACGCCCGGCCTGGTCGTCGCCGACCGCCGCGATCAGGGTGACCGCCTGCCCGCAGTGGGCCAGCCAGGCGGCCGTGTTCGCCGCCTGACCGCCACCGGCGACCCGGATGGCGGCGTCCGTGTCCGAGCCGGCCTGGATCGGCCCGTCGTGCTCGACCAGGACGTCGGTGACCAGGTCGCCGACGACGAAGATCATGCGCTGTTCCTCACGCTGGACGTTGTCAGGCCGGGACGGCGAAGCCGACCGGCGCCGTCGATCCGCGGGCCGCGGCGACGGCGATCTCGGCGGCCAGGGCCGCGTTACGCAGGATGATCCGGATGTTGACCGCCAGGCTCCGGCCCTCGGTGCTGGCGTGGAAGTGGCCCAGCAGGAACGGGGTGACGGCTTTGCCGGTGATGTTCTGCTCGGCCAGCAGGTTCAGCCCGGTGGCCAGGGTCCGGTCGTGCAGCGCCGGGTCCAGCTGCTCCTCGGCGGGCAGCGGGTTGGCCAGCACCAGCGCGCCGTCGGTGACGCCGTGCCCGGTGCGGGCCCGGATGAAGCCAGCCACCTGCTCCGGCGAGTCGAGCTGCCAGTCGAGGTCGAAGCCGCCGTCGGTGATGAAGAAGCCGGGGAAACGCCGGGTCTGATAGCCGGCCACCGAGACGCCGAGGGTCTCCAGGCGCTCCAGGGTGGCGCCGACGTCGAGGATCGACTTCACCCCGGCGCAGACCACCACGATCGGGGTGCGGGCCAGAGCGGTGAGGTCGGCCGACTCGTCGTAGGTGACGTTCGCCTCGCGGTGCACCCCGCCGAGGCCGCCGGTGGCGAACACGCCGATCCCCGCGGCCGCCGCGATCGCGCTGGTGGCCGCGACGGTGGTGGCCCCGTCGGCGCCCCGGGCGGCGGCGATCGCCAGGTCCCGGACCGAGAGCTTGGCCACGGCCTCCGCCGACGCCAGGCGCTCGACCTGGTGGTCCTCCAGACCGACGACCACCTCACCACCGATCATGCCGATGGTGGCCGGGACCGCGCCGTTGTCCCGGACGGCCTGCTCGATCTCGCGCGCCACCCGGATGTTGTCGGGGTGCGGCAGGCCGTGCGAGATGATCGTGCTCTCCAGGGCCACGACCGGACGGCCGTCCCGGCGGGCACGGGTCACGTGCTCGCCGTATCGAATCGCGAAGTCAGTCACTGTGTCTCCTTGTCGTGCCCTGCCAGCCCCGGAACAGGCCCCGGCAGGTCGGTGCGGGCGGTCCCGACTGGCAACCGTACGGCGTTCGGCCCCTGCGTTGTCGTTGGACCGACCAGGCGTGAGGTGTCAGACTTGTCGACTGGAGCCCTGGCTCCGTCGTGGCCTCTAGCTTTGATTTCCCGAAGGGCAGACAACCGTGAGCACCCAGATCCTGGAGCGTCCGGAAACACAGGACACCGACACCGGTCCCGAGATGTTCCACTACGTGCGCAAGGAGAAGATCGCGGAAAGCGCGGTCATGGGCACGCATGTGGTGGCACTCTGCGGCGAGACCTTCCCGGTGACCAAAACGCCGAAGCCCGGATCGCCGGTGTGCCCGCAGTGCAAGGAGATCTATCAGGCCATGAAGGCCTGATCAGGCCGTGACGGGCGGATATCTGCTGCTCGTCGCGGATCTTGTCGGTGTGGCGGTGTTCGCCGCGTCCGGCGCTTCGGCCGGCGTCGCGAAACGGCTCGACCTGTTCGGCGTCGCGTTCGTCGGCTTCGCGGCCGCGCTCGGCGGCGGCATCCTGCGTGACCTGGTGATCGGGGCCGTCCCCCCGCTGGCGTTCGCCGACTGGCGGTACGCGGTGACGGCCGTGGCCGCCTCGGTCGCGGTCTTCTGGCTGCATCCGGCACTGCACCGGATGCGGCGTGCCGTGCTGATGCTGGACGCCGCCGGACTGGGTCTGTTCACCGTGACCGGCACGCTGAAGGCGCTCGACGCCGGCGTGCCGGCGGTCGGCGCCTGTCTCGTGGGCATGCTCACAGCGATCGGCGGCGGCCTGACCCGTGACCTGCTCACCGGGGAGATCCCGGCGGTTCTGCAACGAGAGATCTACGCGGTGGTCGCCCTTGGCGGCGCCGTGCTGGTGGCTGTCCTGGACCGGCTGAAACTGACCGGCCTGGTCCCGCTCACCCTCGCCGCGGCCCTGATCACCGGAGTCCGGTTGATCGCGCTCTACCGCCGATGGTCGGCGCCGGTGGCGGTGCCGTAACCGGAGTCCGGCAACAGTCCGCGGCTATGCTGGACCCCGCCTCCGCGCCGATGAATCGCGGAGGTTTTTCCATGGACGAAGGGATTTCGGGAGTTTGAGCCCGCCTGTGCCCAACCTGGATACCTTTCCGACGCTGCGGGACTGGCAGCGCAAGGCGATGGTGACGTACCTTCGTCGCCGTTCCGAGGACTTCATGGCCGTGGCGACGCCCGGCGCCGGCAAGACCACGTTCGCGCTGCGGATCGCCGCCGAGGTGCTCGTCGACGGCACCTGTGACGCGGTCACCGTGGTCTGCCCCACCGAGCACCTGAAGACCCAGTGGGCGCAGGCGGCGGCCCGGGTCGGCATCCAGCTCGACCCGAACTTCCGCAACTCGGACGTGCACTCGTCGCGCGACTTCCACGGGGCGGTGATCACCTACGCCCAGGTCGGCATGGCGCCGGCCGTGCACAAGCGGCGCACCCTCACCCGGCGCACGTTCGTCATCCTCGACGAGATCCACCACGCCGGTGACTCACGCACCTGGGGCGACGGGGTCAAGGACGCCTTCCAGCCGGCCGTACGCCGCCTCTTGCTCACCGGCACGCCGTTCCGGTCGGACGAGAACCCGATCCCGTTCGTGACCTATGAGCGGGGCCAGGACGGCATCCAGCGCTCGCACGCCGACTCGGTGTACGGCTACGCCGACGCGCTCAAGGACCGGGTCGTGCGCCCGGTGCTGTTCATGGCGTACTCGGGCGAGACCCGTTGGCGCACCAACGCCGGCGACGAGCTGGCCGCCCGGCTGGGCGAGCCGATGACGAAGGACCTGATCGCCCAGGCCTGGCGGACCGCCCTGGACCACCGGGGCGACTGGATGCCGCAGGTGATGCGAGCCGCCGACGCCCGCCTCACGAAGATCCGTGAGCACGGCATGCCGGACGCGGGCGGGCTGGTCATCGCCAGTGACCAGCAGGCCGCCCGGGCGTACGCGAAGCTGCTCCACGACCTCACCGGCGAGCCGGCCACCGTGGTGCTCTCCGACGACGAGGGCGCCTCCGGCCGGATCGCCGAGTTCGCCGCCTCGGACAAACGCTGGATGGTCGCCGTCCGGATGGTGTCCGAGGGCGTCGACATCCCGCGCCTGGCCGTCGGCGTCTACGCCACCAGCGCCTCCACCCCGCTCTATTTCGCGCAGGCGATCGGCCGATTCGTGCGGGCCCGGCGGGAGGGCGAGACCGCCACGGTGTTCCTGCCGAGCGTCCCGCACCTACTCGGGCTGGCCAGCGAGATGGAGGCGCAGCGCAACCACGTGCTGGGCGCGCCGAAGGAGAAGGACGGCCTCGAGGACTCCCTGCTGGAGCGGGCTCAGAAGGCGGAGGACGCCCTCGGGGATCTGGACAAGAAGTTCGAGGCGCTGTCCGCCACCGCGGAACTGGACCAGGTCATCTACGACGGCACGTCGTTCGGCACCGGGGCGCTGACCGGGACCGCCGAGGAGGCGGACTATCTGGGGCTGCCCGGCCTGCTCACCCCGGACGAGGTGACCACCCTGCTGAACAGGCGCCAGTCCGACCAGATGGCGGCCCAGAAACGGCAGCAGGCGGAGCAGGCGAAGACCGCGGAGCCGGTGGTTCGGGAGCCGGTCGTGCCGATGAGCGCGGGGGAGCGGCGCAACAGTCTGCGGCGGCAGTTGAACACCCTGGTCGCGGCGCATCACCACCGCACCAACCTGCCGCACGGCAAGATCCATGCGGAGCTGCGCCGGCTCTGTGGCGGGCCGCCGAGCGCGCAGGCCACGATCGAGCAGTTGGAGGAACGGATCGCCACGATCCAGACACTCTGACCGTCGCCGCTGATGTTAAGTCCTCTTGACTGTTAAGTCCTCTTGACGTCAAGAGGACTTAACATCAGAATGGACGCATGACGACGACGCTCATGGATCGATTTGTTCGCTGGAACCTCGACTTCGACGGCGACCTCTACGGCCGCGACGAGAGGGAGCGGCTGCGGTGGTACGAGGGCGCCGCCACCGTCGCCCAGTTGCAGGCGATCACCGTCCCGTGGGCGGCGGCCGGGCTTGTCTGGGTGGTCGGCGCGCCGGTCGCCTGGCCGCTGGCGATCGTGCTCGCCGCCCTGCTGATCCCGATCGCGATCCGCCCGATCTACGTCAAGAGCCGGCAGGTCGAGATCACGCCACGGGAGTGGAGCCGCAAGCGGCTGCTGCTCGGCGCGCTCGCCGGCCTGCCCTACTGCGTCTTCATCGTCGGTCTCTACTACCACGTCTTCCCCGGGTCGGACACGTGGTGGATGGGCATCATCGGTGCCACGTTCGGCCTCGGCGTCGGAGCGGTGATCCAGGGTCGGCAGACCCGCCGGGTTCGCCGTCAGGACGCCCTCGCCGTCGGGGACGAGGACTGATGGCCCCGCCGTCCGGCACGGTGCGGGCCGCTGAGGCCGGCGGCACGACCGGCGCCCGCATCCGGGAGGCCCGCAAGGCCGCCGGTTTCACCCAGCAGAGCATGGCCACCGAGATCCAGGTGAGCCGGCAGACCGTCATCGCCATGGAGACCGGCGATTACGCCCCCTCGGTCTATCTGGCGATCAAGGTGGCCCGGGCGCTGGGCACCACGGTCGAGACGCTCTGGGCCGAGGACTGAGACGACGCAGAGAGGGCGCTCCCGCCGGGAGCGCCCTGTCTTGTCGTCACGTATTAGTCGGGGGACCGCTGCTGCTAGTTGGAGTTCGCCATCATGTCCGCGCCGCGCCAGGTGAATTCCGGATCGGCCTTGTACTGCACGGCGATCTTCACCAGGTCCTTGGCGTACCGGTTGGCGTGGTGGCCACAGAAAACCAGTTCACTGCCACCCGCCAGGGTCAAACGGAGCTTCCCGGCTGCATTGCAGCGGTCGCACCGTTCATCGGCTGCGGGGCCGGCCACACTTCCGGCCGGCGGCGTGAGGGTCGGGGTCATCGCCTTCCTCCTCTGTTCGTCACCGATGAACATGTTCCTCGGCTACTGCTCACACATCGTGCAACACCCTGCACCGTTGCAGCCTTCCCAGAGTGCCCCGGGGGGACCGAAGTCACACGCTGGTCTGGCTAGTGTGCCGTGATCCAAGGGTGCCACGTCAACGATCACTTCTGCACAACGGTCTGATCACCACCCGTTGATGTACGGGTGGTGACCATTCGGACACGTAAAGTTGACCAAACGTCCTAGTCGAGGTACCGCGGAGCGGCCCTAGTCGAGATAGTCGCGCAGGACCTGCGACCGGGACGGGTGACGCAACTTCGACATCGTCTTCGACTCGATCTGCCGGATCCGCTCCCGGGTCACCCCGTAGACCTGGCCGATCTCGTCCAGCGTGCGCGGCTGGCCGTCGGTCAGGCCGAAACGCAGCCGGACCACGCCCGCCTCCCGCTCGGAGAGGGTCTGCAGCACCTGCTGGAGCTGGTCCTGCAGCAGCGAGAAGGAGACCGCGTCGACCGCGACGACCGCCTCGGAGTCCTCGATGAAGTCACCGAGCTGGCTGTCGCCCTCGTCGCCGATCGTCTGGTCCAGGGAGATCGGCTCCCGAGCGTACTGCTGGATTTCCAGCACCTTCTCGGGCGTGATGTCCATCTCCTTGGCGAGCTCCTCCGGGGTGGGCTCGCGGCCCAGGTCCTGGAGCAGCTCACGCTGGATGCGGCCGAGCTTGTTGATGACCTCGACCATGTGCACCGGGATGCGGATGGTGCGGGCCTGGTCGGCCATGGCGCGGGTGATGGCCTGCCGGATCCACCAGGTGGCGTACGTGGAGAACTTGTAGCCCTTGGTGTAGTCGAACTTCTCGACGGCGCGGATCAGGCCGAGGTTGCCCTCCTGGATCAGGTCGAGGAACGCCATGCCACGGCCGGTGTAGCGCTTCGCGAGCGACACCACCAGACGCAGGTTGGCTTCGAGCAGGTGGTTCTTCGCCCGCTCGCCGTCCCGGTTGATCCACTTGAGGTCACGCTCGAAGTTGCGCTCGAGCGCCTCCTCACCCTCGTCGGCGGCACGCAGCCGCTCGGCGGCGTAGAGGCCGGCCTCGATCCGCTTGGCGAGCTCGACCTCCTGCTCCGCGTTGAGCAGCGGAACCTTGCCGATCTGCTTGAGGTAGGCACGGACCGAGTCGGCGGAAGCGGTCAGCTCCGCGTCACGGCGGGCCTGCTTGAGCGCCTCGGACTCCTCGTCGTCCCACTCGAAGTCGCCGTCGGTCGCCGAGCTGGCGGCGTCGGTGGCGGCCGCCGCCACCAGGGCGGGCGGCTCCTCGATCACCACGTCTTCGACCACGGCGGCGAGCTCGGCGGGATCGATCTCCTCGCCGGGGCCCTCCTCGCCGGGCTTCTTCGCCGTGGCGGCCTTGGCGGCGGCGGTCTTGCGGACCGGAGCGGCCTTCTTGGCCGGGCCTGAGGCGTCACCCCCGCCGGCCGGTGAGGCCTGCTTGGGCGCGGGCGCGGCCTTCTTGGCCGCGGCGGTCTTGGCGGTGGTCGCCCGGGAAGCCGGTGTGGTGGAGCGGGCCGCTGCCACCTTGGGGCGCCGGGTGCTGGCCGAACCGTCGACGACGACGGTGATGCCGGCGTCCACCAGCCCGCGCAGGATCTTCTTGGCCTGCGCCGGGTTCACCGCGGCGGACTCGAGCGTGTGCGCGACCTGTGCCGATGTGAGTTGCCCGCCAGCACCCTGGGCATGGGTGATCAAGGCCTCGGTGAGAGAGCGAACGTCGGCACCGTTCTGGTGGGCTTCTGTCACGAATGACCTTCCGGAGGCGATGAGATTGGGCACGGCCACGGTCCAGCGCAGCACGCGAGGGCGACTGTCGCCGGAGTCGGTTTTGGGGACCCCCGGGTCACGGACCGTCCCGCTGGTGAGTGTCCGTGAAGCGTGGGCAGGGGTGAATTGTAGCGCCGCTTACCGAGATCCTCCGCCCACAGCACGCCGCCGGGGCCCGACGACCTCGTCAGAGACGCCTGACGCGAGAATGCTATCGGCGGAAAGGACCCCTACGTGAGCGAGATTCCGATGGTATCGACACCTGGCGAGTTGCTGTCCGTGGCGGTGCGGGTGGCCCGGGACGCGGCCGCCACGGCACGCCGGATGCGGGACGAGGCGATCGGCGACGTCGAGACCAAGAGCACCGACACCGACGTGGTCACCGCGGCGGACAAGGCGGTCGAACGGCAGGTGACCGGCGTGTTGCTGGCGGAGCGGCCCGACGACGGCGTCCTCGGGGAGGAGTACGGCGACGCGGTCACGGTGCGCCCGGGTGCCGTCCGGTGGATCCTGGACCCGATCGACGGCACCGTGAATTACCTTTACGGCCTGCCCCAGTACGCGGTCTCGCTGGCCGCCGAGCGTGACGGCGAGGTGGTGGCCGGTGTGGTCGTCAACGCGGCCACCGGCGACGAGTGGACGGCGACCCGGGGCGGCGGGGCGTGGCGGGCCGGGCGGCGGCTCAGCGGCTCGGTGCGGACCACTCTGGACCAGGCGCTGATCGGCACCGGGTTCGGTTACGACGCGCGGCGGCGGGCGCATCAGGGGGCCGTGATGGCCCAGCTGATCACCCGTGTGCGTGACATTCGCAGATTCGGCGCGGCGGCACTGGACCTGTGCCTCGCGGCCGAGGGGTCGCTGGACGCGTATTTCGAGAAGGGACTGAACCTGTGGGACCACGCGGCGGGTGGCCTGATCGCGGCGGAGGCGGGACTCGTCGTCTCCGGCCTCGCCGGCGCGCCGGCCGGGCGGGAGATGCTCGTGGCGGCGCCGCCGGCGCTCTTTCCGGCCCTGCACGACGCCCTGGTCGAGCTGGACGCGGCCGGCGGGCCGTGAGCCCGCCGGCGGCCGGGTCACTGCCTGGTCTCGGGCTCCGAGGGCTCCTCGGCCGGTTTCTCGGCCGGCTTGACGCAGGCGCCCGGGGGCAGGGTGGGCTCGCCCTCGGCGCCGAGCGACTGGTTCACCTCGGTCGTGGTGGCGAGTGCCTGGAACTTGTCGCCGATGATGATGTCGACCACGTCGCCCTCGCGCTTGGCGTTGTAGACCATCGTCGAGTGGGCCAGGAAGTACGCCTGCAGGAGGTGGGCCTTGCCGACGGTGTCCGGGCCGTACCGGATCTCGGCGACGCCTTCGACCTTGGTCTTGGTCTTGCCGACCTCCTGGACGACGAAGCGGCGGTTCGCGAACTCGTTGCTCACCTGTTCGGCCAGGTCGGCCCGTTTGGTCCCGTTGAACACCTTGATGGTGACCTTCGCCGGATCGTTCGGCAGCCGGATGTCGGCCAGCGGCGCCCCGGCCGGGCAGCCGCCACTCGCGAGGTCACGTTGCGTGTCCCGGAAGAGGGCGACGACGACGAAGACCACCGCGGCCACGGTGAGCACGCCGACGACGACGAGCGCTCGGACGCGCGCAAAGCTCATGGGGCTGGCTCCAGGATCGGACGACGGACCCGGGTAAGGTGCCCGGGCCTGTCGAGAGGTTAGCGTCTGTCCGCCAGGGGCGCGGAAACAGGGAATGCTTCCGGCGCGTTGACGATGATCCAGAGCCTGATGCCCCTACCTTGATGTCGCCTCAGTCACATCGGGAACAATGTGCCGCCGGAGTACGTACAAGCCTGCCGCGACAGCGGTAGGGTTCCGCGCCCGGCGAGGCGGTTTCCAACGTCCTGACGGGTGTCGGAAATCGGCCGGCGGAACCGGGAACCGAAACCCTGCCAATGGCGTTACAGACGCCAAGTGACACATCGATACAGGAGAGTGAAGACCGATGGCCACCGACTACGACGCCCCGCGTCGCGATGAGGTCGACCTCGGCGAGGACAGCCTTGAGGAGCTCAAGGCGCGCCGCGCCGACTCGCAGTCGGGCGCAGTCGACGTCGACGAGGTAGAGGTGGCGGAGAGCTTCGAGCTGCCCGGCGCCGACCTCGCCGACGAGGAGCTCACCGTCAAGGTGCTGCCGATGCAGACCGACGAGTTCCGCTGCTCCCGCTGTTTCCTCGTACACCACCGGAGCCAGCTGGCCACGGAACGCAACGGGGAGCTGATCTGCCGCGAGTGCGCCTGAGCGCACTCGCGCGCAGCGCGGCGTCACCCACCCGATCGCGGTCCCCGCGGTCGGGCGTACGGCGTTCTCAGGGGGGTTTGACAGGGGGGTTTGACCCTGGGTCGTGACCGGGCACAGATAGCCGGTGACGACCACGGGAAGGACGACGATGAGCCAGCCGGATCGCGTGACCGAGCCCGGTACCGAGATCGTGCCCACCGCCGCCCGGACACCGGACGCTGAGCCGACGCCAGGCGCCGAGCCGACGTCGGATGTGGGCCGCACTGTCGCGGCCCTCACCGCGGACGACCTGGAGCCGGGCGGCCGTCGGCGGCTCCTCGGTCGCCTGGCCGGCCAGTTCCGTGCCCGTGACGTCGGCCGGTTGTTCCGGCCGAAGGCGGCGCTGCGCTGGATCACCGACGTGGTCGCCGACGTGGCTCCGCACGTCCCGGTCCGGGACGGCGAGACGCTGCGCCGGCACTTTCCCGGCCTGGACGACGCCGAGCTGGCCGAGCGCCTGATCCGTAACGCCGGGCGGGCGACCGCCGGCGTGGGCGCGGCCGGGGGCGGCATCGCCGCGGTCGAGTGGGTCGCCGCGCCGGCCCTGCTCTCCGCGCCCGTGCTGCTGGCCACCGAGACGGTGGCCGTGGTCGCGATCGAGATCAAGTTGATCGGCGAGCTGCACGAGCTGTACGGCCGCCCGATCACCGGCACCGTCGGTGAGCGCGCCCTGAAGCTCGTCGAGTCGTGGTCAGGCCAGCGCGGGGTCAACCCGCTGGTGCCGGGCGTCGGCGTCGCCACCGTGCTGGGCACGGCGGCCCGCAAGGAGCTGCAGAAGTCGCTGATGAAGCGGTTCGGCCGGAACCTGACCACGCTGGGCCCGATGCTGACCGGTGCGGCGGTGGCCAGTTACCTGAATCGGCGGGCCACCCGGCAGGTCGGCGACAGCGTCCACGCCGATCTGCGCAAGCCGGCGCTCAGGACGCCGCCCGCTCGGCCCGCGCTCGGCGGCTGACCTCGAGCAGGGCGGTGGCCAGCTCGACCGGGTGGCGCGTGCTGACCACCCAGAACGGGGTCGGGTCGGCCGGGTCGTCGAGCAGCACCTGCACGGCCGTGCCGATCCAGGCCCGCTGCACCACGAAGGCCAGCGGGTGCGATCCGACGCCCAGCGCCTCGCGCTTGCCGGCGGCGTCGAGGGCCACCACGTCCGCGATGAACTCGACCGGCAGCCGTGCGTCGTCGACCCGGAACTCCGTGGGCGTGACCTCGACCCGCAGCCGGCCCATCGGGACGATCAGCAGCAGCCCGAGCGGGACCAGCACCGCGAACGGCAGCCAGGTGGGCAGTTCGGGCAGGCCCAGGGCCAGCTCGACGGCGATGACGGCGGATCCCGCGAGGGCGGCCGGCCATGCCCACCACGGGACGTTGAGCCGTTCCTGGTGGGCCGCCACCGTGCGGGCCGGAGACTGGGGTGTCACCCTCGAAGGGTACGGCGCGCCTCCGTGGCCGGGCGAGGCAGGATGGCAGGGTAGGTGCCGCCCGCAGTACCCCAGTGAAGGACACCCCGCCGTGACCGATGTGAACGTCCAGGTCCTCCGGATCGACCCGGATCTGCCCCTGCCGGCCTACGCGCACCCCGGTGACGCCGGCGCCGACCTGGTCGCGGCCGAGGAGGCGGAGATCGCGCCGGGCGCGCGGGTCAAGGTTCGCACCGGCGTCGCGATCGCCCTGCCGGACGGGTTCGTCGGCCTGGTGCACCCACGCTCCGGACTCGCCGCGCGCCTCGGCGTGACGGTCCTCAACGCGCCCGGTACGGTCGACGCCGGATACCGCGGCGAGATCCTGGTGAACCTGATCAATCACGATCGGGAGAACACCGTCAAGATCTCCCGGGGCGACCGGATCGCCCAGCTCGTGATCCAACGGGTGGAGCGGGCGGCGTTCCACGCTGTGGACGCCCTCGACGACACCGCGCGCGGTGCGGGCGGGCACGGTTCGACCGGCGGCCACCAGGCCCTCTGAGCTGAAGAGAAGGAAAGGCTGGCAGTGATGTTCTCCCGTAAGCGCGAGGCTGCGAAGCACGTCCGTGCGGCTGACGCGCCGCCCTCCAAGGCGCTCGCCGAGAGCCTCGCCTCCGACGGCACGGCGCCCGCCCCCGAGTTCGGCCCGTGGGACTCGTCGCACGCCCCCGACGGGGTTCAGCGGCTCGACCTGGGCAGCCTGCTGATCCCGGCGATCGAGGGCGTCGAGGTGCGGGTGCAGGCCAACCCGGAGGGCGGCGTGGAGCAGGTCGTCCTGGTCGACGGGGACAGCGCCCTGCAACTGGGTGTCTTCGCCGCTCCGCGGACCGAGGGCATCTGGGGCGAGGTGCGTGCCGAGATCGCCGCGGCCATGACCGCCGACGGGGTCGACGCCCGCGAGGTCGACGGCAAGTACGGCGTCGAGCTGGTGGCCCGGGTGAACACCCCGGACGGCCCGGCGGACGTCCGGTTCGTCGGCGTGGACGGGCCGCGCTGGATGGTTCGCGCGCTCTACCAGGGTGCGGCGGCCTCCGACCCGGGCCGTGAGGGCGTGCTGGGCGACGTGCTGTCCGGTCTCGTCGTGGTCCGCGACGCCGAGCCCCGCCCGGTGCGTGAGCCGCTGCCGATGCGGCTGCCGAAGGAGATGGCCGAGCAGGGCCAGGCCGCGGCGGAGCAGGCGGCGAACGGCAACCAGATGGCGTGACCTAGATCACCGGAGCGTTTCGGGCGTAGCGTGGGAGTCGGGCGCACGCGCACACTGCGTCGCGTCGACGAAGGGTGACAGCGAAGTCATGACGACCGAAGAGCGCACCGGACTGCGCCGGTTCCTGAGCCGGTTGACAGCGACCGATTCGGAACTCGACGCGGAGGAGTTGCAGCGGGATAGCGCCAAGTGCGGCGCCGTCCCGGCCGGTGACTGCCGCCGCGGGCAGGTCGTCTCCGTGTCGGGACGACTGCGCACCGTGGCGTACACTCCTCGAACCAACCTGCCTACGCTGGAGGCCGACCTCTACGACGGCAGTGACGTGGTCACGCTGGTCTTCCTGGGGCGCCGGTCCATCGCCGGCATCGAACCGGGGCGTCAGCTCACCGCGCGCGGCCGGATCGCCGTCCGGGACGATCGCAAGGTGATCTACAACCCCTACTACGAGCTGGAGGCGCCCCGGTGACAACCGGAAGCGAGCCGCGCCACGCCGCACACGAGTCGGTCGAGGAACGCCTCTCCGAGGTGATCGGATCGGCCGAGGAGAAGCTCGCCGAGGAGATCATCGCGGAGCAGGACCTGCACGAGGTGATGCAGCCCGCGAAAGGCGACGACGAGGAGGAACCCCTCCCGTCGATGAGCGAGCAGATCTCCGAGCAGCTCGGCGGTGTCCGCGGGCTGATCGAGTCCAGCGTTCCGGTCCTCGCCTTCGTGATGCTCAACGTGCTGCTCGGTGACGCGGTCCTGGGCCTGGAGAAACGCGACGCGCTGCTCTGGGCGATCATCGGCTCGGTGAGTTCGGCGCTGGCCATCGGCGGGGTCCGGCTGGTCCGCAGGCAGCCGATCCGGCACGCGGTCAACGGCCTCTTCGGCATCGCGCTCGGCGCCTGGCTGGCCTGGCGCACCGGCGACGCCAAGAACTTCTACCTGCCCGGCATCCTGCTGACCTTCGGCCAGGCCGCGCTGCTGCTGGTCTCGGTGGCGTTCCGCAAGCCACTGATCGGTTACGCCTGGGGCATCATGGCGAACAAGGGACGGCAGGACTGGTTCGCCAACAGCGAACTGTTCCGGACCTTCCAGTGGCTCACCGTGCTGTGGGCGGCCTCGCTGAGCCTGCGGGCCGGCATCCAGGCCTATCTCTACTGGCTGGGCGAGGCGAACGCGCTCGGCATCGTGCGGATCCTGGTGAGCTGGCCGATCTACGCCGCCACGTTCGCCTTCACGGCCTGGGCGATCCACCGGGTGACGTCAGCCCAGCGGCGGGACACCACGGTCGCCTAGCATCACCGAACGGACCTGGTCCTCGACCTCGCTGGTGCACACGAAGATCAGCTCGTCGCCGGGTTCCAGCGAGTCGTCCGGCGTCGGCACCAGGACCCGCTTGCCGCGCAGGATGGCGACCAGCGCGGAGTCCCGCGGCATCGGCAACGAGCGCACCGGCTTGCCCTCGTAAGGCGCGTTCTTCGGCAGAGTGATCTCCACCAGGTTGGCCTCGCCCTGCCGGAACGTCATCAGCCGGACCAGGTCGCCGACCGTCACCGCCTCCTCGACGAGGGCGGCCATCAGGCGGGGCTTGCTCACCGCGACGTCGACACCCCACTGCTCGGTGAAGAGCCACTCGTTCTCGGCACGGTTCACCCGGGCCACCACGCGGGGCACCGCGAACTCGGTCTTGGCCAGCAGCGACACCACCAGGTTGGCCTTGTCGTCACCGGTCGCCGCGACCACCACGTCGCAGCCGGCCAGGTCGGCCTCCTCCAGGCTGCTCAGCTCACAGGCGTCGGCGAGCACCCAGCGGGCCTCGGGGACCCGCTCCGGGCAGAGCTGCCGCGGATGCCGTTCGATCAGCATGACCTCGTGGCCGTTGCCGATCAGCTCCTGGGCGATGGACCGGCCCACGTTGCCGGCCCCCGCGATGGCGATGCGCACCGGTCAGTTCCCTTCCTTGTCGGCGCCCTGGGCGATGTCCAGCACCTGCTCCACGATGTCGTCGGTGACCAGCATGTAGACCTGGTCGCCGTCCTGGAGGACGGCCGACGGCTGGGCCAGGGTGCCCATGCCGAAGCGGGAGAGGTAGGCCACGCGGGCCCCGGTGCGGTCCTCCAGCGACTTGACGGTCCGGCCGATCCAGTCCCGGTGCAGCGGGGTCTCCACGATGCTGACCACGGTGGTCGGGTCGCGGAACACCTCGACCCGGGAGTCCGGCACCAGGAACCGGTACATCCGGTCGGAGGCCCAGCGGATCGTCGCGATCGTCGGGATGCCCAGCCGCTCGTAGACCTGCGCGCGCCGGGAGTCGTAGATGCGGGCCACCACCCGGGACACGCCGAACGTCTCGCGCGCCAGCCGGGCGGAGATGATGTTCGAGTTGTCACCGCTGGAGACGGCGGCGAACGCGTCGGCCCGCTCGATGCCGGCGGACCGCAGGGTCTCCCGGTCGAAGCCGATGCCGTTCACCGTGACGCCGCCGAAGTTGTCGCCCAGCCGCCGGAACGCGTCGGCGTCCCGGTCGATCACGGCGACCTGATGGCCCTGTCCGTCGAGCCTCTGCGCCAGCGTCGAACCGAGCCGGCCGCATCCCATGATGACCACGTGCACGGTTCGTGCCCTCCCGAATCTGTACGGACCAGTGTGAGCCTCCCATGCCCGGTGGACAGCCGCTGTCCGGGGCGGGGCACGCGACGTGAGGTGCGCCCGTACCCTTGGCACTCGTGGCACGTACCACCTCTCTAGCCAAACGGCTGCTGCTCGGGCGGCCTTTCCGCTCGGACAAGCTGCAGCACACCCTGCTACCCAAGCGGATCGCGCTGCCCGTCTTCGCCAGCGACGCGCTCTCCAGCGTGGCGTACGCGCCCGACGAAATCCTGCTGACCCTCTCGATCGCCGGCGCGGCCGCCTACGTGTACTCGCCCTGGGTGACGCTCGCGGTCGCGGTGGTGATGGTGACGGTGGTCGCCAGTTACCGGCAGAACGTCCACGCCTACCCGTCCGGCGGCGGCGACTACGAGGTGGCCACGGTCAACCTCGGCCCGAAGTTCGGGCTCGGTGTGGCCAGCGCCCTGCTGGTCGACTACATCCTCACCGTCGCGGTGTCGATCTCGTCCGGGGTGAGCAACCTCGGCTCGGTCATCCCGTGGGTGGCCACCCACAAGGTGATCATCGCGATCGTCGCGATCCTCATCCTCAGCGCGCTCAACCTGCGCGGCCTGCGGGAGTCCGGGGCCACCTTCGCGGTGCCCACCTACCTCTTCGTCGTCGTCATCGTCGGCATGATCCTCACCGGCCTGTTCCGGGTGCTCGTGCTCGGTGAGGACCTGCGGGCGCCCAGCGCCGACCTGACGATCGTCGCCGAGGAGAACGACTTCACCCAGGCCGGTTTCGCCTTCCTGCTGCTGCGGACGTTCTCCTCCGGCTGCGCGGCGCTGACCGGCGTCGAGGCGATCTCCAACGGGGTGCCCGCGTTCAAGAAGCCGAAGAGCCGGAACGCCGCGATCACCCTGATGCTGCTGGGCGGCCTCTCGATCGTCATGCTCTACGGCATCATCCTGTTGGCGCAGGCGACCCACCTGAAGTTCGTCGAGAACCCGGTGCTGCAGATCATCCCGAACGCCGCGTCGGAGGGCTACGTCCAGAAGACGGTCACCACCCAGCTCGCCGAGACGGTCTTCGGCAGCGGGTCGATCCTGCTGTACCTGGTCGGCGCGGTCACCGCGCTGATCCTGTTCCTGGCCGCCAACACCGCCTTCAACGGCTTTCCGGTGCTCGGCTCGATCCTCGCCCAGGATCGCTACCTGCCCCGCCAGCTGCACACCCGTGGCGACCGGCTGGCCTTCAGCAACGGCATCCTGTTCCTCGCGGCCGCCGCCATGGTGCTGATCGTGGCCTTCGAGGCCGAGGTGACCAAGCTGATCCAGCTCTACATCGTGGGTGTCTTCGTGTCGTTCACGCTGTCCCAGGCCGGCATGATCCTGCACTGGAACCGCCTGCTGAGGACGCAGCGCGACCCCGCCCGCCGACGGCGGATGATCCGGTCCCGGGCGATCAACACGTTCGGCATGATCCTGACCGGCGCCGTCCTGATCGTCGTCCTGATCACCAAGTTCCTCCTCGGCGCCTGGATCGCCATCGCCGCCATGATCGTCATCTACGCGCTGATGGTCGCCATCAACCGGCACTACACCCGGGTCGCCGAGGAACTCGAACCCACCGACGAGCGGCCCATGCTGCCCTCCCGCAACCACGCGGTGGTGCTGGTCAGCAAGGTGCACCAGCCGACGCTGCGGGCGCTCGCCTACGCACAGGCCACCCGCCCCGACACGCTCACCGCCGTCACCGTGAACGTCGACGACAACGACACCCGCGCCATCCAGGCCGAGTGGGAACGTCGACAGCTCCCGGTGCCGCTCACCGTGGTCGACTCGCCGTACCGGGAGATCACCCGGCCGATCATCGACTTCGTCAAGAGCGTGCGCCGCAGCTCACCGCGCGACGTCGTCACCGTCTTCGTCCCCGAGTACGTGGTCGGCCGCTGGTGGGAGAACCTGCTGCACAACCAGAGCGCGCTGCGGATCAAGGGCCGGCTGCTCTTCGAGCCCGGCGTCATGGTCACCAGCGTGCCCTGGCAGCTGCGCTCCAGCCAGGACCGCGATCTCGACCGCCTCGACCGGGTGCTGAGCCGCGCTCCCGCCCGCGGGCCCCGCACGCATGCCGGCTCGACCGACGACGAGGAGCACTCGTGAGCGCCCATTCCGAAACCGCTCCCACCAGCACCGGCAAGGACCTGCCCGGCGGAGAGACGGCCGCCGCCGGGAGCCTCGCCGCCGACGAGGACCTGATCGAGGGCGACCGGGTCGAGGTCACGGTGGGTGCCCCGGCGCACGGTGGGCATTGCGTCGCCCGGATCGGCGGCCCGCACGGCCGGGTCGTCTTCGTCCGGCACGCGCTGCCCGGCGAGCGGGTCACCGCCGAGATCACCGAACTGCATCGTGGCTACCTCCGGGCCGACGCGGTGGAGATCCACGAGGCCTCCCCGGACCGGGTCACCCCGCCGTGCCCGTACGCCCGTCCCGGCGCCTGCGGAGGCTGCGACCTCCAGCACGCCTCCGGCGACGCGCAGCTGCGCTGGAAGGCCGCGGTGGTCCGGGACCAGCTCACCCGCCTGGCCGGCTTCACCCCAGAAGATCAGGACCAGATTTTCGTACGGGTGGAACCGCTACCGCCGAACCCGGCCCGTCCCACCACATCCCGCCCGCCATCCGTCTCGCCGAGCGAACCCGTCCCGCTTTCCGCGTCGTCGTCTCCGTCCGTCTCGCCGAGCGATTCCGTCCCGTCCGCCGCGTCGTCGTCCCCGTCCGTCGTGCCGAGCGAGTCCGTCGCGGCGGCCATGGGCGGCTGCGGTGTTGACGAGGATCCGGAGCGGCTGCTCGGCTGGCGGAGCCGAATCCGCTACGCCATCGACGCGGCCGGCCGTCCCGGCCTGTTGCAGCACCGGTCCAACCAGGTGGTGCCGATCGACCGCTGCCGGATCGCACATCCCGCGATCCAGGGACTCGACCTGCTCGCCAACGACTGGCCCGACCTCGCCTCCCTGCAGGCGGTCGCCTCCACCGGCGGGGACGTCGCCGTCCTGGCCCGGCACGCGGGCTCGGCCGCCCCGCCGTCCGGTGACGACCTGGACGAGGCCGCCGAGGGTGGGCCGCTGATCCGCCTCGCCGGCCCCGTCGAGGTGACCGAGCACGCCGGGGGGCGTGCGTGGCGCGTACCCGCGCAGGCTTTCTGGCAGGTGCATCCGGCCGCGGCCGGCACGCTCGTCGACGCGGTTCTGGAGATGCTCCGGCCCGCCGAAGGCGAGATCGCCTGGGACCTGTACGGCGGCGCCGGCCTCTTCGCCGCGGCCCTCGCCGAACGCACCGGAGCCCGCACCACCGTCGTCGAGTCCTCCTCGACCGGGGTGGCCGCGGCCCGCGCCAACCTGGCCGACCTGCCGCAGGCCGAGATCGTCGAGGCGCGCGTCGAGGCGGCCCTCGCCCGGCGGCGGGTGACCGGCCCGGTCGACCTGGTGGTCCTGGACCCGCCGCGGTCCGGCGCGGGCGCCCGGGTGGTCCGGGCGATCGCCGCCGCCCGTCCCCGGGCCGTCGCCTACGTGGCGTGCGACCCGGCCGCGCTCGCCCGTGACCTGAAGACGTTCCGCTCGCTCGGCTGGCGTGTCGAACGGCTGCGTGCCTTCGACTGTTTCCCGATGACCCAGCACATCGAGTGCGTGGCCCACCTGGTCCCCGCCTGAGCCCACCCACCGCCGTACCACGCGGGTGGTGTGGCCGTGGTGGGCGACGGCGGGAGAGGTGGGTGGTGGTGGGCAGCAGCCCGGCGGGGGCGCTGCGGCCTGGAGCCGCAGCGACGCCGCGTGGGAGGCACGGTGCTGAGGCGTAGCCGTACCGGAGGAAGGGTTTTAGGGGTTTGCTCGTTCGGCGGCGGTGACCGCGTTGCGGAAGAGCATCGCGACCGTGGTGGGGCCGACGCCGCCGACACGGGGGGTGATGGCGCCGGCGACCTCGGCGCAGGACTCGTCGACGTCCGGCAGCAGGCGGCGGCCCTCGTAGCGGACGCCGGCGCCGATGACGACCGCGCCCGGCTTGACGTGTTCGGGCTTGATGATGCCGGGCACGCCGGCGGCGGCGATCAGGATCTCGGCACGCTGGGTGTAGCGGGGCCAGTCCTTCACGCCGGTGTGCACGACGGTGACGGCGGCGTTGGCGGTGGGCCGTTTCTGGGCGAGCAGCATGGCGAGCGGCCGGCCGAGGGTGGCGCCGCGGCCGAGGATGACGACCTCGCGGCCGGAGACCTCGATCTCGTGGTGGGCGAGCAGCGCCTCGATGCCGGCGGGGGTGCAGGGGAGTGGGCCGGGCAGGCCGACGGCGAGGCGGCCCATGTTGAGCGGGTGCATGCCATCGACGTCGGAGTCGGGGTCGAGGGTCTGCAGAGCGGCGTCGTAGTCGAGGTGGGCGGGGATCGGGTACTGGATGAGGACGCCGTGGACGTCGGAGTCGTCGTTGAACCCGGCGATCACCTTGAGCAGGTCGGCCTGGGTGACGTCGCCGCTCAGGTGCTCGTGCGGGGACTCGAAGCCGAGCTCGGCGGCCTGCTTCTGTTTGATTCGGATGTAGCCGGCGCTGGCGTCGTCGTCGCCGACCAGGATGGTGGCGAGGCTGGGCCGGATGCCGCGTTCCTTGAGCTTGGCGACCCGCGCCTTGACGTCGTCGAGGACGGCTTCGGCGACGGGGGCGCCCGGAAGAAGACGAGCGGTCGACATGTGCGACTCCTTCGGCGGGGAGCCCAGGCGGTCGACTCCTCGTGACGAGCTCCCTGATGGTTCGACCATCCTCGTGCCGCCAGTCGCTGCGTGCCTTCCAGGATGCCGGACGGCTCCACCCATCGGCCAGCCGGGGTGGGGTGGCACGCCGGTCGGATGAGGTCGCGATTGTGTGGAGGATTGGTGACGGTCCGTTTGCTCAAGTCGCGTCCGGGCGTGGCGCGGATAGACTCTTCCCTCATGAGCGACTCCCCCTCGACCCCGGCCGGCCTGCTGTCCAGCATCACCCACCCGAGTGATCTGAAGCGACTGTCCGCGGAGCAGCTGACGCTGCTCGCGGCCGAGATCCGTGACTTCCTCGTGGCCAAGGTGTCGCGGACCGGGGGTCACCTCGGGCCCAACCTCGGTGTGGTCGAGACGACCCTCGCGCTGCACCGGGTCTTCGACTCCCCACGCGACAAGATCCTCTTCGACACCGGCCACCAGGCGTACGTGCACAAGATCGTCACCGGCCGGCAGGACGGCTTCGACCTGCTCCGTCAGCGTGGCGGCCTCACCGGCTACCCGAGCCGGGCCGAGAGCGAGCACGACCTGGTCGAGAACTCGCACGCCTCCACCGCCCTGTCCTACGCCGACGGCCTGGCCAAGGCGTTCACGCTGCGCGGCGAGGAGCGGCACGTGGTCGCGGTCGTCGGTGACGGCGCGCTGACCGGTGGCATGTGCTGGGAGGCGCTCAACAACATCGCCGCCACGAAGAACCGTCTGGTGATCGTGGTCAACGACAACGGCCGCTCCTACGCGCCGACCATCGGCGGGCTCGCCGACCACCTCTCCACGCTGCGCCTCAACCCGGGTTACGAGAAGGTGCTCGACCTGGTCAAGGACGCGCTGGGCCAGACGCCGGTGGTGGGCAAGCCGGTCTTCGAGGTGCTGCACGCGGTCAAGAAGGGCATCAAGGACGCGGTCAGCCCGCAGCCGATGTTCGAGGACCTGGGCCTGAAATACATCGGCCCGGTCGACGGTCACGACCAGCAGGCGATGGAGTCGGCGCTGCGGCGGGCCAAGGGCTTCAACGCGCCGGTCATCGTGCACGCGGTGACCCGCAAGGGCTACGGATACCGTCCCGCCGAGCAGGACGAGGCCGACTGCTGGCACAGCCCCAGCGCGTTCGACGTGGAGACCGGCAAGATGCTGCCCTCGTCGGCGCTGAAGTGGACGAAGGTCTTCGCCGAGGAGCTGGTGCGGATCGCCGACGAGCGTCCCGACGTGGTGGGCATCACCGCCGCGATGGCCGAGCCGACCGGCATCGCCGCGCTGGCGAAGAAGTACCCGGAGCGGGCGTACGACGTGGGCATCGCCGAGCAGCACGCGGCGACCAGCGCGGCCGGCCTGGCGATGGGCGGCCTGCACCCGGTGGTGGCGGTCTACGCGACCTTCCTCAACCGCGCCTTCGACCAGGTCCTGCTGGACGTGGCGATGCACGAGCTGCCGGTGACGTTCGTGCTGGACCGGGCCGGCATCACCGGGCCGGACGGGCCGAGCCACTACGGCATGTGGGACATGAGCGTCTTCGGCGTGGTGCCCGGGCTGCGGATCGCCGCCCCGCGTGACGCCTCGACGCTGCGTGAGGAGCTGCGCGAGGCGGTCGCGGTCGACGACGGCCCGACCATCGTGCGGTTCCCGACCGGCGCGGTCCCGGCGGACACCCCGGCGATCCGCCGGGTGGGCCAGATCGACGTGCTCCGCGAGGACGAGCGCAACGACGTGCTCCTGGTCGCCGTCGGCTCCTTCGTGGGCATGGCGCTGGACGCCGCGGAGCGGATCGCCGAGCAGGGGTACGGCGTGACGGTCGTCGACCCGCGCTGGGTCCGCCCCGTGCCGATCGAGCTGACCGGTCTCGCCGCCCAGCACCGGCTGGTCGTGACGCTGGAGGACGGCGTCCGGGCCGGCGGTGTCGGTGACGCGGTGGCGAGCGCGCTGCGGGACGCGGGCGTGTCCACGCCGCTGCGCGATTTCGGCGTGCCGGTTGGCTTCCACCCGCACGGCACCCGCGCCGAGATCCTTGCCTCGCTGGGCCTGACCGCGCAGGACATCGCCCGTGACGTGACCGAGTGCGTGTCCGGTCTGGAGGAGCGTGACATCCGGGTCTGAGCCCCTGGGCAAAGGTCGTTACGGAACCGTAACTTGAAGGGATGGGAGCGGACACCGCCGGCGTGCCAGTCGTCATCGACCTGGGCATGGATCGGGGTGAGCCGACGGCGTACCACCGGGGCGGTCAGCTGACGCCGTCCTGGTTCGCCCCAGCCCTGATCGCGGCGCTGCTGCTCTTCTCCGTGACGGCCTCGGGGCCGCCCCCGCCCCCGCCGCTCGCGGCGTTGCTACGGGTGGTGATCGGTCCCGGCGATCCGTACGTGGTGGCGGACACCGGCCAGTTGGTCGTTCAGGCGGCCGGTGAGCTCACCGCGTACGACCTGGAGACCGGCGAGCGGCAGTGGCGGGTCGCCCAGGCCGTCCCGACCTACCGGCTGCGGACCGGCGACGGGCTGTTGCTGCTGCGCCCCTGGGGCGCCGGCAACACCGAGCCGGGCACCACCGCGGTCTCGCTGCGCGACGGCGCCCAGCAGTGGCACAACGAGCGCAGCGTGGTGAGTCTCGACGGCACCGGGCTGATGTTCGCCGTCGACGGGGTGCGTAGCCAGTCGTTCGGCACCGGTCGGCGGGTGGAGCGGGCGGTGGAGGCGCTGGACCCCGACGGCGGGCTGGCCCGATGGCGGCTCTGGGTGCCGTCGACCGCGGTCCTGCTCAGCGTGCCCGCGCCGGCCGGCGCTTCGGCCCGGATCCTGCTGGTCCGCGACGACGCCACCGCCCATCTGTACGACGGCCGGACCGGCGCCCTGCTCGCCGTCCGGGACGTGCCGGCCGCCAACTACGACCCCGGCAACCCCGTGGTCGCCGGCGACCAGGTGCTGTTGCGGCACCCCGGGCCGTCCGGGATCGAGGTGACCGCGTACGACCCGGCGACGTTGCGGCCGATGTGGACCGAGCCGTCGGTCGGCACCCTGGAGATCGTCAAATGCGGCGAGCTGGCCTGTCTGGTCGGGCTGGACGGGGTGCGCGCCATCGACCCGGCGACCGGCGACGCGCGCTGGCACCGTCCCGGCTGGCGTTCGGTCGAGACGGTCGGCGACCGGGTGGTGGCGTACGCGGACGGGCCCCAGGCGCCGACCGGGCTGGTGGACCCGGCGACCGGCCGGCTGCTGGTGGACGTGACCGGCTGGCGGCTGGTCGGCGGGATCACGGGCGGCGGAGAGGTGCTGGTCACCAGGGATATCGCCCCGGGCCCGCGTACCATGGTCGCCGTCGCGGCCCCGGGTCTGTCCCGGCCGCGTCTGCTCGCCGAACTGCCCGCCGGCACGCGGGAGTGCCAGGCCGCGCCGGAACGCCTGATCTGCCGGTCGGTCTACGGCGAACTGATCGTCTGGTCCTACCGGACCGAGGCGGGTTGATCTTCAGGAGGGTACGGGCGTGGCGTTGATCGACCTGGATCTGGACGCCCCGCCCGACCGGTCCGGTGGGCGTCGCCCGCCCCCGTGGCGTTACCGGCATCTCGGTCTCGTGGTGGCCGCGGCGCTGCTGCTCGCCCTCGGCGGAGCGGCGCCCGGCGGCGGCACGTTCTGGCGTCCTCTCGGCCTCATACCGGCCGAGGCCGGCACCGAGGCGCCGATCCAGATGGCCGGAGGGCGGGCGTTCACGGTCGCCTCGGCCGGGCGGGCCCGGATCCTGACGGCGTGGGCGCTGGAGCCCGCGCCGCACCGGCTGTGGACCGCCGAGGTGCCGATCAGCGCCTCGTTCGACCCGGTGAACGGCGTCTTCGGGGTGGTCCGCGTGGAGCGGTTCGGCGGCCTGCTGGTGCTCACCGCAGGCCTGTCCAGCAGTGTCCTGGACGCGGAGACCGGCCGGGTGCGGTGGACCACCCCGATGCGGATCACCGCCTCGTCCGGTGGCACCGCGCTCGTCACCGAGCGGATCTTCCGGCCCGGGACCCTCTACGACCAGGACTCCGGTGATCCGGGGATGCTCTACTTCTCGGCCGACGGGCAGCCGCACACCGAGCCGCCGCTGCGGACCGAGGTGCGCGGCCTGGACCTGGCGAGCGGCGCGGTGCTGTGGACCGCCGCGCCGGGGGGCTCGGTGACCGCCGAGCCGGTCGCCGGTGACCGGCCGGCCGTGCTGATCACGGCCTCGGACCGGATGACGCTGCGGGACGCGCGGACCGGCGAGGTGCTGCGCGAGGCTGGCCTGCCGGAGATGGCCGGCGCGGGGCCGGGCAGCAGCGAGGTTCTGGACGACGTGGCCCTGATCGGCTATCCGGAGGCCGGGCTCGAGGTGGGTTACGACGCGCACACCCTCAACCGGCTCTGGACCCGGGACCTGAACGCCGGGGCCGATCCGGTGAACTGCGCCGGGTTGCTCTGCAGCGGCAGCGGCGAGGTCGCCGGGGGCGGCGAGGTGCGGGTGCTGGACCGGCGGACCGGCAAGACCGCCTGGACGCGACCCTACGACGTCGCCCTGGCCGTTCGGGCCGGGTGGGTGCTCGAGTCCCGGCCGGCCTCGGGCGCCCCGGTACGGCTGGTGGACGCCACGACCGGAGAGCCCCGGCTGGAACTGCGCGGCTGGACCGGTCAGGTGGACGGTTTCGCCGCCCACGTGCTGCTGGTGTGGCGCGGCGACCGGAGCGGCGGGCGGGTCTTCGGGGCGGTCCTTCCGGGGCAACCGGAGGTGCGGGTGCTGGGAACAGCCGAGGGCCTGGGCGGGGAGTGCGGCGGCGACGAGAGGTACGTAATCTGTCGGGACGTCCGAGGCCTACGGGTCTGGGCCTACCGGATCTGAGCCCGTCGCGATAAAACCCTGGGGGCAGTCGTTTGCTGGAGCGGGAGACCGGCGTGCGGGACGCCCTGATCGACCTCGGTGAGGTTCCGGCCGACGGCCCGGAGGAGCCCTCCCTGCCGACGGCTCCCGTGCCGTACCGCTGGATCCTGGGTCTTCTCGCGGTGATCCTGCTCGCCGTGCTCGGGGGCGCCGGGCCGCCTCCGCCGCCACCGCCGGCCCCGGTCGTGCTGCCGCTGGCCCTGGGCGAGAGCGTCCACGTCGTCGGTGACCGGCTCTACGTGATCGGATTGAGCGACCCGTTCGGCACGGTGGCGCGGACCCACACGATCCGCTCCTACGACTTGCCCGGAATGAATCTGCTCGGCACCTACACCGTCCCGGTGACCGGCGACATCTTCACCGTCAACGACGGTGGTGACGGCACGCTGGTGGTCAGCTACAACGACTACGAGTTCGGGACGCCCGGGACGGTCGCCGTCCGGGCCGGCGGCGGGCAGCCGGTCTGGAAACGCGCCGTGACGGTGTACGGCCGCTCGCCGGACGGCGGTCTGTTGCTGGCCAGCGAGGAACCCGAGGTGCGGACGGAGGAGAGCCGGTCGGTCTGGCATGCCCTCGACCCGCGGACCGGAGCCGTGCGCTGGTCGGTGGAGCAGCCGGAGAACGGCCAGCTGGCGGTGGAGTCCGGGTACTTCTGGGAGGGATACCCGCAGTTCCTCTACACGTTGCACGGTGACGGCCGGTTGGAGGCGCGCGACGGGCTGACCGGTGCGATCACCGCCACCGGCCGGCACAGGCAGCCGGTCGGGCCGGGCACGTCGTTCCAGGTCGCGGCCGGCCTGCTGCTGATCGGCCGGGACACCGGGGAGATCGTCGCCTACGACGAACGGACCTTGACCGAGCGCTGGCGGCGTGACGACCCGGTCCTGCCGGAGGAGGGTTATCAGCTCGACTGCGGGCCGGTGATCTGCGCCGTCGCGATGCAGGACGGCCTCGTCGGCATCGATCCGGCCACCGGGCGGGAGATCTGGCGCGCCGACCCCTATGACACCAGCGAGGTCATCGGCGACCGGGTCCTGGTGTCGCACTCGCAGGAGGCCGAACCCGTGCTGGACGTGCTCGACCCGGGCACCGGCCGCATCGTGGCCCGGATCGGCGCCTGGGTCAGTGGTGGCCCCGGCCCGGCGCCGGGGACCGCCTACGTCCACCGGATCCGCCGCTCCGACGGCTCCGTCCGGTACGGCGTCCTCGACCTCGGCACCGGCCGGGTGCGGGTGACCGGCGCCGCCGACCGGATCGCCGGTGACTGCCAGTTCGGGAAGGGCGTCCTGCTCTGCCGCCGGCTCGACTCGTCACTCGCCGTCTGGCGGCTCTGACGCTCCTGGCAACCGGTCGGTAACCTGCACCTACGGCCCGGATGTGTGGAGGTCTGCGGTGCGCGTGCTGGTGGTGGAAGACGAGCGGGACATGGCTGACGCGATCGTGCGTGGCCTGCGCCGCAAGGGGATGGCGGTGGACGTCGCCTACGACGGCCTTCAGGGGCACGAGATGGCGTACGTGACCCGGTACGACGTGGTCGTGCTCGACCGTGACCTGCCCGGCATGCACGGCGACGAGATCTGCGCGGCGCTCGTCGAGTCGGGCGCGCTGACCCGGGTGCTGATGCTGACCGCCAGTTCCTCGGTCGAGGACAAGGTGGAGGGCCTGGAACTGGGCGCCGACGACTACCTGGCCAAGCCGTTCGACTTCAAGGAACTGGTGGCCCGGGTGCAGGCGCTGGGCCGGCGCGCCACCCCGGCCGCTCCGCCGGTGCTCACCGCCGGCAACCTGGCGCTGGACCAGGCCCGCCGGGTGGTGACCCGTGGCGGGGTGGTGCTCGAACTGACCAACAAGGAGTTCTGCGTCCTGCTGGAGCTGCTGAAGGCCAAGGGCGGCGTGGTGTCCAGCGAGGAGCTGCTGGAGCGGGTGTGGGACGCCAACATGGACCCGTTCACCACCACCGTCCGGGTCACCATCAACACGCTGCGCAAGAAGCTGGGCGATCCGCCGCTGATCGAGACCGTGGTGGGCGCCGGCTACCGGGTGCCGGAGCCGGTCGTGGCGTCGTGACCGTCTATCCGGGCCGGGCCCGCCGCCCGCTGCGGTTCGAGATGCCCCCGACCCTGCGGCTGCGGCTCACCCTGCTCAACGGGATCCTGCTGGTCGGCGCCGGCGCGGTGCTGGTGCTGCTGGCCTGGCTGCTGGTCAGCGAGTCGCTGCACCCGGTCGACGAGTTGCGCGCCGGGTCGACGGTCACTCTCGCCGACGGCACCACCCGGGAGGCGCTGACCTGGCAGGCCAAAATGGTCGCCGACGCCTCCCGTGAGCTGCTGTTCAAGGGGTTCAGCGCGCTGGCGGCGGTGGGGATCATCGGGATCGCGCTGGCGTACGCGGTGACCGGCCGCGCTCTGCGCCCGCTGCGTGACGTCACCCAGACCGCCCAGCGACTCGGCGAGGCGACGATGGACCAGCGGATCCGCTACACCGGCGCGGACGGTGAGGTGGCCGAACTGGCCCGCACCTTCGACGCCATGCTGGACCGGCTGGCGGCCTCGTTCGAGTCGCAGAAACGGTTCGTGGCGAACGCGTCGCACGAGTTGCGCACCCCGCTCGCGGTGATGCGCACCGAGATCGACGTGACGCTCAGCGACGACGAGGCCGACGTCGCCGAGTACCGGCGGATGGCCAAGGTGGTCCGCAACGCCTCGGAGCGGGCGAACGGACTGGTCGACGCGCTGCTGGTGCTGGCCCGCTCGGAGGCGCAGTCCGGGCGCCGGCTGGCCCGCAAGGTGCCCGCCGACCTGGCGATGAGCGTTCTGAACGCGCTGTCCGCGGTGAAGGCCGAGGCGGAGCGCCTGAAACTGGAGGTCACCACCGAGCTGGAACCGGCCCCGGTGGTCGGCGACCCCAGTCTGCTGGACCGGCTGGCCGGAAACCTGATCGAGAACGCGATCCGCTACAACCATCTGATGGGCCGGCTGTGGCTGCGCACCGAGTCGGCCGGCGGGCAGGTCCGGCTGATCGTCGGCAACACCGGTTACGAGGTGGAGCCGGCCGACGTGCCCGGCCTGTTCGAGCCGTTCCAGCGGGGTGGGTGGGAACGCACCGGGTCACGTGGCTCCGGCCTGGGGCTCTCGATCGTGCGGGCGGTCTGCGACGCGCACGGCGGCACCGTCTCCGCGGTCGCCCTGGAGGGCGGCGGCCTGGAGGTCACCGTCGTGCTGCCGCCCGCCGAGGCCACCCCGGTCGTCGCCGCGACGGCGAGCATCCCGCGTCGGCGGTTCTGACGCCGTGCGGGGCGGGCACGCCGGCCCGCAACGGCTCGGCATCACTTCGAAGTCTTCGTCTCGATCTCGGCACGCAGTTTCGGGAACTCGGCCTGCACGTCGGGGGCGGACTTGAAGAACCACATGACCATGCCGACGCTGCCCTTGTCGGCCCAGCCGCAGATCGCGACGTCGATCTGCTCGATGGAACTGGTGCCGCACTGGGCCACACCACCCAGGGTGCCGGTGTCGGCGTTGGTCAGGCCCTCGACCTTCGCGCTCTGGCCGAAGGTCTTGAACGAGGCGTCCAGTTCCTTCTGCGGGTCGGCGATCAGGGCCTTGGTGGCCAGGGCGGCGACCATGTTCTCGTCGGCGGGCGAGCCGTAGATCGCGCCGAACGAACTCTCCGCGCCCGCGTAGGAGCTGAGGCTCTTCTCCATGTCCGCGGTGATCGCCTCGAACTCCTTGCTCTCCTGCTTGGGGCGGCCGCCCAGGGTCGCCGGCTCGGTGATGGTGATCGCGGCGGCGTCGTCCAGGGCGTTCTTGCCGAACAGGTAGAGCGCGGTGCCGCCACCGATGCAGAGCACCATCACGATGCCCAGCGAGATCAGCACGATCGGCAGGGTCCGGGACTTCCGCGGAGGCGGGGGGACCGGGAAGCCGGGCGGCGGGCCGAAACCGGGTGCGCCGAACTGCGGCTGGGGCGGCACGGGCTGTCCGTACTGAGGAGCCCCGTACTGCGGGGGCTGGGGTTCCCCGTACTGCGGGGGCTGGGGCTGCCCGTACTGCGGGGGCTGGGGGGCTCCGTATGAGGGCGCGGCCGGCGACTGGGGCGCCCCGTACTGCGGGGGCTGGGGCTGCCCGTACTGCGGCGGCTGGGGTGGCGGGTATGAGGAAGGAGTGGGCTCACCGGAGTGAGGGGGGTACGTCATCGACGCTCCAGAACTTGTGATGTCGGTGGATCCTATCGGCGATCCGCAGCCCTAGCCGACCGCTGTCGGGTGAAAAGAGAAACGCCCCCGCACCTCACGGGTGCGGGGGCGTTTCGCCGTCTGCGAGATGATCAGGCGGGTACGTTCGCCACGCCGTCACGCAGGAACCGCTTGCCGGTGACCTTCTCGGCGGTGCCGCTCCGGTCCAGGTACGGCGTGACGCCGCCCAGATGGAACGGGTAGCCGGCGCCGAGGATCATGCACAGGTCGATGTCCTGCGCCTCGGCGACCACGCCCTCGTCGAGCATGATGCGGATCTCCTCGGCCAGGCCGTCGAGCGCCTTCTGGCGCACCTGGTCGGCGGTCAGCGGGGAGTCGCCGACCTCGAGGAGTTTCACGACCTCGGGGTTGATCTCCTTGTCGACCATGACGGGCAGGCCGGCGTCGACGATCCTCTTGAGGTTGGGGGAGTCGACGTAGCGGTCCGGGAAGGCCGCGTGCAGCGTCTCGCCCACGTGGTACGCCACCGCGGGGCCGACCAGCTGCAGCAGCGCGATCGGGCGCATCGGCAGACCCAACGGGTCCATCGCGACGTTGACCACGTCCAGCGGGGTGCCCGCGTCGACGGCCTGGAAGATCTCGCTGGTGACCCGGGTGAGCAGCCGGTTGACCACGAACGCCGGAGCGTCCTTGACCAGCACCGACGACTTCTTCAGGGTCTTGCCGACCTCGAACGCGGTGGCCAGCGTCGCGTCGTCGGTCTTCTCGCCCCGGATGATCTCCAGCAGCGGGAGGACGGCGACCGGGTTGAAGAAGTGGAAGCCGACGAGCCGTTCCGGGTGCTGCAGGTCGGCAGCCATCTCGGTGATCGACAGCGAGCTGGTGTTGGTCGCGAGGACCGCCTCGGGCTTGACGATCTTCTCGAACTCGGCCCAGATCTGCTTCTTCAGGTCGAGGTTCTCGAAGACCGCCTCGATCACGAAGTCGGCGTCGGCGAAGACGGACTTGTCGACCGAGCCGCTGATCAGCTGACGCAGCCGGGCCGCGGTGCCCTCGTCCATCCGGCGCTTCGAGACGAGCTTGTCGATCTCGGCGTTGACGTAGCCGACGCCCTTGTCGACCCGCTCCTGGTCGAGGTCGGTCAGCACGACCGGCACCTGCAGGCGGCGCAGGAACAGCAGCGCGAGCTGGGAGGCCATCAGACCGGCGCCGATGATGCCGACCTTGGTGACCTTGCGGGCCAGCGACTTGTCCGGCACACCGACCGGGCGCTTCGCACGACGCTGGACCAGGTCGAACGAGTACAGGCTGGCGCGTGCCTCGTCACCCAGGATCAGGTCGGCGAGAGCCTCGGTCTCGGCCGCGGTGCCCTCTTCGAAGGACGCGGTCTTGGCCAGGGCCAGCAGTTCGAGGGCCCGGTTGGCGGACGGGACGGCGCCGTGCAGCTTCTCGTCCAGCACCGCCTTCGCGAACTCCAGGACGCCGTCCCAGTCCTTGCGGTCGATCTCCGGGCGCTCCACGGTGACGTCGCCCTTGACGACGCCGGCCGCCCAGGCCAGTGAGTCCTCCAGGAAGTCGGCCGCCTCGAACAGGGCGTCCGCGACACCCCACTCCTTGGCCTGCTTCGGGCGCAGCGTCTTCTGGGTCAGCGGGTTCTGCAGGATGACCGTGGCCGCGTTGATGATGCCGATCAGGTTCGGCAGGATCTGGCTGCCGCCCCAGCCGGGGATGAGGCCGATCGCGACCTCGGGCAGGGCGAGCGCCGCCGCGCCGGTGGAGACCGTGCGGTAGTGGCAGTGCAGCGCGACCTCGAGGCCGCCGCCCATCGCCGCGCCGTTGACGAACGCGAACGTCGGGATCTCGCTGTTCTTGAGGCGGGCGAAGACCTTGTGGCCCAGCTCGCCGAGCGCGAGCGCCTGCTCGCGGGTCTTGATCAGCGGCATGCCGGTGATGTCCGCGCCGACACAGAAGATGTACGGCTTACCGGTCAGCGCGATGAACGCCGGGTTCGCCGCGGTGGCCGCGGTGATCGCCTCGTCGAGCGACGCGAGGCCGCCCGGGCCGAAGCTGTTCGGCTTCTTGTGGTCGAAGCCGTTGTCCAGCGTGATCAGGGCCGCGGGCTTGTCCAGCCCGGGTACCTGAACCAGGCGGAGGATCGCCTTGGTGACTACCTCGTTCGGGTTCTCGATCACTTGGCGCCCTCCCAGTACGGGTTCTCCCAGATAACGGTGCCGCCCATGCCGATACCGATGCACATGGCGTTGACGCCGTAGCGGACGTCGGGACGCTCGGCGAACTGCCGGGCGAGCTGCGTCATCAGGCGGATGGCCGAGGACGCGAGCGGGTGACCGATGGCGATCGCGCCGCCCCACGGGTTGACCCGCGGGTCGTCGTCGGCGATGCCGTAGTGGTCCAGGAAGGCGAGCACCTGCACCGCGAAGGCCTCGTTCAGCTCGAACAGGCCGATGTCGTCGATCGTGAGACCGGCCTTCTTCAGCGCCTTCTCCGTCGACGGGATCGGGCCGTAACCCATGATCTCCGGCTCGACGCCGACGAACGCGTAGGAGACCATGCGCATCGCGACCGGCAGACCCAGCTCACGGGCGGTCGCCTCGTCGGCCAGGATGGCCGCGGTGGCGCCGTCGTTGAGGCCGGCCGCGTTGCCCGCGGTGACCCGGCCGTGCGGGCGGAACGGCGTCTTCAGGGTGGCCAGCTTCTCCAGCGACGTCTGGCGCGGGGCCTCGTCGACGGTCGCCAGGCCCCAGCCGAGCTCCGCGCTGCGGATCGCGACCGGCACCAGGTCGGGCTGGATCTTGCCATCGGCATACGCCTTGGCGGTCTTGATCTGGGAGTTCAGGCCGTACTTGTCGGCCCGCTCCTTGGTGATGTGCGGCAGGCGGTCGTGCAGGTTCTCCGCCGTCGAGCCCATGACCAGGGCGGACGGGTCGACCAGCTTCTCGGCCAGGATCCGCGGGTTGGGGTCGACGCCCTCGCCCATCGGGTGCCGGCCCATGTGCTCGACGCCTCCGGCGATGGCGATGTCATACGCGCCCATCGCGATGCCGCCGGCGACATTGGTCACCGCGGTCATGGCGCCCGCGCACATCCGGTCCACCGAGTAACCCGGAGTGGTCTTGGGCAGGCCGGAGAGCAGAGCGGCGGTCCGGCCGACGGTCAGGCCCTGGTCGCCGATCTGGGTGGTGGCCGCGATCGCGACCTCCTCCACCTTCTCCGGCGGGAGGTTGGGGTTCCGCTTCAGCAGTTCTCGCATGCAGCGGATGACCAGGTCGTCGGCGCGGGTCTCGGCATACATGCCGCCCGCCTTGCCGAACGGGGTGCGGACGCCGTCGACGAAGACGACCTCGCGTACTTCACGGGGCACAGCAAGCCTCCTTGCGGGCGTGAACCCAAATGTGTCGGCAATGCTACTCGCCGGTAACTAGTAGCTGCCAGGGCCTCCGGGGAAACGTCACATCTCGGAGTCAGCCTGATCAATCGGCGTTGCAAACCGGGACTGAAAGGAAAATCCCCTCGCATTTGGTCGCGCTCCGACGAGGCCGGCGGACGCCGGGCGCCGGCGAACCGGTGCGTGGCAGCCCTGCCCGAAGGGCGCGCCGGGGCCGTGAGCAGCGGCCACGTCGCGTGGACTCCACGGGACGTGGCCGATGCGGTCGGCGGCGGGGTGACCCGTACGCCCGCTTAAAGGGTCTTGGGTTCGGGAAGGACCTCGGCGAGCTGATCGGCGAGCAGGCCCACCTGCCAGTTGCGGGCCCCGAAACCGAGCAGCGTGTCGCCGACCGTGCGCGGGGTGACCTCGTCCGGCGGAGACCACGCCAGGCGGCGGATGAAGTCCGGGCTGACCAGGTTCTCCGGCGGCAGGTTGTACTGCTCGGCGGTGCCCACCACGACCTGCCGGCAGCGAGCCAGCCGGGCCGCGGCGACCGGGTCCCGCTCGGCCCAGCGGTGCGGCGGCGGAGGACCGTCCACCGGCTGGTTCACCGGCAGCGCCTCGTCCGGCAGGGAACGCGCCTGGTCCAGGGCGTCCAGCCAGATCCGGGCCAGCCGGCGCACCGAACGGCCCCCGAAACCGGGAATGCCGAGCAGGGTGCGCTCGTCTTTCGGGTCGAGCTCGGCGGCCGCGACGATCGCCGAGTCCGGAAGGACCCGGCCCGGCGCCGAGTCACGGCGGGACGCGACACCGTCGCGCGCGTGCCAGAGCGCGCGCACCCGGGACTGGGCGCGGGCGCCGCGGACCCGGTGGATGCCGGAGGTGCGCCGCCACGGGTCGGGCCGCGCCTTGGGCGGGCGGTCCGCGCCCGCGACCAGGGCGGCGAACTCCTCGGCCGCCCACGCCGTCTTGTCCTGCCGCTCCAGTTCCGCGGCCAGCACGTCCCGCAGGTCGGTGAGCAGCTCCACGTCGAGCGCGGCGTAGGTGAGCCAGGAGTCCGGCAACGGGCGGGTCGACCAGTCGGCGGCCGAATGGTGTTTCTCCAGCGAGAAGCCGAGAAGCTGCTCGGTCAGCGCGGCCAGGCCGACCCGCTCGAACCCGGCCAGCCGGGCGGCGAGCTCGGTGTCGAACAGCCGGCGCGGCCGCATGCCCAACTCGGCCAGGCAGGGCAGGTCCTGGCTGGCGGCGTGCAGCACCCACTCGGTGTCGGCCAGAGCGATGTCCAGAGTGCGCAGATCGTCCAGCGGAAGCGGGTCGATCAGCACCGTGCCCGCACCGGCCCGGCGCAGTTGCACCAGATAGGCGCGCTGGGTGTAGCGGTAGCCGGAGGCGCGCTCGGCGTCCACGGCGATCGGCCCGGTGCCCCCGGTCATCCGGGCGACGACCTCGGCCAACTCCTCCGATGTCTCCACCGGAGGAGGCGTGCCATCACGGGGTGCGGTCAGCGGTGTCGCGGGGCGGGAATCCTCGGGACCGCCAGATGTCGGGTCGGGCGGCACAAGGTGCGGTCCGTCCCCTGCCGTGTCCGGCGAGTCCCGACGGCGCAGGGGTGCTTCGTCGGTCACTCCGTAACCGTACGGGGGTGACACCCCCGCCGTGCGCAGCAGGGGTTCCGGCGCGTCGATTCTCGATCTTCCGGGGGGTTCATCCGTTCAGCGTTCCCGTGCGTATCACCTGTCGCAGCGCCGAAACCTGGGGAGGCCGCGCCGGTATGACCGCACCGTTTGAGCCCTTTACGCCCGCTAACGGAACCGGCGGAGCGCGGCGTCGCGCCCAGGAGTGGGACTGGCAGGAGGACCGATCCTGGAACACCCAGCAGGCGGTGGACCCGTGGAGCCAGCCCCAGCAGCAGCCCCAGCAGCAGGAGTGGCCCCAGCAGCAGTGGGCGCCCGAGCAGCAATGGCCTCAGCAGCAGCAGTGGGCGCCCGAGCCGCAGTGGTCCGCCCCGCCCCAGCAGCCGGTCTACCCCCAGGTTCAGGTCCCGGACCCGGCCCCGGAACCGCGGCGGCGGGTGAACCGGAGCAGGCCGATCATCATCGGCCTGGTGGCGGCCCTGGTGCTGGTCGCCGGGTGGCAGGCGTTCCGGGTGGAGAGCATGATCCAGAGAAGCGGCGATCTCGCCGAGGCGGTCGACGCCTCGCAGGGCCGCACGCAGGAGCTGGAGAAGAAGCTCACCTCGGTCTTCGACTCGGAGGGCGTCGCGTCCGGGGTGCTGCCCAGCGTCTTCCGGGTGCGGGCCGGTGAGTTCACCGGCACGGCCTTCGCGATCGGGCAGGCCGGCGGGCGGACCAACCTCTTCACCAACTTCCACGTGGTGGAGGAGGTGTTCAAGAGCGGCGCCAAGCAGGTGACGCTGGAGCGTGGGACCACCCGGATCGAAGCGACGATCGTCAAGGTGAACCAGGGCAAGGACCTGGCGCTGCTGCGCGCCAACCGGGAGATCAAAGCGCTCGAGGTCGCCGCCGGTGCGGTGAAGTCCGGTCAGCAGGTGATGGTGGTCGGTGCGCCGCTGGGCCTGGAGGACTCGGTCACCACCGGGGTCATCAGCGCGTTCCGTGACACCGAGGACGGGCCGACGATCCAGTTCGACGCCCCGATCAACCCCGGCAACTCCGGCGGGCCGGTGGTCAACGCGAACAAGCAGGTGGTCGGGCTGGCCACGGCGAAGGCCCGGGACGCCGAGGGCATCGGCCTGGCGATCCCGATCCAGACCGCCTGCGAGACGCTGGGCGCCTGCGGCAACGAGTAGGCCCGCGGCGATCGATGGATCAGCCGGCCGGGGCGCGGTGCCGGTCGGCCAGTGAGGCGACACCGGGCGGAGGCAGGCCGGCGGTGGACGACAGCATCGCGCACCAGCCCCGCAGGTGGGCGCCGAACTCGCCGGAGGTGGGCGTCCAGGAGGCGCGCACCTCCAGGTCGGCGGTGGGCGCCGGGCCGGCCAGCTCGCCGAACCGGGTGGACGCGGTCTGGGTGACCGTGCCGCCGATCGCCGTGTACGCCGCCGCGTGCTGCTCCAGCCCGTCGGTCAGCCAGGTCCAGGCCACCTCGGGCAGCAGCGGGTCGGAGGCCAGGTCCTCCTCCAGCTCCGCGGTGATCAGCGTGACCAGGCGCAGGTCGCCCCGCCAGGCGTCGTGCCCGGCCGGGTCGTGCAACAGGATCAGCCGGCCGCTGGCCACCTCGTCACCGCTGCGGAGCACGGTGGCGCTGAGGGCGAACGAGTACGGCGCGAGCCGCTGGGGCGCGGCGATCTCTTCGAGCAGGATCTCCGGCCGCGGCGACTCCGCGCGCAACCCGGCAACGGCGCGGGTGAACGCCTCGGGGGAAGCGGAGGGGGACGCCATGGGGGCAGCCTATGCCGATCTCGGCGCGGCCCGTGCTCGGCGCGCCGCCGGGTCCGATCCGTCGCGTGGCACGATGGCCCGGTGACGGTTCTTGAGGATTCCCCCTTCGTCCGGGCGTGTCGTGGTCTGAGCGTCCCGCACACGCCGGTCTGGTTCATGCGGCAGGCCGGGCGATCGCTGCCCGAGTACCGCAAGATCCGTGAGGGCGTCGGCATGCTGGAGTCGTGCCGCCGGCCGGAACTGGTCACCGAGATCACCCTCCAGCCGGTGCGCCGGCACAACGTGGACGCGGCGATCCTCTTCAGCGACATCGTGGTGCCGATCGCGGCGGCCGGCATCGACCTGGACATCGTGGCCGGCACCGGCCCGGTGGTGGCCGAGCCGGTGCGCACCGCCGCCGACCTGGGCCGGCTGCGCCCGATCACCCCGGCCGACGTCGATTTCGTCACCGAGGCGGTGAAGCTGCTGGTCGCCGAGCTCGGCGCGACGCCCCTGATCGGCTTCGCCGGCGCGCCGTTCACGCTGGCCAGCTATCTCATCGAGGGCGGTCCCTCCCGGACCTACCTCAAGACCAAGGCGATGATGTACGGCGAGCCCGACCTGTGGAACGCCCTGCTCGCCCGTCTCGCCGAGATCACGCTGACGTTCCTGCGGGTCCAGGCGGACGCCGGGGTGAGCGCGGTCCAGCTCTTCGACTCGTGGGCCGGCGCGCTCTCCGAGGCCGACTACCGCCGCTACGTGATGCCGCACTCGGCGAACGTGCTGCGGGGCCTGCTGGACCTCGGGGTGCCGCGCATCCACTTCGGGGTCGGCACGGCCGTGCTGCTGGAGGCGATGGGTGAGGCCGGCGCCGACGTGGTGGGCGTCGACTGGCGCACCCCGCTGGACGTGGCGGCGAAGCGGATCGGCCCGGACCGCGCGGTGCAGGGCAACCTGGACCCGGCGATCCTCTTCGCCGGCTTGGAGACCGTGGAGCGGGAGACCCGCCGGGTCCTGGAGCAGGGCCGGGCCGCTCCCGGCCATGTCTTCAACCTGGGCCACGGCGTGATGCCGGAGACCGACCCGGACGTCCTCACCCGCCTGGTCGCTCTGGTCCACGAGGCCTCGGCCCGCTGACCGCCGCGTCACAGCGGCCCACCCCGGTGGGCGGGGTGTGGCGCGACCTGGGAGTGTGAAGAGCGTGCGGAAGCGGATCGCGATCATCGGCGGCGGCATCGCCGGCCTCGCGGCTGCCGTGCGCCTGCGAGACGTCACCCCGCCCGGAACCGAGATCGTGGTGTACGAGCAGAGCAGCGCCCTGGGTGGCAAGCTCCGCACCGGTGACCTGGGTGGACTGCCGGTGGAGCGGGGCGCCGAGTCGTTCCTGAACAGTGCGCCCGGCGGCGGCGAGTCGGCGGCGGTGGCCCTGGCCCGCCGGCTGGATCTCGGGGACGCGCTGGTGCATCCGGCGGCCCGCCCCGCGGCTCTGGCCTTCGGCGGTGGGCTCGTCCCGATCCCCGGCGGCACCCTGGTCGGGGTGCCGGGCGACCTGTCCGCACTGGACGGCGTGGCTCTGGCGGCGAGCGACGCCGACGTCGACTCCGGCCGCCCGCTGCTGGCTCCCGGCGAGGACGTCGCGGTCGGCGCCCTGGTCCGCGAGCGCTTCGGCGACGAGGTGGTGGACCGGCTGGTCGACCCGATGCTCGGCGGGGTCTACGCGGGCCGCGCCGACCGGTTGTCGCTGCGGGTCACGATGCCCCAGTTGGCGCACACCGCTGAGACCGAACACACCCTGGCCGGCGCGGTCCGGGCCGCGCAGGCGCGCGGCCGGCGGGTTCCCGGGCAGCCGGTGTTCGCCGCTGTCGAGGGCGGGATGAGCCGCCTGGTCGCGGCCGCCGCGTCGGCGAGCGGGGCCCGGGTCCGGCTGGGGCTTCCGGTGCGTGAGCTCACCCGTACCCCCGGCGGTCGCTGGAAGTTGATCTTTGGGCCGGTGCCCGCGCCGCGGTCCGACGAGGTGGACGCGGTGATCCTGGCCGTGCCGGCGTCGCCGGCGGCGCGGCTGCTGGGGGACCCGGAGGTCGCCGAACTGGAGTACGCGAGCGTGGCGCTGGCGGGTCTGGCCCTGCCGCCCGGCACGCGGCTGCCGGATCTGTCCGGGTTCCTGGTGCCGCCCGGGGAGGGGACGTTGGTCAAGGCCGCGACCTTCTTCACCACGAAGTGGCCGCACCTCGCCACCGCGCGGGGGCCGGTGATCGTGCGGGCCTCGCTGGGCCGGGCCGGCGAGCAGGAGCGGCTGCAGCTCGACGACGCGTCGCTGATCGCCATCGCCCGGCGTGAGCTGGGCGCGCTGATCGGCGCGGAGCTGCCGGAGCCGGTGGAGTCGTGGGTGCAGCGCTGGGGTGGTGGCCTCCCGCAGTACGCGCCGGGTCACGCCGACCGGGTCGCCCGGGCGCGGGCCGCGCTGCCGGAGGGGCTGGCGCTGGCCGGGGCGGCGTTCGACGGTGTCGGCATCCCGGTGTGCGTGGCCAGTGGTGAGCGTGCGGCGGACGAAGTGTGCAAGTTCTTGGAGGAGAATCGATGACCGAGCAGACCAACGCAGCCCGTATCAAGGAGCTGAACGCCACGATCCGCTACACCATGTGGTCGGTGTTCCGGGCGTCGTCGCCGCTGCCGGCGCTCCGCGACGAGCTGGCCGGCGAGGTGGACGCGCTCATCGAGCAGCTCGCGAGCAAGGACGTGGTGGTCCGCGGCACCTACGACGTGTCCGGCCTGCGCGCCGACGCCGACATCATGGTGTGGTGGCACTCGGAGTCGCCGGACGCGCTGCAGGACGCCTACGGGCTGTTCCGCCGCACCGGGCTGGGCCGCCACCTGGAGCCGGTCTGGTCGCAGATGGCGCTGCACCGCCCGGCCGAGTTCAACCGCAGTCACCTGCCGGCGTTCCTGGCCGGTGAACAGGCGCGGCCGTACATCTGCGTCTACCCGTTCGTCCGCTCCTACGAGTGGTACCTGCTGCCCGACGAGGAGCGCCGCGCGCTGCTGGCCGAGCACGGCAAGATGGCCCGGCCGTACCCGGACGTGCGCGCCAACACGGTCGCCTCGTTCGCGCTCGGCGACTACGAGTGGATGCTGGCCTTCGAGGCGGACGAGTTGCACCGCATCGTCGACCTGATGCGGGACCTGCGCGCGTCGGGAGCCCGGCGGCACGTCCGCGAGGAGGTCCCGTTCTACACCGGCCGGCGCCGCTCGGTCGCCGAGCTGGTGGCGAACCTGCCCTGACTCCTCAGGCGTCCCTCCGCATGGGCACGTGCGGGATGCCGTCCTCCAGGAACTCCGGCCCGGTCGGCTCGAAGCCGTACCTCGCGTAGAAACCGGCGAGGTGCGCCTGTGCGTCGAGCACGGCCGGCCGGCCGCCGATCACCGTCAGCGCCTCTTTCATGAGCCGTCCGGCGAGTCCGGCGCCGCGGGCGCCCGGGGCGGTCACCACCCGGCCGATCCGCTCCACCCCGCCCTCGTCCGCGAGGATGCGCAGGTAGCCGGTCACTTCGTCGGCCCGTTCGCACCAGATGTGCCGGGTTCCGAACTCGATGTCCCGTCCGTCCAGGTCGAGATAGGCGCATTCCTGCTCGACCACGAAAACCTCACTGCGCAGCTTGAGAATCTTGTAGAGAGTAGTGGTGTCGAGATCTCGGAAGGACGCCACTCGCAGCTCGTCGTGGGGTTCGGGATGCATCGCCACAACATACGTGGCAGTCCTGCCGTTGTACCGACGAAGCCAGGCTCGGTGGAGGACGACATGATCAAGCGCAGCAAGCTGTTCGGCAACAAGACCCGGGTCACCTTCTCCCTGCCGGCCGAGGAGCCGGCGGGCCAGGTCAGCGTGGTCGGCGACTTCAACGACTGGCAGCCCGGACGGCACGAGATGCAGGTGCGGCGCAACGGCACCCGCACGGTCAGCGTCCCGCTCGATCCGGGGCACTACCGGTTCCGTTACCTGGCCACCGACGGCGTCTGGCTGGACGACGAGCAGGCCGACGCGGTCGGGCCGAACGGGAGCGAACTTCGCCTATAAGCGTTTCGGCGGCGCCGTCGAGGAGATCTGCTTGAGTCATGGCTGACGTCAAGCTCGCGATCATCTATTACTCGTCGACCGGCACCATCCACGCCATGGCCCAGCGGCTGAGCGAGGCGGCCGAGAAGGCCGGCGCCGAGGTGCGCGTGCGCCAGGTCCCGGAACTGGCCCCCGCCGAGGCGATCGCCTCGAACGCGGCCTGGAGCCAGCACTTCGACCGGACCAAGGACGAACCGAAGGCGGCTGCGGACGACGTGGTCTGGGCCGACGCGGTGCTCTTCGGCACACCGACGCGGTACGGCAACGTCTCCAGCCAGCTCAAGCAGTTCATCGACTCGCTCGGCCCGCAGTGGGCGCAGGGCCGGCTGGCGAACAAGGCGTACGCCGGGTTCACCGCGTCGATGACCGAGCACGGCGGGCAGGAGTCGACGCTGCTGGCGCTCTACAACACCATCTACCACTTCGGTGGCGTGGTGGTGGCGCCCGGATACACCGATCCGCTGAAGTTCGCCGACGGCAACCCGTACGGCGTCTCGCACGTCACCGGCGGCAGCAACGACGCCCCGCTGACCGAGGTGCAGTTCGCCGCCCTGGATCACCTCGCGCGCCGGGTCGTGAGCATCGGCGGGAAGCTCCGCTAGTTTTACGGCATGGCTGTCGACACCCAATACGAGGCTCTCCTGCGGCGCGTCCTGGAGACGGGCACTCCCAAGAGCGACCGCACCGGGACGGGGACGCGCAGTGTCTTCGGCGAAACCCTGCGATACGACCTGTCGCAGGGTTTCCCGCTGATCACCACCAAACGGGTGCACTTCAAGTCGCTGGCGGTGGAGCTGCTCTGGTTCCTCCGCGGCGACACCAACGTGCGGTGGCTGCGCGAGCAGGGAGTCACGATCTGGGACGAGTGGGCCGGCGCCGACGGTGAGCTGGGCCCGGTCTACGGCAAGCAGTGGCGTTCCTGGCCTTCCGCTCGCGGGGACGTCGACCAGATCTCCGAGGTCCTCGACACCATCCGGAAGAACCCGGACTCACGGCGGATGATCGTCTCCGCCTGGAACGTCTCCGACATCCCGGACATGGCGCTGGCGCCGTGCCACGCGCTGTTCCAGTTCTACGTGGCCGACGGCAAGCTCTCCTGCCAGCTCTATCAGCGCAGCGCCGACCTGTTCCTGGGCGTGCCGTTCAACATCGCCAGCTACGCCCTGCTGACCCGGATGATGGCGGCTCAGGCCGGTCTCGAACCCGGTGACTTCATCTGGGTGGGCGGCGACGTGCACATCTACGACAACCACGTCGAGCAGGTGCGCGAGCAGCTCACCCGCGAGCCGTACCCGTTCCCGCAGGTGGAGATCGCGCCGCGGGCGAGTCTGTTCGACCACGAGTTCGCGGACTTCACCGTGGTCGACTACCGGCATCACCCACTGATCAAGGCCCCGGTCGCGGTATGACGATCCACATGATCTGGGCCGAGGCCCATGACCGGGTGATCGGCGCCGGGAACACCATCCCCTGGCGGGTGCCCGGCGAGCAGCGGATCTTCAAGGAGCGCACGACCGGAGCCACGGTGGTGATGGGCCGCGCCACCTGGGACTCGTTGCCGGTCCGGCCGCTGCCCGGCCGGGAGAACGTGGTGCTCACCCGGGACCTCTCCTGGGCCGCGCCCGGCGCCACGGTGGCGCACTCCCTGGACGACGTGAAGCAGGACGACCTCTGGGTGATGGGCGGCGCGCAGATCTATGCCGCCTTCCTGCCGCGGGCCGGACACATCGTGCGGACGAGGATCGACCTCGCGGTGCCGGGTGACGTCTTGGCGCCGGAACTCGGCGCTGACTGGGTGGTCACCGGCACCGCCGAGTTCGAGGCGCCGACCGGCGTCGCTTACGTCGTGGAGGACCTCAGACGGCGGGATCCAGCCTGATCGAGAGGCTGTTCACGCAGTGCCGGGTGTTCTTCGCGGTGAAGCCCTCACCCCGGAACACGTGGCCCAGGTGCGAGTCGCAGCGGGCGCACCTGATCTCGACACGGACCATCCCGTGCGTGCGGTCCTCGATCTCCTTGACCGCGCCCGGGATGGCGTCGTCGAACGACGGCCAGCCGCAATGGCTGTCGAACTTGGTGTCACTGGGGTAGAGCTGCGCGCCGCAGGCCCGGCAGTCGTAAACCCCCTCGGTCTTGGTGTCGACGTACTCGCCGGTCCACGGCGCCTCCGTGCCGGCCTCGCGGAGCACCCGGAATTCGGCGGGCGTGAGACGGATCCGCCACTCGTCCTCGGTGGTCGGTAGATCGGTTGTCATGCCATCAACCGTACGTCGCACGCCCGGTGCGCCGGCGGCGACGGTCACGCCGGTTGAGACCTCTATGGAAGGTGCATCACCGGCGAAGTTCCGGCCGACCAACCAGCAGGTTCTCGGCCACGGTCTCTACCTCGGCGCCCTCGGCGCGGTGGCGAGCCTCACGACGGGGGTGACCGTCGCGCTCTTCGGGTCGGGGCCACCCGGATGGATGTGGGCGGCACTGGTCCTCGGGCCGCTCCTGCTCGGGGCCGTGGCCGGCATGGTGGCCGGGCGGCGGACCGGGGTCGAGGTCGGGGAGGGCGGCATCCGTACCTCGTCGGTGTTCGAGGAGGGGGAGGCCCCCTGGAGCCGGGTGGTGGACCTGCGGGCGGAGCGGCGGGGCCGGCGCACCGTGGTCTCGGTCTACCTGGATTCCGGCGCCAGTGTGCAACTGCACGCCCCGTACAGCGGGGGGCTCTTCGCTGCGGATCCGCAGTTTGAGTTCAAAGTGTTCGCTCTGTCCCATTTGTGGCGGAGTCACCGTTTCGGTGGTCTTCCGGGCTGAAGACCCGCCGTAGGATGTTTCCGGGTAAAACGGGCGATTACCGCTAAGCTCCCGTGCGAACATGGAACGTACCTTCCGCGACAGAACGGATACTCCCTCATGAGCTTTACGCGTCGGCTCCCCACCGTCGGTGCCACTGTTCTCGCTGCACTCGCCCTCGGCGGCGCCCCCGCCATGGCAACTGATGCGGCTCTGAAGCCCGCGCACGCGTCCACGGTGCCCAGCCCTGATACCGGCGACCAGCGCGGCAACCCGGGCTATGGCGGCACCGTCAAGGAGGCCCCGCAGGCGCCGGGCGGCCCCGCCGCCACCACCCCGGCCCCCACCGGATCACTCAAGGCCGCCACGCCCACCACCACCGGACCGACCCGGGGACGTCCCGGCTACACCCCGGGGATCATCTCCAGCCCGGGCCCGTCGGAGACGGCCACTCCGCCCACCGGCACCGTCAAGGAGATCCCGCCCGTCGGCGTCGCCTCCGAGGCCGTCACGCCGACCGCGACCCGCACCGCCGGCGGCGCCGGCGTCAGCTCGGGCGGGACGCTGCCGCTCACCGGGGCTCCCCTCGGTGGCACTCTGGCCCTCGGCGGCCTGATGCTCGCCGGTGGCGCCGCGGCCGTCTGGTACACCCGTCGCCGCCGCAACGCCTGACGAAGTCGCATACTCAGCGCCAGGCCGCCCGGTTCGCCGGGCGGCCTGCAGGCGTTCGGAGGGCATAGGCTCGGGGCATGCCGAAAGCCGCTGCCGAAGAACACCAGATCGCCGGCCACACGGTGCGCCTGAGCAGCCCGGACAAGGTGATCTTCCCCGGGCGTGGATTCACCAAGCGAGACGTCTTCGAGTACTACCTGGCGGTGGGCGACGGCATCCTGCGAGCGCTGCGGGACCGCCCCACCACCCTCCAGCGCTTCCCCGACGGCATCGAGGGCGAGGCGTTCTACCAGAAACGGATCCCCACCCGCGGCGTTCCCGACTGGATCCACACCGCGACGATCACATTCCCCAGCACGCGTACGGCCGACGAGCTCAGCCCGGCCGACCTGGCCCACGTCGCCTGGGCCGCCCAGATGGGCACCGTCGTGTTCCACCCCTGGCCGGTGCGCGCCGGCGCCCCCGACGAGCCCGACGAGCTGCGCATCGACCTCGACCCGCAGCCCGGCACCGGTTTCGGCGACGTGGTCGCCACCGCCGGCGTGGTCCGCGAGGTGCTCGCCGACCTCGGCTGGACCGGCTATCCGAAGACCTCCGGCGGCCGGGGTGTGCACGTCTACGTGCGGATCGAGCCCCGCTGGTCCTTCGTGGACGTGCGGCGGGCCGCCATCGCCCTGGCCCGCGAGGTGGAGCGCCGTAACCCGGCCGGCATCACCACCTCCTGGTGGAAGGAGGAACGCGGCGAGCGGGTCTTCCTCGACTACAACCAGATGGCCCGGGACCGCACCATCGCCTGCGCGTACTCGCTGCGCGCCAACGCCCGGGCCACCGCCTCCGCCCCGGTCACCTGGGACGAGCTCGCGCAGGCCGAGCCCGACGACTTCGACCTGCGCACCATGCCCGACCGGTTCGCGAAGGTGGGCGACCCGCACGCCGGCATCGACGACGTGGCGTACGACCTCAGCCCGCTCCTGGAGTGGGTCGAGCGCGACGAGCGGGACGGCCTCGGCGATCTGCCGTACCCGCCGGATCATCCGAAGATGCCCGGCGAACCCAAGCGGGTGCAGCCCTCCAAGGACCGCGACCTGAAATCACAGCGTTAGCTTCATCCCCTCGTGGGAGGCCTCGAAGCCGAGCGCGGCGTAAAAGCGGTGCGCGTCGGTCCGCCGCTTGTCCGTGGTCAGCTGCACGATCCGGCAGCCGCGCTCCCGGGCCCGCTCGACCGTCCACCGGATCAGGTCCCCGCCGAGTCCTCGCCCGCGCTGGTCCGACCGGATCCGGACGGCCTCGATCAGCAGGCGCTCGGCGCCGCCCCGGCTCAGCCCGGGGATGAAGGTGAGCTGGCAGGTGCCGATGACCTCGCCGTTCTCCTCCGCGACGACCAGTTCGTTGCGGTCATCGGCGTCGATGGCCTCGAAGGCGGCCCAGACGGCGGCGTCCACCTCCTCCGGTACGACTCCGAAGCCCCGGTCCCTGCTGATGTCGTCGTCGGCGAGGAGGTTGAGAACGGCGGGGACATCGGCGCGGGTGGCGATCCTGATCTGCATGATCGAAAGCCTGTCACGGGCTGCCGGGAGCCGTTCGCCTCGGGCACGATGACGGGATGAACGCGCTGCTCATCCTGCCCCGGCTGCTGTACGGCGGGCTGGTCTGGCTGGCCAACTCGCCGAAGAGACTGCTTCTCACCTACTCGGTCCTGATCCTGATCTGCGGCACCCTCTACGCCCCTCTCGAGGACGAGACGTTCGGGGACTCGATCTGGTGGGCCGTGGTCACCGCCTCCACCGTCGGGTACGGCGACCACTCGCCCGAGACCTGGCAGGCCCGGATCATGGCGGCGATCCTCATCTCGGCCATGGTCCTGCTCGTGATTCCGCTGATCACCGCCCACTTCGCCAGCAAGCTGATCGTGAACAACGACGCGTTCCACCACGAGGAGCAGGAAGAACTCAAGGAGAACCTGCGGGTCACCAGGGCGCTGCTGGAGGAGTTGGCCGCCCGTCAGAGGATCACTTCAGAGGGCAGCGCAGGCCCTCCTGTGGCACCTTCAGATCGATGAGGTAACTGTCGACCGCGGTCTTGATGCAGGTCGTCGACGGGTAGGCGGTGTGGCCCTCGCCCTCCCACGTCAGCACGTGGCCGACACCCAGCATCTTCGCCAGGTCGGCGGTGTTCTCGTACGGCGTCGCGGGGTCACCGGTCGTGCCCACCACCACGATCGGCGGGGCGCCCTCGGCCTTGCCCACCGGGTACGGATCGCGCTGCCCCGACCAGTAGGTGCACGGCAGCATCCCGACCGCCAGGGCCGCACCGAACAGCGGGTACTTCGTGCGCCACTCGCCCTGCAGCCGCCGGACCTCCTCGGCGGTCGGCGCGGCGTCGGTGTCCGCGCAGTTGACCGTCAGGTTCGCGTCGAAGAGGTTGGAGTAGGTGCCGTCCAGTTCGCGTTCGGCGTACTGGTCGGCCAGCTCGAAGATGCCCTCGGCGTCGCCGGTCTGCAGGCTGTCGATCGCCTCGGCCAGGCTGGTCCAGCCGGTCTCGGTGTAGAGCGACGAGATCAACCCGACGAAGATCCAGCCCGCGGTCGCCTCCCGCCCGTCCGAACCACGCACCGGTGACGCCTTCGCCTTGGCCAGCGCGTCGGTCACCGCGCCCCGGGCGTCCGGTGCGATCGGGCACTTGCCCGCGTTCTGCGAGCACCACTTGGTGAAGTTGGTGAACGCCCGCTCGAAGCCTTTCGCCTGCTGCTCGGAGCCGGAGACGAAACCCTCGGTCGGGTCGACCGCGCCGTCCAGGACCAGAGCCCGCACGTTCTTCGGGAAGAGCTGCGCGTAGGTGGCGCCGAGCAGTGTGCCGTACGAGTAACCGAGATAGGTCAGTTTCTCGTCGCCGACCGCGGAGCGCAGCGCGTCCAGGTCGCGGGCCGCCTGCTCGGTGGAGAAGGTGCGCAGCCGGTCACCGTACTTCTGCGCGCACGCGTCGGCGATCCTCTTGTGAAGCGCCGCGATCTCGTCGAACGCGGCCTGGCTCGCCGGGTCGGGCTCGGCGGCGAAGTAGGCGTCCTGGTCCTTGGAGCTGATGCACTTCACCGCGTCTGACTCGCCCACCCCGCGCGGGTCGAAGCCGACGATGTCGAACTTGTCGGTGACCGCGGTGGGCAGCCCGCCCATCTTCTCCCCGAACGACAGGTAGACCGCGACGTCGATGCCGGAGCCGCCGGGGCCGCCCGGGTTGAGCAGCAGCGAGCCGATCCGGTCCCCCGCCTTCTGCCGGTCGGACCGGATCCGGATGAGGTCGATGCCGTAGGTCTCGCCGCCCGCCGGCGCCGCCCAGTCCCGCGGCACCGTCACGGTCGCGCAGTCGTATCTCATCCCCGGCGCGGCCCGGCCGACCCGGTCCTCGGGCACGTCGGGGCACGGTTTCCACTTCGCCGCCGGCGCGGACACGGCGGGGCTGGCGCCGCCCGTCGCCGGCTCGTCGGAGCCCTCCGGCGCGAACGACGGCAGGGTGCACCCCGCCGCCAGGAGCAGGACGGAGAGGAGAGCGACCACCAGGCGCGAGCGACGATCCACGCAACGACCCTATCCGGTCGCCGGCGCCCGGCCGGTCAGCGGCTGGTCAGCACCTCGGCCAAGTCGAACCGAACCGGCCGCTCCAACTGCTCGTAAGTGCAGGTCAGCGGGTCGCGGTCGGGTCGCCACCGTTCGAACTGGGCGGTGTGCCGGAAACGGACGCCCTCCATGTAGTCGTAGCGGACCTCGACCACCCGCTCCGGCCGCAGCGGCGTGAACGACAGGTCCTTGCCCGCGTTCCACCGGCTCACCTCGTTCTTCCGCGGAGTGCGCTCGCCCTGCTCGTGCGCCGCCCAGTTCCACGGATGCCCCTCGAACGTGGTGACCAGCGGCTGCAACTGTTCGAACAGCTCCTCGCGCACCTTCACCGAGAACGAGCCGATCACCCCGACACTCACCAGGACGCCGCGCTCGTCGTGCAGGCCCAGCAGCAGCGAGCCGATCCGGTTCTCCGCCGACTTGTGCACCCGGTAACCGGCCACCACGCAGTCGGCCGTCCGCTTGTGCTTGATCTTCGTCATCACCCGCTTGTCCGGTTGATAGGTGAGATCACCGGCCTTCGCGATCAGGCCGTCGAGCCCGGCGCCCTCGAACTGGGCGAACCACCGGCGGGCGGTCTCCAGATCATCGGTCGCGGGAGTCACGTACACCGGAGGTTTCGCGTCCTTGAGGATCTCCACGAGCCGGTCACGCCGCTCGCTGAACGGCCGCTCGGTCAGGTCCTCGTCACCGAGCGCCAGCAGGTCGAAGGCGACGAAGCTCGCCGGAGTCCGCTCGGCGAGCAGCTTCACCCGGCTGGCCGCCGGATGGATGCGCTGCTGGAGGGCCTCGAAATCGAGCGAGTTCCGCGCGGTGTCGGCGACGATCACCTCGCCGTCGATCACCACCCGCTCCGGGAAGTTCGCCAGCACCGCCTCCACCACTTCCGGGAAGTAGCGGGTCATCGGCTTCTCGTTGCGGCTGCCGATCTCCACCTCGTCGCCGTCGCGGAACACGATCGACCGGAATCCGTCCCATTTGGGCTCGTAGACCTGGCCGGGCGGGATCTCCGCGACGGGCTTGGCGAGCATCGGCTTGACCGGCGGGTTCAGCGGAAGACGCATCCGCTCAGTCTGCCCTCTTTACCCGTCCCCTGGGGAAGACTCCATCATCGACCCTATGACATCGCGGGGGATCGAGTCGATGACCATCGGCGAGTTCGGCAGACGGTCCGGGCTGTCGATCAAGGCGCTCCGACTCTACGACGTCTCCGGCCTGCTCCCACCCGCCGAGGTTGACGCCGCCAGCAACTACCGGCGCTACACCCCCGCTCAGTTGGAGCGCGCCGGGCGGATCAGCCTGCTGCGCCGGCTCGGCATGCCGCTGGCCGTCATCACCGAGATGCTCGACCTCCCCGACGCCCAGGCGGTCCGGCACCTGGACCGCTGGTGGGCCACCGAGGAAGCGGCCGCCGCCGCCCGCCGGGAGAGCTACACCTGGCTGCGGACCAGGCTCGCCCACGGTGACGAGCCGGAGCGGCGATATGAGGTACACACGATGCTGCGGCCGGCGCGCAAGGTGGCCACGATCCGCGCCGAGACCGACCAGCAGAGCCTGGTCACCGTCCTGGGCGCGGCCGAGTGGGAGGTGCGCCGGCATCTGGAAGAGCAGGGCGCCACCACCACGGCGGAGCACTGGGCGATCTACCACAACACGGTCACCCCGGACAGCGAGGCGGTCGTCGAGGTCTGCGTGCCGTACTCGGGCCGGGTGGAGCCGGTCGATCGGCTCACCCTGCGCATGGAGCCGGAGCGCCTGGTGGCCTACACCACGGTGATCCGCGACGACTGCTTCTACCCGCGCATCACCCAGGCCTACGAGGCGGTGTGGGAGCACGTGACCGCCGGTGGCTTCCTCCTGGCCGCCCCGCCCCGGGAGATCTACCTCGACTGGTGGGCCAGGCTCCGCGGCACCGACCCGTTCGTGCACGTCGCACAACCGATCGAAGGGTGAGGACATGGACTACACACGACAGACCGGATACTCCGATCCCCGGCACCATCGGGCCCGTCTCGCGGCGTTGCCCGACGACCCGGCGGGCATCGCCACGGTCGTGCGCGGCCTCGTGTCGCACTACCGCGCCTCGGGCATCGATTTCCCGCCGCACCGGCTGGCCGAGATCGACAGCCGCTGGGTGGACCGGCTGCTCGACGCCGACGCCTCCCGCTTCACCGCGCCGCTCGACGAACCCCGGCCGGCCGAGCAGCGGATCGTCGGCTGCTGCCGCGACTTCGCCCTGCTCACCGTCTCGGCGCTGCGGGCGAAAGGTGTCCCGGCGCGCAGCCGGGTCGGCTTCGCCGACTATCTGGAGCCCGACTACCACGCCGACCACGTCGTGACGGAGTACCACGACGGCACCCGCTGGATCGCCCTGGACTCGCAGATGGACCCGGCCGACGACCACGGGGTGGACGTCACCGACCTGCCCCTGGGTCCCGGCGGCCTGCGCACCGCGGCCCAGTCCTGGGCCGCCTGCCGCCGCGAGGGCGACGACCCCGAGACGTATGGGGTCGGCCGCGGGCATCCCTTCCGGGGCCTGCCGGTGGTCGGCAAATACGTGCTGACCGAGCTGGCCCACCGGCAAGGCGACGAGCTGCTCCTCTGGGACTTCTGGGGCTGCCCCGCCGGTCTCGCCGCCGACCTGGCCGGGCGCACCCTCGCGGAAGCCTGGAGCGAGCTGCCACCGTGGCGGCCCGGCGAGATCGCCCTCATCGACGAGATTGCCGACCTTCTGCTGGCCGCCGACTCCGGTGACCGGGCCGCCGAGAGCAAATTGGCCGCCCGCTATGCCGAGGACCCTCGCCTGCGTCCGGGCGCGACCGTCACCTGTCACTCGCCGGCTGGCCGGAGTCTCGAAGTCGATCTGCGGCGGCGTGCTGCCACGACGGCCTGAGGCGGTCGGCTCGTGCCCGTGCCCGGCCTTCGTGCCCGGCCATCGTGCCCGGCATCTCGGATCCCTGGTGCGTTCACGCCGGCCGATGAAGGGTAAGAGCAGCGTCATGTCAGGGCGTGTAGTGGTGGTGACCGGCGCTTCCGGGGGAATCGGCAAGGCCGCGGCGATCGCCTGCGCCGCTCGCGGCGACCGGCTGGTCCTCGCCGCCCGTGACCGGGCCCGGCTGGAGTCGGTCGCCACCTCGTTGGGCACGGAGACACTCGTCGTTCCGGCCGACGTGGCGCGCGACGCCGACATGGCGGCGCTGGCGGACGCCGCCGTCGAACGGTTCGGGCGGATCGACGTCTGGGTGCACAGTGCGGCGGTGATGGCCTACGGGCGTTTCGAAGACCTGCCGGCCGAGGTCTTCGACCGGGTCGTGACGACCGACCTGCTGGGCGCGGCCAACGCGGCCCGGGCCGCACTGCGTGTCTTCCGGCAGCAGAGCCGGGGCACGCTGATTCTCTGCGGCTCGCTCGTCGGGCATATCGCGGTGCCGAACATGGCGGCGTACACCACGTCGAAGTGGGGCCTGCGGGTCCTCGCCCGGACACTGCGCCTGGAGACCCGCGACGCGCCGGACATCCAGGTCTGCACGCTGACGCCCGGCAGCGTCGACACCGCGGTCTATCGGAGCGCCGCCAACTACGCGGGCTTCGTGGGTCGTCCACCGCCTCCGGTCGACACCGCCGAGCGGGTCGCCGCCGGAGTGTTGCGGCTCATCGACCGACCTCGGGGCGAGCTGTCGATCGGGCTGACCAACCGCTTCATCGAGTTCGGGTTCGTCGCGCTGCCACCGATCTACGACGCGCTGGTCGGGCCACTGATGGGCCGGCTCGGACTGTCCCGGGAGCGGATCGACCCGCACCCCGGCAACGTGTTCGTGCCGGTTGACCCGGTCGAGGGCGGCCCCGGCCGATGGGGCCGCGGCGCGCTGCTCGCCGTGCTCGCGGGTTCGGCGGCCCTGGCGGCCGGATCCACCGCGGTGCGGCGCCGGGCCGTCCGCCACTGACACCGTCGCCAGTGGACAGTTGCTTGACGCCGAGTCGCTCCACCAGACTCTCCGTCCGCCGGACCGACACCCCGAGCAGATAGCTGCTGGCGACCACGTTGATCACGGCCTGTTCGGCCCGGGGACGGTGTGCCAGCAACCAGTCCGGGACGTGGCTGCCGGACCGTGGCTTCGGGATGGCCAGGCCGATGGTGCCGGCCCGGGTGTCCACTCGTGCTGCTGGTGGCTGTTGCGCGAGTCCGCCCGCTCGGCGGAGCGTTCGCCGTAACCGGCCCCGCAGAGCGCGTCAGCGTCGGTGAAGGGTTTCTCCATCGCCCGCAGTGCATCAGGGCTCGCCGATTCCCGATGCTCGCCCAGCGGCTCAGCGACGTTCAAACTTTGTGGTGCGGCCGTCGCGGGCCTCTCCTTCGTGATCTTCAGACAATCCGAAGGATCTGCGATGGCCGCCTCTTTCGTCCTGGGAAGTCCAGGTCATACACGACTTCGGTGGGCGTGACCTTGGGCTGCCGGTCGTGCGCCGGTTGCGGTGCCTGGTGCCGGCGCCGTTCGGTATTCGGCTTGGAAGCGGTCCGACTCCCGGCCGGCGGCTTGCCTTGTGACGCTGTGCCCCGGTCCGCCCCGGGCTCACTCCCGCCTTGCCGGGTGGCGACTCCCGTCAGCGGACGAGCAGCTCGACAAGCCTTCCCAGCTCGGCCGCGGGATCGGCGGTCAACCCCATGTGGACCGGGCCCGCCCGCAGAATCGTGCTACGTGGCGCCACCAGCCAGCGGAACCGCTCACCCAGCCGCATCTGCTCGGAAGCCCCACCGCCGTTGCAGGTCAGATCCCATGCGTCCAGCGCCGCCCGGATCGCCGCCACATCAGCCGCGGGATCCAGCGCCCGCAGCCGGGTCTCGTCCAGATGAGTTCGTGCGCTCAGGAAGTCGTGTCGCTGGCTGTACAGCAACACCCCTACATTGATCAGCTCGCCGCGTTCGATCCGGGGCACCGCCTGGATGATCGCGTACTCGTAGGGGGTCAGTTTGGTCGTCACGGCAGCCACGCCTCCGGCCGTTCCGCCCGGCGCGACAGGTGATTGAGGTAGGCATCCCGGTCGCCCTCCTCCAGCCACTCCTCCGGGACCAGGGCGATCACCTCACCCAGCAGCTCCGGAGTGATCTTCGCGGCCAGCGCCGGGCCCTCGGTGGCGAGGTCGTGCGCGTACGGCTTCAACACGTGGTCGTCCCACCGGTAGGACCGGTGCACCACGCTCTCCGCTCGCGGCCAGTTGTGATGGAAGTAGAGGGTCGCCCCGTGATCGATCAGCCACAGGCCGCCGTGCCAGATCAGCAGGTTCGGATTGCGCCAGCTGCGGTCGACGTTCTCCACGAACGCGTCGAACGCCACCACCCGGCTGGCCAGGCCCGGCTCGATCTGATGGGCCACCGGGTCGTAACCCAGCGCGCCCGGCAGGAAATCCATTCCGAGGTTGCTCCCGGCGCTGGCCTTGATCAGCTCCTGGACTTCCTCGTCAGGCTCCGCACGGGCGACCACCGGGTCCAATTCCACCCGGGCCAACTCCGGCATCGGCAGCCCCAGTCGCCGGGCCAGCTCACCGGCGATCACTTCGGCGACCAGCGCCCGAGGCCCTTGGCCCGCGCCGCGGAACTTCACCACATAGGTGCCGAGATCGTCCGCCTCGACGACGCCGGGCAGCGACCCGCCCTCGCGGAGCGGGGTGACATATCGGATGGCGGTGACTTCACGCAGCACGCCGCTCACCCTACGGCCGTGCTCGCGGTCACCCACCCACCCACACCCACCCACCCGGCCCAAAGCCGGCCGCCGCATCCATCGGCCCAGCCTGGCCCACACCCAGCCGCCCAGCCCGGCCCGCACCTGGCCGACGGCTGGTGTTTGCCGGCGGCCGTTGGAGTTGCCAGCCGTCGCTGGGACGCCGGTTCACGCGCGGTTGACGGGCCTGGGCGACGGCTGGCGCTTGTCGGAAGTAGTGGGATGTGGCCCGGCCGTCGCTGGAGCGCGGATTCCCGCGCGGTTGACGTATCTGAGCTACGGCTCGGGCAGGCGGTGGGGACGGATGGGCTCGGTCACGTCCGCTCGGCGGGGCTGACGGGCGGGCGGCTGACGGGCGGGCGGCTGACGGGCGGGCGGCTGACGGGCTGACGGGCGGGGCTGGCCGGGCAGATGGGCGGGGCTGGTGGGCCGTGTCAGGCGTCGGGGCCCCGGCGGCGGAGCTCGTCGACCTGGGTCATGGCGGTGCGGAGTTCGGTGAGCCAGTCGTCGGTGTGGCGGGCGACCAGCTTGACGCACCAGCCGAGAGCCTCTGAACGGGAACGGGCCACACCCGCGTCGACCAAGGTGTCGAGAACCTGGCGCTCGGGCTGGCGGAGGCGGGTCATGACTGGAGCGGACAGGTGGGTGAAGAGCTCAGAGGTGTCCCCGCAACGAGCGCCCCAGGCGACCTTGCGCTGGTAACGGTGCTCGACCTGGCGCGCCACCCGGATGCGGGCGTCGCGGGTGTCCTCGCGGAACTGCGTGATCCGGCCGAGTTGGGCGGCGGCCTCATCGGCCTCGGTGGTGTCGTCGCCCAAGTCGGGGCGGGGCAACCGGCCCCAGATGATGATCTCGTCGCGGTCGACGACTACTTCAGGCTGCTCGGTGAACCACCCGTCCGGAATCGCGCCGGTGATCCAGGCACCGGCGTCGTCAGCGGCTGGTGGCTCAGTCCGCCCACCGGGCGGAGCTATACGGACTCGCATGTCATCCTCCTTTGCTTACCTGATTACATGCTTACAACCTTTCGGACCCAGTCGGCCACCCTCATTTCGCGATTGGCGTACAGCCTTCGAGGGACTGGGACCTCAGCGACTCCTGACGCTGCGGCGGAGAAAGACGCTGCCGGTCGCGAGACCGCAGGGCGAGCCGCTCACCCTGCCGACGCCCCGTCCCCGCCGAAGCCATCCGAGTCGACAGCCGGCCAGCGCGCCGCAAGACAGCTTCCGCCGCCTGAAACGCCTGCTCAGGTCAGCGCGAAGGCGGCGGTATCCAGCCGCGAGATCGTCTTCGAGGAGAGTCGCCACCGAGGCGGGCCGGAGGGAGCTGCCACCGAGACGAGCCGGAGAGAGCTGCCACCGAGACGAGCCGGAGAGAGCTGCCACCGAGACGGGGCGAAGAGAGCCGCCACCGAGACGGGGTGAAGAGAGCCGCCACCGAGAGGGGCCCAGTGCGATGCGGGACGCGGCAGTGAGGGGCCGGCGCCACGGTGACGGCGCAGTCGTCGCCCACGCGAACAACGACCCGATCTCGGTCGCCGACGCCGGCCAGGTCTTCTACCAGGGTCTTCAGCCAAGGTCTTCAGCCAGTCGCGCGGTGGGCGGTGAAACGGCGAACCGCCCCGGCACCGGAGAATCGGCGACGAGGCGGCTCGGGTTCGAGGGCCACGAGATGGTGGCTTCGGTGCGGAAGGTCAACTACGCTGCGGGGTCAGCGCAGGGGGTCGGCCTCGGGGCGTCCAGGGTCAGGCGCTGTGGACTCCGGCTGTTCGGGGGACTGCCGGGCGTTGCGAGTAGGGACTGCCAGGCCGCGCGTAGGGACTGCCGGGCGTTGCGGAGTGCTGAGTACCGGTGTTGCGGTGCTCGAGTCGTCGGGTGAAGAGGCTGTTCGGGTGACGATGATCGCGGTGGCCGCCGCGACCGCCACCAGGACGATCAGTGTCAGGACCTGCACGGTGCGTCCCCTCTCCGCCTCCAGGAGGAGTGGGAGCGCTCCCACCGCGGACGTTACCGCATATTCACGCCGGCGAAAAGACCTTCCGGCCAGATCGCACCCGGCAATTGCGACATGCCAGAACGGGCAATTTGCACTCGCTGCCATCTGGGCGACAGAATGAATGCGATGACGAGCATTCGCGAGCTGGACTGGCGTGTGCGTGCGAACGTCAGCCGAATACCTCGCCGTAGGAGCGAACAACCATGGCCAAGCAGATAATTACCGTGCTGACCGACGACCTCGACGGGACGGAAGCGGATCGCACCGTCGAATTCGGCCTCGACGGCGTCAACTACACGATCGACCTGTCCGAGAAGAACGCCGGGAAGCTGCGGAAAGCATTGGAACCGTTCCTCTCCGCAGCCACCCGGCTGGGCCGGAACGGTAACGTTGCGACCGCGGCGCGGCGTGCAGTTCCGGCTGTCTCGAGCCGTTCCAGCCGTGACCAGAATCAGGCTATTCGGGAGTGGGCCAACAAGAACGGCTACACCGTCTCGGAACGCGGCCGGATCCCCAGCGACGTCGTCGAGGCGTACCACAACAAGCGCTGAACCGACACGGAAACGGCGTCGCCTGGTCGGACCGGGCGGCGCCGTTCACCGTCGAAAGGGAGTCTCGTGGCCGTCGTCGTCGTGACCGGTGCGTCCAGCGGGATCGGCCGGGCGATCGCTTTGCGACTCGGCGCGCGGGGCGACACCGTGGTGCTGGCCGCCCGTCGGGCTGCCGAGTTGGAAGCGGTGGCCGCGCAGATACCCCGTGCCCTTCCGATTCCTACCGACATTTCCGACCCGTCCGCGGTGGACGCGCTGATCGAGCGGGCCCTGGCGGTGAACGGCCGGATCGACGCGCTGGTGAACAACGCCGGGGTGGGCGGTGACGCCTCCGTCCTGGCCGGCGAGGCCCAGGTGCGGACAATCGTCGAGGTGAATCTGTTGGCCCCGATCCGGCTGATGCGCGCGGTCGTCCCCATCATGCGGGAGCAGCGGTCCGGGTCGATCGTGAACATCGGCTCGGTGGCCGGCGAGATCGGAGTCGGCGGCGCCTATTCGGCGAGCAAGTTCGGCCTTCGCGGGATCAACGACTCGGTGCGGCGGGAACTCGCCGGCACCGGAATCGGCGTCACTCTCGTCGAGCCCGGATACATCGCCACCGACCTGACCGCGCACCGTTCCGGGCTGCCCGGGCCGGAAATCGTGGCCGCCGCGGTGGAACGCGCGCTGACCCGGCCACGACGCCGGATCGTCGTTCCCGGGAAGTATCGGGCGGCGATCCTTCTGGCCAATGCGCTGCCGTTCGTCCCGGACCGGGTCTATGCCGGGCGGGCCGCCCGGAAACGGGACGGGATAAATTCCGGATAGCCGGCGCCCGGCGGCGCCGTCCGGCGAAAGCCCGCCCGGCACCGGCATTCATGGCCCCGGACCGCTGAATTCGCGGTGCGGCCGGTTCACAGGAATGCCGCCCGGCCTGCCGCGGAAACCGGCCGCCCGGCCGACCGCGGAAACCGGCCGGCCGAAGAAAGGCACGGCGGTTCAACCCCGCCGCCGGGGGTACCGGACACCCCATGCGTGTAGTCATCGTTGGCGCCAGCGGCAATGTCGGCACCGCCCTGCTGCGCCGCCTCCACGCCGAGCCCGACCTGGAGATCACCGGGGTGGTCCGCCGCCCGCCGGAGCCCACCGGGCCGTACGCGAACGTGACCTGGCACCCGATCGACGTGGGCGCCGACGACGCCACCGACCGCCTCGCCGAGGTCGTGCGGGGCGCCGACGCCGTGGTGAACCTGGCCTGGCAGATCCAGCCCAGCCACGACCAGCGCCGCCTCTACCGGACGAACGTGCTCGGCAGCCGCGCCGTCTTCCGTGCCGCGATCCGGGCCGGCGTCCCGGCCCTGGTGCACGCGTCGTCGGTCGGCGTCTACGCGGCCGGCCCGAAACGGGCGTTCGTCCGCGAGACCTGGCTGCGCACCGGCATCCCCGAGTCGTCCTACAGCCGGCACAAGGCGCTGGTCGAACGGATGCTCGACGAGATCGAGTCCGACCACCCGACGCTGCGGATCGTCCGCCTCCGCCCGGGACTGATCTTCCAGCGTGACGCCGGCACCGAGATCGCCCGCTACTTCGCCGGCCCACTGCTCCCCGGCAGTCTGCTGCGTTTCGGCCGGATCCCCGTGGTCCCCCGCAACCCCGGGCTCCGGATGCAGGCGGTGCACGCCGACGACGTCGCCGACGCCTACCTGCGGGTGCTCCGCGCCGACGTGCGGGGCGCCTTCAACATCGCCGCCGGGCCGGTGCTCGACGCCGACGTCCTCGGGCGCGCCTTCCACGGCGTACCCGTGCCCGTGCCCGGTCTTCTGCTCGAAGGCGCCGCCGCGCTCACCTGGCAGCTGCGTCTGCAGCCGGTCGACCGCGGGTGGGTGCGGCTGGCGCTGAAAGCGCCGCTGATGAGCTGCGACCGGGCCGCCGCCGACCTCGGCTGGCGCCCGGAGACCGACGCGGTGAACGCGCTGCGCGAGCTGCTCGCCGGCATCGCCGGGCACGCACACACCGAAAGCCCGCCGATGGCGGACGACGCGCGACTTCCCGGACGGTGGGGCGGCCTGCTGCGCGGCCGGCTTCCCGGCACCGGAAACCCTTATTGATCTTGTACGACCCGGGCCGTCCCGGAAACCACCCGTCCCGTCGGCCACGACGCGACGCCCGGCCCGCTCCCGCGCCCAGCGCGACCGCCGGGCTGCTGCCCACTCGCCGATGGACCGCACCGGGCACACGATCGGTCGGTTCACCGTGCCGATCGCCGGGGTGAAGCGGAGCCTGCGAGCCCCGCTCACACGGCGATGGGCTGGGAGTTGCGGAGGAACGCCAAGACTTCGGTGGGGCCCAGCGGACTGGAGAACAGGAAGCCCTGACCGAGCGGGCAGCCGAGGCGCACCAGCAGTTCCCGGTTGGTGGCGCTCTCGATGCCCTCGGCGATCACGACCAGGCCCAGCGACTGCGCCAGGCTGACGATCCCGCTGACCAGGGCCATCGGCTGCTGGGCGGTCGCCATGTCGTCGATGAACGTCTTGTCGATCTTGATCACGTCGATCGGGCGCTGCCGCAGATAGCCGAGCGACGAGTAGCCGGTGCCGAAGTCGTCGATGGCGATCCGGATGCCCATCTCCCGGAGGGCGCCCAGATCGGTCCAGATCCGCTCATCGTCCTTGACCAGGAGCGTCTCGGTGATCTCCAGCATCAGGGCCTGCGGTGGCACGCCGGTGTGGGCCAGCGCGGCGCGCACCTGGTCGACGAACCCGCTCTCCCGGAACTGCCGGACCGAGACGTTGACGCTGACGTAGGGCACCTGCCCGGGCGGCAGGATGCGCCGCCACTCGGCGACCGTGCGCAGCGCCTCCTCCAGCACCCAGCGGCCCATCGACAGGATCAGCCCGCTCTCCTCGGCCACCTCGATGAACTGGTCCGGCGTGATCACCCCGCGCTTCGGGTGGTGCCAGCGGACCAGCGCCTCGAAACCGACCGCCGCCCCCGACGGCAGGTCCACGATCGGCTGGTATTGCAGCAGGAAATGACCCTCGTTGACCGCGTGGTTCAGCGCCGACCGCAGTTCGAGACGTTCCACCATCTCGTTGTGCAGGTGCGCCTGGTAGCGCCGCCACTGGTTCTTGCCGGCCCCCTTGGCCACATAGAGCGCCAGGTCGGCCTGCCGTAGCAGCTCGTCGGCGTCGCTGCCCTCGGGCGTGGTGGTGATGCCGATGCTGGCCATCGCGTACAACGGCTTGGCGTCGGTGACGATCGGCTCGGCCAGAGCCGCGAAGATGCGGTTGGCGGTCTCCTCCACCGCGCCGGGGTCGTTGACGTTCTCCACCAGGGCCGCGAACTCGTCACCGCCGAGCCGGGCCGCGGTGTCGTCGGCCCGCAGCGCTCCGGCGATCCGTTGCGCCACCGCGATCAGCAGTTGGTCACCGACCGCGTGGCCGAGAGTGTCGTTCACGATCTTGAAGTCGTCCAGGTCGATGAAGAGCACACCGATCACCGAACCGTCCCGGGCGCTGCGGGCCGCCGCGTGCCGCAGCCGGTCGTTGAAGAGCACCCGGTTCGCCAGGCCGGTCATCGCGTCGTGGAACGCCTGATGGGTCAGCTCGTTCTCGAGGCGGCGCTGCTCGGTGACGTCACGCATGGTGATGACCACGCCGGCCACGGTCGGTTCGGCGCGCAGGTCCCGGCAATGCAGTTCGAGCAGCACCTCGGACCGCCGGTTGCCCCGTGCCCGGAAGTCGAGCTGCTGGTCCAGCTCGTGGCCGCCACGGACCGCGTCCAGCACCTCGGACAGCCTGGCCCGCTCGCCGGGATGGATCACCTCGGGCAGCTGCACCCCGGTCGGGTCGCCGCCGAAGACACCGACCGCGGACGGGCTGGCGTACCGGATCCGGTCGGACTCGTCGATGATAGTGATGACGTCGGCGGTGTTCTGGATCAACGTCCGGAAGTAGGTCTCGCTGTTGCGCCGCGCCACCTCGTGACCGAGCACGATCCGTTCCAGGGCCAGCGCCACCTGCCCGGCCAGCACCTCCACCGACCGCTGCAGGTCCAGCAGCGCCCACGTGGGCGCGCCGACGTGCAGCACACCGACGAGCGGGTCGCCACCCGGCCGGTCCTTGAGCACCATCGGGCAGCGCAGCGTCTTGGTGAACTGGGTCAGGCGGACCGCCACCGCCCAGTCGACCTCGCGGGTCGTGACCAGGCGGGCGGCCGTGCCGGTGGCCCGGTCCACGGCAGCCTGCACGGCGGCCTCGGGCGACTGCGGTTCGGACTGCGCGATCGCGATCGCCAGGACCACGCCGTGCGGCACGTCGCCGGGGATGAGCTGGGCCACCGCGGTTCGCACGGCCAGCCCGACCGCCTCGCTGTCGGCGGCCGACACCAGGGCCGCCGACGCCTCCCGCAGCGCCCGCTCCCGCGACATCGCCTGCCGGTGGCTCGCCATGATCCCGGCCATCCGGGCCAGCACCAGCGCCAGCATCAGGGTGCTCAGCGCGGCCACCACGGTGAGGCCGGGGAACTGGCCGTCCCGGAACATCTTCGCCAGCAGCACGGTCGGCGCGACCATGGCCGCCACCCCGAGCAGCGCCAGCCGGGCGTGGCTGGTCTCGGCGGGCGGCTCCTCGGCTGGGCGGGTCAGCTCCGCCATCGACGGGATCAGCGCCGCCAGCCCCGCCGCCGTGTAGAGGGCGAGCTGCCCGAACCCGGACGCCCGCCCCACGTCGGCGGCGAGCAGCGCCACCACCCCGGCGCCGAGCAGGTAACCGGGCGCCACCAGACGGCCCGGCATGGTCGCCAGCCGCACCAGCAAGCCGAGGCAGAGCAGATCGGCGACCGGCATGGCGATCTCGGTCCACCCGGTGGCGACCGAGCCCTCGATCCGCGGCCCGACCACGAACGTCCAGATCAGCAGCGCCACCCCGGAGGTGACGGTCAGGGCGTCGAGCAGCCCGGCCCGGTCCCGGGACGAGCTGGTGCGCCGGTCCACGAACCCGGCCAGAGCGACGGCGAGGGCGGCGTAGGCGACCAACAGCAACGCTGTGCCCGCCGACTCCAGCCAGGTCAGCCAGTTGGCGATGAAGGCCGGGGCGTCCACGGCCGCGCCTCCGACCGCGGACAGGACCACGGCGCCGGCCAGCACCCACCACGGTTTGACGTCGTCGGGGCGGCTGCGGCGGATCCCGAGAGACAGCGCCACGACGGCTGAGATGCCGCCCACGAGCCGTAACGGGGCCTGGAGGCCCGGCTGCAGCCCGAAGGCCACGGCGAGCACCACCATCCAGGCGCCGAAGATGGTTGCCGGCCATCGTGTCGGCATCGGCGCTCCCTCCCGATGTACCCCTTGTCGTCACTGATCGGCCCGGTGGCCGGGCATCTGAGCGGCAACGGCACAATCGGGACGTGCTTCTGGAGTTCGTTCGTGCCCATACCGTGCTGGCGCCGGTCCCCTTCGTGCCCGAGGTCTCGCTCTACCAGGCCGAGGACCTGATCACGCTCTGGGAGGCGGCCGAGTCGGCCGCCGGCGCCCAGCCCGCGCCGTTCTGGGCGTTCGCCTGGGCGGGCGGGCAGGCGCTGGCCCGCCACATCCTCGACGACCGCGACCTCGTCGCCGGCCGCAGCGTCCTCGACCTGGCGACCGGTTCCGGCCTGGTCGCGGTCGCGGCCGCCCACGCGGGCGCGCAGCCGGTCACCGCCAACGACATCGATCCGCTGTCGCTGGCCGCGGCGCAGGCCAACGCCGAGGCCAACGGGGTACGCGTGCGAACCGTCGAGGCCGACATCCTGGACAGCGACGAGAGGTTCGGCGTCGTCCTGGCCGGTGACGTCTTCTACAGCCGCGAGATGGCCGGGCGGGTGCTGCCGTTCCTGCGCCGCGCGGCCGGCCGGGGCTCCCTGGTCCTGGTCGGTGACCCGGGTCGCGCCTACCTGCCGGAGGGCCTGATCCGGCGGGCCGTCTACGACGTCCCGGTGGTCGAGGACCTGGAGAGCATGCCGATCCGCCGCACCACCGTCTGGCAGGTCACCGCGTAGACCTCTCACCCCCGCCGCTGGATCAGCCGGGTTGATCCGCCGCGCGGAGCCGGCCGGGGGTGAGGGTGACGTAAGCGCATGAGCCGGTGGCGGCGGACGGCGGCGACGGATCGCCTGCCTCGTCCGCCGGGAGGTGGGGACCGGACCAGCCGTACAAGATCAGGGTTTGAGCAGTTTCAGCAGGCCGAAGCCGTCGGTGACCGTGACGTCCGGATCGGGCTGTTCCCCGCCGCTGTCGGCGCGCCCGGACGGCATCAGGACGGCCGTGCCGATGTCGGCGCGCCGGGCGCAGACGATGTCGCGGCGGCGGCTGTCGCCGACGAACCAGCAGGCGGACGGCGAGACGCCGAGGGCGTCGGTGGCGTTCCAGATCATCTGTGGGTTGGGTTTGCGGACGCCGGCCTCGTCGCTGTAGATCTGCGCCGCGAAGAGCTCGCCGACGCCGGCCGTGGCCAGGAAATCGCGGTGCGCGGCGCCGCACAGGGTGTTGCTGACCACCGCGAGCGGAATGCCCGCCCCGGCGCACGCGGTCAGAAACTCGGCGATGCCGGGCCGGAGCGCCCAGCCCTCGCGCCATGCCCAGTCGTAGCTGAGCTTCGTCACCGAACCGCGCACCCGGGCCTGGGCCAGCGGTGGCCAGTCGTGGATCACGAACCGTTCCCACACGTCGAGGTGCGGGAGTTCGTCGGGCCAGTCCTCGTCGCGCCAGCGGGCGTAGGCGGCGGCGCCGTCGATCAGCGAGCGCTGGATCAGCCCGGGGGCGAGCGCGCCGCCGGTCAGGTTGTAGAGGCGCAGGACCAGCTCGGGCGGGTCGGCGCGGAACGGGGCGTCGGCGAGGACGCCACCGAAGTCGAGAAGGACCGCGGCGGGCCTCATCAAGCCTCCCGGCCCAGGGCCGGGGGGCAGGACGGTGGTGGGGGTCACCGGACCTCCTGGCCCAGCGCCCAGGCGCGGACGCCGCCGACGATGCCGGCGGTGTTGGGCACGACGACCACGTCGTCACCCATCCGGGCCAGCTGGGTGGGGGTGATCAGGCGGGAGTTGCCGCCGCCCAGATAGACCCGGTCCCAGAGGAACACCGGGCGCAGGCCGTCGACCACGTTGCGGACCCGCCGCGACCAGAGCGCGTCGCCGAGCCGGCGGCGCTCGTGCTCACCGATGTAGGTGTCGTAGGACATCCCCCAGCGGACCGGGGCCTGCGACATCTCCAGGTGCGGGGCGAGCTCGCCGCCGTCGAAGAGGGCGCAGCCCAGCCCGGTGCCGAGAGTCAGGACCAGCTCGCAGCCGGTGCCGGCGACGACCCCGGCGCCGTGCACCTCGGCGTCGTTGAGCACCAGCGTGGGCAGGCCGAACGCCTCGGCCAGCGCGGTCCGCGCGTCGAACCCGTGCCACGCCTCGACCAGTTCGGGGTCGACCCTGGTGCGTGGCCCGGAACGGGTCACGTAGTGCGGGGTCGCCACCACCACGCCGTGCCGGATCATCCCGGGCATCCCGACGGTGACCCGGTCCGCGGTCGGCAACTGCTCACCGAGCCCGACCAGCGTCTTCACGAACAGGTCGGGCGGCAGCGGATAGGGGGTGGGCACCCGGATCGGCTGGGCCCGCATCGTCCCGGCCTCGTCGAGGACCGAACCCTTGATTCCTCCGCCACCGCAGTCGATCGTCAGGGTGAAAGTCACGCCGCCATTCTTCATGCGGTTCACCTCCCCGGACAGTAATTGTGCCGGGTGTCCGATCAACCCGCCTCTTCGGCCCAGACGCGCCAGTTGTCCAGAACGCCGTGCAGAGCCGGGGTCAGCCAGCCGGGCGCGGACCGCCGGAACACCCCGGGATCCATCGAACCGGCGCCCGAGGGCAGCGCGCCGACCAGGTGCGGGACCAACTCGCCCAGGTTGGCCCAGTGAACCAGCTCGGGATCGGCCGGCCAGGCGCCGAGGATCACCTTCGCCGGAACACCGCGGCGGTCCAGCGCCTCCAGCGTGAGGGCGGTGTGGTTGAGAGTGCCGAGACCGGCCCGGGTCACCACGATCACCCCGGAGCCCAATGTGGTCGCCAGGTCGGCGAACGTCCACGCCTCGCCGGACGGACGCAGGCCCATCGGCACCAGCAGCCCGCCGGCGCCCTCGACCAGCACCAGATCGTGTTTCTCGGCCTCGGCGCGGACCGCGTCGACCACGTCGAACAGGGCGAGCGCGGGCAGGCCGGCGACCTTGGCGGCGGCCAGCGGGGCGAGCGGCTCGGGGTATTCGGCGAGGGTGCGCACGGTTTCCGGGCCGGCCAGGCGGGTGACCACCTCGGCGTCGGTCGGCGCGCCGGTGGCGATGCCGGTCTGACCGGGTTTGATCACCGCGACGCGGAGACCGGCGGCCTGGGCGGCCGCGGCCATCGCCGCGGTGGCGACGGTCTTGCCGACCTCGGTGTCGGTGCCGGTGACCAGCACGATCCCGTGCCACTCACGGTGGTCGGCCCGGTGCGGCTTGGCCGCGGGCCCGGAGCTCTCGGCCGGTGGGGTGGCGGGTTCGCCGAACCAGGTGGGCCGGGCGGCGGGTGGTTCCGGTTGTTCTTCGGACTCTTCCTCCACCGGGTCCACCGCCGGTGGGAGCACCGGCGGCGGTGTGTGACCGCCACCGTGCGGGGGAAGCGGGCCGGGAGCCGCCGCGGCCGGTGGCGGGCCCACGGGCAGCCCGTGGCCGCCGCCGCTGCGCTCCTCGCGGGGCGGTGGCACCACCGCCGGGGGCCGGCTGGGGTCGGACGCTTGAGGGGGGTCGGCGGTCATGGTGCGCACTCCAGGATCACGGTCATGGCTCGGGCGAAGTCCTGCTCGGGGACGCCCGCGTTCACGGTCAGCCGCAGGCGCGAGCTGCCGTCCGGTGTCGACGGTGGCCGGAAGCAGCCGACCGCGACGCCACGGTCGCGGCAGTCGGCGGCCCAGGCCACGGCGGGTTCCGGCCCGGGCGCCGGCACCGACAGCACCCCGGCGGCGGGGTCGCGGGTGGGGAAGCCCGCGCCCCGGAGAGTGGCGGCGAGGAGCGCGCCCCGCCGGAAGAGCACGGCCCGCCGGTCGCCGGCGGCCCGGGCGACCTCGACGGCGGCGAGCACCCCGGCGACGACGGCCGGTGGTGGCGCCGTGTCGTAGATGAAGCTGCGGCCGGTGTCGACCAGGTGCCGGATGAACTGCCCGGGCCCGGCGACCACACCGCCGGCGCCGCCCAGCGCTTTGGACAGTGTGGCGGTGACGATCACGTCCGGGCGGCCGGCCAGGCCGGCGGCGGCGACACCGCCCTCACCGGACGGGCCGAGCAGGCCGAGCGCGTGCGCGTCGTCGACGATCAGCAGAGCGCCGTGAGCTGAGGTGATCTCGTGCAGGGCGGCCAGCGGCGCGAGGTCGCCGTCGACGGAGAACACCGACTCGGTGACGACCGCCGCCCGGCCGGGATGTGCGGCCAGGACAGCGGCGACGGCGGCCGGGTCGTTGTGCGGGACGACCCGCACCGGCAGCCCGGAGATCTTGCAGCCGTCGATCAGGGAGGCGTGGTTGTACGCGTCGGACACCACCAGGTCGCAGACCGCCCCGGCGGCGCGGACCACGGCGAGGTTGGCCAGATAGCCGGAGGAGAAGACCAGGGCGGCGTCGGCGCCGAGCCAGCCGGCCAGGGAGTCCTCGAGGTCGGTGTGCGCGCCGGTCGATCCGCGGACCAGCCGGGAGCCGGTGGCGCCCAGCCCGTACGCCTCCAGGGCCTGCCGTGCCGCGCCGATCACCCGCGGGTGATCGGAGAGGCCGAGGTAGTCGTTCCCGGCCAGATCGACGACGCTGTCGCCGGCGGCCCGCGGCCGCAACTGACGGGTCAGCCCCGCCTTGGCCCGGTCGTGGGCCAGCCGGTCGAGTGCCTCCAACCAGTCCGCCAAGACGCCCCCATTGATCACTAGGCTGGCAAACTATCACCCAACTCTGACAGTCCTACCGCGCTGGGAACTCTGTAGGGTACGGGCATGCCAGAGATCCTCGACCGAGCGCGTGCCCGGGTCCTCGATGACGGTGCCGGCCTCGATGAGTCGGACATCCTGGCGGTGCTCCGCCTGCCTGACGAGGACCTTCCCGACCTGTTGCAGCTGGCCCACGACGTGCGGATGAAGTGGTGCGGCCCGGAGGTCGAGGTCGAGGGCATCGTCTCGCTGAAGACCGGCGGCTGCCCCGAGGACTGTCATTTCTGCTCGCAGTCGGGCCTGTTCGCGTCTCCGGTGCGGTCGGTCTGGCTCGACATTCCCTCCCTGGTGGAGGCCGCCAAGCAGACCGCGGCCACCGGCGCGACCGAGTTCTGCATCGTCGCCGCCGTCCGCGGGCCGGACAAGCGCCTGATGGACCAGATGCGCGCCGGCGTGAAAGCGATCAAGGAAGCGGTCGACATCCAGGTCGCCGCGAGCCTCGGCATGCTCAGCCAGGAGCAGGTCGACGAGCTGGCCGCGATGGGCGTCCACCGGTACAACCACAACCTGGAGACCTGTAAATCGTACTTCCCCAGCGTGGTGACCACCCATTCGTGGGAGGAGCGCTGGAGCACCCTGACGATGGTGCGCGAGTCCGGCATGGAGGTCTGCTGCGGTGGCATCCTCGGCATGGGGGAGACCCTGGAGCAGCGCGCCGAGTTCGCCGCGCAACTGGCCGAGCTCGACCCGCACGAGGTTCCGCTGAACTTCCTGACCCCTCGCCCCGGCACGCCGTTCGGCGACCGCCCGGTGGTGGAGGGCAAGGACGCGCTGCGCGCCATCGCCGCCTTCCGGCTGGCGTTGCCCAGAGCCATCCTCCGGTACGCCGGTGGCCGGGAGATCACCCTCGGCGACCTCGGCACGCGGGAGGGCCTGCTCGGTGGCATCAACGCGATGATCGTCGGCAACTACCTGACGACGCTGGGCCGCCCGGCCACGGCTGACCTGGAGCTGCTCGCCGATCTGAAGATGCCGGTGAAGTCCCTGTCCGCGACGTTCTGATGGCGTACTGCGACCGGTGCGGGGAGCCCGGCTCTCACGCGGCCTGCGTGGCGGCCCGGGAACTGGAACCGCCGCGTTACTGCCCGGACTGCCGCCGCCGGATGAAGGTGCAGGTGGTCCCCACCGGGTGGACCGCGACCTGTGTCGAGCACGGCGAACGCCGCGGATGACGGCCCCTGGGTGACGGCGGGCCCGAACCGGAACCCGCCGCCACCCTTTCACCCGGTCACCCGAAGGTGGCGGGAGTCTCGTCGCCGACCCGGGGGCCGGTGGTGCGCAAGGTGAGGGTCACCATCGCGCCGTCGCGCTCGATCGGGCCCGCGCCGACCCGGCGCAGGGTGCGCAGCATCGCCACGTTACCGGCGCCGGTGTGCGCCTGCACCGCCGCGACGCCGGTTTTCGCGGCGTGCGCGTGGAGCCGCCGCAGCAGGGCCGTGCCGAGCCCGCGGCGTTGCCACTCGTCGGCCACCAGGACGCGGACCTCGCCCAGATCGCCCTCGGTCATCAGGATCGCCATCGCCACCACGGCGCCGCCGGGCGCCACCGCGAGCAGGGTCAGGCCGCCGGCGGGCTCCAGCAGGCGGCGCAGCCGGGAACCGGCCGGGACGCCACCGGGGTAACGCTGGCGCAGCGCCGCCGGGGAGCAGTCGTCGTGGAACTCGCCGACGGCGGCCAGGTCGTCGGGCGCGCCGGCGCGCAGGACCACCTCGGCGCCGTCGGGCAGCAGCAGCGCCACCTGCTCGCGGTGCTGCCGGTGGACCGTCGCGGCGACCTCGACCAGGGCCTGCGCCCGGGCGAACTCGGCAGGGGTGAACGCGGGCAGTGCCCGGAGCACCTCGAGCGCGCCGCCGGCCGGGTCGGCCAGGGTCATCCGGCCACCGTGGAAGCCGGCCTGCTCACCGCTCGCCGGGCGCCAGCGCACGTCGGTCGCGTCGAGCAGGGCGACCAGGGCCTCGCCGAGCGACTCCGGCTCGTGCACCAGGCGGCCCGCCAGGGCCAGCGCGCGGGTCGGCTGGTCGGCCAGTCCCTGCGCCTCGGCCCGGGCGACGAACGCCTCCCGCCCCCGGCCCTTGGCGACCGCGGCGAGCAGATCCGTCTCGGTCAGGGTGTCGGGAGCGTCCACCAGGAAGTCGTCGACCGCGCCCTCCTCGGTGGTGTGCACCTGGACGGCGAGGATGTTGACCGACCGCAGAGCCAGGCTCGCGGTCAGCACCGAGAGGTAACCGGGACGGTCGTCGACCGTTGCCCTGACACGCCACAGCGCCATGCGGGGCACTCCTTTCCTCCTGGCTCAAGAGTGCACCGGCGTTGTTGCGGGGGTATTGCCTTCGGCCCCGGTTGCCGGGCCGGGTTCTGTCTCGTGGATCACGTGGGGCCGCGAGACGGCACCGGAACCGTCACATCTGGGCCGCCGTGGCGGGCGTGCCGAGGGTGTCCAGGCGGTCGCCGAGGATGACGGCGGCGGCCCGGACGAGCTGGGCGAGGCGGTCGACCTCGGTCACGTGGAAGGCGGCGGCGGCCAGGTCGTCCTCGTCCGTCCGGGCGACGACGAGCACGAGCCCGGCCCGGCCGAACGGGGCGACCGCGTAGCGGGGGCCGCCGGGCTCGGCCATCGGGCGGGCCCGCAGCGGGGTCACCTCGGGCAGGTGCAGCGGGGACGGGACGCGCCAGCTCGCGTAGGCCACGGACGGCTCGTTGGCGCCGCCGGAGCCGCTGCGCGCGGCCCAGTCGGCCGGCACCGTCGCGGCCGCGGCCCAGTCGGCGGCCAGCAGGCCGGGCATCGCGTCGACCAGGGTGGCCAGACCGTCCGCCGGGTTGGCCGCGACCTGGGCGAGCAGCTCGGCGTCGTGGCCGCCGTTGACCGGGGCTCCGATCGCCTTCCACACTCCGTCGACCTGCACGCCGGGAATGGCGGCCAGGCCGGCGAGGAGCCGCTCGACCCGGGTGGCGCCGGGCCACACGACGGTGAAGTCGTCGACCGCCCGGCCGCCCAGCCGTTCCAGCACCACGACCTGGACGATGTCGGCACCAGCCACACCGAGGGTGCGCGCGACCTGACCCAGGGCACCGGGACGGTCCGGCAGGGTGACTCGAACCCGCAGCAACATGAAACTCCTCCCGTTGCGACGGCCGGTGGCGCCGTCTGAGTCAACACCCTGCCGACCCGGCGTTTCGGACCCGTTGCACCGCCGTGTCCCGGTCGTCAAGCAGTGGCGATATGCCCGGAATCACATGTCAGCGTAGGTGCCGAGGTGTTCGCGGCGCCGTGCCGGTCGGGTGTCGGACAGTGCCTTCCTCCCGGCGAGTGGATCGACGTCCCGGTATTCGGGAGGACCCGCGGTTCTGTACTAGGGTCGGAGGCATGATCTGCGACGCCTGCCGGAAACGGCGGCACGACGAGTGCCGGGGCGGGTCGTGGTGCGACTGTCAGCACCGCAGACCCGAACCGACGCCGCCGGTCACCGGCCCGCCCGGCCCGTGAGCACACTGCCGTCCGCGGCGGACGAGCTGGTCGACCGCTATCCGCGGCTCGACCGCCCGGCCCTGCGGGTGAACTTCATCGCCAGCGCCGACGGCGCGGTCTCCGTCGGAGGCCTCTCCGCCGGCCTTCAGGGCCCCGGTGACAAAGAGGTCTTCGACACCCTGCGGATGGTCTGCGACGCCCTCGTGGTGGCGGCCGGCACGGTCCGCGCCGAAGGCTACGACGCGTTGCGCCTGACCGCGCCGGCCCGCGCCTGGCGGGTGGCGAACGGCCTGCCCGAGTTCCCGCTCATGGTGATCGTCTCCGGCTCCCTCGACCTGGACCCCGAGCAGCTGATCTTCTCGGACGCGCCGATCCGCCCGATCGTGCTGACCCATCGCGCCGCCCCCGCCTCGCCGATCGCGGAGGTGGCCGAGGTGATCGCGCTCGGCGACGACCGGGTCGATCTGGCCGCCGGGGTGGAGGCGCTGCACGCGCGCGGCGCCACCCAGCTTCTCTGCGAGGGCGGCCCCGGCCTGCTCGGCTCGATGATCGCCGCCGACCTGGTCGACGAGCTGTGCCTCACGGTCGCCCCGCTGTTGGTGGGCGGTCCGGCCGGCCGCATCGCGCACGGCCCGCCGGCGCCACCCCGGCGGATGTCGCTGCGGCACGCGCTGACCCGAGACGACATGCTTTTTCTCCGGTACGCCCGAGGCTAGCCCCCGCCGATCGGCCCGGGTCAGGGCGCGCCTCCCCGAGGGGATCAAGATCTTGTGCATAACTCTGTGGATGGACACCAGAAGTTGTGGACAACGGAGGCCGCGGGCATTTGTCGTACCTCTGAGGCAACATGATCCCCGTGTCTGACGAAACTGGGTCTGCCCGCGGCGGAAAACTGAATGCACAACCGGACGTGGGCCCCGTCGGACGGGTGCTGGGCACTGCGGACGCGACACCGCTGCAGTTCTGGACAGCCGTCAATCCGGGCAGCTATCTCCAGCTCGACGACGTCGTGGTGACGAAACGCGACCTGCCCGACCGCGAGCCGGTGACGATCGCCGGGGTGGTGACGCAGGTGCGGGCCCGGCACGAGGGTGCCCAGTTCGACTCCGACGTGTTCGCCATCGCCGACGGCACCCTGCCCGCGATGGTCCAGGAGGCGGCCGAGATCACCACCACCCGGGTCGACCCGGAGCTCTACGTGCCGCCCGCCCCCGGCGCCGTGGTGCACCGGGCCACCGGCGACGCCCGTGACGCCGCGCTGCACTTCGACCGGATGGAGCGCCGGGTCCCGATGGGCACCGGCCGTGACGGGGTGCCGGTCTTCCTCAACGCCGACTTCCTCGACGGCACCCGCGGCGCGCACGTGTCGATCTCCGGCATCTCCGGGGTGGCGACGAAGACGAGTTTCGCGACGTTCCTGCTCTACTCGGTGTTCCGCTCCGGTCAGCTCGGCGCCGACGGCACCAACGCCCGCGCCCTGATCTTCAACGTCAAGGGCGAGGACCTGCTGTTCCTCGACCACCCGAACACGAAACTCGACGACAGGACCCGCGAGGCGTACGCGCTTCTCGGCCTCCCCGCCGCGCCGTTCCCGGACGTCCGGGTCTACGCGCCGCCGCGGGCCGGTGACTCGTCCGGCGCTCCCGACGTGAGCAGCCGGCTGACCGGGGTCGACGCGTTCTACTGGACCCTCGCCGAGTTCTGCGACACCAAGCTGCTGCCCTACGTGTTCGCCGACGCCGACGACGAGCGCCAGCAGTACACGATGGTGGTCCACTCGGTCACCGCCCACCTCAACCGCTACGCGGTCCCCGCCGAGGGCGGGATCAGCATCGACGGCAAGCGGATCAGCTCGTACCAAGACCTCGTCGACCACATCGTCGAGCAGCTCACCGACGACGACACCCGGTCCACCTGGGCCGGCAGCGCGGTCAACATGGGCACCGTCAACGCGTTCGCCCGGCGGCTGATCAACAGCAAGCGCGACCTCTCCCGGCTGATCCGCGGCGATCTCGCCCAGCGCCGCCCGCACCAGATCAAGACCGCCGATAGCGCGCAGGTCACCGTGGTCGACCTGCACAACCTGCCGGACCGGGCTCAGCGGTTCGTGGTCGGTGTGACGCTCAAGACCGAGTTCGAGGAGAAGGAGAAGTCCGGCACCGGCCGCCCGCTGCTCTTCGTCGTCCTCGACGAGCTCAACAAGTACGCCCCCCGCGAGGGCTCCTCCCCGATCAAGGAGGTGCTGCTCGACATCGCCGAGCGCGGCCGTTCGCTGGGCGTGATCCTGATCGGCGCCCAGCAGACCGCCAGCGAGGTGGAGCGGCGGATCGTCACCAACTCGGCGATCCGGGTGGTGGGCCGTCTCGACCCGGCCGAGGCGTCGAGGCCGGAGTACGGCTTCCTGCCCCCGGCCATGCGCCAGCGGGCCCTGCTGGCCCGCCCCGGCACGATGTTCGTCAACCAGCCGGACATCCCGGTCCCGCTCTGCGTCGAGTTCCCGTTCCCCGCCTGGGCGACCCGCAAGTCCGAGTCGGGGCCGCCGCCGGCCGAGACACTCCGCTCGATAGTGCAGGGCGCCGATCCGTTCGCCGTGGTCGGCGGCCGGTCCGGCGCCGACGACGACATTCCGTTCTAGGTCTCGGACTAGGGTTCAGCGATGCGCATCCTGCACACCTCCGACTGGCACGTCGGTAAGGTCCTCAAGGGCCACAACCGCAACGAGGAGCACATCCGTGTCCTCGCCCAGGTCGTCGAGATCGCCCGTGCCGAGCGTCCCGATCTGGTGATCGTGGCCGGCGATCTGTATGACACGGCCGCGCCGACCGCCGAGGCGACCAGGCTGGTGACCCGGGCGCTCTCGGCGCTGCGCAAGACGGGCGCGCGGGTCGTGGCGATCGGCGGCAACCACGACAACGGCGCGGCCCTCGACGCGCTGCGGCCCTGGGCGGACGCGGCCGGCATCGAGCTGCGCGGGTCGTACCCCAAGGGTGATCTCACCGATCTGCTGATCGAGGGGACCACCGAGGGCGGCGAGCGGTGGCGGCTGGTGGCCCTGCCATTCCTCTCCCAGCGCTACGCGATCCGTGCCGCCGAGATGTACGAGCTGACCGCCGCCGAGGCCAACCAGACCTATGCCGACCTGGTCGCCCGGTTGATCGCCAAGGTGAGCGAGCCGTTCGCCGAGCCCGGCGTGGTCAACCTGCTCACCGCCCACCTGACGATCGTCGGCGCGAGCACCGGCGGCGGCGAGCGCGAGGCGCACACCATCATGGGCTACGCGGTCCCCGCCACGGTCTTCCCGCCGAACGCGCACTACGTCGCTCTCGGCCACCTGCACCGCTCGCAGACGGTCGTCTCCCCGTGCCCCACGAGGTACTGCGGCAGCCCGCTCGCCGTCGACTTCGGTGAGGAGGAGAACGTCTGCTCGGTCGCCGTGGTGGACGTCTCCGCCGACCGCGCGGCGAACGTCCGGGACGTGCCGGTGACCTCGGCCCTCACCTTGCGGACGGTGCGCGGCACCCTGGAACAGCTCGCCACGGTGAACCTTCCGGACGCCTGGTTGCGTGTCCTGGTGCGCGAGGCGCCCCGGCCCGGCCTTCGCGAGGACGTGCAGGAGCTCCTGCCGAACGCCCTGGAGGTGCGCATCGACCCGGACATGCTGCCGGCCCGCTCCGGCGCCCGCAGCGCCGAGCGCGCCGGCCGGTCCCCGCGTGAACTCTTCGGTGACTACCTGGACAGCCGCGGCAACGCCGAGGACGGCGTGCGCGAGCTGTTCGACGAGCTGTACGACGAGGTGAGCAGCAACCAATGAGGCCACTCAGGCTCGACATGGCCGGATTCACGGTCTTCCGCGACCCCACCACCGTGGACTTCACCGACGCCGACTACTTCGCCCTGGTCGGTCCGACCGGCTCGGGCAAGTCGACCGTGCTGGACGCGATCTGCTTCGCCCTCTACGGCACGGTGCCGCGATGGGGTGGCGCCCGGGGCATCGTCAACGCGCTCGCCCCGTCGGCGGCGGAGGCCCGGGTGCGACTGGTCTTCGAGTCGGCCGGCGACCGGTTCGTGGCGACCCGGGTGGTCCGCCGGGACGGCCGGGGCAACGTGAAGACCGCGGGAGCCGGGCTGCAGCTGATGCCGCCCGGCTTCGACGTCACCAAGCTCGACACCGGCATGGACCTGGAGGACCTCGGCGAGGTCCTGGCCGGCACCCCCGCCGAGATGGACGGCGCCGTGCTCGACGCGGTCGGCCTGCCCTACGAGCAGTTCACCAGCTGTGTGGTGCTGCCGCAGGGCCAGTTCGCCGACTTCCTGCACGCCAAGCCGGCCACCCGGCAGCAGATCCTGGTCAACCTGCTCGGCCTGCACATCTACGAGGACGTCCAGGGCCGGGCCGCCGAGCGCGGCAAGACCGCCGAGGTCAAACTGTCGATGGTCGAGCAGCAGCTCGGCGCCCTGGAAGACGCCACCGACGAGGCGGTCGAGGGCGCCGCCGCGGTTCTCGCCCGGATGCGGGGGCTGACCGCCGCGGTCGAGGCCGCGGTGCCGGAGCTGCGCAGTGCCCGGGAGGCCGAGGCGGCCGCCGCCGCCGCACGGGACGCGGTGGACGCGGAACTGGCGGCGCTGGCCTCCGTGCGTACCCCGCCGGGGTTGGCCGAGGCGACCGGGGCGGTGGTCGCGGCGCGCGACGCGGCCGCCGGCGCGGCCGACGACGTGCACGCGGCCGAGGAGGCCGAGGAGAAGGCCCGCGGTGAGGTGTCCGCGGCCGGCGATCCCGGTCAGCTGCGGGTGGCGCTGGACCGGCACACCGAGCTGTCGCGACTGGTCGAGCAGGAGGAGTGGTTCGCCGGCAAGGTGTCGGTCGCCGAGGTCGAGCACCGTGACGCGCTGGCCGCCGCCGAGCTGGCCCACGCCCACCATCTCGGTGCCCAGCAGCTGCTGGAGCAGGCCCGCCAGGACTACCGGGACGCCCAGCAGCGGGACCGCGCGACGGCGCTGCGCGGCCATCTGAAAGCCGGGGACGCCTGCCCCGTCTGCGAGCAGACCGTCGCCGTGGTGCCCGAGGTGCCGCAGGAGTCCGCGGTGCGGCTGGCCGAGCAGGCCGGCAACGCGGCCCGTGAGGAGGCGGAGGCGGCGCAGGCCCGCTGGCGCGAGCGCGACGCGGTGGTCCGCGACCTGGCCAACGACGTGGAGCGCAAGCGCGGCCAGTACGAGCACCACCTCACCCGGCTGGCCGAGGTGCGTAAGGCGGTGGAGACGCTGCCCGCCGTGGAGGTGCTGGAGCGGCGGCTGGCCGAGCTGGCCGAGTCGCGGCGGCGTCTGGAGGAGGCCGGGGCGGCGGTGCGTGCCGCCCGCGACGCGTACCGCAAGGCGCAGGCGGCGGTGCAGACCGCCGAGGAGCGGCAGCGTTCGGTGTGGCGCACCTTCGACGCGACCCGGGACGGCCTGGCCCGGTTCGGGCCGCCGCCGGCCGACCGGGACGACCTGGCCGCGGCCTGGCAGGCTCTGGTCGACTGGGCCGCCGGTGAGCACGGCAGACGGCAGGTCGCCCGGGTCGAGGCCGGGGCCGCGGTGGCCGCGGCACACCAGGAGACGGTCCGCGCGTTCGCCGACGTCGCTGACCTGTTCGCCGCGGCCGGGACGCCCCTGGAGAGGCGCACCTCCGACGAGTCCAGCCTGATCAGGGCGGCCGCGGTCGCCGCCGAGCGGGCCGAGGCGGCCTGGCAGCGGCTGACCGAGCGGCGCGAGCAGGCGCGGGCCGCCGCCGAGCAGCGGGAGACGCTGCTGCGGGAGAGCCGGGTGGCGAAATCGCTGGCCGGGCACCTGCGGGCCAACAACTTCGAGCGCTGGCTGCTGGAGGAGGCGCTCGACCTGCTGGTCGACGGCGCCTCCCGGATCCTCCGGGAACTGACCGGCGGGCAATACGAGTTGATGCACGACAAGGGCGAGTTCTTCGTGGTGGACCACCACGACGCGGGGCTCCGGCGCGGCGTGCGGACCCTCTCCGGCGGTGAGACGTTCCAGGCGTCGCTCGCTCTGGCGCTCGCCCTCTCCGAACAGCTCGCCGGGATGAGCACCACCGCGGCCAGTCTGGAGTCGATCGTCCTGGACGAGGGGTTCGGCACCCTGGACGCGGCCACCCTCGACGTGGTCGCCGCCACCCTGGAGAACCTGGCGGCCCGCGGTGACCGGATGGTCGGGATCGTCACCCATGTGCACGCGCTGGCCGAGCGGGTGCCGGTCAGGTTCGAGGTGCACAAGGACGCGCGTACCGCCCATGTCGAGAGGGTCGGCCTGTGACCAGGATGTTCGTCGACGCGTGGGACCCGTCCTACGGCTCGTCGTTCGAGGGTGACGGCGCGGACGGGCCGGGCTCGTCCAGCAGCGCCCAGGTCGACCTCGATGTGGAGGTGCCGGCCGCCGAGTGGGCGCCGATGGACGTCTCCGCCGGCGCCCGTGTGCCGGACGTGGTGTTCCTGGTCGACGGGGTGCGGCGTAACGACGCCGGGCTGTGGACGGCCGAGGAAGACGGCACCACCTATGCGGGGCTGGCGGCCTCGTATGCCGCCGGCGTGGTCCGCTGCGATCTGGCCCGGGGGGTGGCCGAGTTGGCCGGCGCCCGGGTCTCCCGGGGCCTGTTCACGGCCAGTCCGTCGGCGACCGACGTGCAGGCCGGTTCGGTGCGTTACGAGGTGCACCGGATCAGCGGCACGGGGGAGGCGAGCAAGCTGCCGGCCGCCGTGCAGGGTCCGCTGACCGCGCTGGAGATCGAGATCTCGGCGGCCGCCCGGGACGGTGGCTCGGACGGCACCGACCTGCTGATCGTGGACGGGCCGCTGCGGAACCGGCGGCAGCTGCCGCGCACGATCGGTTATGTGAAGACCCAGCAGAAGCACTATCTGCCGGCCGCGCAGGAGGCGATCGTGCCGCGTTTGCGCCCGGGCCAGCGGACGCCGGTCTTCCACCTGGGCACGGTCTGGGGCGGCTGGTCGTGGTACCTGCGTCTGCCCGGCTCGTCGGGAGCGCCGTGGTCGGGGATCGTGCGGGTGGAGTGCTCGCCGGAACTCTCCCCGGACCAGGCGATCGAGCTGGCCGGGGTGTCCGTGGCGACGCTGCCGAGGTTCGCGTCGTCGGCGTACAAGGATCCCCGTGCCCCGCAGAACCTAGTGCCGATCGCGGGCCTGGAGCGGCGGCTGCGGGGCATGCTGGGCGACGCTCGGGTGCTGCACCGCGCCCTGTCTCTGGCGACCAGTCACGGTCGCTGAGGGTGACGCGGCTGCCCATGTGGGGTCGTTGGCGGCACCGATCGGGCCAGGTGACTGTGCTCGTTCACACACGGTTGCCTGGAGAGCGCCCCGTCCGGCGGGAAGGGCGATCCCAGAAATGGTCGCGTCGTCCCGCTCGTTGAGACAGGGCTCCTGATCGCGGGGCGCCGCGTCGCCGGCGGGGTCTCAGGAGCGGCGCACCCGTGCCGGAAGCTGGGAAACTGAGTGTTTCTTCCCGGCCCCGAAGCCACCCGAACAGGACGATCAGGGAATGGGAGCGCTCCCTGTCGAGTGTCGCCCGAAAGGGGCCGACCGGAATTCTCGCATCCCCCGATCGGTTCGCCGGCGAGGCTATTCACCGCGCATTACGCGCCTGTGACGACGCTGCGGAATCGCTCGTTCACGCTGCGAGATCACGCTCTCCGGTCTCCGCTGAGAATTATTCTCGGGGACATGTCCAGGGTCGATTGTCACTGAGTATCATTCCGGCTTACCTGGCACCCCAATCGTCGTTGATCAATACGGAGGGTGATCGGCGGCCGGGGCGCCATCTCGATCGCGAACGCAGCGGAGGACCGTTGAGACCAAGAGGCCCGGAAATTCTCGCCCCGGCTTTGATCCCGGCAGGGCTCCCCGGCCGTATCTCAGGCGACGGGGAAAGCTCCGGGCGGAGGTATCGATGCATGCGGTGGCCGAGGATCGGCTCGCGCCGGAGAGGGTGCGCGTGATGGCACGGCAACACTCCGGTGGAAGGTGGCAGGCTCTTGACGGTGGCAGCCACCGGGATGAAGGCACAGTGATCCCGCGTCAAGGTCCGCGGCACGAGGCCGCTCCGAACAACACGCCCAGCCACGAGGACACCCTCGTGAAGATGCTGTACGAGGAGCACGCCGGGCCGCTGCTGATGTTCGTGCTGCGACTGACCGGCGGTGACCGGCAGCGCGCCGAGGACATCGTGCAGGAGACCCTGCTCCGGGCCTGGCGCAACGCGCACCGGCTCGGCGCGCAGGGCCAGCAGTCGCTGCGGCCCTGGTTGGTCACGGTCGCCCGGCGGATCGCCATCGACGAGCATCGCAGTGCCAACGCCCGTCCCGCCGAGACGTATGATCGGGAGCTGGAGAGCTTCCCGACCACGTCTGACGAGACTGACAAGGTCCTTCAGTCGATGACCGTGTCGGACGCGCTCCGGCAGCTCAGCCATTCGCATCGGGAGATCCTCATCGAGACGTACTTCCGCGGTCGCACCGTCCCGGAGGCCGCCGAGTCGCTGAACCTGCCGCTCGGCACGGCCAAGTCGCGGGTGTACTACGCGCTGCGCGCCCTGCGCACGGCGCTGCAGCAGCGGGGGGTGACGGAATGACCCAGCAGGACCAGCACTACGACGTCGCGTCGTATGCCCTCGGCATTCTCGACGACCGCGACGCGGCCGCCTTCGAGGACCATCTGATCGACTGCGCCCAGTGTGCGTACGAGTTGGAGTCCTTCGTCCAGGTGGCGGATGTTCTCGCGACCGTCGACGGGGAGGCCTTCGTGGCCGCCGAGCGCGCCGAGCGCGACGGCCTCGTGCTCAACAAGATGCTCCGCGAGGTCGGTGTGGAGCGGCAGCGGGCCAACAGCCGCCGGCTCTACTCCCTGGCCGCCGCGGTGGTGGTCTTCGCCATGCTCTCCATCGGCGCGCTCTTCGCCGGGGGAAAGTGGCTGGCCCCGGACGCCCCGGCCGCGCCGGACAACACCGCGAAGGGCAGCACCCAGCTCGACCCGCTGCCCGCGGCGGACGGCGTTGCCATCGGTGGCACGAAACTGCCCGGCGAGAACTACAGCGGCACCGACAGGCGGACCAACGTCAGTGCCGTCGTGGGCCTGCTGAAGAAGGACTGGGGCACCCAGGTCTCCTTCGCGGTCGGCGCCATCAGTGGGCCGAAGAAGTGCGGGCTGTTCCTGGTGCGGCGCAACGGCACCACCGAGAAGGTGGCCGAGTGGACCGTGGGCGAGAAGGGCTGGGGCACGGCCGCCAACCCGGCGCCGCTGATGCTGCAGGCCGTCACGTCGACTCCGCCTGAGGACATCCCTCACGTGCAGGTGCAGGAGATCGGTGCCAACGGCGCGCCGGGGGAGACCCTGGTTCGCGTTCCGTAACCCTACGAACACGAGAACGGCCCGGTCGCTCATGCGGCCGGGCCGTTTTTCGTGCGGCGGATCTTCTATTTACGTGCCGGACGGCCGGAAGGTTCAACCGAAAAATCATTGATTTGATCGGCCCAAATGTTCAACCCTCTCCGGCCCCCCTCCGTACTACAGGCCGGAATGCAGAGCCATGAATCAGTTGGAGGACCCGTGGCATCGGACAAGCGAAAGTTGAAGGTCATCGGTGTAGGGCTGGCGGCGGTGGTCGCGCTGACCGCATGCGCCCCGGCCGGATACAACGCCGCCGACTACGGAAACGCCGCTCAGCCGGCTTCCAACAACGTCGCGGCCACGCCCGACGCGACCGGGACCGCAGAGCCCGAGGCCGACCCGACCGCCGAGTCGACGGCGCCGGCCGCTCCGTCGGGCGGCGGCGAGGCGAACAAGGCAGAGATCAGCGACGAGGTGGCCACCACGGAGCTCAACGCCCGGAAGGTCGCCCGGATGGGCACGACCGTCCAGGACGAGGACGGCTTCGTCCTCTACCGGTTCGACGAGGACGAGGACAGCCCGGCCAAGTCGAACTGCAACGGCGACTGCGCCAAGGTCTGGCCGCCGGCGCTCACCGGCAACGGTGAGCCGAAGCTGGACGGCGTGGACGAGTCGCTGGTCGGCACGGTCACCCGCGCTGACGGCACCAAGCAGCTCACCCTCAAGGGCTGGCCGCTCTACCGCTACATCGGCGACAAGAAGGCCGGTCAGTGGAAGGGCCAGAACGTCGGCGGCAAGTGGTTCGTGATCCAGCCGAACGGCACCAAGAACCTGACCTGTCTCCCCGCCGTCTCCAAGCCGGTGGCGCCCCCGGCCGACGCCGCCGGCGAGGCCGAGAAGGACTCGGACTCGGGCAGCGACATCAGCTACTGATCTGGCACGGCACCGGAGGTTAGAGGAGAAACATGAAGACCCGCCGTAGTTCCCGATGGCTGGTCGGCACCCTGGCCCTGTCCCTGGCATTCATGGTGACGCCGACCGGAGTGGCTCACGCCGAGGAACCCGTGCCCGTGCCGCCCAGCAACATGCTTACCGACAAGGGCACCGGCACCGTCAGTGCCGCCGACCGGGACTTCGTGATCAAGGTCCGGCTCGCCGGCCTGTGGGAGGTCCCGGCCGGCAACATGGCCGCGGAGAAGTCCGAGAACGAGACGGTCCGGAAAGTCGGCGCGGAGATCGCCAAGCAGCACGTGGCGCTCGACAACCTGGACCGGGCGGTGGCCAAGAAGCTGGGCATCAGCCTGCCGAACAAGCCCAACGGGGACCAGGAGGTGTGGCTGAACGAGATGCGGACCGCCGCGACCCCGCAGGAGTTCGACCAGATCTTCATCGACCGTCTCCGGGCCGCCCACGGCAAGATCTTCCCGGCGATCGGCACCATCCGCGCCACCACGCGCAACGACTCGGTCCGCAAGCTCGCGCAGCAGACCAATCAGTTCGTGGCAACGCACATGACCTTGCTGGAGAGCAGCGGCATCGTCGACTACGCCGCGCTGCCCACAGCGCCGGCCCCCGGGGCCGCCCCGGGTCAGGGCCCCGTGCCCATCGACAACCAGATGCTGGTTGCCGCCGAGCGGGGCGAGAACATGCCCGGCCTCAGCAACACCGTGATCCTGTTGGTCCTCGCTGCCGCGCTGGTTGTCGGGGTCGTCACCACCATGCGCATCTTCCGCGCACGGTAGGTCAAACATCGCCCACGGCGACAGAGAAAGGTGTCAACCCATGCGAAGGTCCAAGTACCGGCGCGCTGATTCCACGGCGTGGTTCAGCGGTCGGCGCCGCATCATCGCCGTTGCGGCGGCGTCACTGGCCGCGTTCGGCGGTGTCGTGACGGTCACGCAGATCTCCAACGCCGGCACCGAGAAGAACACGGTCCGGAACCGTGCTCTCGCGGCTTGCGACAATCTGCAGGCGCCCGCGAACTCGAAGCTCTCCACCCAGACCCGGAAGGGCACGTACACCACGGACAACGGCCAGGTCACGCAGCACGCGGACGACGGGGCCGGCAACGTGGCGACGACTGACCAGGTTCGGTCCCGCTGCCGGGACTGGGTGCTGAAGAACGTCTCCGAGAACGCTGTCCAGGCGACCACCCAGGCCCGCCGTGGCAACAACAACGGCGGTAACCAGGCCAACACCGGCAAGCCCCAGGCGAGCGTGGCGGCGACCCAGCAGGGTGGTCAGCAGCAGGGTGGTCAGCAGCAGGGCGGTCAGCAGCAGGGCGGTCAGCAGCAGGGCGGTCAGCAGCAGGGCGGTCAGCAGCAGGGCGGTCAGCAGCAGGGCGGTCAGCAGCAGGGTGGCCAGCAGCAGGGTGGCCAGCAGCAGGGTGGCCAGCAGCAGGGTGGCCAGCAGCAGGGCGGTCAGCAGCAGGGCGGTCAGCAGCAGGGCGGTCAGCAGCAGGGCGGTCAGCAGCAGGGCGGTCAGCAGGGCGGTCAGCAGCAGGGCGGTCAGCAGCAGGGCGGTCAGCAGCAGGGCGGTCAGCAGGGTGGAGGGGCAGTCACCCCGCCGCCCGGCGCGGGCCTCGGTGTCATCGCCAACAGCTGCGACAACTCCAACCTGCCGCCGCACGACGGTTTCCAGAAGGGCAACCGCTGTGTCTCGACCGAGTTCGGTGAGGTAGCCGCGGCCGCCAACAACGCGACCCTGCTGATCACCAACGCGCCCAAGCAGGTCAACCGGAACCAGCCCTTCACGCTGCAGGTCAGCACCCGCAACCTGATCCGTGACCGCTTCCTCGCGGCCGGCCAGGGCGGTTACTACGTGGAGAGCAGCGTCCTCCAGGGCGGCCTGGTCCGCGGCCACTTCCACACCGCGTGCCGGATCCTGGACAACCGCAACGCGGCCCCCGCTCCCGACCCGGTGCCGGCGTTCTTCGTCGCCACCGAGGACAACAAGGGCGGCGCCGCCCCGGACACCGTCGCCATCCAGGTGCCGGGCCTGCCCCAGTCGGGCGAGTTCCAGTGCTCCTCGTGGGCGGGTGACGGTTCGCACCGTACGCCGATGATGGAGCGCGCCAACCAGACGCCGGCCTTCGACTCGGTCCGCATCCGGGTCCGCTGACCGGCGGCACAACCACCGCGGAGCCGGACGCCGCTCCACCGGGACCGAACCGGACCGGGTCTCCCAACCCGGTCCGGGCCCCCCATCGGGACCGGTGGCCGTCCAACCCCCTGCCGGACGAGTACGCGGCAGACAACCCGGCCACCACCGGGTAACGGTTCCGCAAAGGTGACCGGACCTTTCTCGGGTGTCCGGTCACGGCCCGATGGCCCTGACCCCGGAGCAAGGTCAGGGCCATCGGCGTGCCCGGATGTTCCCCCCGGAAGCCGGACCGGTGGCATAGTGGCGCGGTGACGGTGACCCGCAGGCTGACCCCGCCGGAGCGATACTCCTTCGGCGCCTCGGTGCGGCCGCTGCTGGTGCCGAAGTCGGATCCATGCGGCCTGGTCCGCGAGGACGGGTTCTGGCTCGCCATGCGGACCCCGGAGGGCCCGGCCACGCTGCATCTGGCCCGCTCGGCGGGCGAACTGGTCGCGACCGGTCACGGGCCGGGCGCCCGGTGGGCCGCCGACCGCGCGGACGCGATCGCCGGCCTGCGCGACGACCTGAGCGGCTTCCCGGCGCTGGCGACGCGGCATCCGCTGGTCGAGCGCCTGGCGAAGACCTTCTCGGGGGTACGCCTACCGGCCACCGGACACCTCTTCCCGCGCCTGTTGCGGGCGATCCTGGAGCAGAAGGTCACCGGCAAGGAGGCGCACCGGTCGTACCGCGCGGTGTGCCGTCATTTCGGTGAGCCGGCGCCCGGCCCGGTGGAGCTGGTGTTGCCGCCCGATCCGGCTGTCGTGGCGGCCACCGCCTACTGGGTGTTCCATCCGTTCGGCGTGGAGCAGCGCCGCACCCAGGCTCTGCTGCGTGCCGCGCAGGTCGCCGCCCGGCTGGAGAGCTGTGCCGGCGCGGCCGAGGCGACGGCCCGGCTGACCGCCCTGCCCGGCATCGGCCCGTGGACCGCCGCCGAGACGGTCCGGTACGCCTTCGGTGATGCCGACGCGGTCAGTGTCGGCGACTTCCACATCCCCAACACGGTCGCCTACGCCCTGGCCGGCGAGGCCCGAGGCACCGACGAGCGGATGCTGGAGCTGCTGGAGCCCTTCCCGGGGCACCGCGGCCGGGTCTGTGGCCTGCTCGCGTTGGGCGGCATCGCGGCGCCGAAATTCGGGCCACGGATGCCGCTGCGGTCGTTCTCCCGGTTCTGATCCGGTCGAGTCGCTAAATTGTTCGGGAATTTGTGACTTTTTCCCGAAGGGTGCGTTGATGGATGGCATCGGTGGGCCGATCCTCCTGGTTTTCCTACTGATCCTGGTCAACGCCGTGTTCACCGGCAGCGAGATGGCGCTGATCTCGCTGCGTGAGGGCCAGGTGCAGCGACTGGAACGGGAGTCCCGGTCCGGCCGGGTGCTGGCACGGCTGACCCGTGATTCGAACCGTTTCCTGGCCACCATCCAGATCGGAATCACCCTCGGCGGTTTCCTGGCGTCCGCGGTGGTCGCCATCTACCTGTCCCAGCCACTGGTCGAGCGGCTCGAGTTCCTGGGCGCCGCCGCCGAGCCGGCCGCCACCGTCCTGACCACCGTGGTGCTGACCTTCGTCACCCTCGTCCTCGGGGAGCTCGCGCCGAAGAGGATCGCCATGCAACGGGCCGAAGGCTGGGCGCTGCTCGTGGCCCGGCCGCTGGACATGCTGTCGAACATCTCCCGCCCGGCCGTCTGGCTGCTCGCCCACGCCACCAACGGGGTGGTCCGGCTGGCCGGCAGCGACCCGCACGCCCAGCGCGACGAGGTCACCCCTGAGGAGATCCGCGACCTGGTCGCCGCCCAGCAGGAGTTCTCCGCGGAGCAGCGGACCATCATCTCCGGTGCCTTCGCGATCGCCGACCGCATCCTGCGGGAGATCCTGGTGCCCCGCCGCGACGTGCTCACCCTGGCCAGTGGCCGGCCGGCGCCGGAGGCCCTGCGCACGCTGATCGACGGCGGCCACTCCCGGGCGCCGGTGATCGGCCCGGCCGGGCTGGACGACGTGATCGGCGTGGTGCACCTGCGCGACCTGGTCGGCGCCACCGGGCCGGTCGACGACGTGGCCCGGCCGCCGCTCTTCCTGCCGGAGACGCTGCGGGTGTCGGACGCTCTCATGCAGCTGCGCGCCGAACGCCAGCCGCTCGCCCTGATCGTCGACGAACGCGGGGCCATCGACGGCATCGTCACCATCGAGGACCTGGTCGAGGAGATCGTCGGGGAGATCTACGACGAGACCGACTCCGATGTGGCGGCGACCGTCCGGGAGCCGGACGGCGCCCTGCTCATGCCGGGTTCGTTCCCCATCCACGACCTGCCCGACGTGGGTTTCCACGGGGATCCGCCGGAGGACGGCGACTACACCACCATCGCCGGGATGGTGCTGGCCCGGCTCGGGCACATCCCCACCGAGCCGGGCGAGGTGGTGACGCTGCCCGAGTTCACCGCCGAGGTGACCGAGGTGACCGGCCGGGCCATCACCGAGGTACGAGTCCGCGCACTGCCCGCGGAGACCCACGGCGACTGACGTTCTGTGCGACGTCGCCGGGCGGTGTGAGCAATAGGCTGCCGTCCATGACAGAGTCGTCGAGCGCCTACGAATACCTGGACAACGTGGATCCGCGGGAGCAGGCCCGTCTCGCGGCGGTGCGCCGTTACCGCCTGGTCGACCAGCCGGTGGAGGACGCGTACGACCGGATCGCCTTCGTGGCCGGCGCTGTCTTCGGCACACCGATCGCCACCGTGTCCCTGGTCGAGCAGGACCGGGTGTGGCTGGCGGCCTGTCAGGGCCTGACCGGCGTACGGGAGGTCGGCAAGGAACCCGGCCTGTGCGCCTCGGTGATCGCCCAGGACGACGTCTACGTCATCAACAACGCGGCCGTCGACCCGCGCACGCTGGAACATCCGCTGGTCCGCGGCGAGCTGGGCCTGCGCTTCTACGCCGCCGCGCCGATCCGCACCCATGACGGTTACCGCCTGGGCACCGTCAACGTGATCGACAGCGTGCCCCGGGAGGCGAACCCGCGCCAGCTCGAGGCCCTGCAGCACCTGGCCTCGATCGTCGCCGACGAGCTGGAACTGCGGCTCATGGTGATCCGCAGCGCGGCCGCCGAACAACGCATGCGGGAAACCGTGAACTGATCACGCCAGGTGGGTATGTCTCCAGGCATGATCTGGAACCTCATCCGCAGAATCGTCCTGACCGCTGTCCTCGTCCCGCTCGGCGTCGCCGGAGCCCGCAAGCTCAGCGACACGGTCGAGCGCCGGCGTGGTCCCAACAATCGCGCGTCGCGCCTGCTCCGCCGGGGCGCCGACACCGCGCAGACCCTGTTCGGCCGCAAGAAGCGGCGCCGGTTCAGCTTCCGCTGATTGGTTTCTTCCCGGACCGGGTAACGGCGGCGACATGCGTACCCCCCGCACGATCGCCGTCGTTGCCCACCAGCGGAAAACCCTCGGCGGCGGACTCGACGAGCTGCGCCGGCTCCTCACCGGGCGCGGCGTCGAGAAGCTGCTCTGGTTCGAGGTCCCGAAGAGCCGCAAGGCCCCGAAGAAGGTCCGTAAGGCCGTCGAGGCCGGCGCGGACCTGCTCGTCGTCTGGGGCGGTGACGGCATGGTCCAGCGCACCCTCGACACCCTCGCCGGTTTCAAGCGCGGCAAGCGCGTTCCGGTCGCCATCATGCCCGCCGGCACCGGCAACCTGCTCGCCGGCAACCTCGGCATCCCCACCGACCTGGAGAAGGCCGTCGACATCGCCTTCACCGGCGAACGATGCCACTTCGACCTCGGCGAACTCGGCGGTGAACACTTCGCGGTGATGGCCGGCGTCGGCTTCGACGGCGCCATGATCAAGGACGCCGACGGCGCTCTCAAGGACCGCCTCGGCAAGCTCGCCTACGTCTGGACCGGTCTCCGGCACGTCAACGGCGAAGCCCCGCACGCGAAGATCAAGGTCGACGGCACCGACTGGTTCGACGGCGAGGCGAGCTGCGTCCTCATCGGCAACGTCGGCACCATCACCGGCGGCATCCGCGCCTTCGACGACGCGGTCCCCGACGACGGCTGGCTCGACGTCGGCGTCGCCACCGCCCACAACGCCCTCCAATGGGCGCGTGCCCTCGGCACCATGGCGGTCAGCCGCTCCGACAAGTCCCCGTTCGTCCGCACCACCCGCGCCCGCCGCATCGACGTCGAACTCGCCGGCAAACTCGTATACGAACTCGACGGCGGCGCCCGCTCCAAGACCAGGAAGTTCACCGCGTCCGTGGTCCCGGCCGCTGTCCAGATCTGCGTTCCCGCTTCGGTCTGACCTTTCTTGTACGCGACTCGCACCCCTCAACCGCACCATCGCCGTCCCGCGCCCCGGGCGCAGCGTGGTGGCCGGCATCGGGCGCTCTGGCGGAGCGCGGTCCGGTGCGAGGCCCCGGGGTCAGCCGGTGTGCTGGCACCGGCTGACCACCCCGGGCCGCGAGCGGGAGGTCAGACGATCTGCTGCCACCAGCCGTCGACGGAGGGCGGATTGTCGACGTCGACCCGCTCACCGGGACGCGGCACGGCCAGCTTCACGTCGCGGGCCTTGGCCTCCCGCCAGGTGCGGTCGGCGGGTTCGGCCCAGTCGTGCAGGGCCAGGTTGAAGGTTGCCCAGTGCACCGGGATCATCAGGCCGCCGCGCACGTCGACGTGGGTGGCGACGCCGTCCTCGGGCGTCATGTGGATGTCCGGCCAGTCCTCGCCGTACGCCCCGATCTGCACCAGGGTGGCGTCGAAGGGGCCGTGCTCCGCGCCGATCTCCGCGAAGCCCGGGAAGTACCCGGTGTCGCCGGAGTAGAAGACCTTCCGGTTCGGCCCGTTGATCACCCAGCTGGCCCAGAGTGTCTCGTCCCGGGTGAGGCCTCGCCCGGAGAAGTGCCGGGCCGGCGTGGCCACGAACTCGATGCCGCCGACCGTGGCGCGTTCGTTCCAGTCGAGTTCGACGATGCGGCCGGCGGGGACGCCCCAGCGCTCCAGGTGCGCTCCGACGCCGAGCGGCACCAGGAACCTGGCGGCCTGCAGGTCGGCCAGGTTCTGGATGGTCACCATGTCGAGGTGGTCGTAGTGGTCGTGGGAGATCAGCACGGCGTCGATCGGGGGCAGCTCACGCAGCGGCACCGGGGGCTCGTGCAGCCGGCGCGGGCCGGCCAGCCGGGACGGGGAGCAGCGATCGCTCCACACCGGGTCGAGCAGGACCCGCCGGCCCTCGATCTCGATCAGGGCGGACGAGTGGCCGTACCAGGTGATGTGCAGTCCGTCGGCGTCGCCGCCGGGAGCGGCGGTGACCAGCGGGACCGGCAGACGCGGGCGGCGGGCCTCCCGGCCGGTGGCCGCCGCGACGGCCAGCCGCGGCACCGAGGCCGCGACGACCTCGGTGGCGGGCACGGTGTTGCGGAACTTGCCGCCCGCGAACTGCGGCGACGACTCGACCCTCGTCCGGCGGGCGCCGCCGGCGCGGCCACCGATCTGCGCGGGCACGTCACGGGCGGCCCACACCGCCGCGGCGGCAAGCGCCAGAGCCATCACGGTACGTGTACGCGTTCGCTTCGCCATGGTCTCCAGTCTGGCCTGCCCGGGTTCATGTCGGCCAGCGTGCCCCTCAGTAACTCCTCAGCAAGTGACCGGTATGACACACTGCCGCGGTGACGCAAGACACCCTTCAGGCGCAGACCCATCTCATCGTGCGCCAGCGCATTCGTCTCATGGTCAACCAGTACGAGGTCCACGCCGTCTCCCCGGACGGTCAGGAGGCCGGCATCCTCGCGTTCGCCCAGCAGAAGCGGCTGGCGTTCAAGGAACAGGTGACGCTCTACACCGACGACACCAAGCAGGTTCCGCTGCTCGGTTTCAAGGCCCGTCAGGTCATCGACCTGGGCGCGACCTACGACGTGACCGACGCGAACGGCCAGCCCATCGGACTGTTCCGGAAGAACTTCGCGGCCTCGCTGCTGCGGTCCACCTGGATCGTGGAGCAGCCGGGCTACGGCGAGGTGACCGGGCAGGAGCGCAACCAGTGGGTGGCGATCCTGCGCCGGTTCATCGACTACCTGTCCTGGCTGCCGTACCACTTCGACTTCACCATTGCGGGCCGCCCGGGCTTCTCGGTGATGCGCAAGTGGGGTCTGCGGGACACGTACCAGGTGAGCATCCACGACCCCTACCTGGACCGCCGCCTCGTGGTTGCCATGGCCGTCGCGTTGGACGCTCTGCAGAGTCGGTAGATTCTCCGGGCATGGATGATCCACGTGCCCAGCGCCTCTTCGGTGACAGTCTGGTGGCCCCCGGAGATCTGGCGCAGAGCCCGTTCCGGGTGGACCGGGACCGGATCGTCAGTTCACCGTTCCTGGCCCGCCTCGCCGGGGTCACCCAGGTGATCAGCCCTGGCGGGTCGGGGCTGCTGGTGCACAACCGCCTCACCCACAGTCTCAAGGTGGCCCAGGTGGGCCGGGCGATCGCCGAGCGGGTCCGGGCCGCGCACCCGGATCTGTCCGAGAAGCTGGGCGGCTGCGACCCGGACGTGGTGGAGGCGGCGGCGCTCGCCCACGACCTGGGGCATCCGCCGTTCGGGCACCTCGGCGAGCGGGTGCTGGACAGGCTGGCCCGGCAGCGGCTCGGGCTGCGGGACGGGTTCGAGGGCAACGCGCAGTCGTACCGGATCGTCACCAGCACGGAGATCCGCGGTCAGGCGACGATCGGGCTGAACCTGACGAACGCGGTCCGCGCCGCGATCCTCAAGTACCCGTGGACCCGCACCACCCACCCGGAGCCGCACCCCCGGTTCATGGACCCGCCGCCGCGCGGCGCCGCCGGGGTGCCCGACGACCCGGACGGTGGCTCCCTCAAGTTCGGCGCCTACTCCACCGAGGTCGGGGACGTGCGCGCGGCCCGGGCTCCGTTCGCCGGCCGGGTCGCCGACTGGCAGCAGACCGTCGAGGCCTCGGTGATGGACACCGCCGACGACATCGCCTACGCCATCCACGACCTTGAGGACGTGCACCGCGTCGGCGTGCTCCAGCAGGGCGCGGTCGCCTCGGAGTTGATGGCCTGGCAGCGCTGGGGCAGCGAGTCCGACCCGGCCCGGGCCGGCGGCGCCATCGAGTCGCTGCGCCGCCAGCTGCACCGCAAGGACGGGTGGATCGCCGACGACGAGGCCTTCGCCGACGCCGTCGAACTGGTCCGCGCCGAGCTCGTCGACGGCCTGCTGGCCCGGCCGTTCGACGGTTCGCTGGAGTCGGAGGCCCGGGTCGCCGCCTTCTCGGCGAACTGGACCCACCGCCTCGTCATCTCGGCCGAGATGATCGGCCAGCCGGCCGTCCGCAGCGGTCACGTCCAGTTGTCCCGCGCCCAGTGGCACGAGGTGCAGGTCCTGAAGTTCGTGCAGAACCGCTTCGTCCTCGAACGGCCCGACCTGGCCCTGCACCAGCGCGGCCAGGCCCGCCTGCTCGCTTCCCTGGTCGAGGCCCTGCTCGCCTGGCTGACCGACCCTGACGAGGAGCAGCGCCTGCCCCGCCGCCTCCGCGACCTCGTCGAACTCGCCGAATCCGAACTCCCCGCCGGCACCCCGGAACGCCTCTCCCGCGCCCGCGGCCGCGCCGTCGTCGACTTCGTCGCCGGCCTCACCGACGGCCAGGCCGTCGGCCTGATGGAGGCCCTCTCCGGCCGCTCCCGCCAGCTGTGGACCGACGCCCTGGTCCTGTGACGGGCCGCTTTCCTCTTTCTCGTACGGCCACCCCGCCCCGGGATCCGCCCGATCGTCGCGGTGGGGCCGGGAGTGGCAGCGGCGTCGCGCGGGAGCCACGGGACGGGTGTGGTGCGGTTGAGGGGCGCGACGAGCGTACGAGAGAGGGATCCGGGTTTTGACCTTCCCCGCAGGCCGTCTCAGATCAGCAGCCCGCCGGTGGCGCGGATGTTCTGGCCGGTGATCCAGGCGGCGTCGGGGCCGGCGAGGAAGGCGACGACCGCGGCGATGTCGGCGGGCCGGCCGAGGCGCTGGAGGGCGGTGAGGGCGACCGTCTGCTGGATGGCCTCGGCCGGGTTGGCGGCGTGCAGCATCTCGGTGTCGGTGGCGCCCGGCGAGACGGTGTTGACGGTGATGCCGCGGGGGCCGAGTTCACGCGCCGCGACGGCGGTCACCTGTTCGAGCGCGGCCTTGCTGGCGCAGTAGAGGGCACCACCGGCCGGGGGCACGGCGGTGTTGAGGCTGGAGACGCTGACGACCCGGCCGCCGTCGCGCAGCAGCGGGATCGCCGATCGGAGTGCGAAGAGCGGAAACTTGGTGTTGACGGTCAGGACCCGGTCGAAGTCGTCCGGGGTGAGGTCGGCGATGGTTCTGCTGAAGCTGATCCCGGCGTTGTTGACCAGGATGTCCAGGCCGTCGCGGACCGGTTCGAAGATCGCTGGGAGGGTGGCGAGGTCGGCCTGGTCGCAGCGGACCGCCTCGGCGCCGATCTCGTCGGCCAGGGCGTCCGCGGCGTCCTTGGCACGGTGGTAGGTGAACACGACCCGGGCTCCGTCGGTGGCGAGCCGCTGCACGACGGCCCGCCCGATTCCGCGTGAGCCCCCGGTGACGAGCGCCGTCTTGCCGGTGAGTGGAAGCGTCATGCCCGTCGATGCTATACGCGGGGAAGGTGTCAGGTCCGGGTGCGGGGAAAGGGCAGGCGCAGCGCGCCCGGCGCGTGGGCGGGGACCGCGGGGGAGCGCGGGGCCACCGGCGACAACCGCTGGTAACCGGCGCCGACGGCCGGCCGGGGGTCGGCTTCGCCTTTGTTGGGCCAGAGGGCGATGGCCCGTTCGGCCAGGGCGGTGATGGTCAACGACGGGTTGACCCCGAGGTTGGCGGGCACCGCCGACCCGTCGATCACGTGCAGGCCGGGGTGGCCGAAGACCCGGTGGTAGGCGTCCACCACGCCGGTCGAGGCGGATTCGCCGATGGTGGCGCCGCCGAGGATGTGGGCGGTGAGCGGGATGTTGAAGAGGTCGCCGACGGTCCCGCCGGGGTAGCCGCCGATCCGGTCGGCCATCCGGCGGACCGCCTCGTGCCCGACCGGGATCCACGTGGGGTTGGGTTTGCCGTGCCCGATCGAGGTGGTCAGCCGGCCTCGGCGGGTGCGGCGGACGGTGAGCGAGTTGTCGACCGACTGCATGACCAGGGCGATGATGGTCCGTTCGCTCCACCGGCGGACCGACAGCGAGTGCCCGAGCACCACCGGATGCCGCAGCGCCTGCCAGAGGAACCGCAGTGGCCGCGGCATCCGCCCGCCGCCGTCGACCAGGATCGTCGACAGCAGGCCCATGGCGTTGCTGCGCGGCCCGTACCGGACCGGTTCGATGTGGGTGTCGGGGTCGGGGTGGAACGACGACGTGATCGCGATGCCCTGCGAGAAGGGTTGTGCGGGCACGGTCTTGGTGGCGGCGCCGAGCAGCGCTTCGGAGTTGGTCCGGGTGAGCCGGCCGACGCGGTCGGAGATGCCGGGCAGCACCCCGGTGTCCTTCATGGCGTGCAGCAGCCGCTGGGTGCCGAGCGCCCCGGCGGACAGGATCACCTGCCCGGCGGTGAAGACGCCGCGGGTGGTCTCGACCCGCCATCCGTCGCCGTCCGGCCGCAGCGTGGTGACCTCGGTGTCCGGGTGCACCACCGCCCCGGCCTGTTCGGCGAGGTAGAGGTAGTTGACGTCGAGCCGGTTCTTCGCGCCGATCTTGCATCCGATCATGCAGTTGCCGCATTCGACGCAGCCGGTCCGTTCCGGTCCGGCGCCCCCGAAGTAGGGGTCGGGCACGGTCTTTCCGGCTTCGCCGAAGAACACCCCGACGGGGGTACGCCGGAACGTGTGCCCCACGCCCATGTCCTCGGCGACCTGTTTGATGACGAGGTCGGACGGTGTCATGGTGGGCTGTTCGGTGACGCCGAGCATCCGGGACGCCTGGTCGTAGAAGGGCGCCAGCTCCTGCGCCCAATCGGTGATCCCGGCCCAGTGCGGATCGGCGAAGAACGGCGCCGGCGGCACGTAGAGGGTGTTGGCGTAGACGAGCGAGCCGCCGCCGACCCCTGCCGCGGAGAGCACCATGATGTCTTTGAGCAGGGTGATCCGCTGCATGCCGCGGAGCCCGAGCTTCGGTGCCCAGAGGAAGTTGCGCAGGTCCCACGAGGTCTTCGGCAGAGTCTCCGGGGTGAAACGCCGGCCGGCTTCCAGCACGCCGACCCGGTAACCCTTCTCCGCCAGCCGCAGAGCGCTGACGCTGCCGCCGAAGCCGCTGCCCACGATCACGATGTCGAAATGCGCCGCCATCGTGTTACCTAAGCATTACCGGTGAGTAACGTTCAAGAGTCAGCGTCGATAGATCCTGATCGAATGGCCTACGTGGTCTATCTCCTGGGAAGTGGCGATCATCCGTTTCAGGCGGGGTCCGGGGATCGCCACCCGCGAGTCGGAGACCACCAGCAGGCCGCGCACCTGGTCCTCCGGCACCGAGTACGGATCCCGCGCCGGGATTCCGTAGTAGGCGGGCACCCCGGAGCCCTTGTAGGCCAGCCAGACCTGCTCGCCCGGGTACGCGCTCCGGAGATGCTGCCCGAGCCGGGCCAGGTCCTGCCCCCAGTCGACGTTGGCGTCGTGCAGGTTGAGGTGGGTCCGCGCGGTCCCGCCGAACGCCTCGTTGGAATAGGGGAGATAGAACGGGAACGTCAGAAGCGAGCTGACCGCGACCCAGAGCACGAGCACGCCCGCCGCGATCCTCGACCACTTCAGCTCGATCAGCGCGACGGCCCCGGCGGCGACGCCCAGGAAGAGCGGCAGGAAGATCGCGTACCGGGTGCCGTAATTGCGTGACCCCAGCATGCTGACCAGCAGCAGCGCCGCCGAGACGGGCAGCAGGTAGAGCAGCGCCACCCGCAGCCGCGGGACCACCAGCATGGTGAGGACGCCACCCACCCAGAGCGCCAGCATCGCCAGCGGTGTCTTGATCAGGATCGCGACCGGCATGTAGTACCACCGCGACCCCTTGTAGGGCTCGCCCAGCAGGAAGCCGTTGAAGGTCCGGTCCTCGAACCGGAACTGGATCAGCATCCCGTCCCGGTAGGCCTCCGGGAACGGCAGCAGGCTCACCGCCAGCCCTTTCAGCCCGCGCACGTCCGGCAGGCCGGGCGGAGTGCTCCAGCGCAACCGCGGATCCACCGCGAGGTAGGCGAGCCACACCACCACCACCGCGACCACTCCGGCGCCCAGCGCCGCTCCCGCGGCGATCAGCAGGCGTCGCTTCAGCTCATCCGTCCGGGCGCGCCAGACCGAGAGCGCGACGACACCGACCAGCAGCGGTACGGCGGGAAGCATGCTCGCCCGGGTCGCGAGCGCCGCTCCCAGCGCCGCCCCGGCGAGAGGCGCGTAGGGCAGGGGGCGGCCCCGGGCACGCCAGGCCAGCCAGAAGGCGGTCAGCAGCATTCCGGCCGCCGGCACGTCCAGGGTGGCGAGCGAGCCGTGCGCGATCACGTCGGGGGAGAAGCTGTAGAGCGCGAGGGCGATCAGCCCCGCCACCGGCCCGGCCACGTCACGGGCGAAGGCCAGCACCACCAGCCCGAAGAGCAGGGTGAGAAGGATGACCGGCAACCGGGCCAGCAGCATCACCTGGAACGGGTTGTTGCCGTTCTCGTAGAGCAGGTGCCGGCCGAGCAGGGTCTGGTTGCCGTTGAAGCCCGGGTCCAGCTCGGGGTCGGCGAACGCCGTCCCGGCCGCGATGATCAGCTTGCCGAGCGGCGGGTGTTCCGGGTTGTAGCGCAGGCTGTGCTGCTGCCGGTAGACCTCGGCGGTCGCCACGTAGACCGGCTCGTCGATCGTCGGTGACTGCTGGATCGCCGTGGTCACCATGGCGAAGGCCATCTGCCCGAGCATCGCCACGACCGCCAGGATGAAGATCAGGCGTCGGCGCTGCATCGGGCCAATCTATCCGGGGCACAGCGCCGGTCCGCTGAAGGGGCGAGTCGCGGCGTGGCGTCCCTCGGCGGCCCGTCGCCCGGTCAGATGCCGACGGTGCGGGTGGCGACCAGGCCCCGGGAGGCGTCGCCGGTCACCGACGGTATCTCCAGCGCCCACCCACCGGTGAAGCATCCGTCGCCGGCCAGGCTCAGCCCGTCGAGCTGACGGCGCTCGGCCGCGCAGTACGCCTTGGTGCAGGCGTCGCCGGGCATCGCGAGCTGGGCCGCGTGCAGCAGGCCGTCGTCGTCGCCGTCACGGTGCACCGCGAAGTGCACGTGCGGCCAGTGCCCGGTGTGCGCGCCGGGGAACGCGCTGGTGAACGACACCCAGCCGGCCGGATCCACGGCCTGCCGTCCCCGGGAACGGTGGCCGCCGCAGTGCCAGAGGCTGACCGCGCAGCCCGTCCGCGGGCGCCCGGAGTTGGCGCTCACCAGCCGCAGTTTCACGGTGAGTGGCACACCGCGTACGACGTCGTCCCGGTGCTCTGTCATGGCAGCCTGTTCGGCACGGATGAGGATTCGTGAACCCGATCCCGGTAGCAGAACAGGAGCACCCCGGCCCTCCGGTGGGCGGGGGTGCTCCTGGTGTGTTTCGGCTCAGACGGCGGACGGGATGCGGTCCGGTTCCTGCTCGTCGTAGGCGGCCTGGGCGGCCGCGAGCTTGCCGGGGAACTGCTGGCAGGTGCGGTACAGCTTGAAGATCAGGAACGCCTCGAAGGCGAGCAGGCCGGCGCCGGCCGCGATGGTGACCGGGAAGATCAGGCCGGTGATCGGGGCGATGATGAAGACCGACATCTCGTACTCGATACCGCTGATCAGGTGCGTGCGGATGCGGTTGCGGCGCAGCGTGGCGCCGATCCGCCGCTTCAGCGAGGTGTTGCCCGGGGCGGTGACGGCGGGCTCCGGCATCTCGTCGGCCGGCTCGCCCATCCCGGCGGCGGGCTCGGCCTCCACCGGGGTCGGGACGCGGAAGGCGGCGATCTGGTCCTTCATGCTGTTGCGGACCTTGGTCATCTGGGCGCTGTTCAGGTAGCGGAACAGGTCCAGGAAGATCGCCACAGCCATCAGCCAGAGGAACGCGACGTCGTGCGTCTTCGCGTACTGCCCGCCGAACAGGGCCAGCGCGATGAAGAAGACCCGCACCCGGTCGAGGACGAAGTCGAGCCACTGCCCGAACATCGTGCCCGTCCCGTTCAGCCGGGCGATCTTCCCGTCCATGCAGTCGACCACGAAGCTGATGTGGAACAGGATTCCACCCGCGACGAGGGCCCACCGGTCACCGACGGCGAAACAGGCGGCCGCGCCGAATCCGAAGATCGACGCGATCAGGGTCAGAACATTGGGCGTGATCCATCGGTACGGCGCCACGAGGCGCACCAGTCGCGACGCCAGCGGGTCGACCAGAAGCACGGTCCACCACGCGTCGACCGGCTTATAGGTCCGTTCCCGGATCTCCTGCAAGGTCACCTTCACGCGCGGCACTTTAGACCTTAATCCCATGAAAACGCCACGTGGCCCGCCGGTGAACCAAGGTCACTACCTGCGGTAATGCTTATCAGGGCGGCCAGTAGTCGAATTCTGACGAATTTATTGCAATTGTGTATCGATCGGGCCGTTCCCATGTCGGATCGCCCGGCCCAGCAATTGTACGCCCCACCCCGAGATCCGCGACCGGAGCGCTATTGATCGACTTCGTCACCGTCGCCGCGCGTGGGTGCGCCAGGCCCCCTGACGGGGTAGGGCTGGCACTACCGACAACGTGGCGCCCGATGGCCAGGATGATGACATGGACTCGCGTGACTGGATCCGTGACGGAATCCGCGCCGTGGCCGGCGGGGTGCTCGCCATCCCCCTCGCCATCGTCAACATCCCCCTGTTCGTCTTCTTCGTGGTCAGCCTCGTGCTGACCCCGGTGCTCGGGCTGGGGCTGGTGCTGCTGCCGCTGGTGACGCTGCTGATCCGGGCCCGCGCCGACCTGGCGCGCCGCCTCGCCGCCGGCCGGGGCGTGACCATCGCCCGGCCGTACCGGCCACGCCCGGAGAAGGCGATCTTCGGAGGCCTGCGCTACTACCACTGGCTGATCACCGACCCGGCGACCTGGCGCGACCTGGCCTGGCTGCTTCCCGGCGCGGTCGGTGGCCTGGCGCTGGGCGTGCTGTCGCTGGCCGTCCCGGTGTACGGGGTGGAGGGCATCCTGCTCATCCCGCTCTGGGTCTGGCTCGGCACGGACAGCTACGGCTACGGCATGATCTGGCCGATCGAGACCCTCGGCGAGGGCTTCCTGTCCCTGCCGCAGGGCGCGCTGATCCTGTCCGCCGGCATCGCCGCGGCCCCTCACCTGCGGCGCGCCGACGCCCTCCTCTCCCGGGTGTTCCTGGCGCCCACCCGCGCCGCCGAGTTGCGCCTGCGGGTCAGTCAGCTGACCGTCACCCGGGCCGACACGGTCGACGCCCAGGCCGCCGAGCTGCGCCGGATCGAGCGCGATCTGCACGACGGGGCACAGGCCCGGCTGGTGGCCCTGGGCATGACCATCGGGCTGGCCGAGGAGATCGTCGACGCCGACCCGGCCACCGCCCGCAAGTTGATGGCCGAGGCCCGGGAGACCAGTTCGGCCGCCCTGGTGGAGCTGCGGCACCTGGTCCGCGGCATCCACCCCCCGGTGCTCGCCGAGCGCGGCCTGGAAGGCGCGGTCCGGGCCCTGACGATGGCCCTGCCGGTTCCCTCCACGGTGACCGCGTCCCTGCCGGGCCGGCTGGACACGCCGGTCGAGTCGGCCGCCTATTTCGCCGTCGCCGAGGCGCTGGCCAACGCCGTCCGGCACAGTGTGGCCCGTCACACCGCCGTGGAGATGTGGCACACCGGCGAGACGCTCTGTCTGCGGGTCAGCGACGACGGCCAGGGCGGGGCCGATCCGTCCGCCGGCACCGGGCTGCGAGGCATCGAGCGCCGTCTAGCCGCCTTCGATGGCACGATGAGCCTGTCCAGCCCGCCGGGCGGACCGACTGTCGTGACCATGGAGCTGCCGTGCGTGTTGTCCTCGCCGAAGATCTCGCCCTCCTCCGCGACGGGCTGACCCGGCTCCTGGAGGCGTTCGACTTCGAGGTGGTCGCGGCGGTCGACAACGGACCGTCGCTGCTGCCGGCGTTGCTGGAGCACCGCCCGGACGTGGCGGTGGTGGACGTGCGGCTGCCGCCCACCTTTACCGACGAGGGTCTGCAGGCGGCGATCGAGGCCCGGCAGAAGGTGCCCGGCATGCCGGTGCTGGTCCTCTCCCAGCACGTCGAGCCGCTCTATGCCCGCGAACTGCTGACCGACCGGGCCGGTGGGGTCGGCTATCTGCTGAAGGACCGGGTGGCGAACGTGGCCCAGTTCATCGACGCGGTGCGCCGGGTGGCGGCCGGTGGCACCGCGATGGACCCGGAGGTCGTCGGTCAGTTGCTGGCCCGCAACCGGTCACCGCTGGCCGGGCTGACCGTCCGGGAGCGTGAGGTGCTCGGGCTGATGGCCGAGGGCCGGTCGAACGGGGCGATCGCCGCCAAGCTGTTCGTCGGGGAGAAGGCGGTCAGCAAGCACATCAGCAGCATCTTCACGAAACTGGCCCTGCCGCCCTCGGACGACGACCACCGCCGCGTCCTAGCCGTCCTCGCCTACCTCGACGTCTGACAGACGCCTGATCCGGTTCGCGCGCGTGGGTTGCGGCGCGCTCCGCCGCGGGCCGTTCTCCCGGCCGCCGGCGGCGGCACGCTTCCGCTCGCGGGCGGGCGGAAGCATGCCTGGTCCGGACTGGCTCAGTGGTTCCAGCGGAGACGGGCGATCCGGCCGTCCTGTCCGGAGGCCCAGCAGGAGCCGTCCGCGGTGCACTCCACCGCGTCGAAGCTGCCGGTGTCGAACCTCCGCCAGGAGACGCCGCCGTCGTAGGAGATGTCGCTGCCGGTGGGGCCGACCGCCAGCGCGGTGGTGCGCCCGCGCCACGCCGCCCCGGACCGGTACTCGCCCGGCACCGTCTTCGACACGGTCCAGTGCCGCCCGCCGTCCCGGGTGACCGCCGAACCGTCCGGCGCCGCGGCCGGGGTGTTGTAGTCGCCGCCGACCGCGAGCCCGTGCCGGGGGTCCCGGAACGCCAGCGAGTAGACGCCGGCGGTGGCGCCGCCCGGAACCGGCGCGGCGGTGACCGACCAGGTCCAGCCGCCGTCGCGGGAGCTGAACACCCGGGCCGTGGGGTTGCCGCCGGTCGCGAACCAGGCGTGCCGGCCGGCCGAGACCAGGCAGGTCCCGCTGGCCGCGAACGCGAACTCGCCGGGCAGCGCGTCGGGCATGCCGCCGGTCGGGCGCACCTGCCAGGTGCGGCCGCCGTCCCGGGTCGCCAGGATCCGGAACTTCCCGTCGACCGGGTCGGACAGGGCCAGGCCGTGCCGCCGGTCGAAGAAGGTCAGGCAGTCGTAGAAGGCCGCCGGGTCGGCGTTGCGGAACGTCTCGGTCCAGGTGGCGCCGCCGTCGGAGGTCGCGTAGATCCGGGAGTCCGGGCCGTTCCCGATGGTGAGGGCCGTCGCGTGCCGGGAATCGGACGCCTCGATGTCACGGAACTGGAGCCCGGCCGCCTCCGGTGGCCCGACCGAGGCCCAGGTGCGGCCGCCGTCGACGGTGCGCAGCACCGTTCCGGCGGATCCGGCCGCCCACGCGACCTTCGCGCTGACCGGGGCGAGCCCGCGGAACCGTGCGGTGGCGCCGGTCTCGGTGAGCTGCCAGGACGGACCGGAGCCCGGGGTGAATCCGGTTCCGCCGACCATGACGAGGGCAAGCACTGCGATGGACAGTTTTCGATGCAACGTCATGTCGGCGAACCTACCGCCTCCGGCAGCCGATCACGACGGGCCCGGGACGGGAGGCGGCCTCCGGCGACGGATCACGACGGGCCCCGGACGGGGTGTTCTCAGACGGCGGACCTCGACGGGCCGGGTGAGGGGTCCGGCGCCGGTCCCCCGTCGAGGAGCCAACGGCCGGCCAGCAGACCGCAGGCCAGGATCAGGACGGCGGCGATCATGGCGGCCACCCCCTGGGCGACGGGCCGTGGCCGCCGCCCGGGGGGTGGCAGACGCTGGAACCCGCTCAGTGATTCGGCCATGGCGTCCCCCCTCGTCGCGCCCCCCGAATCTCAACGGATCGACCCCTCGATCCGGTCGTCACCCGTCCCGGGTCGGCCGCCCGGCCGCCCCGGGTTCAGCCGTCCAGCAGGGCACGCAGACGGACGCTGTCCGCGAAGGTCCAGCCCGGCGGCGGGGCGATGGCGGCCCACCCGTCGACCGTCGCGGACTTGTAGGAGTGCCCGTGCCCGGTCGGCACCTTGTTGGAGAAGACCAGATCGCAGGTGATCTGCCAGAACGTGATGCCCGGGTACCAGTGCATGTCGGGGGTGACGTCGGGCGCCCGCTTCCCGGTGAGCCACGTCGGCTTCTGCCAGAGCAGGTCCCAACTCCACCACACCACCGGGTCGGTCGCGTTCTGCAGATAGACGACCTTGGGCCGAGGGCCGGACAGGCCACGCAGTTCGGCGGCGTCGTCGGCGAACTCCACCGGCAGGCCCGGATAGGTCGGGTCCCAGATCGGGCTGCCCGGCGCCCGCCGCTCAGTGAGCAGCCGGTGGGTCGGGTTGGCGAAGGTCGGTCCGAGCAGCAGGGCCCCGTCCGCCCCATCGACCAGGCCCTCGGGCGTGCCGAAGGTCTTCTCCATGCCGTAGGTCCCGAGGCTCTCGCCGAACAGCAGCAACCGCGGCCGGTCCCCGGGCGGCAGTTGGGCCCAGCGGGCCCGCACCGCGCCGATCAGCGCGTCGGCCGCGTCCACCACCTCGGACCGGTTGCCCATGAAGGCGAAGAAGCTCGGCAGGTAGGAGTACTGCATGGACACCAGCGCGGAGTCCCCGGCGTACATGTACTCCAGGGAGCGGGTGACCCTGTTGTCGACCCAGCCGGTGCCGGTCGGGGTGACGACGGCCACCACCGCCCGGTCGAAGGCGCCGGTGCGCTCCATCTCGCGAACCACCAGCGCGGCGCGCTCCTGGAGGGTGTCCGCCGAGGTGAGGCCGGCGTAGACGCGGATCGGCTCGGCCGCGGGCCGCCCGGCGAACTTGCTCAGTTCCTCCCCGGTCGGCACGCCGGCCACGAACGCCCGGCCCTGGCGGCCCAACGTGTCCCAGGGCACGAGCGACTGTGGGCCGCCCGAGCGTAGGGCGGACGAGGGGACCGTCACGCCGTTGCCCGTCCCGCTGTTCTCCACGGCCGCCGACCGGTCGGCCATCGCGAACAGGTTGGCGACCAGCAGGCCGTCGAAGGCGCCGTAGGCGAGCACGGCCACCACGAGGGTGCCCGCGCAATAGGCGGCCGGGTCCGGTGCGATCCGGCGGAACAGCCAGGCGCACCCGTAGGTGGCCAGCCGCAGGAGACGGGCGATCAGTAGCAGCATGCCGAAGGTGAGCAGGCTGATTCCGACGGTCCGGGCCACGTCGTACTCCGGCGCCGGTGGCATTCCGAGGCGGACCCGCAGGTCGCGCTGCCACCGGGTGCCGAGCCAGAGGAAGACCGCGACCAGCACCGGGACCGCCACCGCCAGCAGGCCCCACGCGATCAGGGTGGTCCGGGACCGGAACGGGCCCCGGAAGCGGCGGACCAGCGCGCCCGCGGTGGCGCCGAGTGCGTACCCCATGGCCGCGGTGATGCCGGCCACCACGCCCTGGAGGAACCAGGCGCGCGGCAGCAGGGAGGGGGTGAAGGAGAGGCAGTAGAAGAGGGCGGCGAAACCGGCGCCGGTGAGGCTGAGACCGGAGAGGACGATGCGCCGGCGGGATCGCGGCGCCACGACCGCGAGGGAGGTCTGTTCGGACGAGCGGCGAGGGGCGGGGATCCGGGTACGCAGCGGCGCCAGCCAACCGGGTGGGGGCGCCACCACCTGTCTGCGCATCCGGTGCTCCGTTCCGTCGGGCCGGGATCCGTACCAGGTGTGACCAAACCGCCCCGGTACGTGGCTCCTCCATCATCGTGGTTCGATGCCGGAAAGCGCCGCCCCATTTCCCTCGGGGTATTCCCCGGTTTCCTTCCCCGGGTTGGTTCACTCGGCCCTCGTCCTGCCGATGACAACCGGTGAGGAGGAACAATGCGGCTGCGTAACTGGATCGCGGTGCTGATCAGCGTGTTATTGCTGGCAGGCGCCGGGGTCGCCGGCTTTCTGGTGAACCGCTCGACCGTCCAGGCGGTCGAGAAGGTGCACCGGACCGACACCACCGCGCTCGGCGACAACAACGCCGAACTGACGGGACAGCTCCAGTACTACTCCACCGCTGAGCTCGGCAAGGTCGCAGGCCTGCTGGCCGGCGGTGGCACGGCGAGCGCGGACCAGGTCCGGGTGGCGCTCGCCGCAGCGGCCAGGAAGACCAACACCTTCACTTACGGGTTGATGATCGCGGACGCGAACCGTGGCTTCCAGATCGCGAGCCGGGAGTCCGGCACGCCGTCCACCGGCGACGCCGGATGGCAGCGGATGTGGACGCAACTGGAGAGCAACGACTTCGGCTTCTCCGACGTCATGCGGGTGGCCGGCGGCGACGCGGAGGATCCCGCCTCCTATGTGGCGGCGGTCGCCGTCCCGATCACCAAGGTGGACGGCACCCGCAGCGGTTACCTGATCGGGCTGAACCACATCGCCGCGACGTCGCTGCAGGGGTACATGGGCGAGCTGCAGAGCGACGCCCACCGGACGACCATCGTCGACCCCGACGGCCGGGTCGGCGCGGCGAGCGTCACCGACCTGATCGGCGACGCCATCAACCCGGACATCCTGCGGAACCGGGCCGGGTCCTCGGACCCGTTCGTGGAGTACACCGAGAACGACACCAAGATGATCGCCGTCGTCATCCCGATCACGCCCAGCGGCTGGTCCTATGTGCGGACGCAGACCAAGGCCTCCTTCGACGGCGTGATCTACAACCGCAGTCAGACGCTGAACCTGACGCTGCTGGCGATGCTGGTGATCGGTGTGGTCGGGATCAGCATGCTCGGCTATCGGACCCAGATCCAGCGCCGCCGTGCCGACGAGCGGTTCCAGGCCCTCTTCCAGCACGCCCCGGATCTGGTGTCGGTGCTGGACGGGGACGGGCGGATCATCTTCAGCAGCCCGAGCACCACGGCGGTGCTCGGCTTCAAGGCCGGCTCGCTGGCCGGGCACAGTGTCTTCGACGTGCTGCACGTCGACGACCAGCCGCAGATGCGGGAACGGCTGGGCGCGCTGCTCGCCGACCCGTCGGCGGTGCTGCGCCTGCAGGGCCGGGTGCGGACCGCCGGCGGCGAGTACCGGTGGTTCGACTTCACCGCCTCCAACCAGATGCACAACCCGGCCCTGAACGGCGTGGTCATCAACGCCCGGGACATCTCGGAGAACCGGGCGTTCCAGGAGCGCCTGGAGCACGAGGCGCAGCACGACCCGCTCACCGGCCTGCCGAACCGGCGGCGGATGCAGGACCGGCTCGGCGCCTCGCTGAGCTCGGACGCGGTGGCGGTCCTCTTCGTCGACCTGGACGGGTTCAAGCCGGTCAACGACGTGCACGGGCACGAGGCCGGCGACGAGCTGCTGCGCCAGGTGGCCGATCGGCTCAGCGCGTGCGTACGCTCCGACGACGTGCTCGCCCGGGTCGGCGGTGACGAGTTCGTCATCCTGATGCCGGGGGTGATGGGGCCGGACGACGCCCTGGCCATGAGCGCCCGCGTGCGGTACGTGCTGGGGCTGCCGTTCCGGATCGACGGGCAGGAGATCGCGATCGGCGCCAGCGTCGGGGTGCACCTGGCCGCGGCCGCCTCCGACGCGGACGAGGCCCTGCGCGCCGCCGACCACGCGATGTACGAGATCAAGCACTCGAGCCGGGCTCCGGCCGGTGCGGTCCGGGTCGGCCGGCACCGCGCGATGGACTAAACTTCGTGCACCTGGAGTGCAGTAAGTTGAGTGCACCAGGTTTTCCCGGCTGAACGGTGGTGGATGCGGTGTCCAAGGTGCTCTCCCGGCGTGACCTCGACTTCCTGCTCTACGAGTGGCTCGGCGCCGAGTCGCTTACCGCCCGCGAGCGGTTCGCCGAGCACTCCCGCGAGACGTTCGACGCGTTTCTCGACGTGTCGCAGCAGATCGCCGAGCGGGACTTCGCGCCGCACAACCGGGCCGGCGACCTGAACGAGCCGACCTTCGACGGCGAGCGGGTGACGATCATCCCGGAGGTGAGCCGGGCGCTGAAGGTGTTCGCCGAGTCCGGCCTGCTCGCCGCCGGGATGAACGCCGAACACGGCGGCCTCCAGCTGCCGCACGTGCTGCAGCGGGCCTGCTTCCTCTGGTTCCAGGCGGCCAACACCGCCACCTCGGCGTACGCGATGCTCACCTCCGGCAACGCGCACCTGCTGCTGACCCACGGGACCGAGGAGCAGATCCAGCGGTACGTCCTGCCGATGCTCGAGGGCCGGTTCACCGGCACCATGTGCCTCTCCGAGCCGCAGGCCGGGTCCTCCCTCAGCGACGTGACGACGAAGGCCGTCCGGAACGACGACGGCACGTACTCGGTCACCGGCGGCAAGATGTGGATCTCCGGCGGCGACCACGAGCTGAGCGAGAACATCATCCACCTGGTGCTCGCCCGGGTCGCCGGGGCGCCGGCCGGAGTCAAGGGCCTGTCCCTGTTCATCGTCCCGAAGCGGAGCCTGACGACCGGCGCGTCCAACGGCGTCGTGCTGGCCGGGCTGAACCACAAGATGGGTTACCGGGGCACCACCAACGCGGTGCTCGCCTTCGACGGCGCGTCCGGCGAGCTGGTCGGCGAGGAGGGCCGCGGCCTCCAGTACATGTTCCACATGATGAACGAGGCCAGGATCGGCGTCGGCGCGGGTGCGGTCGCCCTCGGCTACACCGGCTACCTGCACGCCCTGGCGTACGCCCGCGAACGCCAGCAGGGCCGCCCGGTCTCCGGCAAGGACCCGCTGGCCCCGCCGGTCGCCATCGTCGAGCACCCCGACGTCCGCCGCATGCTGCTCGCCTCCAAGTCGTACGTCGAGGGCGGCCTGGCCCTGGTCCTCTACGCGGCGAAGCTTCTCGACGAACCGTCCGAGGAGAACGACCTGCTCCTCGACGTGCTCACGCCGATCGTGAAGGCCTGGCCGGCGCAGTGGTGCCGGCTCGCCGACGACCACGCCATCCAGATCCACGGCGGCTACGGCTACACCCGCGAGTACCCGGTGGAGCAGTTCTACCGCGACAACCGGCTGAACTCGATCCACGAGGGCACCGACGGCATCCAGGCCCTCGACCTGCTCGGCCGCAAGGTCACCATGAAGGGCGGAGCCGGCCTGGCCCTGCTCCTCGACCGGATCAGGGCGACCGCCGCGAAAGCGCCCGAGGAACTCGGTGTCCCGGTGCTGGCCGCCGCTGACCGGCTGGCCGCCACCACGGCGAAGCTCTGGGCCACCGGCGATCCGTCGGCCGCCCTGGCGAACGCCACCGCCTACCTCGACGCCGCCGGCCACCTGGTGATCGCCTGGCTCTGGCTGGAGCAGCTGCTCGCGGCCGAGGGCAAGGAGGGCGACTTCTACCGGGGCAAACGGCTCGCCGCGCGGTACTTCGTCACGCACGAGCTGCCCCGCGTCGGCCCCATGCTGGATCTGCTCGATTCGGGCGACACGCTGCTTCGGGACATGGACGACGCCTGGTTGGGCTAGTTTGGCGTTCATGGCCGGTAAAGCCACGATCATCGAAGTCGGCGACCACGAGGTCCGGGTCTCCAACCCGGACCGGGTCTACTTCCCGGAGCTCGGCGCCACCAAGCTCGACCTGGTCGAGTACTACCTGGCGGTGAGCGATGGGATCGTCCGGGCGCTGCGCGAGCGCCCCTGCATGCTGCACCGCTTCCCGGACGGCCTCGCGGGTGAGAAGGTGCATCAGAAGCGGGTGCCGAACGGCGCCCCGCCCTGGCTGGAGACGGTCCGGGTGACGTTTCCGCGCTATAACCGGCACGCCGACGAGCTGTGCGTGACGAAACCGGCCGACGTGATCTGGGCGGTGCAGATGTCCACCGTGGAGTTCCATCCGTGGAACTCCCGGCGCGCCGACACCGAGCGGCCCGACGAGTGGCGCATCGACCTGGACCCGATGCCGGACTGCCCGTTCGACACCGTGCGCCGGGTCGCGCCCGTCGTCCGGGAGGTCCTCGGCGAACTCGGCATCACCGGCTACCCGAAGACCTCCGGCGGCAAGGGCCTGCACGTCTACGTGCGCATCGAGCCACGGTGGGGATTCTCCGACGTCCGCCGGGCCGCGCTCGCCTTCGCCCGTGAGGTGGAGCGGCGCGCCCCCGACGACGTCACCACCACCTGGTGGCGGCGTGACCGCGACCCGCGGTCGCTGTTCATCGACTACAACCAGAACGCGCGCGACCACACCATCGCGAGCGCCTACTCGGTCCGTGGCGTGCCCGCCGCCACCGTCTCCACCCCGGTTACCTGGGACGAGATCCAGGACCTGGACCCCGGAGACTTCACCATTCGTACGGTCCCCGCCCGCTTCGCGAAGCTCGGCGACCTGCACGCGACGATCGACGACCACGCCCACTCCCTGGACACCCTGCTGGAGTGGGCCGACCGTGACGAGAAGGCCGGCCTGGCCACGCCCGAATAAGCCCGCGATCTTGTTGCTTGCTGGCGCACCGTCGTCGTGGAATTCCACAAGATCGAGATGGCGGCGAATCAGGCTGTTGCGGTGGTGCGGCCGGCGGTGCTCTCCCGGATGATCAGCTTGTGCGGGGCCCGCATCTCCAGGCCGGGCGGCGGAGTGTCGCTGGCGATGCGCAGCAGCAGCCGGTCCACGGCGGTGGTCGCGATCATCTCCTTGTCCGGCGAGATGGTGGTGACCGTCGGGTTCGAGTACGCGCCGTCCTCGATGTCGTCGTAGCCGATCACCGCGACGTCCTCGGGCACCCGCAGGCCGCGCGAGACGATGGTGCGGATGGCGCCGAGCGCGACCAGATCGCTGTAACAGAACACCGCGTCCGGCGGTTCCGCCAGGTCGAGCAGGTGGGCCATGGCCTGTGCGCCGTCCGGGCGGTTGAACCGGGGCGTACTGATGATCAGGTCTTCACGGGGGACGAGGCCGCGTGCCTGGTGGGCCAGGCGGAAGCCGCGGGTGCGCCGCTGTGCGGCCTCGCCGGTGGCGTACGGCTGGTCGCCGATCGCGGCGATCCGCTGCCGTCCCAGGTCGAGCAGGTGGTCGGTGGCCTGCCGGGAGGCGGTCACGTCGTCTATGCCGACGTGGTCGAACCCGCCGTCGCTGGTCCGCTCGCCGAGGACGACCAGGGGCAGGGCCGGGTCGCGGTCGGCGAGGGCCTGCTGGTCGAGGCCGAGCGGACTGAAGATGACGCCGTCGAAGAGGAGCCGGCGCGAGCCGTGTGCGATGAACGCGCGCTCGTGTTCCGGGTCGCCGTCGGTCTGGTCGATCAGAACGTTGTAGCCGCGTGCCCGGGCCGCGCGGATCACGCTCTGCAACAGCTCGGAGAAGTACGGCGTGTCGAGGTAGGGGACCACCACGGCGATCTGCCCGGACCGGCCCTGTGCCAGGTTGCGGGCGAGCACGTTGGGCCGGTACCCGAGTTCGTCCACGGCGCGCTGAACGCGTTCTCTCGTACGTTCAGTGACGTTCGCATAACCGTTGACCACATTGGAGACGGTTCGGCTGGATACGCCGGCCAGCTCCGCGACGTCACGCAGAGTGACTTCTCGACGCATTGTGCCCCCCTCTGCCCGCCCCAAGTTTCCGGCAGGTTACCCCTTGCCGTCGTTCAGGCGTCCGTGCATGCTGTCTTTTGCAGCGCTGCAAAAGCGTAGCAACATCGCCCGTCGGACCGTGGAGAACCGTGTGGCGTGCGAAGTCCGGCCTTATGGCCGACCCCCGGTGTGCCAGCACCGGAGGCCGGCTCTCTGAGCCTCGAAACGGCTCAGAACTGATCAACTGGATACGCATCTAACTTGTCTGTGAGGACCCAGTGAACATCAGTGAACTTAGCGCACGGCGGGTCAGTCGGCGATCGGTTGTGGCGGCGGTCGCGGCCTCCGCCCTGGCGCTCACGGGTTGCAGCAGCGGCGACGACAAGACGGCCGAGAAGCCGACCGGCCCGGTCACCGTCAAGGTCTGGGCGTGGTACCCGGAATTCCAGGGCGTCGTCGACCTGTTCAACAGAACCCACAGCGACATCAAGATCGAGTGGACGAACGCGGGCACCGGCCAGGACCAGTACACCAAGCTCCAGACCGCGCTGAAGGCCGGCAAGGGCGCGCCCGACGTGGTGATGCTGGAGCTGCAGGAGATCCCCACCTTCCAGCTCACCAAGCACCTCGTCGACCTGGGCAAGTATGGCGCCAACGCGGTCAAGGGCGACTACGTCGACTGGGCGTGGAAACAGGTCAGCACCGGTGACTCCGTCTACGCCATCCCGGTCGACGCGGGCCCCATGGCGATGATGTACCGCGAGGACATCTTCGCCAAGTACGGCCTGACCGTGCCGACCACCTGGGACGAGTACAAGGCGCAGGCCGAGAAGCTGAAGGCCGCGTCCGGCGGTAAGTCGTTCATCACCGACTTCGGCGCCAACGACGGCGGCTTCATGACCGGCCTGATGTGGCAGGCCGGCGCCCAGCCCTACACCTACGACATCGCGAGCCCGTCGAACATCGGCGTCAACATCAACAGCCCCGAGGCCAAGAAGGTGATCGAGTACTGGGAGGGCATGGTCGGCGCCGGTCTGGCCGACTCCACGGCCTTCCACACCACCGACTTCTACAGTGGCCTCGGCTCGGAGAAGTACGCCACCTACCTCGCGGCGGGCTGGGGCCCCGGCTACATCCAGGCCAACGCCGCCGGCTCGGCGGGCAAGTGGAAGGTCGCCCCGCTGCCGCAGTGGACCGCCGGCGCCAACGCGCAGGGTGACTGGGGCGGCTCCTCGTTCGCGGTGACCGACCAGGCGAAGTACCCCGACGTCGCGGCCAAGGTGGCCATGGAGATCTTCGGTGCGAAGAACACCGAGGCCTGGAAGATCGGTATCGACAAGGCGTTCCTCTTCCCGACCGCGACCCCGGTCCTGGAGTCGGAGGCCTTCATGAACAAGGAATATGAGTTCTTCGGTGGCCAGAAGGTCAACGAGGTCTTCGTCCCGGCGTACAAGGCGATCGGCCCGTTCGCGTGGAGCCCGTTCAACAGCTACAACTTCAGCCAGCTCACCACCGGCCTGAACCAGGCGATCGAGAACAAGACCTCGTGGGGCGCGGCGCTGGACACGGCGCAGGCGAACGTCAAGACCTACGCCACCCAGCAGGGCTTCAAGGTTCAGTAATGACCGAGGTGCAGACTTCCCCCGCGGCCGCTCCGGCGGCCGCGGGACCCTCGCCGAAGGCGCCTGCCCGGCGGGCGACCCACCTGCGGGAGGCGGCGACCGGATGGCTGTTCGTCCTGCCGTTCGTGGTGTTGCTGGTCGCGTTCCTGCTGCTGCCGATGGCGTACGCCTTCAAGATCAGCCTGTATCGGTCGACCCTGATCGAGGGCGAGGTCTTCGCGCTCTTCGACAACTACCGGCAGGCGATCGACGATCCGCTGGTCCGTGAGGGCGTGGTCCTGGTCCTGGTCTTCGGGCTGGTCCAGACCCCGGTGATGATCGGGATCGCACTGGTCGCGGCCCTGTTGATCGACGCTGCCACCTCGCGGTTCTCCCGGTTCTTCCGGCTCGCCGCCTTCGTCCCGTACGCGGTGCCCGTCGTGATCGGCACCCTGATGTGGGGCTTCCTCTACAGCGACAGCGTCGGCCCGTTCTCCGCGCTGGGCGTCGACTTCGTCTCCGGCGACACGGTGCTGGCGTCGCTCGGCAACATCGTCACGTGGCAGTGGGCCGGCTACAACATGATCGTGCTCTACGCGGCGCTGCAGGGCCTGCCCCGGGAGACCTACGAGTCGGCCAGGATGGACGGCGCGGGCGAGGTGCAGATCGCCCTCCGGATCAAGACGCCGATGATCTCCTCGGCGCTGGTCCTGGCCACCCTCTTCACCATCATGGGCACGCTGCAGTTCTTCACCGAGCCGCTGATCCTGCAGCCGCTCAACCCGGGCGCGATCACCCAGCACTACACGCCCAACGTGTACGCCTACCACCAGGCGTTCTCGTTCCAGCAGCACAACTACTCGGCGGCGATCTCGTTCCTGCTCGGCGCGGTGGTGTTCGTCGGGTCGTACATCTTCCTCTTCGCCACCCGGAAACGGAGCGCGCTGGCATGAACGTCAAGAAGGGCAGCGTCGCCGCGCACGCCGTCATGGGACTGATGGCGGTCTACTTCCTGCTGCCGTTCTGGTGGCTGCTGGTCGCCGCGACCAAGAACAACGACGGACTGTTCCAGTCGAACGCGCTCTGGTTCGCCGACTTCCACCTGATCGACAACCTGACGCTGCTGTTCGACCAGGAGAACGGGGTCTTCCTCACCTGGATGCGGAACTCGGCGTTCTACGCGGTGGTCAGCGGTGTCGGCGCGACCGCCGTCTCGGCCCTGGCCGGTTACGCCTTCGCCAAACTGCGCTTCCCCGGCCGCAACAAGCTCTTCGCGCTGCTCCTCGGCCTGATCATGGTGCCGGCGACGGCGCTGGTGCTGCCGACCTACCTGCTGATGTCGCAGGCGAACCTGGTCGACACGATCTGGGCGGTGATCCTGCCGTCGCTGCTCAACCCGTTCGGCGTCTACCTGCTGCGGGTCTACGTCCACGACTCGATCCCGGACGAGATGCTCGAGGCGGCCCGCATCGACGGGGCCGGCGAGTTCCGGGTCTTCACCAGCGTGGCCCTGCCCGCGATGCGGCCCGCCCTGGTCACCGTCCTGCTGTTCAGCATGGTCGGATCGTGGAACAACTTCTTCCTGCCGTTGGTGATGCTGAGCGACGACCAGCTCTACCCGCTCACCGTCGGGCTGCGGGCCTGGTACATGTCCGCGATCATGGGCAACGGCGGAGCGGCTACGTTCAATGTGATCGTGACCGGGGCGCTGGTGGCGATCGTCCCCCTGATCGTGGCCTTCCTGATGTTGCAGCGGTACTGGCGCGGTGGCCTCACCATCGGAGCCGTCAAGTGAGGCTCGTCCACCACAGGCCTCGGGTTCCGCCGCGGCGCGGGTGACGACCAGCCCGCGCATCTCCTCTTCTTCTCGGTAAAGGGACACAACAATGCTCCGTGCGCGTGTCGCATTGAATCCGGCCGCCGTCGTGGCGCCCGTCAGCCGCCGTACCTTCGGCTCGTTCGTCGAGCACATGGGCCGCTGCGTCTACACCGGCATCTACGAGCCGGGCCATCCGCTCGCCGACGAGGACGGTTTCCGTACCGACGTGCTGGCGCTCGCCCGTGAACTCGGCGTCACGATGGTCCGTTACCCCGGTGGCAACTTCGTCTCCGGTTACCGCTGGGAGGACGGCGTCGGGCCGGCCGAGCGGCGGCCCCGCCGCCGGGATCTGGCGTGGCGCAGCATCGAGACCAACGAGGTCGGCATCGACGAGTTCGCCAAGTGGGCGGCGAAGGCCGACGTCGAGATCATGTACGCGGTCAACCTCGGCACCCGCGGCGTGCAGGAGGCGCTCGACGTCCACGAGTACGTCAACCACTCGGAGGGCACCGCGCTCTCCGAGCAGCGGCGCGCCAACGGCGCGGAGAAGCCCTACGGCATCAAGATCTGGTGCCTCGGCAACGAGCTCGACGGCCCGTGGCAGACCGGGCACAAGACCTCCGAGGAGTACGGGCTCCTCGCGGCCAGCACCGCGCGGGCGCTCCGCTCGGCCGAACCGGACCTCGAACTGGTCGCCTGCGGCAGCTCCAGCTCGACCATGCCGACCTTCGGCACCTGGGAGTCGACGGTCCTGGAGCACGCCTACGACGTGGTCGACTACGTGTCCTGCCACGCGTACTACGAGGAGCACGACGGTGACCTGGGCTCCTTCCTGGCCAGCGCGGTCGACATGGACTTCTTCGTGAACAGCATCGTGGCCACCGCGGACGCGGTCGGCGCCCGGCTGAAGAGCACCAAGAAGATCAACCTGTCGTTCGACGAGTGGAACGTCTGGTACCTGTCGCGGTTCCAGAGCGCGCCCCTGCCCGAGGAGTGGAAGGTCGCCCCGCGGGTCATCGAGGACCAGTACAACGTCGCCGACGCCGTCGTGGTGGGCAACCTGCTGATCTCGCTGCTCCGGCACAGTGACCGGGTCACCGCGGCCTGCCAGGCGCAGCTCGTCAACGTGATCGCGCCGATCATGACCGAGCCGGGCGGCCCGGCCTGGCGGCAGACCATCTTCCACCCGTTCGCCAAGACCGCCGCCCTGGCCAAGGGCGACGTGCTCCGGCTGCACATCGACGCCCCGACGTACGAGACGGCGAAGTACGGCGTCGCCCCGCTGATCGACGCCGTCGCCACCCACGACCCGTCCACCGGCGACGTGGTGCTCTTCGCGGTCAACCGGGACCTGGCGAACCCGGTGGAGTTCAGCGTCGACCTGAGCGCGTTCGGGGCCGGACTGACCGTCGCCGAGGCGTGGACGCTGACCGACGACGACGTCTACGCCGCCAACACCCGGGAGAACCCGGAGCGGGTGACCCTGCGCCCGACCGCCGAGGTGCCGGGCGGTGCGATCACGGTCGACGGCGGCATCGTCACGGCGACCCTGCCGCACGTCTCCTGGAGCGCCGTCCGTCTCGCCCGCTCCTGACCCCCGGCAGCCGGCCCGCGCTTTTTCAGCGGGGGCCGGCGCGGATCTTCCGATCTTGTATATCGATGAATCCCTCTCTGGAAGAGGGGGCTTCGTGCATCATGTGGCACTCGTCACTCGACGTTCGTCGAAGCAGTTCTCAAGAACACTTTCGCAGGTCGGGCCGTGCGTGGAGGGTGCTGGACCGGGTGTGAAATCCCCCGAGGTTCCGTGCGTAAGTTTCCTTCCCGTGTCCGGCCAGTTAGCCTCCCCTCAGTTAGGTAAGGTTTACCTTATTTGGAGGCCCCCGTTGGAGCGGTCCGAGTCCCCGCATCTGTTTTCCGGGTCCACCCTGGACGGTTACACGTCCGGTGTGTGGCACGCGTCGGCGCTGCTAGCCGACCGGGTGAAGGCGGTGCGGCAGCCGTACTCCGGCGCAGGAGTCGCCGAGTTGCAGGAACAGGTCGACGCCGTCGACCTCGACCGGCCGCTCGGTGACACCGGTGCGGCACTGCACGAAGTCGCCCGGCTCTACCTCGACAACGCGGTCTGGTTCCACGAGCCGACCTACGTCGCTCACCTGAACTGCCCGGTCGCGATCCCGGCGCTGAGCGCCGAGGTGCTGATCTCCGCGGTCAACTCCTCCGTGGACACGTGGGACCAGAGCACCGCGGGCACCCTCATCGAGCGCCGCCTGATCGACTGGACGGCCGGGCGGATCGGCTTCGGGCCGGACGCCGACGGCATCTTCACCAGCGGCGGCACCCAGTCCAACCTGCAGGCCCTGCTGCTGGCCAGGGAAGAGGCGCTGGTCGGGCTGGACCGGAAAGACGCCATCCCGCAGCTGCGGATCTTCGCCACCACGGAGAGCCACTTCAGCGTGAGCAAGTCGGCCGGCATCCTCGGCATGGCCGCCGACGCCGTGGTCGGCGTCGCCACCGACGGCACCGGCCGGATGGACCCGGGCGCGCTGGTCGCCGCGATCGACGGCGTGCGCCGCGACGGCGGCATCCCGATGGCCGTGGTCGCCACCGCCGGCACCACCGACCTGGGCCGCCTCGACCCGGTCGACGCCATCGGCGCCATCTGCGGCGACCAGGGCATCTGGTTCCACGTCGACGCCGCGTACGGCTGTGGCCTGCTCGTCTCCCCTCGCCGCCGGCACCTGCTCGACGGCATCGAGAAGGCCGACTCGGTGACCGTGGACTTCCACAAGAGCTACTTCCAGCCGGTCAGCTCCAGCGCCATCGTGGTCCGCCGGGGCGAGACGATGCGCCGGATCGCGGTGCACGCCGACTACCTGAACCCGCGTACCGCGGCGGTGCCGAACCAGGTCGACAAGAGCCTGCAGACCACCCGCCGGTTCGACGCGCTGAAGCTGTGGATGACGCTGCGGACCATGGGCGCCGAGCAGATCGGTGACATGTTCGACACCGTCGTCGACCGGGCGCACGAGACCTACCTGCAGATCGATGACGACGCGGATTTCGAGGCGGTGGCCGCGCCGACGCTGAGCACGGTGCTGTTCCGTTACCGGCCGGCCGGCATGAGCGTCGCCGAGTGTGACGAGCTGATGCCGAAGCTGCGGCAGCGACTGTTCTACGGCGGCCAGGCGATCGTCGCCGGCACCACCGTCGGCGGCCACTACTGGCTGAAGTTCACCCTGCTCAACCCGAACACCACGATGACGCACATCCGCAGCGTGCTGGACCTGATCCGCGGGATCGGACAGGAGATGACCGGCGAGCGCGACCAGGCCGCGGCGGTGATGGCCTGATGCGCACGCACGACTTCGTGGCCATCGGGGTCGGCCCGTTCAACCTGGGCCTGGCCGCCCTCACCGCGGACCTGCCCGACGTGGACGGCGTCTTCCTGGAGCAGCGGGCCGAGTTCGACTGGCATCCGGGTCTGATGCTCGACGGGGTGACCATCCAGGTCCCGTTCATGGCCGACCTGGTCACCATGGCCGACCCGACCAACCGCTTCTCGTTCCTCAACTACCTCAAGCAGGTGGGCCGGCTCTACCCGTTCTACATCCGGGAAAGCTTCTACCCGCTGCGCGCGGAGTACAACGAGTACTGCAAGTGGGTGGCGCGGCAGCTGCCGTCGATCCACTGGAACACCCGCGTCGACACCGTCACCCACGACGGCGAGGCCTACCTGGTGCACACCGGGGGCCAGACCTACCGGGCGCGCAAGCTGGTGCTCGGCATCGGCACCGCCCCGCGCGTGCCGGCCGCCGTCGACCAGGGGCCGTACGTGCACAGCGCGGACTACCTGCCCAACAAGGAGAAGCTCCAGGGCCTCGACTCGATCACGATCATCGGCAGCGGGCAGAGCGCCGCCGAGATCTACCTCGACCTGCTCAACGAGATCGAGACGTACGGCTACCACCTGAGCTGGATCACCCGATCGCCGCGGTACTTCCCGATGGAGTACACCAAGCTGACCCTGGAGATGACCTCGCCGGAGTACATCCGGTACCACCAGGGGTTGCCGATGGAGGTGCGCGACCGGCTCGGCCGTGAGCAGCGCAACCTCTACAAGGGAATCAGCGGCGACCTGGTCGACACCATCTACGACACGCTCTACGCCAAGAGCCTGGCCGGGCCGGTCCCGACCACCCTGCTGACCGGAACCGCCCTGGAGGGCGTGATCTGGGACGGCGAGCGCTGGACGCTGGCGCTGCACCACCGGGAACAGGAACGCTCGTTCACCGCGACCAGCCAGGGCCTCGTGCTGGCCACCGGGTACGCCCCCCGCGTCCCGTCGTTCCTGGACCCGGTCCGGGACCGGATCAGCTGGGATGCCCGCGGACGCTTCGACGTGACCGTGGACTACGCCGTCGACAAGTCCGGCAACGAGGTGTTCGTGCAGAACGCGGCCGAGCACACGCACAGCGTGACCGACCCCGACCTGGGCATGGGCCCCTACCGCAACTCGGTGATCCTCAAGGGCATCACCGGCCGCGAGATCTACAAGATCGAGGAGTCCATCGCGTTCCAGCAGTTCGGAGCGCCGAAGGCCGACATCCCCCGACAGTTGGTGAACCGATGAGACTCGTACCCCTCGACCTTGATCGTGATCTTGATCTTCTGCACACCTGGGTGACCCACCCGCGCTCGCACTACTGGGGCCTTCAGGGCGCGACCACCGACCGGGTGCGCGAGGAGTACCAGAAGATCGCCGACAACCCGCACCACCACGCGTGGCTCGGGCTGGACGACGACGGCGCCCCGCTGTTCCTCGCCGAGACCTACGACCCGGCGCACAGCGAGCTGGCCTCGCACTACGACGTGCGGCCCGGCGACATCGGCATGCACGTGCTCGTCGCGCCGCCCACCGGCCGGCCGCGATCCGGCGTCACCTCCGCGGTGATGCGGGCGGTCATGGACTTCTGCTTCGCCGACCCGCGGATCGAACGGGTCGTCGTCGAGCCGGACGTGCGCAACGAGGCGATCGCGCGGAAGAACGCCGAGGTCGGCTTCGTCGAACAACGCCACGTCCGGCTCCACGACAAGGTGGCGCGGCTCAGTCTCTGCACGCGGACGGCGTACGAGATGAGCGTCCCGCACCTGCGGCCGGAGGCCATCGAGTTCGCGCACCGCAGGCTGATCGCGAAGGCGATCGCCGAGTTCAGCCACGAGCGCCTGATCACGCCGGTCGCTCTCGGCGACGGCCGGTTCCAGTTCGGTGAGAACACGTTCGCCGCGAAGCGGTACCCGCTCGAACACTGGGTGATCGACCCCGAGTCGCTGGACGGGCCGCTGGACTCGCTCGACTTCATCGCGAACCTCCGGGAGACCCTCGGCATCCCGGAGAAGCTGCTCGGGACCTATCTCGAGGAGATCTCCGCGACACTGGCCGGCACCGCATGGAAGTTCGCGCACCGCCGGGAGACCGCCCAGGACCTCGTCCACGCGAGCTTCCAGACCATCGAGGCCGCGATGACCGAGGGACACCCCGGGTTCGTGGCCAACAACGGGCGCATCGGTTACGGACTCTCCGACCATGCCGCCTACACCCCCGAGGCCGGGCGGCCGGTCCGCTTGCGGTGGGTCGCCGTCCGCAAGAGCGAGAGCATCTTCGTGTACGACGGCGACGAGCTCGCGCATTACCGGGCGGAACTGGGCGACCTCCTGGACCGGTTCGAGTCTCAGTTGCGCGGGCACGGGCTGGACCCGGCGGACTACCGGTACCTACCGGTGCACCCGTGGCAGTGGGAGCACAAGGTCACCGTCACGTTCGCTCCCGACGTGGCCCGCCGGGCTGTCGTCCCGCTCGACGCCGGCGACGACCGTTACCAGGCACAGCAGTCGATCCGGACGTTCTTCAACCTCGACCGGCCCGAGCGGCACTACGTGAAGACCGCCATCGCGGTGCAGAACATGGGTTTCCTGCGCGGGCTGTCCCCGAAGTACATGAAGGCCACGCCGCCGATCAACGACTGGGTCGCGTCCGTCGTGGAGGGTGACGAGGAACTGCGGGCCTGCGGGTTCGGGGTGCTCCGCGAGCTGGCGGCGATCGGGTACACCGGGGACGCCTACCACCGGACGGGCACGCCTTCGGCGTACACCAAGATGCTCGCCGCCCTGTGGCGGGAGAGCCCGATGCCGCGCCTCGCCGAGGGCGAGCGGCTCGCCACGATGGCCAGCCTGCTGCACCGCGACCGCGCCGGAGACTCCCTGGCCACCGCCCTGATCCGGGAGTCGGGAGTGACGCCGGCCGAGTGGGTCGCGTCCTACCTGCACGCCTACCTGCGGCCGGTGGTGCACTGCATCCTCAAGCACGACCTCGCCTTCATGCCGCACGGCGAGAACCTGATCCTCGTGCTGGAGAACCACGTGCCGCGCCGGGTCTTCATGAAGGACATCGGCGAGGAGGTGGCGGTGATGAACGACCAGCCGCTGCCGCCCGAGGTGGAGCGGATCCGGGTCGACGTCAGCGACGAGTTCAAGGAACTCGCGATCTTCACCGACGTGTTCGACGGGTTCCTGCGGCACCTCGCCGGAATCCTCGACGCCGACGGGGTGCTGACCGCGGGCGAGTTCTGGGCGCTGGCCGGGGACTGCGTGCGCGGGCACGCGAAGGACCACCCGTCGCTGACCGGGCGACTCGACCTGCTGCGGCCCACGTTCAAGCACTCCTGCCTGAACCGGCTCCAGTTGCGCAACACGCTGCAGATGGTGGACCTCACCGACCAGGCCAGCTCGCTGATCTTCGCGGGCGAGCTGGAGAACCCGATCTCGGCATGAGGGTCTATCGCGACGATCACGGGATCCCGCACCTGCGAGCCGGCTCGGTCCTCGACCTGGCCTGGCTCCAGGGGCGGGTGACCGCCGCCGACCGTGGCCGCCAGATCGAGGTGGAACGGCGCCGCTCCGAGGGCCGCCTGGCCGAGGTGGCCGGGATCGCCGAACTCGGCTGGGACCGGTTCGCCCGGCGGGCCCGGCTCGACGACACCGCCCGGCGGTGCTTCGAGAATTCGGACCAGCCGACCCGGGACTGGGTCTCCTCCTACGCCGCCGGTGTCCGCGCGGGCGGCATCGAGTGGCACCCGTGGTCCTCGTACGGCGTGTTCCTGGTGCAGCACATCCTCTTCGGGACGTTCGGCAACAAGATGTGGCGTGCCCACGTCGAACGCACCCTCGGGCCCTCCGCGATCGCGTGGTTCGCGATCGAGGGCCCGGGCGGCTCCGGAAGCAACGCCTGGGCCGCTGACGCGCACATCGCCGGAGATCCGCACCGCCTGCTCGAACTGCCGGGCGTCTACCAGCAGATCCGCCTCGCCTGCCCGTCGTTCGACGTCGCCGGGCTCACCTTCCCCGGCGTCCCCGGCGTGCAGCACTTCGGCCACGCCGGGTCGGTGGCCTGGGCCATCACCAACGCCATGGCCGATTACCAGGACCTTTACATCGAGGAACTGCGCGCCACCGGCGACGGGCTCCAGGCCCGCGGCGCGACCGGCTGGGAGCCGGTGGTCACCCATCAGGAGACGATCGCCGTACGCGATGACGATCCGGTCGTGGTCGACATCGTGGAGACCGCCCGTGGGCCGATCATCGACGGCGACCTGAGTCTGCGTACCCCCGCTCGCGCCGGTTTCGATCTGGGTTTCGACGCCCTGCTGCCGCTGCTGCACGCGTCCACGGTGGACGACGTGGCCGACGCCCTGTCCCGGTGGGTCGAACCGGTCAACAGCGTCCTGACCGCCGACTCCACCGGCCGCACCCTGCAGCTCACCGTCGGCCGGGTGCCGGAGCGCGACGAGCGCAACCGCCTCGTGCCGGTTCCCGCCTGGAAAACCCGGTACGAGTGGAAACCCGGCTGGGCCCCGATGTTCCGCGCCGAGGTCTCGTCCGCCGTCAACGCCAACGACCGCCGGCCCGACACCGCGCCGTACGGCGTCGACTTCGCCCCGCCCGCCCGTGCCCGCCGGATCCGTGCCCTGCTCGACGCCGGCGTCGAGCACGAGAAGATCCACATGGACACCGCGCTGCCCGCCGGCTCGATCGACGCCGGCCACGCGATGGCCCGGCGGTCGGCGCTGGCACGTGCGCTGTGCGACCTGCCCGCTCTGCGGCCTCTCTTCGAGCCGTGCGGCCACGACCCGCTCTTCGCCCCGTGGACCGATCCGCGCGCCCGCATCGGGATCGCCCTGGACGGGGTGCTGGGCGGCCTCGGCCTGGACCCGTCGGCGCTGGCGACCCTCCCCGCCGACGGGGAGTCCTGGGGCTCGCGGCACCTGCTGCACCCACTCCAGCTGCCGGGTCTCTCCGTCGCCGTCCCGCAGGTGGAACTCGGTGGCTCGGCGGCCTGCGTGCTCAACACGTCCAGCGTGCCCGGGGTCAGCGACCTGTGCTGGCGCGGCCCGGTCGCCCGGTACGTCTGGGACCTCACCGACCGGGCACGAAGCCGATGGGTCGTGCCGTTCGGCGCCTCCGACGACCCGGCGTCACCGCACTTCCTGGACCAGCTGCCGCTCTGGGCGGCCGGCTCGCTCATCCCGCTGGTCACCGACTGGGACCTCCTCGCCTCCGATCGGAGTCTGTCCATGATCGTTCTCTCGGAGAAGCTGCCCGGCCTCGGCGAGCTCACGATGATCCCGCTCGACCCGGCCGCCCACGCCCCGGTCGTGCACACCTGGGTGACGAAGGAGCGCAACCGCTTCTGGGGCATGGCCGGGCACACCGTCGAGAAGGTCGAGGAGATCTACGCCTTCGTCGACAGTCTCGACAGTCACCACGCCTACCTGCTGCTGCTCGACGACGGGCCGATCGGGATCTTCCAGACGTACGAGCCGTCGCTGGACCCGGTCGGCGAGTGCTACGAGGTCCTCCCCGGCGACTTCGGCCTGCACCTGCTCCTCGACGCCGGCGACCGGAACCTGCCGCACCTGACCAGCGCGGTCTTTCCGGCGCTGCTGCGCCACCTCTTCACCGAGCCGTCCCGCGAGCGCATCGTCGCCGAGCCGGACGTCCGCAACGAGCGCATGATCAACCGCCTCCGGCGGCTCGGGTTCACGCTCGGCCCCGAGATCGATATGGGTCACAAGAAGGCCCAGCTCACCTTCCTCGACCGCGTCCGCTTCGAGGGCTCCGCGGAGTAGCTCCGGGCGTATCCTTGCTCCAGGACTAGAAGCTGACGAGCTATTGCTCCATATCAAGTAGCGTGGGTAACCTGGCCGCATGACTAGCAGACTCCTTCGGGAGGAAACCATGAGCGCAACCAATGCCGACGATGTCCCGGCCGTCGAGGGCCGAGGCTTCACCCCCATCGACGAGTTGATTCGCCAGATGGGTCGGTCGCCGATGACATTCGAGCAGTGGGCCACATCGGCCCCTGACGTCTTCGAGTCAGACGAGGAGCTGGACGAGTTCCTTCTCTGGTACCGCGCCGAGCGTCAGCGCAACCTCGGTTGATCAAGGCTGATGCGACGCATTGTTTTCGACACAGATGTTGCTTCGGCGCACCTCAAGGATCGGATGCCGCCGGTGCTCGCCGCTAAGGTCGCTGGCTTCGAGCCAGTAATCACCTTCGTCGGCCGTGCGGAACTTGCAAAATGGACATATAAACGAGACTGGAGCACCTGGAGACGTGCCAGGCTCGCCAGGTGGCTCGCCGCATGTCCGCTGTTGCCGGGGGAGGATGCGGTAGCCGACATGTACGGCATGCTTTCGGCTTCCGCGGAGTCGCGGGGCCGACCGCGGCCGATGAACGACATGTGGATTGCGGCCTGCTGCCTGGTGCACGGCCTGCCGCTGGCGACACTCAATGTGAAGGATTTCGACGAATTTCGAATCCATCACGGGCTCACCCTCGTGACGGCCTGACGGCTTCCTCCCGGTTGGTTATCGTCTCGGGCATGGAGTTCCGGGGTGAGTTGCAGAAGACCGGGGGGAACACCACCGGCTTCCAGATTCCCGACGAGTTCGTGACCGCCCTCGGTGGGGGCGGGCGGCCCAAGGTCGTCGTCCGGGCCGGCGAGTTCGAGTTCCGGTCGTCGATCGCCAAGATGGGCGGCTCCTACTGGCTCGGCGTCAGCGCCGAGCGCCGCACCGCCGGTGGCCTCGAAGGAGGCCAGGTCTACGACCTCGACATAACCCTGGACGAAGCTCCACGGGCCATCGAGGTTCCTGAAGATCTCGCTGCGGCCCTCGCCGCCGAGCCGGAGGCCAAGGCCTTCTGGGACGGCATGTCCTTCAGCAATCAGCGGTGGCACGCCGAGCAGTTGACCTCGGCCAAGACCGCCGAAACCCGGGCCCGGCGTCTCGCGAAGTCCCTCGACCTGCTGCGAGCCGGCAAGGCCCGCTGACCCCGGCCCGCCGCCGCAGGCCCGCTGGCCTCAAGCCGCCTGGCCGGCTGCTCGTCAGGCCGCGCCGGGACCGGCGGAGAGATCTCCCGGGCGGTGTGGCGAGGACGCTCGCCGGGTCGAAGGGATGTTCGGCCGGATCGACATCCGGCCAGGTCAGAAGGCGCGGGCTGATGCGTTTCCCGGACTCCTCGTGAACCATCGGGGAGCATCATCCCCGGCGTCACCGCGGGCGGTAGGCCACCTCGGGGTCGAGCACGCGCACCCACGACGGCCGGTAGGCCGGCAGGCGGGCGTCCACCTCCTCCTGCAGGTTCGTGCGCCACGGGCCGGAGACGCCGTCGTCGTGCCACCAGGACGGCCAGGAGTCGTACCGTCGCTCCACCCGTACGCCGGTCGCGGTCGTCTCGATCCGCAGGAACAGCCACCTGCCGTACCGCGGATCCGATTCGGCCCGGCGCAGGGCCCGGACCAGTTCGGTGAGCCGCCGGAACGCGGCGTAGCGCTCCTCGCCCGGCCGGTCCGCGGGCGGGTGATCGCCGGGCTGCACGCTGAAGCTGGTGGCGTCCGCGTACGCCAGCAGGGTGCACCGCCCGTCGGAGCGCGGCGCCCGGTCCTGGAGCCAGCCGACCAGCTCGTCCAACTCGGCGGTGGCCGGCGGGGCCGGCCGGGAGATCTCGGGGGAGTCCCGCATGGCGGCCCAGACGAGGCGGTCGTGCTCGCCCTGACTGAGCCGGCGGACCCGGCGCATCGGCGGCCGCTTCCCGGGCTCGATCCGGGGCACGGAACTGCCGGGCACGATGCCACCCCGCGCGGCGGTGGCCATCGCCGCGCTCAGATCGGGCGTCTCCCCGGTCAGGAGTTCGGCGAAGTGACCGCCGGTGACCTCGGTGCGCACAGCCGCGGCGAGCAGGCGCTCGGCGGCCGGCCGGGGGCCGAGCCGGGTCAGCGCCCGCAGCGTGCTCTCGGCGGTCAGCAGCGGCCCGGCCAATCGGGTCATGCCGTCGCCGAGACCGTCGCGGTATCGGACCCGGGACCACCGGCCGCTCTCGTGCCAGACCACGAAACCGAGCCGGTCTTGTTCGGCGAGCGACGACAGCGTGTCCCAGGGCAGCCAGTCGGGAGCGCCGGTGAGCAGGTCGAGCGCCGGGTCGGCCCGGGTGGTCTCACGGTGTTCGTGATCGTGGCCGTAGAGCACCGCGCGGCGTCCGTCGAGCAGCGCGAAACGGGCCCAGCTTCCGTCGTGGTGGTCGCGCCCGGCTCCACGGCCGTCGATCGACCACATGCCGGTGCGCCCGACGGCGGCGCAGGTGGCGCTCAGCGTCACCCAGCGGGTCCAGAGCAGTCCGGGCGCGGGCAGGTCCACGTCGGTCAGCATCTGTCCACTGTGCCAAAAGGATGTGGGTGTCCTCCAGGGTGCCTTGTGGGTGCGGTCGGTAGCGGGTCGGGTGCGAGCGGTCAGCGGTCGCGGGGGCGCGCCGAACGGCTCTGCGATGCTTACCCACGCCTTTGGCCTCCTCGGTGCCGTCCTGTCCATGTCCATCGCCTGGCCCCAGGTCTACCGGTCCTGCGTGCGCCGCCGTACCGGCGGCCTGTCGGCCACCGCTTGCATGCTGAGTGTCGCGATGCCGCTGGGCTGGGTCACCTACGGGCTGCTGATCGGCGACCGCTTCCAGGTGGTGACGAACACGGTCAGCGCCTCGACCGGCCTCGCCATCCTCATCGCGCTGCTGGTCACCCGCCCGGCCGTGCGTGCCCGCCGTGCGCTCCTGGCCAGTGCGGGCGCCGCCGCGGGTGTGCTGCTCGTGGTGCTGGGCACCGCCGCCTCCGCCGCGCTGCCGCAGGTCTCCGGGCCGCGGGCGGCGGCGATGCTGGGCACCGCCCTGGCCGCGATCTCGCTGGTGTCGGCGGTGCCGCAGCCGCTGGCCCTGCTCCGCGACCGCAACCAGGACATCTCCGGGCTGTCGCCGGCGCGCTGGACCCTGGCCGCGTCTGCCTGCGGTTCGTGGTTCGTCTACGGCGTCGGCGTGGGCCAGCCCGCGGTGTGGGCGTCCGCTCTGGTGGGCCTGACCAGTGCCCTGATCGTCTGCGGTGTGCTGTTCGCCCGTCGGGGCGGCGCTCTGGTGCCGGCCACCGCCTGATCCACAACGGACTACCCGGCGCGGGGGGGGGGGGGGGGGGGGGGGGGGCCCGCCGCCGGGTGGGGGGGCACCCGCCCCCCCCCCCGCACCCCCGGGCGGGGCCGCCCCGCGGGCGCCTGGGGGCCGCCCCCGCTTCGCCGTAAGCCCCCTCCAACGGCGCGCGAGCCGTCGCTCACACGCGTTCCCAGCGCGTGATGGCGCGCCGGCGCTACGGCTGGATGGCCGGGCCGTGCCGCGGGCCGTCGTTCGCGCGCGTTTCGGGGGCGTGGTGGGGTGGTTGGGTTACGGCTGGTGGCTGGCCGGGCGGGTGAGCCGTCGTTCCCGCGGGTTGTGCGTGTGTGGCGGGGTGCTTGAGATACGGCTGGGGTGTCAGGCCGTGCGGGCGGCGAGCCACTTCGCCAGGGTTGTCGGGGCGAGATGGGCCGTCGGCCCCGCGACGAGGGCGTCGACCGGGATGTCCGCGCCGAAGAACGGCTTGCCGTCGCTGATCACCTGTCGGCCGGGAGCCGCCAGGCGGCGACCAGCCTCGTCGAGGGTCAGCGCCTCCGGGCCGGCCACCTCGACCGTGCCGTCGGCCGGCTCCGACTCGGCGATCCTGGTCAGGTAGTCGACGAGGTCGGACAGGGCGATCGGCTGGAGCCGCAGCGGTGAGAGGTGGATCTCGTCACCTCGGGTGTTGGCCTGGATCAGCACGTCCAGGAACTCGAAGAACTGAGTGGCCCGGACGATCGTCCAAGGCACCCCGCCAGCGCGGACCGCCGCCTCCTGGGCCAGTTTCGCCCGGTAGTAGGCCAGGTCCGAGGCCTCCTCCAAGCCGATGATCGACAGCACCACGTGGTGCCGGACGCCGGTCTTCGACCCGACGGCGGTCAGGTTCGCCGAGGTGGTCCGGAAGAACGCCGTCGCCTCGGCCTCGTCCTGTGACGGCGGGTTGGTGACGTCGATCACCACGTCGGCGCCGGTGAGGGCGTCCTCCAGGCCGGCGCCGCCGAAGGCGTCTACACCGGTCGATGGTGACGCCGGCACCGCCTCGTGGCCGCGTGCGCCCAGGGCCTCGACCAGCAGTCGTCCGGTCTGCCCGGTGCCGCCCACCACAACGATCTTCATTCGTGCTCCTTCGGTCGCCGTTACTCGAAGGGGACGAACGAGCCGATCCGAAGGTGACAGCCGCGCCCGCGGCGACCCGGCTGCGGCGACCCGTCGGGGCGGGTTCGGCGCCGGTGGCGGCCTTTGGGGTTGGGTCTGTGTGGCGGCTTGGCGGTGATGGCCTGTGGAGTGGGTTCAGCGGCGGTGGAGTTCGCTCTGTGCGGCGGCGAGCCAGTCGAGGGCGTACTCCAGGTCGATCGCGGCCGCCCGGTGGCGGTGCGACCGGTGGTGGCGGGCGGTGGCGGCGCAGGCCTCGATGCGGCGGCGGAACGCGGCGTACCGATAGGGGTCGTCGATCGGCGCCGGACCGGCGGTGGCGGTGCGGTCCCAGCGGCGGCGCAGGTGACGCAGCACGGCGACGGCGGTCAGCGCCGCCCACAGGCCGGCGACGGCCGTGAGTGCCAGAGGCAGCGGCCGGACCCCCGGGGCGCCGGCGGCGAGCAGCACCGCGCCGGCCGTCAGACAGCCGGCCGTGACTCCGGTCAGGACCGCGACCGGGTCGGCCGGCGGGCGTGGCGTCCCGCGCCGCCCGGCGGCCGACCGCACCTGATGCCGGGTCTGCCCGAGGCGGGCGAAGACCACCCGGTCCGGGCGGTCCGCCGACCAGTCCCGGCTCTGCGCGTCGGTGATCACGGCGTCGAGGTCGCGGTCGAGGTGGCGCAGCCGGGGCCGGGCTTCGCCGGAGAACGGATCATGGCGGACCAGAGCACGCGTCACAGCAGGTCCTTCCTCCGGTCGCCGAGACAGCGCTCGACGCAGTCGATCGCCTGGCAGAGCAGTTGGTCGGCGTGGGCCAGGCGGCGGGTCACCGGGTCGGTGCGAATCGCCCGGCGCAACTGAGGAGCCGTCCAGCTGTCGGCGCCCACGTGCCGCAGAGCCGCGGAGACCAACCGCACCCGGGCATGGAGAAGCGCATCCGGCACATCGGCCAGCCCCGGCACATCGGCCGGCGTCGGCGGGTTGGCTAGGTCGGGTATATCGGTCGGCCTCGGCGGATCGGTCGACGTCGGCGGGTTGGCTAGGTCGGGCGGATTGGGCGGCCTCGGTGGACTGGCCAGTTCCGGCGCGTCGGCCGGTTCTGGCGCGAGCGCCGCCGGCCGGGGTGTGAGGGCGAGCCGCCGCCGGCCGACCAGGGCGAACACCCGGCAGCCGGCCGATGGCATCGCCGCGGCTCCGATCACCAGGGCCAAGCCGGACGCCACGAGAACCCCGGCGCCGCCGAGACCCATCGCCGTGGCGAGTGCCGCCGGCCCCGCCACCACCAGAAACGTCATCACCGTCAGCGCGGCCACCCGCACCGGCGCGGCAGGCACTCCCGCCGCCTCGGCGAGCAGCCCGTCGAGCGCGTTCAGCCGCGCGCACGCGGTGCGGATCCAGACCTGACCGGTGTCCTCCGTCTCGGTGATCCCGGCCCGCGCGCCCGCCACCAGCGCGCGCACCGCGGCGAGTTCGGCATGCAGCGCGCGTCCGGACATGTGTCGAGCGTCGCACCGTGACGCCCGCCGCGCAGCCCCCGCGTTGTCGTGTTTCAGCGGCCCCGGGCACGTAACCACGACACTGCGGCGTCCGCTGTGGACACCGTCGTGGCCGGCGGCGCCGGTGGCCGGTTGACCATCAGCACCGGAACGCCCAGCTCACGAGCAGCCACCAGCTTGGCGTCGGCTCCGCCGCTGTCCTTGGTGACGAGCACGTCGATGCGATGCCGGGTGATCAGCTCCCGTTCCCCCTCGACGGTGAACGGCCCCCGGTCCAGCAACACCTCCAGGTGACGCGGCATCACCCCGGCCGGTGGTTCCACCGAGCGGGCCAGGAACCAGCATCCGTCCAGCCCGGCGAAGAGCGCGAGGCCCTGCCGTCCGGTGGTCAGGAACACCCGGCGGCCGAGCCGGGGCAGCGTCTGCGCCGCCTCCGGCAGCGACGCGACGCGGTGCCACTCGTCGCCCGCCCCGGCGGTCCAGCCGGGCCTTCGCAGGATCAGCAGGGGTACGCCCAGCGCAGCGCACGCGTCGAAGGCGTGCCCGCTCATCGTCGCCGCGAACGGATGGGTCGCGTCGACCACCACGTCGATCCGCTCGTCCCGCAGATAGCCGGCCAGCCCGTCCACTCCGCCGAACCCGCCGATCCGCACCTCGCCGGCCGGGAGCAGCGGATCCGTGGTCCGCCCGGCCAGAGACGTGACCACGGTGAACTCGCCGGCGACCAGTCCGGCCAGCCGCCGCGCCTCGGTGGTCCCGCCGAGCAGCAGGACCCTCATGACCGGCAGCGGTCCGTGGAGTACAGGTGGCTGTCCGGGAACTGCCCGGCGGTCAGGGCCGCTCCGACCACGATCACCGCGGTACGGCGTACCCCCGCCTGATCGACCTTGGCCGCGATGTCGGCGAGCGTGCCGCGCAGGATGAGCTCGTCGGGCCGGGAGGCCCGTGCGACCACCGCGACCGGGCAGTCCGCGCCGTAGTTGCCGATCAGCTCGGCCACCACCGGGCCGATCCGCTGGACCGCCAGGTGCAGCACCATGGTGGCCCGGCTGGCGCTGAGGGTGGCCAGATCCTCGCCGGGCGGCATGGCGGTGGCCCGTTCCGCGGTGCGGGTCAGGATCACCGTCTGCGCGACCTCGGGCACGGTGAACTCGCGGCCCAGCGAGGCGGCCGCCGCGGCGAACGCCGGCACGCCGGGCGTGACGTCGTAGGGCACACCGGCCGCGTCGAGGCGGCGCATCTGCTCGGCGACCGCGCTGAACACCGACGGGTCGCCGGAGTGCAGCCGGGCGACGTCCGCACCGGAGGAGTTCGCGGCCACCATCTCGGCGATGATCTCGTCGAGGTTCAGCTTCGCGGTGTCGACCTTGCGGGCGCCGGGCGGGCAGGCCTCCAGCAGTTCCTCCGGAACCAGGCTGCCGGCGTAGAGGCAGACCGGCGACGAGGCGATCAGCCGGTGCCCGCGCAGGGTGATCAGATCGGCGGCGCCCGGGCCGGCGCCGATGAAGTGCACGGTCATCGCGGCACCACCGACCAGATCGTCACCGGCATGAACGAACGCCACCCGGTGAAACCGCCGACCGGCGAGCCGCGCTGCACGGTGACCCGGCTCAGCTCACCGCCGAGCCTCGCGTACGCGGCCGCCAGCACCGCCTCCGACTCGACCGTCACCGCGTTCGCCACCAGCCGGCCGCCGGGGCGCAGCGCGGCAAGGCAACGGTCCAGCACTCCGTCGCGGGTCAATCCGCCTCCTATGAAGATCGTGTCGGGCTGGGGGAGTCCGTCGAGGGCTTCGGGGGCACGGCCGTGCACCACCCGCAGCCCGGGCACACCGAGCGCCGCCGCGTTCGCCGTGATGGTGGCGACCCGCTCGGCCGACGACTCGACGGCGACCGCCCGGCAGGCGGGGTGGGCGCGCATCCACTCGACGGCGATGCTGCCGGAGCCGGCGCCGACGTCCCAGAGCAGTTCGCCGGGCGCCGGGGCGAGCGTGGCCAGGGTGACCGCCCGCACCTCACGCTTGGTCAGCTGGCCGTCACCCAGGTATGCGTCATCCGGCAGCCCGGGCACAGCCGGCGAAACGGGGCCGTTCCCGCACTCGATCGCCACCACGTTGAGCGGGTCGCCGTCCGGCAGCGCCCACCCGTCCGCGGTTCCCGTGACCAGTCGCTCACCGGGGCCGCCGAGCTGTTCAAGAACGGTCATCGTGGCCGACCCGTACCCGTGAGCGGCCAGCCACGCGGCCACCGCTGCCGGGGTGCGGGCGCCGGCCGAGAGCACCAGGATTCGCCGTCCGGGATTGGTCACCCGGCCCAGGATCTCCACCGGCGCGGTGACTAAGCTCACCACGTCTGCCGAGGTCAGGTCCCAGCCGAGCCGGGCGGCCGCGAGTGACACCGACGACGGGTGCGGCAGGACCCGGAGCCGGTCCGCGCCCAGGATCCGGGTCAGCGTGGCGCCGATCCCGTGGAACATCGGGTCACCGCTGGCGAGCACGCACACCCGGCGGCCGGTCTCCGCCTCCAGCAGCCCGGGAAGGGCTGTGACCAGCGGAGACGGCCACGGGACGCGGCGCGCGGTGACCGTTGGCGGCAGCAGATCGAGCTGGCGCGCGCTGCCGAGCACCACCTCTGAGTCGGTCAGGATGCTCTGTGCCGCACCGGAGAGGTCCGGCCACCCGCCGGCGCCGATGCCGATCACGGTGACCAGATGTTCGGAACGCATGCGGTGAACCTAACCTCTGGGATTTTTCTGATCTCGTTGAGCCAACTCCTCGCGATGCGCGTACCCAACTGTGACGGCCTTTCCGCACACCGGCCGTCACGTCGGCCGCATGGGGTGGCAGGCGCCGTAGGACGACTGCTGAGCAGGTGAGGACGTTGGCTATTCCGGCCTTCCAGGATCAGCGAGAGCTGCCCGAGGACGACGGATACTTCTCCGGCCTCCGGGCCGACCCGCGCCCCGGCTGGGACAACCCGTCCCTGCCGCCGTGGCCGGAGGCGCAGGAGGGCTCCCAGCAGTACGCGCAGCCGCAGTACGGTCAGCAGCCGCAGTACGGCGACCCGTACGGCCAGCCGGACAACTACCGTCGCGGCGACATCGTGGTCGAGTCGGAGACCGACCCGACCGGCTGGAAGGCCGGCACCGGCGTCCCGATCCGCGACGACCGTCCTCCGGGCGAGTCGACCAGCGGCAACCGGCTCCTCACCGTCATGCTGTTCTTCTCCGGCCTGGCCACCAGCGTCGCGCTCTGGCTCTTCAACACCCAGGCCGGCGCGGTCGGCGACACCGCCACCATGATGATCGCCGCCGGCCGGGTCACCGGCCTGATCGGCGGCTACCTGCTCTTCATGCAGCTGCTGATGATGAGCCGGGTCTCCTGGCTGGAGGAGTGGGTCGGCTCCCGCGACCTGCTGCGCTGGCACCGCTGGCTCGGCACCTCGCTGCTGACTTTCGTGGTCGCGCACATCGTCTTCATCGTGTACGGCTACGCGCTCACCGCCGGCACCGGCGTCGTCGACCAGGGCTGGACCGTGATCACCACGTTCCCCCAGATGATCAGCGCGACCATCGCCACCGGCATGCTGGCCTTCATCGCGCTGGTGTCGATCCGGTTCGTCCGCAACCGGCTCAACTACGAGCTCTGGCACCTGATCCACCTGACCAGCTACGGCGTGCTGCTCCTCGGGTACGGCCACCAGATCGCCGCCGGCGCCGACATGAGCGGCCGTTTCGCCTCCGTCTTCTGGCCCGCGCTCGGCTGCATCACCATCGCCGCCCTCTTCTGGGGCCGGATCGTCGAGCCGGTCTGGCTCAACGCCCGGCACCGGTTCACCGTGGCCGAGGTGGTCGGCGAGGGCGCCAACACGTTCTCGATCTACATCGAGGGCAAGCGGCTCGACAAGCTGCCCGTGCAGGCCGGCCAGTTCATGCGCTGGCGGTTCCTGACCGCCAACGGCTGGTGGCAGTCGCACCCGTTCTCGCTGTCGGCGGCCCCGAACCCGCGGTGGCTGCGCCTCACCGTGACCATCGCCGGCGGCCACACCCGCAAGCTGGCCACGCTCCGCCCCGGCACGCCGATCTGGGCCGAGGGACCGTTCGGCACGTTCACCGCCGAACGGCGTACCCGCCGCCGGGCCCTGTTGATCGCCGGCGGCAGTGGCATCGCCCCGATCCGCGCCCTCCTCGAGGACATGCCGGCGGACACCATCGTGATCTACCGGGCGAGCCGCCCCGACGAGCTGGTCTTCCGCTCCGAGCTGGAGGACCTGGCCGAACAGCGGGACGCCTGGGTGCGCTACATCGTCGGCGGCCGCAACGACCCCGGTCCGCGCCGTCTCTTCACCCCCGACGGGCTGCGCGGCCTCGTGCCGGACGTCAACCGGCGCGACGTCTACCTGTGCGGTCCGCCCGGACTGGTCAACGCGGCCGTCGACACGCTCAAGCAGCTCGACGTGCCGGACAGCCAGCTTCACCTCGACCCGTTCGAGTTCTGACGTTTTGCCTAGTCAACCCCTACGACCTGGGAGTTCTCGCGATGCGACGTAGTACCGCAGCAGCCGTCGGCACCCTCACCGGCGCGGCCCTCATCCTCGGGGTCCGCCTGAGCGTCCAGCCCGCGGCAGTCCCGGTCCCCGCCGCCGCGGACAGTGGCCTCGAGGAGCCGGAGACCGGCGAACCGGCGCCGTCGGGCAGCAAGAAGCCCTCCGGCAAGAAGCCCGGCGACTCGGCCGACGCCGGCGGCGCGCAGAACGAGCAGGCCGGGCTCAAGGCCGGCACCTACAAGGGCAAGGCCGTGCAGAACCCGTACGGCACGGTCACGGTCACCATCAAGGTCGCCGACGGCAAGATCACCGCGGCGGACGCGACGTTCCCGAACAAGGACTTCAGCGGCACGATCAACCCGAAAGCCGTCGCCACGCTGAACTCGTCGACCCTCAAGGCGCAGAGCGCCAAGGTCGACGCCGTCTCCGGCGCCACGTTCACCAGCCAGTCCTACGTCACCTCCCTTCAGGCGGCACTGGACAAGGCCGGCGCGTAGGGTCCAGGTTCGTGCGCCACGTCGAAGAGGTCATGGGTACGGTCGTCAGCATCGAACTGGCCGACGACCTGCCCACACCCCGGCTCCAGGCTCTGATCGACTCCACGTGCGCGTGGTTGCACGAGGTCGACGCCCGGTTCAGCACCTACTCCGACGACAGCGAGGTCTGCCGGTTCCGCCGCGGCGCGCTCACCCTGGAGGACTGCTCGGCCGACCTGCGCCTGGTCCTGGACCGGTGCGCTGATCTGTGGCGCGACACCGGCGGCTACTTCGACGCGTACGCGGGCGGGCCGCTCGACCCGTCCGGATACGTCAAGGGCTGGTCCGTCGAGGTGGCGTCACAGCGCCTCGCCGACGCCGGATCGACCCGGCACCACATCGGCGCGGGCGGTGACCTGCGGATGCGCGGCAGCGGACCGGGCGGCCGGCCCTGGCGCGTCGGCGTTCGTCATCCCTGGGAGGCCGACAAACTCGCGTGGGTGCTGTCGGTCACCGACGGTGCGGTCGCCACCTCCGGGACGTACGAGCGGGGCACGCACGTCTGGAACCCGGTCGCCGGGAAACCCGCGAGCGGCCTGCGTTCGGTCACCGTGGTCGGCCCCGACCTGGCCGTCGCCGACGCCTACGCGACCGCGGCCCTCGCCATGGGCGAACCCGGGCTGACCTGGCTCGCCGAGCGCGTCGCGGAGGGCTACGAGTCCGCCGCCGTCACCGACGACGGGCGCGCCTTCACCTCCCCGGGCCTCCCGATAGCCTCCGACAGCGAGTAGTCCCCGCCGCCTCGCCGACCGACCGCGCGCGCCCGCCCTGCCGCGTCCGCCCCGGGTACGGCTCGCACCGCGACCACCGCATGAGCCCGGCGGGCGCGCTGGATGCCGGAGGGGCAGCCACCTCGCGTGGGGAGCCACGGCACTCGTTCGTAGCCGTACGAGATCAGGGTTTTGGTCGGTCCGCGCCCGGCCACGGACCGGGAGCTTGCGGCTGAGAGTCGCCGGGCCGGGTCTGCGTGCGAACGACGCGCAAGCCGCGGGCCTGATAGTTGGCCAGGGCGGCCGGGCCGTCGAGGCTGCACGTGTTGAGGGTGACGCGCCGGACCGGCGGGAGGGCGGGATGGCGTTCGGACAGGCTCCAGGCGTGCCGCAGAACCACCGTCAGCAGATGGCCGCCGACGCCCTGCCCGGCGAACCGCGGCAACAGGCCGAAATAGGCGATCTCCACCTCGCCGGGCCGGTGGCCGTCGAGTTCGGCGTAACCGGCCGGCGTACCCCGGACCGAAGCCACCCACGTCTCCACGCCCGGCCGGTCCAGCCAGTCGTGCCACTGCCGCCACGTCCAGCCGAGCCGGTCCGACCACGACCAGTCACCGCCGACGGCCGTGTAGAGGAAGCGGTTCAGTTCCGGACTCGGCAGCTCTGCCCGGACGATCTCCACCGGCCAGGCCGGAGGGCGAGCCGGACGGATCCCGGCCGGGTCGTCCTGTTCCAGGTACCACGTGGTGATCTCCACCCGGCCCATGATGGCGGGAATCCGTCGCGACACGCGGGGACCCCGGTTTGGCGGCGGGGCGGTCGACCAGATAAAGTTCTGTCGTCGCCGGGGAAACCCGGGGGGACAAGCGGACGTAGCGCAGCTGGTAGCGCATCACCTTGCCAAGGTGAGGGTCGCGGGTTCGAATCCCGTCGTCCGCTCGGAGAGGCCTTCTACACGGGGTCAGCTCGGTGGAGTGGCCGAGAGGCGAGGCAACGGCCTGCAAAGCCGTGTACACGGGTTCAAATCCCGTCTCCACCTCGCACAACGCTTCTCGGGAAGCGATCGGGGCGATTGGCGCAGCGGGAGCGCGCTTCCTTGACACGGAAGAGGTCACTGGTTCGATCCCAGTATCGCCCACCAGAGTTTATGCAGTTCAGCGGTCCGTTACCGGTTGCTCGGTGACGGACCGTTTGCGTTGGGGTCCTTGCGGTGTGACCAGCCGGGGAGCGCAAGATCAATGTCAGTGGCTGACCGTGCCGGTGCCCGTGATGCCGGTGGCCGCTGGAGTGGGTTGATGTTGCTACGGGCTGGTTGGGTCAGACCGCGTGAAGGCGGCGGTGTCGGCTGGTGGCGGTGTGGGTGGCTTGCCATCGACTGCGCAGGCTGTTGGTGATGCCGCGACCATCCTGGGGGTGACGTGGCTGTAGATGTCGCGGACGCCAGGTAGGCGGGGGCCGAGCCGGCGGGCTTGGGCTACTTCGGGGATGTCGTCCTCGATTGGTCGTGGCTGTCGATCACCAGTTGAATGCAGAGTGAAGGGCGGACCGATATGCGATCCGCCCTTCGCGCAAGGTGAGCAAGACGTCCCCTCAGTGAGTGTTTGAACCCTTACGCCGCTCCGGCATCGGGACGGTTCTGCAACACCTCGCCGACGAGCGTGGAGGCGTCCGCCCACCGGGCCGTGAAGACCTCCCGGGCCTCGGCCTCCGCCAGGAACCACCCGGAGTAGAAGGTTCCTCGGCGCCACCGCACCTGCTCACCCGTGCCGGCCGCCCGCAACGCCGCCCGCAGGCGCGGCTCGGCGTCCTCGACCAGATCCTCGCACTCCTTGCGGAGCAGCGGAATCCGGTCCTTGGGGATGCTCTCACGGTCGGGATACCCGAACCATTCATGCCCGTGCGAGTCGAATGTGTGCCTCCACCGCTCCTCGACCAGGTTGTTGTGCCTGACCGTGTCGGGGTCGTCGCCCTCCTTCTTCTTCAGGAAGTCGCCGCAGCCGATGTTGTGCACCAGGACCGGGGCTGTGCCCGCGACCACGTAGTACGTGTGGATGTCGGCGACGGTGAGGTTGTGAACGACGGCTTGTGCGGCGTGGTGCCGAACAGCGGAAACCTGCGCCTGAGTGCCCGCGCTGGTGCGGAGCCACTGCTGGGGTGCGAGTTTTCGGCTTCGATCCACTCGGACAGGCTTGGCACCAAGAAGGGGTGGTTGTGGGTGGCGGTGATAGTGGCGATACCCGCCGCGGACTGCCGTGCCGCAGCCGCGGCGTTGACCGCGATCTCGGCTGACGCTTCGGCCTTGTCCGCCGCCGCGTCGGCGGCTGCTGCCGCGGCCCGCGCCTTCTGTGCGGCGGCCCAGGCCCGGTCAGCAGCATGGGCACGCTGATTGGCGGCGACAGCGGCGGCGGCCTGTGCCGTCCGGTTTCCGGGACTGGCCACCGTAGTCGTGCATCTCGGCGGCCGGCTGGTCTAGCGGCCCGGGACGACGAGGCCCGTCTCGTAGGCGAGGACGGCGGCCTGGGTCCGGTCGCGCAGGCCCAGCTTCATCAGGATGCGGCTGACGTGGGTTTTCACGGTCTGTTCGGCGACGGTCAGGTGGATGGCGATCTCCGCGTTCGACATGCCGCGGGCGACCAGACCGAGGACCTTGATCTCCTGGTTGGTCAGGGCGGCCAGGCGGCCGGACGGCGAGCGGGGCGCGGCCGACCGCTGGGAGAAGTCGTCCATCAGCCGCTTCGTCACCGACGGCGCGAGCACGGCGCCGCCGGACACGGTGGTGCGGATGGCGTCGGCGAGCTGGTGCGCCGACGAGTCCTTGAGCAGGAAGCCGTTCGCGCCGGCCCGGATCGCCTCGTGAACGTACTCGTCCTCGTCGAAGGTGGTCAGCATCAGCACTTTGATCGCGGGGGTGTGCGCCAGGATCCGCCGGGTCGCCTCCAGACCGTCCAGGACCGGCATCCGCACGTCCATCAGCACCACGTCCGGGAGCAGGTCCCGCGCCTGCCGGACGGCCTCCTCGCCGTTCGAGGCCTCGCCGGCGACCACGATGTCCGGCTGGACGTTGAGCAGGACGGCGAAGCTCTCCCGCAGCATGCGCTGGTCGTCGACGACCAGCACCCGGATCGGCATGGTGCTCATCGGTCCGCCACGGCCAGCGACATGGTGACCTCGTACCATCCGTCGTCGCGGCGTCCGGCCCGCAGCCTCGCCCCGAGGACGGCCGCCCGTTCCCGCATGCCGGTCAGGCCGTGACCGGCGCCCGCCACCGGGGAGTGCCGGCCGGTGGCGGGGGAGGGGCTGTTGGAGACTCGCAGGCTGAGGTCGGCCCGGCCGTACTCGATCTCGATCTCGACGTCGGCGCCGGGCGCGTGGCGGATCGCGTTGCTCAGCGCCTCCTGGATCACCCGGTAGGCGATCAACTCGACCTGCTCCGGCAGGGCCCGCACGTCGCCCCGGATGCCGGTCGTCAGGGTGAGCCCGGCACTGCGGCAGTTGCCGAACAGTTGATCCAGGTCGGCCAGGGTCGGCTGGGGAGCGTACCGGACATCGCTGTCGTGATCGGAGCGGAGCATGCCGAGAATGTGCCGCATCTCGGTGAGCGCCGCCAGCGCGTTCTGCCGGATCGAGGTGAAGCTCTCGGCCGCGACCGGGTCCAGCGCGCTCGCCCGGTAGGGCGCGGCCTCCGCCTGGACCGCGATCACCGACATGTGGTGGGCGACCACGTCGTGCAACTCGCGGGCGATCCGGGTGCGTTCCTCCAGGACGCTCCGCTGGAGGCGTTCCTGCTCGGTGAGGCCGACCTGATGGCGTAGTTCCCGCCGGACGTCACGCAGCCAGCGGGCGATCGCGATGCCGGCGAGCCCGACGGCGTACAAGCCGGACAGCACCAGACCGGTGTTGATCTGCGTCTGCCCGGGGAAGAACACCTCCGCGGCGGCGGCCACGCCGGCCGTGATCAGCCACTGGGCCAGATAGACCGGCGGTGGCGCCTGGTAGGCCACCACCAGTCCGACGAACAAGTGCGCGAGGATCCCGGCCGGGCTCCACGGCCAGAGCGCCTCCACCGCCACCGGCCCGGTGGAGAGACCGATCAGCATCAGATAGGGCAGCGCGGCGAGCAGCGAGAGCCACCATGCGGCGATCGGCCGGTAGATCAGCAGAACGACCGGCACGGCCTGCGCCACCGCCAGAAGGACGATCACCGGTGTGCTCTGCGGCAGTGTCTCGGCGAGCACACCGATGCCGAGGGCGGCCGAGTACAGGGCCAGCAGCGACACCCCGATGAACCGCAGCCCCCGCATCAGCGTGGGACGTTTCGGGTCGGCGCGTTCCGGGCGCGCCGACAGGGCGAACAGCCGCCGAACGGACGTGCCCGCGGCGCGGAAGGAAGGCGCCACCCGTACCTCCAGATCGATGTCAGCCCTGTCATGTAAGCACCCGGCCGCGAGTTCACGGCATCCGGAAGAACAGCATGGGATCGTCGCGGCCGTCGTGGACGGGGCTCAGCAGGCCGAGCTGCTGCTTCAGATCCTTGAGCTCTCGGTTGACGGTCGCGGCGGCGAGGCGGGACGGGGTGAAGTATCCGGCGTCGTTGTCCGCGAGCCAGGACAGCACCACCCGGCCCTCGCTGACCGGCCAGGGCCGGCGTCCGTGGAAGACGTCGTGGACGCTCACCGTGGTCCCGGCCCGGACCGTCGGGAAGAGATCGCCGACGAACCAGCGGGCGAAGGACGCGGTGTGCGCGGCGTCGATGAAGAGGTGGTCGATGCTGTGCCGGTGGCCGCGTAGCGTCTCCCGGGCGTCGCCCGGCACGAACGTCCAGCGTCCGTCGGCGAGTTCGGCGGGCACGTTGCGCCGGGCGTTGTCGATCAGGTCGTGGGTGACGAGCGTGCCGGCCCGGTTGTCGCGCAGCGCCCGCAGGATCCACGTGGTGGACCAGCCGTGCAGCGATCCGATCTCCACCACGGTCGCGGGCCGCTCCTCCCGCATCAGCAGGTAGGTGATCTCCGCCTCCAGATCGTCGAGTTGAGTTCTCATCCCCGGACACGTGGTCCGCAATTCGCGCTGTTCTTTTCGTACCGTGCGGAGGTCGTCCTGATATTTGCGGTACAGAGAGGAGACGTGCTGCAGGGTGATGTGCGCACGCGACGATCTCGCGGCCGCCGATGAATGCGTCAAGCTTCCTCCTTCTGGCGAATGGTTCGGCAACGAATATATGCAGCGGTTGATCTCGCGTCGTCACTCTCCAGTACGATCTCCGGACCGTCATAAACCCCAGCTCAGAGCGGTCTATGCAAACCCCTAACTCTGAAGTACTACGGGCCCGACCCCTCTGTGGATGGACGACACCAATCCATTCCGCGCCTACCTTCGTCTTCATCAGAAGAGGCCGGAGGAATTGATCCGATGACTGTGAAGCGGTTCATCGCCGCACTGTTCGCCATGACCGTGGGGGTGCCCGGGGCGTACCTTTTCGGACCTGCCCAGCCGAGCCCGGCACAGACGCCCGCGGGACAGGACGCGTGGCTGGCCGACCCGGCGCGCCTCCCGGATCTGAGCGCCGCGCCGGCGGAGAGGGTGGCCGCGTTCTTCGCCGGGTTGCCGGACGGGCGGGCCGACGAACTGGCGCGCGCCCATCCCGGCGTCGTCGGCAATCTCGACGGCGCACCGATCGAGTTGCGTTACGAGGCGAACCAGCGGCAGAGCCCGCGGTGGGCCGGCCGGCAGATCCTCGCCCTGGACCCGCGCGGCGACGGCCGGATCGCCGAGGTGCTCGGCGATCTGCACAGCGCCACCCGGGTCACCGTCCTGGTTCCGGGCGTCGATGACACCCTCGGCAACTTCGACACCGGCCACGGCGAGGTGCGCCGGCGGTCGCCGTCGCTGCAGGGCCGCCGGCTCTACGAACAGATGCGCGCCGACCGGCCGGGCGCGCACGTCGCGGTCGTCGTCTGGCTGGGCTACGACTCACCCGAGGGGGTACGCCGGGAGGCGTTCCGTGAGGAGCGGGCCACGGCCGGCGCGCGAGCCCTGGACCGGTTCGTGGACGCGCTGGCCGTCGGCCGTCCCGAGCTCGCGATCACGGTGGTGGGCCATAGTTACGGCTCCACGGTGGTGGGTGTCGCCGCCCACGGCCTGAACGATCAGGTCACCGACATCGTGGCCCTCGGCAGTCCCGGCATGGGTGCGGACAGCGCCGCCGACCTGCGGACGTCCGCCCGCGTCTGGGCGGGCACCGCACCCGGTGACTGGACCCGGAGGCTACCGGGCGTACGCCTGTTCGGCGCCGGGCACGGCCGGCTGCCGATCGATCCGGCGTTCGGCGCGATGCCGCTGCCGTGCGGAAACGTCGACGGTCACGACGGTTACTTCGAGCCCGGCTCGGCGGCGTTGCGGGCGATGGCGTCGATCGGCTCGGCCCCGGCGGGTGATCCGCGATGATCACGGCAGCGTGGGCGGACCGGATCGCCGCCGGCACACCGCCGGAGCGGGAACGGGTGGTCGACGGGCTCCGGGTGATCGCCATGCTCGGTGTGGTGGCCGGGCACTGGCTCGTCACCGGCCTGACCATCGGCCCCGGCGGGGATCTCCACCAGGCCAGCCCTCTGACCGGAATGCCGGCTCTCACCCCGCTGACCTGGGTGCTGCAGACGCTCGGCCTGTTCTTCTTCGTCGCGGGCTTCGCCGCGGCCCGCGGCCTGGGCCGGGCCCGGCAGCGTGGCGGTTCGGCCCGGTCCTGGCTGGCCGGCCGGGCGCGCCGGCTGCTGCCGCCGGCAGCCGTGTTCCTCGGCGTGTGGCTGCTGATCCTCACCGCGCTCCGGCACGCCGCCACCGACCCGTGGACCCTCCACACGGTCGGCACGATCGCGGTCAGCCCGCTGTGGTTCGTTCTGGTGCTCGCCCTGCTGCTGCCCCTCACCTCGCCGGTGCTCGGCGCCGTCGACCGGTTCGGCGCCGCGGCCGCCCTGCTGCCGCTCGGCGCGCTGATCACGATGGACGCGCTGCGGTACCTGCTGTGGCCGACGATGCCCGGCTGGCCCGCGTACCTGAACTGTGTGACCGCCTGGCTGGTGCCCTACGTGCTCGGAGCGGCCGCGGCGCGGGGCCGGCTCGCCGGACCGGGCTGGGGCCGGGGCCTGCTGCTGGCGGGTCTGGCCGGTGGCGCGTGGCTGATCTCGGCGGGCTATCCGGCGAGTCTGGTCGGTGTTCCGGGCGACGGCCGCTCGAACCTCGACCCGCCGTCGCTGCTCACCGCCGCGCTGTCGGCGGCGCAGATCGGCCTGGCGTTGCTCCTGTGGGCGCGCCTGGACCGCTGGCTGCGCCACCCCCGCAGGTGGGCGGCCGTGGCCGGCCTCAACCTGACGGCGATGACGATCTTCCTGTGGCACCAGAGCGCCCTGCTCGGCGTCGCCGTGCTCGGCCACGCCCTGGCCAGCGCTCCCGCCGGTCTGATCGGCCCGCCGGACGCGGCCGGCTGGATGACGCACCGGCTGCTCTGGCTGCCTGTGGTCACCGTCGTCCTGGCCGCCCTCTGCCTGTTGTTCCGGCGGGCCGAGTCGCTCAGGAAGTGATCATCGTGAGGTCGACCGCGTTGGCCATCGCCTGCATGCGGGCATCGTTGGGGTGCAGCTTGTCGGAGTGGGCGTACGCCGGCAGCATGGCCGACGGGTGGGCCGGATCGCGCAGGGCGGCGTCGAAGTCGACGACCCCGTCGAACGCCCCGCTGGTGCGGATCCAGTTGTTGAACGCCTGCCGGGTGGCCTCCCGGGCCGGGGTGCGCTGGAGGGATCCGCCGTACGGCAGGAGCGTGCCGCCGTACACCTTGACCCCGGTGGCGTGCGCCGCGTCGATCATCGTCTGGTGTGCGGCGCGGAGGTCCCAGGAGGTGACCGGTGGATTGCGCGTGGTGTTGATGTCGTTGACGCCCTCCATGAGGATCACGCCCTTGACGCCCGGATGGCTGAGCGCGTCGTGCGCGAATCTCTTGACGGCACTGAGGCCGGTCACGGCTCCTCCGTCGACGAGCACCGAGTTCCCGGCCAGGCCGGCGTTGACGACGCCGAGTGCCGGCGCGCCGGAGGATGCCGTCCAGAGGCGGCGCGCGAGGTAGTCCGGGTACCGGCGGTTCGTGAGCGGAGTCGACGAGTACCCGTCGGTGATCGAGTCACCGAACGCCACGATGGTTCCGGTGGCGCTCGCGCTGACGACGTCGAGTCCACTGAGGAAGAACCATCCGTCGGGCCGTAGCGGATAGTCGGTGCTCGCGTCGTCGGCGGCGAAGTCGCCGGCGTGGGACAGGTAGGTTTCCATCAGGGTGTGCGGGTGGCGCGTGGACGGGCCGGTGGTGCCGGGCACGTAGACGCTGACCAGCAGGTGTGGACACCACGCCCGCGCGCAGCGCGTCCCGCCTGCTCAAAGAACTCATGAATGCCACTTCCCCCGTGTGCTTGGACTGTCGCCAGCCAAGGTCCACAGAGGGTGCGACGATCGTCGTCGATCGGCGACGCCGAGTATTCGGTCAAGCGGCGTCAGTGACGACAGGCGCGCGGCTGGACCACCTCGAGGACCTGGCCGTTCTGCGGGAAACCGGGTTGGGCGGTGGGCTTGGGCTCGCCGGTGGCCCAGCGTGGGTCCCGGTCGTCGCCGTCGGTGATCAGAGCCGGCCAGCGCATCGGGATCCCGGCGGCGGCGGGCGGATGTGGATCGTCCATGAGCTGAACGTGCAGGTGCGGCTCGGAGGTGTTCCCGGTGTTGCCGACCTCCGCCAGCTGCCGGCCGGCGGTGACGCGGTCGCCCGGGCGGACCTGGGCCGAACCGTGGCGCAGATGGGCGTAGGCCGCCCAGGTGCCGTCGTCGTGCTCGACGATCACGTGGTTGCCGAGGATGCGGGACACGCCGGCCAGTTCCCGGGCGAAGGCCTCGACCGTCATCATCCAGAGCAGCGCCGGCCAGGTGTCGCGGCTGCGGTGGTCGCGCTGGGTGTCCGTCGCCCGGATCACCGTTCCCGGCGCCATGGCGAGGACCGGGGCGCCGAAGCAGGGGTACGACTCCGGCGGGCGGGTGCGCAGTGACCAGCCGATCGTCGCCGGCGCGCCGGGGGAGGGCCGCAGCAGGTCGACGGCGTAGGTCTGGCCGTACGCCCGGACGCCGTGGCTGGGGACGGCGGTGCCGGGGCTGTTGAGCGCCACCCAGCGGCCGTGCACGGGTGGCGCCAGATCGACCGCCGGCCTCGGCGAGCGCGGGGCGCGCACGAAGGCCAGCACGAGCGGCACGGCCGTCAGCGCCAGATCCCACGGCCGGGGAACGGGCAGAGGCACGACGGTGGAAACGAGCACGGTGAGCACGAAGAGCCGTATCCACCAGGTTTGCCATCGGGCGATCGCGCGCTTCACCTGCGGGTTTTTCATCGGCGGGCTCCCAGAAGTGTGGTGAGGAGGGGGACGACGCGGGCGACGGGAACCTCGTAGCGGCCTCCGCCCAGAGTGTGCAGCCAGCCCGCGGCGACCAGTTGGCGCAGGTGGTGATAGACCTGCCCGCTGGTGCCCATGCCGTCGATCCGCGTCAGGTCGCTCGCGGTGGCGGCGCCGCGGAGCACCTCGCCGAGCAGGCGGATCCGGGCCGGGTGGGCGAGCGCGGCGAGCGAGGCGACGTGCTGGGACCAGTCGCCGTCCAGGAGGTCCGCGGTGCCGGCGCTCTCCTGCCATCGCGCGACCCGGCCGTCGGGCAGCGTCACGTGGCCGGTGATCAGGACGGCGCCGGGGTCGCCCACCCGGGCCAGGAGGCCGTCGAGCGCCCAGAACACCTCCTCGTCGGGCACGGAGGGCGGGACCTGCGATCTCTTCTCCAGAGCGGCCACGCGTCGTTCGAGCGCGGCGAGACGATCGGCGTCATTCACTCGCCCACTATAACGTAATTACGTAAAAGCGTAAGAGAGAAAATTTTGAGGTTTCTTTACAGATAGCTTGACGCGGGGCCGGGGGATCTAGTTGAGTCGATGTACCTCTCGTCCCCCTCATTCCAGTACGTCCCCCGGCGTACGGAAGGTGAGCCATGCCCAGAAAACGTCTTCTGTCGATGGTGGCCGCGGTCGGCGTGGCCGTGGCCGGCGCCGCCACCGCGATCCTGCCCATGACGGCGTCCAACGCGGCTGAGGCCTGCGCCGCCGCGTACCACAGCTCGACGGTTTACACCGGCGGCACCCGCGCCTCGTTCAACAGCCACAACTGGACCGCCAAGTGGTGGACCCAGGGTGAGGCGCCCAGCGCCGGCGGCTCCGGAGTGTGGAGCGACAACGGCGCCTGCGGTGGCGGCACCACACCGCCTCCGGGTGGCGGATCAGGCTCCTTCCCGGTCAGCGAGGCGCAGTTCCACCAGATGTTCCCGAACCGGATCCCGTTCTACTCGTACGCGGGCCTGATCGACGCGATCAAGAAGTTCCCGGCGTTCACCGCCACCGGCAGCGACACGGTCCGCAAGCAGGAGGCGGCGGCCTTCCTGGCGAACGTCAACCACGAGTCCGGCGGCCTGGTCTACGTCGAGGAGATCAACCAGGCGAACTGGCCGCTCTACTGCGACCGTAGCCAGCCGTACGGGTGCCCGGCCGGGCAGAGCGCCTACCACGGTCGCGGGCCGATCCAGCTGAGCTGGAACTTCAACTACAAGGCGGCCGGCGACGCGCTCGGCATCGATCTGCTGAACAATCCGGACCGGGTCAAGAACGAGTCCTCGGTCGCCTACCAGACCGCGATCTGGTACTGGATGACCCAGCGCGGACCGGGCACGATGACCCCGCACGACGCGATGGTCAACAGCCGGGGTTTCGGCGAGACCATCCGCAGCATCAACGGCTCGCTCGAGTGCAACGGCGGCAATCCCGCCCAGGTGCAGAGCCGCATCAACGCCTACCACCGGTTCACCGGCATCCTGGGCGTCGCTCCCGGCGGCAATCTCTCCTGCTGAGAGAAAGATCGAACAGCCGCGGGGGTACGGCCGTCGGCCGCGCCCCCGCGGCTGTTCCCGCTCGCTGACCGAGGTTGTTCCCGCCTGCTACCACCAAGGGATGAGAGCCGTCGTGTACGACCGGTACGGGAACCCGGACGTGCTGCGGGTCGAGGACGTTCCCGTGCCGTCTCCGGCAGCCGGGCAGGTGCTGCTCCGCGTCGTGGCCACCTCGGTCAACCTGAGCGACTGGGAGACGCTGCGCGGGTCGCCGGCATATTCCCGCATCGGCGGTCTGCGCACGCCGGCGCGCCGCACGCTCGGCTCCGACATCGCGGGGCGGGTCGAGGCGGTCGGTCCGGGCGTCACCGCCTTCACGAGCGGTGACGAGGTGTACGGCGACAACCTCGACCTCAAGGGCGGCTTCGCCGAATACGCCGTCGCTCCCGCGCGGGTGCTCGCGCACAAGCCCACGGCCCTGAGCTTCGCCGAGGCGTCCACGATCCCGCAGGCGGGAGTGATCGCCCGGCAGGGCGTCGACGGCGCCCGGCCCGGCCAGCGGGTCCTGATCAACGGGGCCGGCGGGGGTTCGGGCGCCTTCGCGATCCAGCTCGCCAAGCGGCTCGGCGCCGAGGTGACCGGCGTGGACAACGCGGGCAAACTGGACTTCATGCGGTCACTCGGCGCGGACCACGTGCTCGACTACCGCCGGGACGACTTCACCCGTCACGGGCCGTACGACCTCGTCCTCGATCTGGTCGCGCACCGGTCGGTGTCCGCCTGCCGCCGGTCGCTGGCGGGCGGCGGTCGGTACCGGTGTGTCGGTGGATCGGTGCCGACCCTGCTGCGCGTGCTCACCGCCGGGACGTTGACCGGCCTGGTGACGGGCCGCAGGCTGGGCGTGCTGGTGGTCAAGGCGGGGCCGGCCCGATTCGCGCCGGTGGCGGATCTCTGCGTGTCGGGCGATCTCACCGTGCACATCGATCGCACCTTCACCCTCGACGAGGTGCCCGAGGCCCTCGCCCACGTCGGCGAGGGCCGGGCACTCGGCAAGGTCGTCGTGGCCGGGTAGGACGTGATCGGCGCGGGCGATGGTCACCATTCGTCAGCGCGCGGGTCGCCCAGGTGGCCGCCGGAAGCCGCCGATTCGAGCCCCCGTGGTGGGTCGACGGCGATCTATCGTCGGAGTATGAACACGCACACCGATCCGCGGGTGCCCAGCCGGTTCGCGGCCGACCGGACATGGTCCGAGCGGGCCGCCCGGCCGCTGCGGCTGGTCGCCGGGCCCGGTGCCGACCCGACCCCTGCGGAGTCGGCCGCGCTGGCGGCCGGTCTGCTGCGCCGCGACGAACTCGCGGCCGAGCTGGTCCGGGCCGTGCGCCCCGGCGAACTGCATCGGGCGCTCGTCGCCGGTCCGGCCGCCGACGCCCCTGAGCCGGTGCGGGCGTTCTTCGACGCGGTGTCGCGGCGGCCGTCCTGGGTGGACGACGGTCTGCTCGCCCGGGGCGCCGAAGCGTGCCGGGCCTTCGGGATGGACGCCGGCCTGGTCCTCGCCTACGGTTCGCTGCTCGGCGGCTACCGTACGTCGGCCGCCCTGGAGCCACTGGTCCGGACCGGGCGGCTGGCCGGTGGCGAGACGCTGCGGCGGATTCAGGAGACCTCGCTCTGGTGGCGCGCGGTCACCGCCCCCGGCGGGCTCGCGCCCGACGGCGAGGGATTCCGCCTCACCCTGCACGTCCGGGTCATGCACGCCGTGGTCAACGCCCGGCTGGAGGCCGACCCGACCTGGGACAGGGCGCTGCGCGGCCTCCCGGTCAACCAGTACGACCAGGCCAGCACCCTGGGCGTCTTCAGTACCAGCTTCCTTCTCCACCTGCGGCTTCTCGGGGTACGGGTGTCCCGCGCCGACGCGGCCGCGGTCATGCACCTGTGGAGCTACGTCGGCTGGCTGATGGGCGTCGACGAACAGTGGCTGCCGCACACCGAACGGCGGGGCCGCCGCCTGCTCTACCACTTCCTCGCCCACGATCCGCCGCCCGACCGCAACAGCGTCGCCCTGGCCCGCGCCCTCATTCACATGACCGACGACGTGACGGACGGCCGGCGGCGGCTCTACGAGCGGGAGCGGGCCCTGTCGGTGAGCTGCTGGCTGCTCGGCCCGGCGGCGATGCGCGATCTCGGCCTGCCCTACCGCCCGCCCTGGTACGGCCTGGCCCGGGTCGCCGCCAACCTGCTGGTCAGCCACGGGCTGGGCCGGTTGCCCGGCGGCCGGGCGCGTCTGCTGGCCCGGTCCGAACGCCAGGCCGAGGCCCAGTTCCGGCGCTGGGGAGCCACGCTGCGGAGCTGACAGAAACGTGCCAGAAAGACGGCAGGTGCGGCTGCCACGGTAGGGACGGCGCCGGACACCGACGGCGACGCGGCGCGCTGGCGGGCGCCCACTTCGAGGTTCCTCGCCTCAGAACGCGGGAAGTGCGGGATCGGTAACAAAGGGGGGATCCCGCACCTTCCGCGTTCTGCATCGACCTGACCAGGGTGTGACCAACGGATGTGGCCGATCGACGAGTCAGCGGCTGACGAGGGGCCCGGCGACCGGGTCGCCCGGCTGCTGGCGGAGAACCCGCTGATCGACGGGCACAACGACCTCCCCGACTCGCTGCGGACCCTGTCCGGGATCGCGGTCTCGCCGGAACAGCTGGAGGAGTTCGCCCTGGACCGGCACCAGCCGCTGACCCGTACCGACCTGCCACGGCTGGCGGCCGGGCGGGTGGGCGCCCAGTTCTGGTCGGTGTACGTGCCGGGCGACCTGCCTCCGGCCGCCGCCGTGGTGCGCACCCTCCAGCAGATCGACCTGGTCCACGCGATGCACCGGCGGTATCCCGGCCGGCTCGAACTGGTCGCCACGGCCGACGGTGTGGATCGGGCGTTCCGGTCCGGGCGGATCGCCGGGCTGATCGGCGCCGAGGGCGGGCACAGCATCTGCGACTCGCTCGCGGTCCTGCGCATGCTCGGCGAGCTGGGCGTGCGGTATCTGACCCTGACCCATAACCGGAACGTCGCGTGGGCGGACAGCGCCACCGACACCCCGCGACTCGGCGGGCTCAACGATTTCGGCCGCGAGGTGGTCGCCGAGATGAACCGGATCGGCATGCTGGTCGACCTGTCGCACGTCGCCGACACCACGATGCGCGACGCCCTGGCCGCCACCGCCGTGCCGGTGATCTTCAGTCACTCGTCGGCCCGGGCTCTCTGCGGGCATCCCCGCAACGTGCCCGACGACGTGCTCACCCGGCTGCCCGGCAACGGCGGGGTCTGCATGGTGACGTTCGTGCCGGCGTTCCTCTCCGCCGAGCGCTGGGCCTGGACCCGCGACCCGGACGGGCCGCCGCCCCCGGTGACCGTGGAGCAGGTCGCCGACCACGTCGAACACGTCCGCGAGACGGCCGGCATCGCGCATGTCGGGCTCGGCGGCGACTTCGACGGCTGCGACGAGACACCCGCGGGCCTCGACGACGTGTCCTGTTATCCCCGGCTGTTCAGCGAGCTGGCGGCACGCCGGTGGTCGGACACCGAACTGGCCGCGCTGGCCGGCGGCAACGTGCTGCGGGTGCTGCGGGCCGCCGAGACCTTCGCCGGCTCGCAGGAACAACCGAACCTCGCGCGCCAGGCGGTCAGCTCGTCGTTCTCCCGTACCCCGAGGGTTTGAAAGATCTCAGCGGCGGCGGACCAGTGGGCGTGCGCCGTCGCGTGATCGCCGGCCGCGCAGCGGACGGCGCCGAGATCGCGCAGTGTGCGCGCCCAGCCGAGGTCCATGCCGATGGCCCGCCACTGGGCCGCCGCCGACGTGAGCCACTCGGCCGCCTCCGCCAGGCGCCCGGCCGCCAGATGCAGCTCCCCGAGGGTGCGCGTGACCAGGGCCGTCCCGTGCCCGTCGTGCCGTCCGGTGGTGGCCGCCAGCGCCACCCGCAGCGGTTCCAGCCCCCGGTCCGGGTCGCCTTCCCGGATCCACACCTTGGCCAGCGCCTGCGCGGTGTACGCGGCGAGATGCGTGTCCCCGATGCCGGTCGCGATCGTGTGCGCGGCGGTGCAGTGCCCGGCCGCCTCGCCGAGTTCGCCACGCGCCCGGTGCACCAGGCCCATGCCGCGGATCGCGATCAACTCGCCGCGCCGGTGGCCGAGCCTGCGGTAGAGGGCGAGGGCGGACTCGAAGTGTTCCAGCGCGCGGTCGTCGTCGCCCAGCTCGCGGTGGGCGAAACCGAGGCTGTAGTGCGCGTGTGCCGCCCCGGCGTCGTCGCCGAGCCGGTCCAGCATCTCCAGCGCCCGGTTGATCTGCGGCAACGCGATGGTGTGCTCGCCCAGTTCGCGGCTGACCGTGCCGAGACCGTTGAGCGCCACCGCCTGGCCACGGTCGTGGCCGGCCGCCTCGAACAGCTCCGCCGCTCTCTCGAAGTGCCGCCGCGACTCCGGGAACCGGTCCTGCGCGTACCGCAACTGGCCGATACCGCACTCCATCGCCGCCTCGGCGAGCGTGTCGCCGGCCCGGCGGGCGGCGGCGCTCGCGGCGCTGTGCGTCCGCTCCCAGCCGTCGAAGTTGTTCCGGGCCGCGAACGACGCGAACACCAGCGCGTCGGCCAGCCCGCAGGCCGGCGCCACCAGGTCCAGGGAGGCGGCCCGCTCGACCGCCGCGATCAGCACCGGCTCCTCGTTGTCGAACCAGCGCGCCAGATCGACCCGGGCGATCGTGGCCGCCCAGTGCTCCGGCGGCTCGGGCAGCCCGGCCGGGTGGTAGAGCCGCGGCGTGGCCACCGGCAGCTGCTGCGCCAGATGCTCCACCAGCCGCAACAGCGCCGCCAGCGCCCCGGTGACGGTGGCCCGGACGCCGTCGGGATCGGCCCTGGCGAGCTCCCCGGCATAGAGCCGGACCAGGTCGTGCATGCGGTAACGGGTGCACGGCCCGTCCGTGCCCACCACGTCGAGAAGCCGCGCGTCGGTGATCTCCTCGACCAGGTCGTCCGCCTCGTCCAGCCCGGTGTCGAGCAGCGCCGCCACCGTGAGCGCGCTCAGCACCGGCGGATCCAGGCAACCGAGCGCCCGGAAGGCCACCTGCGCCCGTGGGCTCAGACCGCGATAGCCGACCGCCAGCCCGGCCCGCACCTCCAGGTCGTCGACGGCCAGCTCGTCGAGTCGCCGCCGCTCGTCGTCGAGCCGGTCGGCCAGCTGGCCGACCGTCCAGTGCGGACGCGCCGCCAGCCGGGCCCCGGCCACCCGGACCGCGAGCGGCAGCCGGGCGCACAGGCCGATCAGGCGGGCCGTCTGGTGCGGTTCGGCGTCGGTCCGCGCCGCGCCGATCACCCTGGTCAGCAGCGCCCACGCCGCACCGGGCGACATCGTCCCCAGCTCCACCCGGTCCGTCGCGGGCACCGTGACCAGCCGGTTCCGGCTGGTCACCAGCAGCGCCGAACCGGCGTCACCGGGCCGGAACGGCAGGACCTGGCGGGCGCCGACCGCATCGTCGACGAGCACCAGCACCCGGCGGCCGGCCAGCTCGGCCCGATAGCGGGCCTCCCGCTCCCGCAGGTCCGCGTTGCCCTGCGCGTCCGCGTCGGTGACACCGAGCATGCGCAGCAGCCGGCTCAGCGCCTCGCCCGGCTCCAGCGGGTCGGCGCCGCCCACGTTGAGGAAGAGCACGCCGTCCGGGTAGTGGTCACGGACGGCGTGCGCCACATGCACCGCGAACGCGGTCTTCCCGGCGCCGCCCTGCCCCGAGACCACCACGACCGGGCTGGCGGCGGGGGCCCGCAGAGCCCGCGCGGCATCGGCGACCTGCTGGCCGAAACCGGTGTAGTCGGGCAGGTCCGGCGGCAGCAGGAACGGCCGCGAGCTTCGCTCGGCCGCCGGGGCGGACGGCTCCCGCAGCACGCTGGTGTGCGCGTCGCGCAGCAACGGACCGGGCTCGGCGCCCAGTTCGTCGACGATCCGGTTGCGCGACCGGGCAAAGAGATCAAGAGCTTCCACGGTACGGCCGGAGGCGTGCAGCGCCCGCATCATCGCCGCGATCAACGGCTCACACAGCGGGTCCCGGGCCAGCGCCACGGCCAGCCGGTCGGACGCCTCCGCGTGCCGGCCCCGGGCCACCGCGGTGAGCGCCCACTCGGCCAGGGCCGCGAGCCGGTGCTGCTCCAGACTCTCCCGGGTGCGCTGGGCCCACTCGCCGGGCAGACCGGCCAGCGCGTCGCCCCGCCACAGGCCGAGCGCCTCCTCCAACACCGGCAGCCGCTCGTCCGGCGCCGCGGAACGGGCCGCCTCCAGCAGCTCACGGAAACGGAACAGGTCCACCGAACCGGCCGGGACCTGGAGTGTGTAGCCACCGGACCAGCGGACCAGGGTGACCCCGGTGCTGTCCTTGACCACCCGGCGCAGCCGGGCGACATAACCGTAGAGCGCGCCGCGGGCGTCGGCGGGCGGCTCGTCGCCCCAGAGCCGGTCGATCAGGGTCTCGAAGGTGACCGGATGCCCGCCGTCGAACAGCAGGGCGGCGAGCAGGTGTCGCTGTTTGGAAGCGCCCAGCGGCACGACCTGGTCCTCCTCGGCCGCCTCCACCGGGCCCAGAAGCCGGAACCGCACCACTCTCCCCTTCGGACGCGGGGCGTCGTGCCCGGGGCCGGACGCGGGGTGTCGTGCCCGGGCCGGACGCGGGCTTCGTGTCCGGACCAGCCTAGGGGTGGGAGTCGTCACCGTCTATGTCGATCGCGCCCGCGGGGAGCCGCCGGCGGCAGCCGTCCGGCGGCGTCGACCGGTCAGCCGGCTCGGCGCCAGACGGTGTGCGGTTCAGTGCCGGGCGGCGTCCGGCCGGGCGGCCGGCTCAGTGCTGGGCCGCGTTGATCAGCTGGTCGGCCAGGGTGGCCAGGCGATCGGCCAGGGCCGTGTCGGTGATCAGGAACTGCAGGCCGATCTCCTGCCCGTCGCGGCTGTCGGCCGAGTTCACCACCCGCGCGTGCACGGTCATCTGCTCGTCGCCGCTGTCCAGGTCGACGTCCAGGCTCGCGCCCTCGCACAGGAACCGGTAGTCCTCGTGGGAGATCAGGCAGCGCATGCCGCCGGCGCTCACGTTGACCAGGGGCGCCGAGACGGCCGGCCGGCCGGGGCAGCGCAGCACCGCCTGCCCGGCGGTGCTGATCCGGTCGTGCTCGCGGCGCTCCAGGCGGGCCGCGAGGTCGTCCATCTCCTCGACCCGCCCCAGCGTGGCGGTCATCTGCGCGGTCAGCCGCCCCATCAGCGTCGCCTGATCGGCGGCGACGGCACGCAGCGAGGTGGCGGCGTCACCCACCCCGGCGATGCCCTCGATCATCGTGGTGATGGTGCGGGACATCGCGGTGGTGTCCCGCTCCAGGTCGTGGATCGTCCGGGTGATCTGGTCGGTGGACTCGGCGGTGTGGGTGGCGAGCTGCTTCACCTCATCGGCGACGACCGTGAAGCCGTACCCCAGATCGCCCGCCCTCGCCGCCTCGATGGTGGCGTTGAGCGCCAGCAGCCGGGTCTGCCCGGCGATACCGGTGACCAGCGCCGCGGTCTCGGCGACCCGGCGCAGGCTCAGCTCCAGGGAGGAGATCACCTGCTCCGCCTCGCGGGCCTGGGCGACGATCGCGCTGGTCGCCATGTCGGCCACGGTGATCCGATCGTCGATCACGTCGGACGAACTCTTGACCTCGCCGACCTTCTCGGTCACCTGGCGCAGTTCCTCGGCGATCACCCCGGTGGACTCGTCGATGATCTCCTGGGTGCGGCGGCGGAACTGCACCTCGGCCTGCCGCTGGTGCAGGAACCCGGACCGCAGTTGCTGCTCACGGGCGGCCTCCGCACTGGCCAGCGCCTCCTCCTGGTCCTGCAGCCGGGTACGCGCCACGATCAGCGCCCGCCCGATGTCACCCATCTCGTCGCGCCCCTCCGGCAGCGGGCGCGGGGCCAGGTCGGACCCGGCGATCGCGGTCACCGCCGCGACCGTCTGGCGCACGTCGTGGTTGGTCCGCCAGAGCACCGCGGCAGCGAACCAGAGCGCCAGCAGGAACCCCCCGAGCGAGATGATCAGCACCACCGCGCGCTCCATCGCGAACGTCCCGATGCGCTCGTCCAGCAGCGCCGACAGCGCGTCGTGCAGCGGCTGGACGGCCGCGGCCGCCGCCGCGGCGGCAGCGGCCGGATCAGCCGGGCCGGGCGTGCTGAGCGTCGTGGTGAGCTGCTCGGCGAGCGCGTCGATCCGGTCGGCGAGCTCCTGCACGGGCTGGGTGATCACGCCGGACAGCTCCGGGTCGCCGGTGTTGCCGACGGCGGTGGTGACGTCGTTGCGCAGGGCGCCGGCCGCGCTGGCCAGCCGGCCCGCCAGCACCGCCTGGGCCGCCACGGCCGCCTGTGTGTCCGCGCCGGCCGGCACCGGCAGCGCCGCCTGCAACGCGGTCAGCATCGCCTGTGGCAGCTGCACCACCTGGGCGTCCATCACATAGAACGAGTCCAGATCGGGGTCGAGGATGAGGTTCGAGTTGTTGCCGATCGCCGTGATCAGGGCGGCCAGCGCGGTGGCGGTCGCGATCCGTGCCTCGACCGAGTCGTCCGCCACCGCCGGAACCGCCGAGACGGCCTCGGCGATCCCGAGCGCCGGGTGGGCGTCCGCGGCGGCGCGGACGGCGGCGAGATCGGGGGTACGCCCGGCGACCGCGTCCGTCAGCGCGAGCAGCACCGAGCGCAGGGTGTCGGCGCCGTCCCGCTCACGGGTGCTGAAAGTGATGTCCGCGGTGGTCTCCGCGGTGTACATGCCGGTGGCCAGGGCGCCGGGGACGAGCAGGGCCAGCACGACCACGCCGAGTCGGGTCGCGGTCCGGATCCGGTCGGTGATCCGCAGCACCGGACGCAACACCGTGGGCGGCGACCCAGTGCCTAGTGCCATTCCAACCTCCCCACTTATGCCCTTTTATACGGCAGTTGCGGGAACCTGTCCGGCATTCGCTTCTGTGCCAGGATCAGGGGATGGCAGACGTGTTCCAGGTACGCATCGCGGTCCGCGGCTACGAACTCGACCTGCAGGGACACGTGAACCAGGCGGTCTATCTGCAATACGGGGAACACGCCCGCTGGCAGTGTTTCCTCGCTGCCGGGCTGGGGCCGGACGTGCTGGTCGAAGCCGGGATCGGCCCGGTCGTGCTGGAGACGACGATCCGCTACCTGAGAGAGTTGCGGGCCGGCGACGAGGTCGACGTGACCTGCCGTTTCCGCTGGGAAGGCGGCAAGACGTTCCGGGTCGAGCAGGACTACACCCGTGCCGACGGCACCCCCGTGGCGCACGTGACCGGGGTGGCCGGTCTCCTGGACCGGTCCACCCGGCGGCTCGTTCCCGACCCGGTCGAGCGGATGCGCGCCCTCGCCACCGACCCGTCATGGCTCGGCCTGTGAGCCCGGGCCGGCGGCCTCGGGCCTCGGGCCGGGCGGGCGCCCGGCCTTCGGCCCGGCCGGCTCAGGCCTCCGTCAGGGCGGGCGCCCGGTGCTCGATCCAGCCGGTGAGGTTGGCGGGCAGATCGGCCTTGCTGTAGAGCCAGCCCTGCACCAGGTCACAACCCTGTTCGCGGAGCCAGTCGCGCTGCGCCTCGGTCTCCACGCCCTCCGCCACCACCCGGTGGCCCATCGCCCGGGTCATCGCCAGGACCGCGCGGACGATCGGCTCGTTGGCGCCGTTCTCACCGACATCCGAGACGAACGACCGGTCGATCTTGACGATCCCGACCGGGAGCCGGTGCAGATAGCTCAGCGAGGAGTAACCGGTACCGAAGTCGTCGATACACAGGGTGACACCCATCGTCCGCAGCGCGTTGAGGGTGAGCAGGGCGGTTTCGAGATCCTCCATCACACCGGACTCGGTGATCTCCAGCCACAGGGCGGACGGCGGCAGGTCGTTCTCCCGGAGCGCCTCGTCGACGAGCCGCACCAGGGAGCCGTCGCGCAGCTGGCGCACCGCGACGTTCACCGACACGTGCAGCGGGCGGGCGTGCGGGCCGCGCTGGGCGATCCACTCGCCCAGCTGCCGGACCGACTCCCGCAGGAGCCACGACCCCATCTCCTCGATCATGCCGGTCTCCTCGGCGATCGGGATGAACTCCACCGGCGAGACGTGCCCCAGCACCGGCGAGTGCCACCGCATCAGCGCCTCGAAACCGTCCAACTCGCCGGACGCCAGATCGATGATCGGCTGGAAGTGCGCGGCCAGCTCGCCACGCTCCACCGCCCCACGCAGCGCCTGCTCCAGACGGACCCGGTCCTGCACCTGGGCGTGCATCGAGGAGTCGAACAGGGCGTACACGTTGCGGCCGTTGCTCTTGGCCTTGTACATCGCGGTGTCCGCGTCCCGGATCAGTTCCAGGGCGTGCGCGCCGGCGGCCGACTTCGCCACCCCGATCGACACGGACGTGACCACGTCACCGATGGAGAGCGAGAACGGCCGGTTGAACTCGGCCAGCAACCGCTCGGCCAGTGACTCGGCCAGCCGCTCGTGCGGCGGACTGGCCAGGGCGACCACGAACTCGTCGCCACCGATCCGGCTCACCACGTCACCGGGCCGCACCTGCTCGGAGAGCCGGCCGGCGACAGCTCGCAGCAACTCGTCGCCGACCGAGTGGCCCCAGTTGTCGTTGATCATCTTGAACCGGTCGAGGTCGAGGAAGAGCAGGCTGATCTCGAGACGCTCCGCGGCGGCCCGGCCGGCCCAGCCGGCGACGGTCTCGGTGAGCAGCTCCCGGTTGGGCAGGTCGGTGAGCGTGTCGTGGGTGACGCGCCGCCGGCTGATCCGCTCGGCGTGGGCCCGGGAGTTGTTGGAGCGGATCACCCTGATCAGCACGGTCAGGACCAGCAACACGCAGAGAACGGCCCGGATCACGTTGCTGGCCGTCGTGCCCGCCGGCATGAGGGCGGTCAGCGCGACGGGGATGATCACCATCGAGCCGATCGAGACGGTCCGTGCCCGGCTCAGATCCCGCACCACGACCTGCTGCGGCTCGGTCAGGGTGCGCATCGACGGGTGCAGCGAGGCGCCCGTCAACAGGACGAACATCAGCAACAGCGATGAGTCGATGAGTTGCTCCGGCACGCCGACCAGCAACGCCACACGCAGGCAGTAGAGCAGGTCGCCGGTGAACAGCACCCCGCACGCGAGAACCATCATCCACAGCGCCGGCTGCCGGGCGCCACGGCCCAGCAGCAGCCGGAGGGCCAGGACCAGCACGGCCACGTCGATGATCGGGAAGAGCACGTTGATGAACTGGGCTCCGCTGAGCTGAGCGCTCACCCTCGGCGCGATCAGGAACATCCAGGTGAGGAACGCCGTACCGAGCCCCATCAGCAGCGCGTCGATCCGCGCCGCATCGTCATCCGTGTCATGCCGCCGCCGCAGCATGATCGAGAAACAGAGCCCCACCAGGAGGTACGCCGGAATGGTGAGCAGATCCGGAAGGAGCGTCAGCTGGTCCGGCAGCCCACCGGCGTCACGCACCACCCGCAACAGGCTGCAGACGACGAAGAAGTAGGAGGCGGTGCGGATATGCCGCCACGGTGAGCCGTCGACCGGCCGATGCCGGCGCGGCCCCCGGTGGATGGCCACCAGTCCGAGCAGCAGGAGCAGGCCCATGGCGGGCGCGGCGGCCCACTCCGGGCCGGCCAGCAGAGTGACGAGCAGGGCCGCGCTGAGGCCCAGGTGCAGCCGGAACTCGAACGGCACCGGAATGGCGTGCCCCTGATCGGTGGCCTCGACGTGGGTCATGACCCTCCATCGGCCGAACGGGGGCCCGTCTTATCGAACCGGCGAAGAGCGACCCGAGTCACCAGCCGTTCGTCCGGCCACGGCCGCTGCCCGGTCGGCAGCCGCCGAGAAACGGAGCGCGGCCACTCCGGCGGACGACCGGTACGCCCCGGCTCTCCGGCGTGCGACATTGTCGCGCGTGTTCGAGGAGGCCCCCATGGAGGAAGCACTACAGGCGTACACCGCCGGTCACACCGACGGCTCCGCAGGCGTCCGCGACCAGTCGCGTGCCGATGACCCGGAGACCGGCCAGGACTACCGGGTCGGCGTGGTCGACGGCAGCGTGGCCACGTTCCAGTCCGAGTTGATCGCCGAAGTCCGCCGGCTGCTGGACGAGACCCGCTGAGCCAACCCCCCCTGCCGAGGTCCGGCAGGGGGTCTGAGCAGGTGCGGAGCGCCTGAACCGGGGGGCGCTTTGGCATCAGGCCGGAGGCTCGGCTAAGGTTTCATCCGTCGCCAGGGAAACCTGGGGGGACAAGCGGACGTAGCGCAGCTGGTAGCGCATCACCTTGCCAAGGTGAGGGTCGCGGGTTCGAATCCCGTCGTCCGCTCGGAGAAGGCTGTTGCTGATCCTTGCATCAGCCGCCTCGGTGGAGTGGCCGAGAGGCGAGGCAACGGCCTGCAAAGCCGTGTACACGGGTTCAAATCCCGTCTCCACCTCGCTTAGCTTCTTCGGAAGCGGTTGCAAGGGCGATTGGCGCAGCGGGAGCGCGCTTCCTTGACACGGAAGAGGTCACTGGTTCGATCCCAGTATCGCCCACCAGCAGTAGTTATCGAACCGGATGCCCTTTTGGGAATCCGGTTCGCTTCCTTTGAGGGCCTTCTGACCCGCGATGGCGTGGAAGATGAGGGTGGTGCGGTTCGACCGCACTGCGCTCGTGATGTCGACCGAGGGCAGTGCGGTACCCGAACCGCGTGGGGACGCCAGTAGACGTTGATCGTCGGCGGGCTACAGGTTGTTGATGCGGGCCAGCAGCTCTTCCTCGGTCAGGTTTTCCAGGACCGCGTCCTGCTTGCGGCCCAGCACCGCCAGCAGCTTCTCCTTCTCCAGCTTCTTGGCCGCCACCGCCTTCGCCGCCTCGTCCTCCGCGAGGCGGATGGCGATGACGTGCTTGACGACCTCCAGCTTGGTCTCCAGGGTCGCCTTGGCCGGATTGGTCTCGGTGGCCACGAACGACTCGGTGTCGATGGCCTTGAGTTCGGCGTTGACGGCCTTGGCCACGTCATCGAGGCTGAAGCCGGACTTGGCGGTCAGCGGAAGCTCCCACAGCTGTTCCGTGGTCAGCAAGCCCTTGGTCGACGGGTAGCGGAATTTCTCCCGCGTCGCCTTTTCAAAAATGGTCACGGTGGCCTCTTCCGGATGTCGGGGCAGGGGATCAGAACTGGATGCTGACGAGGTGGCGCCGGCCGCCCGTCATGGTCACCTTGGCGACCACAGAGCTGCGGACCGTGGAGCTGAAGCCGAGGCCGGACAGCTGATCCTCCGACGGCTCGCACTTGGTGCGGTCGCCGAGAACCTCGAACACCTTGCGGTGCGGTTGCAGATCGCCGCGGAGGAACTCGTTGTAGATCCCCCGGGTCGGCTGGTCGTTCACGCACCCTTTCAGGATGAAGAAGTAGTGGCGGTTGCCGACCTCGCTGTCGTCGAAGTAGTTCGGCGAGTACATGATGGTGGACACCGGTACGAACTGTTCGGTGGTGATGCCCCACAGGTCCTTGCCGGCGCTGCCCGCCCGCATGTCCTCACCCGGCCGGAAAGCGGTGATCACCTCGCCGGCGACCGTCATCCGGCCCACCTCGACGGTCTCCTTCTGGCCGACCGCCCTTTCGTAGCTGTAATGCTCGATCTTCCCGTTGCTCTCGGTCTCGATCACGAAGCCGACCTGGGTGCTTTCCCGCTTGTTGTACTGGTTCACCTCGATCCGGTACTCGCCGTCGGGGATGTGGTGGGCCCAGGTGACGTTCTCCACCGGCTCGCGTGAGAATGGCCCGCCCGCGTTCATGTCGACGTCCAGCTTGTTGCGCTTGTCCTGGTACCAGATGTGGTCGCCGTTAGGTTCGAACACGTGCAGGTCGAGGTCGTCGTGGTTGAACCAGGACAGGCTCACCCGCAGCTTGCCGGTGACGTTGCCGCCGGCCCGCTTGACCCTCTCCTTGATCGAGTCGGTGACGTTGCCGTTGTAGGACCAGGCGAAATCGTTGTCCCAGGTGAACAGCCGCGGGGCAGTCGGGTGCCGGCCGGTGGTGAGACTGACGAGGTGCGGTTCGTGGCTGTTGGCGACCCACAGGTCGATGGTCGCGGCACCGGGCAGGATGTCTTTCATGAAGGCGACCACGGGGATCTCCTCCGGCTTCGCGTCACGAAGGCGCGCACCTGACGACCTGGTGGTGGCCGCCTGCATGAGCAGCCCTTCGATGCCGTCCTTCATCCGCGACTGTGTGTCGTTGTCGACCCACAGCACGTTGGTGACCGATACGTCGGACAGCCGGGCGAACCGGCGCTGCAACGACTCCTCGATGCCCAGCTCGTCGATGGTCTTCATGGCGGCCTTGACCATGGCCGGGGTGATCAACGCCGTGGGGCGCTGGTAATTCTGCGGTGCCACCTTCGTCTCGAACGACCGGACCGCCTGCTCCAGGTCGACGCCCGCGGAGAGATCCTGGACGAGGGTGCCGATCACCGTGTTGCGGAACCGGGCCGCCGGGTTCATGGCGTTGGCGAAGACGAAGGCCCGGCGGTCGGCCGCCTGCGTCCACCGGTTCTGCAGCGACCGGAACTCGGTCACCGCCCGGCGATGCTCCGTGCCGCGGTAGAGGGCGTTGTCGTCGATGAGGTCGACGACGGTGTCCAGAGCGTGCTGGCTCAGCTCGGCCAGGCCACGCTGGAACACCTGCACCGCGGCGTCGAAGGTGCCCCGTGCCGCGCCGACGTCCTTGATGCGATGCCGCTTCTCCACCCGGCCGTGCAGATGGTGCCACACCTCGACCTGGCCGTCGCGCAGCGTGCGGGTCGTCGGTGTCCCGTACTGCGCCTCGCTGGACCGGAAGATGCTGGACAACGGCAGCGTGCCGACGAATTCGTCCATTGCGGCGGCGACGACGGAGAAGACCGGATCGGATGCGGACACCCCGGACCAGACGGTGCGGACCTGTCCGTCGTGGATCTCGACGACGTTTCCGAAGTTCTTGACGAACGCGCGGCAGGTCGAGCAGTCGTACTCGGACCGCTCACGGAACCGGAGATTGGTGCCGGCGGGGAAGGAATCGAGAAAGGTGAGCCAGAGTGAGTCCCGGTCGAGGCCGTCGCCGACGACGTACAACTCGCCCTTGGACATCGCGGACAGACGTGTAGTTACATCCGACACGAACTGCTGGAAATCGCCCACCGTGTCATCTCCTTTGATCACCGGAGATCCTATGGAGCGCACGCGATCGGAGAAACGCATTTCCGGCCGTCCGCGCGGTCACGGCCGGCCTTTGGTGAAGGGTTCGCTCCGGGGCGCCGCCCGGCGGAGTCATCGGATGCGCCCTCCCGTGGCCGTGCCCGCAGATGCCCGCGGATCGCCGGGGCAGGACGGCTCGTACGGGAACTCAGGAACGTAGCGCGTCCACTCCTCCACACTGAGGCCGCGGCCGGCCATGGCGCACGCCTGCCCGACGGGATCGGCGCGGAGATCGTTGAGAGCAGCGATGTCCCAGAGGATCGACCGTGCTCCGGCGTACGCACTTCCTCCGGTGAACAGGGTCCGTCCGTCCGGGCCGAAAGCCACCACTGCGCGCCGGATCTGGTTGTTCGGGAACGCGACGAGTCGGGCCGGCTTTGTCCAGTCCGAAAGGTCCCACAGCACCATCCCCGTGTCGACGACGGCGGCCAGGGTGTGGTCGTCCGAGCTCAGTGCCACCGACCTGACCGGGGTGGCGATGGTGGCCAGACGGCTCGCGTGAGTGAGGTCGGTGATGTCCCACAAGTTCACCGTGTTCTCGCTGCCCGTCACGAGCTTCTTGCCGTCCGAGCTGAAGGCCAGCCCGACCACGTAGTCGTCGGGTCCGGGCAACGTTGCGGCGGCAACCGGTTTCGTCCGGTCGCGCAGGTCCCACAACCGGACCGCACCGCTGCCGCTGACAGCGACGGCCAGCGACCCGCCGTCCGGCGAGAACCTGACGGTTTCCACGGTCGCGTTCCCCTGTGTCAAACGCGCGATCGGGGTCATCCCGCGACGGTCGGTTATGTCCCACAGCGTCACGACCGCCCCGGAGGTGCCGACGGCCATGGTTCGTCCGTCGGAGCTGAGCGACACCGTGTTGACGAAGTCTCCCGCGTCGATCTCACCCAACGGCCTCGGCGACGCAGGGTTCGCTACGTCGACCAACCTCACCTTCCGGTCTCGCCCGGCCAGCGCGGCGAGGCTCAGATCCGGACTGAATCCGGCTGCGATGACAGGCGCGCCACTGGGCCAGGTCGCTCGCGGCGCCGGCCTGCCGGGCTGGGAGGTGTCCCAGAAGCTCACCTCGCCCGAATGGTGTACGGCAGCCATCAAACGCCCGTCCGCCGCGAATCCCACTGCCCGCGGAGGCTCGTTGTCGGCGAGCGCCTTCACCAACTGCGGCTCGCCGGGCCCCTTCAGCGTCCACAGCGTCAGCCCTTGGCCGGCTCCCGCCACCGATCGACCATCCGGCGTGAACTCCACCGAAAAGACACTGTGGTCGCCAAGCAAATCGGCCTTGCGCAGCGGAACGGGCGGTGACGTGACATCCCACAAGGTGATTCCCCGGGCGTGTCCCACGGCGAGAACGGTGCCGTCGGCGTTGAACCTGACCGTCCCGATCTGACTGTCACTGACCTTGAGCGTCGTCAGCCGCCGAGGGCTGAGCAGATCCCAGAGGGAAACGGTGCCGTCACTCGCGCCAATGGCGAGGATCCTGCCGTTCGGGTGCAACGCGGGCCGGCTGACCCCTTCATCTTCCACCACGTGCATCTTGAATGGCCGGCTTCTATATGTCAGGTCCCAGATGATCGTGGGCCCATACCGGGTGGCCACGGTGCGGCCGTCTTTGCTGAACGCCACTTCGGGAACACCCATCGGACCATGGCTCAAACTCGACAGCAAGACCGGTCGATCTCGTTCACTCACATCCCAGACCGTGGCCTTTCCGTCGTCCGATCCGGCGACGACAGTTCGTCCGTCAGGGCTGAAAGCGGTCGAGTAGACCCGCACGGGAAGGGCGAGCGGCGCCAGGGGAACCGGCTGCGCCGGGTCTGCGACGTCCCACCGGCGAACGTCCGGCGCCCCGGCAGCGGCGATCAACGTGCGGCCGTCGGGGCTGAACTCCAGGGCTCTCAGCAAACCGGCCTGGGGAATCGTCGAGAGTCGGCGGGGGTGCGCCTGATCGTGAAGGTCCCAGAGGGAGATCGTGCCGTCGGCGCCGGCAGTGGCGGCGACGTCGCCGGGGCCGTGGGCGACCAGCCTGATGTCCCTCATGACGGCGGCGGCGTACCGCGTCGACGTCGTAAGAGAGGTCAGCCCGATCCGGCTCTCCGCATCGGCCTGGACGCCCTCGGACGCCAGCCCGAGTCTCAATGCCGTTGCGGGCTCGCCATTCGCGCCGGCCTTCGCCTCGTTCATCAACTGCCGGCCCACCGCGATTCGTTTCTGCCGCTCGGCCTCCGTTGCGGCCTCCAGCGCGAGTTGCTTCTGTTCCCGGGCGATCCGACTCTGGCGCTCGGCCTCCGCCGCGTACTCCTCCGCCAGGCGCTGTTGCTCTTTCGCGATCCTCTCCTGTTGACGAGCGGTTTCGGCTGCGGCCTCCGCATTGCGCTGCTGCTGGGCCAGGATCTCCTGCATTCGCTTCGTCTCGCCCGCCGATTGTTGCGCCGCCGCCTTCTGCTCTCGGGCGATCTGCTCGAAATCGGCCGCTCGCTGGGCCGCCCGGTCCGCGATCTGCCCTTGTCGCCGGGCATTCTGCTGCTCCCGGGCAGCGTCCGCCGCTGCTTGCTCGGCCGCTGCCCCCTGCTCCTGAGCCAGCCGTTCTTGGCGCTGTCGCTCGACGCCGGCCAGGCGCGCCCTCTCGCCTTCTTGGCGTGCCGCCTGCTCCTGCTGTCGGGCTTCCGCCGCGAACCGTTCAGCGGCCGCTCGATTGTTCTCGGCAGACTCCTGCTGGCGGCGCACCTCGGCCCCGGCGGCCGCGGCACGATCACCGTTTCGAACAGCGACGGCTCCCATCGATGCCGCGGCCGCTGCCAGTATGAGCAGCATGGACAGGGCCGAAGACCACAGTCGGCGTGCGCGACGGTGCTGGCGGACGTCCTCACCTTCAAGGTCGTCCTTGGTCATTCCGTGCATCGGTGCAGCGAGGCGGGCGATCGCATCTCGGAAGCGGGGATGCCTCAGCGTCAGTTGGGTTTTGTCACGCGCCCACCGCAGATCGAGATGCAACGGTTCCTCGGCGAACACCCCTCGCAGTGCGGGCGGGACCGACGTCGAATCGGCGGAGAAATCGTGCTTCACGGCATCCCACTGCCAAACGCCGTCAGTCACCACTGGCAGGATCCGAGCCGGGGATTTCGTGTTCACCCAATGCTCGATCTCACGATTGACCCACAGCGATCCGGCCGCCTCCGGCGAGGCGAGAAGCACGAAGTACTCCGAGTCATCCAGTGCATCCTGGATGGAAGACCACAACGTCGGCGTCACCGACAGACCGGTCTGATCGCGGAATATCCACAGCGCGCGACGCCGGTGCCACGGCCGGGCCATGAGGTGCAGGCCACGCTGCACACACGGGGCGAGTCGCCCATCGGCGGCGTGACTGTACGAGATGAAACCGTCGAAACCCATGGCACCGGCCCCCGCAGACAGTTGATAGCCGGCGATCATTGTGCACGGCCTGCTCATGGGTCCGAAGCCGGAGCGCCCGCACCGAAGCCGTGATCGACGGACCGTGACAGTAGTGACGCCCTTGCGCACCTGGGTGTGGGTGAGGACGTCGCCGGCCCTCACCTCGTCCTTCTCCAGCGGATCTCCATGGCAACCTCTTCGCGTGCTCGCCCGGCTTCGGCGTGGCCGAAACCGCTGCGATGCTTGTACGATATGACGTACAACTTAGGGGGGGTCATGAAGGTCATCACCGCATCTGACCTGCGCGCGAATCTTGCGAACGTGTTCGACGCCATCGAGGATGACGCTGAGCATCTGGTGGTCACCCGCAGTGGGCACGAGCCCTTGGTCGTCATGCTCAAGAGCGACTATGACGCCTGGCGGGAGACGGAGTACCTCTCTCGTGGTGCCAACGGCCGTGAGCTGCGCCGCCGCAGGGCCGAGATGGAGACGGGTGCCCAGGTCCAGCACGAGCTTGCCGAACTCGACGACGAAGGCGCGGCGTGAAACTGGTCTGGCACCCGGACGCGTGGGACGAGTATGTGAGTTGGCAGTCGAGTGATCGGAAGATCCTCAAGAGGATCAACGCTCTCATCAAGGACGTCCAGCGGGGCGAAGACGGCGGTATCGGCAAGCCGGAGCTCCTCAGGGGCGACCTGTCGGGCTGGGCGTCACGGCGCATAACCGAAGAGCACCGGCTCGTGTACCGCGTTACGGACGCCTTGGGCCAGGTGGAGATTCTGTCCTGCCGCTACCACTATGGGGACCGATAGCGACCGTGGGTTGAGGCGGGCGTCGGAAGCCGCGAGCGCCGTCACCGGTTCGCGTCAGGCGGCGGCTACCGGTGCGTGTGCTCCTTGTGCGGCGCGCGGACGGCCGGGTCTGGTGCGGCCGCCGGCTCCGGGCCGCCGGCGCGCGGCGAGAACCAGCGCTGGTGCAGCCGGTTCAGCGGTGCCGGCGCCCACCAGTTCCATTCGCCGAGCAGGCTCATCACCGCCGGCAGAAGCAGGCCGCGGACGACCGTGACGTCGAGCAGCAGCGCGACCGCCATCGCGAAACCGATCTCCTTGACCGCGATCAGGTCGCCGAGCAGGAAGCCGAGGAACACCACGCCGATGCACAACGCGGCGGCGGTGACCACCGGCCCGGACTTCTCGATGCCGGCGCGGACGGCGTGGTCGCCGTCCGGCGTGCGGCGCCGGGACACCGGGCGCCCGTCCCACTCCTCCTTGATCCGGGCGAGCAGGAACACCTCGTAATCCATCGAGAGCCCGAACACGAACACGAACAGCAGGACGGGCGTGGTGACGTCGATCGCGCCCCACGAGTCGAAGCCCAGCAAGGCGTCGCCGACACCCCACTGGAACACGACGACCAGCGCGCCGAGCGTGGCGAGCAGGGTGAGCGCGTTCATCAGCAGGGCCTTGACCGGCATCACCAGCGAACCGGTCAGCACGAACAGCAGCACCGCCGTGGACAGCACGACGATCAGCAGCGCGAGGGGGAACCGGCTGACGACCGAGTCGCGGTAGTCGGCCAGCTCCGCGGCGGCGCCACCGACGAGCACCGGGAACGGCGGATCCAGGGCCCGGATCGCGCGTACGACGTCGCGGGAGGTCCGGCCGGCGGTCTCGCCCTCCGGGGTGACGTCGATGATGGCCGCCGGCCCGGCGACGTCGGGGCGCGGTTCCACCCGCAGCACGCCGTTCAGCGTGTTGAGCACGTTCATGAAGTCGCGGGCCGGGTCGCCGGCCGGGTCCGCGTCGACCACCACGACGATCGGGTCCGCCTGACCGCCGCTGAAGTCACGCTGCACCGCCTCCTGCAGCCTGCGGGCCTCGGCCGAGGCGGGCAGCGCGCGGGCGTCGGAGTTCTCCAGATTGACCGCGAACAGGAACGGCAGCGACAGCGCGAGCAGGCCGGCCGTGACGGCGAGCGCGACCGGCGCCGGGCGGGCCTGCGCGAACGCGGCGAGCCGCGCGAGCAGACCCGGGCCGGGCTCGGCCCGGCGCCGTGAGACGGCCGCGACCGCGCGGCGGAAGGTGAGCACCCGGGCGGTGTCGCGGGCCCCGGGAATGCGGCGGTGTGCCGTGGCGATGAGCGCGGGCACCGCTGTCAGGCCGGCCAGGGTGGCCAGCAGCACCGCGACCGCCCCGCCCAGCGCCATCGCGCCGAGCAGCGGTTCGGCGAACGCGAACAGGCCGGCCATCGCGGCGCCGACGGCGAGCCCGGAGATCAGCACGGTGCGGCCGGCGGTCGCGGTGGTACGGGCGACCAGGTCCGCGACCGGGGCATCGGGGTCGGCCTCACGCTCCTGGCGGAACCGGGCGATCACCAGCAGCGCATAGTCGACGGCGAGCCCGATGCCGAGCAGGGTGACGACGTTGACGGTGAACTCGCTGACCCCGGTGAACGCGGTCAGCCCGAACAGGCCGAGCAACGTCACCGACACGGTGGCCAGCGCGGCGGCGAGCGGGATCGCGCCGGCCACGAAGCCGCCGAGGATCAGCGCCAGCACGAGAAGCAGGACGACGATCGCGACCGACTCGCCGAAGGCCGCGTCCGCGATGGCCTGGTCGGCGAACGCGCGCTCGGCGAGCTTCTCGCCGCCGACCAGCACCTCGGGCGCGTGGATGCGGTGCAGAGCGCCGGCGACCGCGTCCTCCACCTGCTCGCGCCGGTCGTCCGGCAGGCCTCGATCCAGCTCGACCCGGATCAGCGAACTCCGGTTGTCGGCGCCGATCCGCCCGCCCGGGGCGCTGTACAGGTCCTCGACCTCCGTGACGCCGTCCATGGCGCGGATCTCGCCGGTGACCGCCGTGATGTCGTCGACCAGCGCCCGGTCGTACACCTCATGTCCGCCGACGACGGCGACGACCACCGGGCCCTCGGGCCGCAGGCGGTCGACCTGCCGGTCCGCGAGCTGCGACTCGGCGTCCGGGCGAAGGCTGCCGGTGGTGGCGAGCCGATCGAAGACCTGGCCTCCCAGGACCAGCCCGGCGGCGGTCAGGACGAGCCAGACACCGAGAACCGGCCACCGCCGGCGGGCACACGAACGGCCGAGCGCAGCCAACATCACCGGGACATGCAAGCACCATCGTGTGTGGAACGCCAGCCATAGATGGAAGCGCATCCTCCGGACGTACGGCCAGTTCTGACCGGTCGGTGGGCGGTCGAGTCGGACAGCCGACGCTGCGGACGCTCCGTATCCACTTAGGATCGGTCGGTTACTGGGGGGTTCCGCGAATGGGGAGGGGAATGCCCGTGCTTCGGCGTGCGCTGAGTGGGTTTGTCGCGTTGGTGACCGTGTTCGCGATGTCGTCGTTCGTCGGTCCACGGCCCGCGACCGCCCTCGCGCTGCCGAGCGGCTTTCAGGAGCAGATCGTCTACGGCGGCTTCAACGCCCCGGTCGATCTGGAGTTCGCGCCGGACGGGCGCGTGCTCGTCGCCGAGAAGGGCGGCCGGATCAAGGTCTTCGACGACCTCGCCGACACCAGCCCGACGGTGCTGGCCGACCTGTCCGCCAACGTGCACAACCAGTGGGATCGGGGCCTGCTCGGGATGGCGCTGCCGCCCGATTTCCCGGCCGACCCGTATGTCTACGTGCTGTACACCTACGACGCGCCGCCCGGCCAGACCGCCCCGGTCTGGAACGACGTCTGCGCCAACGCGAACGACGGGCGCTGCGTGGTCACCGGCCGGCTCTCCCGTCTGCAGGTCAGCGGCAACACGATGACCGGCGGCGAGCAGGTGCTGCTGCACGACTGGTGCCAGCAGTTCCCGAGCCACTCCATCGGTGACATCGCCTTCGGCGCCGACGGGATGCTCTACGTCGCCGCCGGTGACGGCGCGAGCTTCAGCGCGGTCGACTACGGCCAGTTGCCCTCCGGGGCGCCGACCAACCCGTGCGCCGATCCGGCCGGCGAGGGCGGGGCGCTGCGATCGCAGGACATCCGCACCGCCGACGACGAGACCCAGCTGGACGGCACTCTGCTGCGGCTCGACCCGGCCACCGGCGCGGCCGCGGCCGGCAACCCGGGCATCGGCTCCGACGACCCGGACACCCGCCGGATCGTCGCCAACGGCCTGCGCAACCCCTACCGGATCACGATGCGGCCGGGCACCAGCGAGGCCTGGATCTCCGACACCGGGTGGAACGCCTGGGAAGAGGTCAACCGAGTGGCCGATCCGACCGCGGGCGTGACCAACTTCGGTTGGCCGTGCTGGGAGGGCAGCGCCCGGCAGCCCGGGTACGACAGCGCCAACCTGCCGGTCTGCGAGACCCTCTACAACGCGCCGGCGGGCACGCACACCGCGCCGTTCGTCGCCTGGGACCACGCCGCCAAGCTGGTCGCGGGCGAGGCCTGCCCGACGGGTAGCTCGTCGTCCACCGGCGTGGCGTTCTACCCGACAGCCGGCGGTCCCTACCCGGCCGCGTACAACGGCGCGGTCTTCTTCGCCGATTACTCGCGCCGGTGCATCTGGGCGTCGCTGCCGTCCACGCCGGGCGGCCTGCCCGACCCGGCCAACCTGCAGACGTTCGTCTCCAACGCCGCCGGGCCGGTCGATGTCGAGGTCGGCCCCGGCGGCGAGGTCTACTACGTCGACCTGGGCGGCACCATCCGCCGGGTGCGCTACTTCCCGGGCAACCAGCCGCCGAGCGCGGTCATCGAGGCGTCGCCGACGCAGGGCCCGGCGCCGCTGACCGTGACGTTCAACGGCACCGGCTCCACCGACCCGGATCCGGCCGACGAGGGCCGCCTGCGGTACGCCTGGGACTTCACCAACGACGGGGTGACCGACTCCACCTCGCCGACGGCGACGTTCACCTACGACACGGCGGGCTCGTACACCGCGCGGCTGACTGTGACCGACACGTTGACCACGACCGGCACCAGCACGATCGCCATCACGCCCGGCAACGAGGCGCCGACGGCGGTGATCGACACGCCGTCCATGGGCACGACCTGGAAGGTCGGCGACACGATCGCCTTCAGCGGCCACGCCACCGATCCGCAGCAGGGCGCCCTTCCCGCGTCCCGCCTCGACTGGAGCCTGGTCATGCACCACTGTTCCGCGCCGGACAACTGCCATGAACACGACATCCGCAAGTGGGCCGGCGTGGCGTCCGGGTCGTTCGAAGCGCCCGACCACGAGTACCCGTCCTATCTGGAACTCAAGCTCGTGGCCACCGACCAGGACGGTCTCCGGCACACCGTGGCGCGCCGGCTGGATCCGGAGACGGTCGATCTGACCTTCAACACCGTGCCGTCCGGACTCCAGCTCGCCGTCGGCTCGTCGTCGGGCACCACGCCGTTCTCCCGGACGGTGATCCAGGGCTCGGCCAACTCGGTGTCCGCGCCGTCGCCGCAGGATTCCGCCACGTTCGGGTCGTGGTCCGACGGCGGGGCGCAGACCCACGTCATCACCGCGCCCACGGCGGCGACGACGTACACCGCGACCTACGCCGTCGGCCCGGCGCCGCAGCGGATCGGCCACACCCAGGTCGGCGCTTCGCTGGACACCGACGACATGAACCACATGAACGGCTCGCGGTTCGTCACCGGGCCCGACCCGGTGACGGTCACGTCGATGTCGGTGTACATGAAGGCGGTCCAGGCGGCGCCGAACAACCAGTACCAGCTCGCCGTCTACGCCGACGCGAACGGATCGCCCGGCGCCCGGGTGGCCACCAGCACGACGGGCACGCTGACCGCGGACTCGTGGAACACCCGGCCGATCACGGCGACGCTGGCCGCCGACACCCCGTACTGGCTCATGTACAACACCAATGGCGACAACAACTTGAGTTTCGACGCCGGAACGGCCAACCAGAGCGCATGGAGCGCGTCCACGCCGTTCGGCGCCTGGCCGACGACGTTCGGCACGTCCAGCCGGTGGAACGCCAAGTTCTCCATCTACGCGACCATGGGCGCGGACACCGCCGCGCCGACGGTGACCTCCACGACCCCGGCCGACGGCGCTACCGGGGTGGCGCCGAACGCGCCGATCACCGTGCGGTTCAGCGAGGGCATGGCGGCGGCCGCCATGACGCCGGCGAACCTGGAACTACGCGGTCCCGGCGGCACGCTGGTCGATCGGAGCGTCACCTATGACGCGGCCGGCCAGGCGGCGACGATCACGCCGTCCACGGCGCTGGCCGTCTCCACCCCGTACACGATGACCGTCCGGGCGGGCGTGACCGACGCGGCGGGCAACGCGCTCGCGGCCGACCACCGGTTCTCGTTCACCACGGGCGGACCGAGCGCCCCGCGGTTCGGGTACGACCAGGTGGGCGGCTCACTGGACTCCGACGACATGAACCACATGAACGGCTCACGATTCGTGAACGGCCCCGACGAGCTCACCGTGAGCCAGATCTCCGTCTACCTCAAGACGGTGCGGGCCGCGCCGGCCGACCAGTACCAGGTGGCGATCTACACCGACGTGGACGGCTCGCCGGGCACGCTGGCCGCGTCGAGCACATCCGGCACGCTGAACGCCGACTCGTGGAACAGCCTGCCGGTCACCGCGACACTGGCGCCGAACACGGCGTACTGGCTCATGTACAACACCAATGGCGACAACAACATGAGCTACGACACCGGCAGCGCGGACCAGGGCGCCTGGAGCCAGTCGCTCCCGTTCGGGTCATGGCCGTCGTCGTTCGGGACGTCCACCCGCTGGACCGCGAAGTACTCGATCTACGCCTCGTAGCGGCGCTCCGGCGGCTGAACGAAACGGTCAGGGCGCGCGGCGGCGCACGGCCGGGGGTGTCGCGTCCGGCTCGGCCGGCCGCCACTCCCGCCGGATCAGCCCGTAGACCCACGAGTCAGAGACGTCGCCGTTCACGACGCAGTCTTCCCGCAACGTCCCTTCACGCACGAATCCGAGCTTCTCCAGCACCCGGGCGGACGCCACGTTACGTGTATCGGTCTCCGCCTGGACGCGATTGAGGTCCAGTGTGTCGAACGCCCACCGCAGCAGACCGCGCGCGGCCTCCGTCGCGTAGCCGTGGCCCCAGGCCGCAGCGTCGAAGCAGTAGCCCAGGGCCGCGCTGCGGTAGTCCGGATTCCACCGGCTCAGGCCGCACCAGCCGATGAACGCTCCGTCGGACACACGATCCACGGCCAGCCGCGCCCCGGTGCCGTCCTCTGCCATCTGCCGGCAGGCCGCGATGAACCGCTCGGCGCGCACGCGTTCGCTCCACGGTGGCGCGTCCCAGTAGCGCAGCACGTGGGCGTTGCTGTGCAGGGCGAAGAGATCGTCCGCGTCCGCGTCGTCGAAGCGGCGCAGTCGAAGGCGGGCGGTGTGCAGCGTGGGGGTGGGCAGCGTCATGTTCCGTCCCGTGATCGGTGGCCGGTCAACCAGACATCCGATGCCGGCCACGCGCAACGGGTTTCTCGGCGGACGGACGGAACGCCGTGCCCCACCCTGAGCCGACGGTCACGGTCGGTCACCGTCGAACCGGGTCCGTTGTCGTCGGGGCCCGGATCGCAGCTGTGTCAGGGGCGTCGCCGCGCCCGCCGTACAGCGAGAGCGAGTGCTCCCAGGACGAGCACGGCGCCCAGGAGTTGCAGGCCGGGCGAGTCATCGGCGCCGCCGTACACGAACGCGGCGACGCCGGTCACGCAGACCAGGATGACGAGGACGTATGTCATGGGAGGATCCTGGGCCGGCGGCCGCCGCCTCCGGAAGGCCCGCCACGGAACCTCCACACGATCTCCCTGGCGCCTTCACCGGGAGTGGTTCGCTGGGAAGCGTGTGAGGGCGATGCCGCGATCGGCAACCGCTGGTCGCGGCGTCGCGCTCTCTACGGGAACGTGCCGGGCCGAGCGGTTCTACTGCCGGATATATGTTTCGGAACCGCATGCGCCGGTAGCCAGATTGCAAACGCGGAAATGCCGGAATGTGCCCTCAGGCGGGTAGAAAGTGGCGCAACCGCCGGGCCGGCCGGTGAATGATCCACCCATCTCATACCCGGTCACCCGGGCGTAGGCATACCAGACCTTGACTGTGGAGCCTGGACCGGCGCAGGCGCTGCCTGAGTGAGGGGACAGGTTGGCCCTAGCGCCGGGAACCTCGTTGGCCTCGGCATGTGCCGGGCCGCCGAAAAGGGTCAGCGACGCGACGGTCCCCATGGCGGCGCCGACTGCCAACTGCTTGAGGAACTTACAAGCGGGATTCTTCCTGGAACAGATCCCCCATTCTGCGGAAGTGACGGCGCGCTCGTCGGGTGAGGCCACCGAGGGCGGTGAGCACTGGCAACGCCCTGCCGGTTCTCGGTGAACTGATCTCAGCAAGATCCGGATAGGTATTTGTATTCGTAGTGGGTCAGATGCAGTGCGGCGGCGACGATGTCGCCGATCCGGCGCGGGCTGACGGTGGCGTACCGCGGTGTTTTCCATCGGCC
>NZ_JASCTH010000023.1:39430-189748 GCF_030009775.1 Actinoplanes sandaracinus | reverse complement strand
CCCGCCTGACGTGACCGATGTTCATCTTTCATTCGATCGAGTGATCACTATCTATCGCGAACCCGCAGAACGATCTCCAAACGGACCCAACGCATAGATCAACCTAAACAGTTCATGACCGGCCTCTCAGTTGTGAACGTTCGCGACTGTCCGTCGGCCGAGTAGACAGAGCCTTACACCTGGCCCAGACGCCTCCAAACGTTGATGTATGCCAGCACGCAGACTTGGAAAGCGTGTTGGGGGAAACCCCTCACGAGTTCGAATCTCGTATCCTCCGCCAGCCCATCAGGGCAGACTCTGAAGGCCGGACCCGATGGTCCGGCCTTCACTGTCTCTGCCGTCTCAGTTTGTCTCTGCCGTCTCAGTTTGGCCAGAGTGAGTGGCTCCAACGACCACCGCGTACCGCTACCGCGACGGGGGCATCGCAGTGCTGGCCGCCCAGGCACAGGAGCTCCACACCGCGCTGAAGCGGGCCGCCGCCGAACTCGACCTCCGGGCACTGGCCGACTCCGGCTCCGCGCCGGACCCAATCGGTGACATCGGCTGATCATCCGGAACTGGATCGGCAACCGGCCCGAGCTCGACGCCGTCGACCAGCCGACCCGCAGCAACCCGAGAATCCGGCCCCGCAGTTGCGGCGAGCAGTCGACCGCGTACTCCTCCGGCCGCCGCCGCGACACCACCGACGGATTCCGGCGGATCATCAGCCCGATCTCCTTGTACTGCAGGCCTTACGCAGGCCGCGGGAGGTCTCCCCACGATCGGACAACGTCAACATCACACGCACGGTGCGGACCCGCCCCCACCGAACCACCAAAATTTAACGCTACGACCGTCTGAACTCGCCGGGACCTGTTCCACAGAGTGTCCGCTCGCCACTTGAGCATCTAGCCGGACATTGGGATACGCCGTTATCCCTCAAACGCCTCATGGCGCCCGGCCCATTTGCCGGACGCCATTTCCTAAGCTGTTACTCAGACCGGCTTCAGCGAGTAGCGAAGGTTCCTCCAGCCGACGTTGCAGCCGTTCGCCTTGTCCGACGACACCTTGATGTTGAGGTCGACGAAGCCGTTGCCCTTCTTGGCGAAGTACTTGTCCGTGATGTTGTAGGTCTTGGTCCAGGTCTTCTGCGCCGGGAGGATCGGATTCCAAGCGCCGAGGGAGACGTTGGCGCTCTGTCCCCCCAGGTTCTTGGCGCCGATAGTGATGTCCTCGCCCTGGGTGTGCGTGACCTTCATCGTGATGGCCTTGACCGTGATGCCGCCCGAGTAGACGACCATGTCCCAGGTGACGCCATAGAGCTGGCCCCACGACTCACCGCAGGCCGGCTTGACGGCGCAGGTGATCGACTGCGTCTTGGTCTTGGTGCCGACCTTGACGTTGCTCTCCACCGCGACGCACGGGGAATACGCGTCCGCCATGGCGGGCTGGGGTGCCATCACGATGCCCAAAGCGGCGAAAACCAAGCCGAATGCGAGGCGGACGAACGCCGTCGCGGTCCGCCGGGAGGGACGGTCCGAATCGGCCGCGAGGGGTTGAGAGCTTGCAGTCATTGGCACTCCTCGTGCAATGGTCGCCAGTAGCCGGAAACTGCTACGCGAGCCATGGTGTGTGTCACGAATCCCGACGGATCTCGTGCAAGAGGAGGTGACCGTAGCACGTTCACCTTCTCTGTAAAGTAGACAGAAAATGCGCTGAGACAGTGCTCACCAATTTGACTGGCTCCCAGTGGGCTGATCTCAGCGACGCGGAAAGTGTTGATCGGCGCGACACGGGTGAAGGCTATGTGGTCCGACATAGCTGGAAAGGGACTTCCGATCCACGATAGACAGTTCTCGCGCACGAGGTCATCCGCACGATGCGGATTCCACGTGATCGCGAATCTCGAATTCTCAGCCAGCGGACACGTGCAAGGCCGGACCCAGTGGGTCCGGCCTTCTTGCGTTGATCTCCGGATGTACGGGCCACGCCGCTGCTGGGTCGCCGTCGTGTCTCGAAGTCGGGTGGTCAGTCGCAGGTCCGCTGGTAGGGAGCCTCCGGGATGTAGGCGGCCCACTCGTCGGGGGTGAAGCCGCCGCCGGCGACGGCACAGGCCAGGGCGGCGGGGGCGGTGCGCAGGTCGTTCAGCGACGAGTAGTCCCAGAGAACGGCTCGGGTGCTGCCGGAACTCTTGCCACTGCCGGTCAGCGTGCGCCCGTCCGGGTGGAAGAGCAGTGACTCCGATGTGAGGTCGGCGCGGCGCAGTTTGGCGACCCGGACCGGGGCGGACGGGTCGGCCACGTCCCAGAGCGCCGCCGCGTTGTCTTCCGTGCCGATCGCGAGGGTACGGCCGTCGGGAGCGAAGGACACCGACCACACCGGGGCGTCGTTGCCGGCCAGGATGGCCTGGCGGCTTCGGCGGGCGGGGTCGGCGACGTTCCACAGCGCCACCGTCTTGTCCGTGCTGCCGGTGGCCAGGGTGCGACCGTCGGGGCTGAACCTCATGGCGACCACGCGGTCGGAGTGTCCTTTGATGGTCCCGAGGTGGACCGGTTGTGCCCGGTCGGCCACGTTCCAGAGGTTGACTGCCCGGTCCAGGGTGGCGACGGCGACCGTGCGGCCGTCGGGGCTGTACGCGACGGCCGCGTTGAGGTCGTTTCCTGTCAGGTCGGCGAGACGGACCGGGTGTCGCCGGTCGGTGAGGTCCCACAGCGCCACGTCGAATCCGGTGCCGACGGCCAGGGTGCGCCCGTCGGGGCCGAACGCCATCGCCTTGTCGTAGGGCCCGCCGGGCAGTTTGCCGAGTGACACCGGTGTGCTCGGATCGCTGAGGTCGGTCAGGCTCACCGTATCGTCGCGCCACTTTCCGACCGCGGCGATGAGGTCGCCGCCGGGACTGACTACCGCCAGGTCCACGGCTGCGGGGTGGATCCGTGCGGTGACTCCCTCCACCGGGCCGGCGGGGTTCGACAGGTCCCATACCGTCGCGGTGCCCGCGGGGGATGCGGTGATCAGGTGTTTCCCGTCGGGCGTGTGTGCGGCCATCAGGGCGGAGTCATAGTTGCCGACGGCCCGGCCGCGGATCTTCGGTTCGCCGTGTGCCTCGACGGTCCAGAGACTCAGCATTCCGGTGTAACCGGCGGTGGCGAGGGTCCGGCCGTCGGGACTGAACGCCATCGTTTCCGCATGACCGCCGTGGTCGTTCAGATCGGCGAGGTGGGTGGGAGTCCCGCCGGCCATGTCCCACAGGCGTGCGGTGCCGCCGCTGTCGCTGGTGGCGAGCGTCAAGCCGTCGGGGCTGTAGGTCGCATTGACGGCCCGGCTCGCGTGTGGGGAGGTCATCAGCGGCTTCGTCCGGTTGGTGAGGTTCCAGATCACCACGTTCTCGTTGTTGTCGATGGTCGTAAGGAGAGGACTCTTCGGGCTGAAGGTGGCATGCCGCCAGTCGCCGCCCAGGGTGGCCAGCGCGGTGGGGCGGGTGGGATCGGTGATGTCCCAGACGGTTCCGGGCGCACCGGGAGACACCAGGGTGCGGCCGTCAGGGGAGAACGTGACCGCCGACCGGGGCCCTTTGTTCTGCTGGGTGAGCAGGACGGGTTTTTCCCTGACGGTCGTGTCCCACAGGCTCCACTCCTCGTCGAGGTTGACCGCGGCGAGCATTCGTCCGTCCGGGCTGAAGGTGAGCCAGCCGGCATCCGGCGACGGCACCGTGGCGACCTTGACCGGCTTGGCGGGGTCGGACACGTCGAAGAGCATCGGCTCGTATGTCCGGCCGGCCATCAGGGCGACCGTCTTCCCGTCCGGGGTGAAGACCGGCCGGCCCACGTACTCCCTGCCTTCGAACTGGGCGAGCCGGACCGGCGTGGCCCGGTGGGAGACACTCCACAGTGATGCGGTGTAGTCGGATTCGACGGCGGCGATGAGGCCGTTGGGCCCGTACGCCAGGTACAGGACACCGGTGGCGGCGCCGACCTGCCGCGTGGATGTGACCAGGCCGGAGAGTTCTCTGCCGGCTTCGGCGCCGGGCTGGATCTGCCGTGCGGCGATACCGAGCTTGAGCGCTGTCGCCGGGTCGTTGTTGATCGTCGCCTTGGCTTGGTTGACCAGCTTCCGCCCGAGGGTGATCTGCTTCTGCTGAGCGGCGTTCTCCTCCTGCCTGCGGGCCTCCTCGGCGGCTTCCTTCGCCTTCCGCTCGTTCTCCCGGGCGATGAACTTCTGACGGCCTGCCTCCGCCGCGGCGTCCTCGGCCATCCGCTGCTGTTGCCGCGCGACGTTCTTCTGCCGCTCGGCTTCCGCGGCGGCTTCGGTGGCGAGACGCTGCTGCTGCTCCGCGATGATCCGCTGACGCTTCGTCTCGGTCGCCGACTGCTCAGCCAGCTTGCTCTGTTCCTGAGCCACCGCCTGCTGTTGTTCAGCGAGCGACTGTGCCCGCTTGGCGAGTTGCTGCTGCCGGCGCGCGTTGGCCTCCTGCTGCTCCGCCTCGGCCGCCGCTCGTTCCGCCGCGCCTTGCTGTTCGCGTGCGTGCTTCTCCTGCCGCTTCGTCTCGACGGCGGCGGCGCGCGCCCGGGTCTCCTGGGTGCGGGCCTTCTCCTCCTGGCGTCGCGCCTCCACGGCGGACCGCTCGGCGTTGTCGCGCTGCTGCGAGGCGACCTGTTGCTGATGCTGGGCCTCCATCGCCGACGCCGTGGCCCGGTCGGCGTTGTGCCCGGCGAGCACGCCGGTCAGCGCCGCCACCAGGGTCAGCGACGCCACCGCCGCGACGGCGACCCGGCGCAGCCGCCGGACCCGGCGGTGCTGCCGGACGTCCTCACTGTCGAGCTCATCCTTGCTGATGCCGTGCATGGGGGCGGCCAGTTGCGCGATCGCGTCGCGGAACGGGGTGTGCCGCAGGTTGAGCTGCCGGTCGTCGTGCGCCCATCGCAGGTCGAGGAAGAGCGGTTCCTCGGCGAAAACGCCGCGTAGCGCGTCCGGCACGGCCGTCGAGTCGGCGGACAGGTCGCCGCGGTCCGGGTCCCACCGCCATTCCCCGTCGGTCACCACGGGCAGGATCCGGTCGGCCGGCTTCGTCGCGATCCAGTGCTCGATCTCGCGGTTCACCCACGGCGACCGTGCCGCCTCCGGCGACGCGAGCAGCACGAACCACTCCGAGCCGTCCAGCGCCTTCTGAATCGACGACCACAGCGCCGGCGTCACCGACAGACCGGTCTGATCCCGGAAGATCCACAATGCGCGGCGGTGATGCCACGGCTTGGCCAGCCGGTGCAATCCCCGCTGCACCGCCGGCGCCAGCCGCCCGTCCGCGGCATGGCTGTACGAGATGAAGCCGTCGAAATTCATGCCCGGGCCCTCGGTTGTCGATGATCGGCGCCGACCGATTCTCCATGCCGGCGGCCCCAGGTGAAAGTCGCCTTTCTGCCGCGCCTGCCGCTGCCGCCGGCCCACATCGCGCGAGTCGATCAGGCCCTGCTGCCGGGAGCGAGGCGAACAAGGTCGCGCCCCACGGCCGCGGCATCATCACACTCGCGCCGCTCAGGTTCTGAACGCGTCCGCTCAGACCGGAGCGGGCCGGCCGCCCGGAGGCCGGGCGTCTGCGCCAAAGGCCGCCTGAACAGGCATGACGCTGAAGACTGGGCCCGATGTCCCACCCGTCAGACGTGGTGCCCCGGCGACCGGCCACCGACCGGCCGGGTCTATTCTCGAGGTGAAAACAGTGCGGGCGAGGGCTGGCTCCCGATCGGGGCCGGCCCTCGCCTTTTCCTCTTCATGATCTTGATGGCGGCCACCCCGCCGGAGGACGCCGGGGCGCCGGACAACGACGGTGACCCGGAATCACAACTGGGCGGCCGCTATCGCGTCGTCGACCTCGGGGAAGATCGCGAAATACCGGCCCAGGCCGACCGTCTCCATCAGCTGGGCCAGAAACGGGTCGGCGCCGGCGAAACTCAGCCAGCCGCCCCGCGAGGAGATCACTTGCTTGCTGGTGATGAACGCGCTGAGCCCCACCGAGTCACAGAATTTCAGCGCCGTCAGGTCCACCACGATCCGGGGAACCTGCCGTTCCAGCAGGCCGGCGAGCGTGGCATGCAGCTGACCGGCGGTGTCCGCGTCCAGTTCACCGCGGAGGTGGAGCACCGCGACCTCGGCCCGATGATCAGTGACTGTTGCTTGCATGTTTGATCGGCTTCCTACCCGTGTGATGGGGATTCAGCGTAGATCCCGACGATCTCCACACATCGGACAGAGCGTGCGTCAGAACAAACACGAACGGGCCGGACCCCACGTGGGATCCGGCCCGTTTCGAGGCTGGCCGGGACAGTCAAGCATTTACGGCACAGCCGGAGGGGGGCTCCTGGCGCGGCATCAGAGCTCGCGCCACCGCCAGCGTGGACCACGCCACGCGTCGGCCAGGATCATCGCTGATGCCTTGCCGGGACACTGCTGCACCTTCGACTTGCCCTCGGGGCCGCCCATCTGGGCTTCGACCTCCCAGGCTTGGCCGTCGGTACGGACGTAGACGTCGCGGCGACCGAGCCGGACGTCGCCATTCCACCAGTGATGCTCAACTCTCACATGACAAATCTAGGACAGACATCGACGAATCTGCGTGGGGTGATTCTACGAAAGTTTCTCGCCGCCCGGTCGGAACCACATTGTCTGATCCGGTGTATTTGGGCTGCGTGACTTGCGCGACACCCTATGTCTTAGGGCGGTCCACGTTCAACTACGGAACGTAGCCACGTGCTCTGACGTGCGACGAAACACGGCCGTTACAACATGGGGGTTGATCATGGAGAACATCCGAACGTATGAGCCCCGGCCGGAACGGTCGGTGGACCCTAACGCTGAACACGGAGTGTGACAAGACCCGCGGAGGGCAAAGCAAAAGCCCGGTCCGTCTGGACCGGGCTTTCCCTGGCGGTGGCGGCGGGATTTGAACCCGCGGAGGGCTTACACCCTCACACGCTTTCGAGGCGTGCTCCTTAGGCCACTCGGACACGCCACCGGTACGTACGTTACCGGACGCCTGAGCGACCTTGCCGCCGGGTCACCCATAACCCGCCGTGACCCCGCTGACCTGGCAAGATCGGCAACATCGACACGGAAAGCGGAGGATGAACATGAGCGTGCACATCGGCGGCAAGCCGGGCGACATCGCCGAGCGGGTGCTGCTGCCCGGTGACCCGATGCGGGCCAAGTGGATCGCCGAGACGTTCCTGGAGGACGCGGTCTGCTACACCCAGGTCCGCGGGATGCTCGGTTTCACCGGCACCTACCAGGGCGAGCGGGTCTCGGTGCAGGGCTCCGGCATGGGCATGCCGTCGGCCTCCATCTACACCCACGAGCTGATCAACGAGTACGGCGTGAAGTCGGTGATCCGGATCGGCTCCTGCGGCGCCCTCGCGATGGATCTCAACCTGGGTGACGTCATCGCCGCCATCGGCTCCGCGACCGACTCCAACATGAACCGAACCCGCTTCGACGGCCTGGTCGACTACGCGCCGGTGGCTGACTTCGGTCTGCTGCGCACCGCGGTGGAGGCCGCCGAGGCCCAGGGCACCCCGATCCGCGTCGGCCCGATCCTGGCCGCCGACGCCTTCTACACCGACCGCCCGGACCTCTACGACTCCCTCGCCGACTACGGGGTCCTCGCGGTCGAGATGGAGTCCGCCGCGATCTACACGATCGCCGCCCGCTACGGCGCCAAGGCGCTGACCATCCTGACGGTCAGCGACCACATCAAGCGCGGGGAGGCGATGGACTCCGCGCAGCGCGAGCAGGGCTTCAGCAACATGGTCAAGATCGGCCTCGCCACCGCCATCGCCTGATCCTCCGGGCGGCGCTCCGCCGGCGCGGGGGCACCGAACTCACGTGCGTGTCACCACGCAACGGCCGAACCCGCAAAAGGCCGCCGGTAGGGAGGCACGTGAGTTTTCGACGCCCGCGGGGTTTGCGGGTGGCGGAAACTCACCTGCCTCCCCACCGGTTACCAGGCTTTTGCCGCGGAGCGAAGCGGAGCCATCAGGCACGGAAGAAGTCGCGGAGCAAGCCGGCGCACTCGGGTTCGAGGACGCCGGCGTACACCTCCGGGCGGTGGTTGAGGCGGGGGTCGCGGACCACGTCCCACAGGGAGCCGACCGCGCCCGTCTTGGGCTCCCACGCGCCGAACACCAGCGTGGAGATCCGGGCCAGGACCAGCGCGCCGGCGCACATGGTGCACGGCTCCAGGGTGACGACGAGCGTGCAGTCCTCCAGCCGCCACGTGCCCAGCCGAGCCGCGGCCCGCCGGATCGCCAGCACCTCGGCGTGCCCGGTCGGATCTCCGGACAGTTCCCGCTCGTTGCCGGCGGACGCCAGCTCGGCGCCGCCGGGCCCGAGGATCACCGCCCCGACCGGGACGTCCTCGGGGGATGTGGACGCGACGGCGAGCGCCCGCCGCATCCACTCCTCGTGCTGCCTGCGGCGTATCACGCCTCGCGCAGCTCCTCCATCTCGTCCCCGCAGCCGATCTTCTGGCAGATCTCGGCGGTGACGTCGGACGGCAGCATCCCCTCCATGCCGCAGAGGGCGAGCAGCCGCTGGGCGTTCACACCCAGGTCGCCGAGCACTTCGGCGTCACCGATCGGGTCGGCGTCCGGCTCGGCCGGTTTGTCGTCGTCATCGTCTCCGGCGGCCAGGTCGTCCAGCTCGAGGGCTGGGGTCTCCACCTCGCCGAGCAGCACGGAACCGATCCGTGACTCCTCGGCGAAGGCCGAATCCGATGCGAAGACCCGCAGGTCCTCGCCCTCGTCCAGGCGCAGGATCGCGAGGTACTCGTCGTCGCTCTCGACGAAAAGCAGTGCGAGGTCGGCGTCCGGCTCGGTATCCCGGAGCGCGTCCACCACCTCGTCGATATCGGCCAAACCTGTGAGGTCCAGCTCCGACGCCGTCCATCCGTTCTTGCCCCGGGCGACGGCGGCAGCGAAAATCGACACGATCTCCCCCAACGCGGCTCTTATCTGTCAGCGCCTGACGGTAGCGGGTGCGAGGGCGGGCGCATCGCGCCACGCCTTAACGGGACCGAAGTCAATTCGCCGGATGGCGTCTCGTCGCGATCAGCTCGCGGAGCCGGAGGCCGCGCAGGCGTGGCGATGGTATCGACTCACGTGTCGATTTCGCCTGGGCGAGAGCCGCCAGCAGTTGGAGGCGGCGACGGCTGCGATCGGGGTCGAGCCGGTGTGGCGAGGGAGCCATGCTGCCGAGAGTGCGCCAGTCTCGCGGCGTTCGTCAAGGGTCGATGGGCATGTCGGCAGACCCACTGCTCAGGGCTGCCGCGAGGGCACATCGAGTGGCGGAGATCACCACAACGGCCAGTCCTGCGTGAAGGTCCAGCGGAGGGCCACGAAGAGCAGCGCGATGGACAGCGCGACGCCACTGGCGATGGCGACTCCGACGGCCACCCCGCGGTCGCCGAGGACGGCCAGGACGACGGCCACGGCCCAGGCGGCGAGCGCGGCGCCGATGGTCCACCAGGCGTACGACCCCAGGTCGCTCCCGAGACTGCCGAAGAGCACAAACCAGACCGTCGTGGCGGCCAGCCCGCTGAGCACCGGCCCGGCCGAGACGGGATGCGGTTCGCGGTAGATCGGGCGGTGCGGCAACGCGGACATCAGCGGGGCCGGTGGCGGCAGGTCACGGGGTGGCACATAGCCCGGCGGCGGTGGCGCGGCCGCGGGCCAGGACCCCTGGTGGTCTGCCATCTCGTCCTCCTCACACCGTCTGTCGTGCCAGCCTAGCCACCGGGCGCAGGCCTGCACGATCTCCGGTCTTCTGCCAGGATGGCGCGGTGCGCCTACTCCGTACCCTCTCTGGTCTGACGATCGCGGCCGTGTGTCTGGCCGGCTGCGGCGGGTCCAACGGCGGGTCCGCCTCTCCGGCCGCGACCCCGCAGTTCGTGGACCCGGCGGCGCAGGCGTCCAGCGCCGGGCCCGCCTCGGCTCCGGTGGAAGCCGCGCCGTCCGCACCGGCGAGCGCGAGCGCCGGCCCGAGTGCGAGCGCGAAGGCGAAACCGAGCGCGAGTGCGAGTGCGAGTGCGGCCACGAAGCCGGCCTCGGTGAAGTACGTGTTCCCGGTCGACGCGTCGAACGTGGACTGGAGCAACACGCACTCGAAATACCCCGGCACCGACCTCTTCGTGAACTGCGGCTCGCGGTTCGTGGCCACCACCAGCGGAGTGGTGTTGGAGGTCAGCCTCAAGGACACCTACGTCGAGGGCAACCCGGACGGCCCGGCCAACGGCGGCCTGTCGGTCTCGATCATGGGTGACGACGGAGTGCGGTACTACGGCTCGCACCTGAGCAAGGTGCAGTCCGGCATCGAGGCCGGCGCCCGGGTGAAGGCGGGCCAGCTTCTCGGCCTGACCGGTAAGACCGGTAACGCGAGCAACGTCTGCCACCTGCACTACGGCGTCTCGGCGCCGTGCGCGAAGACCGGGGACTGGAAGGTGCGGCGCGGCGTGGTCTGGCCGTACACCTATCTCGCCTCGTGGCGTGCGGGCGGCCAGAAGAGCCCGGTCGAGGCCGTCACCGCCTGGGAGAAGAAGAGCGGCTGCAAGGCCTAGAGTCGACCGGGTGCATACAGCGGTCATCGGACTGGGACTGATCGGCGGTTCTCTGCTGCGGGCGCTCGCGGCGGCCGGCCACGACGTGGTGGGCTTCGACGCCGACCCGGCCACCCGGGAACAGGCGAGGGCGGCGGGGTTCCAGGTCGCCGATTCCGTGCCGCAAGCCGTCGGGGACAGCGCGGTGACGGCTCTGGCCGTACCCCTGCCGGTCCTGCCGCACGTGGTCGCCGACCTGGACGGATATGACGGCCTGGTGACCGATGTGACGTCGGTGAAGGGTCCCGTCAGGGACCTGATGAAGGGTCGCCGTTTCGTCGGCGGGCATCCGATGGCCGGTAGGGAGACCTCCGGGTTCGCCGCGTCCGAGGCCGGCCTCTTCGACGGGTGTGCCTGGGTGCTGTGCCTGGAGCCGCACGGCACCGACCTGGCGGACTGGCTGGTGCTGGCCGGGCTGTTCACCGCGATGGGCGCGCGGGTGGTGCCGGTGACCGCGGCCGAGCACGACACGGCGGTCGCGCGGATCAGCCACGTCCCGCACCTGTTCGCCGCCGTGCTGGCCGAGCAGTTGCTGGACAATCCGCTGGCCGGGAGCCTGGCGGCCGGCTCGTTCCGGGACGGCACACGGGTGGCCGCGACCCGCCCCGAGCTGACCGCGGCGATGTGCGGCGGCAACGCGGGTGCGGTGCGTCGGGAGCTGCACCGGCTGATCGGCGCCCTGGAGGAGTTGAAGAAGGATCTCGAACTACCCGATCCGATCGCCGCGCTGACCCACGATCTGCGCCTCGGCTGGAAGGCGCGCCGGGCCTGGCCTCCGGCGCCCGGCGAGCCGGAGCCGGTGGAGGCGGACGTCCAGGCGCTGCTGGCGCTCGGCAGGTCGGGTGGATGGGTGACTTCCGTGAACGGCGCCGAGCTTGTCGCATTGCGGCCAGAAACTGACCGCAAATCCTCGTAACGTGGTGTTCGTCAACGACACCAGCCGCAGGGAGCCTCAGATGCCCGGTCAGGTCCGCCCCGTCACCGACGAGCAGGACGGTCTGCTCGCCTACCTCGCTCAGATGCGCTACGTCATCAAGCTGGCCGCGTTCGGGCTCACCCCCGAGCAGCTACGGGCCACGCCGAGCGCGAGCGCGCTCAGCATCGGTGGCCTGATCAAGCACTGCGCCTCGACCGAGGAGAGCTGGATGACGGTCGTGCGGGGCGAGCATCAGCCGATGGATTACGAGGCCTACGAGCGCAACTTCCGGCTCGCCGAGGGCGAGACCGTCGAGGAGCTGTTCGCGATGTACGACCGGGTCGCCGAGGCCACCGAGAAGACCGTTCGGGACATCGGGGACCTCGACCACCAGGTGCCGATCGACCACTCGGTGCCGTGGAACCCGGCCGACCATGACTTCTGGTCGCTGCGGTGGGTGCTTCTGCACCTGATCCAGGAGACCGCGCGGCACACCGGGCACGCCGACGTGATCCGCGAGACCGTGGACGGCGCCGAGGCGTACCCGCTGATGGCGGCCGCGGAGGGCTGGCCCGAGACCGCTTGGCTGAAGCCCTGGAAGCCCGCCGTCTAAGGCTTCTCGCCGCGATCCACCCGGATGATCCGGCGGTCCGTGACGATCGCGGTGACCAGGTCGTACGGCGTGATGTCGAAGGCCGGGTTCGCCGCCTCGCTCCAGGCGGTGACCTCGGCCGAGCCGCGATCCTCGATCTCCACGGCCGCGCCGGACGGCGTGTAGGGGTCGACCGTGGACTCGGGCGCCACCACGATGAACGGGATCCCGGCCCGGTGCGCGCCCAGAGCGTGCGCGTAGGTCCCGATCTTGTTGATCACGTCGCCGTTGGCGCAGATCCGGTCGGCGCCGAGGATCACCGCGTCCACCTCGCCGCGAGCCATCAGGAACGGCCCCGCCGAGTCGACGGCGACCCGGTGCTCGATGCCCCAGCGGGTCAGCTCCCACGAGGTGAGCCGGGCGCCCTGCAGCAGCGGCCGGGTCTCGCTGGCGATCACGCCGGCCAGCCGGCCGCGCTGGTGCAGTTCACCGACGACGCCGAGGGCGGTGCCGACGGTCACCGCGGCGAGGGCGCCGGTGTTGCAGTGGGTGAGCAGCCGGGGCCGGGCCCCGCAGAGCGCCACGACCAGGTCGGCGCCGAGCCGGGCCATCGCGGCCGAGGCGGCGATCTCCTCGTCCCGGATCGCGCACGCCTGCGCGAGCACGGCCTCCGGGCCGTGCGCGATCACGGCGGCGGCGCGCTGCGCTCCGCGGGCCAGGTTCACCGCCGTCGGGCGCGCGGTCTCGATCCGGCGTACGGCCACCGCGAGCGCCGCCGGATCGTCGACGTGGATGCGGGCCGCCAGGGCCACGCCGAACGCGCCGGCCACACCCAGTGCCGGGGCACCCCGCACGGCGAGCGACTGGATCGCCGCGATCAGCTCACCCACGGTGTGCAGACGCAGCACCCGTTCCTCACCCGGGAGGGCCGTCTGGTCGATGATCTCGACGGCCCCGTTCACCCAATCGATGGTTCGCATTCCGTGCAGGATAGTGAGCGCCGGCTCGCTCGATGATCCGGCTCGATACCCCCGTGCTCCCGGCCGGTCCCCGGTTGGCCGTCGCGGGCCAACACGTTCGCGACGGCCCTGCACATGAGCGGTGAGTTCGCCTACGCGGCCCGCGTCTTCGACGTGACCGGTGACCACGTCACCGAGTGGCCGTGGGACTACGACACGATCGTCGGCAGCCCGGCCGGAAGGTTCGCGGCGGCTCGCCGGGAGGCGTACGCCTTCGGCCGCTGACGCCTAGGCTGTCGGCATGCCCACTCCCCGTGACCCGGTCGCCGATCTGCGGCGCATCGCGTTCCTGCTGGAGCGGGCGAACGAGGCGACCTACCGGGTCCGCGCGTTCCGGTCGGCCGCGGCGACGGTCGCGAAGACCCCGCCGGACGAGCTGGCCGCGCGGGTCGAGGCCGGCACCCTGGCGAAGCTCTCCGGGGTCGGCGAGGTCACCGCCCGCTGTGTGACCGAGTCACTGGCCGGTGAGGAGCCGGTCTATCTGCGCCGGCTCACCGGCACCGAGGGCACCGACCTGCCGGCCGCGGCCGCCGCGCTGCGGGCCGCGCTCCGCGGTGACTGTCATGTGCACTCCGACTGGTCCGACGGCGGTTCGCCGATCGAGGAGATGGCGCTGGCCGCGGCCGATCTCGGGCACGAGTACTTCGTACTGACCGATCACTCGCCGCGGCTCACCGTGGCCCGGGGGCTGACCGCCGACCGGCTGCGCCGCCAGCTCGACCATGTGGCCCGGCTCAACGAGGCGTTGCCCGACGGCTTCCGCATCCTCACCGGCATCGAGGTGGACATTCTGGAGGATGGCGGCCTGGACCAGGAGGATGAGCTGCTGGCCCGCCTCGACGTGGTGGTCGGTTCGGTGCACAGCAGGTTGCGCGACGACTCGGCACGGATGACCCGGCGGATGGTCACCGCGATCGCCAATCCGCACCTCGACGTCCTCGGTCACATGACCGGCCGCAAGGTGGCGGCCGCCGGGGAGGGCGACGCGGCCCACCGGAAGGCGCGGACCAGGCCACCCAGCGACTTCGACCTGGAGAAGGTGCTCGGCGCCTGCCTCGAGCACGGCAAAGCCGTCGAGATCAACTCCCGGCCGGACCGGCTGGACCCGCCGAAGCGGATGCTCACCGTCGCGGTCGAGGCCGGTTGCGTCTTCACGATCGACACCGACGCGCACGCTCCGGGCCAGCTCGACTGGCTCGACTTCGGTTGCGAGCGGGCCGCGCTCTGCGGCGTGCCGGCCGAGCGGATCGTGAACACGTGGCCGGCGGAGCGGCTGCTGAAGTGGACCGCGTCGCACGCCTGAAGTCCCGTAGGGTCGGCCGGGTGGGACGAATTGACGAACTCGCGAACCGCTACGTCGACGAGTGGGCGGCTCTCAATCCGACGGGTGCCACCACCCTCGGGATAGCCGGCTACGACGACAAGACCGACGACCTCTCGCCGGAGGGCTACGAAGCCCAGGCCGAACTGCTCCGCCGCACCGTCAACGACCTCGACGTGACCGAGCCCGAGCACGAATCCGAGCAGGTCGCCAAGGACGCCATGATGGAGCGCCTCGGCCTCCAGCTGGCCCAGCACGACGCGGGCTACGTCAGCACCGACGTCAGCGTCATCACCAGTGGACTGCACGAGCTGCGCATGGTGTTCGACGTGATGCCCACCGAGGGCGAGCAGGCGGTCGCCAACATCGCGGTGCGCCTGAACAACCTGCCCCGGGCTCTGGGGCAGTACCGGCGGACCCTGCTGGAGGGCGCCGCCGCAGGCCGGGTCAGCGCCCGGGCGCAGCTGCTGGCCGTGGCCGAGCAGTGCGTGGCGTGGACCGATCCGGCCCGGGACGACTTCTTCCACGGGCTCGCCCGGCGGCTCGACGCCTCGGGCGCTCTCGCCGGCGAGTTGCGGCGGGGTGCGGCGGCGGCCACCGCCGCGACCGCCGATTTCGGCACCTTCCTGCGGGAGGAGCTCGCGCCCCTCGGCCGGGAGAAGGAGGCCGCCGGCCTGGAGCGCTACGAGCTGGCCTCACAGTTCTTCCTCGGCGCCAAGGTCGACCTGCAGGAGACGTACCTCTGGGGTTTCGCCGAGCTGGACCGCCTGGAGCGGGAGATGCGTGCCGTGGCGGCGCGGATCGGCGGCGCCGGGGTCTCGGTGGACGAGGCGGTGACTCTGCTCGACGCCGACCCGGCCCGCAACATCCGTGGCAAGGAGGCCTTCCGGGACTGGATGCAGGCCCTCTCCGACCGGGCGATCACCGAGCTGAACGGTGTGCACTTCGACATCGAGGCACCGGCTCAGAAGCTGGAGTGCTGTCTCACCCCGACCAGCGACGGCGCCATCTACTACACCGGCCCGAGTGAGGACTTCTCCCGGCCCGGGCGGATGTGGTGGGCGGTGCCGGAGGGCCAGGAGATCTTCTCCACCTGGCGTGAGGTCACCACCGTCTTCCACGAGGGGGTGCCCGGCCATCACCTGCAGGTCAGCCAGGCCCTGCTGCGGGCCGACACCCTGAACCGCTGGCAGCGGCTGCTGTGCTGGTGTTCCGGGCACGGCGAGGGCTGGGCGCTCTACGCGGAGCGTCTGATGGACGAGCTCGGCTATCTGGGTGACCCGGCCGACCGGCTCGGCATGCTCGACGGTCAGGCGCTGCGCGCGGCCCGGGTGATCGTCGACATCGGGATGCACCTGGAGCTGGAGATTCCGCGGGACAATCCGTTCGGTTTCCACCCGGGCGAGCGGTGGACTCCGGAGCTGGGCTGGGAGTTCCTCCGGGCGCACACGCGGATGCAGGAGGACGTCCTCCGGTTCGAGTGGAAGCGCTATCTGGGCTGGCCGGGGCAGGCGCCGTCGTACAAGGTGGGCGAGCGCATCTGGCTGCAGGCCCGGGACGAGGCGAAGGCCCGCATGGGAAGTGACTTCGACCTCAAGACCTTCCACCGGGACGCGTTGAACCTCGGCTCCCTCGGGCTCGATCCCCTTCGTAAGGCACTGGCCAGAATTTGAGTCAATAGGGTCCCTCCATGCCGAAACCGGGACGGAGGGGCCCTCTTCTGCGTATCGATCTGATTGCTGTGAGTAGTTTTGTCTCACACGGCAATCGCCTCAACACGCTAGGTAAATGGGCGGCGACTGAGATGTAACAAATCCGAAGTAGAACTCATATTCACGTCTCGCCAGGTGGGCGGATACGATCTCCCGCGGCGCTCCCCACTTAGTTTCGAATACCGCGTGGACTGGGACTTCCCCTTCTGGGCCTGGGCCGAGGCGTTCGTACAGCGAAGTCGGCAGTGCCGCGTATCCCCCGATCAGCCGAGCGAACTCTGACCCTTGGAAAGGGGTCTTCTGAGGATTTCTCGGATAGATTGACCCAGATCGGTGCGCCCGCATGGCTACTGTCCGTAGCCCCCCCATCGGCCCATCGCGTGTGCATGGCGGAGGACTAAAGCAATGTCAGTCTCGGTGAACAGCCGGCGATCCCGTCTACGCTCCGCTCTCGCGGCGCTGCTGACGGTTCTCGTCCTGGTGCCGACCGCAGTCCTGTTTCTGCGCGTCCTGAATGAGAACACCTCTCAGCGGGACGAGACGGAGCTCAAGCAGAAGGGCATCGAGTACCTCGCGGAGTTGGCGCCGCTGGTCAGCGCGCTCGCCGAGTCGCAGTCGTCGGCGTTGCAAGGCGTCACCGCCGAGCCGGCCTCACTGACCGCCGCCGTCGCGCGCGTGCAGGGCGTCGACGAGAAGCTCGGCGACGAGCTGGACTCCACCAGCCGCTGGTCCGGCCTGAAGGAGAAGATCGGCCGCCTGCCCGGCGTCGCCGGTGACTCCGAGCAGATCTACGAGGCCCACGTCGAGGTCGGTGACCTGGCGCTGGAGCTCTACAACGAGGTCCGCCAGAACTCCCTGCTCAACCAGGACTCGCAGAGCGACATCTGGTTCCTGCAGGAGACCGTCACGGTGAACATGCCCGAGGCGGTCACCAACGTGAGCCGGATGGGTGACCTGGCGAACATGGTCGCCGCCGCCAAGGACCGGGAGCGGGGCGCCCTCCAGGTCGAGTTCGGCGCGGCGGTCATGGCCGTCGAGGACTCCGTCGCCGAGCTGACCGACAACCTCCAGGCCGCGGCCGAGGACACCGGCAGCTCCACGCTCGCCAGCAACACGGTCAACAACCTCGACGCGTTCCGCCGTGGCGTCGAAGCCGCCAACCGTGGCGCCAACCCCGGGGGCACCCCGGACGTCTCCATCCTGGTGACCGCGCAGAGCACGCTGACCACCGCGCTCAAGGCGCTCTCCACGGTGCTCCTCAAGGAGATGTCGACCCTGCTCGACGAGCGGATCGACGAGCTGGACTACCGCCGGATCGAGGCCTTGGCGCTGCTCGCCGCCGCCGTCGCGCTGATCGTGTTCGCCGCCGTCTGGACCCGTGGCCGCGCCGTCAAGGCGTTCCGCGACTCCGACGGCGAGGCCGGCCGGGACGTCTCGGTCCGCAACGACAGCCAGGCCACCTCCGCCACCCCGAACACCTATGGCGGCGGTCCGTACGACACGGCGCCCGGCTTCGGCGACAACCCCAACTACGGCAGTGGCGCCGGTCGGGAGCGTTCCGGTGCTCTTCGGTAAGTTCCGCATCCTGGGCAAGCTGGCCCTGCTGATCCTCGTGCCGCTGCTCGGCGTCGTCGGCCTGAGCATCCCGGTCATCTACGAGCGCATCGACGCGGCCCGCACCGCTCAGGAGACCTCGGACACCGTTCAGCGGGCCACTCTGGTGAGCGCGGCGCTGATCGAGCTCCAGGAGGAGCGACTGCTCTCGGTCGGTTACCTCCTGGGCCTGGTGGATCGCCCGACGCTCGTCGTGCAGAGCGCCGAGGCCGCCGATATGGTGGCGGACCTCGCCGATGACGAGGACGCCCCGCTGGCCCTGCGCCGCGCCGTCTCCGGCGCCGCCCGGCTCAACAGCACCCGGCAGAACGTTCTGAACCGGGCGATCAAGCCGCCGACGGTCATCGAGGACTTCACCAACACGATCGAACCGCTGATCGACGGTCTCGGCCTGGCCACCAGCGCCGACCTCACCACGAGCGTCGGCCAGCAGGTCTACGCCCTGGAGCGCGCCATGCGCTCCGACGACCTGATCAGCCAGGCCTCGTGCTGGCTGGCCACCGCCGCGGTCGTCAGCGCCAGCAGCCCGCAGGACGCCGCCCTGACGCTGAGCCAGTTCAACGCGACGTTCGCCCAGATCGAGTCGATCATCTCGACGTCCCGGGTGTACTTCACCGACACGCAGTACCGGCTCTACCTCAGCACCCAGCAGGCGTTCGCCGCACGCGTGGGCTCGAAGTTCACCGACGCGCTGGCGACGAACCCGACCCAGGCGCTGCGGGACCTGAAGATCCAGCAGCTCTTCCCGTCGCTCCAGTCCGTGACGATCCTGGGTAGCTTCGTCGAGAAGCGCGTGGCCCAGGACGTGGACATCGCGGTGAACGACAACCGGAAAAGCGCCATCCGTCAGTCGGCGCTCATCGGTGGTGGCGCGTTCCTGCTGCTCATCCTGGTGATCACGCTGTCGATCTTCATGGCCCGCGCGGTCGCCCGGCCGCTGCGCCGTCTGACCGTGTCGGCCGACCGGATCGCCCGCGAGGCCGAGACCGAGCTGGAGCGCGTCGCCGACGACGAGGCCGAGGCCCAGGTCCGCCCGATCCGCCTCGACCCGGTCGACGTGGAGGCCCAGGACGAGATCGGTGACCTGGCCCGCGCGTTCGACCGGGTGCAGACCACCGCCGCCCGGCTGGTGGAGCGGCAGGTGCTCGGCCGCCGTAACGTCGCGCAGATGTTCGGCCACGTCGGCCGCCGTACCCAGAACCTGGTCGGCCGCCAGCTCTCCCTGATCGACGGTCTGGAGCGCAAGGAGACCGACAGCGACCGCCTGCGCGAGCTCTACCGCCTGGACCACATGTCCAGCCGTCTGCGCCGGAACGCGTCCGCGCTGGTCGTGCTCTCCGGTGGCGCCGGCGCGAACGAGCACATGGCGCCGCTGGCCCTCTCCGACGTCGTCCGTCTCGCCCTCGGTGAGATCGAGGACTACACCCGTGTCGAGGTGGAGGTCTCCGAGGACATCGTCGTGGTGCCGGCCGTCCTGGCCGACCTGACGCTGTTGCTGGCCGAACTGCTGGAGAACGCCACCACGTTCTCCCCACCGCACACCAAGGTCACGGTCTCCGCCGACGAGCTGCGCGGCGGCGCCCGCCTCGCGATCATCGACCACGGCCTCGGCCTCGCGCCCGAGCGTCTGGCCGAGGAGAACGCGCGACTGACCCGCCGTGAGCGTCTGGACCTGGCCCCCACCGAGGTGCTCGGTCTCTTCGTGGTCGGCCGGCTCGCCCGCCGGCACGGCATCGAGGTGACTCTCACCGACACCCCGGACGGCGGTCTGACCGCCTGGATCGACCTCAACCCGTCGCACCTGATCTCCCGGGTGGAGAACCTCGCCCCGATGGCGCCGGCGGCCTACCCGTCGGCCGCGCCGGCCGGAGCCTTCCCGGCTCCGACCGCGCCGCCGCAGATCCAGGCCGCGGAATTCCCGCCGGCGCCCGCCTACTCGGCGGCGCTGCACGGCAACACCACCGAGGTCGCGATCACCAGTGCCGGCGTCCGGTCGGTGCCCGGCAGCCAGCAGCCGTTCGACCCGGAGAAGCTCGGCCGCGCCACCCAGGTCGTGTCGTCCGGCAACTCGTGGAACGCGTTCGGCGGGTCCGTCGTGCCGGCCGCGGCGGCCGGCGACCCGTACGCGGGTGAGCCGGTCTACGACGCCGAGCCGGTCTACTCGCCGGGCCCGGCCTACCAGGAGCCGGCGTACCCGTCGGCCGGTGGCTACCCGGAACCGGTGCAGTCGTTCGACATGGGCACCCCGGTCGCGGGCCGGGTTCCGGCCGCGCTGCCGGAGCTTCCCGCGGCCCAGCCCGGCTGGAGCGCCGAGGTCGCCGTTCAGACGAGCTGGAACGTCCCGGCTCCGGCCGTGCCGGAGATCCCGGCGGCGCCGGCCGTCCCGGTGCCGCCAGAACCGCGGCGCAACGGCAACTCGACTCCGCTGCGCCGCCGGGTGCCCGGCAGCCAGCTTCCGGCCGAGGGCGAGAAGCAGCAGCTGGCCGCGCCGCCTTCGCAGGACGACGCACTCGCTGCCCGTGCCGCGTTCGACGCGTTCGAGGCCGGTGTCATCCGGGCACACGACACGAGCACCTCGATCCCGGCTCCGGATTTCAGCGCGCCCACCTGGGACACGCCGGCTCCGGAAGTCAGCACCCCCACGTGGGACGCTCCGGCTCCGGACTTCAGCACCCCCACCTGGGATGCCCCGGTTCCGGCCGCCGCACCGCAGTGGGACGCGCCGGCGCCCGTGTCGCCGCCGGCTCCTCCCGCGCCGCCGTCTTCCAACGGTGGCGCGCCGCTGACCCGTCGCGTGCCGGGAGCCACCCTCCCGCGCGACGAGATGCACCAACCGATCACGCCGCCGGCCCCGTCCACGCTCGACCCTGAGGCCGCCCGGGCTCTCATGGAACAGTTCGAGTACGGAGTCGCGCTCGCGCTGAATGAAAGTAAGCCACAACACGAGGGACAACCGCGATGACTTCCCCTTACTCCCCCGCGCAAAGTCAGCTCAGCGCTGAAGCCAAAACCTTCAACTGGCTGCTTGACTCGTTCACCTCCGGTACCGCGGGTGTGATCGAAGCCATCGCCGTCTCCTCGGACGGCCTGCTGATGGCCATGTCGGCGATCAAGGACCGGCCCAACGCCGAGCGTCTCGCGGCCGTGGTCTCGGGTCTGACCAGCCTTTCCGGTGGTGCGGCGAGCTGGTACCGCCTCGGCGCCCTGAACCGGGTCATCATCGACATGGCCGACGGTTACCTGCTGGTCACGGCGATCAGCGCGGGCTCGGTTCTCGGTGTCATCGCCGACCGGTCGGCGAACCTGGGCACGCTGGCGTACGAGATGACGCTCTTCGCCACCCGTGCCGGCGGCGCCCTGACCCCGCGCCTGATCGCCGAGCTGAAGAACGCCGTTCAGCAATGACACGCCCGGACCCCGACGAACCGGTACCTCCGGCGCCCGGAGTCCGGCCCTTCCTGCAATCCGGTCCTCAGCACTCGACCGGCGGCTACACCCCCACCGGGGAGAACCCGCCGGTCGAGGCATCGACCCACAAGCTGCGCCCGTTCGTCATCACGGCCGGGCGGACCGATGGAGGAGACCCCGACATCGGTATGGAGACTCAGGTGACGTTGGTGCCCGGTGCGCCTCCGTCCCGTCTCTCTCCGGAAACCAGGGCGATCGTGTCTCTCTGCGAGGAGAGTCCGATCTCGGTAGCCGAGATCTCCGCACGCTTGCGCCTGCATCTGGGCGTCACCCGAATCCTGGTCGGCGATCTGCGTGCTGCCGGCCAACTAGACGTTCATGTGCTGGACAACGACACACCTGACCCCGACACCATCATGCGAGTGATCCGTGGACTTCGATCCATCAGCTAACCGAGTCGTCGGTACCGCGCGGGTATCGGGCGGCGGCCCCAAGAAGGCGCCCGTCCCGGTCAAGATCATCGTGGCCGGCGGATTCGGGGTCGGCAAGACGACCACCGTGGGCGCCATCTCCGAGATCTCGCCGTTGACCACCGAAGCCGAGATGACCTCGGAGTCCGTGGGCATCGACAACCCCGGCCAGGCGGTCCTGAAGACCAACACCACCGTGGCGATGGACTTCGGCGTCCTGACCATCGACCAGACCCTCAAGCTCTACATCTTCGGCACACCGGGGCAGACCCGGTTCGCGTTCATGTGGGATGACCTGGTGCGAGGCGCCCTGGGTGCCCTGGTTGTGGTGGATACCAACCGAATAGACGACTGCTATCCGGCGGTCGACTACTTCGAGCGTCAGGGCCTTCCGTTCGTGGTCGGCATCAACACCTTCAACGGCGAGATGTCCTACAGCATCGACGAGGTGCGGTGGGCCCTGGCGGTTCGTGAGGATGTTCCGGTCATATCCTTCGACGCACGTTTCCGCGCCTCCGTGCGGGACGCTCTCCTCGTGGTGCTGGACCAGGCTCTCGACAAGGCGATCCGGATGCAGTCGTAGGGTTTGAACCGGTCGCCCGGTCACGGTTCGCCGTGTTCCCCGGGACAGAGCGGTTCCCAACCGGCCCACGAAGGGGCACAGTTGGGGGACCGGGCGACCGCGTAGGAAAGAGGACGGTGACGTGCGAGGCGGACTGGACGACGCACTCGACAAGCTGGCCCGGCGTGACGAGTTGAGGCGCCGCGCCGCCGGAGAGAGCAACGGCACTCCGCCGGCGGTGACGGAGTTGGTCGAGGCGATCGCGGGCGTGGTCTCCCGCAATCCGCAACTGGCCGTCACGGTCGGCGTCGAGGGCGCCGGCGATCCGGTGCTGCTCCACTTCGCGATGGCCGACGGCGTGGTGCAGGTGACCGCCGACAACACGGTCGCGGTCCGGGCCACCGAGGCGGCGCCGCGGCACGCCGATTTCGAGATCGACGTCGAGGAGCAGGCCGAGGAACCGCCCCCACCCGCGGAGCGACCACGCGCGAGCCACGACGACCAGGACCGGTTCGGCCCCACCGACTTCGACTACACCGAGACGACCACCGTCGAGCAGCCGATCGTCGTCAACCGGCATGAGCAGGCCTTCGGTTACGACCGGGCCGGCTACGCCGACCAGAGCAACACCGCTGCACACCCGTTCGCGCCGACGCCGCCTCCGCCGGTCCCGCCGCATGACATCTCTCATCCGTACGCGTCCGCGCCGCACCCGTACGCTCCGCCGCCCGCGCCGTTCCACGCGCAGCACGCCGAGCCGCAGCAGCCCGGTTTCCCGGAGCCGCTGCCGGAGCCGATCCCGTTGCAGGTGGAGCGCCCGGAGGAGACGGAGCTGGCGGCCCGCCGCCTGGCCGCCATGTTGCGTGACGATCCGACTCTCCTCGACGGCCCGTAGCAACTCTCCGGCACCCTCCTGATAACTTTCCGTGACCATTCCCACGCGCCCCACGAAATCACTCTGCGCAATCGGTCAACTCCGGAGCGGCACGGCGCCGAATTGTCGGATATGCCGTTGAATACGCCCGGTTTCGCCTGGTGAGCGCCGCCTGAGATGTCTGGGTTAGCCCTTTTGGCCTGACTCCGCCTCCGTCCCGCTGGCGCCTATTGAGTCACCCTCGGTAGCACCTTAATGTCCTATTACGTCCATGAGCGCGGCCCCCTTCGCTCGCTGGATGATACGGACAGTTACAGGCCCGGGAGGTGGTACCGATGGACGCGTCGGAGAGTTGGCTGTATGCGGTCACCGGCTACGCGGTGCTCTTGGCCTGGCCCGTCACCACGGTGATCCTGGTGTGGTTCGCGCTGCGCTACGCCGGCACCCACCGGGCCAAGGTCGTAAACCGATCGGTGGCCGGCGGCAACGGGCGTCCCGAGCACTTCTGGGTCATCGTCCCGGCCCTCAACGAAGAGGCCGTCGTGGCCAACACCGTCGGCGCGGCCCTCAACCTGCGCGGCCCGGCCGGCACCCTGTCCCGGGTCCTGGTCGTCGACGACGGCTCGGACGACCGCACCCCCGAGGTCCTCGCCGCGATCGACCACCCCAGGCTGCACGTCATGCGTCGTGAGCTCCCCGAGGCCCGGCAGGGCAAGGGCGAGGCCCTGAACGCCGCCTACCGGCACATCTCGCGACTCACCGCCGAGTCCGGGACGGCCCCGGAGAAGGTGGTCGTCGGGATCATCGACGGCGACGGTCAGGGCAGCGAGAACATCCTGGTCGAGGTGTCCCGGCTGATGCGTGACACCCGGGTCGGCGCCGCCCAGGTGCAGGTCCGGATCCGCAACCGCAACCGGCTCCTCGGGGCCGTGCAGGACCTGGAGTTCGGCGCGATCGTCGACGCCTGCCAGAACATGCGCGACGCCCTCGACACCGTCGGCCTCGGTGGCAACGGCCAGTTCAGCCGGCTCTCCACCCTGCAGACGCTCGGGTCGGCGCCGTGGTCCAGCTGCCTCGTCGAGGACATGGAGCTGGGCCTGCGGATGCACCTCAACGGCGTCGGGATCCGGTACACCTCACGTGCCTCGGTGACCCAGCAGGCGGTCGTCGACGTCCGCCGGCTCACCCGGCAGCGGACCCGCTGGGCGCAGGGCAACATGCAGTGCGCCCGTTACCTCGGCCGGCTCTTCTCGTCACCGCGGGTGGCCCGGATCGCGCTCGCCGAGATGCTGCACTACCTGCTCTCCCCCTGGGCCAACGCGATCCTGACGGTGCTGCTCATCGGCACCGGCCTCGCCGGGCTGGGCGGCCTGCTGATCGGCCACCCGATCGTCTTCATCCCGAGCTGGGCCGCCCTGGGCCAGGCCGGCGGCGTCTGGCTGATCGTCACCACCTTCCCCGGCCTGCTCTGGGCGCTGGTGCACAAGTACAAGCACGGCGATGAGGGCATGCCCCGGATGCTGACCGCCGCTCTCGCGTACCCCGCGTTCCTGATCCTCGGCCTCGCCGCCACCTACCGCGCGCTCGGCCGGCAGGCCAGCGGCCGCCAGGCCTGGGCCAAGACCGAACGGCTCGTCGAAGAGCCGCTCGCGGTCGCCGCCTGAACCACCCCTTCCCCCTGATTCGCCTCTCCCCCCGAACAGAAGGCTGGCTCCCCCCATGTCTCTTCGCGAGGTCCACCTCGTCGGCGGCACCCGCCCCGAAGCCGTCAAGCTCGCCCCGGTAGCTCTCGCCATGCGCGAGGCCGGGCTGCTCGCACCGGTCCTGCTCGCCAGCGGCCAGCACCCGACGATGGTCACCCAGGCGCTCGCCGCGTTCGGCCTGGAGCCGGACATCACGCTTCAGGTCGAGCGCACCACTGGCGGCCAGGCCGAGTTGCTCACCGCGATGATCCGCCAGCTGGACGAACTCTGGTCGGTACGCACCCCGGCCGCCGTCATCGTGCAGGGCGACACCACCACCAGCCTGGCCGGCGCCCTCGCCGCGTTCTGGCGGCGCATTCCGGTCGTCCACCTGGAGGCCGGCCTGCGTTCCGGTGACCTGGAGTCGCCCTTCCCGGAGGAGGGCAACCGCCGCCTGGTCGCCCAGGTCGCCGCTCTGCACCTGGCGCCCACCCCGCTGGCCGCGATGAACCTCCTCGACGAGAAGATCCCGGCGAGCGACGTGCTGGTCACCGGCAACACCGTGGTGGACGCGACCCTCGCGGTGGCCGGCCGCAAGCTGCCGTTCGAGAACCAGGACGTGGCCGCCGCCCGCGCCGGCAGTGACAACCGCCTGGTCCTGGTGACCGCCCACCGCCGTGAGTCGTGGGGCGAGCCGCTGGACCGGATCCTGGCCGCGGTCAAGGAGCTGATCGCCCGCTACGACGACATCGAGGTGGTCCTGCCCAGCCACCCGAACCCCGCGGTCCGGTCCCAGGTCGACGCCGCCCTGGCCGGCGTGGAGCGCGTGACCGTCACCGACCCGCTGCCCTACCCGGATCTGTCCCGCCTGCTCTCCGAGGCCTACCTGGTGCTGACCGACTCGGGCGGCATCCAGGAGGAGGCGCCGTCGTTCGGGGTTCCGGCGCTGGTGCTGCGGGACGTGACCGAGCGGGTGGAGTCGCTGCACGCGGGCTGCGCCAAGCTGGTCGGCTCGGACCCCGCGCTGATCGTGGCGGAGGCGTCCGCGCTGCTCGACAGCCGGGCCCTCCGCGACTCGATGACCGCCGGCGGCAACCCCTACGGCGACGGCCTCGCCGCCGTGCGCACCGCGCAGGCCACCGCCGCTCTCCTGGGCCTCGCGCCCGCCCCCGAAGCCATGCCCGTCCCGTCGCAGACCGCCCTCACCTCCGGAGTCGTCGCCTGATGCGTGCCACCCCCGTCTCCCGCCGCAGCGTTCTCGTCGCCGGCGCGGCCGCCGCCACCGTCGCGGCCGTCGGCCTCAACTCCATCGAGGCCGGCGCCGCCGGCACCACCACGGCGGCCGGCAAGACCGGCAAGGCCGCTCCCGGCGGCGGCACGGCCAAGACCCTCGTGCTGTACGACACCACGGGCGGCTACGGCTGGCTGGGCGAGGTCTACGCCACCCAGACGGCGAACCTGAGCTCGCACTTCGGCTCCTGGACGGCCGCGCCGGTGGCCGGTTACAAGGCCGGTGACCTGAAGAACTACACCGCGGTGATCTACCTGGGCTCGACCTACGACGAGCCGCTGCCGGCCGCTTTCCTGACCGACGTGACCGCCACGACCAAGCCGGTGGTGTGGGTCCGGGACAACGTCTGGCAGCTCACCAAGCTGGACGGCTTCGCCGCGAAGTACGGCTTCACCAGCGGCCTCTTCGACTTCGCCGACGTGGCCGCGGTGACCTACAAGGGCCGGAAGCTGACCCGCAGCGCCGACAACAAGTCCGGTCTGATGAACCTGACGGTCAGCGACCCGGCCAAGGTCGTCACCCTGGCGGCCGCGACCCGCGCCGACGGGACCACGCTGCCCTGGGCGGTGCGCTCCGGCAACCTGACCTACGTCAGCGAGATCCCGTTCTCCTACGTCACCCACGACGACCGCTACCTGGTCTTCGCGGATCTGCTCTTCGACGCGCTCGCTCCGAAGACGCCCGAACGCCACCGCGCGCTGATCCGGATCGAGGACGTCGGCCCCGACGCGGATCCCGCCGAGTTGCGGGCGGTCGCCGACTACCTGTGGTCGATGAAGGTGCCGTTCAGTGTCGCGGTCTACCCGCGGTACCGCGACCCGAAGGGCGCCAAGAACAACGGCGTCGCCGAGGACTACTCCCTGGCCAAGAGGCCCGCGGTGGTGTCCGCGCTGAAGTACATGCAGGCTAAGGGCGGCACGCTGCTCATGCACGGCTACACCCACCAGTACGGCTCGGTGAACAACCCGTACGACGGCGCCAGCGGCAACGACTTCGAGTTCTTCACCGCGCACGTCGACTCGGCCGACCGGGTGATCTACGACGGCCCGGTGAAGGAGGACTCGGCCGCCTGGGCCACCTCGCGGATGGTCGCGTCGGGCGCGGTGTTCGCGGCCACCGGGCTGGGCATGCCGAAGATCTTCGAGTTCCCGCACTACGCGGCCAGCCCGGTCGACTACCAGGTGGTGAACTCGCTCTTCGGCAAGCGATACGACCGGGGCCTGTACTTCCCGGGCGTGCTGACCGGCGCCAAGTTCAACTACGCCCGCCAGTTCGGGCAGTTCTTCCCCTACACCGTGCGGGACGTGTACGGCTCGGTCGTGGTGCCGGAGAACATCGGCAACGTGGAGCCGGAGGCGTACAACACGCACCCGGTGCGGTTGCCGGCCGACCTGGTCGCCAGCGCCGAGCGCAACCTGGTGGTGCGGGACGGCGTGGCCAGCTTCTTCTACCACCCGTATCTCGGCACCGCGCACCTCAAGCAGCTCGTTCCGGGAATCATCAAGGCCGGCTACACCTTCGTGAGCGCAGACGCGATGCTGAACGGGTGACGAACCGCATGGACGTGGTGGACTACTGGGTCAGGTCGTGGACCAACGACGACCTGACCATGGCCCGGAAGCTGCTCGCCGCGGACGTCGAGACGGAGTGGAACCTGGACGCCCCGGTCGACGACGAAGAGCTGCTCCAGGTCCTGCACCGGATCGCCGCCTTCGCGGACGGTGTCACGGTGGTCGCCCGTACCGATGCTGTGGACGGTGCCGCACTGGTCTACGACCTTGCGGCACCGTTCGGCACGGCCCGCATGGTCGAGTTCCTGGGCGTCGAGGATCAAAAGATCAACGAAGTGCGGCATGTGTACGACGTGACCGCAATCGATCGGTTCTTTCCAGGCCTCTACGCCAATTAGGTCATGACCTGACCGCAATCGTGGGTAGCGTGCGGTCCATGGCTTACGACTTCCAAGTCTCCGTGGACTGCACCGATCCGCACACGCTCGCCGACTGGTGGGCGGAGACCCTCGGCTGGGACGTGGAGTCCCAGGACGAGGCGTTCATCAAGGAGATGATCGCCAAGGGTTACGCCACCGACGCCGAGACCACCCATCACGGGGGCAGGCTGGTGTGGCGCAGCGGCGCCGCGATCCGGCACCCGGAGACCGCCCGGCGGATGCTCTTCCAGTTCGACGAGGCCGCCAAGACGGTGAAGAACCGGATGCACGTCGACGTGTTCGTCGGCGAGGAGAAACGGAACGCCGTCCGTGACCGGCTGATCGAACGCGGCGCCATCCATCTCTGGGACGGCCGGCAGGGCCCCCACTCGTGGGTGACGATGGCCGACCCGGAGGGCAACGAGTTCTGCATCACCTGACCGCGACCTCGCGGTCCAGCAGCGCCGAGAGAGCCGACCCGTGCCGCTGCTCGCCGGCCTCGTGATGCGCCGAGGGCGCCGGCCATGGCGACACCGAACGGATCGCTGTCCTTCCCTCGCCACGCCGTATCGTGTGGCGCATGGCCCCCCGGCTGCGCGCGGACGCCCGCCGTAACCGAGCAGCCCTGCTCGCCGCGGCGCGCGAGGTCTTCGCCGAGCAGGGCTTGGACGCGTCGCTGGACGAGATCGCCCGGCGGGCCGGGGTCGGCAACGCCACCCTCTATCGCCGCTTCCCCAGCCGGCGGCACCTGATCGCCGAGGTCTTCGCGAACCACATGACCGCCGCGGTCCACCTCGCCGAACAAGCGCTCGAACACCCGGACCCGTGGGCCGCGTTCGTCGGTTACCTGACCCGTGTCTGCGAGTTGCAGGCCACCGACCGTGGCCTCGCGGAACTGCTGGTGACCACCACCTTCGACGACGACGAACGGCTCGCCGGCCTGCGCGCGACCGCCCAGCAGCGGGCCGTGGACGTGGTGACCCGGGCCCAGCGGGCCGGCCGGCTGCGCGCCGACTTCACCCGCGGTGACCTGGCGTTGCTGATGATGGCGAACGCCGGGGTCGCCCAGCACTCCGCCGACCCCCAGGCCTGGCGGCGCCAGCTCACCCTGGTCATCGGTGGCCTGGGCGCCCCTCGGGTGTGAACCTCAACTGGCCGGCGCCGCTGCCGAGTAGGACGGAGGTCACGCCGCACTCCTTGGGGTCAGCCGCTCACACAGAGCTAACCTCGGAAAGCCAGGCGGTTCCCCTAAGCCTCGGCCGATCCGTGCCGATGGTCGCCCGTGGGAGCAGACTCGCTGAAGCGGAGGGAGGCGATCGGTGGCAGACTTGATCAGCGCCGAGACGCTCTCGGACCTGCTCCTCGCCATCGAGGACGAGCGCTCCTGGGACCCACAGGCCGAACTCGCTCGGGCCGTCGGGATCGAGGAGGCGGCCCGGGTTCTCGGTGATCCGCTGCTGATCGCCCGTGCCCGGCTCTGCCAGGCCAACATGCGGCTGCGCTCCGGCGACATCGCCGCCGCCGCCGAGCAGATCTGGCAGGTGCACGAGTGGGCGGTCGCCAACGACGCACGACTCCTGATGGCCCGCACCCACCTGATCTGGGCGGCCATCCACCAGAACCTCGGTGACGCCGAGCAGGCCCTGGAGCACGCGCTGCTCTCGGTCGAGTTGCTCGACGACGAGTCGACCACCCACATGCACATCTGGCACCGCACCAAACTGGCCGACGCCCTCTGGTCCGCCGGCTCGATGGACGCCGCCCGCGTCCGCTACGCCCAGGCCGAGGAACTGGCGGTCCGGACCGGTTCGCCGGCTCTGCTCTGCCTGCTCAACAACCACGCCTACGCGGAATACGACACCGGCAACCAGGAGCGCGCCGAAGAGGTGGCGAACCGTCTCCAGCGGCTCGCCGACGAGCGCGGCATCCACCTCGAGCCGGCGTTCCTCGACACCGTCGGCGCCATCCAGATCGGCAACGGGCGTTACGCCGAGGCCGAGGCGACCATGCGGCTCTGCATCGAGCGGCACGGCGAGGGCCGTCATGAGGACGCCGACGCCCTCGCCGAGTACCTCCTCACCCTCGCCCAGGCGCAGCGCGGCCTCGGCGCGCACCAGCGGGCGCAGCGGAGCCTCGACACCTGCCGGACCATCTGCACCGAGCGCGATCTGGTCGACGTGCTGGTGCGCGTGCACCAGGAGCAGGCCGAGCTGCACGCCGACCGGGGCGAGTTCGCCGAGGCGTTCGCCGTGCACAAGACGTTCTTCGACGCCTACCAGAACCTCCACTCGCTGCAGCGGGAGGCTCGTACCCGTACCAGGCAGGCGATGTTCGAGACGGTCGAGGCCCGGCAGGAGGCCGAGCGCTTCCGTGAGCAGGCCCGCCGCGACCCGCTCACCGGCCTGCACAACCGGCGGTTCGTCGACGAGTCCCTGCCGTCGCTGATCGAGTCCGATCCGGGCCTCATCGTCGCCCTCGTCGATCTCGACCACTTCAAGCAGGTCAACGACCGGCTCTCGCACAATGTCGGCGACCAGGTCCTGGTCCGGGTGGCCGGCATCCTCGCCGACGGGGCCGCCGCGGCCAGTCCGGCCGGTTTCGCCGCCCGGATGGGCGGCGAGGAGTTCCTGATCGTGCTTCCCGGCACCACCGCGGGCCGGGCCGGCGGCCTGCTCGACGGCATCCGCCGCGCCGTCCGCGACCATGGCTGGCGAGAGATCACCCGAGGCCTCCCGGTCACCGTCAGCATCGGCGTTGCGGCGAGCACCGACCTGAGCGCTCCGACCCAGTCGACTCTTCTGTCCACAGCGGACAGTTGCCTGTACGCTGCCAAGCACGCCGGACGCGATCGCGTCGTCACGTCGACCTCGCGGGGCTATGCCTCCGCCGCTTGAAAACCGGATTCCGGGGGTTAAGTCGGTCGATCGTTCCGGCTAGGCTGAGCGGACGGGTACTGGTCGTGTGTCGCAAGGAGGCGGTCGTGACAGAGGGTAACCCCGCACCCACCGAGGTAGCGCCGCCCGGAGTCAACATCAACGTGCCACACTCCGCCCGCATCTACGACTACTGGCTCGGCGGCAAGGACAACTTCGCCGTCGACCGCGCCGTCGGCGAAGCGATGATCCAGGCCATCCCCGGCATGCGTTACATGGCCGGCGAGAACCGCAAGTTCGTGCACCGGGTGGCCCGCGACCTCGTCGCCAAGGAAGGCATCCGCCAGTTCCTCGACATCGGCACCGGCATCCCCACCCGGCCCAACCTGCACGAGATCGCCCAGCAGATCGCGCCGGAGACCCGCGTGGTCTATGTGGACAACGACCCCATCGTGCTGGTCCACGCCCGCGCCCTGATGATCAGTCACCCGTCCGGCCGCAGTGAGTACATCGCCGCCGATATCCGTCACCCGGTGTCGATCCTCGAGCACCAGGCGCTGCGCGACACCCTCGACCTGACGAAGCCGGTCGGCCTCACGCTGATCGCGATCCTGATGCTTCTCGCCGACGCCGACGACCCGTGGGGCAAGGTCGAGGCGCTGCGTGACGCGCTGCCGTCCGGCAGCTGCCTGGCGATCACCCACCCGACCGCCGACTTCAACCCCGACGAGGTGAACGCCGCGGTCGCCGCCGCGACCGGCGCCGGCATGACGCTGGTGGCCCGCACGCGAGAAGCGGTGACCCGGTTCTTCGGCGACTGGGAGCTGCTGGAACCCGGCGTTGTTCCGGTCTCCGGCTGGCGTCCGGACGACCCGGTCGACGACCCCGAAGCGGCTTATTACTGGTCCGGGGTGGCCCGCAAACCCTGACGGTCAGACGCGAAAGGCCCGCCGGCGGCGGGCCTTTCCTCATGGCTGACCGGGTGGGCGGCCCAGCACGGGGAACCGCGCCGCCCACCCGGAGTCAGACGGGCGTGCTGCGCAGCACCCTCAAGCGGGGCCGCTTGCACGCCGGCGGAACCGGCACCCGCGCCGCGCGGATCAACATCTCGCGGACGGCGCCCTCGCGGCCGAAGCGATCGATCACGACGCCGCGCACGCCGAGCCAGAAGTCACCCTCGTGCGGGATGGGCTGGGCCCAGTTCACCCGCTCCAGGCGCAGCCGGATCGGGCCGATGCCGTAGCAGTAGTCCGACTCGGCGAACTCGTACACCGGCCAGGCCGGGCTGCTCGGCCGCAACCGGTTGTCGCGGACGTGCGGGGCTCTCGGCTGCGGAGGCCGGGCAGGTCGCTGCTCGCGGTGGCAACGAACGAGCTCAGTCACGCGCGTCGGACTCATCCTCCTCGGCAGGCGGCCTCCGGACGGTCGTCCCGCCGGGCCGGCTCAATGCATACCTGACTCCCCCGAACCGGTGCGACACCGTGCTGGCTCTGGTCGAGGCGGCGAACACCTCGTCGGCGAACGGCTCGTCCCGGTAGACCAACGAGTTTCCCCAGCGCGGGCTCTCGACCGCGCCGGAGTCACCCGGTCCAGGATGTTCAGGGCCGACGTTGGGTATCGACATATCCCCACCTCTCGCTTGGACGCCCCCGCCAGGGAGCCTCGAGCTGAGGCCGCAGACGTCGCTCCGCGACCGACCCATCACCTAAAGGTGTCACCCTCAGTGACACCCCTAGAGAGTAGTACGTGCGTTATCATGCTCAGAATCCCGTGACTACGCAAGGCCAGATGCACGTGCATCTGCATCGCCGCCCGAATTAGGCACGCGGACTTCACCGATCCCGGATCGATGGGCGATCTGGGGCAAATCTAGGGAGCTTGGAATGACCAACGTGGTCAACGGCATGCCCGCCGGCGAACTCCAGGGAGTCACCTGGCAGAAGAGCCGCCGTAGCAACCCGAGCGGCAACTGCGTTGAGTGCGCCGTGCTGCCCGGTGGCGACGTCGCCGTGCGTAACTCCCGGGATCCCGAGGGTTCGGCGCTGATCTACACCCGGGCCGAGATCGAGGCGTTCCTCGGCGGCGTCCGCGACGGAGACTTCGACAACCTGGTCGCCTGAACGTTCAGGTAATACGGTCCGGCCGCCGGCACGCGGCCGGACCGGACCGGCCTCAGGCCGGGCGGCCGACCTCGTTCAGCAGTTTCCCGAGGATCTCAGGAGTGTCGTTCGGCGGCTCGGCGTCGATGCAGACACGCTCCATCGCCATCGCGTAATGGTCCACGTCTTCGCGCTTGTCCAGATAGATGGCGCTGGTCAACTGCTCCACATAGACCACATCGGGCAGTTCCGGCTCGGGGAAGCGCAGGATCGCGAACGGCCCGCCGGCGGCCGCGTGCCCACCGGCCTGGAACGGAATGATCTGCAGGCGCACGCCGGGCAGTTTCGACGCCTCGATGAGCGACTCGATCTGCGCGCGCATGACGTCGACGCCACCGATCGGGCGGCGCAGCACCGCCTCGTCGATCACCGCCCACAACTGGGGGCCACCCGAACGGGTGAGGATCTGCTGCCGCTGGAGGCGCAGGCCGACACGGCGGTTGATCTCCTCCGCACTGGCCCCGGCATGCCCGAGCATGATCACGGCGCGTGCGTAGTCGGGCGTCTGGAGAAGACCGGGAACGAACTGGATCTCGTAGGTCCGGATCAGTGACGCGGCCGCCTCGAGACCCAGATAGGCCTGGAACCAGTTCGGAAGGACGTCACCGAAGTGCTGCCACCAGCCGGGGTTGTTGGCCTGACGGGCGAGGCCGATCAGAGCGTCGCGCTCGGCGGAGTCGATCACGCCGTACATGCTCAGGAGGTCGGCGACGTCGCGTTCCTTGAAGCTGACCCGGCCCAGTTCCATCCGGCTGATCTTGGATCCGGAGGCACGGATCTCGTAACCGGCCGCCTCCCGGGTGATCCCTCTCGACTCCCGCAGCTTGCGAAGCTGGGAGCCGAGCAGGATGCGCAGCACGGTCGGGCCTCCGCCCGGCGCCTCCTCCTGCGAACCCGCGCTCACCTGACTCCTTGTTGCTGCTCTGTGACTGCACGACGCAGTCTTTACGCATCCTAGAGCGGAGATCGTCTACCGCGAAACCAGACAGATCAGGGTCTCCGCGCCGAACGCGTGTTGCGGATGCACGTGCATCTGGCCTTGCGGACGCACTTGATGACGAGCATGATAGCTGACAGACACGTTCCGACCGCTGACACAGCGTGCCGAAATCTTCGGCTGCTCAGCTGTTGCGCCCGCGACACGGCAAGAGTCCGCCTCAAGCCAATGGAGGCATTTCCATGCCGCACCTCACGGCGTCCACGCCGACCGTGACTCCGCCGCACCGCGATCCGGCAGAGGTCGCCCCGGCTGAGAGCTACCGGCCGGCCGACCCGGTGTGGGTTTATCGGAACGGGTGGCGCGCCGGCATCATCGAGGCGGCGTCGCCCCGGGCGGTCACGGTCACCTACCAGCGGGAAACCCACCGGGGGACGGGCGTGGACACCTTCACCGCGCCCTATGTGACTTTTCGCGCCGACAGTGAGCCCGACCTCGACCAGCGGCAGCTGCGGTTGGTGCGCCGGAGGCCGCTGACATGACCGGCGCCGTCACCGTCTCGGCGTTCGTCGGGCTGCTCAGTCTCTTCGCCGGCGTCGCCCTCGGGTGGTACCTCCGCAGCGGCAACGACGGGTGCCCCGCCTGCGCCGAGCCGGAGCAGGGCGGCCAGGCCGACGGCGCGATGCTGAAGTTGTCGCGCAAGTCGTTGTCCGGGCCGTGACCACTCACGTGTGGCCGCGGGCCTGACCCGGTAACTCATTCGGCCATCCCGGCGGATCCGCCATCAGCGCGGGCCGTTTCACGTCACCCACTTCTGGGTACGCCGTCGCGGTCCCCCCTCGGATGGAGGTCGACCCGCCGTGCTCAAACCGGAAGAACACCAGGTCTTCGCCAGCCTGGTGGCCCAGCTCCAGATCGACGACCCCGATCTGACCCGCCGCGCGACCCGCCCACCGCAGCGCTGGGTGCTCATCGCTGTTCTCCTGTGGACGGTGGCGCCGTTGTGCATCGCTCTCGGTGGCTGGACCGGTCTGATCGAAGGGGTGATGGCCGGCGCCTACGGCAGTTACCTGCTCCACAAGCGCCGCCAATGGATCGCAGCCGCCGGCACCCTCTGTTGATCAGCGCCAGCGGTCGCCGGTGAGCCGCTCGTAGACCTCGATGTAACGGTTACGGGTGGCTTCGACCACCTCGTCCGGGATCTCCGGTCCCGGCTCGGTCCGGTCCCAGTCGGTGTGCCGCGTCGACCAGTCGCGGAGGAATTGCTTGTCCAGGTAACGCGGCACCCGGCCCGGCTGCCAGTCGTCGATCTCCCAGAACCGTGACGAGTCCGGGGTGAGCACCTCGTCGCCGATCTTCAGCACACCGTTCGCGTACCCGACCTCGATCTTGGTGTCGGCGATGATGATGCCCTTGGCCGCGGCGATCTCCGACCCTCGCCGGTACACCTCGAGGGTGACCCGCCGCAGTTCCTCGGCGAGCTCCTTCCCGACCCGCTCCTGCGTCTGCTCGAACGTGAGCGGCTGGTCGTGCCCGCCCCCGACCGGTTCCTTGGTGCTGGGCGTGAAGATCGGCTCAGGCAGCTTGGACGACTCGACCAGCCCGTCCGGCAGCGGGTTGCCGGAGATCATCCGCTCCCGCTCATAGTCTTTGAGCCCCGAGCCGGCCAGATAGCCGCGCGCGATGCACTCGACCATGACCATCTCCAGCCGCTCGCACCGGATCGCCCGCCCGGCCCACTCCGCCGGCACATCGGTGGCGGAGATGACATGGTTCGGAATCACATCGGCAAGCTGGTCGAACCACCAGAGCGACAGCTGGGTGAGGATCTTGCCCTTGTCCGGGATCGGCGTGGGCAGGATGACGTCATAGATCGAGATCCGATCCGAGGTGACCAGGATGAGGTCATCCCCATCGGCGTAGACGTCCCGAACCTTGCCGGAGTGCAGCAGCTCCACGTGTTCCCCTCGGTGGTGGCGGGTGAGGTGCGCTTTCACGCTACCGAACCGGACGATCCGAGCACGTCCGAGGAGTCAGATGGGCGGGCTGGCCGAGATGCCGCTAGGCCAGCCGGAAGTAGCGTCCCAGGCGTGTCCGACCCCGAAAATGGCAGTGCCGCCCGACTGAGGAGCCAGTCGGGCGGCACGTGAGGTGGGACGGTCAGGCGGGCTGTTGGGCGGGGCGCCCCAGCAGGAAAGGCAGACTGAGGGAGCGGCCCTTGAGGCGGGCCAGGACGATCCCGCCGATCACCGCCGCGATCGTGGTCACGGCGCCGGCCAGCAGCAGCGCTCCCCGGGCGCCGAGCGAGTCGCACAGGAAGCCGATCGCCGGGGCGCCGACGATCCCGGACAGGGACGACACGATGCCGACCGTCGCGAGGACCCGGCCTCGCATCTCCTCGCGGGTGTCGAGCTGGATGCGCGTGGAGACGACGGTGTCGAAGATGACGGCGCCGGCGGCGATCGGGAGGATCAGGGCGGCGAAGCCGACGATGTTCGGGGCGAGGCCGGAGCAGAACTGCAGGGCGCTGATGAGGAAGCCGGTGCCCAGGAGGACCCGCAGGGTGGAGCGGCCCGTGCCGGCCAGCAGCAGGCCACCGGCGACCGCGCCGACGGCGAAGACGGTCGACAACAGACCGTACGAACCGGACGATCCACCGAGCGGGCCGGACACCATCGACGCCATCGACACCTGGTAGTTGCGGCCGAGCGAGCCGAGCACGAACGACAGCGCCAGGATGGTCAGGATCACCGGCTGCCGCAGCAGGTAGCGGAACCCGGCGACGACACCGCCGTCCGAGGACGTGGAGGTGGCGAGGGCGCGCATGTCGCCGAGGCGCATCGCGAGGAGGGCGACGATCACGGCGACGTACGACACCGCGTTGATCAGGAACAGCGTGGCCGGGCCGGTGATGCCGATGAGCACGCCGCCGAGGGCCATGCCGCCGATGCGGCCGGCCGAGCTGAGCACCGAGCCGAGCGCCAGCGCGGAGGCCAGGGCGTCCTTGGGGACAAGGGCGGAGCCGAAGCGGCCGAGCACCGGGCCTTCGAAGGAGCCGATCACGCCGGAGGCCAGCGCCACCCCGTAGATCAGCCAGTTCCCCGACGAAGGCAGCATGAGCGCCAGCGCGAGCAGCGCCCGGACCGCCTGGAAGGCGATCAGCATGGGCCGCGCCGGGAGGCGGTCGGCGAGGGCGCCGCCCCAACTGCCGAGCAGCAGCACCGGCAGGGACTGCAGCATCACGACCGCGCCCATCGCCGTGGCTGAGCCGGTCGCCGACAGGATCAGCCAGTTCAACGCCAGAACCTGCATCCACGTGCCACCGACGGAAACCAGGTCGGCGGCCGCCCACAGGCGGTAGTTACGCTCTCGGAGCGGCGCGAACATCGGAGCCAAAGCGGCGGCACCTCCACAAGGAAAGTGGCGCCGTCCCTCGGCGCCACCTCCCTCTTCGGACCGGCCTCGGGTTCCGCTTCGCCAGATCCGTCAGGAACACCCCAACGGCAACCCACCAGCGGGGGTACGGCTATCGGCTCCCCAACCGCAACCGATCCGTCCCGTGATGGCACTGGACCTACGGGCCGAACGACCGCAGGACGGCGTCGCGAACCTGGTGGATCCGCCCGCCGGCGACGATCACCTGTCCGGGGCGGTCCGGTCCGGCCACCTCGCCGTCGGCCGGGTCGAGGACCGCGCCTCCGGCGTAGAGGAGTCCACCGGCCTGGACCGGCTGCACACCGTCGACGCCTTGCCGCGCGGTCCAGAGCCGTTTCCCGTCGAGCACGCTGAGCGCGTCCACGTTCGTGCCGTTGACCCGGTAGATCCGTGTCGTGTCCACCGCGACCAGCGAGTTCTCGGTCCCGGCCGCGGTCCAGCCGGGTGTCCCGTCGGCGACCCGGACGGCGCTGAGCAGTCCCGCCCGATCTGTCACGTAGAACCGCTCGCCGGCCGGGTCGGCGGCCTGCGCGGCCCAGGAGACGCCTTCGCGGGTCCACCGGACGGCCCCGGTCTCGATCGAGATTCCGGCGCTGCTTCCCGCCGGCGCCCCGGATCCGTCGGTGGCCCGCACGAGGAGCGTCCCGTCGGCGGACACCTCAGAGCTCAGGAACCGGTCCTTGCTCCACAGCGCCCGCCCGTCCCGTACCGCGAAGGCGGCGACGACGTCCTCGTCGGACGGCGACCCGCCGGAGATCACGATGACGTTCTTGTCGACGACGACGGAGTCGACGGGGCTGCCGAGGCGTTGTCGCCATCGTGGCAGCCCGGTGCCGGCGTCCAGGGCGATGAGTCGCCCGTCCGGGTCGCTCTGCGAGTTGCAGTCTCCACCGGCCACGATCACCAGTCCGCCGCTGACGGCTAGTCGCGGGGTCCCGCTGTCGCCCGGGTCGTCCCAGTCGTACCTCCAGGAGAACGTCCCGGTGGCGGCCGCGTACGCCGAGATCCCGAGCTGATCACTGACGATGATCCGCCCGCCGGAGAGCACCGGCGTCGAGTTCCCGGAGCAGCTCTGGTCGCTGGTCCGGAGGCTGACCTGCCATTTCTGGGTGACACTCCGGATGCTTCCGGCGTTGATCACGGTTTCTCGCGGGTTGTGGTGGCTGTCCTCGGCGTCGTAGCCGGGGTGGTCCCAGAGCGGCGCGACGGCCGCGTCGGCGGGGGTGGCTGCCGCACCGGCGGCCACGATCAGGGTCAGAAGCATTGCGGGGGTACGGCATAGAGCAGACATGCTGCGTAAATTATGCGGAATTACCGCATCAGACAGCAGGAAGCCCCGAAACAGGGCAGTCCGTGATGGACCGCCCCGTTTCGAGGGGGAACCGAAAAGAAGGTTCAGCCGGCGAGCAGTTTGAGCATCTGCTGGACCTGGTCGGTGCGGGACTGCTTGACCCGCTCCGCGAAGGACTTGGCCAGCTCGTTGCCGCCCTTGTCGAGTTCCATCTGCGCGAACTCGACCGCGTTGTGCTGGTGCGCCAGGAAGAGGTTGAGGAAGGCGGTCTCGAACCGCTTCTCGTCGACCGTCTTCAGCGACGCGATCTCCTCCTTGCCGGTGCTCGGCATGCCACCGTGGTCGGCGTGCAGGCTGACCCGCTCGTCGAGGGTGGTGGGCTTGCCCCATTCGGTGAGCCAGCCCTCCATCAGCCTGATCTCGTCGGCCTGGGTGACCTGCACGGCCTTGGCCAGGTCGGCGACCTCGGGACGGCCGGCCCGCTCGGCGGCGATCTGGGCCATCTCCTGGCCCTGCCTCTGGTTGTCGATCAGCATCTGCAGGAACATCACGTCGTTGTCGTTGAACGTCTTGCCGGCGGTGATCTCCGAGACGTTCTTGACGTTCTGGGTCTGCACCGCCGTGGCGGCCGGCACCGGAGCCTTGTCGGCGGCGGTGCCGCACGCCCCGAGCAGGAACGGCGCGGCCGCGAGGACGAGCGCGGCTACGTGGCGGCGCTTCACAGCGGAAGCCAGAGGGCGAGCGTCCAGACGGAGGGCTCCCAGCTGCGGATCGACTTGTGCGCCTGACGGCACTGGTAGGTCACACCACCGAAGGTGACCTTGTCACCGGCCTGGTACGCCACTCCCGGCGCCCACTCGGTCCCGCTCGCCGGGGCGGTGCCGGTCGGCGCGGCCGTGGCCGTCGTGGTCGGGGCGGTCGTGGCCGGGGCGGTCGTGGCCGGGGCGGTCGTCGGCGCGGTGGTGGGCGACGTGGTCGGAGCCTTCGTCGGGGCCGTGGTCGTCGGGGCCGTGGTCGGCGTCGTCGAGCCGGAACCGCCGATGTTGACGTCCACGCAGTTGTAGAAGGCGGCCGCGGTGTCCCCGATGTTCCACACCGCGAGGACCGTCTTCCGGCCCGAGAATTTGCTCAGGTCGACGGTGTGCGAGACGGAGGCGGCCGGGATGGCGTTCTTGTCGTCGAACGTGGCGACCGCCGTGCCGTCCACGTAGTACACCCAGGTGGCGGTCCGGTGCCGGGCCGTCAGGACCCAGTTGAAGGTCGCCGACTTACCGACCGTGGTGGCCGGCCAGTTCCTGGACTCGTCGTTCAGCTCGGGGAAGGCGGCGTTTCCACCGTTGCACTGCTTCGACCCCTTGGGGGCTTCCACGCTCTGCGGCTCGAACTGGATGGCGCCGCAGCCGGACACGGTGCCGGCGGCGCAGAGCGCCTGGCGGCTCGGAGGCGAGGAGACGTAGCCGTGTGCCAGGGCAGGCGACGACGCGACGGTCAAAGATGATGCGACCATCCCGAGGGTAGCCAGCGGGTAGGCGATCTTCCTGCGCATGTCAGCTCTCCTGTGTTTCTAGACCTGGCAATCACTTACAGGCCGGAACATTAGGAGTGGCTGCCATAACGGAGCCTTAACAGAACCCACGAACCTTTTTAAATGTGAAATCAGCCGCGTTTGTGCTGATCAGTGGGCTCCGAAGCCGATGTCGGGAACAGAATTCCGATGCGGGCGCCACCCAGGGGACTACGGTCGATGACGAGTTGGCCGCGCACAGTTTCCGCGCCGCGTCGCACGATGTCCAGACCCAGTCCGGTCGAGCCGGCGCCACTGAATCCGCGTTTCACCGCGCTCTCCGGGTCGGCGATGCCCGGGCCCGCGTCGTCGACGAGCAGGCCACCGGCCGAGACGCTGACCCGGAACGCGGTGCCGTCCGGGGTGTGCGAGAAGACGTTGCCGAGCAGCGCGTCCACCACCAGGATCACCTCGCTCGGCGGCATCGGGACCATCACCGGCTCGTTGCCGCCGACGACCTCCCACGGACGCTCCTGATCCTCGGCGAGCACCGACCAGAAGGCGAGCCGGTCGGCCAGCACCTCGACCAGATCGCACTGCTCGGAGCCGCGCTTGGAGATGCTGCCCAGCCGGGCGCCGGTGATGATCGCCTCCAGCTCCTCGTCGAGCAGGTCACAGGCCTGGCGCATCCGTTCGGCGATCAGGCCGGGCGGCATCGCCTCGACATCGAGACGGAGGCCCGTCAGCGGCGTACGCAATCGGTGGGAAAGGTCTGCCGCCAGCTCGCGCTCGCGGTCGAGCAGACGTCGCAGGTCGTCGGCCATGCCGTTGAAGGCGTTCGCGGCGTCGCGCAGTTCGCGCGGGCCGGTCGGTGTCATGCGTTCGTTGAGGTCGCCGCCGCCGAGGCGGCGGCTGGCCGCCGCGAGCTGGCGGGTGGCCCGGACCAACTGGCTGCCGAGCCGGTCGGCGAGGAGTGTGGAACCGCCGACCAGCAGGATCGCGAGCCCGCCGAGAGCGAGCCAGGCCGTGCCGACGCCGCGCCGGGTGTCCTCGCCGGGGACGAAGACCTCGACGACCACGGTCCGGCCGTCGGTCAGCACGGTCGGCTGCAGGTAGGCGACGCCGCCGCCGGTCTCCGCGGTGGCGGCCCGCCGCTCCTGCGCCGCCCGCTGCACGGACGCCGTGGTGAGGTGCGAGGTTCCGATCGGGTCGAGGCCGGGCAGGTGCAGCGCGAGCCGGCCGGCGCTGCCCGCGGCGGTGCTGGCGACCGCGTTGGTGAGGGTGAACAGGTCGCTGTCGACGCCGAGCACGGTCACCATCGAGGTGGCCTGCTGCCGGGCGTCGGAGATGGCCCGGTCGTAGGCGATCTGCCGGGTCGCGACGGCGAGCGGCACGAGGAAGGCGAGCGCCACCATGGAGGTGATGGCGAGCGCCAGGCGGTTGAGCGCCCACCTCATCGCGGATCGACCATCATGACGCCCACGCCCCGGACGGTGTGCAGGTAGCACGGTTTCGCGGCGGTCTCGCCGAGCTTGCGGCGCAGCCAGGAGATGTGGACGTCGATGGTCTGTTCCTCGCCGATCCGGGCCTGCTGCCACACCTGGTTCATCAGCTCGCGCCGGCTGATCACCTGGCCGACCCGCTCGGCGAGGTAGGCGAGGACGTCGAACTCGCGGCGGGTGAGCTGCAACGGTTCGCCCCGCAGCTCCACTCGGCGCTGCCGCGGCTTGATCACCAACTCGCCCACGGTGATGGCGTTGGGCTGCTGCTCGGCGGTGGTCCGGGCCCGGCGCAGCACCGCCGAGATGCGGGCGAGGATGTGGCCGCCGGAGAACGGCTTGGTCACGTAGTCGTCGGCGCCGGCGCTCAGGAGCGCGATGATGTCCGCCTCGGAACGCCGCGCGGTGGCCACGATCACGGGCACGTCGGAGACGGTACGCATCATCCGCAGCGCGTCGGTGCCGTCGATGTCGGGCAGACCGAGGTCGAGAATGACCAGGTCGGGCCGCTCCTGGGTGACGATCTTCAACGCCTGGGCGGCCTGACCGACCGGGCGCACCACGTGCCCGGCATCGGTCAGGGCCCTGGTCAGAGCGGCCGTGATGATGCGGTCGTCCTCGACCAACAGGATCATCGCCATGGCGATAACCATAGGACCAGGTGAGAGGATGGCCCCGTGCGATCTTCCAGGTGGGTGCCGATAGCGGGCTGGTGTGTGGCCACCGCGACAAGCATCGTGCTCTCCTCGGTGGCGCTCTCTCCGGTGCTGAACGCGGCACAGGCCGACTCGGGTGAACTGCCCGACATCGATCAGCTCCCGGCGGCCGCCGCGCTGTCCGGGACCAGCGGCGCGCCGACGCCGAAGACGGCCACGCCGAGCCCGATCGCCAGCCCTTCCACGTCGGCCACGCCGTCGCGCACCACACCGTCGGCGTCCCGCAGCGCCGCGACCTCCCCGGAGCCCGCCGCGACCACCACGAAGCCGTCGACCACCACCGAGAACGGCTGGACCGTCACCACCAGCGACGGCGTGAAGACCTATGTCCGGTCGTTTGCGACCGCGGGCGGCACGGCCGTCGTCAAGATGACCAGCAAGGGCATCGTGTCGCTGGTCACGGCCACTCCGGCAGACGGTTTCCGGGTGGAGAAGACCGGCTCGGACACGAACCTGGTGGTCTACTTCCACGAGACCGGCCGCAGCTTCATCATTCACGCACAGTGGTGGAACGACGCGCCCCTGGTCGAGGTCAACCAGATCGGCGCATGACCCACCCCGCACACCGGATTCGCCGGAGCGCAAGGGTTTTCCCCGATTCGGTGACGCCCGTCTATGCATAGCGTCTCCCCTCAAGTCACCCCGGTGTGACCCGCCGTCCCCGGACGGTTGAGGCCCGCCCTATCCCCCGGGGCGGGAGAGGAGTATGCGTGAAATCCCGTACCCCAGCCGTCATCGCACTGACCGCCGCCACTGCGGCCGCGTCAGCGATGGTGGCGGTCACCGGACCGGCGACCGCCCAGGCGCCCGTCGACCCCGCCGCGGTATCGGCGCGGGCATCGGACTCCGCGTCGGCTCTCGTCGCCGACCGCCCGCAGGTGCTGCAGGCCAGTGACGGCGAGGCGTTCGTGCAGCACCAGGTGATCTCCACAGACAATCTGCAGTACGTGCCCTTCGACCGCACCTACAAAGGACTTCCGGTCGTCGGCGGTGACTTCGTCGTCGTCACCGACACGGCCGGCCGGACCAAGTTCACGTCGGTCGCACAGACCCGGCCGATCGGCGAGCTCTCGATCACCCCGAAGCTCTCCGCGGCCGACTCCCTTCCCGCCGCCAAGGCCGAGCTCAAGACGGTGACGAACGTCGAGAGCACCCGGCTGGTCGTGGTGAACACCACGGGCACCCCGGCCCTGGCCTGGGAGTCGATCGTCAACGGCACCCGGATCGACGACCACGGCGACGAGAACGTCAGCCGGCTCACCGTCGACGTGGACGCCACCACCGGCACGGTGCTGCGCACCCAGGAGCGCGTCACCCATGTCAGCGGCAACGGCACCGGCTGGACCACCGGCGCGGTCACCCTGGACACCACATTGTCCGGTTCGACATACAGCCTGCGTGACCCGTCGATGCCGACGCTGACCTGCCAGGACTCGTCGACCAACACGGTCTTCAGCGGCACCGACAACGTGTGGGGCACCGGCGCCGCCACCAATAAGGAGACCGGCTGCGTCGACGCGTTCTACGCCGCTCAGAAGACGAAGGCGATGCTCGGCAGCTGGCTGGGCCGCACCGGATTCACCAGCGGCGGTGGCGCCTGGCCGATCCGGGTCGGCCTGAACGACGTCAACGCCTACTACGACGGCACGCAGGTCCAGATCGGCAAGAACAACGCCGGTCAGTGGATCAGCTCCATCGACGTGGTGGCCCACGAGCTGGCCCACGGCATCGACGACAACACCCCGGGCGGCATCTCGAACGGCGGCACCCAGGAGTTCGTCGCCGACACCTTCGGCGCGGCCGCCGAATGGTTCGCGAACAACCCGAACGACGCCCCCGATTACCAGGTCGGCGAAGAGGTCAACCTGGTCGGCAACGGCCCGATCCGGTACATGTACAACCCGTCGCTGGCCGGGGACGACAACTGCTACTCCAGCAGCACGCCGAACGATGAGGTGCACGCCGCGGCCGGTCCCGGCAACCACTGGTTCTACCTGCTGGCCGAGGGCACCAACCCGACGAACGGGCAGCCGGCCAGCACCCGGTGCAGCGGCTCCGGCGCGATCACCGGCGTCGGCATCCAGACCGCGATGAAGGTCATGTACAACGCGATGCTGATGAAGACGTCCAGCTCGTCGTACCTGAAGTACCGCACCTGGACGCTGACCGCGGCGAAGAACCTCTACCCGAACGACTGCACGGTGTTCAACAAGGTCAAGACGGCCTGGGACGCGGTCAACGTGCCGGCTCAGACCGCCGACCCGACCTGCGCCGGCGCGACCACGGCGCCCACCTCGTCACCCACCGCCGCGCCGGTGAGCTGCACCGGGACGAACGCGGCAGATGTCGCGATCCCGGACGCCGGCAGCGCGGTCCACAGCGACATCGCGATCAGCGGCTGCGCCCGCAGCGCCTCGTCGGCCTCGAAGGTGGCGGTCGACATCGTGCACACCTTCCGCGGTGACCTCCGGGTCGACCTGGTGGCACCGGACGGTTCGACGTACAGCCTGAAGGCGACGTCGACCTCGGACAGCGCGGACAACGTCAACACCACCTACACCGCCAACCTCTCCGGTGAGGCGGCGAACGGCACCTGGCGGCTCAGGGTGCAGGACACCGTCGCGCAGGACACCGGGCACATCAACACCTGGACGCTCACCCTGTGAGTTCGGGCGGGGCGCCGCGCCGGTTCAGCGTGGCGCCCCGCCTGAACGATCACTAGCGCATCACGGTTCCCCTCCGATGACTGCCGCTGAGGCCGGCGGGGACCTATGGTTTCTCCTACGTGTACGGACAGGAGGCCCTTCTGTGGCTTACAGCACATTCGGCATGGTGGCCGGGCGATCCACCGGAGTCCTGGCCGACGTGTGGGGTCGTTCGGTCGTACGCGATGTGCTCCTGACCCTCGGCGGGGCGGGCGCCGTCGGCCTGGCCGCACAGATCGCCATCCCGGTCCCCGGATCCCCCGTCCCGATCACCGGGCAGACCTTCGCCGTCCTGCTCGTCGGCGCAACCCTGGGAGCGACCCGCGGCGCCGCCAGCATGCTGATCTACGTGCTGGCCGGCACCCTCGGCGTTCCATGGTTCGCGGCCGGCGCCTCCGGCTGGCCCGCGGCCACCGCCGGCTACCTGATCGGTTTCGTTCTCGCGGCCGCCTTGATCGGGCAGCTCGCCGCTCTCGGCGCGGACCGCCGCCCGTTCCACACGATCGGTCTGATGGCCGGCGGCAACGCGCTGATCTATCTGGTCGGTGTGCCGTGGCTGGCGTTCGCGACGGGGACCGATCTGGTCGCCGCGCTCGATATCGGCCTGGTGCCGTACCTGATCGGTGACACGCTGAAGACGCTGCTGGCCGCCGGGCTGCTGCCCGGCGCCTGGCTGCTGATCGACCGGCGGGCCGGCACCGGCCGCTACTGACCGGGACGGTAGGGGTCGGTGATCTCGCGCAGCGCCGAGAGCGCATCCCGCAGCTGAGCCATCCGTCTCCCGCCGAGGTGGGCGGCCCACTCCGCCTCCACCTCGGCGACCGCGGCCGCGGCGACGAGACCCGCCGCCCGGCCGCGCCCGGCGATCCGGACCAGCCGGGCGCGGGCGTCGGCCGGGTCCGGCGCCCGCTCCACGTAACCGGCCCGTTCCAGCTGGTCGACGAGGAAACCGGTGGTCTGTTTCGTCACCTGGGCCTGCTCGGCGAGGTCGCCGAGCCGGGTGCCTTCGGGGCCGATCCGCTGGAAGACGCGGGCCTGCGCGAGCGTGATGTCGGTGAAACCGGCCTCGGCGACCGCGTCCAGCACCCGCTTCTCCATCGCCCGGTACGCGATGAACATCAGCAGGCCGGCGTTGAGATCTTCTTGCGCCATTCGCCAACCTCGCAAACTAGTCCGATACTCTGACTATATTCGTCAGATAATCTGACTATGGAGGAGAACAGGTCCTGGGTCGTCATCGCGGAGCAGCGCCTGGCGGTGGCCGACTTGCTCGCCGGGCTGACCGAACCGCAATGGGAGTGCCCGTCGCTCTGCGCCGGCTGGCGGGTGCGCGAAGTCGCGGCCCACATCGCGCTGGCGCCGCAATCACCCGGGCCGGTCACCATGGCCGTCGAGGCGGTCCGCGCCGGCGGCCGGTTCCACCGGCTCAACCACGACCTCGCCGTCCGGCACGCGCGCCGGCCGTCCGCCGATCTCGTCGCCGAGCTGCGCCTGCACGCCGGTTCGCGGCGACTGCCGGCGGTGACGAACTATCGCAACATCCTCTTCGACATCCTGGTGCACGCACAGGACATCGCTGTGCCGCTCGGCCGGCGGCTGCCCATGCCGGTCGACGCGGCCTCCGCCGGAGCCACCCGGGTGTGGACGATGGGCTGGCCGTTCTGGGCGCGGCGCAGGTTCCGGGGCATCCGGCTCACCGCCACCGACACCGACTGGTCCGTGGGGGCCGGCGCCGAGTGGACCGGCCCGATCGAGGCCATCCTGCTGGCACTGACCGGCCGACCGGCGGGACTGGCCCGGCTGACCGGCCCCGACCGGTAACCCACAGGCTGTGCACACAGCCTGTGGATAACTCGAACAGATGTGCGAATCCGGTCAGCGGACCACTCGGGGCAGGCCGATCCGGGTGCGCACGCCGGGCGACGAGTGCACCAGCGGGCTACCGTGCGGAGCCGGCAGGCCGGCCGCCGCCGTCAGATCCTGGCGCAGGTCGAGCACCTCGGCGCGGTGCAGCACCCAGGGTGGATGCCACACGTCGACGGACACGAGACGGCCGCCGACGACCGTGTAGAGGCGGTACTGGGTGGTCAGGTAGTGATCGATCTGGCCGAGCTCGGCGATCGGGAACGCCTCCCCGGTGCGCACCCGCACCCGGTAACCGGCGCCACGCGGCTCGTAGAGGCGGTTCCCGCGGTACTCGGTGACATCACCGTCGGTGCGCAGCGACATCCGGGACCAGCGGTACGGCAGGTTGAGCCCCACCCGGGCGGCCACCACCGCGGGCAGCCGGGCCGCGTCGAGCGAGAAGAAGAAGATGCCGGCGCCGCCGTCGGGGCCACGGACGTACGTCCGCAGGTTGGTCTCCGGGAAGGTGGACAGCCATGGCAGACCGGGCACCCAGGGTGGGCGCACCTCGTCCATCAGGAACGGAAGCATGCCCACCCAGACCTGGCCGTCCTCGGCGTCGGGGGTGAGGCCGGCCGGAAGCAGCGGACCGACAGCCTCGACGGGATAACGCCAGTGCAGAAACGTCATCCGCCGCCACCGCTGAATCATCATCGCGGTGCGGACCTCTGTCATCGGGGGCGCGAACACACCCCAGTGTCTCGCACTAGATGTCGAGGGTGCCCTCGATCCGCTTGAGCTGGTGGCGGGCGAGGGCGAGATTGGCGCGGTCCTTGTGCAGTGCCAGGTAGAGGAAGAGACCCTGCCCGGAGCGCCCGGTCAGCGGGCGGATCAGGTGGTACTGGGTGTCCAGCGTGACCAGCATGTCCTCGATGTTCTCGTGCAGGCTGAGCATCTCCATCGTGCGCAGTTTCGCCCGGATCACCTCGGTGTTGGCGGCCGCCGCCACCTGGAGGTCGAAGTCCCGGCTTCCGCCGGCGACGCCCAGCGCCATACCGCTGGACCGATCGACGAGCGCGACACCGATGGCGCCGTCGATCTGCATCGCGTCCTTGAGGGCTACGTCCATGTCCGGCATCTCGGTCCTCCCGCGCTTGTCCGGATCAGCGATCCGGGTCTGCGACGAGCGTGTACGACACCGACCGGAACCGGTCGCACACGATGTCCGCCCCGTCGGGGCCGGGTCGTGGGTTCATAGAACGTGTAAGGGAACAGATGAAGATTTCTGCAAGTCCGAAACTGCTCAACGCTTCACGTCGCGGTGCGTCGTGGTCCCGCTTGCCGAGAGCAACGTCTGGAGTACGCCGTAACCATGCCCGTGTCTCCACGGTTGGATGCCGGTAGAGCTGGATTCTCGGCGGAGGGGACGCGACGTGTCAGTGCCGCTGTACCAGGCGAAGGCCGAGATGTTCCGGACCCTCGGTCATCCGGTCCGGATCCGGGTGCTGGAACTGCTTCAGGACGGCCCGCGACCGGTCCGCGACCTGCTCGCCGAGATCGACGTGGAGGCGTCGAACCTGTCCCAGCAGCTCGCGGTCCTGCGCCGGGCCGGCATCGTGACGTCGTTCCGGGACGGCGCCCTGGTGATGTACGCGCTCAGCACCCCGGATGTCGCCGACCTGCTCGCGGCAGGCCGGCGAATCCTCGGTGCGGTCCTCACCGACCGCGACGGACTCCTGGTGGAGCTCCGCTCCCAGAAATCCAGCGGCTAGCCGGTCGTCACGGGGTGATGATCAGCTCGCAGTCGTCGAGGTCGTCGAGCGCCCACTGGTAGCAGGTGTCACCGGGCGTCGAGGAGGTGTTGCCCTCGCCGTCGACCCAGTCGCGGGCGCCGTCGTCGCCACCGTCCACATTGTCGTCACCGTCATCACCGAACAGGTAGTCCTCGCCGCCGAGACCCCGCAGCGTGTCGTTGCCCTCCTGGCCGTGCAGGAAGTTCGTGCCGGGACCGCCGGTGAGCGTGTCGTCGCCGAAGCCGCCCCAGATGCCCTCGACGTCGGTGGCGATGGTGTCGCGCTCGCCGTCCGCGCCGTCGTCGCCGCTGACTCCGTCGGGGTCGGCGGTGACCGGAGACGCCCGGTAGTTGCGGTACACGACGGAGTCGTTGGCGGCGCCGCCGGAGTAGTAGTCCGTGCCCTGACCGTCCCGGTCGCCGTCGTTCTTGATCGCGTCGGCCCAGATCTCGTCGATGCCGGCTTCGCCGTAGACCCGGTCGTCGCCGTTCTCGCCGCGAAGCTCGTCGTCGCCGTCGCCACCGAAGAGGGTGTCGTTGCCGTAGTTCCCGAGCACCACGTCGTCATCGGCGCCGCCGTGAACGACGTCGTCACCGTCCTCGCCGGAGACGTGGTCCGGACCGGCGCCGCCGTCGATGGCGTCGTCGCCGCCCTGGCCGAACAGCTCGTCCCGGCCGTCGCCGCCCCAGAGGCGGTCGACACCATGGCTGCCGTAGACGGTGTCCTTGCCGGCGCCGCCCCAGACCTCGTTGGTGCCGGTCCAGACCTCGACGTGGTCGTCGCCGTTGCCAGCCCACACCCGGTTGTCGCCCGTCCAGCCGTAGAGCCGGTCGTTGCCGTCGCCGCCGGAGATCCGGTCGTTGCCGCCGTCGCCCCAGATGCCGTCGTCGCCGCCGTTGCCGTACAGCGTGTCGTTGCCGCTGTCACCGTGCAGCGCGTCGGCGCCAGGGCCACCGACGATGGTGTCCTTGCCGGTGCCGCCGCTGGCGGTGAGCGGCAGGTTCGTCTTGTTGGTGATCGAGTCGGCCGCGTCGTAGGTGTAGACCCGCAGCAGGGTCGGCGCCTTGGCGACCCGGCAGGTGACCTTGGTCTTGTCCTTCTTGACGGCCCGGCAACCGGGACCGGCCTTGATCTTGACCCGGTCGTCGATGGTGACGGTGTTGCCGGACCGGGTCACCACGACCCGGTTCTTTTGCTTGGCAGCCGCCTTGAACTGCACGATCGTCGTCTTGACGACCGAGGCCACACCGACACTGGCGGCTTGGGCGGGCACGGCCACCGCGGTGGCCGAGACGGTGGCGAGAAGTGGAAGAGTGATGCGGGGCAGCCATCTGGAACGGGCCACTGTCGACCTTTCCCCCATGAGACCGGCGGCCCAGATGCCGCACGGTGGCAAGATCGTAGAACGCTGCCGGTCCTGCCGCTGCCCCGTGACGTCAGGCGCCGAAACCGGCGAACCGGAGACGCCCCGCGGTCGCGCGACGCCGGTCAGCGCCCGTTCGGGCCAGGCCGGGCCGGGTGATCGAACGCGCCCGCCCCGCCGCAGATTCGCCGCCTGTCAGGCGCATCCCGGCCGCCGGCCTATATCCATGGTTGTAGACCGGAACCGGTCACGCGCCAGATGTGGCCGGCGCCCGCTTCGACAACGCTGAACCCATGCAGAAGGACAAGACCTCCGCACGCCCTTGGTGGATCGTCGCCGCGGTGACGGTGTTCGGATCGGCGCTGCTCTGCCGCGTACTGATCCGATCCGGCACCATCGCCGAAGGCCAGTGGGACAGCTGGTGGGGCAGGTTGTCGCAGATGGCCCTCACCGCCGCCGCGGCGGGCCTGGCGCTGTACTTCCTGCATCGCGCCTACCGCCGCTGACCCCGGCTGTTCGGCGTGGTCGCCGCGCTCATCCGGCCACCGCTCGCTGCCGCCCGGCCCGTCGCGGACCGGGATGCCCGCTGCCGCCAGAAACCTGCCCAGCGTCACGGCAAGGTCTTCGACCCGGTCGTCCTCGATGTGCGCGTACCCCTCGTAGGAGAGTTGATCCGCTACCCGCGCCGCGATGCCTCGCAGGTCATCGTCGACGCCGTTCGGCTCGGTCATCGGAGCCCGCCTGCCGGAACTCGAACCTCGACGTTGAACGGCTGCACCCGAAGCGCGGCCACCAACTCATCCCGAGTGATCACGGAATCTCCTCAACGAGAATTCTCGGAGGTTTCTCCATCACACCGGCAGGCGCCCTGACGTGACACGGCAGCGATGGCGCATCCGTGAGGCATCTGTACGGCATGCCGCAAGTAGGCCATGGTGTCCCTTAGCCTGGTCGAAGGACGGAATCCGGCGGAGGTGGTGATGGCGGCCAGACGCGATCGACTGATCAAGCGCCGCGCCGAACTCGGCTACAGCCAGGAAGCGCTTGCCGTCCGCATAGGTTCCGATCGCACCACCATCGGACGGCTGGAACGGGGGGAGACCGACCCGTATCCCCACACCAGGAGCAAGCTTTGCGCGGCTCTCCTTGTGACACCGGGGGAGCTGGATCGACTTCTGGTCACTGATCCAGAGAGTCCTCGCACTGCCGTTAAGGCCACGCACGCTATTTCCGGTGACGTCATGAGCGATCCACAGCCGACAGCTGCCCTGGATATGTACCGCCGCGAGCTCCTACGCCTCAGCCTCGCCGCATCGGCCGGCCGCGAGGCCGGCGCGCACGATCAATGGAGAGACAACCGGCTTCCCACCACGCACTGGGTCGCCGCAGTTCAGGCGACGACCTATGCCAGTCTCGGCGATCTGGATCGCTGCGAGAACGCCCTCGACACCGCCGGCGAGGTGGCCGGCATCTCCCGAGAATCCATTCCTGGCGGTTGGCTTCGATTCGATGACAGCAGGCTCACTGAGGAACGCGGTACCTGTGTCGCCGACCTCAACGACCGGGTCCTGCATGTGATCGCCGCCACCTGAGAGAACAGTGAGACGATGACGACCACCGAAGCCGGCCGGATCTTTCGTGAGGCGTGGATCTCGGGGGTGCGCAAGCACTTCCCCGGGGAGCCGAAACCCGGCTATGTCGCGCCGTGGGAGGAGACGCCGGAATGGGAGCGCCAGGCCGCGGCCAACGTCTACGGGCTGGTCCGGGCGCTCGTCGAGGCGGGCGACGGCGGCGCGTCGAAGTTGAACAGGGAACAGCGTGGCCGCTTCGTCGCGCTGTGCTGGATCACCCAGATCCACCGCTTCGTCCCTGACCCGAAACCGTCGTACGTCGCCGATTGGGACGACCTTCCGCCGTGGCAGCGTGAGGTCGACGCGGACATCTTCGACGCCGTGGAGCGGGAGCCGGCCTGACCCCGTAACCCCGTCTTGGAGGGCAGGGCCGGCCCGCGGGCTTCGTTGACCGCGGGCCGGAGTCTCCGCCGAAGACGCCGGACCCCGTCAGATGCTCTGGTAGCCGGCGATCGTGTCGGCCAGGATGTCGCGGCCGGGGCGCTGCCAGAGTTCGGAGTTCATCACTTCGACCTCGATCGGGCCGGTGTAGCCGGCCTTCTGCACCGCGGTGTGGAAGGCGCGCATGTCGACGCAGCCGTCGCCGGGCAGGCCGCGGCCGGTGAGGACGCCGGCCGGCAGCGGGGTGATCCAGTCGGCGAGCTGATAGATCGCGATCCGGTCGCCGGCTCGTTCGATCTTCTCCAGCACGGTGTCGTCCCACCACAGGTGGTAGGTGTCGACGGTGACGCCGACCTGGCCGGCGGGGTGCTGCCCGGCGATGGCGAGGGCCTGGTCCCAGGTGTTGATGACGCAGCGGTCGGCGGCGTACATCGGGTGCAGCGGCTCGATCGCCAGGGTGACCCCGGCGGCGGCCGCGTGCGGAACCAACTGGGCGATCGCGTCGGCGACGTGCTTGCGGGCCCCGGCGATGTCCTTCGAGCCGTCGGGCAGCCCGCCCGAGACCAGCACCAGCACGGGCGCGCCGAGTGCGGCGGTCTCGTCGATGGCGCGGCGGTTCTCGTCGAACCAGCCGTCGAGCTGGAAGAAGCCGCTGCGGCAGAGCGTGGTCACGGACAGGCCGGCGTCGCGGACCAGGGCGGCGGAGCGCTCCAGGCCGTACTCGGCGACCGGCTCACGCCACAGGGCGACCTTGTCCACGCCGGCCTCGACCAGGCCCTTGACCATGTCGGTCAGTTCCCAGTGCTTGGCGGTGATCTGGTTGAAGGAGAAGCGGCTCATCCGGCCATCACCTCGAAGAAGCGGTTCGCCCGGTGCGCGGACAGGTCCGGGTCGGGGAACAGACCGGCGGCGTCGGCCAACTCGATCAGGGTGGCGAAATGCGGCACCGATCGGCCCGACTGCAGGCCGCCGACCATGGTGAAGTGGTCCTGGTGGCCGGTGAGCCAGGCGAGGAAGACGATGCCGGTCTTGTACCAGAACGTCGGCTTCTTGAAGATGTGCCGGGACAGCGGCACGGTCGGCGCGAAGATCCCGTCGTACTCGTCGAGGTCACCACGGTCGAGCGCGGCGAACGCGGCACCGGCGGCCGGCGCGATGGCCGCGAAGATCCCCAGGAGCGCGTCCGAGTAGCCCTGCTCGTCACCGCGGATCAGCTGGGGGTAGTTGAAGTCGTCGCCGGTGTAGAGCCGCACTCCGGCGGGAAGGCGACGGCGCAGGCCGATCTCGTGGTCGGCGTCGAGCAGCGACACCTTGATGCCGTCGACCTTCGCCGGGTTGCTGTTGATCAGCTCCAGCACGGTCTCGGTGGCCTTGTCCACATCGGACGAACCCCAGTAGCCCTCCAGGGCCGGGTCGAACGCGGTACCCAGCCAGTGCAGCACGACCGGCTTGTCCGACTTCTCCAGCAGGTCACGATAAATGCCGAGGTAGTCGTCGGCATCCCGCGCCGCCGAGGCGAGATGCCGGCTGCACATCAGCACCGGCGCGGCTCCCGCGGTCAGGACGTCACCGAGTTGCTCGGTGTAGGCCGCACGAATCTGTTCGAGTGTCACCTGGCCGGGCGGCAGCTGGTCGGTGGCCACCCCGGCGACGATCGGGCCGCCCTTCTCTGCCGCGCTGCGCCTGATCAGCTCCCTGGTCGCGGCGTAGTCCAGGCCCATTCCGCGCTGCGCGGTGTCCATCGCCTCGGCGACACCGAGACCGTGCGACCACAGGTGACGCCGGAAGGCCAGCGTCCGCTCCCAGTCGAGGGCGGCCGGCTCACCGGGCGCGTTCTCCGCGCGCGGGTCGGCGACGACATGAGCGGCGGCGTACGCGATCCGGCTGCTCGGCGGCCCGGCCGGCTTCGCCCAGGTGGACGCGGACAGGGTCAGCCGCCGCCCGCCGGGCAGGTTCACGACGCTCATGTCAGGCTTCCCCGATCGTGATCCGGCGGCCCTCGCGAGCCGACTGCAGACCGGCCTCGGCCAGCCGGACACCGCGCGCGCCGGAGGAGAAGTCCCAGTGGAAGACCTCGCCCGCGACGACGTGCCGCAGGAACGCCTCCCACTGGACCTTGAAGCCGTTGTCGAACTCCTCGTTGTCCGGCACCTCGGCCCACTCGTCGCGGAACGACTTGCCGGTGAGCGGCAGGTCGGGGTTCCACACCGGCTTCGGCGTGGTCGCCCGGTGCTGGATCTTGCAGCCGCGCAGGCCGGCCACCGCGCTGCCGTGGGTGCCGTCGACCTGGAACTCGACCAGCTCGTCCCGGTTGACCCGGACCGTCCAGGAGGAGTTGAGCTGGGCGACGATGCCGCCCTCCAGTTCGAAGATCGCGTAGGCGGCGTCGTCGGCGTCGGCCGTGTACTCCTCGCCACGCTCGTCGACCCGCTTGGTGATGTGCGTGGCGGTGGTCGCCTGGACCGTGCGGACGTTGCCGAACAGCTCCTCGAGCACGTAGTTCCAATGCGGGAACATGTCCATCACGATGCCGCCGCCGTCAGCGAGGCGGTAGTTCCAGCTCGGGCGCTGAGCGACCTGCCAGTCGCCCTCGAAGACCCAGTAACCGAACTCGCCGCGTACCGAGAGGATCTGCCCGAAGAACCCGCCGTCGATGAGCCGCTTGAGTTTGCGCAGCCCCGGCAGGAACAGCTTGTCCTGGACGACGCCGTTGCGGACGCCCGCGGCGGTGGCCAGCTCGGCCAGCTCCAGCGACGCCGCCGAGCTCTCGGCCAGCGGCTTCTCGGTGTAGACGTGCTTGCCGGCGGTGATCGCCTGGCGGATCGCCTTCTCGCGCTGCGAGGTCACCTGGGCGTCGAAGTAGATCTCCGCGTCCGGGCGGGCCAGCGCCGCGTCCAGGTCGGTGGTCCACTCGGTGAGCCCGTGCTGGGCCGCGATGGCGGCCAGCTTGTCCGGGTCACGGCCGACCAGGATCGGCTCGGGCCAGATGTGCCCGCCCCCGGCCAGCGGCACGCCGCCCTGCTCACGGATGGCGAGTAGGGAACGAACCAGATGCTGCCGATAGCCCATCCGGCCGGTGACACCGTTGACGACGATGCCGATCGATCTGCGCGCTGCCATGTGGAACCCCTCCGGCGGTCATGAGGAAAGCGCTTTCCTGCTGCTGGCAGCGTAGGCGCACAAATCCCTTCCGACAAGTGCCAGATGATCTACCGACGCCTTCGGGTCAGCGCCGGCCCTGCCAGTCCCGTTTTCGGCGGGTCCACCAGCCGGGCACGGGCGCGGGCGGCCCCGGTTCCGGCTCCGCGAACGGCCGGTCCGTGCCCGGGTCGGTCAGCCAGCCGAAGAAGCAGGGCCGGCACAGGTCCGGCTCGTTCCACTCCGCGAACAGGTCGGGCGCCGGAGGAGGATCCGGAAGCAGCTCGCTGCCCGGGTAGCCCATGCCGGCAGACGGGTGATGAAGCCCGAGCGGCTCCCCCGCCGGCTCCGCGCCGCAGACCGCGGGAGGAGAACCGTAGCGGCAGAGATGACGAACGCCCTCGTCGTCACGGACCAGGTCGTACTCCTCCTGGAGGACCGGCTGGTAGTGGTCCGAGAGCGGCCCGACCAGGCCACCACGGCTCGGGCAGTACAGGGCGTGCCAGCTGGAGCCGTCCGGCTGCCGCTCCACCGTCACCAGCACCAACTCGCTGAGCGGGGCGATCGGCGCCCTGCGGTCGAACGGAAGCGGCTCACCGACCGCCTCGTCGCGATAGCAGGTGTCGCCGCTCGGCAGGACGTCGCCGACCCGGCACACCCTGGGGCGCAGCGGGCCGCAGAAGGCCTCCACCACCGTGCTGTAGCCGGCGTACCGTTCGGCGCCGTCGGGGAATCGAACGGTGGCGAGCCACGTGCCCATGCGGCGCCTTTCGGAAAAGGTGGGCGAACGGTCGCTGTGGCGACCCTGGCCGGATCTAACCGATCTCCTTCAGCAAAAGCGCACCGGCCGCGATGACGTCTTCGGCCGTCCACTCCAGAGCCGGTTCGGCCACCGTGATCTCGGTCCTGGCATAGCCGGGCACGTCCGCGTCCAGCCACCCACCGGCGAACCAGATCCGCTCCCGGTCGGCCAGCGCCAGCACCGCCTCGCCGAGGACCGCCGCCGGGTACGGCAGCCACAGACGAAACTGGTGGGTGTGCGGCGGCCGAGGGAAGACCCGCGCGCCCGGAAGCACGGCCAGAGCATCGGCGACGGTACGGGCATGCGCGACGTACTCCGGCAGTCGCGGCAGCTCACGGTCGAGCCCGGCCATCGCGGCGAGCGCGGCCGGCCACTGCTGGAACAGCGTTCCGCCGTACCGGTGCCGCCACGCCCGGGCATAGTCGCCGAGGTCGGCGGTGCCCGCGAGCACGGCCCCGCTGATGCCCTCCAGCGACTTGTAGAACGAGACGTAGACGCTGTCCGCGAGCGCGGCGACCTCCTGCAGCGAGCGGCCCAGATGAGGCGTCGACTCCCAGATCCGGGCACCGTCGAAATGCACCCGGGCGCCGATCGCGCGGGCCGCCTTGGTGATCTCGACCAGTTCGGTCCAGGCCGGCAGGACGAAACCCGCGTCACGCAGCGGAAGCTCGATGACGACCGTGCTCACCGGCTCACCCAGGGCGGCCAGTTCGGCGGCGGTGGGATTACGCGGCTCGTCCGTGGAACGGACCCCGCGCAGGCCGGTGAGCTCGGCGTACGCGTGCCTCTCGTGCACTTCCTGATGGCCGAGCGGGTGCAGGGCGGCGGCCGGGATCCCGGACCGGTCGGCGCCGTAGCGCAACGCCACCTGCTGAGCCATCGTCCCGGTCGGGAAGAACACCGCGGACTGTGTGCCGAGCAGCCCGGCGATCCGCTCCTCCAGCGCCGCGACCGGACCGCCGCCGTAGAAGTCGGGCCACTCGTCCAGGTCGCCGCCGGCTTCGACGTCGGCGAGCCGCTCGCGCATCGTCTTCGGGCGGGAGCCGGAGAGGATCCGGTCGCAGGATCTCATCGCGGTCAGCCGGCGCTGGCGGTGGTCGTCGGGCATCTGGGGATGATCGCACGATCTCCGGTCCGCCACAGACCGCCCGCCACGCGGTGTCAGGCGGCGGGAGCCAGTCCTTCCGGGTCCTCGGGATAGCGGGCGCCGAGCTCGACGAAGACCTCGGCGTTGTAGTGGAAGGCGAGCTGGGCTTCGGCCACCAGGGCGGCCGCCTGCTCCTCGGGCAGGCCGAGGGCGTCGAGCCTCGCGCGATAGGCGACCTTGTAGGCGCGCGGGTCGGGAATCTGCTCGAAACGGTAGAACGACGTGCCGGCCTCGCCCAGGCCGTACACGTCGGCGAGGGTGCGGCCGATCATCTGTCCGCCGCTGAGATCGCCGAGGTAGCGGACGTAGTGGTGGGCGATGAAGTGGGTGGGCGACGTCGCCGCCAGGTCGCGCAGACGGTCCGCGTAGGCGCGCGTCGAGTCCAGGACGGTGAGGGTCGACTCCCAGTCCGGGCCGTAGAGGTGGGCCAGGTCCGCTTCCAGCGACGGCACCCGGGTGAGGGCCGGGTCGGCGAACCCGGCGGCGAGACCGGCTTCGGCGCTCACCCGCTCGGCGGCGGCTTCGAGTTCCCGGTAGACCGTCAGGTATTGCGCGGTGAGCGCGGCGAACCCGGCGAGCGGCACGGAGCCGGACAGCAGGCGGGAGATGAAGCCGCGGGTCTCGGCCTCACGGTGCTGGACCATGGTGGCCCGGCGGACGCGGGTGGAGAAGTCGATCATGTCGGCTCGCCCTTCCTGATCATCGAGATGGTGGCGCGGCCGGCGGAGTCCGCCGATGCGGTCCGCTCCGGGTTCGCGGGGTGGCGACACGACGTCGATGTCTTACTGATCATCCGCGTTCGGCGGGGGCCGGGTCCAGAGGTGATGGCTGATTCTGCTGCCGCCTGCGGGACACGCCGCTACCGACAAGTCGGAAGGCCAGGTACAAATCTACGGCGTCAGGCGATGGCGCTGCGGGCCGCCGGCCGGAACGCCGCTGGTGGCGCCGCGACGCTGAACGTCACGCCGGGATCGTTCAGCGCCTCGAACCAGCGCCGGGCGCAGGCGATCCGTGCCGGGTCGTCGTCGCCGCCGTGCGCGGTCACGACGCAGCGGCCGTCGAGGACGACGAGCCAGCCGGGATGGTAGTCGCCGAGCGGCGTCGGGATGACGAACTCGCTCGGCAGCTTCGCGTGGATCAGGACGTCGTGGCGGGCCTCGAGTGCCTGCGCGAACGCCGGGTCGGTGGCCGCGTGGTCGTAGATGTGCTTGGCCAGCCGTGGACCGGCCCGGTCGAGGTCGATTCTCGGGCCGGGACCGGTGAAGATCCTGTTCCGCGACGGGAGCGTCTCGTAGCGGACGTGCTCGACCAGCAACTCCGCCTTCACGCGGCAGATGATCTCGGCGGATCGCCGCACGAAGCGCGAGGGATCGTTGCGGTAGAGGGCGAAGGTTCGCGGGCGTACCCCGGTCAGGATCGCGCCGATCGTCCGGCGGGTGAGCCGGGTCTGCTCCGCGACCTCGCCCAGCAGGTCGAGCGCCACGTCCGAGTCAAGGGTGTGACGACTCGTCTCCGAGACGGACCGCACCGTGTACCGCAGCGGCGCGACGACGAGGCCCTCGTCGAGAGCGACGACGCACCGTTCGATCAACTCGCCGGAGGCGAACGCCACCCGGTAGACGGCCCGGCGCGTGATCCGGTCCAGCGCCTCCTGGAACTCCGGGCGGCGGAAGTTGTCGTTGCGCGGCAGCCGACGGGTCCGGCGCCCGTCGACGACCACGTCCGCGCCGCGTTCCCTCTGCAGGCCGGCGACGAAGGCGGCATACGACTCGTCGGTCACCACGGTCAACTCGTTGATCTCATGCACCACGGCCGGGTCGTCCACCCGCTCGCCGTGCTGGTCGACGGCGAGCCGCAGGCCGCGGCCGATCTCCTGGCGGCGCGAGACGGTGCCGTCGCCCCGCTTGAGCATGCCGATGACGAAGACGTTCGGATTGTCCCAGCCCTCACGCAGCGCCGAGTGGGAGAAGACGAAACGGACCGGCTCGTCCAGGGAGAGCAGGCGCTCCCGGTCGCGCAGGATCAGGTCGTAGGCGTCCACATCGGAGGCGCTGCCGTCGATCAACCGGCCACTCCTCCGGTCGACGGCGAAATAGCCCTGGTGGGTGCGCTCGGCCGGGATCGCGGCAAGGTAGCGCCGGTAGGACTCGTCGGGTTCGGCCACGGCGGTCATGGCCCGGTACTCCTCGACGAACATCCGGGCGTACTCACCGAGCTGATCGGGCCTCGAGTAGTCCCGGTATCTCGCCACCTGGTCGATGAAGAGCAGCGAGAGCACCTTCACCCCACGGGCGAAGAGTTCCCGTTCCCGGTCCAGGTGGGCGCGGATCACCTCACGGATCTGGAGGCGGCGCTTCGCCGGCCCGGCGTCACCCTCGACCCCCACGACGGCGATCCTTTTGACCAATTTCTTCCGGTACGCGTCCAGCGCGTCCAACCGGTGCACCAGATCGTGGCGCACCCGATGGGTAGCCGAGTAGCGCAGCACCATCAGCGGATCGAACCGGCTGAGCGACTCCAGCGACCGGGCCGAGCCGATCCGCTGCGGCTCGTCGATCACGACGATCGGCCGGGACGCGCTGATCACGTCGATCGGCCGCTGGGAGGAGAAGCCGTCCAGTTCCTCGTAGATGCGCCGGTTGTCCCGTCCCGCGGTGTTGAAGGCCTGCAAGTTGATGATCATGACCTGGACGCCCGCGCCGGAGCGGAACCGTTCCAGCTCGTGCAGGGCGGACGAGTCGTAGGTGAAGTGGCGCGGGCGGGTCCCGTACGCCTGCTGGAAATGCTCGGCGGTTATCTCGAAGGTCTTGCGCACCCCTTCCCGGATCGCCACTCCCGGCACCACCACGATGAACCGTGACCAGCCGTAACGCCGGTTCAACTCCATGATCGTCTTGATGTAGACGTAGGTCTTGCCGGTGCCCGTCTCCATCTCGACGTCGAGATTCGGGACGACGCCGGGACTCGGGACGGCGTCGGGCCTCGGGATGCCGGCGGCGAGACAAGTGGAGAGCGGCAGACCGGCCCGGCGCTGCACGGCACGGATGTTCTCCAGCAACCGCCCCGCATCCAACCCGATCGCGGCGTTGCCGGCTCTCGAGTGTGAAGAGGACCGGCCGGCGAAGCAGTCCACCACGGCGGCCACCGCCTCGGTCTGGAATTCCTGGACCTTGAACTGGAGGCGCACCGGTCAGAGGACCCGGAGGTCGGTCGCCGGCGACAACTCGGCGAACACCTGGTCGGCGTTGATCCGGTCGGCGTCGGCGGCGAAGGCGGAGTCCCGCAGGACCGCGCGCGGCGGCCGCCGGGCGGCGATCGCGCGGACCACCGCCGGGCTGACCGTCTCGGCGAGGCAGGCGACGAGTTCGCCGGTCACGAACACCTCATGGCCGTCGACGTGCTCGCGCAGGATGGGCGTCCCGGGGTCCAGCCCCGAGTCCAGCAGCACCTGGAACAGCAGATCCTCGGCGGTCCGGCCGGGTCTCACCCGGTCCGCGTGCCCGATGAGGGAAGCCTGGTCGAGATCGCCCGGCGCCACCCGCACGTCGGCGAGGTTGGCCGAGTCCAGCCGCAGCACCCGGAAACCCACGTCGAGAGACGGATCTGCCGCGCTGATCTCGGCCGCCACGTTCCGGACCCGGGTCAGTCCGATCTCGAAGATCGATTCCAGGCCGGCCTCGGCGACCGGCAGCGGCTCCGGGATCTGGACGCTGATGAACCGCCGGTTGCCGCCGTCCGCGAGGTTCTGCGCCAGGACCGCGTGCGCGGTGGTGGCGCTGCCGCCGAAGAAGTCGAGCACGATGTCGCCGTCACCGGGACGGCCGGCCAGCTGGAGGATGCGCTGGAGCAGCTCGACCGGCTTGACCGAGTTGAGGACGTTCACGGTGTGCTCGAACGGGACGTAGCGCAGCAGGGTCTTCTTGGCGTCCTGCGTGTGCCCGACCTCGCCGTAGAACCAGAGCGTCTGCGGGGTCCGCCCGGCCGCCACCTCGGAGAGGAACCGTTTGACCGCGGGTGCGTTGTCGCCGCCGGAACCCCACCAGATCCGGCCGTCCGCGTCCAGCTCGTCGAACCGCTGCCGGGAGATCCGCCAGTAGGAGCCGCGCGGCGGGCCCTCGATGAGCCGGCCGGACGGTGTGGTGATCGGGTAGACGCCGGCGTCGTACCGGTTGCGCGCCGACATGTTCTCCGGCTTCCACGGCCCGCGCGGGTCGTTGTCCGGGTTCCGGTACCGCGCCTCCATCCGCTCGGTCCGGGCCAGCGGGAGCGGCTGCCAGCGGTCCCGGTTGCGGGCGAACACGACGATGTAGTCGTGGTCCTCGGAGAACCAGCGGGCGGTGTTCTTCGGCGCGTACACCTTCTGCCAGACGATCTGGGCGACGAAGTTCTGCTCGCCGAAGATCTCCGCGCAGATCTTTCGCAGGTTGTCGATCTCGTGATCGTCGATCGAGATGAAGATGACCCCGTCGTCGGTCAGGAGGTTCCGGGCCAGCGCGAGACGCGGGTACATCATGCTGAGCCAGTCGGAGTGGAACCGCCCGCCCGACTCCGGGTTCGCGACCAGAGGCACCCCGCCCGCGCCGACCTGCCCGGATCCGGCCAGATAGCCGGCCCGGGTCTGCGAGAAATCGTCGTCGTAGAGGAAGTCGTTGCCCGTGTTGTAGGGCGGATCGATGTAGATGATCTTTATCCGTCCCAGGAACGACTCCTGCAACAGCTTCAGCACGTCGAGGTTGTCGCCCTCGATGAAGAGGTTGCGCGTGGCGTCGAACCGGGACGACTCCGCCCGTCGCGGCCGCAGGGAACCGGACGCCGGCTCCCGCGCCGCACGCCGCGCCCGGCCCTTGCCCGGCCAGTCCAGCTGGTACCGCTCCGGCGCGCCCTCCACGACGTGCCCGCCGAGACGCCGCCGCAGCAGATCGAAGTCGATCGCCCTGGTCAGGTTGCCGGCCGGGTCGGTCACCTCGGTGACGGCCATGGGGAACAGGTCGGCGAGCCGGTCGATGTCACGCATCGCCGGGTCGGGGGAGCTCGGCAGCTTCTCCACGGACCGTCCTAGGGGTCGGCGCTGGCGTCCTAGGTGCTGGAAACCCGTACTCTAGCGGCACCCGGCGACAAAAGCCCTTTTCAACCCCTTTTGCGGGTACGGCGCGCCATTCCTCGGACCGGCCCTGCGGTCGCCGCCACGAACACGAACGGCCCGGGACCGCCGGGCCGTTCGTGTTCGCGAGCTCAGCCGATCTCCGCTGTCAGGCGGGTGAGTGGCGACCCATCAGGCCGCCGCGGATCAGCGCGCCGAGGGCGTAGCCGAGCAGCAGCACCGCGATCCCGGCGCCGGCCACCGTGCCCGCCGGCACCGAGGAGACCAGCCCGGCGATCAGACCTATCAGGGCCGCCACACACACCGCCACAGCGAGCACGCGCAGCGCGGGATCTTTCAGCACCGGCGCGAGCGGCCAGAAGTGCACGCCGACGACCGTGCCGACGAACACCGGGATGTATTCGGAGCGGCCGGTCTCCGCCAGCAGCACCGCACCGAACCCGGCAGCGGCGAGTTCGGCCGCGAAGATCACCAGATACTTCCGGTCGGCGGCGGCGTCCCGGGGCATCGGCCCGTCCCCCCGGGACGACACCAGCAGAGCGATCCCAGCACCCACCGTCGCCAGGGCCATGATGCTGCCCACCAGGAGGAACGTCCCCAGTGGTGGCTTGTTCTCGGGCACGCTGAACCAGAGCGTCGCGAAAATGCCCAGATAGAGCGCTGTCAGTCCAGCTTGCCGCCGAACACTCGCGATCGCCGCCACCGGAGGTATCCCTTCCACAGCCCTGTCGTGATCAATCCAGCGAATACTACGAATAGTCACGGCCCTCTGTGTGCCCGCACTCCCTCGCCGTCCCGGTCGGCGACAGTCGCCATGCTCCGCCGCCGCGGCCGGCTACTCGCGGTTCTGGGGTGTCAGCCGCCGCCACAGCCAGGACGGGAACACGCTCAACCCGGATCCGAAGGCGCTCTGCACGAACAACTCGGTGCCGATTCCCGCGCTGGCGGGGGCGTGCCGCAACACGTGCAGCATGTGCCGTGCGGCGCCCCGCCGGCCGGTCAGTTTGAGAGCGACACCGAGGGCCAGTTCGGCGCGGAGCGTGTTGGCGTGCGTGGCGCCGAGGGCCACGCCGAACCCGTGGAAGGCGCCGGCGAAGTGTTCCGCGGCGTCGGAGTTCCGGCCGCTGCGGGCGGCGGCGACGCCCAGCACCAGTTCGGCCCGGAACCGTGCCGGGTGTTCCCGGGCGAACCGGTCGAAGAGGTCGTCGTGGACCGCCTCCAGCTCCTGCCGGGCGTCACCCGGCCGGCCCAGGGCGGTCAGCGCCTCCGCGCGCGCGACCGCGAGCGCCAGGGCCAGGCTGTGCCGGGGGCCGTGACTCGCGGCGTACCGATCGCGGAGACGCCGTAACTCCCCGGCCGACTCCTCCCAGGCCGGGCGGTCCTCCTTCGGGTCGGTCAGGGCCGGGGTGAGCCGAGGGTCAAGCAGCACCCGGACCGCCTCGGCCACGTCGGCGTGACCGCTCAGGCCGGGGTGGGCGTGGGCGGCGATCACCCGTACCGCGCGTCGCCGGGCCTCCGCCTGTGCGCCGTCCTCGATCTCGGTCCGGGCCAGCTCCAACTGGGCGGCCCGCACCTGGTGGAACGCGGCCGAACCGATCCCGAGCCGGTCGATCAGCTCGGCCAGGCCCCGCCGGGCCTCCTGATGGTCACCGCGCAACCGGCGTGACCGCAGGAAGGGCAGATCCGTCCCGTCCTCCGAGGCCAGCAGGGTCCACAAGTGGTCGGCCCGGCCGGCCTCGCCGAGATCGTCCAGGCTCTCGGCGAGCAGGAGCCGGGCCCGGCTCCGCAACGCCGGGTCGGTGGCGAGCGGCACCGCCTGTTCCGCGCACTCGCTTGCCTCGGCCGGCTCTCCGCCGGCACGCAAGCACTCGGCGGCCGCGACCAGGACGGCCGGATCGTCGAAGTTCCGTCGCGCCAGTTCGCGGTGGTGCGGCAGGGCCAGCGCCGGTTCGTGCAGCGCGACCACCCGGCGGTGCAGGCGGTCCACCATGGCCCCGGGCAGGTCGGGACGCCCGGCGAGCCGGGCGGCATGCCGGGTGACCAGCGACGACTCGACCGGCTCGGACCAGGGATGGTCGATCACCGCGTCGGCCATCCGCCGGGCGAGCCCGGTCCAGTCGACCGGTGGCAGATGCCGGCGGGCGGCGTCGCGGACCAGCGCGTGCACCTGCCAGGCGCCGTCAGCGGGCACGGCGAGCAGCTCCCGGTGCAGTTCGTCGACCGCCTCCTCCGCCGCGGGCCGGCCGAGGAGCAGCCGCAGCAGCCCGGGCGGCAGAGCCGCGGGCGAACTGAGCGCCGAGAACCGCAGCACCCGGCAGGCCGCCTCACCGAGTCCGTCGAAACGGTCCTTCAGCAGTTCGGCGACCGGGGCCGGTGCGGCCGCGAGCCGGTCGGCCAGTTCGGCGGGGCTCTGCTTGCGCAGGCTCAGCGCGGCCAGTCGCAGGGCCAGCGGGCGCCTGCCGAGCAACTCGGCGAGTTCCTCGCCATCCTCGCCGAGCAGTCCGGCCGCCTCGTCCGTGGTCATCGGGCCGAGTGGGAGCGTGGTCACGGAAGCGTCCGGAACGGGCCAGTTCGTGATCAGGACGGTCCGCAGACGCCGGCCCGCAGGGGGCACCGACAGCCGGTCGACCAGGGCTGCGGTGAGTTCTCCCGGGATGTCGTCGACGACCAGCAGGCTCGGCTCCGGCTCACCCGCGACCCGTTCGGCGAAGGCATCGACGATGTCGTCGACTCGCGGATTCCCCATCTGGGCGCGCAGTCCGGCGGCGAGGGTGGCGGCCATCTCCCCCGCGTCGGCGCTGCTGCCGGCGAGGCTCACCCGCCAGACTCCGGCCGGATGGGCCGACTCGTTGCGCTCGGCGTACTCCGCCGCGAGCGACGTCTTGCCGATGCCCGGCGGACCGGCCAGCACGCACGCCCCGCCCTCCAGGAGCGCGGTGTGCAGGGTCCGCAACTCAGCCTGGCGTCCGATGAACACGCGCAGGAAGATACCCAGTACCCCCGCCGAACGCCCCACTGCCGCACCGGCACGGTGGGCTGATCTGCGCCACTCGGCCCATCGGAGCGGTAGCCCGGCTGCCCTAACCTGCTGCGTATGAACGTCCGCCGGATCAGCTCGCGCCAGGTCGCATTGACGGCCACTTTTCTCGCTCTGGCGGCGGGTGGGGTCGCGGCCTGCGACAGCCCGGAGCCCGAGCCGGAATGGGACGTGTCCTACTCCTCCGACTCATCCGGTTCATCCGGCTCGTCGAGCTCGTCGGGCTCGTCGGGCTCGTCGGGCTCGTCGGGCTCGTCGGGCTCGTCCGGCGAAGAAATCACCTACGAGGAGGAGGGGTCCGAGGAGGACCAGGTCTTCTACTGCGCCGACGAATTCGGTGACATCGCCGGCGAGGAGTACTGCTCCGACGAAGGCAGCCCGGGCGGCCTCTACTTCCTCTGGCACTCCACCGGATATCCCCGGAACCTCTCACCGGGGGACCGGCTGGACGGGGGCGACAACTTCCCGCCCGAGGACCGGGCCTCCCGGAGAGCGTTCGGGCTCAAGGACAAGGGCCTCGTCGCCAACGGCACCGTCAAGACCAATGTGGTGGGACGCGGCAGCAGCGGCTCCTCCACGGTCACCGGCGCCACCGGCTCATCGGGCGGCTGACACCGGCGCGATGCCGCGGGCCACGCCGGCCGCGGCCAGCCGCCCGGCGATCACCAGACCGATCTTGATGAAGGCCAGCGTGCTCCCGAGCAGCAGGACGAAGAAGCCCGCCTGCGCCGCGACCGTCATGTCGTCGATGTTGAAGTACGCGTAGGCGCTGATCGCGTAGTAGGCCTGGAACAGCACCCCCATCACGTAGAACAGCCACGGCCGCCAGATCCGGTACCGGGTGACCAGGAAGCCCACCTCCAGCGCGGCGCCGACCATCAGGTTGGTCACGATGGCGCTCGGCCCGGCCGGGGACGCGATGTTGATGATGCCCGCGAGCAGCATGGTCAGCACCGCGGCGCCGGGCCGGCGCAGCACGGCGAGCGCGACGACCGGCCCGAGGAACCACACACCGGCCATCGCCGCGTAGGCCAGCGGAGCCGCCGCGGAGATCGTGAAGGACACGAAGAAGGCGGGTATCAGCAGGACGCCGGTGGCCGCGCCGATCGCGGCGCAGGCCATCAGGTAGCGGGTGGTCAAGGTCTTCATCTAGAGGACTCCAGTGAGATGGGGAACGAAACACACGGCGACGAGCCAGAGCGCGAGTACGGCGTCGCGGGCACGCAGCGGGACGTGACGGCGTTCGGTACGGGTCGGATGCGCCCCGAACCCACGCGCCTCCATCGCCAGCGAGACCCGGTCACCGTGCCGCATGGCCCCGGCCAACAGCGGCACGGCGTACCCGCTGTACCGGCGCAGCGTGGCGACCGGCCCGCGCCCGCCGTCCACCCCGCGCACCCGGTGAGCCAGCCGGATGATCTCCAGGTCGCGCCGGAACCGGGGCACGAACCGCATCGCCGCGAACCCCGCGTACCCGATCCGGTAGGGCATCCGCAGGTGCGCGATCATCGACCGGACCAGGTCGGTCCCGTCCGTGGTCAGGCCCGCGATCAGGGCGAGCAGCATCACCGCGGCCACCCGCAGCCCGGTCGCCAGACCGGTGACCAGCGCCCCCGACCAGAGGGTGAACGGCCCGAGTTCGAGGACAGCCGTGGTGTCGTCGACCAGCGCCGGATCGGTCCACACCCCGAACGACACGGTCAGCAGCGCGACCAGCAGCGGCGGCCCGGCCAGCAGCCAGGCCAGGGTGCGCGCGCGCGGCCGGCCGGCGATCAGCAGCATGACCAGCCCGATCACGGCGAACACGGCCGGCGTCCACAGGTCCCGGGACAGGCCCGCGACGATCATGGCCGGCACCGGGGCGAGAACCTTCACCACCGGGTTGTAGGAGCGCAGCGAGAGGATCGAGTCGCTCATCGGGCCGTCTCGCACGCGGGCAGGTCGGCCAGGCGGGTCAGCCCGTGCCACTCCGGATGGTGGGTGAGGGCACGGACGGCCTGCGCGATCGGCGGTGGCCGCAGACCCGCGGCGGCCAGGACCGCGGCGTCGGCGTAGACCTCCGCGGGCGGGCCGTCGGCGATCACCCGGCCCTCGGCGAGGACGAGGAGGCGGGTCGCGTATTCCGCGACCAGGTGCATGTCATGGCTGACCACGACGACCGTGGTCCCGTCGCGGTGCAGTGCGTCCAGCAGGTCGAGCAGCTCGGCGGCCCGCTCCCGGTCCTGGCCGAACGTCGGCTCGTCGAGCACCAGCACCTTCGGCCTGGTGACCAGGGCGGTGCCGACCGAGAGACGGCGTTTCTGCCCGCCGGAGAGCAGGAACGGGTGCACGGTCCGCAGCTCCCGCAGGCCGAGGCGGTCGAGCAGATCATCGACGCGGGCGCCGATCTCGGCCGGCGACAGGCGGAGGACCCTCATGCCGTACGCCAGTTCGTCCTCGACCCGGTTGGTGAGGAACTGGTGCTCCGGGTTCTGGAAGACGAACCCGGCCGGCCCGGTGACCGTCACCGCGCCGCGCCGCGCGCCGGCCACACCGGCGATGGCCTGCGCCAGGGTGGTCTTGCCGGCCCCGTTGGCGCCGGCCACCGCGACGAACTCGCCGGCGCGGACGGTCAGCGAGACGTCGTGCAGGACGGCGTGGCGTCCGTGGTGGACGGTGAGATTCCGTACCCGGATGGAGGGCTCCGGCGTGCTCTCCGCGGCGGACCGTGCCCGGGGCGGCGGCAGGGTGGGATGTTCGTCGAGCACGGCGGCCAGCTCGCGGGGCGTCAGCGGCAGCGGCTCCACCGCGATTCCGGCCGCCCGCAGCCGCAGCGCGGCGAGGGTGGCCACCGGCAGCCACACCCCCAGCGCGACCAACTCGTCCACGTGCTCGATCAGGGTGGTGCGGGCCGGGCCGTCGAGCACCACCCGGCCGGCCGCGTCCAGCACGATCACCCGGTCCACGAAGTCGATGGCAGCGTCCAGATTGTGCTCGACCAGCAGCACCGCACGGTCCCGCTCGGCGGCGATCTCCCGCAGCGTCCGGTAGACCTCCTCGACACCGGCCGGGTCGAGGTTCGCGGTCGGCTCGTCGAGCACCAGAACCGGGGTACGCAGCGCGAGCGCGCAGGCGATGGCGAGGCGCTGCCGGCCGCCGCCGGACAGGTGCTCCGGGTCGTCGTCGCGGCGCTCCCACAGACCGACGCGGCGCAGCGCTTCCTCGGCCCGGCCCAGCACCTCGCCGACCGGCAGCAGCAGGTTCTCCGGGCCGAAACAGACCTCGTCGAACAGTGTCGCGGTGACGATCTGGGCGTCCGGGTCCTGGAAGACCATGGCGACATCGGCCGCCAAGCCGGGCACGGTCGTGGCGGTGGTGTCGACGCCCGCGACGGTCACCGTGCCGTCCATCCGCGAGGTGACGACCTGCGGGATCAGGCCGTTGGTGGTCAGTGTGAGGGTCGACTTGCCGCACCCGGACGGGCCGAGCAGGAGCACCACCTCGCCGGCGCGCAGCTCGGCGGAGACCTCCTGCGGGCGGGGCGGGCCGTGGCTCATGGAGCCGTCTTCGCCGTACACCTCGTGCCGCACGGACACGCCGGTGAGCCGCAGCAGCACATCTGACATGCGGATAAGGATAGGCATACCTCATTCGAGCCGGTGATCTGCTCGATAGGGGAGCGCCCGGCCGGCGGGGCGGGCCGACGGGCGGGTCGCGCACCGCGCACCGGGCCGATAGCCTTCGGCCCTCCACCTCGGACAGAAGGAGATCACTCGACGTGAAGTTGCCAGTCGCCGCAGCCCTCGTGGCCGCGGCCACCGTTCTCGCCGCCACGCCCGCGCTCGCGGCACGGCCGGCCCACTCCGAGACCACGACGATCGAGCAGCCGGCCACCGCGGGGATGGCCGGGGCCGAGTCGTTCGTGCTGAGCACCGGCCTGACCGACGGCCAGCTCATCGGCAACGGCCCGAAGATCCGCCCGGTGTTCGCCGACGGAGTCACCGTGACCAAGGTGGAGGTCCTGGTCGAAGGCGTCGTCACCGACACGTTCAGCGCTCCGGTGCCGGAGGTGCTGACCCTCTACATGTCCGCGCGGTGGGAGACCAAGAAGCACGTCATGCTCACCGTCCGCGCTTACGACGCCGACGGCGGCATCGGTGAGGCGAGCACCCGGGTGCGGGTGGAGACCCATGCTCCACTGACGCTTCTCGAGCCCCGCGCCGGAGCCACTGTCAGCGGGGTGGTGAAGCTCCAGTTCTTCCCGAGAGACCCCGACATGGACCGGATCGAGGCGTACGACCAGTCCGGCCGGCTCATCGGGAAGCTCACCCAGGCTCCCTGGATCATGTACTGGGACACCACCGGGCTCAACGGCCCGACGACCCTGTCAACGGTCATCAGGGACCACGCCGACAACAACTGGGACTTCACCCGCACCTATCAGGTCGACAACGCCGGCCCGGCTGTCGCGAGCATCAGCCCGGAACACGACGCCCGGATCCGCGGCGACCAGGCGACCGACGCGCCGTCGGCCTACACGGTCACCCGGGCCGGCACCGTGCCGGCGCGCGACCCGCTCACGCACCGCCGCTGACCCTTTCCGTTTCATCGCCGACGGCCGTGACTTTCGTGCATTCGCGGGAGTCACGGCCGTCATCGTTTCCCGGCGGGGTCCTGGTCGCTCGGCGGCTTTCCCCCTCTTCGAGGCCGGAGTGAGCGATGCCTCACCGGCGCGGAGGTTGACCTCAATCCAGGTTGAGGTTCTACCGTCGTCCGGGTCGGCCACCGAGGAACGAGGGAAACAGTTGTTCAGCATCGAGACCGGCATCGGCGAGCGGTTCAAGGCCGCCTTCCGGCGCCATCCGACCGGCGTGGCGGTGATCGCCGCCGCCGGCCCCGGGGGACCGGCCGGCCTGACCGCCTCCAGCGTGGCCTCGGTCTCCGCCGACCCGCCGGCACTGTCGTTCTCGGTGCTCGGTTCCCGCTCGGCGCGGGCGGTCCTCGGGGCGCCGAGCTTCACCGTCAACCTGCTGGGCCCCCGGCACGTCGGACTGGCCCGCGACTTCGCCCGCTCCGGTGGGCCGCGCTTCACCGCCGGTCAGGGCTGGGACATGCTGCCGACCGGTGAGCCGATCCTGGTCGGCGCGATGGCCGGCCTGCGGTGCGCACCGTTGCGTCTCGTCCCGGTCGGTGAGTCGACGGTGGTCATCGCCTCGGTGCTCGAGGTGCTGCTCGGCCCGCCCGACGGCCGGCTCGTCCACCACGACCGCGAGTTCTTCACCTCCATCGACGAACCCTCTACCGACGAAGGAATCTGATGCGACTGCCCCGCCTGTTCACCCCGCGCACGGTCGTCAGCGCCCACTGCGACCTGCCGTGCGGCGTCTACGACCCGGCCCAGGCCCGGATCGAGGCCGAATCGCTCAAGGCGATCGCCGAGAAGTACCAGGCCAACGAGGACCCGGAGTTCCGCACCCGCGCCCTGATCATCAAGGAGCAGCGGGCCGAGCTGGTCAAGCACCACCTCTGGGTGCTGTGGACCGACTACTTCAAGGCCCCGCACTTCGAGAAGTACCCGCACCTGCACCAGCTCTTCAACGAGGCCACCAAGCTCGCCGGCGCCGGCGGCGCAAAGGGCTCCGCCGACCCCGCGGTCGCCGAGCAGTTGCTGGCGAAGATCGAGGAGATCTCCAAGATCTTCTGGGAGACGAAGCAGGGCTGACATGCGCGCGGGCGGTGTCCGCGTTTCCCGACGAGTACGGCAACGTGTGGCAGCTCGCGCTGAGCTGACCTCGCTGATCCGAGTTGCCTGATCGGTGCGGCGGCCCGACCACCGGGCCGCCGCACATCGCCGTCTCCGGCTCAGTCGCCGTCGGCGATGTGCTCGACGGCCTCGTCGTAACCGGCCGGGGCGGGCGCCTCGGCGGGCGCGTAGACGACCCGGATCACGCCGGTCGGGAACGCCTCCGTCGTCGTCACCTTCAGGTGGTAGGGCGCGTCGCCCTCGTCGAAGAGCCTCCGCCCCTTGCGGGCGGCCACCGGGTGCACGAGCAGGCGCAGCTCGTCGACCAGGCCGGCGGCGAGCAACTGCTGCACCACCGAGATCGAGCCGGGGATGAGGATGCCCTTGACGCCGGCGTCGGCCTTGAGCGCGCGGACGGCGTCGACGAGCTCGCCGTCGATCAATTCGGAATTGCGCCAGGAGAACTCCAGCGACTGGCGGGAGGCGACCACCTTGCGGATGTCTCCGAGCTGCTTGGCGAACGGCGCGTCCTCGCCGCCGGCGGCCTCCCGGTCCGGCCACGCTCCGGCGAAGCTGTCGTACGTCTCCCGGCCGATCAGCAGCACGTCGGCCGTGTCGTAGTCCTCGGTGACCGCGCGGCCCATGTTCTCGTCGAAGTACGGGAAGTGCCAAGCGGGGTCGATCTCAGCGACACCGTCGGCCGAGATGAACAGTGTGGAAATGACCTTCGCCATCGTGGTGGTCCCTTCGCGTCAGGTGGTTTCGGTGGGTAGACCGGCACGGCGACCGGAACTCATCGGTCCATCGTGAGACATGGGTCACCAGACGACGGGTGGGAATCCGGCCGAGGCCGGATTCCCACCCGTTCCGTTCTCAGTTCAGGGCGTTGAGGAACGGCTCGTGGTTGTTCCTGAACTCCCAGCCGTAGAACCGGTCCCAGTTGATAGACCAGGTCATCAGGCCGCGAAAGTCCGAGCTAGCGCCGCCGCGCGGGGTGTAGCCACCGCAGTTCGTGCCCTTCACCAGGCAGGTCACCGCCTGCTGGACACCGGCCGGTGCGACGTATCCGTTGCCCGAGCTGACCGAGCTGGGCGCGCCGAACGCGATCTGGTCCGCACGGAGGGCCGGGAACACGTTCGCGGTGTTGCCCGCGACGGGGAAGCCGGCCAGCAGCATGTCGGTCATCGCGATGTGGAAGTCCGCGCCGCCCATCGAGTGGTACTGGTTGTCCAGGCCCATGATCGAGCCGGAGTTGTAGTCCTGGACGTGCAACACGGTGATGTCGTTGCGCAGCGCGTGGATCACCGGCAGGTAGGAACCGGCCCGCGGATCCTGGCCGCCCCACGGACCCGACCCGTAGTACTGATAGCCGAGCTGGACGAAGAACGTCTCCGGGGCCATGGTCAGCACGAACCCGGCGCCGTACCGGGCCTTGAGCGACCTGATCGCGCTGATCAGGTTGACGATCACCGGGGTGGTCGGGTTCTTGAAGTCGGTGTCACCGGTGTTCAGCGACAGTGAGTGGCCCTCGAAGTCGATGTCGACGCCGTCCAGGCCGTACCTGTCGATGACGGCGCTGACCGAGCTGACGAACCTGTCCCGCGCCGCGGTGGTGGTGAGCTGCACCTGGCCGTTGGCGCCGCCGATGGAGAGCAGCACCTTCTTGCCGGCCGCGCGCTTGGCCCGGATCGCCGCGGTGAACTCGGCCTCGGTCTCCACGCCGGGGCACTCGGCGGCGGGGCAGAGAGTGAACCGGATGTCGCCGGAGGTGGCGCTGGTCGGCTCACCGAAGGACAGGTTGATGATGTCCCAGTCGGCGGGCACGTCGGCCATCCGCAGATAGCCGGCGCCGTTGGCGAAGCTGGCGTGCAGGTAGCCGATGAGCGCCCGCCTGGGCAGCCCGCCGACGGGAATCGGGGTGCTCGGCGAGGTGGAGGGGCCGGCACTCGGCGAAACGCTCGGCGAGGCGCTCGGCGCGGACGGGGACGGATTGGTCGTGCCGCCACAGGCACCGTTGTTGGTCCAGACGTCCCACTGCCCACTCTTGAGGGCCGGATCCTCGCCTTGGGTCCACCACTTCGCGGTGTAGTTGTCGCCGCCCTTGGAGGCGACGTTGTCCTTGACGTAGACGGCGGACGCGCTCCAGGCGGGAGCACAGGCCGCGGCCGCACTCGCGGTGGAGGCCACATGGACGACTGAGCATGCGGCTGCCACGCTGACCGCGGCCGCCAGGATCACGGATCGACGCATGGCCAATTATTAGGACTGTTAACTGAAAAAGTAAATAGGCTGAGATCGATGCCGTGCGCGCCGGTCACCAGCGGCCCCGGCCCGGCCGTGACCGGAGGGAGTAGCCTGCGGTCCGCGGGCGGCGACCATCTCCAAGATTCGCGAGCTACCTTATTGATGGCCAGTCATGACATCGAACCGCTGCCCCCGATGTTGACCGGCCGTGGGATCATGCGTGTCCGATGTCGGAGCCGTTGGTTGGAGCCGGGTTGACTAAGTCTGCGAAGCGCCGAGCACCGTTGTGGGCTCGGCTCAGTGCCGTCGGTGGTTGCCTGCTCATGATCGCCAGCGGCGGCACCCTGGTCACCGGTCAGGCCCTGGTCGCGAAATACACCGGCGGCATCACCAACGAGGACCTCCTCAACACCGGCGCCGCCCAGGCCTCGCCGAAGAAGGACATCAAGGGCCCGCTGACCATCCTGCTGGTCGGCATCGACCCGCGGAAGGACTCGACCCCGCCGCTGGCGGACTCGATCATCATCGCGCACATTCCGGCCGATATGAGCACGGCGTACCTCTTCTCCATGCCCCGCGACCTCTATGTCGAGATCCCGGCGGACGCGAAGTCGAACACCAGGGCGCGCCGGGCGAAAATCAACTCCGCGATGGCGGACGGCAGCCAGGTCAACGGCAAGATCGACGTCACCAACGGCTTCAAGGTGCTGTCGAAGGCCGTCTCCGGCGTCACCGGCATCAAGGAGTTCGACGCGGCGGCGATCATCAACTTCGGCGGCTTCAAGGACATCGTCGAGGCCCTGGGAGGCGTCTCCATGGTCATCGACATGGACGTGAAGTCCGAGCACCTGACGCCGGAGGGCAAGCAGCGCCCGCGGCTGCCGAACTGCCCGGTCACCAGCAAGTGCGAACACCCGTACACCGGCCCGCAGGCGTACTACAAGAAGAGCACCAAACCGGTCCGGCTCCAGCCGTGGCAGGCTCTGGACTACGTCCGGCAGCGCTACGAGTTCAAGGGCGGTCCCCCGATGACCGACTACGACCGGCAGCGGCACCAGCAGCAGTTCATCAAGGCGATGGCCAAGGAGGCGATGAGCAAGGACATCGTCACCGACGTCGGCAAGATGACGAAGATCCTGGACGCGGCCGGTAAGTCGCTGACCTTCGCCGGTGGCGGCAACGGCCCGATCGAGTGGGCGCTGGCGCTCAAGGACCTCAACGTCGACGACATGGTCACGGTCAAGCTGCGCGGCGGCGGCAAGTTCGAGAACCCGAGCAACAACACCGGCTACCTCGGTGAGGAGTTCATTCCCTCGCAGGTCGCCGATGAGTTCTTCGCCGCTGTCAGGACCGACCGGGTCGCCCCGTTCCTGCTCGACCATCCCGAGATCGTGAACATGGACAACTAGCGCCGCCGGCATGAGCAACGGGTGCGGGGACCGGTCGTCGACCGGTCCCCGCACCCGTTGGCGATCAGGCTCGGGACCACTTCTGGTTGGCGGTGCCGCCGCAGTCCCATAGCTGAAGCTGGGCGCCGTTGGTGCTGTTCCACGCCGCGATGTCGACGCACCGGTCGGCGGAGACGTTGACCAGGTCGCCGGCGGCCGACAGGGTGAACCGCTGCACCGGGTTGCCGTTGCAGGCGACCAGCTGGACCGGGACGCCGTTGGCCAACGCGCCACCGGCCGGGTCCATGCACTTGCCGAGGGCGCGGACCGTGCCGTCGCTGTTGAAGGTCCACTTCTGGGCGGCGGAGCCGTTGCAGTCGTACATCTGCAGGCGGGCGCCGTCGACGGCGTTGCCGCCGGGGATGTCGATGCAGCGGCCGTTGAGGTCGCTCCTCAGCGCGTCGCCGGTGGCCGGCGGCGGCGTGGTGGAGTCGTTCCAGGCCGAGACGCGGACGTAGTCGACCAGCATGGTCTGCGGGAACGACGTGGACGCGTCCGGACTGCCCGGCCAGTTACCGCCGACCGCCACGTTGAGGATCATGTAGAAGGGGTGGTCGAAGACCCACTGCCGGCCGCCGAGCGCGGCCGGGGTGACGCGGAAGTACTCGACGCCGTCCAGGTACCAGACGATCTGGTTCGGGGACCAGTCGACCGCGTACGCGTGGAAGGCGTCCCCGAGCGGCGCGCCGAGGGCGCGGCTGCCGCCGATCGCGCCGCCGCCGGAGTACCCGGGCCCGTGGACGGTGCCGTACAGCTTGTTCGGCTCCTTGCCGACGTTCTCCATGATGTCGATCTCGCCGGACTGCGGCCATCCGACGCCGCCCAGGTTGTCGCCGAGCATCCAGAACGCCGGCCAGATGCCCTGGCCTTTCGGGACCTTGATCCCGGCCTCGAAACGGCCGTACCGCTGGGTGAACTTGCCGGAGGTGAGGATCCGGCCCGACGTGTACTGGCACGAGCCGTACCAGCACTGGTAGTTGGCCGGATTCTCCTTACGGGCCGTGATCGCCAGGTGCCCCTGACCGTCCAGGCGGACGTTGTTCGTGGAGTTCGTGTAGTACTGGAACTCGCTGTTGCCGAAGCCGCCGCCGCCGACGTCGAAGTTCCACCTCGAGCCGTCGACCGCGGCGCCGGCGGCGCCGTTGAACTCGTCGGACCAGGTGACCGGGCCGATCGCGGCGTCCGCCGTGTCGCCGCGGGAGGCGATGGTGAGCGTGCCGGTCAGCGTGAGCGCGACGACTGCCGCGCCCAGGACTGTGCGTAACCTGCCCATGGGGATGCTCCGGGGGGAGAGGGGAACCGACGCTTGGTAACAGTGTTAAAAGTTCGACTGTCGTCGGTCAATGGAGCCAGGTTCCGGAACCGCCACCGGATAACACTTGTTACACGAGGGCCCGCCTGATGCCCGATATAAAAGTGAGATAAGCGACTGACTGACGCTCTGCCGACCGGTCGTACCCGATCATGTCCGGATGATGAGTATCCCCGGTGACTCCTCGGATGCCAGCGCCCTGACGAGGGTCGCGGTGATCTTCGGGGGGCGCAGCTCAGAACACGACGTCTCGTGCCGATCGGCCGCCTCCGTGTTCCGCGCGCTCGACCCCACCCGGTACGAGGTGGTGCCGATCCGCATCTCCCGGGAAGGCGTCTGGCTGTTCGTCGACGACGCGTCGTCCGTACCGCCGCAGGTGGAGATCTCGCCGATGCAGAGCATCGCCGAAGCGCTCGTGGCGCTCAAGTCGGTGGACGTCGCGTTCCCCTGCCTGCACGGCCCCTACGGCGAGGACGGCACCATCCAGTCGCTGCTCGAACTGGCCGGCATCCCCTACGTGGGCAGCGGTGTCCTGGCCAGCGCCGCCTCGATGGACAAGGAGTTCACCAAGCGGCTCGTCGCCTCCGAGGGCATCGCCGTCGCCGACGGCGTCGTCCTGCGGGAGGGCGAGTCCGAGGTGAGCGCCGCCGACCGCGAACGCCTGGGCCTTCCGGTCTTCGTCAAGCCGGCCCGCAGCGGGTCCAGCGTCGGGGTCTCCCGCGTCGACGACTGGGACGAGCTCGACGCGGCCGTCATCGAAGCCCGCAAGTGCGACGGCAAGGTGCTGGTCGAGGCCGCGGTCGTCGGCCGCGAGATCGACATCGCGGTGCTCGAGCTGCCGACCGGAGAGGTGACGACCGGCCCGGCCCTGGAGATCAACGTCCACGGCGCCGGCTTCTTCGACTTCGACGCCAAGTACTTCGCCGGCACCGCCGAGTTCGTCATCCCCGCCCCACTGCCGGCCGAGCACGCGGAACTGCTGGCCGACACCGCGCGCCGGGTCTTCGAGATCCTCGGCTGCGCCGGTCTGCTGCGTGCCGACTTCTTCCTCACCGAGGTCGACGGCGAGCCGGTCGCCGTGCTCAACGAGGTCAACACCATGCCCGGGTTCACCGAGAAATCGCAGTACCCGCAGATCTGGCAGACCGCCGGGCTGTCGTACTCGGCACTGCTGGACCGCCTGATCAGTACCGCCCTCGCCGGATCCCGGGTGCCGGCACTGACCGCGTGAGCACCCTGGCCCGCGCGCTGATCGACCTGGGCGCGATCGCGCACAACACCACGCTCCTCGCACGCGCCGCGGGGAGCGCCGGGCTCATGGCCGTGGTCAAGGCCAACGGGTTCGGTCACGGAGCACCGCAGGTGGCGCGGACCGCTGTCGCGAACGGCGCCGCCTGGCTCGGTGTGACGTCGCTCCGGGAGGCACTCGAACTGCGCGAGGCCGGCATCACGGCGCCGATCCTGATGTGGCTGTACACACCGCTCGACGACCTGGACGCGGCGCTCCTCAACGACGTTGACGTCTCGGTGAACTCGGCGGAAGCCCTGGAGTCGCTCGCCGCCGCGGCCGAACGGACCTCTCGTGTGGCGGCCGTGCACCTGAAGGCCGACACCGGGCTCTCCCGCGCCGGCGCCACCGCCGCGGAGTGGCCACACCTGGTCACCGTCGCCGCGAAGCTCCAGACCGCCGGTCTGATCCGGGTCCGCGGCGTCTGGTCGCACCTGGCGCACGCCGAGGACCCCGGCGACCCGGGCCTCCATCGGCAACTGGACGTCTTCGCGACCGCCCGCGCCCAGGCCGCCGAGGCGGGCATCGAACCGGCGCTGATTCATCTCGCCAACTCCGCGGCGCTGCTGCAGATCCCGCAGACCCACTTCGATCTGGTACGCCCGGGCGTCGCACTGTACGGAGTGGAGCCCGTCCCCGGCCGGTCGTTCGGACTGCGGCCGGCCATGACGCTGGAGGCCAGGGTCATCCTGACCAAGCGGGTCGGCCCCGGCACCGGTGTCTCGTACGGCCCCGACCACATCGTCGACCGGGAGACCACGCTGGCGCTGGTGCCGATCGGCTTCGCCGACGGCGTGCCCCGGCGGGTCTCCGGACAGGCCCGGGTCAGCGTCCACGGAACCAGGTGCCCGATCGTGGGCCGCGTCGCGATGGACCAGATGGTGGTGGACGTCGGCAACCTGCCGGTGTCCGCCGGCGACCGGGTGGTGCTCTTCGGCTCCGGCCAGGACGGCGAGCCGACCGTCGCCGACTGGGCCCAGTGGGCGGGCACCAACGCCCACGAGATCCTGACCGGCATCGGCACCCGGGTGGAACGCGTTCACGTCGGCGAGGACGTGCGGATCACCTCGTGGCGTACGGCAACCTGATCTCGACCCGCAGGCCGTCGCGCCCCGATGAGCGCGCGGAGATGACGCCGTTGTGGGCCCGCGAGATCGACCGTGCGATCGCCAGCCCCAGGCCGGCGCCACCGCTGTGGTCGATCCGTGTCCCGGACAGCCGGCGGAACGGCTCGAACAGGCCCGCCACCGCGTCCGGCGGCACGTCGTCGCCGGTGTTGGTGACCACCATGGCCGGCTCGTCGCCGACCTCGACATCGATCGTGCCGTCCGGCCGGTTGTACTTGATCGCGTTCTGCACCAGGTTGGTGACCAGGCGCTCCAGCAGCACCCGCTCGCCCAGCACGATCCTCGGCCGCAGCCGTCGCGTGATCGTCAGGCCGGCCTCGGCCGCACGGGCCTGATGGTCGTCCAACACCGCCGCGACGACCTCGTCGAGTCGTAGCGCCGTCCGTGAGACCAGCCCTCGGTCGCTCTCGCTGAGCACGAGCAGGCCCTCGATCAGGCGCTCGTTGCGCTCGTTGGTCGCCAGCAGCTGGGCGGCCACCAGCTCCAGCTTGCCCGGTTGCAGAGCCTGGCCCAGGCTCACCTCGATCAGCGTCCGCTGCACCGCGAGGGGCGTCCGCAGCTCGTGTGCCGCATTGGCCGCGAAGTGACGTTGCGCCTCGTACCCCACGGCGATGCGGTCCATCATCTCGTCGATCGACCGGGCCAGGACGGCGATCTCGTCGCTGCTGTCGCCGGGATTGAGCCGGTACCCGAGGTTCTGCGGGCCGACGTGGGCGATCACCGGCGCCAGCCGGCGGAACGGGCGCAGGCCCCACCGCACCGCCCAGAACACGAAGGTCAACATCGTTCCCGACAGCACCAGGAACAACACGGCGTACTGCATCCCCGGGTGCTCGGCGACCCGCTGGCACACCGCCGGGCGCTCCGGCGCCGGCCCGCACACCCCACGCCCGGCGATCCGCGTCACGATCAGCACCAGTTCGGTCAGCGCCGGCATCATCAGGCCCAGCACGAAGACGCTGCAGCAGACCAACATCAGGCGGCGTACGGGAGAGTCGGGTGTCATCGTTGCAGCCGGTATCCGACTCGGGGCACCGTGTGGATGATGGGCGGCTCACCGAGCTTCTTGCGCAGGGTCATGACCGTCACGCGTACCGAGTTGGTGAAGGGGTCGGCGTTCTCGTCCCACGCCTGCGCCAGCAGATCCTCCGCGCTCACGACCTGCCCGCCCGCACGCAGCAGCACCCGCAGCACCGCGAACTCCTTGGGCGTCAGGTTCAGCACCAGCCCGTCCCGGGAGGCGAAGTGCCGGACCGTGTCGAGCACCACGCCGTCCTGCTCCAGCACCGGCTTCAGCAGCGGCGCCGACCGGCGGGCCAGCGCCTGCACCCGGGCCACCAGCTCGGCGAACGCGAACGGCTTGGTCAGGTAGTCATCCGCGCCGAGGCCGAGCCCCTCGACCCGGTCGCGGATCCCGGCCGCCGCGGTGAGCAGCAGAACCCTGGTCTCGAGACCCGACTCGACCACCCGCCGGCACACCTCGTCCCCGGTGACCCCGGGCATGTCCCGGTCCAGGACGGCGACGTCGTAGCGGTTCTCGTTGATCCGCTCCAGCGCGTGGTCGCCGGTGTAGACGACGTCCACGGCGATGGCGAACTGGCGCAGCCCGTCGGCCACCGTGTCAGCCAGAGTCCGCTCGTCGTCCGCGACCAGCACCCGCACGCCGTCCACCCCCCGTGTCATTCAAACGGGTCCAAGGATAGGGACGTGATCAAATCCCACCTTGAGCGTTCGCCGCCCGGCGGTTGCGGGCACTCGCGGCGGGCACGCCTGAGTGTTCACGCGGCCGGGCTCACTCAGCCCGGCCGCGTGCCGAAGGTGTGAAGGTCAGCCGCTTCGCCGGTTGCCGTACTGGCGAGGGCTCTGGACGGTGCCGGAACGGACCTGGCGCTGGCCGACCGCGCCCGTGGCGTGGTTGGCGGTCGGCTTGCCCTTGGCCCGGCGCGCCGCCCGGTTGGCGAACGGCTCGGGCGACTCCTCGGTTTCCTGCTCTGATCCGGCGTCCGCGGTTGGGTCGGTCATCGATGTCTCCTTGTGCTGTTCGAGACCGAATGAGTCGCTGCCGGCCCCGAAACGCGACGTCCGCGATAGGAAGACGGTAGCGCAGTCGCGGCCACCGGCAGCGCCTCCCGGACCCATACCGTCGCTGTTTCGCGTAGGCGAAGTGCCGGACGGCTGCCGGCCTCGGTGTCACCAGCCCAGGTAGCTGCGGGTCAACGCGGCGATGTGCTCGACGACCGCGATGCCCTCCTGCTGAGTCTTGTGTCCGTTCGACAGCACGGACAGCGCGACATCGGTCTTCTCCCCGTTGATCCGGCCGGTGCTGTTGATGATCCACCGGCCGTTCTCGGTGGAACGCGACAACCAGCCGTTCTTCAGCGACGTCTGCTCGTCCTCGAAAGAGGCGGCGCTGACACCCCACGTCTGGTCGGCGTTGACCGACGACATGAGCTGCAGGAGCAGCTCCTTGGAGGCCTGGCTCAGCGGACCGCCGGCCGCCATGATCGCGGACACCATCCGGGTCTGGTCCTCCGCCGTGGTGGTGGTCAGGCCGAACTGCGGGTCCGGGTCGGTGTCGTCGAGGCCGAGCCGCGTCAGCTTCTGACGTAGTCCGTCGGGACCACCGATCTTGGCATACACCTTGACCGCCGCGTCGTTGTCGCTGGCCACGATCATCTTGCGGACGCGCTTGCGCTCAGCGGCGGTGAGCTCGCGGTTCTCGTCCTGCGCCTGCAGCAGCAGCGCGGCCAGCAGTTCCACCTTCACCACGCTGGCGGCCACGAACTCGCGGTCGCCCTGGTAGTCGTACCGGCGCCCGGTCTTGCTGTCGACGAAGGAAACGGAGAAATCGGTTCCGGACGCCGCGTACTTCTCCAGTGCGCCGGTCAGCCGGGACACTCGCTGCGACCATGTGCCGACAGCCAGCGACTTGTCGACCTGGTCGCCTTTGCGTGGTCCCTGGAAGATCTGGCCGGGAGCGGCGCCGGCGCCCCTCTCGAGCGTCTCCAGGTCGGCCATCTCCAGGCGTCCCACGTACGACGCCGACGGAAGATCACCCGTCGGCCGGCCGGCGAACGCGCCGGCCAGGAAGTTCTGGAAGATGTCGTACGGCAGGCCGTCGCCGTTGATGGCCTTGTTGTCCTTCGTGCGGATCGGTCCGGGCTTCTCACGGCCCACCCAGATGGCCGCGGCGAGGCCGGGGGCCCACCCGGCGGTCCACGCGTCGGAGGAGTCGACCGTGTTGCCGTACTGCTGAGATCCGGTCTTCGCGGCGGCCGCGACACCGGGCACCCGGCCCTCCTGCTCGACGACCTGCGACAGCACGGCGCCCACGTCCGCCGCCACTGCCTTGTCGAGCACTCGGGCCGACTTCACCTCGTGCTGGTGCAGGAGGTCGCCCTGGGCGGCGTTGACCGACACGACGAAGTGCCGGTTCGCGCGGGTGCCGCCGCCGGCCAGCGTGGCGTAGACACTCGCCAGATCGGCCGGAGTCACCGCATATCTACCGAGGGCGATGTCGGCGCGTGTCCGGCCCGGAGCCAGCTCGCCCTTGACGTCGACCATGGTGACCTGATCGCCGTACTTCTCCGGCACGCCCAGCCGCCGGGCGAGATCACGGATCCGGTTCGGGCCGATCTTCTCAGCCAGGGCGTAGAACGGCGTGTTCAGCGAGTGCACCATCGCGATGTCCAGCGGGCACACCGGGCACTGCAGGTTGTCCTGGTTGTAGAGCGGCGCGCCACCCCGATCGGAGAACACCCGCGGAGAGGTGCCGTTGTACTGCGACTGGAAACCGATGCCGCGTTCTTCGGCGGCGGCCAGCACCAGCGGTTTGAAGGTGGAGGCGGGCGGCCGGGCCGCCAGAGCGTCGTCGTAGAAGCCACGGCCACGATCGCCACCGTAGTAGGCACGCACCCCGCCGTCGGCCGGATCGATGGCCACCAGCGCGGGCCGCAGCACCTCCGGCTGACCGTCGAGAGCCCGGGCGATGCTCGCGGTGGCCGCCTGCTGCGCGGTGGCGTCGAGCGTGGTCGTGATGCTCAAGCCGCCCGTGCGGACCTGCTGGCGGCTGATGCCCGCGGCCACCAGCTCGTCCTCGACCCGATCCAGGATCAGCCCGTTCGGGCCGCCGATGGTGGCCGCGGTGACCGACTCCTCCGCGACGGCCGGGTACGGCGTCTGATCGGCCGCCCCGTCCGGCAACCAGCCGGCCTCGCTCATCGCCCGCAGAATCCACTTCCACCGGTCGCGGGTCCACTCCGGATCCACGGCCGGGTCGCCCCGCGTCGGGTCCTTGACCATGGCGGCGAGCACGGCACCCTGGTACGGGGTCAGCCGGTCGATGGACGTGCCGAAGAAGGCATGGGCCGCCGCCTCGATGCCGTAGGCGCCACGGCCGAAATAGATGGTGTTGAGGTAACGCTCCAGGATCTCGTCCTTGGTGAACCGGTGCTCGACCTTCAGCGCGAGCGCCGCCTCCTTGGCCTTGCGACCGACCGTCCGCTCCTGCGTCAGATAGGCGTTACGGACGTACTGCTGGGTGATCGTGGAGGCGCCCTGGCCGCTGTCGCTCACCACGTTCGACCAGAGCGCCCGCGCCAGGCCCCGCGCCGAGACGCCGTGATGCTCGTAGAATCCCCGGTCCTCGGCGGCGATGAACGCCTGCCGGACGCCCGGGGGAACCTTGTCCAGGGTGACGTCGGTGCGGTCGGTCAGGCCGATCCTCGCCAGAACCGTGCGACCGTCGCGGTAGTACAGCACCGAGGCCTGCGGGGGCACGGCATCCGGCGGCAGGTCCACGCTCGCGACATAACCGGCGGCGGCCACGCCCAGAGCGAGCTGGACCACGATGACCGCCGCCAGTGCCCGGCGGCACCACCGGGGCCAGCGCCGGAACCAGGCCACGATCCATCGCGACCCGCGCCGTAGCGCCGCGAACACCAGCAGTGACGCCACCGCGGTGCGCCGTGCCGAGTCCGTGCGGAACCGTCGCCGCGCGGGTCCCGGCTGCTGCTGGTGCTGGTGTCTATCCGATCGGCTGGGTGGAGACCCCGGCATCGCGCTTCTCCCCTCCACGACACGGCGTGGACACACGTCGGCAGACGTGGACACGTCGGTTATCGAGACGGACGCGAGGGCGGATCGGATGCAATTCCAACAGTGAATATGAAGATTGTCTCTATCGCGCCGCGCATGCAACCTTCTCGGCAGACGTGAGAACGGCGCTCGATTCGCGGACGGGCGACGCCGTCGGCCGCTGCGGCCGGACCGGACGCTCGCGGGCCCCGCGAGCTGGACCCGGCAGGATGAGGGGCCGGGCATCCACGGGGACAATGCCCGGCCTCCATAGATCAAATCACATGGAACAGCGCCCCTGCCGCGCGGGATCCGCCGGCGCCGCCCACTCCGCTCCCATGCCGCTCCGGACAGCGATTTCGTCGCTTTACCGGCGGGCCGGGGGCGTGGACAATCGGTCCCCGCCGATCACGTCGACCGCGGGGGCACTCATGCCATTCGATGGATTCATCTCGTACAGTCATGCCGCCGACGGGCGGCTGGCCCCCGCTGTCCAGCGTGGTCTGCACCGGTTGGCGAAGCCATGGCACCGGCGCCGCGCGCTGTGGATCTTCCGGGACCAGACCGGGCTGGCGGTGACGCCCAAGCTGTGGACCTCCATTCAGGAAGCGCTGGACGGCTCGAAATACTTCGTCCTGCTCGCCTCACCCGAGGCGGCGCGATCGCCGTGGGTGAACCGGGAGATCGAGCACTGGCTGGCGACGAAGTCGCCGGACCGCATCCTGCCGGTGGTGACCGACGGCGAGTGGCTCTGGGACCCCGGCACCCGGGACTTCACCCGTGAGTCCTCAGCGGTGCCGGAGACGCTGCGGGGCGTGTTCGCCGAGGAACCGCTGTATCTGGACCTGCGGTGGGCTCGCGACGATCTGCACCTGAGCCTGCAGCACGTCCGTTTCCGCGACGCCATCGCGCAGCTCGCCGCGCCGATGCACGGTGTGAGCAAGGACGAGTTGGAGGGCGAGGACGTCCGGCAGCACCGGCGCGCGCGACGGTTGTCGACCGTCGCGGCGACGATGCTGGTGCTGTTGACCGTGGTCGCGTCGCTGAGCGGCGTCGTCGCGGTGCGCAACGCGGATCGGGCCAACGCCGCGGCGGTGGAGGCCCGTTTGCAGCAACAGTTGGCGTCGCAGCAGCGCAGCACCGCAGAACAGGCCACCGAGGAGTCGCAGCGGCAGCAGGCGATCGCCCAGGTGCAGCAGGAGCGGGCGCAGAAGGCGGGGGCGGAGACCCGGCGGCAGGAGCAACTCGCCAGTCACCACCAGGCGCTGGCCGAGGACGCCGCCACGAAAGCGAAGCAGCAGCAGGCGCTCGCCGAGGACGCCGCCGCGGAAGCGAAGCGGGAACAGGCCAACGCGGAGCGGCACCGAGCTGAGGCGGAGCGGCAGAAGGCCAGCGCGAAACAGCAGAAGGCCAACGCCGAACGGCAGCAGTCGGCGGCGAAGGACGCCGCTGAGGAGGCGGCCCGGCAGAAGGCCGACGCCGAGAGACAGGCGGCGAACGCCCGGTATCAGCAGGATCTGGCAGACCAGGCGACAGCCCGGGCGAAAGAGCAGGAGAAGATCGCCGAGCAGCACCGGGAGCTGGCCCGCAAGGCTGACGAGGAGCGCAAGCGGCAGGAGCAGTTCGCCCGCGAGGCCAAGGAGGAGACCCGTCGCCAGCGGGAGGCGGCGGAGTTGCAGCAGCGCATCGTGATCAACCAGCGGCTCATGGGACGGGCCCGCGCGATGATCACGGACGACCCCAAGAAGGCCCTCATGCTGGGCGTGGCCGCGCAGCGCCTGCACGACGACGCGAACACCCGCGAACAGCTCAGCCACCTCACCATGGCGACCACCTACGCCGGCAACCTCAGCGACGTGATCGATGTCGAGGCTCTGGCCGGGCAGTTCGTCGCCACCACCGGCGCCGGCGGAACGGTTTCGCTGTGGGACACGGCCGACCCGGCGAAGCCGGTCCGGCTCGCCGTGCTCCCGTCCGACGGGACCGCGGACAAGACGCTGGCGGTCAGCCGCGACGGACGGACCCTCGTCGTCTTCGACGGGCGCCCGGAGGCGGCGCGGTGGGATGTGACGGACCCGGTCCATCCGGTACGGATGACATCGCTGACCGACGCCGGGGGAATCACGGCAGTGAACTTCAGTCCCGACGGTCGCACCGTCGCGACGAGCAACCGGGACCGGAACACCGTTCTGTGGGACGTCACCGGTGCGGCTCCGGCCGCCCTCTCCACGCTGACCGGGGCGTACCCGATGAAATTCAGCCCGGACGGGCGGGCCGCCGTCACCAGCGGCGACACGATCATCGCCTGGGATGTGACCGACCCGGCCTCGCCTGTTCAGGGGGGCGCGCTGACCGTGGACTGGGGTGACAAGGTCGTCGACGCCGACATCGTGTTCAATCCGAAGCTGCCCTTGGTGGCCATCGAGGGGCCCGGCGACTATGTGTACCTCTTCGACGTGACCGATCCGGCCCGGCCGTTGATGTGCGACTCGGAGTCCGGGGGGCCCGGCGACACCACGCGCACCTCGATGGCGTTCAGTTCGGAGGGGGACATGCTCGCCATCGGGAACTCGGACGGCACCACCATGGTGTTCGGCGTCGAGTACCGGCCCGGGTGGACGCGGCTGTCGTCGCAGATCGCCGCCCTGACCGCCCGCGGTGGACCGGTCCGGTCGATGACCTTCAGTCTGGACGGGCGAACGCTGATCACCGCCGGTGATCGCTTCACCGCGACACTCTGGAACCCCCGGGGCCGGTACGCACGGCAGCCGATCGCCACGATCACCGGCCCGTTCCCCGGCCGGCTCGTGGGGCTCGCCTTCGGGCCGGACAGCCGTTCGCTGATCGCCGCGGGACAGGACGGGACGGCCGTGCCGTGGGATCTGACCGATCCGGCCCGCCCCGTCCAGCGTGATCTCCTGCCGCTGCGGAGCGGCGCCCTCGTGGGGACGATGCTCAGCAAGGACGGCCGCACCATGGTCGTCGTCGGCTCGGACAACGTGGTGACGATGCTGGACATGACCCGGCCGGCGGAACCCGTGGTCCTGTCCAGGATCTCGGAAGCGGGCACCGCCGTGTGGTCGGCGACGCTCAGCGATGACGGGCGCACCATGGCCGTCGGCCGCGCCGACGGCAGGACGGCCCTGTGGGACCTGACCGACCGCGAGCGGCCCGCCAAGCTGGCCGATCTCGCCCTCCGCAAGTCGGTGAGCTCCATCGCGTTCACACCGGACGCGCGCACCCTGGCCGTCGGTGAGGGCTCCTACGTGTCGCTGTGGAACCTGGCCGACCGGTCCGCTCCGGTGCGGCTCACGTCGATCCCCCTCTCGGACTACGTCGGCTACACCGCGAGCACTCTCGAGTTCAGCCCGGACGGGCGCACCCTGGCGATGGGCACCAACAACGCGGGGGCGACCGTGCTGTGGGATGTCGCCGACCCGTCCCAGCCCCGCCGGACCGCCCTCCTGCCCAGTCCCGCCAGCCAGATCCTCTGGGTGTCGTTCAGTCCGGACGGCCGCACCCTGGCGACGTCGGGTCTGGACAACTCCATGGCGTTGTGGGACATCAGCGACCCGAACACACCGCTCCGGTTCGCCATGATCAAGAGCCCGGACCTGCAGACCTTCCACATGGCCTTCAGCCCGGACGGGCGCACCCTGGCAGCCGGTGGCGTGTTGAGCGCCGCGACCAGGAACATCACGCTCTGGGACGCCACCGTGCCGCCGGACCTCGCCGCCGACCCCGTCCGGCGTGCGTGCGCGGTCACCGGGCGCGGGCTCAGCGCCGACGAATGGGCCCGCTACGTTCCCGAACTCCCCCACCAGCCGACCTGTTGACAGGGCTCACCCCCGAGCAGAACGTGGAAGCCGTATCGTCAGGGTGCTTTTCGGCCTGACGAGCCGTCGTACGGAGGTCGATGTGCGGTTCGGTGTCACCGGTCACCGGATGCTTCCGCCGGGCATCGCCGAACGCGCGGTGGACCACTGGCGCCAGGTGCTGCCCACCGGCGCCGGCCTGCTCGGGGTGTCGAGCCTCGCCGACGGCGCCGACCAGTTGTTCGCCGCCCACGTGCTGGCGGCCGGCGGCGTCCTCGAGGCGGTCCTGCCCTCGGCGGACTACGCCGGCTCGCTGACGGCGGACGGCAGCCGGGCCCGGTTCGAGGGTCTCGTGCGGGCGGCCGCGACGGTCATCACGATGCCGTACCCGGAACCGTGTGATCAGGGCTTCCTCGCCGCCGGTCAGGCCCTGGTGGACCGCTGCGACCACCTGTTCGCCGTGTGGGACGGTCTGCCGGCCCGCGGCCTGGGCGGCACCGCCGACGTCGTCGCGTACGCCCGGTCCCACGGCCGTCCGGTCACCGTGCTGTGGATCGACGGCGTGTTCCGGGACTGATTACCCGCCCGAAGTGGTCGCCGGGTCACCGATGGCCGGCGCGGCGGGCACCTTCAGGTCGGCGAAGATGCGCCGGGCGCGGTCGAGGTGCGGCCGGGCGCAGTCGGCATCGCCGGTGTCCCGCAACGCCGTGGCGATGCCGTCGTGCGCGCGCGCCCGCTCGTACCGGTCACCGATCTCCTCGGCCAGGTCCAGCGCCTGACCGTGCTGGACCCGGGCCTCGGCCGTGTCACCGGCGGCGCGCAGCACCTGGCCGAGGTCGTTGAGCGCCTCGGCCTCGCTGGCGCGGTCTCCGATCCGCTGGTGCAGCACGATCGCGCGGCGCAGGTGACCGGACGCCTCCCGGAGGCGGCCCTGACGGGCGTGCACCGCGGCCAGATCGGTCAGCACGTACGCCTCCGCGGTGCGGTCGCCGGTGCGCTGAACGGTGGCGAGGCTCTGCTCGAGGTGGGCGGCGGCCCGGTCCAGCGGTGCCGGGCGGTGCGGCAGACGGGCGAGCAGAGACAGCACGTACGCCTCACTGAACCGGTCGCCGAGCGTGGCGTAGAGCTCCAGGGCGGACCCGAACCGCTGTGCCGCCTGCTCATGGTCGCCCAGCCGCGCGTCGATCAGCCCGAGACGGACCAGCGCGTCGGCCTGGCCGGCGTCGTCGCCCAGGTGCCGGTACAACATCCAGGCCCGCCGGTAGTGGTCCGCGGCCTGCCGGTAGTCGCCCAGTCGCCAGTCGACACTGCCCAGGTTGCGCAGCACCAGCGCCTCGGCCGCGGGTTCGCCGAGGTCCGCGTACAGGATCAGGGCCTGGTGGTAGGTCTCGGCGGCCTCGTGCAGGCGGCCCTGCCGCCGGTGCAGCCGGCCCAGGTTGGACAGCGCCCGAGCTTGCGCCTCACGGTCGCCGACGGCCCGGGCCGCGGACACCGCGGAGGCGGTGACGGTCGCCGCCTCAGCGACCGGCCCACCCGCGTCGAGGTAGCGGAACAGGGTCTCGGCGAGGGCGATGGTGTGCCGGTGCCGGCCGTGCGCCGCGCCGTGCAGGCAGACCGCGGCGAGGTTGGGCCGTTCCGCCTCGATCCAGGCTCGGGCCGCGTCCACGTGGCCGGCGGGCGGGGCGCCGTCCGGGTACAGGGTGGTCATCGCCGCGGTCGCCCCGGCGAGATAGTGGTCGAACAGGCGCGTCACGGCGGCCTCCCGGTCCGCCTCGGAGTCGTGCCCGATGGCGAGTTCCGCGGCGTACGCGCGGAGCAGGTCGTGCATGCCGTACCGGCCGCCCGGACCGGCCTGGACCAGGCTGGCCCGGCCCAGCACGCCGAGCAGCCGCCGCGCCTCGCCGGAACCGGCGCCGGTCAGCGCCGCCACGGCGTCGACGTGCGCGGTCTCCCCCGGATGCAGCCCGAACAGCCGGAACGCCCGGGCCGCGCCGGCGGGCAGGTTCTGGTACGACCAGGAGAACACCGCCCGAACCTCGGCGTGCGGGTCGCCGCCCGCGTCCAGCAGATCGAGCCGCACCTGGTGATCTCCCAGTTCGGCGACGAGTTCGGCGAGCGGCACGTCGGTACGCTCGGCGGCCAGCTCGGCGGCGATCCGCAGGGCCAGCGGCAGCCGGGCGCACGCCGCGGCCAGGTCGGCGGCGGCGGCCGGTTCCCGGTCCACCCGGGCGTCGATCAGCTTGCGCAGCAGCCCGATCGCGTCCGGCAGGGGAAGCAGATCGAGGTTGACCCGCTCGGCACCGTGCACGGCGACCATGCCGGGCAGCGAGTCGCGGCTGGTGATCAGCACGAGACACGAACCGGTACCGGGCAGCAGCGGTCGGATCTGCTCCACTGAGGACGCGTTGTCCAGCAGCACGAGCATCCGCCGGCCGGTGAGCTCCGACCGGTACCGGCCGGCGCGCTCGTCGGTGCCCGGCGGAATCTCCGGCCCACGGACCCCGAGCGCGGTGAGGAACCCGGCCAGCGCCTCCGCGACCGCCACCGGCTGTTCGGCGTCATAGCCGCGCAGATTCACGTAGAGCTGCCCGTCGGGGAACGCGTCCCGGACGCGGTGCGCCCACCGCACGGCCAGCGCGGACTTACCGACCCCGGCGGTGCCGGACAGCAGCGCGACGGTCAACGGCGGCTCGTCACCACCCGGCAGCGCCAGCAGGCGGTCCAGGGCGGCGAGTTCCCCGGTACGCCCGGTGAAGGCTCGCACGTCGGCCGGCAGTTGCGTGGGCACCACCACCGCGGCGGCGGGCGGTGGGCCGGACAGCCGGCTCTCGCCCGCCGGCACCGCGCTCGCGGGCACGCCCAGAGCGGGGTCGGCGGCGAGGATCTGCTCGTGCAACCGGCGCAGGGCGGCGCCCGGGTCGCTGCCCAGTTCGTCCGCGAGGCAGCGGCGGATCCGCCGGTACTGCTCGTCCGCGTCGGCCTGGCGGCCGCACCGGTACAGCGCGAGCATCGCCTGCCCGGCCAGCCGCTCGTCCAGTGGATGCTCGGCGACGGTCGCGGACAGCGCCGGGAGCAGCTCGCCGTGCCGGCCCAGCCGCAGCAGCGCGTCGTTGAGGTCCAGTTCGGCGGCGAACCGTTCGCCGAGCAGGGTGCGCCGCATCGCGCTCAGCCACGGCGTGTCCAGGCCGGCGAACGGATCACCCCGCCACAGGCTCAGCGCCTGCACGATCAGGTCGGCGGCCGACCGGTCCGCTTCCGCTCCCCGCGCCAGCGTCATCAATCTGCGGAACCGGTGCAGATCCACCGCCCGCGGATCCACGGTGAGGAGGTAGCCGCCCGGCTCACGCCGGATCTCCACCCCGTCCGCGCACGCGACGGCACGCCGCAGGCGGGACAGGTAGCTGTAGAGCGCGCCCGCGGCCCGCTGCGGCGCACGCTCGCCCCAGACCCGGTCGATCAACTGGTCCATCGTGACCGGACGGCCCGCCTCGACCAGCAGCACACCCAGGACGCACCGCTGCCGGGCGTGCCCCAGATCGACGTGCCGACCTTCGATCCGGGCCTCCACCACGCCGAGCACACCGAACTCCGCCGCCAACTGACCTCCGCCCACCCGTCATCCGACCAGGGGATTCAAGAAATCCTCAAGGACTGTTACGAGTCTCCCATGCTTCATACAAGATCCAGCGGCAAGCATTGACGTCGTTGCAGGGGAGCAGGTCGCTCTCGCCCGGTTACGCAAGCGTACGGGGGAATCGGGACGCCACAGTGCCACCCGACGGCGACGGGCGACCTGCCCTGCGACAAGCCCACGCGGTCACCGTCCGGCGGCCGGCTTCTGACCCGTAGCCGCAGGTGAATCCGGCCCTGCCACGGTGCGAACACGCCGCGCGGCTCGCACCCGGGGCGGTTATGATCCCGGCGCCGCAGTGAACACCATCGACGTCTACGGCTTCCTTGCTGCCCTGCTATCCGAGGACACTTCTTGCTCAGATCGTTCCCCTCCCGTCTCGGGCTCGCCATCCTGTCCGGGGCCATGGCCACCGGCGCACTGACCGCGCCCGCGGCGGCCGTCGAGGACTCCGCCCTCGCCGGCGCCCGTACCGACCCGTCCGGCCTGCCGGTGGTCTCCGCGGACGAGGCACTGCCGCAGGCGACCACGCTCGTCGTGAAGGCCGTCGACTCGATCACCGGCGCACCGGTGGGCGCTTTCTGCGTGCAGGCGTGGGAGCTCGACGAGCCGGTGTGCGGTGACACGGACGGCGTCACGCTGACCGGGCTGCCGGTCGGCCCGGCCCGCTTCAACGTCGAGGCCACCGACTCCGAGTTCTACCTGGCCCAGCGGGGCGCGACCGCCACCCTGTCCGCCGACCAGGCCACCACGGTCACCGTGCCGCTGGTCTTCGGTGGCAAGGTCGCGATCACCGCTTCCGACCGCGTGACCGGGCAGGCGACCGGTGGCGCGTGCTTCACCCTCAAGGCGATCGGCCGCCCGGAGAACTTCAGCGGCGGCTGCACCGGCGCGGACGGTGAGGGCACACTCGACACCCCGGTCGCGGCGGGCACGTACACGGTGTTCGTCAAGGCTCCGGACTCCTACGGCCACCAGTGGCTGGGCAGGACCGGCGGCACCGGGGACCAGAAGCAGGCCGCCCGGGTCGTCGTCAAACCGGGCAAGACCACGAAGGCGCCGGCCGTACGACTCGACCGGGCCGGATCCATCACCGGCGTGGTGACCGGAACCGACGGCACGCCACGGAGCGGCGTCAACGTCAACTACCGCGCCAACGCGAATGTCGCCTCCGGAGAGCCGGGCGGCGTCCACACGGACGACTCCGGTCGCTACGTCATCGACGAACTCGGGCCGTACGCCTGGCCGCTGCTCTTCTCCCCCAGCGGGGAGTACCCGTACCAGTGGTCCGGGAACGTCGGCAACCGCTTCCAGGCCGTCAAGATCCCGGTCACCGCGGGTGGCGGCAGCACCTACGACATCACGCTGGCGAAGGGGTCGACGCTGCGCGGCACGATCACGCCGGGGTCACCGGAGGTGCGGCTGCTGGCGCACAACGCGGCCACCGGCGACCTGGTCGGTGTGTTCCACGGGTGGGACGGGCAGAACGACGTGACCTCGTACCAGATTCCGCTGATCGGTGGTCAGCGGGTGAAACTCCAATGGAGCCTGTACCAGAGGGCGAACACCGGAGCCTGGCACGCCGGCGCGACCGACATCAGCACCGCCACCAAGGTCGGCATCCCGGTTTCCGGGGTGAAAGAGCTGAACCTGACCCCCAACTGAGCACAGGGGGCCGTCGCGGCCGCGCGACGGCCCCGCGTGTCGGCAGGCCCGGCGCGACGCCTCTCCCTGCCGCTATGGCTGCTCGCAGAGCACCTCGGACAGGCCGGTGACGTCGAGGACCTGTTGAACCAGCCCTCCGCCGTTGACCACGGTGAAGCCCCGGCCGACGGCGGCCGCGGCCTCATAACCCGCGACCAGGCCCGCCACGGCATGCGAGTCGATCAGCCGCGTGTGTTCCAGATCCACGATCACCCGGGTGACACCGGGCCGGCGCGCCGCGTCCACCAGGGCACGGGAGAGGGCGTCGCCGACACTCATGTCGAACTCGCCCGACAGACTCACCCGCAGGAGACCGGTGGGTGTCTCGTGCGACGAAATGGTGAACGGTGGGGTAGTCACAACCGGCATGTCTAGCACGGGGGTACGACATCGGCCGCCCCCCATCGCGGCGTGCTCCGCGGTCGTTCGTGCGGCGCTGGGAAGGACGCCCAGACGTGCTTGACGTCTTCGGTCGCATACCAGCACAGCTGCCGCGTCAGCGAGCGGACGATGTGCAGGCCCCGGCCGCCGGCGCGGAACTGCTGGGGTAGTTCGGCGGACTCGGGCGCGTGGTGCGGGTCGTGGTCGCTGACGTCGAGGATGTAACCGTCCTCATCGCGGAGCAGCCGGACGACGATCGGCGGCATTCCGTGGCGCAGCGCGTTGCCGCCCAGTTCGGTGGCCACCAACCCGATCCGTTGCGCGATGTCGTCGTTTCTCGCCGGTTCGTCCAGCTCGCGTGCGGTGAAGAAGTGGTGGAGCTCGGCGCGTATCCGCCGGAGATCCTGGTCGTTCGTCAGTTCCCAGCTGAGCAACAGGCAGGCGCGTGCAGGCGGCGCCTGCGACCGCAAGTGGCTCATGGGCAGCTGATGCCCTCGCCATCGCGTCGGCAACCCTCCCGGCGCCATCGAACCGGATCATTACTCGGTTCGCCCGGCCCGCGTTCGTCCACTTCACCGATGCGGTCGATCAGTCGCCTCAAACCTGGTGATCGGTTGCGCTGGCTCGGTGGGGGTCGGCGCCCCCGGCGGTGGAACGGGTCTCGCCGTGGCCGCCGTGCCAGTCGAGGATCAGCAGGCAGGCGTCGTCGGGCAGGGTCGGGCCGGCGACCTCGAGGACCAGGTCGCCGAGGACGCGGACGACCTCCCTGGGGTGCAACTGGATCAGATGCCGCAGTCGCTCGGGCAGGTCGAGAGCGGCGGCGCCTCGCTCCAGCATGCCGTCGGTGAGCAGGACGAGGCGGTCACCGGGCTCCAGCTGGAATCGGGTCGCCCGGTAGGGCTTGTCCTTCAGCACCCCGAAGGGCCGGTTGGCCGGCAACACCACGGGCCGCACGGTTCCGGCGCGGACCAACAAGGGAGCGGGGTGCCCGGCGTTGACGACGTCGAGAATCCCGGTCGACAGGTCGAGGCGGCCGAGCAACCCGGTGGCGAACAACGACCCGGCCGGAGTGTTGCCGATGATCGCCTCGTTCGCGGCCAGCGCCTGTTCCAGCAGGGTCGCGCCGCGGCGGCGAGCGTTACGCAGCCCGCTGACGCACAGGGTGGCGGTGAGCGCGCTGTCGACACCGTGGCCGACCGCGTCGGTGATGCTCAGATGCAGCAGGTCACGAGCCAGGCTGTAGTCGAAGGTGTCCCCGCCGATGCTGGCCGCCGGTTCCAGCCATGCCGACAGGGTGAACGAGTCGGCCTCACAGGTGAACGACTCGGGCAGCAGCCTCCGCTGGATCTCCGCGGCGAGGGTGAACGGTGTCGTCCGCTGGCCCCATTCGAACAGGTCGGTGTGCCGGCGATTGGCGATCACCACGAACGCCAGGGTGTGCGCGGCCCGGGACACCCACTGCACGGCCGCGTCACTCGGCGCGGCCGACAGGGCCATCTCCAACAGCCCGATGGCCTCCCCGCGCTGGGTGACCGGCGCCCGCACGACGAATCGGTCACCGATCTGCTCGACCAGCGTGCGCTGACCGCGCAGCGCCTGCTCCTGAGATCCGCCGTCGAACGGCAACACCAACGCGATGTCCTTGTCCTGCCTGCGGCCGACGGACACCTCCCCGATCGCGTTGTGGACCAGCCGCACCAGGGCCCGACCGCTCATGTCCGCCACCAGGAACGACACCCACAGCGCGTCGAGCTGCACCCCGATGGTGCGCGTCACCGCACCGACCGCGTCGACGGGGGCGGCCTTCTCCACCGCGAGCAGCACATCGTCGAGGTCCATACCGCTCATCGCGCTCTCGGTCACGCGACGCAGCATAGGCGCGACAGGACACGACTCGGCATTCCTCGCCGCCGTACCCGAATCTTCCGATCCGTGGACGGCGTCCACAGCAGTGTCCGGCAGACGGCCCTTGTCGGGGTGGAGAAGAACGGCCGCATGACGAGGGCCCCGGCGCTGACGCGCCGGGGCCCAGGGTTACGGGTTGAACAAACCATCTACCGACAGGTTCGTCGGGTTGTCGTATCCGCACCTGCCGCCATCAGCGGCTGACGGTGCGAGGATCGCATCAGCGTGACCGGAGACCACCTCACGTTCGGTGGAGACTGCGGTGTCCACTCCCAGAACACGGAACGTCCTGACAGTGGGCGATCCAACGGCGTCCAGCCCTCCCTTTCCTCTGCTTCCATTACCTGTCGTCGTACCACCTGCCGGTGCCGGAGCCCCACGCAAACCACATGGCCCCGCACACGTACGGCCAGCACTGCTACTGCTACCTCAGGCAGAGCCCCGAAACCGCATCAGCCCTGCCCGCATGTGCCCTGACCTGGAAAAACGTCAAGGTCTTGTCAAACACACGCCTTACCAAACCACACGCGGCGACACACTCTCACCGCGAAACCGAGCGAGCCGCGAACTTTCCGGGCCCTGCTTCGACGCTCGGCCTGTTCCGTCTGCGTCTTCAACGATCTCTGCTGTCAACGAGAGAAACACTAACCGGCCCCCCTGAGAATGTCTAGTAGCTCCGACCTAGATTTTCTCGGCGTCGTTTCCGATATTCAGCCCGCACCGGGGAGACCGCCAGGCCGCGCCCTTCGGATTCAGCACCGCCCGCCTGCGGGCCGGCTGCCCGGAATCGGGCGCCTGAGCTGCTTAAAGGCCATCTCGGAGAATCTGCGGCGACGGCCTTGACGATGGCACGGGCTTGTGGTGATGCTTGAAATAAGTTGAGTCAAGGGCACTCAACTCCGGAAGATCCCAGACTGAACAGGCTGGAGGAAACCATGACTTTGCCTGTCCTGCGCCCCCACCCGCTCGCACCGGCTCGCAACGGGCACCAGGCGGATCCGCTGCGGGAGCTCGCCCAGTTGCAGCAGCACATGAACCAGCTGTTCACCAGCCTGCTCGGCAGCGACCCGCTGTCCACCACCGCCGGCACGTGGACGCCACTGGCCGACATCACCGAGGTCGACGACGCCTACCTCGTCGAGATCGACGTGCCCGGCGTCGACCGCAAGCACGTGACCGTCGAGGTCACCGGCACCCAACTGCGGGTCAGCGGCGAGATCGTCGAGAAGGAGAAGGTCGGCTGGCTGCGGCACCGCACCCGCCGCGTCGGCCAGTTCGCCCACCACACCCTGCTGCCCGCCGACATCGACAGCGACCACATCAGCGCCGACCTGGCCGACGGTGTGCTCACGGTCCGCGTCCCCAAGACCGAGACCGCCAGGCCCCGCCGGATCACCGTCAACGCCGGCTGACGTGCCTGGCCCGCGGGTCTCGGAGACCCGCGGGCCAGGCGTCCACCCTTGCTGCGCTGCGTTACATGTCCATGCCGGGGCCCGCGTGGGCCGGGGCCTTCTCCGTCTCCGGTTTCTCGGCGACCACCGCCTCGGTGGTCAGGAAGAGCCCGGCGATGGAGGCGGCGTTCTGCAGCGCCGAGCGCGTCACCTTGGCCGGGTCGATGATCCCGGCGGGCAGCATCTCCACATACTCGCCGGTGTTGGCGTCCAGGCCATGGCCCTCGGGCAGGCCCTTGACCTTCTCCACCACGACGCCGCCCTCCCAGCCGGCGTTCACGGCGATCTGCCGTAGCGGCGCCTCCAATGCCAGCCGGACGACGTTCGCGCCGATAGCCTCGTCACCGGTCAGTTCGTTGTCGAAGGCGGTCTTGGCCGCTTGCACCAGTGCCACGCCGCCGCCGGGAAGGATGCCCTCCTCCACCGCGGCCTTGGCGTTACGAACGGCGTCCTCGATGCGGTGCTTGCGCTCCTTGAGCTCGACCTCGGTGGCTGCGCCGACCTTGATGACGGCGACGCCGCCGGACAGCTTGGCGAGCCGCTCCTGCAGTTTCTCTCGGTCGTAGTCGGAGTCGCTGCCCTCGATCTCGGCACGGATCTGCTTGACGCGGCCCTGGATCTGCTCGGCGTTGCCCGCGCCATCGACGATCGTGGTGTCGTCCTTGGTGATCAGGACTCTGCGGGCCCGGCCCAGCATGTCGAGGGTGGCGCTCTCCAGCCGCACTCCGAGCGCCTCGGTGATCACCTGGCCGCCGGTGAGGACGGCCATGTCCTGCAGCATGGACTTGCGGCGGTCGCCGAAGCCCGGCGCCTTGACGGCGACGGAGGTGAACGTGCCCCGGACCTTGTTGACGATGAGGGTCGCCAGAGCCTCTCCCTCCACGTCCTCGGCGATGATCAGCAGGGGCTTACCGGCCTGGATCACCTTCTCCAGAATCGGCAGGAGATCTTTGACCGCGGAGATCTTCGAGTCCGCGACGAGAATGTACGGGTCGTCGAGGACGGCTTCCATCCGTTCGCTGTCGGTCATGAAGTAGGGCGAGATGTAGCCCTTGTCGAACCGCAGGCCCTCGGTCAGCTCCAGTTCCAGGCCGAAGGTGTTGCTCTCCTCCACGGTGATGACGCCGTCCTTGCCGGCCCGGTCCATCGCCTCGGCGATGATCTGACCGACGTCCCGGTCGCCGCCGGCGGAGATCGTCGCGGTCGAGGCGATCTCGTCCTTGGTCTCGATCTCCTTGGCCGCCGCCAGGAGCCGCCGGGCCACCTGTTCGGTGGCGGCCTCGATGCCCCGCTTGAGCGCCATCGGGTTGGCACCAGCCGCGACGTTACGCAGACCCTCCCGGACCATGGCCTGCGCCAGCACTGTGGCGGTGGTGGTGCCGTCCCCGGCCACGTCGTCGGTCTTCTTCGCGACCTCTTTGACCAGCTCAGCGCCGATCTTCTCGTAGGGGTCCTCCAGTTCGATCTCCTTGGCGATCGAGACGCCGTCGTTGGTAATCGTGGGAGCACCCCACTTCTTGTCCAGCACGACGTTGCGCCCCTTCGGCCCCAGGGTGACCTTGACCGTGTCGGCGAGGGTGTTCATGCCGCGTTCCAGGCCGCGGCGGGCCTCTTCCTCGAATGTGATCATCTTGGCTGGCATGGGAATCCCTTTCGACAGACCGATGCCCGCCCGGGACCAGCGCGGCGCCCGCGGCGGCAGACCCCCGACCGGAGTCACACCGCACGGCCCGGGCCGTTGGCACACCCGCCATGAGAGTGCTCATACCTCTGTTAGCACACCCGGCGCGGACCGGCAAGACCACACCACGGGGCCACAAAGGAGGCTCCTCACGGCTCCCGCGCGGACGGCGGCGGAGAAGTCGCCGGCCATGGGTGTACTGCCAGTGCATCCCAGGTCAGCGCGGTGCGTCGTACCGTCGTGAGATGGACAACCGAGCCGAGGTGCGCGAGTTCCTCACCACGCGCCGCGGAAGATCAGCCCGGAACAGGCCGGTCTGCCCGCCGCCGGGCAGCGCCGTGTGCCCGGACTGCGCCGCAGCGAGGTCGCCGCGCTGGCCGAGATGAGCGTCGAGTACTACGCGAAGCTGGAGCGCGGCGCGCTTGCCGGAGTTTCGCCCGGCGTCCTCGACGCGATCGCCCGCGCGCTACGGCTCGACGACGCCGAACGCGCCCACCTGCTGCGCCTGGCTCACGAGGCCGACGGCAGCAACGCCCTCCTGCGCCCGCGCCGCCGCGGCAGGCAGTGGCAGGTCCGGCCCAGCCTGCAATGGTCGCTGGACATCGTCACCAGCGGACCGGCCATCGTCGCCAACAACCGGCAGGACCTGCTCGCCGCCAACCACCTGGGCAGGGCCATGTACAGCGACGTCTACGCCGAGTCCACCCGGCCGCCGAACTTCGCCCGGTTCGTGTTCCTCGACAGCGCGTCCCACCGCCGCGGGCGAAGGGCATCAGCCCTGGGGCTCCGTCTCGGTGAGCGCGCGGGTGTAGGTCAGGAACAGCGCGCCGCTGTCCAGCACGGTGTGGTCGGTCAGTCGCCAGGCGCGCGGCTGGAACACGGCGTCGCGGCCGAACAACGGGATGCCGGAGCCGATCGTCAACGGCGCCAGCTTGATCACGAGCTGATCGATCTCGGGGTAGAGCGCACCGGCCAGGGCGCCGCCGCCGATGACCCAGATGTCCTTGCCGTCCTGCTGCTTCAGCGCGCGCACGGTGGCGATCGGGTCGTCGGACACGATCTGCACGGCCGGGTCCGGGCTCTGCGTCAGGGTGCGGGAGAACACCAGGTGACGCAGGTGCGGGAAGGCGTCACTGACGCCGGCCTGGAGCCCGATCCCGTAGGAGTTCCGTCCCTCCAGAACGGTGTCGAAGTGCGTCCCCTCGGCGGTGATGCCGAGCGCCTGCCGGGCCGGTCCCGGCAGGGTCTCCGGGTACTGCTCGATCAGGTGCCGCAGATAGTCCTCCGGGATCGGCCAGAAACCGCCGGGACCGGACGGGTCGGCGCCGTCGGGACCGGCGATGAAGCCGTCCAGGGTCGCTGCGACGTAGTACACGAGCTTGCGCATGAACATCCTCGATGGGCGTGTTGTCGGACGGTGAACTCCGGCGGATCACCACCAACCTCCATGATCAACGTTGGCGTGACCGGACACAATGGCCTGACCTCCGACAGCCGTTGCGCGCCGGTCACCGTCCCACCCTGGGCTGAGCGGCCCGGAGGGCACCTGTCACCTCCACCAGAACGACGAGAAGCAGGGCCACCAGCGCTGCTCCCGGCAGGTGCACGAGCCGATCCAGGAGCGTGTGCGGCGGGGCGGCCAGGCCGAGGGCGAGCGCACTCGAGGCCAGGGAGAGGGCGACGGCCCGCATGATCGTCGCGCCGGAGACGGTCGTGTCCCGATCGAGGCAGAGACACGGGACCCGGCCGTTTCTCCGCAGCACCGCGGTCAGGTAGACGGCGAACAGGGCGTACATCACGGACATCCCCGCCGAGCCGGCGCGCATGCCGGCCGGCCAGCCGGCCAGCCAGGCCACCACTACGGTGGCCCCCGCGACCACCTCGGCGACCTCCGCGAACCAGCCGAAACCGGCCGCCGCGCCGGGCAGGACCCGGTGCCGGGCGAGGGCCTCCGGCAGCCGCACGGCGGCGCCGGTCCAGCGCCGCACCGCCGCGATCAGCAGCAGTGCGGCGCCGGCCAGGCCGAGGTCCGCGAGCACGATCTCCGGCAGTGACATGGCCGTCACCACAGGATCAGGGTCAGGGCCAGCACGAACCCGGCCGCGCAGACTCTCCCCAACCAGGGGAGGGTGCTCAGGAGCACTCCGTCCCATTCGTGGGCGTCCGCGGCCCGCGAGCGGACGTAGGGCATCAGGATCCGGCCGAACCCGAACCCGAGGCCGGCCAGGACTCCCGGCCCGAGCCCGCCGAGCAGCGCGATCACCAGTACGAGCGCGTGCGGCAACGCGGTGGGGCTATAGGTTCGGACGCCGGTGCCCATCTCGAATCCGAACTGGAACGGTCCGTCGAAGGAGTGCCGCGGAATGATCTCCTGCGGTACGAGCCGACGATTCTGCGGTAGCGACAGCGGTCTTCCCGCCAGCTCGAAGACCATGATGATTGCCAGCGGTACCGCGAGGATCCCCAGGCGCCATGCGTACGGCAGCACGGAGAGAAGTCCTCCGGCGATCCCGGCGATCACTCCGGAGAGCAGCCCGCCGAGCATGAGTCCGGCCGAGAAGGCCGGCAACTGTCCCCGCCAGACCGACGAGGTTAGCAAATCTGCCGAGTTGAGGCTTCAAACCGAGCCGGACAGCGAGAACGCGGCGGTCACGCCGAGTAGCGTCCAGGCCAGGAAGACCAGGGAGACGCTCCACGTGTGGTGCACGGTCGCCACCACGATCGCGCTGGCGGTGATGAGGGCGCCCACCCCTGCCGGGGTGGACGCCCTGCGAATCATCAGAGAGCCCACGAACAGATCCGGAAGACCGACGAGGAGCCGCAGCTCTGCTGGTAGCCGTCCGCGCAGCGGTAGGTGCGCCCGCTGTGCGGCCAGCGCCATGCGTTGCGCTTGGTGACACCCTCGCCGCAGGCCACCGCGGGCCCGCTGTTGAAGCAGGTGCCGCTGTACCGCAGGAACCAGCCGTCGCCGCCGCAGTAGTCCCGGCTGTAGGCACCCCCGACACAGAGCTTGGTGTTGTTGTTGTAGCCGTCCCAGCCGGAGTAGCCGGCACAGTTGGTGTGCTCGGTTCCGACCGAGGCGAAGGCCTTCTTGGTGCCGCCGGGGAGGGCGCCCACGAGGTTCAGAGCGAGAGCGCCGCCCATGACTCCGACGGACTTGAAGATGGTCCGCCGGGACGTCCGGAATCCGCTCTTGCCCCGTGGCGCCGCGAACTTCTCCTCGTCATCGGCGGGAGGAACACTTGCCCAGTATTGATCGACATCGATGCTAATGATTGCTGTCTCCTTCAGGCCCGTCAGACCGACGCCGGAGCGCCGGCCTCAAGGTAGGAATCAAGGTCTGCGTCTGATCCGGCGACCCGGCGCCACTGTTCGGCGCCGTCCGCCCCGTACTTCAGGAGTGTCGGAGTGGCGCCGACCGCGACCTGGCCGAGGAGCTTGGAGTCGACCATGACGGCGATGCCGGTTCCGGCGACCCACTCGGCGCAGCCCGGGTCCGCGGTGAGCAGGGCGAGCCGCCCGGGGACCTGGCCGGCGATCTCAGCGAGGTGCCGTGACCGCGCTTCGCAGTTGTGGCAGTGCTCCTCGACGACGAGGACGAACAGGGCTCGGCCGTCCGCGTCCGCGAATCGCTCGACTCTGCGCGAGGCGGCGCTGAACGAGTCCGCCGGTGTCGAGTTCGCCAGGACGGTCAGCTCCTGACGGAGCTGGGAGACCATCCGGAGCAGGGCGGAGACGGCGAAGAGGCTGATCACCGTACCGAGGAGCCCGAGGACCGCCAGCGAGTTGATGACGTTCTGCACCGGTCTCCTACTTGAGGGAGAAGTTGACGGATTCGGCGGCCTCGATGAGCCGCGGGTCGTCGTCACGGACGGGCGTGAGGACGGTGGCCGTGGTCTCGTTGGCGATGAGAGCCGTCCGGTACATGAGCGAGCCGGAGGTGTCCCGCTCCTCGGTGCGCCACAGCTGGCCGCCGCGCACCTTCTTCCCCGCCCGCTTCGGGATGTAGGAGACGACGTCCTCCACCGGCTTGACCGTCAGCGAGCAGACGTCTCGGATGGTGTTCGCCGCCAGCATGTTGCGCAGGCGCCGGCCCGACCCCGGACGGGGAGTAAGGACGATCCCTTCCGGTGAATCCTGAATGTCGAATTTGCTCAGCCGGTCCATGAACGGTTCCAGTGGCACCGAAGTGCCGGCTACGAAAGTGGAGAGCTCGTGATGGGCGCCGATCCAGAGGACGGTGGTCCCATTGTTGGCGGTGTCCTCGAACGACTGGAGGCGCGCGCCTTTCCACGACACTTCACGAACCGTGAAACCAGCGAACTCGCCGGTCTGCTTGGTGACCAGCTCGGTCGAGCCGGCAGTGCCGGTGTGCAGGCGGTATGTCCCTTCCGGGCTGTCCACCCACAGCATGAACGCCCAGCCACCCAGAAAGGCGCCGGGCGTCCCGTCGATAGTCAGAGTTCTTCCATCGGGCGCACGTAATGACATACTTTCCCCCATAATGTCGCGCGTTGTGAGGGAAGTTAGCATTCTCGCAGCACCGGCCACAAGGCGAGTTCACATTAAAAAAGGGCGCCCGCCGATTCTTTTAACATTGTCGCGCACCTATGCACACCGTTTGTCCACTTTGATCATTTGCCGCCTGCGGAGACGATGTCGCCGGGCGCCGCGGAGGCGACTTCGCTGCGACTGCCCGCGCCGATCAGGTGCACCGCGCCGTCCCGGGCAGCGACCAGAACTCCCGCCGGGCTCGCGCCCACCACGCGGTCGTCCGGCCCCAGGTTTCGCCGCTCGGCCACCGTGCCGTCCGGTGTCACCCGCAGAACCGCACGCTGCCCATAGCCACCGTCACCGGCGGCGGGCCCGTAGACCACCACCCACAGGCCGCCGTCCTCCGCGGCCAGCACCCGGGGGCCTTCCTCATAGGTGTTCAGGACCTCACCGGAACGGAGGTGGCTCCCCGGCCGGACCTCGATGCGGTCGCCGCCGGTCCGGACCAGGTCGATCTCCCGTGCCATCTGCCGGGGGCCGTCCTGTCGCTGCAACGCGTAGACCACCTGCCCGGTGGTCAGGACCGTCATCGGCAGCGCGCCCTCGGGGGGCTGAATCCGGCGCTGGGCGCCACTGGCGAGTTCCAGGAGGTAGAGCTCGTCGTCCACGGTCGGAACATGGCTGATCAGCAGGAACCGCGAGTCCGGGGACCATGCGACCGCCCGCAGGACGGCCACCTGCGACACCGCGCACGGGCGCACCTGGAGCGACGTCCCGTCCAGGGTATTCGTCACCTGGTAGGCGTCGCTTCCGGTCCGGCCGATCCAGGAGCCGTCCGGCGCCGTCGAATCCGCGGCGCCGTCGGTCACCGTGCGGCCGTCGGCGAGGGTCACCATCGCCTGCTGCCCGACCTGTCGCCGGATGACGTCGACCGTGCCGCCGAGGGCCGTCGTCCTGGCAGCGGTGATCTTGACCGGTGCGCTGCCGCACGGGTCCGAGGGCGGGGCGACAGCGGCGGGTGTTCCATCACCGCCACCCGGCCCGGCGACCAGGCCCCCGGCGGCGAGGGTCACCAGCGTCACGGCCGAGGCGACGCTCACGTAGTGCTGCTTGCGCCGTCGCTGCATCAGGGCGATGGCCCGATCGGCACTGGTGTAGTCACGAACCCCTGTGGCCAGGGCCTTGATGTCCAAGGGGTCGTTCATGATCTGGCCTCCAGAGCTTCGCCCGCGACGAGGGTGGGGATGGACTTCTTCAGGTGCCGGAGCGCGTCGTGGGCGTGACGTTTCACCGTGCCGACGGCACAGCCCAGCTCTCGGGCGGTGTCCGCCTCAGACATGTCCTCGTAGTAACGCAGGTAGACCACCGCCCGCTGCCGGGGAGGAAGGCCGGCGAGCGCCCGGCCGAGAAGGAGCCGGGAGTCGGTCCGCGTGATCTCGTCCGCGGCCGGGGCCACGTCGGGAACCGTCGCGGTGAAGGTGAGCCTCACCCTGGGACGCAGCGCCGCGCGGCGGACGTGATTGAGCATCACCTTGCGCACGTACGCCTCGGGCTGGCCGCCGACGACGATCCGGTCCCACCGCATCACCGTCTTGGCGAGCGCCTCCTGGACGAGGTCCTCGGCGTCGGCGTCGTTTCCGGTCAGGAAGAACGCGAACCGGGACAGCGCGAGCCCGCGACCTCGTACGAAGTCGCGAAAATCCTGGTGTGTCGCCAAGCGATCTCCTAGGCCGGTGTTCCCCTCACTTCTAACAAGTCCCTATGCGCCGGCAAGGTTGAGCCGAACCGCGAGATTTCTCGCCGCCGCCGGGAACGCCTACCCCTGCCAGGCGGTCCGGCCACCCCCCGGCGGGCCCAGCAATAGCCCGCCGGTTCTGTCACATCGGTAATCCCCTCCCGGGCGTGGCTGCTCCGCGCCCGGGCGTGGCTGCTCCGCGCCCGCAGACCGGCGACTCCGCGCCCTCTGAGGCACTCGCGTCATGCGCAACAAAAAGGCGATTGATTTCGTACGCCGAAATGTCACCGAAAAGCGCACGCGCTGAGCGTGCCCGACAACAGCGAAGGAAAGGAGAATGCCCCAAAAACGATCATGGCCGCGGCCGCCGCAGTGGCCGGGATTGCCGTCGTGACGGCGTCGAGCATGGCTTCGGCCGCGGATACCGGGTCGCGGATCGCGGCGACACCCGCGGCCGCGATCCAGGCCCAGCCCGCGGCGCATGCCGAGATGGCCCGATCGCGCATCGCGGTCCACTTCGATCTGGCCGAGGGTCAGATGCCGGAGAACATCGCGTTGTCGCCACGGGGCACCGCCTACGTCACGTTCGCCGCGACCCGGCAGGTCGCATCGGTGACGCCCACCGGCGCCGTGCGGATTCCGGCCACCGCCTACGTTCTCAACGCCGCTTACACCACCACCAAGGGCCCGAACCTGATCCTGGCCACCCTGCCACGCCACTGACCTGGCCACTCCCCCGGGCCGGCGGGCGTTACGGCGACATCCGGACGACGACCTTGCCCGCTTTGGCGCGCCCCTCCTCGACATACGCCAGAGCGTCACGGGTCGCCTCGAAGTCGAAGATCCGGTCCACGACGGGCCGGATCGTCCCGGCGTCGACGAGGGAACCGAGGTGGCGCAACTGGTCACCGCTGGCCTTCATGAACAGGAACGAGTACGTTACGTGGTGGCGCCGGGCGCGCTGCCGGATCCGGAAGCTCAAGGCGGCCATGGCCAGCCGGACGACAGGGTTGGCGCCGAGTTCCTTGGCGAAGGCGGGGTCGGGCGGTCCGGCGACGCTGACGACGATCCCGCCCGGCTTGAGCACCCGCAGCGACTTCTCCAGTGTCACGCCGCCGACGGTGTCGAGAACGACGTCGTAGTCGCGCAGGATCGTCTCGAACGCCTGCTTCTGGTAGTCGATGACGACATCAGCGCCCAGACTCCCGACCAGGTCGACCTTCGCGCCGCTCACGGTCGTGGCCACCTGAGCGCCGAGATGTTTCGCCAGCTGAATGGCGATGGTGCCGACGCCGCCGGCACCGGCGTGGATGAGGACTTTCTGACCCGGCCGCAGGTTCGCTCGTTCGACCAGGCCCTGCCAGGCGGTGAGGCCGACCAGCGGGAGGGAGGCGGCTTCCTCGGCGGTGAGGGTGACCGGTCGGGCGGCCACGTCGTCCTGGTTCATCGCGATGAGCTCCGCGAACGCGCCGATCCGGTTCTGGTCCGGCCGGGCGTAGACCTCGTCACCGACGGCGAACCGCGTGACACGCGCCCCGACGGCGACGATCGTGCCGGCGAGGTCGTTGCCGAGGACGAACGGCACCCGGTACGGCAGGATCACCTTGAGGTCTCCGGCACGTGTCTTGAGGTCCAGGGGGTTGATGCTCGCCGCGTGGATCCGGACGAGCACGTCGCTGTCGCCCACCTGCGGGTCCGGCACGTCTCGCGGCTGCACGCCGTCAGCGTCGCCGTAACGGTCCACCACGAAAGCCTTCATCATTCTCTCCGTCTCGACAGCGCCGTCCGGGGTGGCGTGAGGATCGCCGCGGCGCCGAGATCTGTATCGGTCCCGACCATCACCACCTGAGTATAAAAAGTAAACCCAGAAGGTAGGCTGTGGGCATGGACACGACCACCGATCCCTTCGCCGACCGGGACACGGCGAACTGCTCGATCGCCCGCACCCTGGAAGTGGTCGGCGAGAAGTGGACCCTGCTGGTCCTCCGGGAGATCTGGTACGGCTCGTCCCGCTTCACCGACCTGCACCGCATGCTGGGCTGCCCCCGCAACCTGCTCGCGGAACGACTCCGCAAACTCGTCGAGCACGGCATCCTGGCCACCGAGCCCTACCAGGAGGACGGCGCCCGCAGCCGATCCCGGTACGCGATCACCCCCAAAGGCAACGACCTGGTGCCGGCAGTGCTCGGCCTCCTGCAATGGGGCGACCGGTACCGCGCCGACCCGGCGGGCCCGGCCGTCCTCACCCGCCACCGCGGCTGCGGCGGCTCCCTGTCGGTGCAGGTCCGGTGCGAACACGATCACCACGTCCGGGCGACCGACATCGAGGCCACTCCGGGCCCGGGCTTCCGGACGAGGACGAACCCGGTCACCAAGAGCGATCAGGCACCCGGCCAGACCGCCTGAACCCGCTGCCTGCGGCGCACTCTTTGACCTGGTGCGAACGGTGCTCAGGCGGCGGTCGCCGCCCTGCCTCGCTCGATCATCGCCTCGGCGGCGGGCCGGGCGCGGTCGCGGTCGGCCGGCACCAGACCGATACGGGTGCGCCGGTCGAGCAGGTCGTCCGCGTCGAGCGCGCCCTCCCGGAGCACCCCCCAGAGCAGCTCCGCACCGGTCACCGCGAGGCCTTCGGCGACCGGGCGCGCCAGGTCCGGGTCGCGGTCGGCGAGGGCGACCAGTTCCGCGGCCTCGGTTCCGTAGCGGGCGACGAGCCGGGCCGGCGCGCCCAGCCGGGCCAGGTGTTGCGCCGGCGCGGCGCCGACCAGGGGCAGCCAGGCGGTACGGCACCGGCCCACGGGCAGTCCGGCCGCGGTGAGGGCGGCGTCCACCGCGTCGCGGGCCATCCGCCGGTATGTGGTCAGCTTGCCGCCGACGACGGTGGTCATCCCGTCCGGGGAGACACGCACCGCGTGTCGCCGGGACAGGTCGGCCGTGCTTCCGGCGGCGCCGGCGAGCAGGGGGCGCAGACCGGCGAACGCGCCGACCACGTCGGCGTCCGACAGCGGTGTGTCGAGCACTGTGGCCAGGACGTCGAGGAGGAATCCCCGCTCGGCGGCGTTCGGCTCGGCGACGTCCGGCACCGGGCCCTCGACAGGCTCGTCGGTCAGCCCGAGATAGCTGTAGCCGTCCTGCTGGGGCAGCACGAACACGAACCGGTTCGTGGTGCCGGGGACCGGCACGGTGAGGCCGGCGAGCTGCCGGCCGAGGGCGCCGGGGCGCAGCACGAGGTGCGTGCCGCGGGACGGGCGCAGCCGGATTCCCGGGTCGAGCCGGTCCGCCCAGACACCGGTGGCGTTGATGACGGCGCGGGCGCGCAGTTCGTGGTGCTCGCCGGTGAGCGTGTCGAGCACCGTAGCGCCCCGGCCGTGCAGTTGCTCCACCCGGCAACGGGTGAGCACCCGGGCGCCGTGCCCGGCGGCGGTACGCGCCAGCGCGACGACCAGCCGCGCGTCGTCGACGAGCTGGCCGTCCCAGCCGAGCAGGCCACCGCGCAGGCCGCTGCGCCGCACCGCCGGGACCAGCCGGTGCACCTCGACCGGCGCGATCCGGCGAGACCGGGGCAGGGTGCCGGCGGGGGTGCCGGCCGCGGCCCGCAGCAGGTCACCGGCGGCGAAGCCGAGGCGGGCCAGCGTCGCCGGCACGGCGGAGGTCAGCGTGGTCAGCGGCAGCACGGAGGGCAGCGGGGTGACCAGGTGCGGGGCGACGCGGCGCAGCAGCACGTCTCGTTCGGCGGCGCTCTCGTACGCCAGACCGACGTGACCGCCGGCCAGATAGCGAAGCCCTCCGTGCACGAGTTTGGAGCTCCACCGGGAGGTCCCAAACGCGAGGTCGTGGGCGTCCACGGCGGCCACGGTGAGCCCGCGGGAGGCGGCGTCGAGGGCGACCCCCGCCCCGGTGACGCCCAGGCCCACGACGAGCAGGTCCACGGTCTGGCCACCGGCCAGCTCAGCGAGGTCACGGGCGCGGCGCTCGGCGGTCAGCGCGGTCGCGGCGGTGTTCACGGCGCCAGGTATCGGTCGAGGAGCAGGCGCAGCTCGCTGTCGAGGCCGGCGGTGGTGACCTGGTCGGTCATGGTGCCGGCGGAGATGACGAAACCGTGCAGGGTCAGCAGCAGACTGGCGGCGAGCGGCTCGGGTGCGCCGGACCGCACCGAGCCGTCGGCGTGGCCCTCGGCGATCGTGGCGAGGAGTGCGGCGAGCATCCGGTCCTGGCTGGTGCCGCGCCGGTCCACCAGGTAGGGCAGCAGCACCTCGGGGTCCAGCTCGACGATGCGGCGGAACACCGGGTGTTCGCGGAGTCGCCGGACTCCGTTGGCGAGCCCGTCGACCAGGCGCTCGCGGGTGTGCCGGCCGGTGGCGGTCGCCTGCGCCTGGAGGGCCAGCTCGCCCCACTCCCTGGTCATCAGGTCGGCGACGAGCGTCGCCATGTCGGGCCAGCGCCGGTACATGGTCATCCGGGAGACGCCGGCCCGCCGGGCCACGTCGGTCAGCGTGGTCCGGCGCAGGCCCACGGCGAGGACGCAGTCGCGTGCCGCGTCGAGGAGGGCGTCTTCATCGGTTCGAATTCCGGGGGTGTGACGAATGGACGTCATGTGTCACAGTGTAACCCATGAATGAGATGCTCGGCGTTGCTCGATGGGGTGCCCCCGCTGCCGCGGTGAGCCTGCCCTCCGACGTGCGCGATCTGCTCGGCGCCGCGCTCGGCGTGTCCGGCCCCCGCCCGGCCGCGTCGACCGCCGAACTGCCGGCCGTCACCCTGAGCGAGACGGCGCTGGAGCGGCTGCGTGCGGCGTGCCCGGTGGTGTCGACCGGCGACGAGGCCCGGCTGTCACACGCGGCCGGCAAGTCCACCGAGGACCTGCTGCGGCTGCGGGCCGGGCGGGCCGATGACGCGCCCGACGCGGTGGCCCGGCCGGCCACCCAGCAGCAGGTCGCTGACCTGCTGGCCGCCTGCTCGCAGCTCCGGGTGGCGGTCGTGCCGTTCGGCGGCGGCACCTCGGTGGTGGGTGGCCTCGCCGCCCGCCGCGAGGGTTTCGCGGGCGTGCTCGCCGTCGACCTCGCCGCACTCGACCGCCTGGTGCACCTCGATCGGGTCTCACGGACCGCCACCTTCGAGGCCGGCGTGCGCGCGCCACGGGCCGAGGAACTGCTGGCCGCCGAGGGCTTCACCCTGGGGCACTTCCCGCAGTCCTTCGAGTACGCCAGCCTCGGCGGCTTCGCCGCCACCCGGTCCAGCGGCCAGGCCTCCGCCGGGTACGGGCGGTTCGACCGCATGGTCGTCGGCCTGCGAGCGGCCACGCCGATCGGTCTGCTCGACGCCGGCCGGGCCCCGGAGTCGGCCGCCGGCCCCGACCTGCGCCAGCTCCTGCTCGGCTCGGAGGGCGCGTTCGGGGTGATCACCGAGCTGACCGTCCGGGTGCGTCCGGCCCCGCAGGCCCGTGACTACGCGGGATGGAGCTTCCCGTCGTTCGACGCCGGCGCCGACGCGGTCCGCGCGCTCGCCCAGGACGGTCCGCTGCCCACGGTGCTGCGGCTGTCGGACGAGACGGAGACGGCGATCAACGCGGCGACCGGCGGTCCGCAGGCCGACGGCTGCCTGGCCGTGGTCGGCGTCGAGGGCACCGCCGAGGAGGTCGCCGACCGCAGCGCCGCGCTGGGACGACGGTTGACCGCGCTCGGTGGCACCCCACTGGGCGCCGCGCCCGGTGAGGCGTGGCAGGCGGGGCGTTTCCGGGCGCCCTACCTGCGCGACGCCCTGCTCGACGAGGGAGCGATCGCCGAGACGCTGGAGACGGCCACGTTCTGGGACCGCCTGCCCGCGACCTACGCCGCCGTGCGCGACGCGCTGGTGCGGACTCTCTCCAGCTCCGGCACGCCACCGCTGGTGCTGTGCCACATCTCCCATGTGTACGACAGCGGCGCCTCGCTCTACTTCACTGTGGTCGCCGCCCAGGCCGAAGACCCGGTCGCGCAGTGGCGGGCGGCCAAGGCCGCGGCCGGCGACGCCATCGCCGCCTCGGGGGCGACCATCACCCACCACCACGGTGTCGGCCGCGTGCACCGCCCCTGGTACACCCGCGAGATCGGCGACGTCGGCGTCGCCGCCCTGCTCGGCGTGAAACGGGCGCTCGACCCGCACGGCATCCTCAACCCCGGCATTCTGCTGCCATGAACCGCGACGTCTTCACCGCCGTGGTCAACCCGGCGGCCGGTGCGGGCACCGCGGCCCACCGCATCACCCACCTGGCGCGCGCGCTCCGGGAGAGCGGCGCCGCGGTGACCGTGTCGTACACCCGCTCGCTCGACCACGCCACCGGGCTCGCCGCCACGGCCGCCGCCGCCGGGCACACCGTTCTGGCGGTCGGCGGCGACGGCGTCGCGGGCGCGGTCGCCGCCGGTCTGGCCGGTTCGGGGGCCGACTTCGCGGTCGTGTCCGCGGGGCGGGGCAACGATCTCGCCCGCAGCGCCCCGCTGCCGGCCGATCCGGCCGACGCCGCTCGGGCCCTGCGTACGCTGCCCAGCCGGCCGGTCGACGTGGCGCAGGCCGGCGGTCGCGTGATCCTCGGCAGCGTGTGTGCCGGCATCGACGCGGCCGCCAACCACCTGGCGAACCGGCGCCGGCTGCCGCGCCACCCGATCGCGTACCAGCTCGCCGGCCTGGCCGTCATCGCGCGCTGGCGCCCGGTGGAGTACACGCTGACCGTCGACGGGCAGACCATGCCGTTCACCGGGCACACCGTCGTCGTGGCCAACGCCCCGTGGTACGGCGGCGGCCTGCGGGTGGCGCCGCACGCCCGCATCGACGACGGCCTGCTGGACGTGGTCACCGTCGGCGACCTGCCGCGCCACCGGATGCTGCGGGCGCTCGCCGCTCTGCGGCACGGCACCCACCTGGAGCTGCCCGGCATCGAGACCCGCCGGGCCCGGACGATCACTGTCACCGCGGACCGTCCGCTACCGGTGTACGCCGACGGCGAGTCGCTCGGCAGTGCCCCGGTCACGGTCACGATCCGGCCGGGGGTCCTGCGGCTCATCGGCGTGCCGTAGCGATTCGCGTGCCGACCTAGCCGCCCAGCGCCACACGTACCACGAAGGTCGCGTCCTTGCGGGCCTGCGCCGAGTTGTCGAAGGCGTCGAGGTGGATGGCGAAGTTGCGGTGCCGCAGATATCTGCCCGGCATGTTGTACGACTCCAGCGACGTGTGCTGCCCGGTCAACCCGGTGCGCGGACAGAACGTCGCGGCGGCCGCGAACGCCGCCGAGTTGTCGTTGCGCCGCAGGTAGGCCCGGGAGTTCTCATGTCGCAGGAAGTAGCCGGGGTAGTTGGCCGCCTCGAACGACACGCAGCCGGTGCCCGCCAGACCGGCGCGTACCCGGAAGGACGAGTCCGCTCGGGCGAGCATGCTGCTGCGGGGGCCGACGGCGGACAACTTGCCGATGAAGTCCTGGTGCCGCACCCGGTAGCCGGGATGGCTGGCCGCCTCCAGGCCAACCGTGGTGCCCGCGGTGAGCGGAACGGTGCCCGGCTCCGCGCTGCCTCCCGGAGTGCCGGCCTGGCCCTGTTCCGGCTCGTACACGGTGACCGTGCCGGCCGTGCCGTCGCCCTTGAGCGTGATGATCTGCGCCGGGGTGGGCACGCCGTTGTGGTCCACGCCCTGCAGCAGGTAGGAGCCCGGCGGCAGCACGTTGCGGTTGGTGGGAAGCGTGACCCGTACCGTCGCGCCCGACTGACTGATGGTCAGCGGCACCTGGCGCTGGTCGGTGTTGTAGGAGTGGGTGACCCGGCCCAGGCTGGTCAGCGATGCCGACGCGATCCGCCGGGTGTCGCTCATGCCGAGGGACAGGGTGCCGCCGTACGCCGCCGAGCCGCCCATCGTGCGGATCTCCGGCCGGTCGGCCCAGCGCACCGTGGAGCCGCTGCGGGTGAACAGGTACGCCGGGTAGTAGATCTCGCTGTTGAAGTTGTCCACCGGCCCGGGGAGGCCACCGCCGGAGGTCAGCACCGAGCCGCCCGGCAACTGCAACGCCACCGAGTGGTACGTGCGGGTGCGCTGCGCCGAGGCGGCGCTACGCCATTGGCGGGTGGCCGGGTTCCAGATCTCCGACCGGGTGATCGAGTTGGCGGCGCCGGCCTGGGTGCCGACCCGGGTGCCGCCGTTCGCGAGGACCTCGCCGTTGGCCAGGACCGTGAGGTTCAGCCAGTTCCGGGCGTACCGCATCGGAGCGACCCGGGTGACCACCGGGTTGGCGCCGTTGATGTCCACCGTGGTCGCGGCGTTGGTCGCGACCTCGGCGGTCTCGTTGAACCGCTGGCCGCCGCCGGCGTAGAGCATCTTGCCGGGCGCGTACATCACCGACGAGCCGGAGACGCCGATGCCCTGCGGCAGAGTGCCGAGCGAACGCACCGCGCCGGTGCCGGCCGGGTCGAGCCGCCACATCTGGTCGTTCGACACCCCGAAGACCTTGCCGTCCGGGGCGATCGTCGCCCTCGGGTACCACCAGCGGTTGTCCTTCGCGCCGAAGGCGACGGTGCTGGCGGCCCCGGTCAGCGAGGTCCAGGCGCCGGTGCCGGTGCCGATCTCGGGGACGGTCGCCACACCGCTGTTGTCGTTCGGATTCCGGAAGGCGTTGGTGTTGTAGTAGTCGCCGCCGCCGAGCACCAGCATGCGATCGTCGGGCAGCCGCACCACCGAGGCGTACCAGCGCTGCCGGGCGAGTGGGGCGCCCATGGCCTGGTTGCCGGTCGCCGGGTCGTACACCATGCTCGCGGTCGTCGTGTTGCCGCCGACCATGAGGACCCGGCCGTCGGGCAGGATCTCCAGCGCGTTGCAGAAGCTGTCGTACGCGTGCATCGAGGCCACCTGGCGGTGGCTGGCCGTCCCGGTCCCGAGTGCCGGGTTCCAGTCGTCGTAGGCCAGGCCGCCCTGCCGGGCCTCGCCCACGGGAGAGCCGTAGCTGACGACGTGGCCGTTGGGCAGCAGCACCGCGTGAATCGCCACCAGCGGCGTGGCGACCTGCGGCGCGTACATACCCTGGGTGTCCGCGTTCGCACTCGGGGTGATCTTGCCGAGGAACGGATCCGCCGGCTGGTTCAGGACGACCGGTGTGGCACCGACCGCGGCCGGGCCCGGAGGGGCGCCGGCGGCGGGGCCGGGCAACAGGGCCGTACAGGCCGCGATCAACACCGCCCCGATGACCACCTCGGCCATGAGATGACGGCGGAAAGCGGTGGTCAGCATGAAGCCTCCGGGCGGATGGTGTCGGGGGGCACCCAGTGCATCACCCCGCCCGGGCGCGCCGGCTCCCTCGGCCGGGCGGAAGCTCCGCCCGGAACGAACCCGGCCATTCATCCGACCGACCTGTCAGGTGACCGATCGGACAGCCTTTGATCAGCGCATCGCGGTCATTCCTGGGACGACTGCTTCTGGGCCGCCAGCCAGCCGGCCACCTGGGTCCGGGAGGTGAAGCCGAGCTTGCTCAGAAGGTTTTCCACGTGGCCCTCGGCCGTGCGCTGCGCCACCACCAGCCGGGCCGCGATGTCCCGGTTGCTCAGGCCCTCGGCGATCAGCGCGGCGACCTCGCGCTCCCGCTTGGTCAGCCCGAGGCCGGCGGTGGCGTCGACCGGCGATTCCGGCACCCGCACGCGCGGCTGCCGCTCCAGCGCCATCGCGACCACGTCAGCGGTGGACAGCTCGGAGCCACGCCGGGTGGCCGCCGAGAACGCGGCCGCGCCGAGCCGCGACCGCACCTGGCCCACCACCTCGTCGTGCCAGCCCTGGAGGACGCGAAACGGCGCCAGCGACGTGTGCATCTCCTGCCACATCCGCTTGGAGGCGCCGAGCAACATGGCGGACCGTTGGTCGCGGTGTTCACGCGCGGCGATCCAGGCGAGCGACTCCACCGCCAGCCCGACGGCGAACTGCTCGCCCTCCACCGCCTTGCCGACCACCAGGCTCTCCTTGGCCGACGCGGTGGCGCCGGCGTAGTCACCGTCCCGCCAGCGCAGCACGCTCAGCGCCCACAGCCCGAACGACTGCCACCACACCTCGCCGCTGGCCGCGCCCAGATCCCTGGCCGTGGTCAGATCCGGATAGCCGCTGGACGGCTGGTCGGCGATGCCCCGGCAGAGCCCCAGAACGATCAGCGTCCACAGTTCGCCGTTGCGGATGTTCAGCCCCCGGAACGCGACGAGCGCCCGCTCCAGCAACGGCAGCGCCTGGGCGTGGTCGCCCGACCACATCATGAAGACGCCCTCGATCAGCGGCAGGTAAGCGCGTTCGGGCGAGGCCGGCAGCGCCTCGGCCAGCGCCACCGCTTCGGCGAGCAACGGGCCGGCCCGGTCGCTGTCACCCTGGATGCCGGCGATCCACGCGGCGACCCGCAGGGCCTTCACCCGGGTCCAGTGCCGGGGCGCCGGCATCGCCAGCGCACGGTCGAGCCAGTGACTCCCCTCGGAGAAGTAGCCCCGGACGAACCAGTGGTTCTGCAGGTCGGCGGCGAACCGCAAAGCGGTCTCCGGCGGCCCCGAGGTGGTCGCGTACTCCAGCGCGACCCTCAGGTTGGCGCGCTCGTGGCGCAGCCGTTGCATGACGGCCGTCTGCTGCGGGCCGACCCATGTCCGGTCGGCGTGCGCGGCGAGGTCGGCGAACCACTGGCAATGCCGGCGGGCCATCACCTCGTGCTCTCCGGCCGCGGACAGCTTGGCGGCGCCGTACTCGCGGGTGACCTCGAGGATCTGGTACCGCGCCGTGCCGTTCCCGGCCCGGATCAGCACTGACTGATTCACCAGCGAGGCGATCAGGTCGAGGATGGTCTCGACGGGCAGCCGGTCGTCGGCGCAGACCGCCTCGGCCGCGTCGAGCTCGAATCCGCCGGAGAAGACCGACACCCGCGACCAGAGGACGCGTTCGGCGTCGGAGCAGAGGTCCCAGCTCCAGTCGATCAGCGCGCGCAGGGTCTGCTGCCGCGGCGGCGCGTTGCGGAAACCCGTGGTGAGCAGCTGGTATCGATCGGTCAGCCGGTCGAGGATCTGGTCGAGGGAAAGTACCCGGAGCCGGGCCACGGCGAGTTCGATCGCCAGCGGCATACCTTCGAGCGCCTGGCAGAGCCGTACGATCGTGGCGCAGTTGGCCTCGGTGACCTCAAAGCTGGGCAGCACCGCCGTGGCCCGGTCGACGAGGAGGCTGGCCGACTCGTATTTCCTCAGGTCGGCGAGGCTGCAGGCGACAGCGGCGCCGGGCACCGACAGGGGGTGTACGGCCAGGCTGGCCTCGCCGTCGAGCCGCAACGCCTGTCGGCTGGTCGCCAGGACGCGCAGTTCAGGGCAGCCCCGCAGCAGGGTCTCGGCGAGGTCGGCGACGGCGCCGACGAGGTGTTCGCAGTTGTCCAGGATCAGCAGCGCCTGCCGGTCGGCCAGGAAAGCGGCGAGCCCGGACGGGTCCAGACCGACCGTGTCCTCGCGAAGGCCGAGCGCCTCGCCCACGGTGACCGCGACCAGGTCCGGGTCGTGCAGTTCGGCGAGCCCGACGAACCACACCCCGTCGGGAAAGGTGCGGCGCAGCTCGGCGCCGACGCGCTGAGCGAGCCGGGTCTTGCCGACCCCGCCCGCGCCGGTGAGCGTGACCAGCCGGCTGGCGGACAGCATGCGCCGAATGTCGGTCACCTCGTGCCGTCGGCCGACAAAACTGGTCAGTTCAGCGGGGAGATTTCCGATGGTGCCGCGCGCGGTCAGGGCGGTACTCATAGAGGCACGGTAGTAGGTCGGCCCGCCCGCGTGCTCCCTGGTGTGTCACCCGCGGCGGACCGGACCGCGATGTCCCCCGCCGACCAGCTGGCGACGGTATACCCGTAGTAATCCGGGTACTTTCCCCGTGTTCACCGAGAGTCCGGTTCCGGAGTATGGATACGCACGCACATGACCTCGAGTGGAAGGAGTCCGGAATGGGCCGCCACGCCGCCGATCGGACGGCGCCTGGCTCTTCAGACACCGGATTCGGAGGCGTTCCCGCAAGTCAGGGGCCTATTCGGCACGCCGATCTGTTCGTGTCCACGCCCGGCGGCGCAGCCGCACGATCCAGTGCTGAGCGCGCTGCGGAGACTTTCGACCGGCTGGTCGAGCCGCATCGTGCAGCACTGAGCGCCTACATGCTTCGCGCTACGCAGGGTGACGAGTTCGTCGCTCATTCCGTGCTCAGGGAAACGCTCTACCGGGCGGCTCAGGACCCGGCGCGCTACCCCCGGCGTGCCTCGGCGGTCCGGGCGTGGCTGGTTCTGATGGCCCGTGCCGTGCTCCACGACGGTGAACGCCACGCCCCCGCCGGGCACGGCGACCGCCCGCCGACGCACCCGGCCACGCCGGCGTTCGTTCCCGGGCCGCACCCGGCTCGCGGGGCGCCCGCCGCCACGGTCGTCGCGGCGATGAAGGAACTCACGACCGAACACCGCGAGCTCATCCTCCGAACGTTTTACGGCGGCGCCTCCCTGGCGGACGTCGCGGCCGACCGCGGCGTCCCGGTGGCGAAGATCAAACTTGACCTGTTACTCGCCATGCGCGCCCTCCGCGCCGTGCTCGACCAGCGGGTGACCAAGCGGCACGGGTTTCGGTGAGGCCGACACCGCGCCCGTGCACGACCGGGCGCGGATCTCGGCCGGCGCCTGGCCGCCGGCGCCTCGGTCAGGAGGCTGGTTCGACCCGCATCGTGGTGCCGGCTGCCGGTGGGCGCGTCATTGCCGGCGCGTATGAGGAGTCGCCGTACTTGTGCAGATAGGCCTGGTCGATCCTGGCATCCAGGCCGGGTTCCGCGGCGGGCACGAAGCGCACCGGGTGTTCCCGTCCGGCCATGGCGAGCGAGCCCGTGCCGTACCGGTGCGCTCGCCGGTACCAGCGGCCCGCCTCGCCTTTCCACGACCGCACGTAGAGGTCGCCGTCGACGGCGACGATCCAGATCGGTGCGCGAACCACCGGACGTTCCGGCGCCGGAACGATGACGTCGATCTCGCGGGCTCCGGCCAGGTCCGCCGCGATGCTTGCTTCCCAGGGCATGGTGCGCTCCCTCACCGGTAGCTGCTTCCTGCCAGCGGCCGAGTCTAGTCCGCGATGCGCCCGTCGCGATCGACCCGCGGCGATCGGACTTCGGCGTAGGCTGCCCGCTGTTTCAGCGGGCGGCCGTCGCGTCGGGACGTTGCGGCATCTCACCGAGTACGTTGCTGAACAACGCGTCGCGCAGCGCCACCTCGCGGGGGTCGTCCCACAGGTGGAAGCCGGTTCGGTTCATGGCGTAGGCGAATCCCGTACCCGTGTCCGGGTCGGCGAAGGCGAACGAGCCGCCCAGGCCCATCGTGCCGAATGCCGTACCCGAAGCGGAGCCGAACCGGAACGCGGGGAACGGCTTCACGTACCCCAGGGAATATTGGGTCGGCAGTCGCAGGACCTGGTCGGCGAGCCCTCGCGACGGCGTTCTCGCCGGGCTCTTCAGCTCGTCGAGCGTCGCGGTGGTGAGTCCGAGCTCGGCGCCACCGGCCGCCGCATCGCCGTAGAGGCGGGCGATCGAACGCACCAGCCCGATGCCGTTGACGGCGGGAATCTCCGCGGCCTGCACGTCGGGCCGGTTGATGTTCTCCGGCACACGGAGCACCCGCGGATTGCCGAAGGCGCGGGCGCTCAGACTCCGCGGGTTGGCGAACGCGAGAGCGAACGCGGGCGGCATCGCCTTGATGTGCAGCATCATCTCCCAGGTCCGGAAGCCGTGGATCCGGGCGACGCGGCACCTGGCGGTGTCGTCCGGCAGGCCGATGTGGAAGTCGAGGCTCAGCGGCGCCGCCACCTCGTCGGCGAAGAACCGCCCGAGGTGACGTCCTTGCGGGTCGACCCGGCTGACGAGTTCGCTCTCGTACCATCCGAGCGTCGTGCCGTGATAGCCGTGGCGTTCCCCCGGCGTCCACGCCGGGCGCTGCTGCGCCAGCGCCGTGGCCAGGGCCGGGGAGCCGGACAGGTCACGCAGCTCCAGTGGACGGTCGACTGTCACCAGACCGGCCTGGTGCGACAGCAACTGGCGTACGGTGATGTCGGCCTTGCCCGCGGCGGCGAACTCGGGCCAGTAAGCCGCCACCCGTTCGTCGTAGTCCAGCTGACCGCGGGAGTGCAGCAGGGCGACCGCCATCGACGACACGCCTTTGGTCGTCGAGAAGACGGGCACCATCGTGTCGCGTTCCCACGGGTCGCGCGTCGTTCCATCGCGATAGCCGCCCCACAGATCGACCACCTTCCGGCCGTCGCGATAGACCGCGCAGGCGGCGCCGATCTCCCGTCGCTGCGCGAAGTTGCGACGGAACGCATCGGCCACCGGCCCGTAGCCCTCCGCCACACCGCCGTGAATCAGGGTGGACGGCACGTCCACTTTCAGCACCACTCGACTTCTCCTCATTTCCGCGAGACGTCGAACGGTGACATGAGGGCCGTGGCCGTACCAGGGATCGACAGTCCCTGGTGGGGAGGTGCCAGCAGGACGCGTCCCGGGGCGACGTCTTAAGATCTCCGGGTGAGACGCGAGGAGCTGGCCGACTTCCTACGGAGTCGTCGCGCCGCGCTGGCCCCGGCTCGCCGCACGACCCGCCGGACACCGGGGCTGCGCCGCGAAGATGTCGCCGAGCGCGCATACATCTCCATCGACTATTACACCCGGTTGGAGCAGCGGCGCGGCCCGCGACCGTCGCCCGAGGTGACGTCAGCGCTCTCCCAGGCTCTGGAACTGACCGTGGATGAGCGCGACCACCTGTTCCACCTGATCGGTCACAACCCGCCGCCGCAGGCGCCGGCCCTCCACGACGTCGATCCCGGTCTGCGCCGGGTACTGCACGCGCTCGACGGAAACCCGGCGATGATCATCTCGAATCTGGCCCAGGCGTTGCAGCAGAACCGACTGTGCTTGGCATTGTTCGGTGACCTTACGCGTTACACCGGCCTGGACCGCAGCGGCTACTTCCGCTGGTTCATGATGCCGCAGGAACGCAGCATCTATCCCGAGGACGTCCATGCCGCTCAGAGCGCGACATTCGTCGCGAGTGTCCGGGCAGCGGCGGACCTCGAACCCGATCCCACCGAAGCGGAACACATGATCGCGACTCTGCGCGCGCGCAGTTCCGAGTTCCGCCGGCTCTGGGAGAATCACGACGTCCGTCTCTGTCGCCAGGAGACCACGTCCCTGCTGCACCCCGCGGTGGGCCGGGTGGACCTCGACTGCGAGGTCGTCTTCAGCCACGACCGCCGACAGCGGATGCTCGTCTTCACCGCCCGCGACGGCGTGGACCTGCGCCCCCTGATCACCGCGGACGCCGATCCACCGGCACACCGGTAACGGGCCGCGCCGGTCAGCCGGCCGTCACGGCTGCGCATCCGAGCACGCCGATGATGACGGCAACGCTCAGATAGGTCAGGACTCGCAGCCTCGAGCGCAGGAGCTGCTGGCCGACAAGGGCCGCTCGGCCATCATCGGGGAACTGTCCACTCGCAGCGAGGACTCCCGCCGCCGCTGGGCAGCCCACAACGTCCGGATGCACACCACCGGCGTGAAGCTGCTCCACCACCCGGTCGTCGGCGACCTCGACCTGCCGTTCGAGACCTTCCCCCTCGGCGCCGACCCCAGCCAGGTGCTCCTCACCTACACCGCCGAACCCGCGTCACCCTCGCAGGACGCCTTGAGCCTGCTGGCCAGTTGGGCCGCGAACAACGACGACATCGACCGGCCGGCGCCGGCCGACACGGCGACGACCTGATCCACATCGGCGGCGAGGACGGCAGCACCCCTTCCCTACCGCAACGGCGTACACACTCTCGTGCTCGCCACGACCGGACGCCGGGCCGGTACGCCCCGCCGCACCCGCCTGATCACCCCCGGAATCACCGCGCCACGCCGCCGTCGCGTTGCTGAGGGCTGCTCCACCTGTTAAAAAGTGCCGGTGAGTCGCCGTCCAGGCAATGGAGAACGGCGTTCGCGAGCACATCCGCAAGCGTCCGCTGGTGAAACGGCATGGGCCTGGACAGTGAGAGTGAGTCATGGAGCGCAATCGTCCTGCCGCTGCGACGAACAAGGCCAGCCGGATCCCGCCGGTCTATCGAGCGGTCATGGCGGCGGCAGGGCCGATCGTCCGCTGGTGGGGCCGCCTCGAGGTGGTTGGGTTGCATCACCTCCCGACACACGGCGCGACGATCGTCCCGGCCAACCACGACAGCGCGTGGGACCCCGTGGTCATCGCGTTCGCCGCCCGGCGGCAGCGGCAGATCCAGGCCCTCGCCAAAGCATCACTCTGGAAGAATCCGCTACTGCGTCGCGTGCTCGACGGGATGGGACAGATCCCCGTCCGGCGCGGCCAAGCCGACACGGACGCGCTGGACGCCGCGGTGCAGTGCCTTTCCGCCGGCGGCTGCCTCGGGATCTTCCCTGAAGGCACCCGCTCACAAGGCCGGCAACTGCGTGCCCGCAGCGGTGCCGGTCGCCTCGCTCAGGCCGTGCCGGAGGCCCGCATCGTCTGCGCGGCGGTCTCCGGGACCGTGGACATCGCCCGGTTCCCGCGACGCCCCCGGCTGAAGGTGACGTTCTTCGAACCCACACCGTCATCGCCGTCGGAGTCCGCCATCGAACTGGCCACGAGACTGACCGCCGAACTCCGCGCCGTCGCACCGGTGGCGTCGGCGGGACGACACTCATAGGCAACCCGGGCCAGGGACACCGAGAAGAGCCCACGCCCGCGGCGCGGCGATATCGAAAAGATCGCTCGCCGCAGCCCCTGACCAGTCGAGCTCCACAAACGACATCCCTTGTGCCGTCGGCGGTATCGCACCACGCCTTCCACACCGAAGCCTCGATATGGCACATTGATGCAGCGCGACACCACTGGGGAAGAGGTTCGATGCACGTGCCCGCGGATCAGGTAGGCCAACGACGGATACGCATACCCGGACGGCTGGCAGCCCTAGGGACGTCTGCCGTTCTGGCGCTGACCGCCGGATCGCTGTACCCGCCTGCCGCCGCCCACGCCGGCGTGCTGCCTGTCTCCGCCGCGCCGGCATCGCTGGCCCCGGCCAACACTGCCGCGTGCCACAGCGCGGGGGTGACCACCGCTGACCGGGCGGTCGCGGACCGCCTGCGTCCGTCGATGAACGGCCCCCGTCTGGGCCGGGCCGTCACCGGCGAGCGCATCACCTGCGCCCGCGCCATCGTGCGGGTGGTTCAGGCCCGCAGGCTGCCCCAGCGCGCGGCGGTCATCGCGGTGACCACCGTGATCGCCGAGAGCACCCTGCTCAACCACACCGTCGCGACCGATCACGACAGTCTGGGACTGTTTCAACAGCGGCCGTCGCAGGGATGGGGACGCCCGGCCCAGCTGGTGGATCCGGTCTACGCCACCGGCGCCTTCCTGAACGCGATGATCCGCAAGCACCCCGGCGGAGCCTGGATGACCGGCGACATCGGCCAGATCAGCCAACGAGTTCAGAAATCCGCCATTCCGGGCGCCTACGCCCCCGAGGTGCACGACGCCCAACTGATCGTGGACGCGCTGTGGACGGGTGGCGCCCCGCCGGCCGATACCGCGGCCACGGAGCCCGCCGCACCGGCACCTGTCGCACCCGCGCCTGCCGCACCCGCGCCGCCCACGAAACCGCAGGGCCCATTCCAGCGTTCGTTGTCCACCACCTATACCGGGCTGGCCGCCACAGACGAGCGGCACCACCTGGCGATGGCCGACTGGAACGGCGACGGCCGCGCCGACCTGGCGGTGGTACAGGGCACCGACACCGCCACCGGCAGGACCGAGGTGCGGATCATGGACGGGGCGACGCGGTTCCAGTCACTGCTGCTGCAGACCGTGACAGCGCTCGGTGCGACCGACAGCCGGTATGAGTTCTCGCTGGCGGACTGGAACGCCGACGCCCGCCCGGATCTGGTGGCGGTGCACAAGTCGGGAACGGCCAGTGGCCGCACCGAGCTACGGATTCTCGACGGGGCATCGGCCTTCCGGCGCGTTCTCCTGGAGACGGCTACGGGACTGCCCGCCATGGAGAACCGCCAGGGATTCTCGCTGACGGACTGGAACGCCGACGGCCGTCTGGATCTGGTGGCGGCCCAGACGTCGGGCACCGCCAGCCAGAAGACCGAGGTGCGTGTCGTCGACGGCGCGTCCCAGTTCCAGCGCGAGCTCGGGGCGCCCATGGTCACGTCGGTCGCCGCTGACGGGCGCCACGAGATGTTCGCCGCCGACTTCAACGCTGACCGGCGCCCCGACCTGGTACTGGTGCAGACGTCGGCAACGGCAAGCGGGCAGACCGAGGTACAGGTCCTCGACGGCGCATCGGGCCTGCGCAGCTCTCTGCTGCAGTCCAGTACCGCGATGGGACCGATGGATCACCGGCACGACCTGGCGGTCGCCGATTGGAACGGCGACGGCAAGCAGGATCTTGTGGTGGTGCAGAAGTCAGAGGCGCCCAGCGGGCGGACCGAGGCGGCCGTCCTCGACGGTTCCGCTTAGATCCGCACACCGGCTCGATACTCCCGGCCGAGCCTCAGCCCGAGCCGGGCGGCGCGAACGCCCTCACGCGACGTCTACCGCTCGGGCGGTCGGCTGACAACGGCCTGTCCGCCGGGGTGGGCGCCCGGAGTGTGGCCGAAGGTGCGGCGGAAGACATCGATGAACGCGCTGGCCGACGACCAGCCGCACTGGTGGGCCACCGCGGTCACCTGCTTGCCGTCGGCGAGCAGGACCAGCGCGTGATGCAGCCGCAGCTGGGTGCGCCACTGCGGGAAGGTCATGCCGAGGTCGCTGCGGAAGAGTCGGGACAGCGTACGGTCGCTCGCGCCGACCTCCTGGCCGAAGTCGGCAAGCGTCCGATTGTCGCCGGGGTCCGCCTGCAGCAGAGCGCACACGGCGCGCAGCAAGGCATGGCGGGGCCGGGGCACATGCAGCGGCTGCTGGGGCGAGGCACGGAGCTGGTCGAGCAGCACGGCGCGGAGCCTGTCGCGTTCGGGGCCCTGCTCGCCTGTGGTGCTGGTGTAGGCGACGATCAGCTCGCGCAACAGCGGACCGACGGCGAGCACGGCCGGTGCGGTCAGGTCGAGCGGGTTGTCGGCGGCGGGCAGACCCACCAGGTGCAGCTCGAGATCTCCGTGGGCGCGGTGAGCGTGCACGGTGCCGGCCGGCACCCAGATGGCGCGGGTGCCCGGAGCAACCCATGATCCGGCATCGGTCGTGACGGCGACCACGCCGCGCGAGGCATAGATGATCTGGTGGTCATCGTGGCGGTGCGCGTCGATCTCGCCGCCCGGGGTGAGCCACTGGGTCCGGGTAGGAGCCACCGACTCGTGGCGGACTTCCGTCATCATCTGGCAGTTTATCGGAAGTCGGACATAGTCAGCGGTTGAAACCATCGCAGAGTGCTCGCCAACCCTGCTCCCCACATCGGCGCGCCCCTCTTCGATCGACACCGCCGAAGGACGATCTGATGGATAAAGAGACGCTGCTGATCCACGCCGCTCGGCAGACCGCGACCGCCGCCCATGCGGTCAGCGTTCCGCTGGTACGCACCTCGACGACCGTGTTCGACTCCTTCGACGCGTACAAGAAGGCGCAGGACGGGCTGGTGTTCGACGGTCCGCGCTACGGCAGGTCGGGCACGTCGACGACGTTCGAACTGCAACGCGCCATGGCCCAGCTCGCCGACACCGAGACATGCATCGCGACCAGCAGCGGGCTCGCGGCGATCACCGCCGTGCTCGCCGCGCACGCCGGCCCCGCACGTCACATCCTCGTCAGCGCGGGCGTGTACGGGCCCACGCGAGTCTTCTGTGACAAGGAGTTGATCCCGTCCGGGACAGAGGTGGAGTACTTCACCCCCGACGCCGACGTATCGGCTCTGCTGCGCGAGACCACGAGCCTGGTGTTCGTCGAGACGCCCGCGTCGCTGACGATGGAGATGGTGGACGTGCCCGCCGTCTGCGCGGCGGCGCACGCTCGAGGAGTGCCCGTCGCATGCGACTCCACCTGGGGCACACCGATCTTCTTCGACGCGCACGCGCTGGGAATCGACATCTCCGTCCACGCCGCGACCAAGTTCATCAACGGCCACTCCGATCTACTGCTCGGGCTCATCACCGGAACCCTCGACGCCCTGGCCGGCGTGCGCGCGCACTGCGACCGCAACGGCACCCATGCCGCCCCGGACACGTGCTGGCTCACCCTGCGAGGGCTGCGCACCCTCGCCGTTCGCATGGAACGCCACCAGAGCTCGGCTCTCGCCGTCGCGCGGTGGCTACGGTCGCGACCCGCAGTCCAGCAGGTGCTCTACCCCGCCCTCGACACCGATCCGGGCCACGAGCTGTGGCGCTCACAGTTCTCCGGCGCGGCAGGCCCGTTCACCATCGAGTTGGCCCCGTGCAGCGAGGACGCGTTCACCCGGTTCATCGACCGCCTCACCCTGTTCCGCCTGGGCACCAGCTGGGGCGGGTTCGAGAGCCTGGTCATGCCCGCCGTGCCCCACCACTTGCGCGCCCTCGCCATGCCGGCGGACGCACCCCGGCTGGTCCGTCTCCACATCGGACTCGAAAGCCCCCGCGACCTCTGCGACGACCTGGCCCCGGCACTCTCCGCCATGCAACACCATCCCGACACCACACTGCGCGACTGACGTATGTATTCGGCATCCAGGCGAAGCAGGTGAAACAAGCGATGGCCGCCACAACCGTGGCGGCCATCGTCTGTTTCGGTCGTCCAGCCGGCTTACGGAAGCTTCCACTGCTGGTGGGGGCCGCCGTTACAGCGATGGATGTACAGCTGGGTGCCGTTGTTGGTGTTGGGGGTGTCAAGACAGCTCGCGTTGGGCCCGGACAGGTTGCTGTAGAGCGTGCCGTCCGAGTTGAGGCGCCACAACTGCGGAGCGGTGCCATTGCAGGACCACAAGTGCACAAGCCGTTGTGGGTAGAGGGAGACGTCGGGGCCTACCGCCGGGCCGCCGGCGTCGACGCACTTGCCGACCAGTCGCAGCGTCCCGTCGCCGGGCAGGGTGACGTCCTGCGCGTAGGTGGAGTTGCAGGCGTACAGCGTGACCATGGCGCCATTGGGGTTACGGCCGTTCGGGATGTCGACGCACTTTCCGCCGACGCCGGTGACCTTTCCGAACCGGGCGCCGGAGAAAGCCGGGATGGCCCACTTCTGGTTGTCGCCGCCGTGGCAGGCGTGCAGGTACAGCCGGGCGCCGTTGCTGCTGGTGGGTGTGTCGATGCAGCGGTCGTTGTTGACCTGGTAGAGCGTGCCGTTGGGCCGCTGCTGCCACTGCTGGGCGGGGGTGCCATTGCAGGACCACAGGTGTAGGTACCGGTCGCCGGGGATGCTGCCGGTCGCCGGGCCACCGGCGTCGATGCACTTGCCGAATACCCGCAGGGTGCCGTCACCGGGTGTGGTCACGTCCTGGGCGCCGCTGCCGTTGCAGTCGTACACCGTGACCCGGGTGCCGTCGGCGGTGGCGCTGTTCGGAATGTCGAGGCACTTGCCGGCGACCCCGGTCACCCGGCCGAAGCGGACACTGCCATGCAGCGCGTCGGGCCGGGTCTGGGCCAGCCAGTCACCGAGATCGTCCAAACGGGTCTCGACCGCGTCCTGACCGGTGTCGGACGAGCCGAGGCAGCCCTTCTGCTCGGCGGTGTGATGGATCGCGACCAACTCGACCCGGTCACCGGCCTCACGCAGCAACGGACCACCGGCGTCGCCCTTGCAGATCCCCGCGGCGGCATCCTTGCGGGTCAGATCCAGAGCACCGGCCCGGGCCGCCTTCACCTCGAACGTGGCGGTGTGCAGCTTGTCAGGCACCCACTCGGAGGCGGTACGGCCGTAACCCGCGGCCCGCACCACGTCACCGGCAGCCGGAGCGGTCGTGCCGACCGCCACCGGGTCGATGCCGGCGATCCAGGTGTTCAGCTTCGCGAGCACCACATTCCGGCCGGCATGCGGCACCAGCGTGGTGACGGTCGTCTTCGTCGCCGCCGAGGTCCCATGGCCGACGCTCACCGTGGCGGCGCGCGGCGGCGCCCCAGCGGTCACCGGCTTACCGTCCTCAGCGAAACAGGCCGTCGCCGTCACGATCCACTGCGGCGCCACCAGAGCACCCGAACAGGCACGCATCCCACTGACGTCAATCCTCGCCGCGAAGCGGTAGGAGCCGTCCGGGGCAGCGCCGCTGCCGGCGATGGCCTGCGCCGGCGTGCCGGCGGCAAGCCCTGTGCCCAAGGCTGCTAGGACGGCGCCCATGACCAGCCGCAACCGGTTGTGCCTTACCAATTTATTTACCCCAGGTCTTTCAATAGCCGATGGATCGGGTCGCGGTACGCGATGTTAAGCACTGGTACGGAAGCGACGGCAAAACGCATGACGTCACCCCTGCGGGGTTTTACTTCGCGGCGCGGAGTTCGAGGAGGAGGGCTTGGCCGTCGCCGGCACCGGCGCCGACGCCTTTCCAGTCGTCTTTTTCGACGGTCACGGGCGGCTTGACGAGGTCGCCGATGCGGATTTTGGCATCGATCGGGAAGTCGTTGTGGTTACGGATGCCGTAGACCTCATCGAGTTCAAGGGTGACGAAACCGGTCGCTGCCTTGAATTCGAAGCAGTATGGTTTGGCAGCCTTGTAGCTGTACACCTCGGCGGACGTTCTACCTTCGTCGCAGCCGACGAGCATGATGCGGCCGTCGCCCTTAATGAGGCGGATGCCGTCCACCTTGTCGCCGCCGGGGTAGTCGTACGTTTCCACCAGGGACGCCGCATTGTCGGAGGTGGGTTCGGCGGCACCGGCAGGCAGCATGCCGGTGATACCAGCCGCGAGAGTTGCGGCGGCCAACGCGCCTACGGCAAGCAGGCGTGGGGTCATCTTCACTTTGGAGTCGCTCCGGAGTTCGTCAGGTGCGGGCAAGCGCAGAGGCTAGTGAATGTTGCACGCGTAAGGCAACGGGACCTGAATCACCGTGCTCGATTCGACATGTCATCATCATCGTCGATCGCGCCTGAGCCCCGGCAACCGCCTCGGGCGAAAGGGCGTGTGGATGTCGTTCGATGGCGGTTCGGCTGCTATCCGCTCCAAAGGGGAAAGTCTTGTATCAACCCGTTCGCGGCAGTCTGTCGTTCCGGCATCGAATCCACCGGTGGATCGCCGGCGCCATTGTGCCGCTTCTCACACTAGCCACATTGTCTGTCCCCGCGTCTGTTCAAGCGCGGGAGAACGAACCTGCAGACCCGGTTTTGAGCGCTGAAGCCGCCTTCCGCCTGGATCGGGAAGAAGTGGTTTGGTGGATACGTAACGGTGGCGCCGAAACAGCGAAGGCGGCGAAGGCGGCGCTGCTGGGTTCGGACGCCGAGTTGCAGAGCTTCCTCGCCACCGGTCGGGGCGAGCTGGAAAGCCACGATCTGCGGGTCCAGGTTTTGCGGCTGATGACGATCGGCGGGGCGGGGGTGCGGGCTGCGGCGATCGCAGCCCTGGATGGCTCTGACGCCGACCGGGAGAAGTTTGTCGAGTCCGGTTGGGATCTGGCGTGGGCCCAGGATGAGCGGGTCGAGGCGTTGCTGGTGCACGGCCAGGGCGGGTTCGCGGTGAAGGCTGCGGCGAAGAAGGCTTTGGACACCGGTGACGAGGCGATCGCCACGTTCTTGGCGTCGGGGCAGTTCGAGGCCCGGACGATCGACGAACGCGTGACCGTGCTCAACATCATGGGCAAGGGCGGGCCGGCCACCCGGGAGATGGCCAAAGCTGCTCTAGATGGTGGTTCGGAGACGATTCACGAGTTCGTGACCTCCGGGGTGGAGGTTGCGCGGGCCCGTGACGAGACGCTGACGTCGGTGACCGAGCTCGCTGAGCAGGCCAAGGCCGCGGGAATGACCGCGGCGGCGAAGACCGAAGCGGCCAAGGAAGCCGCAGCGCGGGCCACCACAGCGGCCGACCGGGCGAAGACCGCCGCGGCGGTGGCCGCGGCGGAGACCAAGGCGGCCAAGGATTCAGCGAAGAAGGCGGCTGCTGCGGCGGGCCGGGCGGCGGACGCTGCTGAGCAGGCCTCGAACGCCGCGCAGGTCGCGATCAGTGCGGCAGCGCAGGCGCATGCGGCGGCCCGGGCGGCAGCCGACGCGGCGGCGCGGGCGGCGAGTCTGGCGGTCCGCGCCGGTGACGCCGCGACGCGCGCCTACAACAAGGCGTCCGCTGCGGCGTTAGACAAGAACAAGGCCGCCGATGCGAGTGCGGCTGCCACGGACGCGTTGAAGATCGTGGAGGCGGCGAACAGCGCGGCCGAGGCGGCCGACAAGGCGTCCGAGGCGGCGGTGGAGGTCGCCAAGGCCGCGGTGGCGGCCAGTTCGGCCTCCGATCTGGCCGTCCAGGCCGGTGCGTCAGCGGACGAGGCCGGCGGATACTCACAGGCCGCGGGTGCTGAAGCGGACCGGGCCCGGCGTGAGGCCGCTAAAGCCCGCGCTGCTGCTGGCCGTGCGACCCGGGCGGCGAAGGCCGCGGTGGCGTTGGCGAACAAGGCCGCCGCCGCGGCGAAGGAAGCCGGCCGCGCAGCCCGTCAGGCCGGTGCGCACGCGGCGGCGGCGGCCGCGGCGGCGAAGAAGGCCGCTGAGCAGGCCGGCCAGGCGCATGATGCGGCCAAGGATTCCAAGATGCACGCGGACGCCGCGCTGGTCGCGGCCGGGGCGTCGACGGCCGCGGCAGAGCAGGCCGCCACGGTGCAGAAACTCGCCGAGGAGGCGGAGGTCGAGCGGCTGGCGCTGGCCACCGATGAGGGCATCAGCATCGCCGAGGCCGAGTTGCGGGCTGACCAGGCCAGGGTCAAGCAGGTCGCGTGGGACGCCGAGGAACAGGCCCGCCGCGGCACCGAGACCAACGAACTCCTGGCCGCTGCTGGAGCACCCGGCGCGCCGGTGGACGTGCTGCTGGGCAAGGGCCGGCAGGCGGCGTTGCGGCTGACGTCGACCGGCGGCCCGTACACCCGGACCGCGGCTGAGGAGGCGTTGATCGGCGGCGAGGCCGACATGCGGCTGTTCCTCACCGAAGGCCTGGCGAAGGCGGCGGAGCAGGACGACCGGGCCCGGGTCGCGCACATCGCCGAGACCGGCGAGTTCGCCGGACTGAAGGCCGCCGCGGGACAGGCACTCAAAGGCCCGGTCACCACGGTGCGGGAGTTCCTGAACTCCCGGTCGTATCCGGACCGGATCCATGACGACCGCATCGCCATCCTGAAAATCATGGAAGCGGGCGGCCCGGCTACCGACTCGGCCGCGAAGAAGGCGCTGGACGGCAGCGACGCCGACCGGCACGAGTTCCTGGCCCGCGGCCAGTACGCGGCGGCTGAGCACGACGAGCGCACCCAGATCCTGCAGATTCTGTCCGCGAACCCCAAGCCGGGCCCCGAAGTCACCTCAGCGGCCAAGATCGCTCTGGCCGGACCCGAGTCGTACCTGCGCGGGTTCCTGCGTGTCGGTCTGGCCCGCGCCCAGGAACGCGACCAACTGCTCACGACGCACCAGGCCCGGGTCACCGCCGTGGTCGCCGAAGCCCGCCAGGCCGCCGCGACCGCTCAGAGCGACGCCTACACAGCCGCCCAGGCAGCGGCCGTCGCCAACCGTGCCGACGCTGACGCCGCCCGCTATGCCAGAGAGGCTGCCGCGTCCGCGCAGAAGGCCGGCCTCTACGCCGACAACGCCAAGAAGTCGGCTAAGCAGGCGAAACAGTCCGCCATCGAGGCAGCCGCCTCCGCGGCCACCGCGACCAAGGCTGCCGCGGCCGCCCGCGCCGACGCCCGTAAAGCCGAGCAGTCCGCCGCTGACGCCCGCTGGTCCGCGGCACGTGCCAGCCAGCACGCCGCCAACGCCCGAGCCTCCGCCGAAGCGGCTCGCGAATCCGCCGAGGAGGCGGGCAAGAGTTGGTGGGAAGCACGCGACGCCTCCCAAGAGGCCTACCTCCTCGCCATGAACAAGGTTTTTGAGGAAGAGGAAGCGCGGCTCAACAATCCTGATCCTGACGGCGACAAGAAGTGCAACCGCCCGCCGGGCTACGGCGCTGACCCGTCCTGCTACCCCGACCTACCGGGCATCGAACGCCAAGCCGACCACGGCGAAACCGTCTGCATGAGCTGGGGAATTGACGACGGCAAAACGCAATGCGGCTCCCGCATCGTCAAGGACAAAGACCGCGAAATCTACGAACAAGACCGCGAGATCGCTTCGTCTCAATTCCTCTGCGCCCTCATGGGGTACTGCTATCTAGTGGCGGCTGGGTTGATGAACATCATCGATCCCGAAGCGGCGGAACACTACGGCTACACCCTCGACCCGGCCGACATCGCCATGATGCTGGCGACCCGCCGCAACACCAAATCTCTCACCCGTCAGCTGAAGGCCCAGAACAGAATCGTTCTGCCCAGGTGCAAAACGAATCCCAAACCCAAGAACAGCTTCGACGCCGACACCAGCGTCCTCATGGCCGACGGCAGCACCAAACCCATCAACGCCGTCAAACTGCACGACCAGGTTCGGGCCACCGACCCCATCACCAACGTCACCGGCGCCCGTGAGGTCACCGCACTCCACCTCAACCAGGACACCGCCCTCACCGACGTCCAAGTCCGCGACGACCAGGGCGTTCTCGGCACGATCAACACCACTGCGGAACACCCGTTCTGGAACGCCACCCGCCACGCCTGGATCGACGCCGAAGACCTGAACCCCGGCGATGAACTCCGCACCGCCACCGGCGCGGTTGCCGCTGTCGCCACGAGCACCTCGTTCACCGGCAACCAGCCGATGTACAACCTCACCATCGCCGACATCCACACCTACTACGTACTCGCCGGCAACACGCCCGTCCTCGTCCACAATGTCGACCCCTGCAAGACAGGCGGGTCAGGCACGGGTTCGGGCGAGGAGATGATCCGTATGCGTCACTACACCAACTCAAAGGGCGCAGCCGGTATCCAGGGAAGCGGCGTGATGAAGGCAAGTGACCAGAACAAGGTCTTCATGCTTCAGGCGAAAGGTAAGCCGCACAGTCCTCGCGATGCTGAGAAGAAGCTGGGAATCAAAGAGGGCCGTGGGCGTAAAGTGATCGAGTTTGACGTCCCCAAAAGTAGGGTGTCCAAGCGGTGGAACGCAAAATTCGGTGTAGAAGAGTGGGTAGCCGATGGCGATCTGCCGATCGAGAACATTAAGGTGGTGCGATGAGCGACTCTAATCCCTGTGTCGTTTCGGTAGACGACATGAAAAAGATCGCTACTGATCTCAACGAGTTCGTAGTGTGTTTCGATCGGATATTCTCACGTCTTGCCTTCAGTGACGCCAGCCCCGATATTCTTGTCAACTACATGTTGGATCGAGACGTGCGTCTGCGTTTGGCAGAAGCAAGATCCGTGGTGTGGGACTCTCTGCGAGAGAAGATAAGCGAGGAGGAGGCGGATGACCTTTCGGAAAGTGGATATGAGTACTCCGACTAACCTCACTCCGATCTCGATACCAGTTGTGGCGCCCGAGGACCCAAGGACTACTGCTTCGAGCCTCAGCTAGGGAGTAAGGATTCGAAGGGCCTGGGCTGCAGTAATGCAGTTCGGGCCCTTCGCCTTCTCGCTACCAATTCGCCGCCGCGGGTTCCTTCGTCTCGGAGTCACCGGTGTGGGGATGTTCGGCGGCGTGGTCAGAAACCACGCACGGCCGCCCGTTGCTGGCGTTGATCTTCGGCCTCGTAGGCGATCGAAGTGGCGGCGATGGACGTGAACCGGCCAGCGAGCAGCCGGCCACGGCCTATCAGAGAACAGCCCCGGCCTCGTCGAACATCGCCGGAAGGCGCTTAGCGGTAGTTGAGCTGGTCCGAGGCTTCCGTGCCGCGTCGAGTGGTCAGGCCGATGTCGCGGATCTCGCGGGTGGCTCAGGAAAGGGTCAGGCGGGCGAGCAGGAAGCATCCGGCGATGAGGAGAAGGCCGACGCCGATGAAGGTCAGGTTGGTGCGGGTGCTCCCGCGCTTGGTCACGCGCGCGCCGACCAGGACAGCGACGGCTGCCAGGGCGGCGATGATCGCCAGGGTCGTTCTGGTGTCCATTGACCTGTCCCGTGGGGTCGAAGGTTCTCGTTCTCAGCGTCGGTGGATTCGGTCCAGTCTGCTGGACAGGGCATCGGCGAGGAGGATCGCCAGGGGGACGCACAGTACGAACAGCGCCACATGGAGCGCCAGCATCCGAGGGGACAGGCTGTGCTGGAGGTGGTTCTGCGCGATTCTCGTGGTGACCAGGGCGAGCAGGGCGATGACGGCCGTGGCGCGGGAGTGGTGCCGTCGTCGTAGCTGGTCTTCCCGATGCGGCTCGCGGGCCACGGCGCGGCGTGTGGCCGCGTCCCGGGCGAGGTCGGCGATAAGGAATCCGAGGAAGAACACCGCCCAACCGAGCCCGGCGAGCATGGTGGCGGCGCCGGCGTCGGTGGGCACGCCATGGCCGCTGATGCCCAGGTGCAGGTGTGCGATGGCGACCACGAAAACGCTCAAAGCCATGGCGTAGCCGGCGTGTTTCAGGGCGGCGGTTTCCAAGAGGAGGCCCTTTCATGAACTCGCGATGGGTGAGGTAAGGCGATACCAGTCGCCTTACCCCACCCATGTTGTGTTCTGGTGCGGTTCAGAAGATCAGCCGCGGCCCTGGATCTCTCGGATGATGCGGTCGATCGCGGCGTTGAGCGCCCGGTCCACAGCTCGCTTGCACGCCGGGATCAGCTTGCACGCGCGGTAGGCGACCGTGCCGACGATCGGGGTAACGCAGCCGACGATGGCGTCGGCCAGCAGTTCCCGGGCATTGCCGAGCTTGCCCTCGGCGATCAGGCGCTGCAGGGTGCCGAAGCCGACGCTGCCCGCCGCGCCCGCGGCGCACACGGTCAGAGCACCGGCGATAGCGGCCGGAATGGCCATCGTGGTGACCTCGCCGTCGGCCGAGGACGACCGGGCCTTGTTGAACTGCTCGTCGGCCTCGGCGAGCCGCTTGATGCCCTTCGGAGTGGCGAACTCCTCGGCAAGCGCAGCCGCAACCCGCTCGCTCTTCTGCGCGTCGGTGAGGGTGGCCCGGTCCGGCTCGATCAACTTGGGAATCGTTGAGCGACGGTGTCCATCGTGGATCCCGCGACATGGATCGCCCCCGAGAGGGTTTAAATGGCGGGAAGCCAACGCTCCAGCGGCTTCGCCGATAGGGCTTTAGTGACAATATGGAGTACGGAAGCGAGTCCCTTGGCCGAGTGGCTGCTCTCGCTGACCTGGTCGGACGCCCGGAGACGCCGCGGGTGGGGCGCCTGCCAGACCACTCCGGTCACTGCACTTCTGCTACATGCGGTTTCCGGCGCCAGCCGGCCGGGCACGTCTCATCCCACCTTGATGACAACCTTGCCAGAAGTGTGGCCGTTCTCCACCGTGGCGAGGGCGGCCGGAGCGTCGGAGAGCGGATGGACCGCAGTGATCACGGGGGTGAGGACTCCGTCGAGGGCCAGCCGGGCGGACCGCTCCAGATTCTCGCGGTCGAGACGACGCTCGACGAAACGCCCACCGATCTCGGGCACCGACATATCACCCACGGCGATGAGGTTGTGGGATTCCTTGGCCAGTGGAGCGACCGTCCGCAGCGAGGTGCCTCCGACCAGGTCGACGATCCCGTCGAAGCCGTCCGGAACCAGCTCGCGTGCCGCAGCGACGACGTCCCCGGCGGTGTAGTCGATGAACCGCACCCCGATGGCCTCGGCGGGCTCGCGCTTGGCGGTACTCCCGATGCCGATCACACGCAGCTCGCGTTCGACGGCCAGCCGGGCGACGAGGAGGCCGACCCCGCCCCCGACCCCGTTGACCAGGACCGTAGCACCGGCCGGGAGGCCGAGTTGGTCGAGCGCGTCCACCGCGGTCGTCCCGGCCACTGGCAGCGTTGCCGCCACGGTCGCGGACAGGCCCACCGGGATGCGAGCAGTGTTCGGTGCGGACAGCACCGTCGTCTCGGCATAGGTGCCGCCACCGGTGAGTGCGAAGCCGAAGACCGCGTCACCCACCTCGAGCCCGTCGACGTCCTCGCCCAGGGCGAGAACGGTCCCCGCTGCCTCCATGCCCAGCACGCGGGGAAACGGACGCCCGCCGTCGACCCCGGGGACCAGACCGGAGCGCACAACGTAGTCGAGGGGATTCACGCCGGCGACGTCGACCCGGATCAGCACCTCGCCGCGACCGGGGACCGGATCGGGACGATCGAAGAACTCCTGCACCTCAGGCCCGCCGTACCTGCCGAAACCCCACGCCTGTCCCATGATTTGTGCCTCCGGTGTGACCGGCCCGGTGGTTCCGGGCTCTACGGCAATCCTCACCGCTCACATCGATGTAAGGGGCAACCGGCTGAGGCGCGGGTCACAGCATCAGGCCGACGGTGTCACCGGTTCCGGGGCGGTAGAAAGCTCCACCCAATGTTGGCGGTTGACCCTGATCAGCACGTCGAGCGCATCCCGGGTCTCGATCAGGTGGGCGATGTCGGCGTCGATCCGGTCGCGCTCGCGCGTCATCGTCACGAACGCCGACTCGGTGACGCCCGGGTCACTCGGGGTCTCCACACACGGCAGCACAGACGCGATCACCCGGCTGGACATACCCGCGGCGAACAGCTGCTGGATCAGCGACACGCGCTGGACCTCGGCAGCGGAATAGTGACGCTGCCCGGCATCGGAGCGTGCACTGGTCAGCAGGCCCTGCTCCTCGTAGTACCGCAGTGAGCGCGGACTCACGCCCGTGCGCTTGGACAGCTCCCCGATCCGCATCCCCAAAAGCCTACGCCCGCGTGCTCCAAGGCTCAGACCACCGGCAAGTCATGGACGCAGCGTGGGACCCGAACTCACACGCATCGATCACGGCGAATCGCCGAGTCCTCGGTCCAGGTGAGGCGCTTGTCCGGGCACCGTTCCCACGACCGAATCCAGTACGTCGGTCTTCCACCTGCCGCGAATCAGTGGGTGGCGATCGCGCGCAGGACGTCCATTCGTGCGGCACGCCGGGCGGGCCAGATCGCGGCCACCATCCCCACGGCGCCGCCGGCCACCAGATACAGGGCCAGGATCCCGTACGGAATGCTGAGAACCTCGATGCCGTTCCGGGCGAGGGATCGTTGCAGCGCCCAGCCGATCAACGCACCGACGGCGATGCCGACCGCCGATCCGAACAGGGCGATGACGACCGCTTCGAAGCGCACCATCCACCCCACCTGCCGCCGGCTGGTGCCGATGGCACGCAACAGCCCGATCTCGCGGGTCCGTTCGATCACGGACAGGGCGAGGGTGTTCACGATGCCCAGCGCGGCGATCACGATGGACAGCACCAGCAGGGCGATCGACATGCCGAGCAGCTGAGTGACATCGTCGCGCGCCTTCGCCTTCGCCTGCTGCCGGTCCTGGAGCTGGACATTGGGGTACGCGCTCAGCGCCTTTTCGATGCCGGCACGGATCTCCTTCTCCTGACCGCTGTCGCCGCCGATCTCCACATAGGCCAGTTGCACCGCCTCCCCGGGGGAGTGCTCCCGGTAACTGTCCGGCGAGATGACGTAGGGCCGTGTCATCTGTTTGTTCTCGGCGAATGTGCCGGCCACGCGCAGCGACACCTTCGCCCCGTCCGGGTATTCGGCCGACACGGTGCCGCCGACGGCCAGGTTGCGGGCCGCGGCCGTTCCGCTCTGCACCAGCACCTCATCCGTGCCGAGGACCGCCACGCCGCTTTCCAGGGTCAGGTTGATCATCGGCGCGAGCGCCGCCGGGTCGGCCACCAGGAGCGGAGTCGGTGTGTCACCGAGCTTCACAGCGCCGTACCGCACGGGGGTGACACCGCGGACGCCGGGAGCCGCGGACACGGCCTTGACCGCCTCCGGGCTGAAGCCGTTGAAGTTCGCGGCGTTCAACACGTAATCAGCGGTGAACGCCTGGTCGAACGCCCGGTTCACCGATGCCGCCATCGACTGGGACAGGACCGTGAACATGCCGACCAGAGTCAGCCCCACCATCAGCGCGGACGCCGTCGCCGCGGTACGCCGGGGGTTGCGCCGCGGGTTCTGCATGCTCAGCCGCCCGACCGCTCCGCCCAGTGCGGCGATCGGCCAGCCCAGCACCCAGGTGACCGGCCGGCTCAACAACGGGCTGAGCAGGACGATGCCGATGAACCCGGTGGCCGCTCCGATTCCCACGAAGAAGGCGCCGTCCTCACCGCCCTGCCGGACTCCGAGCACCATGCCGACGACCCCGAGCACCGCCGACAGGGCACCGATCACCGCTCGTACGCGCAAGGACCGCTCCGGCAGGGCCTGGTCGTCGCGCAGGGCGGCCACCGGAGGGATCCGGGACGCCCGCCGAGCCGGGAAGTACGCCGCGAACAGGGTCACCACCAGGCCGGTCAGGTACGACCCGGCGACCGCCGTCAGGCTGATCGTCAAGGGCGTGGCCGGCAGGACGATACCGAAAACGCCGAACAGCCGACGGATCACGATGGCGAGCCCGGCACCTGCCGCCAGCCCCAGGGTCGACCCGACGATCCCGATTCCGAACGCCTCCCCGAGCACCGATCGGGTCACCTGGGTACGGCTCGCGCCGACCGCCCGCAACAGCGCCAGTTCGCGGGTCCGCTGCGCCACCAACATGGAGAACGTGTTGAAGATGATGAAGGAGCCGACGAACACCGAGACACCGGCGAAGACCAGCAGGAAGATGGTCATGAAGTCGACCAGCTGCCGTACGTCGGCGCGGGCCTTCTCCGCCTCCTTCTCACCGGTGGTGACCTCGTATCCCGCGGGCAGCGCGCCGGCGACCTGGGCGGCGAGGCCCGCTGACGAGACACCGGCGCGGGCCTTGAGGTGGATCGTCGAGTAGTGCCCGGGCTTCACCAGTAGTTCCTGGGCCGTAAGCAGCGGCATCGCCACGTACGTGGACAGCCCGTTGAGGTTGCTGGACTCGGCGAACCGGAACGTCCCGACCAGGCGCATCGATCGGGTGGCGTTCTGGGTCAGAATGTTCACCGGTTCGCCGACCTTGAGCCCGCCGGCTTCGGCGCTGGCCGTGTCGATGACCACCTCGTCGGCTGCGCCGGGTCGAGCGCCCGTCACCAGCTCCATCGGTGAACCCGGCAGGTCGATCCACTCGCCGCCGAGCTGGTCGAGCCCTGACGGGGCGACGACCTGCTCGGCGCGGCCGACGATCGCGGCGTATCCCTCGGCGCTGCCGTACACGTGCTCCGCCGAGGTCGCCTTCGCCCGCAGGTCGGTCAGCACGGTTTCCGGGATCGGGGTGAGTGGCACGTCCTCGGTCTGGACGGCCTGCTTGGCCTTCACGGTGACCTCGACCCCGGTGTACGCCCGGACGAAGATGTCGTCGAACCCTTTGACCGTGCTGTCCTTGAAGATAAGGGTGCCGGACACGAAGGCGACGCCGAGGACCACCGAGACGACGGTGAACAGGAGCCGCAGTTTGTGTGCCGCGAGGTTGCGCAGCGCCAGCTTCGCGATCACCGGTCACCCACCGGGGCCGGCGCCGTCATCGGCTCGAAATTCTTCATCCGCTCAAGGACCCGATCGGCCGTCGGGTCGGCCATCGTCTCGACGATCCGCCCGTCGTTGAGGAACACGACATCGTCGGCGTGGGCAGCGGCGATCGGGTCGTGGGTCACCATGACGACGGTGTGGCCGCCCGAAGTGACCGAGTCGCGCAGGAACGACAGCAGCTCCGCACCGGACCGTGAGTCGAGGTTGCCGGTGGGCTCGTCGGCGAAGACGATGTCCGGCTGGCTCGCCAGCGCGCGGGCACAGGCGACCCGCTGCTGCTGCCCACCGGAGAGTTCGCCGGGCCGGTGGTGCAGCCGGTTCCGCAGTCCGACGGTGTCGATCAACCGGTCCAACCAGGCCTGCTGCGGCTTGCGGCCGCCGATGTCCAACGGAAGCGTGATGTTCTCGAGCGCGGTGAGCGTCGGAATGAGGTTGAAGCTCTGGAAGATGAAGCCGATCCGGTCGCGGCGCAGGCGGGTGAGCACCTTGTCGGACAGCTGAGTGATCTCGATGTCGCCGATGTGGATCTGCCCGGCGGTCACCCGGTCCAGGCCCGCCAGGCAGTGCATCAGTGTCGACTTACCGGAGCCGGACGGCCCCATGATGGCGGTGAAGTGGCCTCCAGGGAGACCCAGGGTCACGTCGTCGAGGGCTACCACTGTCGCGTCGTCCGCGCCGTATCGCTTCGTCACACCGAGGGCACGGGCGGCATACCCGCCGGCATCAGCGCCGCTGATCTCGTCGGGCGTGGTCGCCACGGTCGTCATCATCGTCGTCTCCCTGATCTCGCGTGCCACCGGCGAATCGCGGCGGACACGGGGTTACGTCGAGTCTGTCCGGGATGGTCCGCCGGTTCGTCGGCATGTGTGCTAGTTCCCGGTAGACTTAAGTAGCTACCGGCTTCGCCTCCTGACTACTGGCGCAAGGCTCCCCGGCACGACTTACCCTCAGCCGATCGAGCCGACGTCGAGGGGGATGACGTGCCGGATGCAGCGATCGGCCAGTTCTGGGTGGCGTGGAGTGGCCGCGTCCGCACCCGGAGCTGGTCTTCGAGTCTGCTCGCCGCCGTGACCTCACTCGCCATCGGTGTGCTCTTCCTGCTGCTGGCCCGTTCCGGCGAGCCGCCGGCGAAGACGCTCCCGCTGAGCTGGGAACTCGGCTGCGCCGGCGTCGCCACGGCCGCGGTGATGTTGTTCCGCCGCAACCAGCCGGTACTGCTCGCGGCGACGTTGATCGCCGCCGGCGTCGTCTCCGTCTCGGTGTTCGGCGCCATCGCCGTGGCGTTGTACTCGGTCGCGAAGCGCCGGTCGTGGCCGCTTGCGATCTTCGTCGCCGGACTTCACCTGGCCACGGTCGCCACGCTCTTCCGGCTGGCCGACATGCCCCACGACTACGCCGAATCCGTGACGACGGTGCTGTTCCTGGACGTGGCGATGGCCGCGCTGGGGATGCTCGCCCGGTCGGTTCAGGAACGCGCCCGACAGGCACAGGACGTGCATCGCCGCAGGGTCGAGGAGGCGCGGCTGCTGGAACGCGAACGCATCGCCCGGGAGATGCATGACGTGCTGGCGCACCGTATCTCCCTGCTCAGCGTCCACGCGGGCGCCCTCGAATTCCGGCCGCAGGCAGCGCCCGAAGAAATCGCACAGGCGGCCGGCGTTATCCGCCGGTGCGCATTCGAGGCGCTGGAGGACCTCCGGCAGGTTATCGGCCTGCTGCGCACCGCCGAGGACCTCGATGGCGAACGGCCGCAGCCGACGATGGCCGACGTCGAGGAACTCGTCGAGGACAGTCGGCGCACCGGCGCCGAGGTGACGTTCACCAACACCGTCACCCCGTTCGAGGAGATCCCGGACTCGATCGGGCGGCAGGCGTACCGGATCATCCAAGAGGGATTGACCAATGCGCGAAAGCACGCGCCCGGCGCCCCCGTTCGGCTCACCGTGTCGGGCGGACCGGGCCAGGGCCTCATCGTGGAGCTACGCAACCGGACGACCGCCCGGGACGGACGGTCGGCGATCCCCGGCGCCGGGGCCGGGATGATCGGCTTCGCGGAACGGGTGGAACTGGTCGGCGGCCAGCTCGAACACGGACCGACGCCCGACGGTGACTTCCGGCTGTGGGTGTCGCTACCGTGGCGGATGTGACATCCAAAATCCGGGTCCTTGTCGCGGACGATGACGCGCTGGTCCTGGCCGGTCTGTCGATGATGTTGGCGGGCGCCGACGACATACAGGTCGTCGCAGAGGTGCGGGACGGCACCGAGGTCCTCGCCGCAGTCCGGCAGCACCAGCCCGATGTGGTGCTCATGGACATCCGGATGCCCCGCCTGGACGGGCTCAGCGCCACCGAGAAACTGCGGAGTGAACAGCCCCGCCCTGAGGTGATCATCATGACCACCTTCGACACCCAGGAACACATCGAACGCGCGATACGCGCCGGAGCCAGCGGGTTCCTGCTCAAGCACACCGCGCCGGCCGACATCGTCCAGGCGATCCGGAAAGCGGCGCGCGGCGAGCCCATCCTGTCGCCCACCGTTCTGCGCCGGGTCATGGCCCGGCTGGCGGCGGCGACCGACAATCCACGACGCGACCAAGCGCGGGGGGCGCTGAGCCGGCTCACCCCCGGGGAACGCGCGATCGCCGAGCTGATCGCCGACGGTCGCACCAACAGTGAGATCGGGCGCGAACAGCGGGTCAGTATCGCCACGGTGAAGGCGTACGTGTCCCGGTTGCTCACCAAACTCGACGTCACCAACCGGGTCCAGGTGGCCAAGCTGGTGCACGACGCCGAGCTCGGTGACAGGCGGTAAGTTCTTGGTCGCTTCATCGCCCTCTGTTAGCGTGTCGCCCATGTTGAACGAGGACCTATTACCCCTGACCAGGGCCGAGTTCGATGACATCTATGGTCGCGTGCCGCGGTTGAACGTCGAGGTGGTGATCCGCACCGCGGCAGGCGTGCTCCTCACCCTGCGCAACATCGAGCCCTGTCGCGGCCAATGGCACCTGCCCGGTGGCACCGTCCGGTTCGGAGAGACGCTGGAGGACGCAGTGCGCCGGGTGGCGCGCCAGGAGCTGGACGTCGAGGTCGCTGTCGGCCCGCTCCTCGGATACATCGAGTACCCGCAGATGCACGCCGCCGGTTACCGCGGCTGGCCGATCGGTATCGCGTTCGACGCCACCGTGGTCACCGGTGAGGTCCGCGGAAGCGCTCAGGCGGACGAGGTGGGCTACTTCCGCGACATCCCGTCCGACACCATTGCCGACCAGGCCGATTTCCTCGCCGCACATCTGCCGGAGAGCGGGACCGGCCACTGACCGGCATGCCGGAACTGGGCGCCGGAGAAGTTCACCTGTGGTGGGGCACGCCCGCCGACGCGCGGCCGGAGCACACCGCCTTGCTCAGCACAGCCGAACGTTGACGTCAGGACCTGTTTCGCCGGGCAATCGACCGGGACCGGTTCACGGTCGGCACCGCCATCGTCCGAACCGCGCTCGGCCGTTACCTGGACCTCGATCCGGCCGCTGCCCCGCTGGGCTGTCCGAGCAAGCCGCGCAGCGGGTCCTCACCCGATTCTGGGTGGGCAAGGAGGCGGTGCTCAAGGCCACCGGTGATGGCCTGCGGCTGCCCATGAACCGCCTGGAACTCGCGGGCCCCGGTATACCGCCGGCGGTACACCGATGGGCCGACCGGCCGGGCGCCGTCCCGCTGCTGAGGCTCACCCATCTGCGGGACGAAGAGACTCACCAGGCCGCGCTCGCGGTGCTCGACCCCCGTACGCACCGGGTGCGGGAGTTCACCGCAGCGACGCGACTGGTGTGACGGCCCGCCGGCATCGACGCCCGGTCACCGCCGGCACCCGCGGCTGACCTTCTGTTCGCCCCGTCCGGACAAGCGGGTCCCTCCTTGAGATCGCGAGCGTTACGTGGCCGAACCTGACCACCCAACAGCGTTATCGGGATTTTTCGGGAAGAATTCAAAATATGCCGGCGGGAAACGGTAGCGGCGCAGCGGCAGGCTTGGCTGATCGTCGAGGACGAGGCCGGTCAGACGCTGCGCCCGCCCAAGGCCCGGACCTGGGGGCCACGCTGGCGGACACCGGTCCTGCCGGTGGCTGCGCAACGTCTCAGCCGGGATGAGCGCGATCTCCTCCGGCAGGTCGACGATTGTCAGCCGGACCGACGCCGACCGGAGGCGCCAACTCTCCGGCCAACTTGTCATTTCGACAGCTCGCGGCTCCTCACCATGCGCACCATGGGAAAACATGACAAGCGCCACGTTGCCCGGGTGCTTCCGGCCGCCGAGGCCGGCACCGGAACGCGAGACGCGCAGCCATTTTGTCGCCATCCCGCCGCCGGCGGGACGCTCCCCTGCGCGAAGGAACATCCCACCGAGCGACCGGCCGTCGAAGCCGGAAAGGTCAGGCCGCGTCCGGTAGCGGATAGCGTCGGCACAGGTCGGCGACCGCCGCCCGGACCTCGCTGCGGACCGCGTCGTCCAGCACGAATTCGACGTCGTCCACCACCACCAGCGACGTCCACACCCGGTCCACCAGCGCGGCGCACTCGACGATGGCCGACTCGTCCATGCCGCGCAGGGCCAACAGGTTGGTCCCGAACCGTACGCCGCCGCCGACCTGGGCCGGCTTGCCGTCACCCGGGATCCGATTGCGGTTGACGATGATCCCGCAGGACTCCAGGGCGCGCTCGGCGACCGCGCCGGTCAGACCGCGAGCGCCGACGTCCGCGAGCACCATGTGGTTGTCGGTACCACCGGTGAGAATCGGCCACCCTCGGCTCGCCAGCTCGGCGGCGAGCGTGCCGGCGGTCCGCACGATCCGGGTGGCCAGCGTACGGAACTCGGGCGTCGCCACGATCCCCAGTGCCCGAGCCTTCGCCGCGATCCCGTTCAGCCGCGGCGTGCCCTGGAAGTACGGGAAGACGGCGTGCTGAACCAGCGCCGAGAGGGTCCGTCGGCCGTCCGGCGCCGGGGCGTCGGCGTCACGCCCCATCAGCACCAGCCCGCCACGCGGTCCGTAGAGCTGCTTGTAGGTGCTGGTGGTGGTGAAGTGCGCGGCGTCGATCGGGCTGGGGTGCAGGCCCGCGGCCACCAGGCCGGCGATGTGCGAGATGTCGGCCAGCAGGTAGGCACCCACCTCGTCGGCGATCCGACGGAACCGCGCGAAGTCGATCCGGCGCGGATAGGCGCTCGCTCCACAGATGATCATTCGCGGACGGTGCTGCCGGGCCAACCGGGACACCTCGGCGTAGTCGATCAGACCGTCGGCGCCCAGGCCGTAGGAGACCGACCGGAAGTAGCGCCCGGAGAAGTTGGCGGCCGAGCCGTGCGTCAGGTGCCCGCCCGCGCTGAGCTCCATGCCCAGGATCGTGTCGCCGGGCTTCAGCAGGGCCGCCATCACCAGCTGGTTGGCGGTGCTGCCGGAGTGTGGCTGCACGTTGGCGTAGCGGGCGCCGAACGCCGCCTTGGCGCGCTCGATCGCCATGCGTTCGATCTCGTCGACCACCGCACAGCCGGCGTGGTAGCGCCGGCCCGGATAGCCCTCGGTGGTGACGTTGTTCGTGGTGGTTCCCTCGCAGGCCAACACGGACGCGTCGGCCGCGCTGGCCGAGGCGATCATCGCCAAGGTCTCGTGCTGCCGGTTCTGCTCGCGGGCCAGCAGCCGGTGCAGCTCCGGGTCCTGCTTGCGCAGCCGGGCGACACCGTCCCGCGCGTGCCGGGCGACCGGGTCCTCGACGGTCAGTGTGCGGACGTCCATGCCGGACCCTCCTGTTCGTCGGCGAGCAGAGCGGCGACCTCTTCCTCGCTGAGTTGTTCGATCTCCAGCGCCATCTCGGCCAGGGCGCTCACCTGCACGCCCTGCTCGGAGCCGAGGCGCTCGAGCAGGGCGGCCTGCTCGGCGACCGTCGTCGCGGTGAAGGCGTCGCGGATCGGCACCGCGACGGTGAAGGTCTCGGTGATCAGGGCGACCAGCCGGGTGACCGCCAGCGAATAGCCGCCGAGCTGGAAGAAGTCGTCGCGGGTGCCGATCCGGTCGATGCCCAGGACGGCGCTCCACAGCTCGGCCAGGATTCGCTCGACCGGCGACGTCGGCTCCGCATAGGAGGCCGCCAGCATCGGCCGGTCGGTGCCGACCGCGGGAAGCGCGGCACGGTCAATCTTGCCGTTCGGGGAGAGCGGCAACCGGTCGAGGGTCACGAAGGCGGCGGGGACCATGTAGTCCGGTAACGTCCCCTTCAGGTGATCCTGCAGCTCACCCACGGTCGGTGCGGCACCGTCCACGGGCACGACGTAGGCGACCAGCCGGGCCTCGCCGGTGTCGGTCCGGCACACCACCACGCCCTCGTCGATCGCCGGATGGGTCAGCAGCGCGCTGGTGACCTCGCCGGGCTCGATCCGGAAGCCACGGATCTTGGTGAGGTGATCCAGCCGGCCCAGCAGTTCCACCTCGCCGTCGAGCCGATACCTGGCCAGGTCGCCGGTGCGGTAGATCCGGGCCCCGGCGGGGACGTCGGGGAAGCGGCCGGCGTACGGGTGCGGCACGAACCGTTCCGCGGTCAGCCCCGGCCGGCGCAGGTAACCGCGGCTGACACCGACGCCGCCGAGGTGCAGCTCACCGGCCACGCCGACCGGCGCCGGCTGGCCGTCCTGGTCGAGGATCAGCACCTGCTGATTCGCCATGGCCCGCCCGTACGGGATGCTGGTCCAGGTCGGGTCGACGTCGTGCACCTCGTGCACGGTCGAGTGGATGGACGCCTCCGTGGCACCGCCCATGACCACCATGCGCAGCCCCGGCGCGAGCCGACGGGCCCGCTCCGGCAGGCTCACCGCGACCCAGTCACCGCCGAGGAACGCCAGGCGCAGCGAGGCCAGCGCGGTGCTGCCCGGACCGGCCGCCGCCACCAGGGACTCCAGCAGGGCCGGCGCCGAGTTCCAGACGGTGATCCGGTGCTCGCGCACCAGGTCCAGCCAGTGGTTCGGGTCCTTCGCCGTCACCGGGTCGGGCAGCACCACGGTGCCGCCGACCATGAGCAGACCGAGCATGTCGTAGACCGACATGTCGAAGCTGGCCGACGAGAGCGCCAGCAGGCGGTCGCCCGGGCCGCACTCGCCCATCCGGTTCAGGTCGACGATGTTGTTCACCACCCCTCGATGCGGCACGGCGATGCCCTTCGGGCGGCCGGTCGATCCGGAGGTGTAGATGACGTAGGCCAGGTTGTCCGGGTCTACCGGCGCCGGCTCGACCGGCCCCGGGTCGCGGAGGTCCTCCAGCCGCAGCACCGGCACGCCGGCCGCGACCTCGGCCAGCCGACCGGCGAAGTCCTCGGAAGTGAGCAGCACCGACGGCGCGGCGTCCTCGATCATGAAGGTGAGCCGGCCGGCCGGGTAGTCCGGGTCGAGCGGAAGGTGCCCGGCGGACGCCTTGAGGATGCCGAGGAAGGCGACCAGCCGCTGCGGGCCGGGGCCGAGCGCGGAGCCCACCAGGGTCTCCGGGCCGACGCCCCGGGCCCGGAGCACCCGGGCGACCAGCTCGGCCCGATCGTCGAGCTCACGGTAAGTGAGCCGGCCGCCCGGCCACAGCACGGCCGGCTGCTCCGGGGTCCGCGCCGCCTGCTCCTCGATTAACTCGTGCAGGCACCGCTGCGGGAAGTCGGCAGCCGTGGCGTTCCAGCCGGACACTGTCGTCTCCAGCTCCGCCGAGGTGAGCAGCGGCAACGCGGACAGCCGCGTGTCCGGCGCGGCGGTGACGGCGTCCAGCAGGGCGAGAAATTCGTCCCACATCCGGGCGATCGTGGCGGGGGCGAAGAGGTCGCTGCTGTATTCGATGAAGCCCTCGAAGTGGTCGCCGGCGTCCCACAGCTGCAGATCGAAGTCGACCTGGGTGGCGTGCCGGGGAACGTGCACCGACGAGACGACCAGATCCCCGATCGTGGGCACCGGCATCGGCGCGTTCTGCATCACGAACATGATCTGAGTCAGCGGCTGGTGGCTGAGGTCGCGCTGCGGTGCCATCTCCTCGACCAGGCGCTCGAACGGCAGATCCTGGTGTTCGAAGCCGTCCAGGACGACCCGCCGCACCCGGCCCACCAACTCGGCGAAACTCGGGTCCCCGGCCAGCGAGGTGCGGAACAACACGATGTTGATAAAGCAGCCGATCAGCGCCTCCACCTGCGCTGTCCGCGTCGCCACACCGGTGCTCACCACCACGTCGCGGCTGCCCACCCAGCGGCCGACGGCGGCCTGGAAGGCGGCCAGCACCGTCATGAACGGCGTCGCGCCGAGGGCTCGGCTGACCTCGGTGATCCGCCGCGACACCTCCGGGGAGAGCCGCACCGGATGCATGTCGCCCCGGAACGTCTGCACCGTCGGGCGCGTGTGGTCGGCCGGCAGCTCCACGAGTGTCGGCGCACCGTCCAGCGTCGACCGCCAGAACTCGACGAGCTGTCGATCTCGCTCCGGATCGGTGTTCTGACGCTGCCAGACGGCGTAGTCGACGTACTGCACCGGCGGCTCCGGCAGCGGCGAGCGGGCACCGGCCCGCACGGCCGGATAGGCCGCGCCGAGTTCGCGCAGGAAGATGCCGCACGACCACATGTCCGAGATCAGATGGTGCATGGTGACCGCGAGCACGTGCTCGTCGGCGGCGAGGCGGTACACCGCGATCCGGACCAGCCGGCGGCCGAGGTCGAAGGGCTCCCGGGCCCGCTCGCCGAGCAGCGTTACCAGCTGCCGCTCGTCGGTGGCGGCGGCGGTGCCCCGCAGGTCGTGCACCTCGACGCTCAGGTCGGGTTCCGGGAGCACGACCTGGACGGCGACGCCCTCGGTGGTGGCGAAGACGGTCCGCAGTGCCTCCTGCCGCCGGGCGATCTCCTGCACCGCCGCTGCCAGCGCGTCCACGTCGAGGTCGCCGCGCAGGCGGACGGCCATCGGGACGTGGTAGGCGGCCGTGCCGGGGAACATCTGCTCGATCAGCATCAGGCGCTGTTGGGCGGGCGCCGCCGGGAAGGTCGCCGGTTCGGCCGGGGCCACGAGAGGCTCGTTCATCAGATTCTCCACTTCGGTCACTCGCCGGAGCGCGCGCGGAGCCGGCGCACGGCCTGGAACTTGCGCAGCGCGGCACTGGGCTGCGGAAGGTGGGTGCCGGCGTAGTCCCCCCGGTCCACCCTGGTGATCTCGGGTGCGGCGGTGCGCTCGGACCCGTCGACGCGCGAAGCGTCGACCAGGACGGCGAGCTGCTGGACGGTAGGCGCATCGAAGAGTCGGTGCAGCGGGAGCCGGATCCCGAGGCTCTCGTCGACCCGGGTCACCAGCCGCGACAGCATCAGCGAATGGGCACCCAGATCGAACAGGTTGTCCCGACGGCCCACCGCGGCACCGCCGAGCAGGTCGGCGACGATCCCGGCGAGCGCCTGCTCGACCTCGCCGACGGGTTCCTCGCGCCGGCCGCCGACGTGCTCCGGGGCGGGGAGCGCGGCCCGGTCGATCTTCCCGCTGGCGTTGAGCGGGAAGTCGTCCAGCCAGACGAAGTGCGTCGGCACCATGTATCCGGGCAGTTGCTCGCGCAATGCCGCACGCAACTGCCGGTTGGCCTCGTGCCGGTCGAACGCGGCGGTGTCCACCCGATGCCGGGGTTGCAGGTACGCCACCAGCGCGGGCAGCCCACCGACCGTGCTCAGCCGCAGCACCGCGGCGCGGACCGCCGGTTGTCGGCTCAGCGCCACCTCGATCTCGCCGAGCTCGATCCGGTGCCCCTTGAACTTGACCTGGTGGTCGGTGCGACCCAGGTATTCCAGCCGGCCGTCCGGCCACGATCGGGCCAGGTCGCCGGTCCGGTACATCCGGGCGCCGGGACGGCTCGCGTACGGATCCGGCACGAACCGTTCCGCGGTGATGTCCGGCCGTCCCCGGTAACCGCGGGCACCGCCGTCCCCACCGATGTAGATCTCCCCCGGCACGCCCGGCGGCACCGGCTCACCCGATGCGTCCAGAACATAGATCTGGTTGTTCGCCACCGGACGGCCGAGCGGGACGGTCCCGGTCACGGGTCCGCTGACCGGCTCGGCCGAGGACCACACGGTCGTCTCGGTCGGACCGTAGAGGTTCCACAGCCGGTCACCGAGGCCGGACAACCGCTCGGCCAGCCCGGGCGACAACGCCTCGCCGCCGCTGAGCACGGTCAGTCCGGGCGTGCCGCGCCAGCCCGCGTCGCAGATCATCTGCCAGCTCGCCGGGGTGGCCTGCATGAACCGGAAGGCGCCGCTGTCCAGGCGTACCCGTAGTTGTTCGCCGTCGGCACGCAGCGCGCCGGCCACGATGTGCGTGGTGCCCCCGGTGAGCAGCGGCAGGAAGATCTCCAGCACCGAGATGTCGAAGGAGAAGGTGGTCAGCGCGAGCAGCCGCGCACCCGGAGCCGGGTCCAGCATCTGCCGCATCGCGGCCAGGAAGTTGACCATCGAGCCGTGCTGGATCTGTACGCCCTTCGGCCGCCCGGTGGAGCCCGAGGTGTAGAGCACGTAGGCGAGGTTGGCCGGGTGCAGCCGCACGGGCGGCGCGGTGGCCGGCTCGCCGCTGAGGTCCAACCGGTCCAGCTCGAGCGAGGCGACGCCAGCCGGCAGCGGCAGCGCTGCGGTGGTCTCCGCGTGGCCGACGACGAGCGACACGCCGGCGTCGGCGAGCATGTAACCGATCCGCTCGGCCGGCAGGTCCGGATCGATCGGCAGGTACGCGCCGCCGGCCTTGTGCACCGCGAGCAGCGTGACCGCCAGGTCCGCCGACCGCGGCAGGTGCACCGCGACGATCCGCTCCGGGCCGACGCCGTGCCGGATCAGGCGCCGGGCGAGCCGGTTGGCGGCCTCGTCCAGCTGCCGGTAGGTCAGCGTCGGCACCGCGCGGACGGTGTCCGCCGACACCGCCTCGTCGGTGGGCAGGGCGACCGCGTCGACCGCCACCGCCAGCGCGTCCGGGTGGGCCGCGGCCCGGCGGGCGACCTGCGCGAAGACGAAGTCGGCGGGGTCGTAGGCGAGGGCGGTGTCGTTGCGGGCGTACAACTGCGTCGCGCGCTCCGCCTCGGTGAGCAGGGGCAGCGCACCGACGGTCCGGTCCGGATCGGCGGCGATCGCGAGCAGCAGGGTGCGCAGCTGGGTCGCCATCCGCTGCGCCGTCTCCGCGGTGAACAGGTCGGCGTCGTACTGCAGCAGGCCGCCGAGGCCGTCCTCGCTCTCCGCGAAGGTCAACATCAGATCGGTCTGCACGTGCGGCGGGTCCAGCGGCACCGGCGTCAGCCGCAGGTCGCCCAGGGCGACGTCGCCGCGACCGTGTCCGACCGAGAAGGCCGCCAGCGCGGTGCCGTAGGCACCGGTGGACCGGTGCAGGCCGAACATCGCCTGGACCAGGGGTTGCCGGCTCGCGTCGCGCGGCACCTTGAGCATCTCGACCAGCCGGGGCAGCGGCAGCTCGGCGTGCTGCAGCGCGGTCCGCGACCGCTGGGCGGTGCGGCGCAACAGTTGCCGGAAGCTTTCGCCGGGCGCGATCGTGCCGCGCAGCACGGCGGTGTTCATGAAGCATCCGACCGCGTCGGCGAAGTCGGCCCGGCTCCGGCCGTGCACCGGGGATCCGACCACCACGTCGCGGTGCCCGGTGTATCGCGAGAGCAGCACCTGGTACGCCGTCAGCAGCACGGTGAACAGGGTCGTGCCGTCCCGGCGGGCGAGCCCGGTGAGGCGTTCGGCGACCTCGCGGTCGAGCCGGAACCGGTGGGTGCCGCCGCGGAACCGCTGCTCCGCCGGGCGCGGACGATCGGTGGGCAGGTCGAGGTCGGTCGGAGCGCCGGCCAGTTCGCCGGCCCAGAAGTCGCGCAGTCGCTGCCCGTGCTCCCCGGCCAGCCGATCGGCCTGCCATCGGGCTGCGGTGGAGAAGCCGATCGGTGCCGGCGTCCGGGGCCCGGGTCGGCCGGCCCGCTCGGCGCGGTAACTCTCGTCCAGCTCGTGCAGCAGCAGCTCCATCGACCACAGGTCGGTGATCAGGTGGTGCAGGGCGATCACCAGGTGGTCCGGGCCACCGCCCGCGCGGCGTACCAGGGTGAGCCGGACCAGCGGACCCTCGGCGAGGTCGAAGGGGGCGTAGGCGGCCTCGTGCAGCGCCGCGCGCACCCGGTCGTCGTCCCAGGCGGCGCCGTCGTGCTCGACGAAGCCGATCGGTAGGTGCTCGTGCACCCGCTGCACCGGCTCGTCGTCCACCACCGGAAAGGTGCTCCGCAACGCTTCGTGCCGGTCGCAGACCGCGGTGAAAGCCCGGCGCAGGGCCACCGGGTCGGGGTCGCCGGCGCCCACGCCGGGCCCCCGCACGGG
>NZ_JASCTH010000023.1:0-39420 GCF_030009775.1 Actinoplanes sandaracinus | reverse complement strand
TAGGCTTGTGGCGGGGCGCCGTGGGGGGGGCCGGCCGGGCCGCGGGCCCGGGGGGGGCCCCCCCCCCCCCCCCCCACGGCCAGACTCACGTGATAGCCGCTGCTGTGCGGCGCGAGCTGCTGCAGGAACCACATGGCGCGTTGGGTGTCGGTCAACGGCCGGTCGCCGGCGCCGGACTGCTCCGGCTCGCTCACCTGCGGCTCCTGCCGTCGAGCCGCAGCGAGCGCGGCGGCCAGGTCGGCGATGCTGCCGCTCGTCCACTGCTCCGCGGCCGTGGTCACGCCGAGCCGGCGCTGGACCAGGTGCTGCAGCCGCAGCGTCTCCAGGGAGTCCAGGCCCACCTCCGCCAGGAAGCGCGACGCGTCGATCTGGTCCGGCGACATGCCGGTCAGCTCGGCGACGCAGGCCAGCAGCAGATCGGTCACGCCCTGCGGGGTGACCGGCACCGTCTCGGCCGCCGCCACCGGGGCGTGGTCGGGCCGGGCCTCGTCCCGCACCATGCCGAGCACGAGCAGCTCGTCGGCGAGGTAGGCGGCGCGGCAGGCGTATCGGGCCACCTTGCCGCTGGAGGTGCGGGGCAGCGAGGCGGTGCGGATCAGCACCACCGCGGCGGGCCGGACCTCGTGCTCCTCGGCCACCGCCGCCTGGATGTCGCGGGCCAGGGCGCCGAGGTCTGGCTCGTCCTGGCCGTGCCGCAGTTCGTGCACCACGACCAGGCTCTCCGCGCCGTCGGCGCCGGGCACCGAAAAGGCCGCTCCGCCGTTCGGTCGCAGCGCCGGTGAGCACCTGCCCGCGGTCAGCTCGATGTCCTGCGGGTAGTGGTTCCGGCCGCGGATCACGATCAGGTCCTTGCGTCGCCCGGTGACGACCAGCTGCCCGTCGCGCAGGAAACCCAGGTCGCCAGTGCGCAGGAAGCGCGGCGCGTCGGTGCCGGCCAGGGTGGCGCCGAAGGTCTGCTCGGTGGCCTCCGCGCGGTTGAAGTAGCCCTGAGCCACGCTCGGCCCGTGCACCCAGATCTCGCCCTCCACCCCGTCAGGCACCGGGGCACCCGACTCGGGGTCGACCACCTCCACCCGCTGCTGTGGCGGCAGGGCGCCGCTGGCGACCAGGGGCCGGCCCGCGCCGTCGCCCGCGCTGAGCGAGCGGTAGCCGGTGCCGGCCGGGCCGGCGCTCACCACCAGCGACGCCTCCGCGAGCCCGTAACAGGGCAGCAACGCCCGAGAGCGGAACCCGCTGACCGCGAAGGCGTCGGCGAACCGGCGCAGCGTCGACTCGCGGACCGGCTCGGCGCCGTTGAAGGCCACCTCCCAGCAGCTCAGGTCCAGCTGCTCCTTCTGCTCCTCGGTGATCTGCTCGACGCACAGGTCGTACGCGAAGTTGGGCCCGCCGCTGACGTTGGCACGCTCGGCGCTGATCAGCGAGAGCCAGCGGAACGGATCACGGGCGAAGGTGGCCGGCGCCATCAGCGCCATGGAGCCGCCCCGGGCGACGGTCGCCATGACCGACCCGATCAGGCCCATGTCGTGATACATCGGCAGCCAGGACACCCCGCGCATGTCCGGCGGGAGGGCGAACAGCTCGCGGATCAGCGTGGTGTTGGCGAGCAGGTTGCGATGGGTGAGTACCACGCCGCGCGGGCTGGCGGTCGACCCGGAGGTGTATTGCAGGAAGGCGAGCGAGTCGTCGTCGAGCGGCGGCGCGGTGAACGCCGCGGCGGCGCTGTCGGCGACCGTGTCGGTGGCGATCAGGCGCAGCCCGGCCAGCTCCGGCACCTCGCTCAGCCGCGGGGTGAGCCGGTCGCGGACGGTCGCGGTGGTCAGCGCCGTGTCGGCCGCGCAGTCGCGCATGATCGCGACGACCCGTTCGACGGATCGGCGGTGGCGTTGCGGCGGGTAGGCGGGCACCGCCACGGCCCCGGCGTAGAGGCAGCCGAAGAAGGCGGCCACATAGTCCAGGCCGGCCGGGAAGAGCAGCAGCACCGGTCGCCCGGCGAGGCCGCGGTCGATCAGGTCCGCGGCGATCGCCCGGGAACGCCGGTCCAGATCCGCATAGCTGAACCGGGCCGGCGGGCCGGCCTCTTCGGCGTGGAAGGTGAACGCGGTACGGTCCGGCCACTGACCGGCCGCCTCGGATAGCACATCGTGCCAGGTCATCAACTACACCCTCGGAAGGTCGTACCGCGGTCGGCGGCTGGGTCGAGTTACCGCTTCACCCTCACCGAATCCGAGGCCCGGCATGGATCGGTGGTTTCCCCGACTCGCCCGCACCGCCCGCCCGCTGTCAGGCTTCGTGCGCCCGGCCCGCATTGCCGACCACGGTGGAGACGATCGATGACCGTTACGCAGCAGTCCGTACCCCGTCGCCCGGCGCCGCGGGAAGGGGCTCGCGACTTCCGCCTGTTCGCCACCGGCGATCTCGTCTCGCAGCTCGGCTCCCAGGTGACGCTCTTCGCGCTGCCGTTGCTGGCGGTGACGGTGCTGTCCAGCTCCGGCGCGGGCGTCGGGCTGTTGCAGGCGTGCTACACCGTGCCGTTCTTCGTGCTTCCGTTGTTCGCCGGGGTCTGGGTCGAACGGCGCGCCCGCCGCCCGATCATGATCGGTCTGGACGCCGGGCGCGCGGCGCTGGTGCTCAGCATCCCGGTCGCCGCCGCACTGGACGTGCTCTCGCTCCCGTTGCTGTGCGTGGCCGCCCTGGCCGGCGGCGCGATGACCGTCGGGTACGACGTCGCGGCCGCCGCCTATCTGCCCCGGCTGGTCGCCCCGGCGGCACTGGACCGGGCCAACAGCCGGATCCTGGCCAATCAGGCGGTGGGGGCGACCACCGGCCCGGCGCTGGCCGGCTGGATGGCGAGCCTGATCGGGCTGGCCGCGACGCTGCTCGCCGACTTCGCGTCCTACCTGGTCGCGATGACCATGCTGCTGCTGATCCGGCGCCGCGAGCCGGCCGCGGCGGGCCCGGCGGCGGTCGACGCGGCGGGCCCGGCGGCGGTCGACGCCCCGCAGCGCCGGAACCTGCGCCGGGAGCTGTCCGAGGGGCTGCGTGCGGTGCTCGGCAACCCGCCGGTGCGCGCGGTCGCCCTGCACGCCGCCGTCTACAACGCCGGCATCGAGCTGATCACGGTGGCTTTCCTCATCCACTTCGTGCACGACCTCGGATACGGCGGCGCCGCCTACGGTGTGGTCCTGACCCTGGGTGGCGTGGGCGCCATCATCGGCGCCCTGACCGCCCCGGCGTTGATCGCCCGGGTCGGCTACGGCCGCGCCCTGCTCACCGCCCTGGTCTTTTCCACCACCGTCTACTTCGTCCTTCCGGCCGCCGGCGGCTCCGTGCTCACCGCGACCGCGCTGTGCGGGGCCGCCTTCCTGATCGGCTGCGCGGGCGCGGCCGCCGGCGGTGTGGTGGCCGTGACGGTACGCCAGCGCACCACCGCACCCGAGTTACATGCCCGGATGACGGCGACCTATCGGCTGATCGCCCTCGGCGCGGTGCCGATCGCCGCGGCGGTGGCCGGCGTGCTCGCCGACACGATCGGCGCTCGGGCGACGCTGTGGCTGGCCCCGATCGTGCTGCTGCTGTCGGTGCTGCCGGCCACCGTGGCTCCGTTGCGCCGACTGCGGCAGCTACCCGACTGATCCGCATGGGTGGTGACCGGGCGGTCCCCACCCATGCGGCCGGGTCAGGCCAGCGCGGCCAGGTCCCGGATGGTGTGCTCGCCCAGCACCGCGTCGACCGGCAGGTCGACGCCCAGCTCCCGGGCCCGCAGAACCACCCGCACGGCGCGCAGCGAGTTGCCGCCGGCGGCGTAGAACTCCTCGTGCACGCCCACGCCGTCGCGCTCCAAGATCTCCGACCAGAGCCGCACCAACACCAGCTCGGTGGGGGTACGTGCGGTGTCGTCCCCGTCCGGGATGGCTCCGCCCACCGGCGCTGGCTCGGTGTCGGGGCTCGGCAGCGCCACCACGTCGACGTCCCGCTCGGTCGCCACCGGACAGGGCAACTCGGAGAGCCGGGTGCTGGGTGACACCACCGCCGCGCGCAGCAGCGTGGTGAACGAGCGAGCCACCAGCGCGGCCGTCTCGGCAGTGAACAGGTCGGCCTGCGCGGCAACGATGCCGCGCAGCGCGTCGTCCGACTCCACCAGATCGAGCGTCACGTCGAAGTGCGCCCGGGTCTCCGGCAGCCGCACCGGCTCGACGGTCAGTCCGGGCAGGTCGGTCAGGTGTGGCAGCACCGTGTTGTTGACCGCCAACATGGTCTGCGCGAGCGGCAGCTGCCCGGCCCGACGGTCCGGCTTCAGCTCGTCCACCAGCAGCTCGAACGGGATGTCGGCGTGCTGGTAGGCGGCCAGGCAGTGGTCGCGGACCCGGCCGAGCAGTTCGCCGAAGGTCGGGTCATCCGACAGGTCGAGGCGGATCGGCAGGGTGTTGACGAAGAAGCCGACCAGCGGCTCCAGGTCCAATTCGGCTCGCCCGGCGACCGGCACACCGATCACCAGGTCGTCCTGGCGGCTCCAGCGGGCCAAGACGGCGGCGTACGCCGCCATCGCCACCATCGAGGCGGTCACCCCGTCACCCTCCGCGACGGCCCGCAGTTGGCGTACGGCGGCGGCGGCGACCGTCACCGGTGCGGTCGCCGCGGCGAACGTCGGCGCCGGGGTGCGCGGGTGGTCGGGCGGCAGCCGCAGGGGGGTGACCCCGGCGAGTTCCCGACGCCAGAAGTCCAGCTGATCGGTGAGCGCGCCCGAGTCGAGTTGTTCCTGCTGCCAGAGGGCGTAGTCGGCGTACTGCACGGGCAGCTCGGGCAGCGCCGCGGGCACGCCGCGGGTGCCGGCCGCGTAAAGCGCGGTGAGCTCGCGCATCAGCACGCCCATCGACCACCCGTCGGCCACGGTGTGATGAACCACGGCGAGCAGCAGATGGTCGTCGGCCGCCGCCCGCACCAGGTAGCAGCGCAGCAGCGGCCCGGTGGCCAGGTCGAAGGGCCGAGCGGCCAGTCGGCTCGCCGCCAGCACGGCGGCGTCGAAGCCGTCCGGCGCCTCCACCGTCTCCAGGTCCACCGGCCCGGGCTCCCGGACCACCTGGACCACCTGGCCGCCGTCGAGGCGCAGCACGGTCCGCAGCACCTCGTGCCGCTGGACCACCTCGGTCAGCGCAGCGGACAGCGCGGTGACGTCGAGCGTGCCGCGCAGCCGCAGCGCGGCGGCCATCGTGTAGAGCGGGGTGTCCGGCTGGATCTGCTCCAACAGCCACAAGCGTTTCTGGCCGAACGAGGCCGGCAGAACGTAGAGCTCCTCGGTCATGGTCGCGACTCCTCGGTGGCGGGGTGGGAGGGGGCGGCCGGCACCCGGAATCGGGTGCGGTCCACCCGGCGCAGCACGGGCGCGCCGGCCGGACGCTGGCGGGCGCTGCCGATGGCGCGGGCCATCGCCGCGACGGTGGGGGCGGCGAACAGCCGGCTGAGCGGGATGTCCACGCCGAACGCGGCGCGAACCCGGGTGACGACCTGCACGGCGAGCAACGAGTGCCCGCCCAGGTCGAAGAAGTTGTCGGTGACGCTGATCCGATCGCGGCCCAGCACGTCCGCCCAGACCCGGGCCACCTCGCGTTCCACCTCGTCGGTGGGCGCCACGTAGGCGTCGCCGACCGACGTGGGCTCCGGGTCGGGCAGGGCTCGGCGGTCCAGTTTGCCGTTCGGGCTCACCGGCCACTCCTGGACGATCACCACCTCGCTCGGCACGGCGTGCGCCGGCAGCAGCCCCCGCAGGTATGCGCGGACCTGCGGCGCGGGCGAGCCGTCGAGCAGTTCCGCGGCGTTCGGGTGCAACCGCAGATAGGCGACCAGGCACGGGGTGCCGCTCGGGCCGGGACGCAGCTCCACGACCGCGGAGTCGACCGCGTCGTGGCCGGTCAGCGCGTGCTCGATCTCGCCCAGCTCGATGCGCATGCCGCGCAGCTTGACCTGATTGTCCAGCCGGCCGAGGTACTCCAGGGTGCCGTCCGGGCGCCACCGCACCAAGTCGCCGGTGCGGTACACCCTGGCTCCGGGCGCACCGAACGGGTCGGGCCGGAAGCGGTCCGCGGTCAGACCGGGCCGGCGCAGGTAGCCCCGGCACACCGGGAGGCCGCCCAGCAGCAGCTCACCGGGGACACCGACCGGGACCGGCGCGTCGTGCGCGTCGACGACGTAGAGGCGGGCGCCGTCGATGGGCCGGCCGATCGGCACCCGGGTGTCGTACCCTTCGGCGCATCGATACCAGGTCACGTCTACGGCGGCCTCGGTGGGACCGTACAGATTGAGGATCTCGGTGTCCGGCAGGAGCCGGACCGCCTCGGTGACCAGCGCGGCCGGCAGTTCCTCGCCGCTGCAGACGATCCGGCGCAGGACCCGACGGCACCCGTCGAGGTCGCTCGCGGTGAGGAAAGCCCGCAACATCGACGGTACGAAGTGCGCGGTGGTGATGTCCGCCGCGCGGATGGTCGCGGCGAGCTGATCCGGGTCGCGGTGCGCGCCGGGACGGGCGAGGACGCAGCGACCACCGACGATGAGCGGCCAGAAGAGTTCCCACACCGAGACGTCGAAGCCGATCGGCGTCTTCTGCAGCACACCCTCCCCCGGCGCGAGCCCCAGGGCGCGGTGCATCCAGAGCAGGCGATTCACCACCGCCGCGTGCTCGTTCATCGCCCCCTTGGGACGCCCCGTCGACCCGGACGTGAAGATCACGTAAGCGACGTCCCGATCACTCAGCGCCACCGCGGGCCGATGCTCGGGCTGCGCGTCGATCGCGGCGGCGTCCATATCCGGGCAGATCAGCTCGGTGTCCGCCGCCCGCAGCGTCGCGACCAGCTCCGGATCCAGGCCGGCCGGATCGGCGATGACGACCGGCGCGGCGGTGTCGACGAGCATCATGGCGATCCGGGCCGGTGGGTAGTCACTCTCCAACGGCAGGTAGGCCGCGCCGCTCTTGAGCACCGCCAGCAACGCCACCATCAGCTCGGGTCCACGCGGCAGGCAGACGCCGATCACCGTGCCGCGGCCGGCGCCGCGCGAGCGCAGCAGGTGGGCCAGACGGTTGGCGCGCCGGTCCAACTCGGCGTAGCCGACGGTCACTCCGTCGAACTCCACCGCAACCGCCTTCGGGGTGGCGTCGACCTGCGCCTCGAAGAGCTGGTGCAGGGTGCCGGCCGCGGGCCGCGCCGGCACCGACGCACCACTCCAGCGGTCCAGCAGCTCGGTGCGCTCCGCGGTGTCCAGCAGCGGCAATGCCTCCACCGGGGTGTCGGGCGAGGCGGCGCCGAGCACCAGCCGCAGGCTCTCGGCCAGGCGCCGCACGGTGGCCTCGTCGTACAGCTCGGTGCTGTACTCCAGCCGGCCGTCGACGCCGCCGTCGACGCGCGGCACTAGGTCGAGACTCAGGTCGAACTTGGCCGTCGCGGTGTCCAACGACACCGGGGTCAACTCCAGCTCACCGATGCGCACCGGCCGCTGCGGCGCGTCGTCCATCTGGCACAGGTGCCGTACCACCGGGGTACGGCCGCCCGGATCGCGCTCCGGCCGCAGCTTCTCGACGATCGCATCGAACGGGATGTCGGCGTGCGACTGCGCCTCGCGTACGGCGTCGCGGACCCGCCGCACCAGCTCGCGCAACGACGGATTGCCGCTCAGGTCGAGACGGACCGGCAGGGTGTTGACGAAGAAGCCGACCAGCGGCGAGATCTCGGCGGTCGACCGGCCGGCGACCGGAACCGCGATCACCAGGTCGGTCTGCCGAGACCAGCGGCTGAGGACGACCGCGAAGCCGGACAGGGCGACAACAAAGGGCGTGGCCCGCTCGCTGGCGGCCAGCTCGGCCAGCTGGCGGCCGGCCTCCGCGGGAAGGTTCAGGGTCACCGCGTCGCCGGCGAACGACGGCTGCGCCGGCCACGGCCGGTCGGCCGGGACCTCGAGCAGCGGCGCGCCGGCCAGGACGCGTTCCCAGTGGTCCAGCTGCGCGGCCGCGGCCGGCGAGGCGAGCCAGGACTGCTGCCACCACGCGTAGTCGGCGTACTGCACCGGCAGCGGCGCCAGCCCGGACGCCGAGCCCGTGACGGCGGATCGATAGAGCGCGGCCAGGTCGTTGATCAACAGGTCCAGCGACCAGCCGTCGGCCGCCGAGTGGTGCACCACGACCACGAGCAGATGCGAGCCGTCACCGGTATCCAGCAGTCGGCAGCGCAGCAGCGGACCGTTCGCCAGGTCGAACGGTTCGGCGGCGAACTCACGGGCCGCGACCAGTGGGTCACCGTCCACCGCGACGACCGGGATGCGCTGCTCCGCGGCGGCCAGCACGTGCTGCCGCACGTCGCCGTCGGGCGTGGCGCGCAGCACCGTACGCAACACTTCATGTCGCCGCACCACGCCGGTGACCGCCTGCTGCAGGGCGGCGCGGTCCACCGGGCCGCGCAGCCACACCCCGCCGGCGATGTTGTAGAGCGGGTTGCCGGGTTGGATTTGATCCAGCAACCACAGGCGGCGCTGGCCGGCCGAGAGTGGGCCGGGCGCGGCCGGATCGGGTCGTACGGTGATGCGTTCCACCCGGCCGCCCAGACCTTGTCGTTGACGCCGCCGCTCCAGTAGGGCGCGGCGCTCGTCGGTCAGCCATCCCGACCGCATGATTGCACTCCTTCCGCAAGGTCTTGAGGTCCGCCGGATGTCCGGTCCGTCAGTGATAGGTCCGCAGCAGCTCGGTGAGGCAGCCTGCACCGAACTGCAGCGCCTCGACCGGGATCCGCTCGTCGGCGGTGTGCAGCAGGGTGCGATGCGGGCTGCCCGCCGGCAGGCGCATCGGCAGCCAGCCGTAACAGCGGATGCCGAGCTGGGCGAAGAGCCGGGCGTCGGTGGAGGCGGGACTGACCATCGGCAGCGGCCTCGCGTCCGGGTCCATCTTGGTGAGGATTGCGGCCATGCTGTCGTAGAGACCGCCGAACTCCGGCTCGGCGATCCGGTCCGGATAGACCCGCGACCCTTCCAGGAGCAGCTCGACGCCGGCCTGCGGGCCGATCAGGTCGCGCAGCTCGCCGACGAAGTCGTCGACCGAGAAGTCGCCGGGCAGGATCCGCCCGTCCAGATCGACGGTGATCTCACTGGGCAGCACGTTGATCTTCTCGGTGGTCCGGACGATGGTCGGGTTGACCGTGTGCCGCAACACCGAGTCCAGCGCCAGCGCCTGCGCCAGCGGGAGACCGACCGGCACGTCGTCGCGCGCGGTGTCCTCGCGCATCCGCCGCACCGACCGGGACAGCGAGTCGGGCAGTCCCAGCGCCAGCTCGGCCAGCATGCGATCGGCGACCGCGGTCTGGTGCCGCGGCAGGCGTGCCCCGCTGAGCATCATCAGCATCCGGCCAAGCTGCGCCATCGGCGTGTCCGGCGGCGCCAGCCGGGAACCGTGGCCGCCCGGTCCGGTGATCGTCAACCGCAGCCAGCAGGCCCGTTTCTCGGCCACCACGATCGGGTGGAACCGCACCCCGCCCAACTCGATGCCGGCGCCGCCCTCCTCGCCGATGGCGTACCGAACGCCATGAAACAACTCGGGATGGTTCTTGACCAGATATCCCGCCCCGGCACGGCTGCCGTCCTCCTCGTCGGCCACCATCGCGAACACCACGTCGCCGGCCGGACGCTCGCCCGCCGCGCGCAGGCGCCCCAGGGCGGTCAGCATCATCGCCAGGCCGCCTTTCATGTCGATCGCGCCGCGGCCCCAGACCTCGCCGTCGATCAAGCTGCCCTCAAACGGTGGGTGGGTCCACCGCTGCCCGGTGACCGGGACCACGTCGGAGTGACCATGCAGCAGCAGAGGCGGAGCCTCGCCCCGCCCCGGGAACCGGGCCACCAGGTTGGTCCGGGACGCGCTTGGGCCGACCACCTTGACGTCCACGTCCGCCAGATCGGTCAGCAGGTCGGCCACGTAGGCGACGCAGGCGCCCTCATCGCCGGGCGGGTTCGTGGTGTTGATCCGGATCAGGTCCTGCAGGAGCGGGACCGGGTCGGTGGGAAGCCGCAGAGCCATCTCAGTCCCTCTTCTCCGCGGCATACCCGGCCGCGAGCAGGCGGGCTGCCTCGATGCGCAGCCCGGTGGGTGTGCCGAGCCAGGACGCGTCCACGGCCGCCCGGCGGTAGAAGACCTGCGCATCGCAGCCCTCGGTCATGCCGGAGGCTCCGTGCAGGTGCACCGCCTCGGCCGAGGCGGTACGCGCCACGTCGGCGGCGAGGAACGCGGCCTGCGCGCCGGCGAGCCGGACATCGGCGCCCCGATCCGCACGCTGCGCCGCTTCGCGGGCGAAGGCCAGCACGGCGGTGGTCTCGGCGGCCAGTGCGGCCAGCCGGAACGCCAGTGCCTGCATGCTCGCGAGCGGCCGGCCGAACGCCGTGCGGTCTCGCAGTCGCTGCGCCGACAGCTCGATCGCGCCGCTGGCCAGGCCCGCGAGGTACGCCGCATGCCGGATCCGGGCCCGCGCCAGCGCCTGCGGATAGCGCTCACCGGCCGGGCCGGATCCGGGCGCGGCGACCGCGGCGGCGTCGAAGGTCACCTCGTAGAGGTCGCCCCGGCCGATGTCGTCCTGCCGACGCAGCCGCACGCCGGGCGCGTCCGGCGCGATCAGCACCAACCGGTCCTCGACACCGGCCCGCCCCACCACCAGCAGCAGGTCGACGTCGGGTGCGAAGGCCACGAAGCGGCGCACACCGGTGACCGTGCGGCCGGCCGCGTCCAGCCGCAGCGGCGCCGGATGGTGCGGCTCACCGCGGCCGTCCTCGCGCCAGGCCAACGCGACGGTCCGCTCGCCGGCGGCGATCTCGGTGCGCAGGGCGTCGTACCGCGGGTCGGCCGCCAGCAGGTCGGCCGCGGTCACGGTGTCGAGGAACGGGCTCTGGTAGAGCGCCGAACCGATCAGCTCGGCCACCTCGACAAGGTCGGCGACCGCCGGCCCGGCCTCGCCCGCCGCCAGGAAGCCCAGCTCGACGAGCATGTCCGCGACATCGGCGCGGGCGGCAGCGTCGTCCGGGTGCAGGGTGGCTGCGTCCGCCGCGCCGCGCGGTCGCTGACCGAGCCGGCGCAGCACCGGGCTCAGGTCCGGATCGAAGAGTTCCTCGGCGCGCCGGCGCGTGCGCTCCGGGTCGGACCGTACGGTCTCGGGCGCGATGCTCGTCACGGTCACAGCAATCCCAGTCCGTTCGTGGCGATCAGGTAGAGCATGACCTCGGAGGTTCCCGAGGCCAGCCGGTGCACCGGTCCGAGCCGGTATTGGGCCTCCAACCGGCCGAGACCGGGCGCGTCCGCGTCCCAGGCGGAGAGCGCGCCGTCGAGGCCGTCGACCTCCATGGCGGTGTGCAGGATCGGCCGGAACTGCTCGGTGACGTACCACTTGGCCATCGCGGAGGCGACCGGGTCCGGCCGCGCCTCGGCAAGGTTCTGCACCATCTGCCAGGACAACGCCCGCCCGGCGGTTAACCGGGCATCCAGCTCGGCCAGCGGCAGTGCGTACGCCGGATCGTCGAGCCGGCCGGTCTGCGCGGCCCGACGGATCACCAGATCCAGCAGGCGACGGGCCTTGGCGTGAAAGTCGATGCCGGTCCGCTCCAGCTGCAGCAGGTCGTTGATCGACCGCCAGCCGTCGTCGACCCGGCCCACCACGTCCGCCCGGGTGACCCGGACACCGTCGATGACGACCAGGTCGAACCGGTCGTTGGCCATGCTCGGCACCGGCTCGATGTGCACGCCGGCCGAGCGCAGCGGAAGCAGGAACAGCGTGATGCCGTGCATGCCCACACCGCTGTCGGTGGTGCGCGCCGCGCAGAGCGCCACGTCGCCGAAGCGCGACTTCATGTTGAAGATCTTTGAGCCGTACAGCCGCCAGCCGTCGCCGTCGGGCTCGGCCCGGGTGGTCAGCGCCGACAGGTCCGAGCCGCAGTCCGGCTCGGTGAACAGCACGGTGGCTATCCGCTCGCCGCGAGCGATCGCCGGCAGGTGCCGGCGGCGCTGCTCCTCGGTGCCCTCCAACAGCAGGAAGCTGCCGACGATGTCCACGCTCAGCACGTGCACGTCGTCCGGCACACCGGCGAGGGCCATCTCCTCGGTGACGATGGCGCTCTCCACCGGGCCCAGGCCCAGCCCGCCGTACTCGACCGGCCAGCCGGGAGCCAGCCAGCCGCGCGCTCCCAGCCAGCGATAGACGTCTAAGTGCGCGGCCTCCTGGTCCGGGCGATAGACCGCGACGTCGTCGACCGCACGGCGGACCCGGTCCTCGGCGAGCATCGAGCGCACGTCGTCGCGGAACCGCTCCTGCGCAACGGTAAGCCGCGGGTCCCGCTCGATCGTGGTGCTCACGACGCCTCCTCGTGGCCCGGCTGGATCTCGGCCAGCAGGGCGGCCAGCTCGTCGTCGGCGACCGCCGCCAGCTCGCCCTGTTCGACCAGGTCGGCGAGTTCGGCGATGGTGCACCGGGTGAAGAGGTCGCGTAGATCCAGGCTCACTCCGAAGGCGTCGCGAATCCGCGAGGCCAGCTGGGTGATCTTCAACGAGTTGCCGCCGACGGCGAAGAAGTTGTCCCGCACCGAGAGCTCGGTGCCCTTGATCGCCAGCACGTCTCGCCAGATATCGGCGAGCATCCGCTCGGTCGGTGTCGACGGTGCCACCGCCGCGACCGGAGCCGAGCCGGCGTCCGGCGCCGGCAGCCGCTTGCGGTCCAGCTTGCCGCTGGCGCCCCGGGGCAGCTCCGGCAGGACCATGAGAGTGCCCGGCACCAGGTAGCCGGGCAACCGGTCACCGAGGAAGCGCCGCAGGTCGTCGAGATCCAGCTCGCCGTCGTCCACGGTGGTCAGATAGCCGACCAGGCGGGCCTCCACGCCGCTGCCGTGCGCCACCACCGCAGCTGCGGCGACCCGCTCGTGCGCGGTCAGAGCGGCCTCGATCTCGCCGGGCTCCACTCGCAGCCCACGGATCTTGATCTGGTCGTCCACCCGGCCGAGGAACTCGAGGTTGCCGTCCACGCGCATCCGCACCAGGTCACCGGTGCGGTAGAGCCGACCGCCGGGCGGGCCGAACTCGTCCGGCACGAAACGTTCCGCGGTCTGCGCGGGCCGGTGGGCGTAACCCCGGGCCACCCCCACCCCGCCGATCAACAGCTCACCGGGTACGCCCATCGGCACCGGGTTGCCGTACCGGTCCACCACGTACGCGCGGTAATTGGCCAACGGCATCCCGATCGGCGGCATGCTGTCGTGCGGCTCGTTCGGGCACCGATGATCGATGCACGCGACGGTCGCCTCGGTCGGACCGTATCCGTTGTGGAATTCCCTGGTATCGCTGACCCACCGGTTGACCAGCTCGCCGGGGAACGCCTCCAGGCCGACGAACAGGGTCCGCAGCGCGGGCAGCTCGGCCGGGTCCAGCAGGCCGAGCACCGCGGGTGGCAGATCGGCGACGGTCACCCCGGCGTCGCGCATCAGCGCGGTCAGCCGCTGAGGGTCCAGCAGCACCTCGCGCGGCGCCTGCACCAGCTCCGCGCCGCTGCACAGGGCGCTGAGGAAGTCGAAAAGGCTCACGTCGAAGGCCGGGTTGGCGAATTGCAGCACACGGTCCCCGTCGCCGATCCGGAACAACTCGGTGACTGCGGTGGTGAAGTTGACAATGCTGCGGTGGCTGACCTGCACACCCTTCGGCCGCCCGGTCGAACCGGACGTGAAGATCACATAGGCCAGGTTGTCCGGGCGCACCGTCAGCGGCGGGCGGTGCTCAGGGTGTTCGGCCAGTGCCGGGTCGTCGACGCAGACGGCGGTCACCCCGGCGGGCAGCGCGCGGGCTCGGGCGGACGTCGTCACGACCACCGTGGACCGCGCCTCGGCGAGGAGCGTCTCCCACCGCGTCGGCGGGTGGTCCGGGTCGAGCGGCAGGTAGGCCCCGCCCGCCTTGGTGACACCGAGCAGCGCCGCCGGGATCGCCGGTCCGCGCTCCAGCAGCACCCCGGTCACGATCTCCGGCCCCACCCCTGCCGCACGCAGCGCCCAGGCCAGCTGGTTGGCGCGCCGATCCAGCTCCCGATAGGTCGCGCCATCCTGCTCGAAGCGCAACGCCGGCGCCTCGGGCCGGGCGTCGGCGGCCGCCTCGAACAGCTGGTGCAGGCAGCGATCGTCGGTGGGCAGCCGCCGGCCCGTGTCGTTCCACTCGGCGGTCAACCGGTCGCGCTCCTGATCGGTCAGCAGCGGCAGCTCGCTGAGCCGCAGATCCGGGTTCGCGGTGACCGCCTGCAGGATCCGGTCATAGTGCGTGAACAGCCGCTCGATGCGGTCCGGGTCGAAGAGTTCGGTGGAGAACTCGGCCCACAGCCGCAGCCCCTGCGGAATCTCGGTGAGCTGCACCGCGAGGTCGAACCGGGCGGTGCCCAGGTCCAGCGGGTATCCCTCCACCTCGATGTCGCCCACCCGGGCCGCTTCGACGGTGGCGTGCTGCAGGGTGAACGAGGCCTGGAAGAGCGGGTTGCGGCTGGGGTCGCGCTCCGGCCGCAGCTCCTCGACCAGCCGCCCGAAGGGCAGGTCCTGGTGGAAGTGGGCGCCCATCACGGTCTCGTGGGTACGCGCGAGAAGCTGCCGGAAGGTCGGATCGCCGGCGGTGGAGGTACGCAGCACCAGGGTGTTGGCGAAGAAGCCGATCAGCTCCTCGGTGCCCGGCCGGGTACGCCCGGAGAAGACCGAGCCGAGCACGATGTCGTCCTGCCCGGTGTACCGCGACATCAGCGCGGTGTAGGCGGCCAGGACGGTGGTCAGCAGGGTGACCCGTTCGGACCGGGCGAGCCGGTTCAGAGCGTCGCGCAGCTCGGGCGCGAGCAACGTCTCACGGGTGGTGCCGCGTTGGGTGGGCACCGCCGGGCGGGGGCGGTCCGTCGGCATGTCCAGCGAGGGCAGGTCGGCCAGCCGGTCCCGCCAGTAGCTGAGCTGGCCGTCCAGCACCTCACCGGTGAGCCAGCCGCGCTGCCAGACGGCGTAGTCGGCGTACTGCACCGCTAGCTCGCCGAGTCCGGCGTCCCGGCCGGCCCGCTCGGACTGGTAGAACGCCACCAGCTCACGAGTCACGATCTCGGTCGACCAGCCGTCGGTCACGATGTGGTGCATCGCCAGGACCAGGACGTGCTCGCGGGGCGCGCGGCGGATCAGGGTAGCCCGCAGCACCGGCCCGGTGGACAGGTCAAACGGTTCCCGGGCGAGCTGCTCGACCAGCGCGTCCACCCGCTCCGTCGGGGCGTCGGTGAGGTCGATCACCGGCAGCGGCACCGGCGCCGGCGGCTGGACCCGTTGGAACGGCACGCCGTTCTCCTCGGGATAGACGGTGCGCAGGATCTCGTGCCGGGCCACCAGCGCGGTCAGCGCACGCTGCAGCGCCGCGTGGTCCAGGTCGGCGCGCAGGAGCAGCGCGATCGGTGAGTTGTAGACCGGCTGGCCGGGCGCCCACCGGTCGAGGAACCAAAGCCGCTGCTGGGTGAAGGAGAGCGGCAGGGCTCGGTCCCGGTCTGCCGGAGTGATCACGTCGGTGGTGCTGCGGGCCGCGGTGCGCTGCCGTTCGCGCAGCGCCAGCAGGGTCTTACGGGTCTCGGCCAAGCCGCGCCGGGGGGTGGTCTCGGCGCTCATCGGTGGCTCCCGACCAGTTCGGTGGTGATGCTCGTGCCGGCGCCGGCGAGCGCATCGGTCACCGGCGCCGGGCGGCGGCCGTCGGCGACCAGGACGCGGGTCACGCCGCCGCGCAGCGCGTCCCGGGCGGCCTGCAACTTGACGGTCATCCCGCCGACCGCCTCGGGCAGGACCGGGCCGGTCGCGGCGAGCGCGACCTCCGAGCGCAGCGAGCTCTCGTCGCCCGGGTCCGCCAGGACGCCGGGCGCGGCGGTGAGCAGGATGAGGGTGGTGCGACATGTCGGTGTGGCCAGCGCCGCCGCCACCGCCGCCGCCGCGCGATCGGCGTCCACGTTGACCGGTCCCCCGTCCTCGCCGAGCGCCGGCGGGGAGATCACCGGGGTGATGCCGGCGTCGACCAGCAGCCGCACGATGGTCGGGTCGACCGACTGGATGCGGCCGTTGTGGTCGTCGCGGATCAGTACCGTCCGGCCGTCGAGTACGGCCCGGTGGGTGGCGGTACGACGAGCCACGAGCAGCCGATGGTCCATGCCGGTGAGGCCGACTGCCGAGGCGCCGTGCCGGGCCAGGCCGGCGACCAGGCCAGGCTTGACCTTGCCGACCAGGGCCATCAACAGCACCTCGAGGGTGGCCGGGTCGGTGTATCGGCTGGACGAACCGCTCGGCGTGGTCATCCGGCGTTGCGGCACGCCGAGGCGGTCGGCGAGCCGGTCCAACTCCCCGGAGCCACCGTGCACCAGCACCACTGGCTGGTCGGCACGGGTCAGGGCGGCGACGTCCCGGCAGATCGCCTCGAGGTCGAGCGATGGGCCGCCGCCACACTTGACGACGGTGACGGATGAGGTCATCGGGTGCTCCCAAGCTGATGAGGGGTGCTGCGCTGCGAAGGGGCGCCGGTGGATCCGGCGCCGCGGGCCGCGCCCGGCACCGCGGGGGAGCGCGGTGTGATCGAGCGCGACGCCGCACGAGGTGGCATCGGATCCGCCGGCGGGGCGTCGGGTCAGGCCGGGTGCAGGCCGGTGAACTCCAGGCCCGTCCGCTCGTCCCAGCCCATCCGGATGTTCAGGCTCTGCACGGCGTTGCCGGCACCGCCCTTGACGAGGTTGTCCAGGGCCCCGATCAGCAGCATCTGGCCGCTGTCCGGGTCCACGGCGAAGCCCACGTCACAGTGGTTGGAGCCGAGCAGGATCTTCGGTTCCGGCAGCCGGTAGTTGCCGCGCTTCTGGGCCACCACCCGCACGAACGGCTCGTCGGCGTAGTGGCGGCGGTAGGCCGCCCGGATGGTCGCCTCGTCGACCTGCCGGGCATCCGCCCGGCAGAGCACCTGCACGCCGCGGACCGCGTCCACGCCCGTCGCGGTCATCCGCACAGCCAGGCCGGTGGCCTGGCTGATCTCCGCCTGGTGGCGGTGATTCAGCGGCGCAAACACCCGCAGTACCCCGCTGCGCTCGGCGTGCAGATTCATCTCCCCGGCGGAGGCCCCCGAGCCGCTCGACCCGACCCGGCCATCGACCGTGACGACGCCGTCGATCAGGTCGGCCACCGGCCGCAGGGCCAGGATCGCCGCGGTGGCCATGCACCCCGGCACGCTGATCAGATCGGCGGTTCGCAGCCGGTCCCGGTAGAGCTCCGGCAGCCCGGTCACCGCGGTGCCGAGCAGCTCCGGCGTGGGGTGCGCGCCGTAGTGCCGGCGGAACAGCTGCGGATCACCGAGTCGCAGGTCGGAGCTGAGGTCGAAGACCACCTTGCCCCGACCGGCCAGGTCCGCCCGCAGCGCCGGGTCTTCCAGACCCGAGCTGGTGAAGAAGACCGCGTCGCACTCCGGCAGCTGGTCCGGCCGCGAGTAGCTCAGATCGGTGCGACCACGCAGGTTGGGATGGCCACCGTCCACCCGGCGGCCGGCGAGCCGGGTGGAGGTCGCGGCGACCACCCGGACCTCGGGATGCCCGAGCAGCAGCCGCAGCAGTTCGCCGCCGATGTACCCGGCGCCGCCGACAATGCCGACGCTGATCACTTCTACCTCCCGTGTCCGTTACCCGGTCCGTTTCTCATTCGCCCGGTCCTTCGTGACCTCGGGCGCGACCGCGAGGGTCAGCGGCTCGAGTTCTCACTCGCCCCAGTCCTCTTCGACCTCGGGCGCGACCGCGAGGGTCAGCGGCTCGAGCGAGATCACCTCGAGTTCGCCGGCGCACTCCGGGCACTCGATGAGTTCGTTGAGTTCCGGGGATGCGCCGACGGGAACGTCGGCCACGCACTCCGGGCAAGCTTGCAGGCTCACGGTTGTCTCCTTGAGCGTTCGTGATGCGGTGAGCGGGACGGGACCTTCCGCGGCGCTTCGGCCGCGTTCCGCCGTCTCGACCACAATGGCCTTCGGACGGCGTCGTCGTTAGTCGGGGAGAACCCCTACCGGGCCGCGTCGGCCATCGCCGACAGCGCTCGGTCATGCGCCGCGAGCAGGGACGCAGCCCGATGCCGGGCGGACTTGCGCCCGGCGGCGCCGGCAGTGCCGCAGGTGGCTACCGCGATCCGCAGCGCCGCCCAGTCGTGCGCCACCGCGTCGACGAGACGGCCCAGTTCGTACAGCCGCCGGTCGTCGAACCGGCGGCCGGCCAGGGCCAGGTACTCGGCGTGCAGTCCGGTCACCGCGAGCACCGGGCCGAGCACCACGAAAGCCTCGTCGACCGCGGCCGGATCGTCGGCGATCCGGGTGATGACGTCGTCCAGGAAGCGGGACAGGCCGGACCGGCCGCGATAGGTGTCGTCGGACGGTGCGGTGAAGCCGCGCAGGTTCTCGCCGAGCACGTACCGCACGAAATCCGCCGTGAAGGCGGGCTGTTCGGCGCCGACGTCGAGCTCCAGCCAGCGGTTGCCGATCGGGTTGGCGGTGAAGAACAGGTCCCGGCTGTGCCGGACCGGGTTCTGCGAGTCGCGGGCCGCGGTGAACGCCGCCAGCGGGATCGGCCCCTGGAAGGCGGGCGGGACCGGATCGGCCACCAGCACCTCACCGGTCCGGTCGTCGAATCCGTAGACGGCGAGCAGATGGTTGGTGTGCACGTCGCGGTAGGCCGGACGGAACGGCAGGTGGAAGTTGTCCGCGGCGACCGCGACCGGCGCGCCGCCGGCCACCATGGCGCGTACCTGGCGCCATCCCTCGTCGGCGTCGGCCGGGGTGTGCCAGCGCGACCGGATCGCGTGGTACGGAGCCAGGCCGCCCAAGAGCGACTCGGCCGCGCCCGGGAAGTAGTACTCCTCGCGCCGGACGTCGCCGGGATAGTAGAAACCCCACGCCGCTCCCAGCACCTCGACCGGATCGAGTCCGTGGAAGCCGAGCAGCACCCCGGCCGTGGTGTGCAGGCAGTGCGACAGGTCATGCCGCCAGTACGTGATCGGAGCGAGCTCAACGCGCATGACGGGCCTCCGGGTCGGCGACGACGGTGATGGCGAAGACGTGCATGCCGGGGTTGTCCGGCAGCCGCACGGCGACGAGCTCGCCCGGCCCGGTCACCGGCACCCGCTGTTGCCAGATCGACGGGGCATGGTCGGCGTGGGTGTGCCGCGGATATCGCATGGCGCTCGTCCGGAAGGCGAGCGGCTCACCGAAGCGGTCGGGGGTCTGCGGCCAGAAGTCAGACATCCGCAGGTGGGCCGTGCCGGTGCTGCCGTCGGCGTAGTGCAGCGTCACCACGTCCTCGGTGCGGCGCTCCGCCGCTCCCAGCAGGTAGATCCAGTCGTAGCTGCCGGCCGGCACGGCGATCCGCTGACCGCGGCACCGCACGTTGTCACCACCGGCGGCCGGTGCCGGGAAGGCGAACGGCACGCCGGCCACCGTGACGGTCGAGCCGGGTGGTGGCAGCTCCTCCGCCGGGAAGGTGTTGCGCCAGACGTTGAAGCCGTAGTCCCCGTCGGTTCCGGGTGGTTGCAGGCCACGATTGTCGTGGTGAGTGGAGAGGTCCACCAGCGCGCTTCGCATCATTGATCACACTCGCTATGGTTCGGGGGATGTCTGCCATGCAGGCCCCTGCGGGGGAACTGGAAATCTCGGTCGCCACCGTCGTCAGCGACGCGCTGGCGGAGACCATCGCCGAAGTGACCCGGGCCGCCTACGCCCGGGGAGATCTGGTGCCCGGCCTACCGGCCGCCGACGGCGCCCGGGCGACCGCCGACGAGGTGCGCGCCGACCTGGCGGCCGGCCTGCGCCTGATCACGGCGTACGACCGCGGCGTCTGCGTCGGTGCCGTCCGAGCCGCGGCGCTGAACCCGCACACCTGGGAGGTCCGGCGGTTGGCGGTGGCGCCCGGACTGCGGCACGGCGGGACCGGTCGCCGGCTGCTGCGCCGCCTGGAGGCCGAGGCTTGGGCGGCCGGTGCGACCCGCGTCACGCTGGATGCGGTCGTCGAGCGCGGTAATCCGGCCTTCTACACCCGGGTCGGTTACCACACCGTCCGGCACTTCCCGAACCCCGACAAGCCGCTCAGCGAGGTGCACATGCAGCGGCTCGCCGACGCTGCCGACGAGCCACTGGTCTATCCGCAGGCGGACACCACCGGCGACCAGCCCGGAGTGGCAGTCACCTGGTGGGCGGTGCCGACCGGGACGGTGTGCCGGATCAGCGAAAGCCGGGACGGGCCGCTCGGCGCGGCCCGCCGAGACCGGGCGTCGCTGCCGGCGACGGCTCGACCGGTGGGCGCCGACTTCTGGGCCGGCGCCGCAGCGGCCGAACTGCGCGCCGTCCGCGCCGAGGTGAGCGCCGGCGCGGCGCAACGGCACTACCCGGCGCCGGCCGCGACGGTGTCGGCCTTCGCCCAGCCGCGGCTGCGGTGCCCGCAGCTGCTCGCCTGGTGGCGTGATCCCGGGGTCCGGCACGGCTGAAGCGGCGGCGCGGGTGTCACCGACGCAGCACCGCCAGCGCGGCCTCGGCGATCCGCTCCGGGCTGACGCCCGCCTCGACCAGCAGGTCCTTCTCGTCGGCGACGAAGTCGTTGAACCGGTCCGGCACCCCGATCCGGCGCACCGGGCAGGGATGCTCCTCGGCGACCACCTCGCACACCGCCGCGCCGAGGCCGCCGGCCACGACGTGGTCCTCGACCGTGACGATGCCGCGGGTCTGCCGGGCCGCGCGCACCAGCGCCGCCCGGTCGATCGGCTTGACGGTGTGCATGTTCAGCACGCGGGCGTGCACGCCGTGGCCGGTCAGCATCCGCTGCGCCGCCAACGCCATCACCACCGGATAAGGCCCGGTCGCCACGATCGTGACGTCGTCGCCGGCGCGCAGTTCGTGCGCCTGGCCGAGCCGGAACTCGTACGGTTGGGTGTGCACCAGCGGGGTGGCCGCCCGGCCCAGTCGCAGGAACAGCGGGCCGGGCAGGTCGGCGGTCGCGCGCACGGCGTACTCGGTCTCCGCCGCGTCGCACGGCACCACGACCGTCATGTTCGGCAGCGTGCGCACGATCGCGATGTCCTCGACCGCGTGGTGGGTCGGGCCGTAGTGACCGGCGGAGAGCCCGGCGTGGGTGACCACCACCCGCACCGGCAGATCGTTGCCCGCGATGTCGATCTTCATCTGCTCGCAGGCACGGGCCGCCGCGAAGCTGGCGATGGTGTTCGCGTACGGCCGCAGCCCGGTCGCTGCCAGGCCGGCCGACATGCCGAGCAGGTTCGCCTCGGCGATGCCCACGTTGACGTACTGCTCCGGCAGGTGGGCGGCGAACGAGTCCTCGAACCCGCCCATGTCCGAGTCCATGCAGAAGATCCGCGGGTCCGCGGCGGCCAGTTCTGCCAGCACCCGGCGGTAGACGTCGCGCGACGCCACCGAGTAACGCTCGATCCAGTCGGTGTCGATCGCCATGGTCACCGTCACTGTGGCCTCCTCGTCTTCAGACCGGCCGCCGCGCGCTGGTACAGCCGTGGCGTCAACTGCACGGAGTGACTCTTCTTCTTCCCCTCGAACAGCGGCACCCCGCGGCCCTTGACCGTCCGGGCGATCACCACGGTCGGCCGCCCGACCTGCCGCGGCACGCCGGCGAAGACCTCGCGCAGCGCGGCCACGTCGTGCCCGTCGACCTCGACGGCGTGCCACCCGAAGGTGCGCCAGCGGTCGGCGAGCGGCTCGAGAGTGATGCACTCCTCGGTTCCGCCGGTGATTTGCAAGCCGTTGCGGTCCACCACGGCGATCAGGTTGTCCAGCCGGTGGTGTCCGGCCGCCATCGCCGCCTCCCAGACCGACCCCTCCTGCAGTTCGCCGTCGCCGAGCAGAACGAACGCGCGGCCGGTACGACCGGTGCGGCGCAACGCCAGCGCGACGCCGGCCGCCAGCGACAGCCCGTGGCCCAGCGACCCGGTCGGGAACTCGACGCCGGGCAGCCGACGCAGCGGATGTCCGGCCAGGCGGCCGCCCCGACGGCCGTACGTTTCGAGCTCGTCGACCGGCAGGAAGCCGCGCTCGGCCAGGGCCGCGTAGAGCGCGGCCCCGGCGTGGCCCTTGCTGAGCACGAAGCGGTCCCGCTCCGGCCAGTCCGGCTCGTCCGGACGCACCCGCAGCACCTCGCCGTAGAGCACGGCCAGCACGTCGGCGCAGGACAGGCTGCCGCCCACGTGGGTGCCGTGCTCGGTGGCGCCCATCCGCAGGATGTGCTCGCGCATCCGGTGCGCCAGCACGGTGGTCTCGTCGACGATCGGCGCGCTGCTCACGCTGCTCCCTCCAGAGCCAGGGCGGCGTGCCACGGCGGCCGGTAATCCATCGAGCGAGCCACCGGCAGCAGCCGAGGAAGGTTCGCCCAGACCTTTTCGAAGGCGTCGGCGCAGGCGTCCAGGACCGGCCCGCAGGCCGGGTTCAGGTGCCAGCGCTGCAGGGTCACTGAGTCCTCGATCACCGCGGCGCTCACCGGGTGGTCCTCGACCCGGTAGGCGCGAGTCGGGTCGGCCGTCCGCCGGAAGGCGGGCTGCCCGGGCAGCGGCACGATCTGATAGGGCTGCACCGGCACCCCTTCGGCCCGCAACGCCCGCTGCAGCACCGCCCGCAGGGCACCGCTCGCCACCCCGACCGCGTCGAGCGGCTCCGGGTCGAAGCGCAGCCGCAGGATGTGCCAGGCGTGCGTACGGTCGTCGGGGCACACCGGCACCCGCAGGCCGGGCAGCTCGGCGAGCCGGCCGAGGAAGCCGCGCACCACCGTGTCGCGCCGCTCGCTGTCGGCGTCGAGCCGGGCCAGCTGGCACCGGGTGAACGCGGCCTGCACGGCGCTGAGCTTCGCGTTGCCGGCGAGGACCCGGGACAGGTAGTCGCGTTCCCGGCCGGCGCGCAGGTCCTCGCCGAACTGGCGGTGCAGCACCACCCGCTCGTAAAGGTCCTCGTCGTCGGTGGTGATCAGGCCGCCCTCGCCGCAGGTGGGCAGGTTTTTCACCACGTTGAGGCTGGTGGCATTGACGGCGCCGAACGATCCGGTGCGCCGGCCCTGGTAGCGGGCGCCCTGCGCCTGCGCCGCGTCCTCGATCACGTGCAGTCCGTGCCGCTCGGCGAGGCTCCGCAGCGCGGCCATGTCGCAGGGCAGGCCGTGCAGGTGCACGGCGATGACGGCCCGGGTGCGCGGGGTAATCGCGGCCGCCGCGGCGACCGGGTCGATGGTGTAGGTGTCCGGGTCGATGTCGACGAAGACCGGCACCAGCCCCCGCTGCGCGATCGGAACGGCGCTGCCGATGAAGGTGAGCGCCGGGACCAGCACCTCGGCGCCGGGTTCCAGGTCGAGCGCGGCGAGCGCGAGCTCCAGCGCCGCGGTGCCGTTGGCGACCGCGGCGCAGTGCCGCACCCCGACGTACTGCGCCCAGTCCCGCTGCAGCGCGGACACCTCACCTCGACCGGCGTCGTTCGACGTGTACAAGCCCTTGTCGAAGACGCCGCGGACGGCGGCGTGCTCGGCGTCAGTGACCACCGGCCAGCCGATCCGGTCGGCCGTGACGTCGGCCCGGTGCACGGTGCGGGGCCCGCCGAACATGGCCAGTTTGTCGCTCACGGCGCATCCTCTCGCGACTCGACCACACACACGGCACGGCCCACGACCGCCGGGTCGTCCGGCAACCCGATCGCCAGCAGGTCGTCGCGGCGGGGCACCGGGATCCGGCTGAACGCGCCGTCACCGGCCGGAATGTCCCAGTGCTCCGGATCCACCCCGTTGCGGTAGTAGAGCCACACGGTGGCTCGCCGCGGCGCCGGGGCGTCCGTGCGTAGGTGCAGCCAGTCGTAGCGGCCCGGTGGGAGGGCCATTAGCTGCCCGGAGCAGGTCACCGGCGCGTCCGGGCCGACCGGGCGAACCCGGCCGGCGCGATCGGCCGCGAACCGCAGGGTCAGATCCGCGGTGACCGGCAACCCGCTCACCGGGTCGCTCCCACCGCGAGCCGGGCCAGCACGTAGTCCACGTAGGCGCCGACCAGGTCGACACCGAGGACCTCCACCGCTCCGTGGAACTCCGGGGTGTGGTTGACCTCGTTGACGTACATCGTGCCGTCCCGGTGCTCGATCACGTCGACCCCGAGGATGCCCTCGCCGACCGCCTCGGCCGTCCGGCGCAGCAGCTTGACCAGGTCGTCGGTGAGCGGACAGACCTCGGCGCGGCCGCCGCGTGCGGTGTTGGTCCGCCAGTGGTCGTGCACCTTGTAGATGGCGCCGATCACCTCGCCGCCGAAGACGTACGCCTTGATGTCGCGGCCCGGCTTGTCGATGTACTCCTGCACGAAGGTGATCTGATGCTGCGGGCCGTGGAAGGCCTCGCGATGCTCCAGGATGGACTCCGCCGACTCGTGGTCGCGCAGCCGGGCGGCCAGCCGTCCCCACGACCCGGTCACCGGCTTGACCACCGCCGGGAAGCCGAAGTCGTCGATGCCGGCCAGGGCCGCCTCGGGGACCAGGCCGACCATCGCCCGGATGGTCGGAAGCCCGGCCTCGCGCAGCGCCAGCGTGGTCAGCAGCTTGTCGCCACACAGGTCGATCACTCGCGCGGAGTTGACCACCGGCACGCCGGCGTGTTCCAGCAGCTTGGCGGCGTAGGAATTGCGGGTGTGCGAGATCTCCCGGCTGAGCGCCGCCCGGTAAGGCAGCTCCAGCGGTTCACCGTTGTTCAGCCGCAGGGTGAGCCGGCGGGTGTCGACCTGGACGAAATCGACATCGCGCCGGCGCAGCTCGGCCAGGAGCAGTCGTTCCTCCAGGCGCACCCGTGAGGTGAGCACGGCCAACGGCCGTCGTTCTGTGGTCACGAGCCGTTGCCTCCATTTCCTTCTCGGACGCCACCGGCAGTGGCGAGCAGGGGTCGCATCGAGTTCGCCAGCCGTTCCAGCGCGTCGGTGAGCGTGTCGATGGCGGTGAGATATTCGGGCAAGCTGATGTGTTCGGCACTGGTATGACAGAGCTGGGAGTCGCCCGGGCCGTAGGCGGCGATCGGCACGCCCCAGCGTGGACCGACGACGTTCCAGTCCGAGGTGCCGAGCTTGAGCCGGTGCCGCGGGCGGCCGCCGCGGGCGCGGATCGCCGCGTGCAGCGCGCCGGCCACCGGCGAGGTACGCGCGGCGCGCACCGCCGGAACCTGCTCGATGACGGTGAGCCGGTCGCCGTCGGCCCACTGCCGCAGCTCGGCGGCGAAGGCCTCGGCGTCGAACCCGATCGGTACCCGGCAAGACACCTCCAGCCGGGACTGTTCCAGGTCGCCGCGTACGGCGACGACCGAGGGCAGCGGCCGCTCGGAGAGAGGCCCCTCGAGGTCGTACCCGGCGGCCAGCCGTTCGCGCAGCTCAGGCCAGCGATCGATCGCGACCTCGGCGGCGGTGCGCTGTTTCGAGCTGGTGTGCGCCGCCGGCCGCACCACATCCAGCGCGAACCGGACGATGCCCATGTAGCCGATCCCGACGCCGTCCGCCCCACTCGGCTCCCCGATTACCACGGCGTCCGGCGCCGGCCGGTTCATCAGGTGCCGCGCCCCGACCGAGGTGCGCTCCTCGTCCACCGCACCGACCACGACGATCCTGGCCGGGATCCGGTCGGCGAGCCGCCGCGCGGCGCACAGCATGGTGGCGAGCGGACCCTTCGCGTCGACCGTGCCGCGGCCGTGCAGCCGATTCCCCTCGAGCCGGACCGGCAGGTCGCCCGGCACGGTGTCGATGTGGCCCAGCAGCATGAGTTCCGGGCCGTCCGCGGCGCCGGCCTCGACGTGCAGGTTGCCCACCTCGTCGATCCGGCTGCGCAGGCCCCAGTCACGGGTGAGCGCGGCGAGCCGGCCGACCAGTTGCCCCTCGGCGCCGGACACCGACGGGATCTGCACCATCTCGCGCAGCAGCGCGATCGCAGCGTCCTGGTCCAGCCGGCCCATCAGGCGACGCCGGGGTCGAACGGGTTGAGATCCACCAGCAGCATGTCGCGCACCCCGTCACCGGCGGTCGCCCGGATCGGCGAGACCTCGTGCATGACCCGATGGTCGTCGACGAACATCGAGTCGAGGGGGTCGACGAGGGTCGACCGCACCGGGGCGCCGTGGTCCGGGAAGACCGTGGACTCCCCGCCCTCGCAGGCATCGCGGCGCAGCAGGTGCATGCCGACGAACAGGTGCCCGTCGCGGTGCCGCCCCTCCGGGGTCGGCTTGCCGGCGGCACCGTACGGGGCGACGATGCGGACCAGATGCACCCCGACCTCCCAGTCGGTGCGGCCGCTGAGCGCGGTGGCCAGCTGGGCGTCCAGGCCGACCAGGGCGCGCATCCCGGGGTGCAGCAGGGCCTCCGCCGACGCCGGGGCGAACGAGCGGTCCTTGCCCTGCCACAGCGGGATGACGTCCTGCCGGAAGGTGGTGTGCGGCAGGACCGCGAAGCGCGGCCCGCTCGGCTCGACCCGGACGTGCAGGCGCCCGTAGCGGCGGTAGCGGTACTTTCCCCCGTCGGCCAGCTCCTCGTCCAGCCGTAGGTCGTCCCAGAACTGCTGGAAGCCCTCGAGGTCCTCGAGGGAGGTCAGTTGCTGCGTCTGCGCGCGGCGCAGGACGGTGAACCCGTCCTCAGCCGCCTGCGTGACGTGATCATGCAGCGACGTCTCGATGAGGCCCTCTGCGGCCAGGCCGAAGACGCTCATACGTCGCCTCCGTCCGTCGTGCGATTCCTCCGGCCGGTCATGGCTCTCCTCCGCGGTATTCGGTCGTGCTCCGGACGGACTCACCCTGGCAGCCGCGGCCCGCGGGGACTCGTCCGTCATTACCCGGACTGGCCGGACGGCGCGGGCGCCGGAACTCTGGCCGCGAGGGCGTGTGACGCCGATCGGGAGGAGACGAGGCACATGGTGGACACCACCGAGGACGTCCGGCAGCGGCTGGCCCGGCTCTCGCCGCAGCAGCGGGAGCGACTGCTCCGCGAGCTACGGACGTCGCGGCGGCCGGTCACGCCGCCGCGGGTGCGGCCGGTACGCCGGGACGCGCCCCTGCCGCTGTCCTTCGCCCAGGAACGGTTGTGGTTCCTGGATCGGATGGCCGGTGGGCAGCCGGTCTACAACTCGCCGCTGGCGCTACGCCTGCGCGGCTGGCTGGACGTCGGGTCGCTGCGCGACGCCCTCACCGAGATGGTGCGCCGGCACGAAAGCCTGCGCACCCGCTACCTGTCCACCCCGGACGGGCCCCGCCAGGTTGTCGACCCCGCGCCCGCGGTCTTCCCGCTGGCCGTGCTGCAGTCGCCGCAGACGCCGGCCGCGGACCGCGACGAGCACGTCCGGCGGCTCGCCGCCGAGCAGGGCAGCCGGCCGTTCGACCTGGCCAGCGGCCCGATGCTGCGAGCCGTGCTGACCCGCCTGGCCGACGACGACCATCTGCTGGTGCTGGCGCTACATCACATCGCCATCGACGCCTGGTCGACCTCGCTGCTGATGACCGAGCTGACCGAGGGGTACCAGGCGGCCCGCACCGGGCGTACCCCGCAGCTACCGGTGCTGCCGGTGCAGTACGCCGACTACGCGGTGTGGCAGCGGGAACGGGCCGAGACCGGGTTCGCGACTGACCTCGCGTACTGGCGCGCCCGACTCGACGGCCTGCCCACCCTGCAGTTTCCCGGCGACCGGCCACGACCGGCCGAGCCGACCTGGGCCGGCGCGGTGGCCGACCGGCTGCTGCCGGCCGAGCTGCACCGCGACCTGGCGGCACTGGCCGAGAAGGACCGCACCCGGATGCTGCCGGTGGCGCTCGCCGGATTCACCGCTCTGCTGTCGCGCTACACCGGGCAGGACGACATCGCGCTCGGCTCGATCTTCTCCGGCCGCACCTGCGCCGAGGTCGAGCCCTTGATCGGCTTCTTCGCCAACACCGTGGTACTGCGCACCTCCACCGCCGGCGACCCCACCTTCCGGGAGTTGCTGGCGCGCTCCAGCGAGGCGGTCCTCGGCGCGCACACCCACCAGGAGCTGCCCTTCGACCGGCTGGTCACCGACCTTCGACCGGACCGCGACCCCGGACGTAACCCGCTGTTCCAGGTGGCCCTCTTCATGACCGGATCCGGCGCGGACGGCGGCCGGCTCGGCGAGGTCACCATGGATCCGGTCGTGGTCGGCGGCACCACCTCCCGCTTCGACGCCGGGCTCGGCGTCGGAGAACGGCCGGGGCTGACCGGCATCGACCTCAGCCTCGAGTACGCGACCGACCTGTTCGACGCGGACCGGATGACCCGCCTGCTCGGGCACTACCAACGGGTGCTGGAGAGCGCCGTCGCGCGACCGGACCGCCGACTCAGCGAGCTGGAGCTACTCACCCCGCCGGAGCGCGACCAGGTGATGCTCGCCTGGAACGACACCGCGACCGGACACACCGACGAAGCCCCGGTGCACGAGGTGATCGCCGCGCGGGCCGCGCGCACACCCGACGCGGACGCGGTGATCAGCGGCGGGCGCACGGTGAGCTACGCGGCCCTCGACGAGCGGGCTAACCGGATCGCCCACCGGCTGCACCGGATCGGCGTGCGCCCCGGCGACCTGGTCGGCATCTGCGTCGACCGCTCGGTGGACCTGGTCGCCGGCCTGCTCGGGATCCTCAAGGCCGGGGCCGGTTACCTGCCGCTGGACCCGGCGTACCCGTCGCACCGGCTCGCGCAGATCCTCGACGACGCCGCGCCGACCGCGGTCGTGGTGGATCAAGTCGGCCGCGATCGGGTGGACGCTGGGACCGTGCTTGACCTCGCCACGCAGGAGCGACTGCTGGCCGAGGAGCCGGCCACCGCCCCGCCGGTGCGAGTGCCCCCGGACCGGCTGGCCTACATGATCTACACGTCCGGTTCGACCGGCCGTCCCAAGGGCGTCGGGGTACGGCACGCCCAACTCACCGCGTTCACCACGGTCATGGACCGGCTGCTCGGCACGGAGCCGGGCACCTGGCTGGCGCTGGCGTCGGTCTCCTTCGACGTATCGGTCACCGAGCTGCTGTGGACCCTGGCGCGCGGGTACCGGGTCGTGGTGGCCAGTGGCCGCACCGAGGACCTGCTCGCACCGCCGACCGATCCGGCATCACTGGCTGCCCTGATCCCCCGGCACGGCGTCACACATCTCCAGGGCACGCCGTCGCTGGCCCAACTACTCGTCGACGATCCGGCCGCGCGGGCGGCCCTGCGAAAGCTGCAGCTGCTGTTGCTCGCCGGCGAGGCACTCGCTCCCGCACTGGTCGCCCAGCTCGCGGCCGCGACCGACGCCAGGATCGTCAACGCGTACGGGCCGACCGAGGCCACCGTCTACGCCACCGCGTGCGAGGTCACCGGCGCGCCGGCCCGGGTGCCGATCGGGCGGCCGCTGGCCAACAGCACAAGCTACGTGCTGGATCGGTGGCAGCGGCCGCTGCCGGTCGGTGTGCCGGGCGAGCTGTATCTCGGCGGTGCCGGAGTGTCGCACGGCTATCACCGCCGGCCGGCCCTGACGGCCGAGCGGTTCCTGCCGGACCCGTTCCGCGGCAGCGGCCAACGGATGTACCGCACCGGCGACCTGGTCCGCTGGCTCTCCGACGGCACCATCGAGTTCCTCGGCCGGATGGACCATCAGGTGAAGATCCGGGGCTTCCGGATCGAGCTCGGCGAGGTCGAGGTGGCGCTGCGGGCGGACCCCGCGGTGGCCGCCGCCGTGGTGGTCGCGCGCACCGACGGCGTGGAACAACGCCTGGTGGCCTACCTGGTGCCGGCCGACGCTCAGCCCGACGACGTGGCGGTACGCGCGGCGCTGCGCCGCACGCTGCCGGACTTCATGGTTCCGGCCCGCCTGGTGTGGTTGGACCGGCTCCCGCTGAACCCGAACGGCAAGGTGGACCGTCAGAAGTTGCCCGCACCCGGTGACAGCATCGCCGGGACCGCGTCGACGGCGCCCTCGACCGCGACCGAGCGCGCCCTGGCCGAAGCCTGGTGCGAGGTCCTCGGGCTGCAGCAGGTGGGGGTGGCGGACAACTTCTTCGCGCTCGGCGGCAGCTCCGTCTCGGCGATCCGGACGGTGGAGCTGGCGGCCCGGCGCGGGGTGCGGATCACTCCGCGGCAGGTCTTTGAGAACCGTACGCTCGCCGACCTCGCCGCCGCGGCGCAGACACCGACGGCGCTCGAACCCGAGGATGGCGAGCATGTGCTGCCGATCGCCACGACGGGCGAGCGGCCGGCGCTGTTCTGCGTGCACTCCACCGGCGGCTCCGCCGTGCCCTACCTGGGCCTCGGCGACCACCTCGCCGCCGACCAGCCGTGCTACGGCCTGCAGGCACTCGGACTCGACGGCGGCGAGCCGCTGGAGCGCATGCCGGAACTCGTCGACCGGCACGTCGCGGCGATCCGGCGGATCCAGCCGGTCGGGCCGTATCACCTGGCGGGTTGGTCGCTGGGCGGCTGGTTGGCGCTCGCGATCGCCGAGCGGCTGGGCGAGGAGACCGGGATGGTGGCCCTGCTGGACAGCGCGCCGCCACCGCACACGCCCCGGCCGGTCGACCACGCCGATGCGCTGGCCCTCTTCGTGGCCAGTTTCGCCCAGTCGGTCGGGCACCCACCGGTGCTGCTCGACCCGCAACGGCTGCGCACGATCAGCGTGGCGCAGGGATACGACCTGGCCGTCTCCACCCTGGCGGAGGCCGGCCTGGTACGCCCCGGCGAGCACACCGCGGTGCACCAGCGCGCAAAGGTGGCGGTGGCCACCACCCTCGCCGGTTCATCCTGGTCGCCACGGGTCTGGCCGGGCCGACTCGACCTGCTGCTGGCGGGCGACGGCGACCGGCCGGACGTGCTCGCCGAGGGCTGGCGCCGGTACGCCGCTGGACGACTGGTCCCCCGACGCGTGCCGGGGGACCACTACAGCATGGTGCGTTCTCCGCATGTGGCGGCGCTGGGCCGGGCGCTGCTGGCCGGGCGCGCGTCGGGGGCGGCGGCTCGGCGGGACGGCCCGGCGCCGGCCCGGGCCCGGGCGCGAGGGCGGGCGACGATGGTAGCGCGGCCCACCATGTTGGCGATTTGGGCGCGGGAGGTCACGTCAAGCTTGGTGAAGATGCGCGCGAGGTGCGTCTCCACGGTCTTCTGGCTGACCTCCAGCGCCCGGGCGATCTGCCGGTTCGTCCGGCCCTCGCTGACCAGGCCGGCAATTTCGTACTCACGCTGGCTGAGCACGTACTGCTCGCCCTCGGCCGGGCGAGCGGCCGGCGCGGCGGCACTCCGCCGCCGCGCCACCTCCTCGCGCAGCGGGGCGGCACCGCAGCGGGCGGCCAGGTGCTCGGCGGCGTCGAGATGCCGGCCGGCCCGGTGCGGCTCGCCGAGGGTCAGCAGCCCGTGGCCGGCGAGCAGGTGGGCCTCGGCGGCGTCCAACAGGTGCCCCGCGGTGGTGCACGCGGAGACCGCCTCGACCGCGTGCACCAGCGCCTCGACCGCGTTGCCGGTCGCCGCGGCGCGACTGCTCGCGGCCGAACCGAGCAGCCCGGGAAGACCCAGCCTGCGTGCGGTGGCGTCGGCTCGCTCGGCCCAGGCCAGGGCCTCGGCGGAGCCGCCGCGGGCCAGCTCGGCCCGGCTCAGCAGTCCGGCCGCCGCGACCCGGTCGACGGCAGGCAGGTCCGGCAGCTGATCGCCCCCGGCGACGTCGAGCACCTCGGTCACGCAGCGGTCCGGGTCGCCGTCGGCCAGCCGGGCCTGCGCATGCACCAGCCCGGCCCGGCGCCACCACGGCCCGTCGGGCGGCACGATCGAGGTGGCCGCCTGGCTGTCGGCAAGCGAGGCCAGCACGGCGCCGGTGGCGAGCGAGACCTGTGCCCGCACAGTGAGCGCCATCGCCCGCAAATCCTCGGCGCCGGACACCGCGGTGAGCTGAACCGCCCGTTCGGCATACGACGCGGCCTCGCCGAGCCGACCCTGACGCAGCTGCACGGTGGCCAACGCGGCCAGGGCGACGGCGGCGCTCGGCCACTGCCCGGTCGCCTGGCTGATCGTCAGCGCGCGCTGCAGATGCGTGCCGGCCAACGGATACCGCTCCAGAGAGGCCTCGATCCAGCCGAGCGCGGCCAGCGCCGCGCAGTCGCCGGCCAGTGCGGTGTCGGACTGCCGGTCGGCGAGCCGGGCCGCCTCGTGCACGCTGCGCAGCGCGGCGCCCACCGCGCCACGCGTCAGCCGAACGGCCGCGTGCATCGCCAGGGCGTGGACCCGGGCTCCGGCGTCGTCGGCGCCGGCCGCGGTGATCAGCGCATCGTCGGCGAAGTCCCATCCGGTGTCGAAAAGCGTGGTGCCGGCGAGGGCGGAACGCAGCGGCCCGGTCTCCGCCGCGGCGTCCAGCCGGGCGATGCCGGTGCGCAGGATCGATCGGGCCTGGGTGTAGCGGCCGGCCAGCCGCGCGAGGGTGGCCCGCCACTCGATCACGGTGCCGGCCCCGCCGGCGGCGTACGGGTCGCCGGCAGCGGCCTCGTCCCAGCACTGCAGCGCCTCCCGGCACTCGTCGAGCAGACCGGCGGCACCGCTGGTGCGGACCACGGCGGTCAGCAACTCCAACCGCTTCGTGCGCTGCTCCGGCAGCGGCGTGAGCAGCCGCAGCGCGGCTTGATACCAGGCCGCCGCGGTGGCCGGTGCGGTCCGTTCCACCGCCCGCGCCGCCCCCACCAGCAGGCCGAGCGCGGTGCCGTCACCGGTGCGGCTGATCTGCTCGATGTGCTGGGCCAACCGTGCGACCGGCGCACCGTCGACCAGCAGGGCCTCGGCCGCGCGGCGGTGCGCCGCGAGCCGCCAGCCGCCCGGGATGTCGTGGTAGGCGACCGCTCGCAGCACCGGATGACGGAAGTGGAACGTCGCCGCCTCGGCACCGCTGCGCAACACGTCGGCCGCGAGCATCTCGTCGATCGCGGCGAGCACGTCCGCGGTGCCGCATTCGGCGACCCGAGCGAGAAGTTCGGGCCGCAACGAGCCGTCCAGCACGGCCGCCGCCCGGGCCACCGTCACCGTGGCCGGCGTGAGGCCGGCCAGCTCCAACCGCAGGGGTACGAGGTCGTCGGCGGGCAGGTCCAAGGCGGCGGCATCGTCCAGCCGGCAGCCGGCAGCCGCGCACAGGGCCGCCAGCAGTCGCAGGTAGCGCGGGTTACCGCCGCTGGCCGCGTACGCGTCGGCACGGTGCCGGTCGCAGGCCCGCGTCGCCGCCAGGGTGGCGGCGTCGGCCGGGGCCAGCGCGCCGAGCGTTAGGTGGGTGGCCTGCCAGCCCGGCGTGGCGCGCAGCGCCTGCAGCCGAGCGGAGGCCTGCCGCGGCCGGTAGGCGAGCACCACCAGGGCACCGCCCTCGGCGGGCCGGCGCAGCATCTCCTCCAGCGCCGCGAGGCCCGTCGCCGCGATCCGGTCGGCGTCGTCGATCACGACTGCCCGAGGCGGGGTGCCACGGCCGGCCGCGACCGTGTCGGCCACCGGCGCGTCGTGCTCCGCCGCCCAGGACGCGAACTCGGCGAGCAGCCGAGTCTTGCCGATCCCCGGCTCGCCGGTGATCTCCACGAGCACCCGGCCGGTCCGGCTTCGGTGCAGGGAGTCGAACAATGTCGTCAGCTCCTGACCCCGACCGACGAAACGGTCGGCATCGGTGTCGCCGCGCATGTCGTTCCTCCTTTTCTCCGTCACGTGCCGGGTCATCTCGGTCGCGGGCGGCAGGGCCACTCGGACCCTGCCGGCATCGGGGGTCAGCTGGCCGTCGGCTCCGCCATCGCCCGCCGCAGGCTCAGCGGACGCATGTCGATCCACACGTTGTCGATGTGGGCGAGGCACTCCTCCTTGGTCCCGGTCACCTCGACCTGGCGCCAGCCGCGGGGAACCTCCCGCGCCACCGGCCAGATCGAGTACTGCTCCTCGTCGTTGACCACGACCGCGTACGTGGTCTCGTCGTTGTTCTCCACAGTCGCCTCCCGGCTGTCCTTCTTCGTTTGACTTCTCAGTGGGTGTGGGTGCAGCGCCCGCTTCTCGGTCGGTGGGGCGAGACACCCGGTTCTCAGTAGGTGTGAGCGAGGCGTCCGGCGAGCGCACGCGCCTCGGCGCGCACCGCACGCAGCGCCACCTGGTCCGGCGCACCCGCCTCATCGCCGGCCGGAATGCCGCGCAGCATCATGTGCACCAGCTCGGCGCAGCGCCGCATCTCGGTGTCGCCCATGCCGCGCTGGGCCGAGACGGTGCTGCCGAGCGCGAGGCCACCGGCCGGGGCGCCCGGCGAATCGGTCGGCACCCGGGTCGCCGTGACCACGATCCCGGCCTCGGCGAGCACCCGTTCGGCGCGCCGGCCACCGATCCCGGTACCGGTCAGTTCGATCGTGACCAGGTCCGTGTCGGTGCCCCCGGTGACCAGCCGATGGCCCAGGTCGAGCAGCGCGCCGGCGAGCGCGGCGGCATTGGCCACGGTGGTCGCCATCAGGGTCCGGAACGACTCGCCGCCGGCCAGCGTGAGGGCGCGAGCCTTCGCCGCCACCGTGGCGGGCGACACGGCGTCGCGGGCGCCGCGGTCGCCGGCGCGGCGCAGCACCTGCGACAGCGTCTGGTTCCCGCCGTCCAGCAGAGTGTCGCCGTCCGGACCGGTCATGATCACCCCGCCGCGCGGGCCGCCGAGCTGACGATGGGTGTCGGCGACGGTCACATGGGCCCGTTCGACCGGGCTGTCGTGCAGCCCGGCCGCGACCAGACCGGTGACCGCCGAGATATCGGCGACCAGCAGGGCGTCGATCTCGTCGGCAAGGCGTCGGAAGCGGGCGAAGTCGGTGGCCCGCGGATGCGAGGTCCCCCCACAGAGGATCACCCGCGGGCGGTGCTCGCGAGCGAGTGCGGCAGCGGCCTCGTGGTCGACGCTGCCGTCGTCGGTGAGCCCGTAACCGACCCACCGGCGGGCACCGGGCCGGTCGCCGCCGAGCGCCGGACCGGGGGCCATCCGCAGATCCATGACCGCGTCGTGCGGCTCCAGCAGAGCGGTGAGCACCAACTCGAGCGCCTGGGTGGCCGAGGCCGGGCGCACGTCGGCGTACTCGGCACCGAACAGCGCCTCCGCCCGCGAGGCGGCCAGCGCCTCGACCTGGGCGTGCGTCGGCCGCGACGACAGCTCGTGGCCGGCCGTGTGCAGCGCGGGATACGCCAGGCAGGCCAGCACCGATGGCGCGATGAGCGTGGCCGCGGGCGCCAGGGTCAACTGGAGCCGCTGACGGTCGTGTTCGGCGTTCAGAGCGCCGTAGAGTTCGGCGTCCTCGGCGGCCAGGATTCCCTCAGCCACTTGGGGTCCGGTAATGGGCGTCGGCCAGCGGTCCGGCGTCGCAGCGGACGACTCGGGGAAGGCTTGACGCAGCTCGACCAAAGCCATGTGGGTGGATCCTCCTGTAGTTCATGGATGCGCAGAGAACGGACGGATGTGCGTCGGCGCGCTGCGGCGGCGAAGTCTGATCACCAGTCGGTGCCGTCGTCGGAATGGGAGCCGTCGGCCGGGGCGGTGCCCCTGTTGGTGCCGCCGATCGGCGTGCCGCCCTAGTCGGTACCGCCGTCGTTGAGCTCGGAGTCGCCGCCCGGAGCCTTACCCCAGTCAGTACCGCCGCCGATCGGGCCCTTACCCCAGTCAGTACCGCCACCGATCGGGCCCTTACCCCAGTCAGTACCGCCACCGATCGGGCCCTTACCCCAGTCAGTACCGCCACCGATCGGGCCGCCCGGCATGCTCGCCGCGGCGCTCGACACACCGTCGACCGAAAAGCCGACCGCGGCCTGCGCCGCGGTCATCGGCGCCGCAATCGCGAGCGCCAATCCGGTAGAGATGGCGATACGACGCAAAACGAACTTCGGCATTGCAGCAAACCCTCCGGGTCTCGGTTGCATGATTCCGCGCCGGGCCATGGGGCCGGTTCGCGGGAGGTCCGGCGCGCTGCGGCGCCCCGGACGTGAATCACTTTCCAACGTGACAAGCCCACAGGCCAGTACCAGCGGGCTTCATGAAGCTGTCTGGCAACAACTTCCATCGCCCGCGGACCGGCCGATCCGCCGGTCGCGCGGGCCTCGACGCCGACCGGTGACTTGTTGCCAGACCACTTCTGTCCGGTAGCAAGGCGGTTCGCCCGGGTCGATCCGCCCGGCATAGTGGCAGCGCTCCCAACGCCCGCACGACGCGCGCGGCACGCCACTCACCACACCCGGAGGACCGTCCATGCCGGAGAGACCCACCCGACGACAGCGGGTAGCCGCCCTGTTCGCCGCACTCGCCATCGCGGCGGCCGGCGTGTCGGCGCTGCTGCCGCTACGACTGCCCGAAGCGGCCGGCGCCGGCGCACCGGTGCAGGAGTTCTCCGCGGCACGGGCCCGGGCACACGTCGAGCGAATGGCTGCGCAGCCCCATCCGACCGGCTCGGCGGCGCACGCCGAGGTGCGTCGCTACCTGGTGGACCAGCTGACCGGGCTGGGCCTGCGCCCGCAGGTGCAGGAGCGCACCGCCGCGCGGGCCTTCCCCTCCGGGGCACACCTGGCCGGACGGGTCGCCAACGTGTCCGCGACGGTGCCGGGCACCGAGGGGGCGAGCCAGGTGCTGCTGGTGGCGCACTACGACTCCGTGGCGATCGGCCCGGGCGCGACCGACGACACGATGAACGTGGCGGCGATCCTGGAGATCGCCCGGGCACTGCGCGCCGCGGGCCCGCTGCGCCAGGACGTCGTGCTGCTGCTGACCGACGCGGAGGAACCGGGCCAGCTCGGCGCCGAGGCGTACCTCGCGTCCGGTGCCGCCGGCGACCCGACACAGACCGTGGTGCTCAACCTGGAGGCCCGGGGCACCGGCGGCCCGGCCGTGATGTTCGAAACCGGACAACGGCATGGGGCGGTGGTCCCCGCGCTCGCCGCCGAGACACCCTTCGCCAGCTCCACCTCACGCGAGATCTATCGGCTGCTGCCCAACGAGACCGACTTCACCCTCTTCCGTGACCGCGGATTCACCGGCCTGAACTTCGCGGTGATGGACGATTCCGCGCGCTACGACACTCCGCTGGACGACGTGGCCAACCTGACCGACGGCAGCCTGCAGGACATCGGTGCCACGGTGCTGTCGGCGACCCGTGCGCTGGCCGACGGCCGGCCGGCCTCGACCACCGCCGGCGACCTGACGTACTTCTCACTCTTCGGCCTTCTGGTCCACTATCCGCCGGGAGTCGACCTCGCAGTGGCCGGCATCGTGGCGCTCGGGTCGCTCGCCGCGCTCGGCTACGCCCGACGGCGCGGCCGGCTGCGGCTGCGGGCGGTCGCCACGGTGGCCGCCACGGTGCCCGTCCTGCTCGCGGTGGTGGCGGCGGTCGGCTGGGCGGCGTGGACCGCGATGACCGTGGCCCACCCCCACTACCTGGGCTTCGGCAGCGGCGACCCGTACCGGCCGGGAGCCGCTCGGGTCGGCCTGGTCGTGCTCGCCGTGGCGGTCTGCGCGGCGGGTGTCCGGCTGCTGCGCCGCCGCATCGCCGCGGCGGCCGTGGCAGCCGGCGTGCTGGGCTGGTTCGCCACGCTCGGCGTGCTCTGCGTGTTCCTGCTGCCCGGGGCGGCGTACCTCTTCCTCTGGCCGGCGTTGTTCGGCACGGTGGGCCTGGCGGCGGCGGCCCGGCTGGACGAGGCCTCGCCGTGGCGACCGCTTGCCACCACCGCCACCGCCCTGCCCGCGGCCGCCCTGCTGACCCCGCTGATCGCCGTCGTCTTCCCCACGCTCGGCCTGGCATCGGCCGCGGTCGTGCTGGTGCCGGTGGCCCTGGTCGCACTGCCGGCGCTGCCGGCCGTCGTCGACCTGCCGAGCCGCCGCGCCGTGACCGCCGGCCTGACCGGGATCGCGGTGGTCGGCGCGGCGGTGATCGGTTTCGGTACGGCGCGCGACGGTGTCGACCGTCGGCACCCGGCCCAGGTAGCCCTGCTCTACGCGCTGGATCTGGACGCCGCCCAAGCGTCCTGGCTGAGCCCGACCGCGGCCGGCGAGCCCTGGTCCGACGACGTCGTCCCGCAGCCCGCGAAGGACGTCGAGGCGGCGTTCCCGGCGCTCTACGCCGCCAGCGGTTATCGCCACGGGCCGGCGACGACCGTACCGGTTCCGGCGCCCAGCGCCCGGGTCGTCGCCGACGAACGCACCGGCGACTCGCGCCGGATCCGGATCCGCATCGGCGCGGACGGCGGCGCGGCGACGGTCGTCTCGGTCTACGCCGACACCAGCGCTCACCGCATCGAGCATGCCCAGGTCGACGCGCTGACGCTGCCCGGTGGGGAGAACCGGCCGCAAACGCCGACCGTTTGGAAGTGGGGCGTGCACCTCATCGCGCCCGGCGAACCGCTGGAACTGACCATCACCGTACGAGGGGCCGGCGCGCTGCCCCTGCGGTTGATCGCCTACGGCGCGGACGTACCGGCGCAGGCGCTGCCCGGGCCACGACCGGAGACGGTCACCTGGGCCGCGGGCGGGTTCGGGCGCAGTCTCGCCGCGCGTACGCTCCGGGTCTGAGCCGTGATCGGCGCCGGGATCGGTGTTCCTCCCGACTGACCGGTCCGGCCCCGGTGCGGAAGGTTGGCGGCATGCAGGCCAACACCGAAGCATTCCCCGTGATCGCGCTGTGGAGCGCGCCCCGCGCCCGCTCCACAGCGTTCTTCCGCACCATGCTGGAGCGCGATGACGTCGTCGCGCTGCACGAACCGTTCTGCAACATCGCCGACTACGGCGAGACCACCGTGGACGGTACGCCGGTGCACTCCGGACCGGAACTGATCGACGCCATCCGGTCGCTCGCCGGACGCTCAGCCGTCTTCTTCAAGGACACCACCGACCACCGGTATCCCGCCGTCCTCGCCGACCCGCAGTTCCTGCGCGAGGTACGGCACACCTTCCTGATCCGCCGGCCCGCGGAGATCGCCGCGTCCTACTACGCGCTGCGGCCGGAGATGGAGGTCGGAGACATCGGCATCGAGGGCATGGTGGAGCTGGTCGAGGCGGTGGAGCGCGCCGGCGGCCGCCCGCCGGTGATCATCGACGCCGATGACCTAGTCCGGGACCCGCAGGGCATCTTTGCGGCCTACTGCGCGGCGGTCGGCATCCCGTTCCGCGCGGAGACCCTCACCTGGCAGGCCGGCACCCGCACCGAATGGCAGCGCACCGAGCGCTGGCACGCCGCGGTCAGCTCCAGCTCCGGCCTCAGCGCCGTCACCACCCGATATGCGGACACCGTGAAGAACAACCCGCGGCTGGCCGCGATCAGCGCGCACCACGAGCCCTTCTACCGCCGGCTGCGGGAGCGCCGGCTGACCACCGCCTGAGCCCGGCGCAGGCGCGAACGGCAGCGGCCGGCGGACCCG
>NZ_JASCTH010000022.1 GCF_030009775.1 Actinoplanes sandaracinus | reverse complement strand
GCCACCGCCACCGCCACCGCCACCGCCACCGCCACCGCCACCGCCACCGCCACCGCCACCGCCACCGCCACCGCCACCGCCACCGCCACCGCCACCGCCACCGCCACCGCCACCGCCACCGCCACCGGACGGTTGAACCACACCCGCGACATGATCGCCAGGGCCAGGCTGATTCGGCTTTACGCAGCAACGCCGCCTGAGCCGGCTACCTCGGAAAGGCGCATTCCAGCTCCAACTCTGGAATCCAACGGGGTTGGCAATCACCAGACCGCGTCCCTATGACGCCACTGCTGCAGACGGCATCGTTCAACAGATCTCATCCGCGACGGCACCTGGACCTCATCCGTGTGGCTGCCGCCAAGCGACAACGGAAGCCCATGCCACTGCAGGGGATCTTCGGCGACCAGCGATGCCCAAACATCATGGGTCTCGGAGTCATCATGGTCAGCCTCGGTCCGGCGCCCACTGCCGACCGCGGGGTAGCGGCGACCTCGTATACCCCGCCGACGAGATGATGCTCTGCCACGGGCAAGGTGGTGAGCTGCCGTGACGACTGGTTACCCCACCGGCTTCGTCCACTGGATCACCCAGGAGCGCCTCGGCGCCACACCTGATGAGGTCGGCGCCGGCACGCCCTGGTGTGAGCCACTCAAGCGAGTTGGCCGGCCTCCGCAAAATCCTCCCTGATCGCGACCGCCATCGGCCGACGAGGACGGCTGCTCCTCATCGGAACCGCAGACCGCCGATGAGAACGGCCACTGCTCAGTGGGACCGCAGTCCCCATGGAGCCTGACACTCAGTGGGAAGCACCTCGCCGATGAGGGGGCGGCAGCGATCGAGCGATAAGCCGGTCGTGGTCAGTCAGCCGCAGGCCCAGGACCGGTTCCGCAGGAGCACTGCGATCAAGTCGCAGCTATGTGGCTTACGTTCATTAGCTCAGTTGCCGCCAACACCACGGGAAGCGCTTCTCGTGGGCCCGCCCCACTGGCTTTCACGGCCTGGTATATCCGGACCTGGGCGCCACAACAAGAACTCCCGTCCCACCCTCGCTAACCGCTGCCGCTCGCCCGTCGCCCGTCGCCCGTCGCCCGTCGCCCGTCGCCCGTCGCCCGTCGCCCGTCGCCCGTCGCCCGTCGCCCGTCGCCCGTCGCCCGTCGCCCGTCGCCCGTCGCCCGTCGCCCGATTATTCAACCGACCACACTGGGCTCTGGCTCGCGGGGTCGTCTCCACGTAGAAACGCGCACCGCGCCTCCACCGAGGCGGGGCCGTTCCAGTAGGAGGACATACCCGTCGTTCGCTATGTTTCACGTGAAACCAGTCGTCGTGTTCACGCCCTTCTAAGTTGCTTCTCTGGCGTCGCCCCATGCAGCAAATCCGCCCACAGCGAAGGGGTCGCTATCAACCGGTCAACGCAATGCAGCGGACTTAGCCAGCTAAAGCACGGCCAGCGGGTGTTGCGGGTCACGGGTCTTACGGGTCGCGGGTCTTGCGGGTCGCGGGTCTTGCGGGTCGCGGGTGGCGGGTGGGGGTCACGGCCAACGAGAGGCTGGTCTGTGAGGTACGCATGCCTGTTCCATCGCTGACATAGCCAGCGATGTCGTGGTCGGCCTCATCAAGCGGGTCTAGGCGCTGTCGCCGTGAGTGCCTGTCGCAACGTCTACGCTGCAGACGCTCACCGCCGACGGCACCCCTTCCTTCGCTGGTTCACGGCTTGGTGGCCTAGGTCGCGTGTGAGTCGTCTGCCATCGTTCTCGCGTGACGCTCCGGGGTCACGCCGATCCTGAAGCGCCGGCCTCACGCGTGAAGAGATCAGCTGAGTTTCGGATTTGCTGGGAGCAGGCCCAGCCTATCGATGCCGCCAATCAAGGGCGTCAGCAGCGGACAAGCCGCAGGGCCGTGGCAAGGGTCATGGGCCGATCGCCTTGCGTGTCGGATCAGGATCCTCGGGGTTGTTACTCCTTCTCACGCTCACCGCCGTGCATGACGGCCCAGCCGTACACCAGGCAGTCCCGTCCCAGCAGACCGCAAACCCGCAAGTCCATGCCCCGCAGAGTCCACAGGCGGGGCCACCCAACGTCCGAACCCATACGACCCAACCCGCAGGGACCCGTGACGGGGACTGCGGCCTACGGCCCGCGGCCCGAGTTGCTCGCTGGGTTCGGACATCGGCACGCTACAGACAGCGCCCGGCGATCTCGGACTAGCAAGCGATCGAGCCGGGAGCCAGACCCCCGCTCCGCGCTGCCGCCCATCCGCATGGACGAGCCGAAGCCCGATGCCCCGCATGCCGTCGTCAATTCCGACGAGCCTGCAGACCGCTACCTGCTGCCTACCCAAGTCCAACCGAGCACGTAGCCGGCGCCGTCGGTGAGGCGATTCCGTAGCACACGAGGTAGGCCGAAGTATCGAACCAACAGAGCGCACCAGCTCTGTCGACTTGGGCGCCCGCAGCGCTCGGCGGTGTGTGGCGGGAACCGTGTCCGCGGCGGCGCCTCTCGAAGGGGGAAGGGCGGCGCTCCAACAGGACAGCCTCTGAACGGAAGAATCAGCCCTGAGCGGGCATGCCCCGTCGCCCTCCTTGCGACAGCTAGGAGGGCGCGCGGCCTAGCTCAACATTCTTAGGCTGACCGCCGGCACTTGCCTGCTGCTGTACCGGCACGCCCCAAGAGCCGCTCCACCGGTTCAACGACAAGACCCCGGTCTTCCTTCCAGTGGTCCTACGCCACGCGGCATCTGATCCGTTTCACGTGAAACACGCGTCGACGCCCACGCCGGCTCTCCCTCTTTAGAACGCGTGCGCGGAGAGGGTCAAGCGCGTTTCTCTAGCCGCAAACGAGGCGACCCCTCCCGATCAGAGGTCACCACGGGACGCCCTCACGGGCTAGAGCGCCGCTCGCGGGCCTGGGCGCGCCCTCTAGGCTGTCGCGCCGGCGGCACTGCAGACGCAACTTAGCTGCCGATCCTCTCGCCTCATTTGCTTATGCCGGAGGCGTCGCGGCATCACCGTCGGAGGCATCACCGTCGTCTACACCGACGGTCCGTTCCAGCACAACGGATCGCCTCCCTAAGCCAACGGACCACCTTCCGAGGCCGACGGACCGCTTCCTAGTTCGTAGAAGCTGTGGCTTCGTTCATAGGAGTTGCGGATTTGGAGATGGGGTCCATCTCCAAAGGTCTGCCTCCGCGCTAACGAGAATGTCCGCCAGCAGCCAAACCGGATCGGGCTCTTGGGCGGGTTCCTAGCCGTCTCCATGACGGCGCCGCGGACAGCAATACTTCCCAGCCGCTGTGCAGCGGGTCCCCATGGCGAGAGGTTGACGCATCGGCGCGGCACACCCGAGTACACGGTGGCTACGCCTGGGACGGCCCCGCCGGCACTCGAAGCGGTCTGCGAAACAGCATCTACAACCCGGGAACACCTGCCGAGCAAGCTTCGCCAGCGGCCAGCGGCCAGCGACCAGCGACCGGCTGCAGCGGCCAGCAGCCAGCGACTGGCGGCCGCGCTTCGGGCTTCGGGGCTTCGGGGCAAGCAACCCAACGGTCGCCAACATTCCCTCGGCCGACAGGAGCCGGGACGGTGACGCAAAACATCCAGCAGCATCAGACCAGCACGATGAGGGAGGCCGGAACTCGTCGCTGTGACGGAAAGACACCGTGGCGCAAGCGAGCAAGGCGCACTGACACACCGCCCTGATTCGCCTCCACGGCGGCCAAAATCGCCGTGCCACCCGGGTGGAGGCTCACCCTACTTATCACCCTGACACGGGTCAGCAGCCCAAAGTCGGCGGCGTAAGAAGTACCGCAACATCGACCCACCGCAGCTAAGGCCGAGCCAGGCAGTCTGCATCTGTAAGTCGCCGCAGGCTCCGGACGGAGGGTAGTAGCGAGCCGACTACATTTCTTGACGGTAGAACCCGAGATGGGTCTGCCTGACCGGTTCGGGGCGAGTCCCGGTCGGTGCAGTGCAGCATCGGCTGAGGCGCCTCACCCGGCGACCGTCGGACACTGTTTCTCAGAGTCGGCGGCGGAGCCCGAAACTCTAATGGCGATCTTGTCCTCCGGCAGAGGCTCATCACTTGACGGGGAGGCTGCCTCCCGAGCCGGGACGATGAATCACGTTTTCGATCTCCACACAGACACACACGCCCCGCTGACACCCACAGCCGAGGAAACGCTGAACGTCGATGTCTCAACACTCGTGAAGATGCCGTCGATCAACCCCGTCGATCGGCTCGGCCGCGTCTCTGGGAAATTCGGGACGCGACAAGTCAAAGAACGGAAAAAAGCCTCACAAAGGGCCATTCCAAACCCGGCGTAATGACACTCGGGCACCAGGAGAAATCCCAGGAGAATCGTTCTGACAGAACCAAGATCTTCAGGTCAGCGAACCGCCGAGCGCAGTGATCGACGCAGCCAGACCCGCGCTCCCACAAAAAATGGGCGCGTGATCACTCACGCGCCCAATCCGAAGCTCAGCGAAAGATCACTCCTCCGGTTCGGCGCCTTCGCGAACCGAGCCCTCTTCCTCCACCCCGATCATGCTGACGATCCGCTCAAGATCGTCAACCGTCGCGAACTCTATCGTGATCTTGCCTTTGTTACGGCCTATGTCGACCTTGACCCGGGTGTCGAACCGGTCCGACAGCCGCTCGGCCAGATCGTTCAAGGCCGGCGCGTGCACCTTGGCCCTCCGGGCGGGTGCCGCCTTCTTGGCCGTCGCCTCTTCGGATGCCGCGAGGTGGACGATCTCCTCGGTCGCCCGGACCGACAGACCTTCCCGCACGATCCGCTCGGCGAGAGCATCCTGCGCGGCGCTGTTATCCAGGCCGAGCAGCGCCCGGGCATGCCCCGCCGACAGAATCCCGGCGGCCACCCGCCGTTGCACAGCGGCCGGCAGATTCATCAGCCGTATGGTGTTGGAGATCTGCGGTCGGCTGCGGCCGATCCGTCGAGCCAGTTCCTCGTGCGTGGCCCCGAACTCTTCCAGCAGCTGCTGATAAGCGGCTGCCTCTTCGAGCGGGTTGAGGTTGGCGCGGTGGATGTTCTCCAGCAGCGCGTCGCGAAGCATCGCGTCGTCCGGAGTGTCCCGGACGATGGCCGGAATCGTCTCTCTGCCGACGGCCTGGGCGGCGCGCCAACGGCGCTCACCCATGACCAGCTCGTACCGGCCGTCGCCGAGCTCACGAACCACGATCGGCTGAAGGAAGCCGACCTCCTGGATGGAGGTCTTCAGCTCCTCGAGAGCCTCTTCATCGAAGACGTGCCGCGGCTGCTTGGCGTTCGGCTCGATGACGGAGACCGGCAACTCAGCGAAGCGCGCACCAGGAACCGGAGCAAGATCGTTCTCCAGCGGTGCAGGGGACGCCTCGGGAACCGGTGCGACTGGCACCGGCACTGCCACTGGCTGTGCGGGCACCGCAACCGACGACTCGACAACCGGCTCGGGCAGCACGTCGACAGCAGCCGCGGTTTCGCCGGCGGGCGCCGCCGTCGGGATCAGCGCGCCCAGGCCCCGGCCTAGGCCACCCCGCCGGTTCTTCATACCGCGCCTCCCGTATTGACCCCACGCACCGCGAGCTCCAAGGCCGCCTCGAAGTAACTCGTGGCGCCTCGTGATCCCGGATCGTAGGTCATCACAGACTGGCCGTAGCTGGGAGCCTCCGACACTCGCACGTTCCGGGGGATCACCGCGTTCAGCACCTTGGCGCCGAAGTGATTCCGTACATCCTGTTCCACCGCATCTGCCAGACGCGTACGCCGGTCGTACATCGTCAGCAAGATCGTAGAGACGTCGAGGGTGGGATTGAGGTGCTGACGCACCAAGTTGATGTTGTTGATCAGCTGATTGAGACCTTCCAGTGCGTAGTACTCGCACTGAATCGGGATCAGCACCTCCTGCGCAGCGCACAGGGCGTTGACCGTCAGCAGGCCCAGCGAGGGCGGACAGTCGATGAAGACGTAGTCGAACTTCTCCGGGTGGCTGGCGATCGCCCGAGCCAGACGGGACTCACGGGCGACCACCGAAACGAGCTCGATCTCGGCACCGGCAAGGTCGATGGTGGCCGGCACACAGAACAGGTTCGGAATTCCCTCAACCTGCTGAGCCACCTCCGCCAGGGGCACGTTGTCGATCAGGCAGTCATAGACATCCGGCACACCGGCGTGGTGGGGCACGTTCAGACCGGTGGAGGCGTTGCCCTGAGGGTCAAGGTCCACCACCAGCACGCGGTTGCCGTGGAGCGCGAGCGCAACGGCAAGGTTGACCGTCGTGGTCGTCTTCCCGACGCCGCCCTTCTGATTGGCGACGCAAATCACCCGGGGGTGGTCTGGGCGCGGCATGATGATCTCGCCGCTCGGGTTGAGGATCTGCACAGCTCGCAACGCTTCCATGGCAAGGGGCGGATCGCCCTCATCCAGCCCCGGCGTTTCACGTGAAACATGCTCGGTGGACTGAACCGGCACCCCTGAAGGAGCAGGCGCGCCAGGAACGGCTGACAGAGGGCTCGTTCCTAGCGCCGACGCGCGACCACGGACGTCTTCCACGCCCGGATGCGGCGATGGGGCACCGTATTCATACGCTGGCGGGGTGCCAGGACCACCCGCCCGGGGCTGTGGGACGTTCTGCTCGCCGACGTGCGGCCCGCCCACGCTCACTCCCGACGGCCTGTCGAGAGGCGACTCGGTTTCACGTGAAACACCGTACTCATGCACCGCTTCATCCCTGATGGCTAGGAAGGGGTTGACCGGCAGAACGTGCGCTCCGGCGGGGGAGATCCGGTCCACACTATCGACATCCGGCCAGCCTACGGGTGTCGGGCATGTGTCGCCACGGTCGTCAGTCCGAAGAAGCGAGCACAATGTCGCTCCATCGTCTTCCACAGACGCCGCAAACACCATGACGCCCGGCACAAGGCGCAACCTTCCCTCACCCTGACCCGCGTCCGTCACGCAGGTGCGTTCCGGACGATCGAGATCAACACCATGCGGCGTACGGCGAAAGCGCTCGTCCCACCGCACCACCGCGCTATCCGAACTTGGCAGTGGGCCCTCAGGAATTTCCGCTCTCAGCTCACCTGAGATCTCCGTCGAGGTCGCACCCTCCCCGCGGGGACACAAAGATCCCGCCAGGCCGCCAACGACGCTCTCAGACCGCTTGGCGACGGCTCCCTCTGGAGAACTCAGCGGACCCGGTCGACCATCCGCCACGTCGTGCGGGCCACTGCGTGCACTCGGGGACCTATGTGCCGACGGCGCACCAACGGTCCGCGGCACCACGAAGAACCGCGCTCTCGACGGCTGCGCAGACGGCGCGACAGCAGGGACGGTCACCCGCGCAGGTGTGGACCCGGACAACGCGAGAGACGACTCCGCCAGCGCCGAAGAGGAACCGGGCTGCGCGGAACTAGATCCTTGCACCTCGAAAACAGATGTGGGTGCCGTAGGAGTAAGGCCGCCAGACATCGGAGACAACCCCACGCCCGGGGAAAGGAAGGCCGCCCTCGAAGTCGGACCAAGTGATGCTTTCACCGGATCGAGGACGACCGTCGGCGTCGAACCCGACGCCGACGCCGAAACAAGCGGCGTCGAGGACATCCGCATGGACGAGCCGAAACCCGACGCCCCGCATGCCGTCGTCACCACGGTAGGCGTCACCGGAGGCACCACCTGGTCCCAGCCCACCGACACCAGCGTCGGTGCGGACGCGACCGCGCCATGCCTTGCCGACGAGGCGAGCGAGCCCGACAGCGCGGACGTGGCAGGCGGGGCGGAGGTGGCGGTGGCTGTGGAGGCAGAGAAGGACGCGCCCGACAATGCTGACGGGACCGACGGAACCGGCGCGGCTGGGGCCAGGCCCAACTCCCAAGCCACCGACATCACCGAGGGGGCGAAAGGCGCAACGCCCGGCCCGGCAACAGCAGGATCCCCGACTTGCGGGCTCACACCTTTCGCAGCCACCGACGCCTTCACGACGGCCGCCGGAGGTACAGGAACGAACGGGACAGCGGGATGCGACTTGCGGACTCGCTTGCGTGCATCCCGCCGGACCATCTAGCTCCTCCGCGTTCTCCCTCGGCCATCTCCACGACTGGTTCCCCAGGCGCCAGAAGCACCCGAACCCCCACGGCCGTCCGAGGACCGGCCCCCACGCTTCCCCGCCGACCGCGCCGGCGTGGGGCGCTGCCGATCGGGAACCACGTGCCGTTCCTTCACGATCTCCACCACCGTTGTCGGCGGTTCGATCAACCCTGTGCCACACAGCCGGATCGCCGGCTCACCACCACCGAGTGCGCTGATCGCCTCAGCGTGTTCGGCGATCTCGTCGGCAGCGGACGAACCCTTCATCGCGAGCAGCCGGCCACCGACTGCGGCCAGCGGCAGGCACCAGCCGGCAAGTTTGTCGAGTGCCGCAACGGCCCGGGCGGTGACCACGTCGGCGCCGGGCAGATGCCCGGCGACTTCCTCGGCCCGCCCGCGCACGACGGTGACGTTGTCCAGGCCGAGGGTGGTGACCGCTTCTTCGAGGAAGACGGTTCGTCGTGCCAGTGGTTCGACCAGGGTGATGACAAGATCCGGCCGGGCCACCGCGAGCACAATACCGGGCAAACCTGCACCAGAGCCCACGTCAATCACCGAAGCGCCGAGAGGAAAAATCTCGGACATAACGCCACAGTTGACGAGATGGCGTTCCCAGAGCCGGGGAGCCTCACGCGGGCCGATCAGCCCGCGCACGACGCCCTCGGTCGCGAGTAACTCGGCATAGCGGCTGGCAAGCGCAAGCCGCTCCCCGAAGAGCGCGACGGCGGTAGCAGGCGGTTCACCGAGCTCAAGCAAGACCGACTCCGGCGAAGGCGACTGCGACGCAGTCACTGCCGAAGCCGCAGTCGACTCAGGCGAGACGTCCTCCGCCGAAGCCGGCCTGCGCGCAGCACCCTCGGAGGAAGCAGCCGCCGGGGAAGTCCTCCGCGAAAACGGCGACTTGGGGGAGGACGAAGACGCCTCGGAAGAGGACGTCTCAGGGAAGAACGCGGGGAAAGACTCCGGCCCGGGCGAAGCAACGCCCGGGCCGGAGTCACCCGCGCCGTAGCGGGGCTCAGTCACGATCAGTCCGCCACACGCACCACGATGCGGCGGCTGGGCTCGACGCCCTCGGACTCGCTCTGCACGCCGGGGATCGCGTTCACCACGTCGTGCACGCACTTGCGCTCGAAGGCCGACATCGGCTCCAGGCGGACCGGCTCGCCGTGCTCCTTGACCTTCTCGACCGCGTTACGGGCAACCGCGGCCAGTTCCTTGCGCCGGGAGGCGCGGTAGCCGCCGATGTCCAGCAGCAGCCGGCTCGGCGAGCCGGTGGCCCGGAAGATCGCCAGGCGGGTGAGCTCCTGCAGCGCCTCGAGCGTGGCGCCGCGCTGGCCGACGAGCGGCTGGAGACGGCCACCGACCACCTCGACCATCGGACGGCCCGTCGAGACGAGCTCGTCGATGTCACCGTCGTAGTCGAGGATGTCCAGCAGACCCTCGACATAGTCCGCGGCGATTTCGCTCTGGCGGAACAGGTCGCTGTCCGAGGCGACGCTCTCCGACTTCTTGGCCTCTTCTGTGCCGGCCGGCTCGGCAGCGGTGACCTCTGCTGTCGAGTCGGCGGAAGGGGGAGTGCTGGTGTCGGTCACGGTCTCATCTCCGTTGTCATTCGGGCCGGACCGAAGTCGGTCCGCTGTTTCCCGCGCGGGATGCGTACCCACCGGCGCGGGAAGGGTCTTTGGGCCAAGGGGAGCGCTCGGGCCAGCCGCAAGAAGCGAGGAACCCGAGCCGCGATCATCCCTTGGGTTTGTTCGCCGGTCGGGTGCCCTTCTTCGGATTCACCGGTTTGGCACCCGGCTTGGGGGCCAGCGCCTTGGTGTCGACCACCGGGCTCGCCGGCTCCGGGGTGGACTTGCGACCGAAGAGGCCGCCCGTGCGGGCGGGCTGGACTGGGCTCTTCAGGCCGGACGACATCTTGGTGCCGGGAGCCGGACGGGCCGTGCTGCCACCCTTGTTCGCCATCTGCGGCGGCGGGAACTTGCGGAGCACCCACTGCTGCTGCGCCAGGGTGAACAGGTTGTTGGTGACCCAGTAGAGAACGACACCGATGGGGAACAGCGCGCCGGAGATCAGCAGCGAGAAGGGGATGCCGTAGAGCATCAGCCGCTGGATCATGAGCTGCTGCGGGTCCTCGGCCCAGCCGGTCTTGAGGATCATCTGGCGCTGGGTGAGGAACGTGGTGGCCATCATGACCAGCACCAGGACTCCGGCCAGGACCTTGACGGTGGTGCTGTCGGCGCCGAGGGCGGCCAGCTCGGACGCGGACGAGCCGAACTTGGCACTCACCGGAGCGTTGAAGAGGTGCGCGTCGGCGGCGCTGATGAATTTGTCCAGCGGCCAGCCGTAGATCTGCTTCAGGTGGTCGGGAAGGTTCGGCTTCAGGTGCTGAAGCACGTGGAAGAGGCCGAAGAAGACGGGGATCTGCAGGAACATCGGAAGGCAGCCCATCAGGGGGTTGGCCTTCTCGACGCGGTACAGCTCCATCATTTCTTTCTGGAGCGTCTCGCGGTCACCCTTGTGCTTCTCCTGCAGCGCCTTGACCTTGGGCTGGAGCGCTTGGATCGCGCGCTGGCTCTTGATCTGCTTGACGAAGACCGGGAAGAGGATGACGCGCAGCGTCACCACCAGGAAGAAGATCGACAGGATCCAGGCCCAGTTGGTACCCAGCACCCGACCGTCGGGTACGCCGACGGCATCCCAGAGGGAATGCCATCGCAGAAGGATCCACGAGATGGCGTAGTAGATCGGGTCGAGACTCAATCTAAGCTCCAGTCACATCGGCAGGACGGTGACGGATCGGCTGAGGCACCGGGTCATACCCGCCAGGGTGGAAGGGATGGCATTTCAGGAGCCGCCAGATCGCCAGGCCCGTACCCCGAATCGCACCGTGCCGCGCCAGCGCCTCCTGGGCGTACGCGCTGCACGAGGGATAGAACCGACAGCGGGCCGGCAACGCCGGACTCAAGTATCGACGGTACGCGACGACCACAGCCGTCAGGAGCCGGGCGGCCAGGCTCATCGTGCCCGCCGGGGTCTGCGGGCGGCCGCGAGCGCACCTTCCAAGTCCGTGGCCAGAGTGGCGAAAGTGGCGCCGGCTGCCGGTGGCAGTGCCCGAACAACCAGAGAGGCTCCCGCCGGGAGCTCGCTGAGCAACGGCCGGACGAGATGCCGCAGGCGACGCTGCACCTTGTTGCGGACGACCGCGTTGCCCACTGCTTTGGACACGACGAAGCCGGCGCGCGCCGTGGAGGCACACGCCGGCTCGTCGATGAGAAAATGAACGACCAGGGTGCCGCGGGCGGCTCGACGGCCGCCACGGATCGCAGCGGCGAAGTCCGCGCTACGCCGCAGTCGTTGCGCCGCGGCTAACACGACTACCTGGGCATTCCGACCCGACTAGCGGTCGGCTCAGGCCGACAGCTTGTCGCGGCCCTTGCCGCGGCGAGCAGCAAGGATGGAACGGCCGGCACGGGTGCGCATGCGCAGCCGGAAGCCGTGGGTCTTGGCACGCCGGCGGTTGTTCGGCTGGTAGGTGCGCTTGCTCACGTCACTACTCCGTCTTCGTACTACGACTCTGGGGGCTTCAGCTGCAAGACGCCACTTTAGCAGAGCGCGGCGGAGCAACCGCCCAACCCTACGCACGCCCCCTGGGACGGTCAACCATATCCTGGGTCGGCACGCCGACATGGGCGGGCGGCCCGGGTCTACCAGGTCTTTCCGTGCACAAAGTGAATCTTTTCCCGCAACCGGACAGGGGATGGCCCGGACGGCGGTTGTAGTCCACCTCTCGCCGCTGTTAGCGTGCGCGGTTGCTGGTCTCACCGGCCGTTCGCAGCCCGCGAAGCGGCGGCCAAAACCGGACAAGCAGGTGGATCGTTCGCCACGGTGAGCCTGTTTACCGCCCGCGCCACTACAGGCTCCGGTAGATCTGCCGACCGTCCGGCCGGGAGCGGCCACCGGCACCACCGCAGGTTGTGGATAACCTGTGGATAGCCAGTGGCGCCGTGCGTGTTCAGCACGTTGACTGTGCTGGGTCGGGGGGAGCCCATCGGTTGCCCGCACGGGCGCCGACAGGCAGACAAGGCACACCGGGGGTCGGTGGCGATGGGGGTGGCGCGGCGGTGGCCGATCAGGTCGACCTGGGCACATTGTGGCGTGACACGCTGGACGAGTTGTCCGACGAGATCGCGTCACGACAGCAGCGCGCCTATCTGCAGTTCACCCGCTTGCGAGCCATCGTGGAGGACACGGCGCTCCTATCGGTTCCGGACACGTACACCCGAGACATCATCGAGTCCCGGTTGCGCCCGGCAATCACCGAGGCTCTGACCCGGCGACTCAACCGGCCCATACAGGTCGCTGTCACGGTCCGTCCTCCGGAGGACGGCTCCGGCATGCCGGGCACCGTCTACGGCACCCCGGCCGAGCAGGCGCCGCCACCGGTGGCGGACCCGCCGCCGCGGCACTACGCCGAGCCCGGCGCCTACCAGCCCGAACTGCCCGGTTACAACGGGCCGCAGCGGATGCCCGAACCGCCCTACCAGCAGTCGGCCTACGGTCCCGCCGAGCACGCTCCCGAGCCGTACCCGACCGGTTCCGCTCAGCACTCGTCGCCGCAGGCGCCGTACTCACGTGGGGTGCCCACCGCCCGCGACGGCCAGGAGGCGCTGTTCGCCGACCCGTTGCCGCAGGCGCCGCCGCCGGCGAACCGGTCGACGTCCGCGCACCCGGCCGAGAGAGGCCCGGAGGCACCGAACGACACGGTCGCGCACCGGATGGCCGCCGACGCTGCCCAGCGGCGGGACAACCAGCGGCAGGATCGCCGCGACGAGGTCACGCCCACCCGTGTCGGTGACAACGGTCCCGGGCGCCAACCGCTCGACCTGCGCGGGCCGGGGACCTCTCCGCGGCCCGGTGGCCAGGACGGCAACCGGCTCAACCCGAAGTACATGTTCGAGACGTTCGTGATCGGCTCGTCCAACCGCTTCGCGCACGCGGCGTCGGTGGCGGTCGCGGAGTCTCCGGCGAAGGCGTACAACCCGCTGTTCATCTACGGCAGCTCCGGGCTGGGCAAGACCCACCTCCTGCACGCGATCGGCCATTACGCCACCACCCTGGGCCACGCGAGGTCGGTGCGCTACGTGTCGACCGAGGAGTTCACCAACGATTTCATCAACAGCCTGCGAGACGACAAGACGCAGGCGTTCCAGCGGCGCTACCGCGACGTCGACATCCTTCTGATCGACGACATCCAGTTCCTGGAGAACCGCGAGCGCACGCAGGAGGAGTTCTTCCACACGTTCAACACGCTCCACAACGCGAACAAGCAGATCGTGATCAGCTCGGACCGCTCGCCGCGGCAGCTGGCCACGCTGGAAGACCGGATGCGGACCCGCTTCGAGTGGGGCCTGCTCGCCGACATCCAGCCGCCGGACCTGGAGACGCGTATCGCGATCCTTCAGAAGAAGGCCGCGCAGGAGCGCATGTACGCCCCCGACGACGTGCTGGAGTTCATCGCGTCGCGGGTCTCCAACTCGATCCGCGAGCTCGAAGGCGCACTCATCCGGGTGACGGCGTTCGCCAGCCTGACCCGTTCCCAGGTTCAGCTCTCGCTGGCCGAGGAGGTGCTGCGCGACTTCATGCCCGACGGCGCCGGCCCGGAGATCACCGCGGATCAGATCATGGTGTCCACCGCCGACTACTTCGGCGTCAGCCTGGAGGACCTGCGCGGCCACTCCCGCAGCCGGGTGCTGGTCAACGCACGTCAGGTTGCCATGTACCTCTGCCGCGAGCTCACCGATCTGTCGCTGCCGCGCATCGGCCAGGCCTTCGGCGGCCGCGACCACACCACCGTCATGCACGCCGACCGCAAGATCCGGCAACACATGGCGGAGCGCCGGTCGCTCTACAACCAGATCGCTGAACTCACCAACAGGATCAAACAGAACACCTGAGGGGTACGCCCCCACGGCCCCCGACCGCACCACGGGGCCCTCGCCGCGCGTTCCCGGCCGTGCGCCGGGTGCGGCACGCTTCGACGCATCCGGACTGCTGCCCACTCACCGGCGCGCCCGTCCCGCCGTCGTCCGGCACCCTCGTCACGCCCGCGCCTGTGCCCGAAGCCGGGCGAACGAGTACCGCCGGTGTGGACCCACGACCCGCCGCCGGTGACCATCGGCCCCGCCCGCCGGCCGCGGTACGGCCCAGAGCGGCCGGCGCCTCGCGTGGAACCGCCACGGGAGGGGTAAAAATCTCAGCGGCCGGTCCCCGTACCCGATGAAGGTCTGCGCCTCCGGGACGGCGGGGGAAGCCGCGGCCACCGCCTCGGCTCGCGGGTTTTCCGCCAGTCCACAGGGACGTGCACGCAGGGACGCCCGTCGACGGCTCTGACCGCGGAATGACGGTTACCCACAGGCCTTACACGATCGGGTGAATGGCGCTTGACCTGGGGTTTCTCCGAATTTCTTGAGTTATCCACCGGTTCTGCACGGGGTTGTCCACAGGTTGTACCCAGATCATCTACAGCCGCGCCTTGCATCGAGCTCCATCGCTACGTACTTCCGAGGGCGGAGAACAGTAAGTTGTCAACGTCGGAACGTGACAGTTTCGTGCCAACGTTGTCCACAGCTATCCACAGGCGTCCACAGGCCTTATCCCCAGACGGTGGAAATCTCCCGACAGCCAACCCCACAGATGTGGACCAACCCTGGGGATATCGATGTGGACAGACACAGAGAGTGACAAAAGATCTCACAGCCTGTGGACGCCTGTGGATTACCTGTTGAAGGTTCTGGGGACGACGTGTCGGTAGCGTTCCTGCGTTATGCACAGCGCAGGGGATAAAACCGGTGGACAACCGGTGGATAGCCTGTGGACGACGGTGGACAACGCTCGCGAACTCCAGGACTGTGGACGAAGACCCCTGGTTATACCCCGGTTTCCCACATGTGAATCACCGGTGGATAACTCGCTGACCAGGCCAAACGCGGGTTTTCCACAGAATGCACAGGACCTATGAAGACGACTAGTTATCTCTTCTAAGAAAACAAAAACCAATAATCAGCGTTGTGGAAGGTGTGGATGGTCAGGTTCCGGCCCAAGGAGAGCCAGGCTTGAGAAGCACCGGAAGCAGGGCTCAGGTCTCCCGCTCCCAGCGGTAGCGGGAGCCAGACCGGGGCCGGGCACGCACCAGCACCGCCGGAGCCATAGAGTTCAGTGGGGTCCATGCCCCTGTATGAGGACGCATCGCGGAGGACAGCATGAAGTTCCGGGTTGAGCGAGACGCGCTCGCCGACGCCGTGGCGTGGACAGCCAAGAGCCTGCCCAGCCGCCCCTCGGTGCCGGTGCTCGCCGGTGTCCTGCTGCGGGTCACCGACGGCCGGCTCCAGGTGTCGGGCTTCGACTACGAGGTCTCCAGCCAGGTCACCGTCGAGGTTCAGGCCGACGCGGACGGCGCGGCTCTGGTCTCCGGGCGCCTGCTCGCCGAGATCACCAAGGCGCTCCCCGGCAAGCCGGTGGACATCGCCGCTGTCGGCGCGCATTTGGAGCTGGTCTGCGGCAGCGCCCGATTCACCCTGCCGACCATGCCGGTCGAGGACTACCCGACCCTGCCGGAGATGCCGTCCAGCGCCGGCACCGTCGAAGCGGCCGTCTTCGCCTCCGCCGTTTCCCAGGTGGCGATTGCCGCAGGTCGGGACGAGACCCTGCCGATGATGACGGGTGTGCGACTGGAGCTGAACGGTTCGACCATGGCGCTGCTGGCCACCGACCGGTACAGGCTCGCCATGCGCGAGATCGAGTGGAACCCGGACGACCCGGAGATCAGCATCAACGCGCTGGTCCCGGCGAAGACGCTGAACGACACCGCCAAGGCGCTCGGCCCGATCGGCGGCTCGGTGACGCTGGCGATGGCGCAGGGCAGCGCGGGCGAGGGCATGATCGGGTTCGCTGGTGGCGCCCGCCGCACGACCAGCCGCCTGCTCGACGGCGCGAACTATCCGCCGGTGCGGTCGCTCTTCCCGACCTCGCACAACGCTGAGGCGCGGGTTGCGGTGTCCGCGCTGGTCGAGGTGGTCCGACGGGTCGCCCTGGTCGCCGAGCGCACCACCCCGGTGCTGCTGAGCTTCAGCGAGGACGGGCTCGTGGTCGAGGCCGGCGGCACCGAGGAGGCCCGGGCCAGCGAGGCCATGGAGGCCGAGTTCACCGGTGAGGCGCTGACGATCGGCTTCAACCCGCAGTACCTCATCGACGGCCTGCAGAACCTCGGCGCTCCGACCGCGATGCTCTCGTTCGTCGACGCGTTCAAGCCCGCTGTGATCTCGCCCGCTGGCGAAAGCGGCGAAATCATCCCGGGTTACCGCTATCTGATCATGCCGATCCGGGTCACTCGCTGATACTGAGCTTGAACCAATCGCTCATCTAGGGAGATCACCATGCAACTCGGCCTGATCGGTCTCGGCCGCATGGGTGGCAACATGCGGGAACGACTGCGTGCAGCGGGGCACGAAGTCGTCGGATACGACCAGAACCTGGAAGTAAGCGACGCTGCCAGCCTGGCTGAACTGGCCGAGAAGCTGGCCGCGCCGCGGGTCGTGTGGACCATGGTGCCGTCCGGCAAGATCACCGAGGACACGATCAACCAGCTCGCCGAGGTCCTCGAAGCCGGCGACATCATCATCGACGGTGGCAACTCGAAGTTCACCGACGACGCCCCGCGTGCCGAGCGCCTGGCGGTCAAGGGCATCCACTACCTCGACGTCGGTGTCTCCGGCGGTGTGTGGGGCATCAAGAACGGCTATGCGCTGATGGTCGGTGGTGACGCCGCCCAGGTGGAGCACTGCAAGCCGATCTTCGAGGCGCTCAAGCCGATCGGTGAGTTCGGCTTCGCGCACGCCGGCACCCACGGCGCCGGGCACTACGCCAAGATGGTGCACAACGGCATCGAGTACGGCCTGATGCACGCGTACGCCGAGGGCTACGAGATCCTCAAGGCCTCCGAGTACGTGCACGACGTGCCCGCCGTGATCAAGAGCTGGCGGGAGGGCAGCGTCGTCAAGTCCTGGCTGCTCGACCTGCTGGACCGGGCTCTCGACGAAGACCCGGAACTCGACGCGCTCAAGGGCTACGCGGACGACACCGGTGAGGGCCGCTGGACCGTCGACGAGGCCGTGCGCCTCGCAGTGCCGGCCCACGTCATCGCCGCGTCGCTGTTCGCCCGGTTCCAGTCCCGCCAGGAGGACTCTCCGGCCATGAAGGCCGTCGCCGCGCTGCGTCAGCAGTTCGGTGGCCACGCCGTCAAGCGCTGATTCATGCACGTACGCCGGGTCGAGCTCACCGACTTCCGTTCCTATGAGCGGGTGGCGGTCGATCTCGACCCCGGCGTGTCCGTGTTCGTCGGGCGCAACGGCACGGGCAAGACCAACCTGATCGAGGCGCTCGGCTATGTGGCCACTCTGGACAGTCACCGGGTGGCCACCGACGCTCCGCTGGTCCGCGCCGGCGCCGCCTCGGCGGTGATCCGTACCGCGATCGTCCATGAGGGACGTGAGCTGCTGGTCGAGCTGGAGCTGGTGCCGGGCCGGGCGAACCGGGCCCGGCTGAACCGTTCGCCGGTGCGCCGCCCGCGCGAGGTGCTCGGCGCCCTGCGCATGGTGCTGTTCGCTCCGGAGGACCTGGAACTGGTCCGGGGTGACCCGTCCGAGCGCCGCCGCTATCTCGACGACCTGCTGGTCGCCCGCCAGCCCCGGTTCGCCGGGGTGCGTGCCGACTACGACCGGGTGGTGAAACAGCGCAACGCCCTGCTGCGGACGGCGTACCTGACCCGCAAGGTCGGCGGCAACCGCGGGCAGGACCTCTCGACGCTGGAGGTCTGGGACCAGCACCTCGCCCATCACGGCGCCGAGTTGCTGGCCGGGCGGCTGGAGCTGGTGGCCGCGCTCGGGCCACACCTGACCAAGGCCTACGACGCGGTGGCTGCCGGGCGGACGGCGGCCGCGATCTCGTACGCCTCCCGGCTCGGTGATCCGCTGCCGGCGGAGCGGCCCGCGCTGCGGGAGGCGATCCTGGAACGGCTGGGCGAGCGCCGGCCGGCGGAGATCGAGCGGGGGACGACCCTGGTCGGCCCGCATCGCGACGATCTCGCCCTGCAACTGGGCGACCTGCCCGTCAAGGGTTACGCGAGCCACGGCGAGTCCTCGACGTTCGCGCTGGCGCTGCGGCTGGCCGCCTATGACCTGCTGCGTTCCGACGGCATCGAACCGGTGCTGGTGCTCGACGACGTGTTCGCCGAGTTGGACGCCGGCCGCCGCGACCGGCTCGCCGGCCTGGTGTCGGACGCGGCCCAGCTCCTGGTGACGTGTGCCGTCGCCGAGGACGTGCCCCCGAGCCTGAGCGGCGCCCGCTTCGACGTGGTGACAGGAACGGTGACCCGTGTCTCGTGAGTCTGATCGCGATCGGTCGTCCGGCGGAGAGTCGCCGGGGCCGCAGGAGCGGCCTCAGCGCCTCACTGAGGCCCTGGGGGATCTTTGGGCAGGGGTGGATGAGGACCGGGAACTCCGGGGCTCGTCGCGCGACTCTGGGGGCAGTTCGCGTCCACGGGAGGCCGACGGTGGGGCGGGCGGTCCCCGTACCCCCGGAAAAGGGGCCGCCGACCCGGCGCCTTCTCCACAACCTGTGGACAAGGGGGATCTCGCCGGGCCGGACCTGGCCCGCGCGGTGCTCGACGCCGCGCTGGCGCGGCGCCGCGAGGCCGCGCAGAAACCACGCCGCCGGACCGGCACCGGACCGGGCAGTGGCCGGCGGCTGCGCGGCTATTCCGGGCCGGGGCCGGACCCCCGCGATCCACAGCTGTTCGGCGCGATGCTGGAGCGCCTGGTCAAGGCGCGCGGCTGGGAGAAACCGAAAGCCGAGGCCACCGTGTTCGGCGCCTGGGAGAAGGTGGTCGGCCCGGACATCGCCGCGCACAGCCGCCCGGTACGGCTCGAGGGCGGCGTGCTGACCGTCGAGGCCGAGTCGACCGCCTGGGCGACGCAACTGCGCCTGCTCGCCGCCACCCTCCTGCGGCAGATCGCCGGCGAGGTCGGCAACAACGTGGTGACCCGGCTCAACATCCATGGGCCGGCGGCGCCGTCGTGGAACCGTGGCCCACGGCGCGTGCAGGGGCGCGGCCCGCGCGACACCTACGGCTGAAACCGATCCGGGCCGCCCCGCGTCAGAGCCGTATGACCTTGCATCTGCGCCGCGCCCTTGTTCTCCTGCTGCTCGTGCTGGCGCCTGTTCCGATCGCCGCTCAGCCCGCCTGGGCGTGTTCGTGTGCCACCGGCTTCGATCCGGTCGAGCGGTCCGACACGGCGTTCGTCGGGGTGGCCGACGACGTGGACGCCGGCTGGCTCGGCAACGAGGTCAAGGTCGAGTTCGCCGTCGAGTCGGTCCTCAAGGGCGAGGCGGGCAAGACGGTGACGCTCGTCACCATGAAGAGCAGTGCGTCCTGTGGATACAAGTTCGTCGAGGGCGGCCGGTACCGCGTGTTCGCGACCGACGGCGAGACCAACTCGTGCGACGGCAACGAACTGCTGTCAGCCGGACACGGCACGGGCGGAGACCGTACCCGGATGATCTTCTGGGGTGGGACGACTCTGGTCCTGATGGCTGTCGCCGGTGGCGTGACCTGGCTGGTCCGCCGGTCCTAGAAGCCGTCGCGACGGCTCCGTCGCCGGACTCGCTCGGTGCGCCGCTCAGTGGCCGGTCGCTCAGTAGTCGGTCGCTCAGTAGTCGGCGAAGATCGCGAAGCCGCGTTCGGCGCAGCGGCGGTAGAAGCCGGCCAGCACCGCCAGTTCGGTGCGCGCGAAACTCCAGTGCGGCGAGTTTCCGGCGTCGTCGCGCAGCGCCGCGAGCCGCTGGTCCAGCCAGCGCAACTGCTGGTCGGCGAGGCGGCCCGCGGAAATGGCCGTCTTCAGCACCTCGGTGACGGTGTCGAAGGTGACCAGGTCGCCGAACTTCTCGTGCCCCTCGACGAAACGCTCCAGGCCGCCGGCGATCCACGCGCAGCCGTCCGGGTCGATGACCGGGTCCTCGTCCTCGGCGGCGGCGTCGGTGGCGTAGAGAACCCCCTCCAGCCCGAGGAGAAGATCGACGAGTTCGGTGTACGCGGTGGCGCGCACCGTGCCGGTCTTGGCGATGTGCAGCGCGAGGGCGCCGGTGGGGGCCGCGATCTCAGGCCGGTCCGCGATCGTTCCGAAGTCGACGAACTCGGCGGGAGCCACCGGGTCGTAGTACTGATTGGTCCGCGGCCAGTGCACCGCGACGTTGTCCAGGCCCTTGTCGTGCGCCATCCGGGGCCACCCCTCCTCGACCTGCCCTGCGACCACCCGGCCATCACCGGCCCGCGCGGGCGAGGTTACGACACAGGCGCGGGACGTTGTCGAGCAGTGTCGCAGTGTGTGTGGGCGGGGCATCGCAGGCGCGCCAGACCACCGAAACTGCCGCAGCGTTTGCCGTTGCGCGGGGCGGCTGTGCCGTGTAGGGGATTACGTGGGTAGCGCCTCGAATCGCGCTACGGGACTCTCAGGCACCCTGAAGGGGTGCCGGACCCTCGCCGATTCGTTCCGGCGGAGTAGAATCGACAGCGACCGGGAAAACTGTGCTTGACGCTGCGTTCGGCCACCATCCGAGCAACATCGTCACGCTATGCGGTTTTTCCAGCCGATCACGATCCGCGGGCCGTCCGCGGCGACCGGCGCGCATGGTTCCACCGGTGGTCCGCTCACTTTCCGCGGTGTCATCTCTGGTCTCCTGACGCGTGCCCGGGCCGCCGCTGGTGGGCCCGCCAACCCCGTTGCGGGGCCTTCCGGGCCCGGCGCGAGAAAGTGGCCGATGGTGTCAGAGAATCAGCAGGAGTACGGTGCCGGCTCCATCACCGTGCTCGAAGGCCTCGAAGCGGTCCGCAAGCGTCCCGGTATGTACATCGGCTCCACCGGTGAGCGCGGTCTGCATCACCTGGTCTGGGAGGTCGTGGACAACGCCGTCGACGAGGCGCTGGCCGGTTACTGCGACACCATCGACGTGGTCCTGCTCCCCGACGGTGGCGTCTCGGTCACCGACAACGGTCGTGGTTTCCCGGTCGACCTCCACCCGACGCTGAAGAAGCCGGGTGTCGAGGTCGCGCTGACCGTGCTGCACGCGGGCGGCAAGTTCGACGGTCAGGCTTACAAGGTCTCCGGCGGTCTGCACGGTGTCGGCGTCTCCGTGGTGAACGCGCTCTCAACGAGGATGGCCGTCGAGATCCAGAAGGACGGCTTCTGGTGGCGGCAGAAGTACGACTACTCCGTTCCCGGCGAACTGGTGAAGGGCGAGCCGACCGACAAGCTCGGCTCGACCGTGCAGTTCTGGCCGGACCCGGACATCTTCGAGACCACCGACTTCGACTACCAGACCATCTATCGCCGTCTCCAGGAGATGGCGTTCCTCAACAAAGCCCTCACCATCAACTACACCGACCAGCGGCCTGACCAGGTCGATGAGAACGGTGAGCCTCGTAGCGTCACGTTCATGTACGAGGACGGCATCGCCGACTTCGTCCGGCACCTCAACGCCACCAAGAGCGCCATCCACAAGACCGTGATCCAGTTCGAGGCCGACGCCCCCGAGGAGGGCATGGCCGTCGAGATCGCGATGCAGTGGAACGAGTCGTACGGCGAGTCGGTCTACACCTTCGCCAACCGCATCAACACGCACGAGGGTGGCACCCACGAGGAGGGCTTCCGCTCCGCGCTGACGACCATCGTCAACAAGTACGGCGTCGAGAAGAAGTTCCTCAAGGCCGACCAGAAACTGTCCGGTGAGGACATTCGTGAGGGTCTGGCCGCGATCATCTCGGTGACCTTGGCGAACCCGCAGTTCGAGGGCCAGACCAAGACCAAGCTCGGCAACACCGACATGAAGAGCTTCGTGCAGAAGGTCTGCAACGAGCAGCTGGCCGACTGGTTCGACCGCAACCCGGCCGACGCGAAGCTGATCATCACGAAGGCGGACCAGGCGGCCCGCGCCCGGATCGCCGCTCAGCAGGCCCGCAAGCTGGCCCGCCGCAAGTCGCTGCTGGAATCCGGCTCGATGCCCGGCAAGCTGGCCGACTGCCAGTCGACCGACCCGCGCGAGACCGAGCTGTTCATCGTCGAGGGCGACTCGGCCGGCGGTTCGGCCAAGTCCGGCCGGGAGAGCCGCATCCAGGCGATCCTCCCGATTCGCGGCAAGATCCTCAACGTGGAGAAGGCCCGGATCGACCGGGTGCTGAAGAACAACGAGGTCCAGGCGCTGATTACGGCGATGGGCACCGGCATCCACGACGAGTTCGACATCACGAAACTGCGGTACCACAAGATCATCCTGATGGCCGACGCCGACGTCGACGGCCAGCACATCCAGACGCTGCTGCTCACCCTGCTGTTCCGCTTCGTGCGGCCGCTGGTCGAGCACGGGCACGTCTACCTGGCCTCCCCGCCGCTCTACAAGCTCAAGTGGAACAAGCGCGGTGACGACGCCCAGTACGCGTACTCGGACCGTGAGCGGGACGGGCTGATCGCGCTGCGCCAGCAGAAGAAGGCGAACGCGAAGCCGGACGACATCCAGCGGTTCAAGGGCCTCGGCGAGATGAACTTCCACGAGCTGTGGGACACCACGATGAACCCGGACACCCGCACCCTGCGCCAGGTGACGCTCGACGACGCCGCTGTGGCGGACGAGCTCTTCAGCGTCCTGATGGGTGAGGACGTGGAGGCTCGGCGGTCGTTCATTCAACGCAACGCTAAGGACGTCAGGTTCCTGGACATCTAGGTCCAGGAAGCCGTATCCACAGCGTGCGCCCACTTTCCACAGTGTTATCCACAGCCATATGCCCGTTCTGGCCGCATTTGCCTGGCATCACCTTGAGTAAGGGTTAAAAGTGACTGACACTCCTGAGCCCCCCGACGGCGACGAGATCCTAGGCGACATCGGCGGCGGTGTGAGCCAGCGCGTCGAGCCGGTCGGCCTCGAGGTCGAGATGCAGCGCTCGTACCTCGACTACGCGATGAGCGTCATCGTCGGCCGCGCGTTGCCCGACGTCCGCGACGGCCTCAAGCCGGTGCACCGCAAGATCCTCTACGCGATGTACGACGCCGGCTTCCGCCCCGACCGCGGCTACGTCAAGTGCGCCCGTGTCGTCGGCGACGTGATGGGCAACTACCACCCGCACGGCGACTCGTCGATCTACGACGCCCTGGTCCGGATGGGCCAGATCTGGTCGCTGCGTTACCCGCTGATCGACGGCAACGGCAACTTCGGTTCGCCGGGTAACGACCCGCCGGCCGCCATGCGGTACACCGAGTCGAAGCTGTCCCCGCTGGCGATGGAGATGCTGCGGGACATCGACGAAGACACCGTCAACATGCAGGACAACTACGACGGCCGCACCAAAGAGCCGACGATCCTGCCGGCCCGCTTCCCGAACCTGCTGGTCAACGGGTCCGAGGGCATCGCCGTCGGCATGGCCACGAAGATCCCGCCGCACAACCTGCGCGAGATCGCCACGGCCGTGCAGTGGTGCCTGGACAACCCGGAGGTCGACGAGGCCACCACCCTCGAGGCGCTGCTCGAGTTCGTCAAGGGCCCGGACTTCCCGACCAAGGGCCTGATCGTCGGACAGCAGGCGATCCAGGACGCGTACCGGACCGGTCGTGGGTCGATCCGGATGCGCGCGGTGGTCGAGGTCGAGGAGGACGCGCGAGGCCGGCCGTGTCTCGTGGTGACCGAGCTGCCGTACCAGGTGAACCCGGACAACCTCGCCGAGCGGATCGCCGAGCTGGTCAAGGAAGGCAAGCTCACCGGCATCGCGGACATCCGGGACGAGTCTTCCGGCCGTACCGGCATGCGCCTGATCCTCGTGCTCAAGCGTGACGCGGTCGCCAAGGTGGTGCTGAACAACCTCTACAAGCACACCCAGCTGCAGGAGACGTTCGGCGCCAACATGCTGGCGCTGGTCGACGGCGTGCCCCGCACGCTGAACCTGGCCCAGTTCATCCGCTACTACGTCGAGCACCAGATCGAGGTCATCCAGCGGCGGACCGCGTACCGCCTGCGTAAGGCCGAAGAGCGGGCCCACATCCTGCGCGGTCTGGGCAAGGCGCTGGACATGCTGGACGAGGTCATCGCCCTCATCCGGCGCTCGCCCACGGTGGAGGACTCGCGTCAGGGCCTGATGACGCTGCTCGACGTCGACGAGATCCAGGCCACCGCGATCCTCGACATGCAGCTGCGCCGCCTGGCCGCCCTGGAGCGGCAGCGGATCATCGACGAGCTGGTCAAGATCGAGCTTGAGATCGCCGACTTCAAGGACATCCTGGCGAAACCGGAGCGGCAGCGGACGATCGTCTCCGAGGAACTGGCCGAGATCGTCCAGAAGTTCGGTGACGACCGGCGCACCCAGATCATCCCGTTCGACGGCGAGGTCTCGATGGAAGACCTCATCGTCCGGGAAGACGTTGTGGTGACGATCACACGAACCGGTTATGCCAAGCGCACCAAGACCGATCTGTACCGGTCGCAGAAGCGTGGCGGCAAGGGAGTGAGCGGCGCCACACTGCGCCAGGACGACATCGTGTCGCACTTCTTCGTCATCTCGACGCACGACTGGATGCTGTTCTTCACGAACAAGGGCCGGGTTTACCGGGCAAAAGCCTACGAACTGCCCGAAGCAAGCCGGGTGGCGAAGGGTCAGCACGTCGCGAACCTGCTCGCGTTCCAGCCGGATGAGCACATCGCGCAGGTCATCCAGATCCCGAACTACCAGGTCGCGCCCTACCTTGTGCTCGCCACCAAGAATGGGCTCGTGAAGAAGACGCGCCTGGAGGAATTTGACTCCAACCGCAGCGGTGGCATCATCGCCATCAACTTGCGGGAGGATGACGAATTGGTGGGCGCGGCGCTGGCGGCTTCGGAGGAGGACCTGCTGTTGGTCTCCAAGAAAGCCCAGGCCATCCGATTCAACGCCACCGACGAGGCGCTGCGCCCGATGGGCCGCGCGACGTCCGGTGTGATCGGCATGCGCTTCGGCGACAACGACGAGCTTCTCGCGATGGAAGTCGTTCGCGAGGGCATGGATGTGTTGGTCGCCACCAACGGTGGGTATGCGAAGCGCACGCCCATCGAGGAGTATCCCGTACAGGGACGTGGCGGTAAGGGGGTGCTGACCGCCAAGATCACTGAGCGTCGTGGTGGACTAGTCGGCGCTCTGGTGATCAGCCCGGAGGATGAACTGTTTGCCATCACCAGCAATGGTGGTGTCATCCGGACTCCCGTGAAGCCTGTACGGCGCACACGGGATCGGAACACAATGGGGGTCAAGCTGATGGACCTCCCAGAAGGTGTAACCATCGTGGCGCTTGCTCGCAATGCCGACGAGCCTGACGAACAGGACTAGTTGATGCCGGAGACACAGGCGAAGTCGGGGGGCCCGGGGACCTCAGCGACTCCGGACGATGCGGCGAAGAAAGACGCTGCCGCACCGAACGGTCGCGAGACCACAGGGCGTGCCGCTGTCCCCGCCGACGCCCCGTCCCCGCCGAAGTTCACTCGGGCGCCGGGCATGGCCCCGCCCCCGGGTGAACCGGCCGCCGGCACCGACGGCGCCGAGGCGAAGCGTCCCAGTGTGCAGCCCCCGGTGAAGGGCTCGGCCTCCGTGCCGGTCGTCACCAAGGGCAAGGGTGCGGCGCCGGGTGCGACCTCTGGTCGTACCCCCGTCAGTGCTCCCGCCGCGACGACGCAGGGGACCGCGCCGCGTCCGACCACCTCGCCGGCGGCGCCGGCGACCGCACCCGGTGCGGCCAAGCAGCGCGCCGGCTCCGCGCCGGCTCCGGCCGGCGGTGCGGCCGCGGTCGGGGCGGCCCGTGTCTCCGAGGCTGTGCGGTCCGCCCGCTCCACGGTGTCGTCGGCCGCGGCGCGGGGCCCGCGCCGTGCCCGGCTGAACCTGAAGCGGATCGACCCCTGGTCGGTCATGAAGTTCGCGTTCGCCGTGTCGATCGTGCTCTTCATCGTGGTGGTCGTCGCGACGTCGGTGCTCTACCTCGCCCTCGACACGATGGGCGTGTGGAGCTCGGTCAACGGCAACCTTCAGGACCTGGTCACCGCCAGCGGCGGCACCGAGGGAAGCTCCAGCGGCACCTTCCGGATCACCGCTTGGGGCGTCATCGGCACGTCGATGCTCATCGGTGCCGTCAACGTGGTTCTCTTCACCGCGCTGGCCACTCTGAGCGCCTTCATTTACAACGTTTGCGCCGACCTTGTCGGCGGTATCGAGCTCACTCTGGCCGAGCGCGACTGACGATCCGCATCACCGGGTTGCGGGTACCCCCGCTTGGAGGCCCGCAACCCGATGCGGTAACGTTCTCTTCGCAGTTGAGGGGCTATAGCTCAGTCGGTTAGAGCGCAGAGCTGATAACTCTGAGGTCGATGGTTCGATTCCATCTAGCCCCACGAGTGACAGGTGGCCCTTGTCCGCGGAGTGCGCGGACCGGGGTCACTCGTCATTTCTGCTCCGGGGGCCGAGCCCCCGGAAACCCCGCGTTACGGTGGGTGCGGTGGCTGGTTCGAGTCGCTCAGGTTCCTTCTTGCGGCTTCAACTTCCACCAACCATGTTTGTACGCGGACCTGTTCTTTCCGGGCAGCGGGTAAGGGGTGGCAGTTCAGTGTTGAAGAAGCTCCTCATCATTGCTGGTGTCGTCGGGGTGGCGGCTCTGGTGGTCAAGAAGGTCAAGGCCTCCAGTGACGAGCGCGCGCTCTGGCACGAGGCGACCACGGCGCCCGATCTGCGGTGACGGCGGTTACGGGGCCCTAGCTCAACTGGCAGAGCACCGCCTTTGCAAGGCGGGGGTTAGGGGTTCGAGTCCCCTGGGCTCCACGACTGACGAGTGGCCCTCGTCCGCGGACAGCGCGGACCCGGGGCCACTCGTCATTTCTGCTTCCGGGGCCGAGCCCCGCACCCGCGCCTCATGGCGATCGAGTGATGGATCCCGTCGTCGGCTCGGGCGGTCGACAGGCACCGTTCACTGAGGACTCGTCGGCGCCTTCGGGGCTGCTGCGGGTCCCGTACTCGATTCGGCAGGGCTGAATCGGACGACCAAGCTATGTGGAGCGAGCGATAGCGGGGGCGCCGGCGGGCATGTGGCAGCCCTCAGATCCGCGGTGACGGCCGATCCCGGGGAAGCCCTATTGCGGGGTGTCGGCAGCCGAGCTCACGAGGCGAGACGACCTCTCAGCCGTTTTCAGTGCAGGCGGCTTCGCTCACCTTGCGCCGCTCGGCTGGCCGGGCACTCAGGGGTGACTGTTTTATAACGATATGGGGACGCCACATAGTGGCCGTCCTTGATGTCGATGCCGCACTGCGGCACGGGCGGGTCGCCCCGGCGAGGTGGGATTCCTGCACCGGGGCACGCGACGCCGGTTGGCCAATTGGCCTTAACCATGCCGGGGACGGTACGGAGCCACGATCTTTGATCTACTAGACCGGTGAGACGCCGTTCCGCTCTACTTCTGCTGACGCTCGTGCCCCTCGCCGGGTGCGGCGCGTCCGGTTCCGCCGAACCGCTCGCCTCCGCCGGGACGTCGGCGGACTACGCCTGGCCGGCCCGGAACGCCGACCTCACCAGCGGGTTCTGCTTCACCCTGGTGCGGGGTCTCACCGAGCATCAAATCACCAAACGACTCGGTGGCGACGATCTCGAGCGGGTGGACTGGAACCGGGTCGTCCGGCCTGGTGACGGTGAGGCCGGCGCCCGGAAACGGTTCTTCATGGGCATCGGCCGGGTCGGTAACTGGTCGGTCATCGTGGAGGACAACGGGACGCTCGGCGTCACCCGGGAGCTCGTGAAGTCGCTTTCGAAGAACCGCGGCGAGGTCTTGGCGTACCGAGGTGGCGGCGGCGAACCGGGGCGTCTGGTGGTCTTCCGCAACGGGGATCTCGCATTGGATCTCGACACCTCGGCGCCGGACCGGCTCGGCGGTAACAAGCCGGACCAGTTCCGCCCGACCCTGCAGGCGACCGGTCTTCTCGGGGGTCCAGCCGTGACCGATCCCACGGCGTCGGCGCTCGCGTTCATGGCCGCCCGGAGCGGCGTCACGCTCACCGCGCAGGTGATGCAGCAGCTGGAGTACCTGCTCGTCGAGGTTCCGCAGGCGTAGGCACGCATTTGCCCGTTCCAGCGAACGTGCCGGGTTATCCACAGAGGAATGAATGAGCCCTGCGGGGCGCAGTTCGTGCGGCTAGCCTGCAGGGCGTGGATGAGCGAAGACGGGCCGCCGCCGTGATCGTGCGGGACGGCCGTGTGCTGATGATGCACGAGCGCAGCCGGCGATTCGGTGGCGGCGAGTGGTGGACGCTTCCCGGCGGCGGCCTGCGCCCCGGCGAGACGGCCGAGGAGGCACTGCGGCGCGAGGTGTTCGAGGAAACCGGCCTGATCGTCAGCGACGCCCGCTACGTGCTGGAGATGCCCTACCCGTCGGGCATGACGTCGGTCTTCACGGTGACCGTCGCCGACGGCGAGCCACGACTCGGGCGAGACGACGGTTCCGGGCCGGAACAGATCGGGATCGACTGGCTACCGGTTCCTGAACTGCCGATCGAGACGAGCGGCGTGCCGGTGCCACCGTTGATGGTGGTGCTGCCGACGCCGGGCGGTCAGGCCGACGCGGAATCGGTCACCGGGTCGCTCTCGGGCACCACGGCCGGCGAGGAGACCGCGACGAACGGGGATGTGACGGCGCGCCGGCGCTCCACGACGAAGTAGATCGAGGCGGCGGTGTAACCCGCGGCCAGCAGGCCGCCCAGGCCGCGCACCTGTAGGGACGCGAACGGCGCCATGGTGATGGCAGCCGCGATCAGCGCCCAGCACGCCAGCAGGATGGTGTTGACCGTGTCGGTGCGGTACCACGCGGTCTGTGACCGGCGGCGCGCCTGGCGCTGGATCTCGACGACGAGGGCGTGTGTCAGCACCATCGCCAGCAGGCCGAGCAGCAGGACGGCGAAGACCGAGTGACGGCCGCCGGAGACGGCGACCAGCGCCGTAGCGCCGACCATCAACGCGAGGCCACTGACGGTCCCGACGCGTGCTTTCCGGCGCTCCTCCACATCATCTGACGGTCGGCATGATCGCTTTGAACCTGAGAGTTTTCCGCCGGCCGCCCGCTCACGATTGCCGATTCATCAGCGTATGCGGTGGTTAAGGTCTATTGTCCGTCCGAGGTCGGGTGCGATGGTGGACGTGCCGTGATCGCCGGGGTGGGTGAGGATGGCGGGATGATGGGAAGCCTGCCGACCGAACCCGCCCAGTCGCGCCCCGACCTGCTCGCCCCGCCGGTGGCCAAGGCCCTGGCGGTCTGGCCGACCGAAGGAGTGATCGACGCCGACCAGGTTCTGGTGGCGCCGATCGATCCCGGGCTGGCGGACACGGCGGCCTTCTGCGAGGCGTACGGCATCAGCCTGGCCGAGTCCGCCAACTGCGTGATCGTGGCCGGCAGCCGGGGTGGGGTCACGCGGTACGCGGCCTGCATCGTGCTCGCCACCACCCGCGCCGACGTGAACGGCGTGGTCCGCCGACACCTCGATGTGCGCAAGGCCAGTTTCGCGCCGACCGACGACGCGGTCGCGCTGACCGGAATGGAGTACGGCGGCATCACCCCGATCGGGCTACCCGTCTCCTGGCCGATTCTGGTCGATTCGCGTGTGGTGGCCACCCCGCACGTGATCATCGGATCCGGCGTGCGGCACAGCAAGATCGCCATCGCCGGACCCGCCCTCGGCGCCCTGCCCGGCGCCGAGGTGATCGACGGTCTGGCACGCGAGGCATCCTGACAATCGTCTATGTCGTTTCACGTGAAACGTCATAGACCGGCGTTGGCACTCTCCCGGCGTGAGATCTCCTGGAAGGCGGCGAGCAGAGTGCTCGGCTCCTGAGCGCCCTGGACCTTGTACTTCCCGTCGATGACGAAGGTCGGCACGCTGGTGATCGCAAGGGCTCGCGCCTCGTCGAGGTCGGTGCGGACCGCGGTGGTGCCGGCCTCGGACTCCAGGTAGGTGAGCGCGGCGGCGGCGTCCAGCCCCATCGTGCCGGCGACGGTCGCGAGGGCGGGCAGGGACCCGATGTCGATGCCGTCGGTGAAGTGCGCTCGCTGCAGGGCGTCCAGCATGTCCGCCTGGCGGTCTTGCGTTGCCGCCCAGGCGATCAGCCGGTGCGACGCGAAGGTGTTGGCCGCGATCGCCCGGTCGAAGTCGAGTGTCAATCCCTCACTCGCGCCGATGGCGGCCACCTGCGTGAACATCTGCTCCGCACGGGCCGGGCCACCGAACTTCTCCGCCATCACCTGCTTGATCGGCAAGGGCTCCGGCGCTGGGGAGGCGTCCAGCTGGTACGCCCGGTAGGTGACCGTCACCGTGCCGTCGAAGGCCTCCAGTGCCTTCTCGAGTCGCACCTTGCCGATGTAGCACCACGGGCAGATCACATCGGACCAGACCTGAATATCCACGTCACTCCGTCTTGAGGGGGGTCGCCTGCTCGGTGATCTGACGCTTGAGCCGCGCCAGGATCGCCGTCCCACCACGCACCCGCAGTGGGCTGATCGTCTGGGAGAGACCCATCCGAGCATAAAGATCATCGGGCACGGCCAGAATCTCCGCCGCGGTCGCCCCGGCCAGGCCCTCGGCCAGGATGCCGGCGAACGCCCGGGTGGTCGGCGCCTCGGGCGGGCAGTCGAAGTGCGTCACCACGGTCTCGTCCGGCTGCACGACCGCCTTGAGGAAGAACGCGGTCTGGCACTCGGGGACCTGTTCCATGCCCTCGTGCCCGGCCAGGTCGGCGGGCAGCGCCGGCACGGCGTCGGCGAACTCCAGCAGCATCTCCAGCACGACCTCGCGGGGCGCGGAGGCGAAGTCGTCGACGATCTCGGCCAGCTTCGGCGGCATGTCACTCACGACCTCGACCCTACGCGTCGATCACCGTGACGGCCGCTGCTGTGGATGCGGTGTGCGCCACGGTGGAAAGGGCGGGTGCAGTCGATGCCCGTTCGGGGCGTGGGCGGAGCTGCCGCAGGCGGGACGTCACCCCCGGGCGGCCGGCCGGCGATCCGGCGGGGCGGCCGGGCAGTGATCACGCCGTCGGTAGGCGGGCGGCTTGTCGGCCGTGGTCAGGCCGAGACCGGTGGAGCGGTGGTCAGGCGGCGGCGGACGAGGTGGGCAGAAGGGCGACGTCGCTGAGACTGAGGATGCCGACCAGTTGACGGTCGGCGTCGCAGACCAGGAGACGGCGGACGCCCCGCTCGCGCATCGCCTGCACGGCCTCCTCCACCGTGGCGCTCTGCTCAACCATGAGCAGCTCACGGGTGGCGATCGCGCCGAGCGTCACGACCGCCGGGTCCAGCTTCTCGGCGATGGCCCGGACCACGATGTCGCGATCGGTGACGATGCCGGCCATCGTCGGGCCCTGGGTCACCACCACGTCACCGATGCCCTGGTCGCGCATGACCTGAGCGGCCTCGTCGAGGGGGGTGTCCTCGGGCAGGTAGACGACCTTCCGGGTCATAGCGTCCGCGACCAGCCTGATCATGCTTCTGCCTCTCCACCGCCGTTGTGTCACGGTTACCCGAGCTCCGCGGCGATTACACCAGCCATGTCCACAAGGGGCACTTCCGTGCGCTCGCGCGTGCGGCGGTCGCGTAGTTCCGCGAACCCCTCGGCCAGGCGGCGGCCGACCACGACGCACCGGGGGATGCCGATGAGCTCGGCATCGGTGAATTTGACGCCCGCCGAAACGTTGGGCCGGTCGTCGACGAGCACCCGGAGCCCGGCCCGGGACAGAGTGGCGGCGAGAGCGAGGGCGGCCTCGACCTGGCCGTCCTTGCCGGCCGCTACCACGTGCACGTCGGCCGGGGCGATCGCCGCCGGCCAGACCAGGCCCTGCTCGTCGTGATGCTGCTCGGCGATCGCCGCGACCGCACGGGACAGGCCGATGCCGTAGCAGCCCATGGTGGGCCGGACCGGCTTGCCGTCGGCGCCGAGCACGTCAACCTTGAAAGCGTCCGTGTAGCGGCGGCCGAGCTGGAAGATGTGGCCGATCTCGATGCCACGCCGCATCGTCAGCGTGCCGTCGCCGCAGGCCGGGCAGGGATCACCGGGCCGGACCACGGCCGCCTCGATGGTGCCGTCGGGGTTGAAGTCACGGCCGGCGACCACGTCGGTGGCGTGCTTGCCGGGCTCGTTCGCGCCGGTCAGCCATGCGGTGCCGGGCGCGACACGTGGATCGGCGAGGTAGGGAATCGTGATGCCCTGGGGGCCGATGTAGCCCTTGACCAGATCGGGGCGGGACTCGAAGTCGTCGAAGAGGACCGCGGTGGCCGGGGCCAGGGCGGCGTTGAGCCGCTTGAGATCGACCTCACGATCGCCGGGCAGACCGATCGCCAGAAGCTCCGGTCCATGACCGGGGTGGAGCACGGTGACCACGACGTTCTTGAGGGTGTCGGCCGCGGTCCAGTCGGTGCGCCCGCCGAGGCCACGCTCGTTCGCCAGCTCCACCAGCGAGGCGATGGTCGGCGTCTCGGGAGTGTCGTGCACCTCCATGGTCGGTGCGGTCACCTCCCGCGCGGGCGGCGCCGGGGTGCTCACGGCCTCGGTGTTGGCGGCGTAGTCGCAGTCGGTGCAGCCCACGAACGTGTCCTCGCCGACCTCGGCCGCGGCCAGGAACTCCTCGGACACGGAGCCGCCCATCGCACCGGACACGGCCGAGACGATCGCGTGGTCCAGCCCGAGCCTGGTGAAGATTCGCTGGTATGCGGCGCGCATCCGCTCGTACGCCTCGATCAGTCCGTTCTCGGTGAGGTCGTAGGAGTAGGCGTCCTTCATCAGGAACTCGCGGCCGCGCAGCAGGCCGCCCCGCGGCCGTGCCTCGTCGCGGAACTTGGTCTGGATCTGGAAGAGCAGGAGAGGGAAGTCCCGGTAGGAGCCGGTCATGTCCTGCACCAGCAGGGTCGCCATCTCCTCGTGCGTCGGTGCGAGCAGGTGATCGGCGCCGCGACGGTCCTTGACGGTGAAGAGATCGTCGCCGTACTCGGTCCAGCGGCCGCTCGTCTCGTAAGGCTCGCGGGGCAGCAGCGCGGGGAACGAGATCTCCTGCCCGCCGGCCGCGTGCATCTCCTCCCGGACCACGGCGGTGACCCGGTCGAGGACCAGCTTCCCGAGTGGCAACCAGGTGTAGCCGCCCGGGGCCGCGCGACGGATGAACCCGGCGCGCACGAGGAGGCGGTGACTCGGCACCTCCGCGTCCGCCGGCTCCTCACGCAGGGTTCTGAGCAGCAGACTGGACATCCGGAGCAGCATGGTGACCGAGCTTAGGGACCGGGTACGACGAATTCATCCGGTTATCCCGTTGTCACCAGGGTCACGTCCGGTGTGCTCCCCGGAGAGCTAGCGTGACAGGCATGTCCGTTCCGAACGATCCGGCGCAGGCGCTACAGGCGTACGCGCACCCTGACAAACTGGTCACCACCGAGTGGCTCGCCGCGAATCTGGATACCCCCGGCCTGGTCGTCGTCGAGTCGGACGAGGACGTGCTTCTCTACGACACCGGCCACATCCCCGGCGCGGTCAAGGTCGACTGGCACCTGGAACTGAACGACCAGGTCAGCCGGGACTACCTCGACCCGGCCGCGTTCGCCGCACTGTGCGCGGCCAAGGGCATCGGCCGTGACGACACGATCGTGTTCTACGGCGACAACTTCAACTGGTGGGCGGCGTACGCCCTCTGGGTCTTCAGCCTCTTCGGCCACCGCGACGTGCGGCTGCTCGACGGCGGCCGGCAGAAGTGGGCCGCCGAGGGGCGCTCGCTGACCAGGGAGAAGACCGTCCGCCCCGCCGCTGAATACCCCGTCCCGGTTCGCAACGACGCGGAGATCCGGGCCTTCCGCGACCAGGTGATGGGCCACATCTCCAGCGGGCGGCCGCTGGTCGACGTGCGGTCTCCGCAGGAGTACTCCGGTGAGCTGACCCACATGGAGGCGTACCCCCAGGAGGGCGCGTTGCGTGGCGGGCACATCCCGGGCGCGGTCAGCAAGCCGTGGAAGTCCGCGGCGAACGAGGACGGCTCCTTCAAACCGCACGACGAACTCATCAAGATCTACCGCGATGAGCTGGGCCTGGAGCCCGCGGACGACATCGTCGCCTACTGCCGGATCGGTGAACGGTCCAGCCACACCTGGTTCGTGCTGCGGTACCTGCTGGGCTATCCGCAGGTCCGCAACTACGACGGCTCCTGGACCGAGTGGGGCAACCTGGTGCGGGCGCCGATCGCCAAGGGCACCGAGCCCGGCGGACTCAGCTGATCCTCAACGGCCTTCCAGACGGCGCCGCCCTTCGCCGGTGGCGCCGTCTTTCGATGAACCGAGCCCGGGAGTCCGGCCTCGTCGGCAACCGAATCCGTGCCTCCGGCCGTGTGGGAACCGAATCCGGGGCTCGGTCTTGTCGGTGAACCGGATCGGGGACCGCCGGCGATAGTCCAGATGTGCGACGGAAAAGACCGCAGCCGGTGCCGCCGGCCAGTGAGCAGAGCAGCGACGCCGAGCTGCTGCGCGCCATCGCCGCCGGGCAGACAGCGGCGTTGCGCCTGCTGCATCACCGGCATGCCGGCTGGCTGCGCGCCCGCCTCCGCCGGCGCTGCGCCGACCCCGACGTGGTCGACGCCGCAATTCAGGACACGTTCGTCGCGGTCTGGAAAGACGCCCATCGGTATGAGGTGACGGCGGCCGACGCCGCGGCATGGCTCTGGACCATCGCCGTCCGCCGCCTCCTCTCCGCCCTGCGCGGGCCGGCCCACCGCTGGCTGAGCGGTCCCGCCGCCGAGCTGCCCGACGTCGCCACCACGCCGTCCGCCGAAGAGCTGGTGCTGCTCGGCGTCGAGCACGGCGCCCTGGGTCCGGCGCTCGACCGGCTCTCCCCCGAACTGCGCCACCTGATCGAGGCGACCGCGCTCGACGGCCTCTCGGTGCGTGAGGCCGCGAAACTGCTCGGCATCCCCGAGGGCACGGCGAAGACCCGGCTGATGCGCGCCCGGACGAGGTTGAGGGAGCTGCTGGCATGACCGACTCATGGCACATCGACACCGCACTGCTCAGCGACTACGAAGAGGGCACTCTCAGCCCGAGCCGGGTCATGGCGGTCGAGGCGCACATGCTGGCCTGCGCGGGCTGCCGCACGCGGGTGCCGGTCGACTACACCTGGCTGACCGGCAACTTCTCCGTCATCTACGACAACGTCCACGCTCCCCGGGTCGGCCCGCTGCAGCGACTGCTGACCCGGTTGGGCCTGCCCGAGCACCGGCTGCGCCTGCTCACCGCCACCCCGGCGTTGCGCTGGTCGTGGCTGGCCGCCACGGCAGCGGTCCTCGGGCTCGCGGTGGCCGTGTCGTGGCTCGACTGGTCCGGCGCCGCCGCGATGAGCACCGTCTTCCTGGCTCTCGCCCCGATCCTGCCGGTGGCGACCGTCGCGACCGCCTACGGCCCGTCGGCCGACCCGATGCGCGAGATCACCGGCACCACACCGGCGGCCGGTCCCGCCCTGGTGTTGTGGCGGGCCGTCGCGGTGGTCGGCGTCGCCGTGGTGATGGCCGCGGTCGCCGGTCTCCTGCTGCCCGGCCCCGGGTGGTTCGCGGCGGCGTGGCTGCTGCCCGCACTGCTGCTCTGCACCGGGACGCTCGCCCTGGCCACCAGCCTGTCGCTGCCGGTTGCGGCCGGCACCCTGGGCGGCCTCTGGCTCACCGGGCTGTATGCCGTCGTCCGGGTGGTCCGTGACGACGTCTTCGTGCCGCTGGTGTTCGGCCCGCCGGCGCAATTCGGTTACCTCGCGGCGGCCGCGGCCGCCGCGGCAGTCCTGACCCTGCGGCGACGCCGCTTCGACCTGGGAGAGAGCCGATGACCACGGTGACCGTGGACAACCTGTCCAAACGGTATGGATCGACGGTCGCGCTCGACGCCGTCGACCTGACGATCGGGGTCGGCGTGACCGGTCTGCTCGGCCCCAACGGGGCGGGTAAGAGCACCCTGCTGCGATGCCTGGCCACCGCGCTCGGTCCGGACGCTGGTTCGATCCGGGTGCACGGCTTCGACCCGGCGGTCCCGGCGCAACGGACCGAGGTGCGGCGGCGGATCGGCTACCTCCCGCAGAACCCCGGGCTCTACCCCCACTTCACGGCGTACGACCTGCTCGACTACGTCGCCGTGCTGAAGGAGATGACCGACACCCAGCGGCGGCGGGCCGAGGTGCGGCGGGTGCTCGACGAGGTCGAACTCACCGACCGGGCGAAGACCAAGGTCCGCAAACTCTCCGGCGGCATGCGTCAGCGACTCGGTCTCGCGCAGGCACTGCTCGGCGACCCGGAGCTGGTGATCCTCGACGAGCCGACGGTCGGCCTCGACCCGGAGCAGCGCATGTCGTTCCGGGCGTTGATCTCGCGGATCGGCGAGCGGCGGACCGTGCTGCTCTCCACACACCAGACCGAGGACGTCGGAGCGCTGTGTGAGCGCGTCGTGGTGATGAGCGGCGGCCGGGTGGTCTTCGAGGGCGGCCCCAAGGAACTGGCCGGCGTCGCCGAGGGCCAGGTGTGGCTCTCCGAGTCGCCTCCCGTGCGAAACACGGCCTACTGGCGGAACGCGGACGGGCTGTACCGCACCGTCGGCCCGCGGCCGGACGGGGCGGAGGCGACCCGGCCGTCCATCGAGGACGGCTATCTGCTGCTGCTCGGCACCGCGGTGGCGACCGGGGCGGTCCGGTGACGGCGATGCTGATCGAGGCCGACCGCCCGCGCGTGTCGGTTCCCGCGGCGACCATGGCTCTGGCCCGGGTCGAGACCCGGCATCTCCTGCGTGGCGCGTTCTTCTGGGGTGGTCTGATCCTTTCGGTCGCGCTCGGCGTCGTGTGGTCCTGGACCCGCATGCCGTCCTGGGACACGTTCTCCCAGAACGCCGGGATGAGTTCTCTCGTGCTGGCCACCTCGCTGCTGATCGGCGCTCACCTGGCCACCGGCCGGGACCATCGGGCCGGCGCCGACGAGACCACCCGCACCATGCCGGCCGGGCGCCGGCGGCGAGGCGTCGCGATGCTGGTGGTGGTTCCGGTCGCCGCGGTGAGCGGAGTGGTGCTCTATCTCATCGAGTTGCTCCTGCTGATGCCGACCTGGCCGGTCGGGCGTTTCGACCCCTGGGCCGCAGCGGTCGTCGTCGTGATTCCAGCGATCGGCGCGGTCGTCGGCGTCCTGGCCGGCCGCCTCATGCCCGCGGTCGCGGCCGGTCCGCTCAGTGCGGTCGCATTCACCGTCCTGCTGATCGGGCTGCGGGTCCTGCCATCCTCCCCAGGCGGTTACGGCGAGGCCGTCTGGCTGGTGCCGAACCAGCCGTGGGAGGTCGGAGCGTCCCGGCCGACCGGATGGCACCTGCTCTATCTGCTCGGTGTGCTGGTCGCGATCACCGCGGTGGCCGCCTGGCGGGCCTGGCCGAAGATTTCGGCGGCGGTCCTGATCGCGGCGGTGGCCTCCGCGGGACTGGCCGTCGACCGTCAGTCCAGCGCTTCCGTCATCGAGATCCATTACCCGGAGGACACCGAGCCGCTCACCGGGGTCGCCGTTCTGAGCTGCCAGGCCGACCGGGAGGTCCGCTACTGCGCGCTGCCCCACCACGAGGGCTGGATCGGGCTGTGGCGAGAGGCGGTGGAACCGGTCATCGCTCATCTGCCGCCCGGAGCCGTCCGGCCCGCAGTCCGGCAGGTCGGCAACTCCCACAATCTTCAACCGATGACACCGGGCATGCCGGAGATCATCACCGCCGCCTCCTGGGGCCGCATCGGAGCGTGGGCCGACGACTCACGCGGCAGGATGACCCGTGACTACGTGGTGGCCGCGATCGGTGTGCGACGGCAGGCGCTCTTCTACGACAGCTGCGAGGGCGCCGGGCAGCACCGAACCGTGGCTGCCCTGTGGTTGCTGGCTCAGGCGACGCCGGGTGATGTCGCGCGCCTGCGGAGCGGCGAACTGCGGTTGCCCCGCGTGAACTACGGAGACGCTGAACTGCGGGCCGCCGTCGCGCTGTTGGACCGGCCCTATGCCGAGGTCGCCGGGCACCTGTCGGCGCACTGGGCGGAGTTGCTCGATCCGTCGTCGACTGCGCTGGCCGGAATCGGCGTCACTCTCACACCGCCGCCGGTTCCGGCCACCCCTGAGCCGGAGGAACCCGGCGCCGGGGGCGGGATCTGCCGGTGACCAGGCTCCTGATTCCACTGACCGGGCACCTCGCCCGCGCGGTCTCGTGGTGGCCGCTCGGGGTGGCGATCCCGCTGGCGGTCCTGGCTCAGGCGCCGGTGTTGGCGACCGAGCCGTCGCTCCGGGCGGTCCTGACCGGGTTGTGGCTGGCCGCCGGAGTGCTGGGGGCCGGCGCCGGCTTCGCGCTGCCCGATCTCATGGCGGCCACGGTGGTCACGCCGGTGCCCCGGTGGGTCCGGCAGTGGCTCCGGATCGGGTTGGTCCTGGCGCCGGCGGTGCTGATCTGGGCGGTGCTCCACGCCGTCGTGCGGTGGGCCGTCGCGCCCGAAGTCACCTGGCCCGGCGGCTTCATGATCCTCCAAGCCGCGGTGTGCGGCCTGCTGCCGATGGCGGCCGCGGCGATCGGGGCGCGCCACCGCGGCACCGCGACCGGCGCCCTCCTCGGGCCGGCGGCGCAGGGTCTCGTCCTGGTCGTGACCTTGTTCTTCGCCGAGCGCAGCTCGCCCTGGTCGATGCCGTCCGCGGACGGGTGGACGACCGCGCATCGGGTCTGGCCCGTGGCGCTGATCGTGGTCGTGCTCAGCTTGCTGCTCGCCAACCGCGAAGCGGCAGGACCACACGGCGCCTGATCGGAACGGTCTGCCAGGCATTCGCCCAACGCGGCGATGGGCCACGCAACAGGTCACGCAACGGGCTGCGCGGCAACGGGCTGCGCGGCAACGGGCTGCGCGGCGGCGGACTGGGTGGCGCCATGATCGCGACGGTGGATCCGCGGGAGCGCGGGTCCAACGGGGGCCGTCGGGATCATGGCGTCTTCCTCAGCTCGCGGAGTGATATCGGTCTGATTTTGTCGGTGGTACCCGGTACCGTGCCGCACCGTGAGCAACACGTTCCAGGTCGACCTGCGGGGCATCGTCGATCTGCTCAGTCACCACCTTTACGCGAGCCCCCGCGTCTACGTCCGCGAGCTGCTGCAGAACGCCGTCGACGCGATCACCGCGCTCGGCCCCGAGCACGCCGGCGTGGTGACCGTCGCTTCCTCCGACAGCACCGGCGACGGCACGCTGCGGATCGACGACAACGGCATCGGCCTGACCGAAGCTCAGGTGCACGAACTGCTGGCCACCATCGGCCGCAGCTCCAAGCGTGACGAGCTGGGCTTCGCGCGGCACGAGTTCCTCGGCCAGTTCGGCATCGGACTGCTCTCCTGCTTCCTGGTCGCCGACGAGATCCGGGTGCACACCCGGCGGGCGGGCGCCGACCCGGTGCTGTGGACCGGCTTCTCGGACGGCCGCTATGCCGTTCGTCCCGGGGCCGAGCGTGAGCCCGGCACCACGGTCACTCTGCTGCCGCGCCGCGGCGCCGAGGAGTTCCTGACCGGGGTGACGGTGACCGAGTTGGCCCGCACCTACGGTTCGCTGCTTCCGGTCGCGGTGTCGGTCGACGACCAGCGGATCACCACCGGCACCCTGCCGTGGCAGCTTCCACCCCAGTCCCGCCTGGCCTACGCCGAGCGGACGTTCGGCTTCAAGCCGTTCGACGTGATCGAGCTCAACGTGCCCGCGGCCGGTCTCACCGGCGCCGCGTTCGTGCTGCCCACCCCGGTCAACCCGGCGAACCGGGGCGGCCACCGGGTCTACCTGAAGCGGATGCTGCTCTCCGACAGCATCGAGGGCCTGCTGCCCGAGTGGGCGTTCTTCGCCCGCTGCGTCGTCGACAGCACCGAGTTGCGTCCCACCGCGAGCCGGGAAGCGCTCTACGACGACGGCCTGCTCGCCGAGACCCGGGACGCCATCGCCGACCAACTCCGTGGGTGGCTGGTGCGGCTGGCGGCGAGTGACCCGCGTCGTCTCCGCGACTTCCTGCGCATCCACCATCTCGGTGTGAAGGCTCTGGCCCTGCACGACGACGAGATGCTGCGCCTGGTCGAGCAGTGGTACCCGATGCAGACCAACATGGGTGAGGTCACCCTCGCCGAGTTCCGTGCCCGTCACGGCGTCCTCCGATATGTGGCCACCGCCGACGAGTTTCAGCAGCTCTCGGGAGTCGCCGCCGCCCAGGACGTGGGGTTGATCAACGGCGGCTACTTCTACGACGCCGAGCTGATCGAGCGGTTGGCCCTGATCGATGCGGAGGTGCGGGCCGAGCGGCTCGACCCGACCGATCTGACCACCCGGTTCACCGCTCTGGACGCCGATGTCGAACTGCAGTTGCGCCCGTTCCTCTCGGCCGCTCAGCGCCGGCTGGACCGGCTCGGCTGCGAGGTGGTGGTGCGCGCCTTCGACCCGGTCGCCCTGCCGGCTCTCTATCTGGTCAGCCGGGCGGCGGCATATCACGACGAGTTCACCGCGAGTCGTGATCAGGCCGACGACCTGTGGGGCGGGGTTCTCGACGCGCTCTCCCGGACGGTGCCGACCGACCGACCGCAGCTCGTGCTGAACCATCGCAATCCGCTGGTTCGCCGGGTGGCCACTCTCGGCGACCCTGAGCTGGCCGGTCTGGCCGTCGAGTCGCTGTACGGCCAGGCCCTGCTCCTCGGCCACCACCCGATCCGCCCGTCCGACGCCGCCCTGCTCACCACCTCGTTCCTGGGCCTGCTCGAGAGGGCCGTCCCGAGCGAGCGGAACGACGAGGAGACTCGATGAAGACCGCTGACGAGCTCTGGCAGTTGCTCGGCGAGGCGCAGGAGATGCCGTACGGCGCCACCCAGATCGCCCTGGTCGACCAGGTGCTCCGGCACGTGGACGCGACCGACGACCCCGCGCTCAAGTTCTCGGCCCGGCTGTTCGCGACCACCGCCTACATCTACGGCGGCGAGCAGGTGAAGGCGTTCCCGTCCTTCTCATGGTGCGTGGCCGATTTCGACCGCAACCCCAGCCCGTACCACGAACGCTGGATGCACAACCTGTTGTGGCTGTTCAAGAACATGGTCAGTTCGATGACCAAGTTTCCCGAGGTGCCGCTGGGCCGCACCTATGCCGTGCTCGACGACATGGAGCGGCGGTACAGGGAGAGCGGTCACGGCATGCAGCCGGTCTACAAGCACCGATACCTGGTCGCCGAGCATGTCGGGCAGACCGAGGAGGCGGCGGAGTGGTTCAGGCGGTGGCAGGCCGAGCCCCGCAACCGGCTCTCCGACTGTTCCGGCTGTGACCCGACCACCCTGGTGAACCACCTCGCCCGTGCGGAGCGCTTCGAGGAGGCCGCCGAACTGGCCGCACCGGTGCTCGCCGGTGACCTGTCCTGCAACGAGCAGCCGCAGAGCATTCTCGGCGAGCTGATGGTGGTCTATCTGAAGACGGGCCGCCTGCGAGAGGCGGCGGACGCGCACCGCCGGTCCTATCTGGTCATGCGCAACAACCTGGCCGATCTGTGGGAGATCTCAGAGCACATCCAGTTCTGTGCCCGGACCGGCAACGAGCATCGTGGTCTGGAGATCCTTCAGCGCCACATCGACTGGCTGGAGCGGGCGCCCTCACCGGCCGCCGCGATGAACTTCGCCGCGGGCTCGGTCCTGCTGCTGCGTCGGCTCACGGAGCTCGGGCACGGTGACACCCTGATCCGCCGCGGCGGCCGCGACGACATCACCGCCGCAGCCCTGGCCGAGGAGCTGACCACCTTCGCCACCGGGTTGGCCGCCCGTTTCGACGCCCGCAACGGCACCGATCATCAGAGCACCGTGATCACCGGCGTGATGACGGCCGAGCCCTACGGCGTCAAGGTGCCGCTCTCGGCCACCGCGAGGCGCGTCCCGGTCACGGCGGGAGCGGGCACCGAGCAGGCGGGAGCGGTCACCGGGAGGCCCGTCCCGGTGGTGGAGCCGGAACCGCCGATCGAGGTGCCGTCCTCGGCGACCGCCGCCGATCTGATCGAGCTCGCCGAGCAGTACTCGAAGGGATCCCGGGAGGATGCCGCTCGTACCGTGATGGAGGCTTTCGACGCGCGTTTCGAGGTGCCCGAGGAGCCGGCGCTCGCCGCCCGGCTGTGGGCGCTGCGTGGTTTCCTGCTGCCGGCCGACGCGCATGAGGAGACGGTGGCCGCCTGGGACCGGGGGGTGGATCTCTTCACCCGTGCCGGTGAGGTGGGTGAGGCGAACATGTTGCGTGCCCGCGTCGCCCTGGAGCGGGCTCAGTCCGAGGGCCCGAGCGAGGAACTGCTGGCCATCGTCCAGTCGAACGCGGATTACCAGGACGAGCACGGCGATCCGGCGATCCGGGCCGCCGCGTGGATGCGGGTGTCCCAGATGTTGCGGTTGCTGGACCGTCCCGGCGACGCCAACGAGGCCGGCGACCGCTCGGACCGGTGTGCGGAGGAGGCCGGCGACCAGCGGCAACTGGCCTATCACGCGTTGGTCCGTGCGCAGAACCGCGAGGCGGCGCACCAGCACGAGGAGGCCGTCGCGGCGGCCCGGGCCGCCTGGGACTTCTATCGGGAGCACGGGCCGGCCGGGCAGAGCGCCGAGGCGGCGATGGTCTTCGGCCAGCTCACCGATGATCCCGAGCAGGCCGTGGAGGCGCTGACCGAAACCTTGGCGGCGGGCCTGCCGGCTCCGGCGCTGGCCGCCCGGATCCACCGTGGCCGTGCGCTGGTGCGACTGGACCGGGCGGAGGAGGCGATCGACGACTTCGTCGAGGCGATCGCGCTCTGTGCCGAGGGCGCCGCGGGTGAGGGCTCGGATCGGGCCGGTCTGTTCGCCCGGCACGAGCTGGCGCAGGCCTATCACCACGCGGGCCGCCCGGCGGAGGCGGCCGAGGTGGGTGAGGAGGCGCTGCTCGGGTTCGACCGGCTGGGCTTCGAAGAGCCGGCCGGCGACACTCGGTTGCTGCTCGCCACGGTCTACCGTGATCTGGGCGACACCGATCGGGCACTGAGCATCTACCGGCACCTGATCGAGTGGTTGGAGGGCAATCCGGCCGGGCGGGGCCAAGTCGGCGAGCAGGCCGGTCAGCTCCTCTATGACATGGACCGTGACAGTGAGGCGGCGCTGACCTTCCGGGCAGCCGCCGAGTCGTTGCACGAGGCCGGCGATCTGGCCGCCGAGCTGCGCGTGCTGCGCCGCCGCCTGATGGCGCTGAACTTCGCCGACGAGGTCGCCGAGGCCGAAGAGGTCATCCGGTTGGCCACCCGCCGATATGAGGAACTGCCTGCTGAGCTGGCCACTCAGCCCGGGGTGCTCTGGGGCAGGTCGATATTCGCCTTCGAGGTCGGGAACCTGCTGATGCGACGCGGCCGCTATGCGGAGGCGCTGCCGCACCTGCGGGACGCTCCGGAGCGGCTGCGCGGCATCGGCGCGGCGGACGACGCCGACCGGGTGGAGGGCATGCTCGCTGAGGCGTTGCTGCGGTCCGGCTCGGCCCACGAGGCGGAGCGGATCCTGGGCGCGCTGCTGAAGCGGATGCGTCCGGACGCGCCCACCCGGGAACTCGCCGTCGACCTCTACGACGCGGCCCTGGAGGCCGTGAATCGGCTGAACGACCGTTAAGTGAAGGCTTGACATCGGGTTACAGTTGCGAGGTGACGACGGTAGATCAGCGGCATCGGACCACCCCGCCGGCGCCGAGGCGGCGGTCCCGCCGCGACGAGATTCTGGAAATCGCGGTGGGCCTGTTCGCGTCCCGCGGCTATCACGGTGTGTCGATGGACGACATCGGCTCGGCAGCCGGCGTCACCGGTCCGGCGCTGTACCACCATTTCGCCGGCAAGGAGGCGATGCTGGTCGCCGCGCTCATCCCGGTGAGCGAGAGTCTGCTGGAGGGCGGTAAGAAGCGTGTCGCCCGGCATCCGGAGGACGCGAAGGCCGCGCTCGCCGATCTGATCGACTTCCACGTCGAGTTCGCGCTGGCCAACCCCGCGGTGATCGCCCTGCACCTGCACGAGCTGGACCGTCTGCCGGAGGACCCGCGCCGCCAGATCCGCCGGCTCCAGCGGCTCTATGTCGAGGAGTGGGTGGCCGTGCTGTCCCGGGTTCGCCCCGAACTGCCCGCCCCCGAGGCCCGGGTGCTCGCGCACGCGGCGTTCGGCCTGATGAACTCGACACCGTTCCTGGGCGGCGAGGTCGATCGAGTGCGCCGTGCCGCCCTGCTGCGCGACGCGACGGTCCACGCGCTGATCGGCCACTGAGAAACCGGTCGGCCAGAACGAGTCACCGAGAAAGCCGTCCGGAAAGCTGGTCGGCTGATAAAGATTTAAAAAGGCATAAATCTACATAGGGATAAGCGCCCACAAGGCAGTCTGAACCCACGGAGAGAGGGCTCATGATCGAGTCACTGCTCATTGCCAACCGCGGCGAGATCGCTCGGCGGATCATCCGTACCGCCAAGCGACTCGGCATCCGCACCATCGCCGTCCACTCCGACGTGGACGCTGACATGCCGTTCGTGCTGGAGGCTGACGAGGCGGTCTGCGTCGGCCCGGCCAACCCGGCCCAGAGCTACCGCAACACCGAGGCGATCCTGGCCGCCGCCAAGTCGACCGGCGCGCAGGCTGTTCACCCCGGCTATGGCTTCCTCAGCGAGAACGCCGACTTCGCCCGTACCGTCGAAGCCAACGGCCTGGTGTGGGTCGGGCCCGGCGCCGATGCGATAACCGCGATGGGCGACAAGATCAATGCTCGGAATCTGATGGCCGCGGCCGGCGTGCCGGTCGCGCCGGGGTCGCCGGACCCCGCCGTGACCGTCGAGGCCGCGCTGGAAGCGGCCGAGGCGATCGGCTTCCCGGTGATGGTGAAAGCGGCTGCCGGTGGCGGCGGAATGGGCATGGCCGTCGCCGAGAACGCGGACGACCTCAAGAAGGAGTACGAGAAGGTCCGCACCTTCGCCGAGCGCATGTTCGGCGCCGGTGATGTGCTGATCGAGCGCTACTTCCCCCGGGTCCGTCACGTCGAGGTGCAGATCCTCGGCCTGGCCGACAGCCGGGTGATCGCCCTCTCCGAGCGCGAGTGCTCGGTGCAGCGCCGCAATCAGAAGCTGGTCGAGGAGGCCCCGTCGCCGGCGGTCGGTCCCGAGCTGCGGGCGCGTCTGCTGCAGGCCGCGGTCAAGGCCGGCGAAGCGGTCGGCTATCGCAACGCGGGCACAGTGGAGTGTCTGCTCGATCCGGCGACCGGCGAGTTCTTCTTCCTGGAGATGAACACGCGTCTGCAGGTCGAACACCCGATCACCGAGCTGATCCACGGCATCGACCTGGTGGAGCTGCAGCTGCGAATCGCCTCCGGCGAGGACGTCACGATCGAAGACGGGCAGAGCGGCCACGCGATCGAGCTGCGGGTCAACGCCGAGGACCCGAAACGTTTCTTCCCCGGCCCCGGCAAGATCACCACCTGGGTCGAGCCGAGTGGCGAAGGAACGCGAGTCGACTCCGGCTACACCGAGGGGAACACGGTCAGCCAGAACTACGACTCGCTGATGGCGAAGCTGATCGTCTTCGGTCTCGACCGGGACGACGCGATCGCGAAGGCCCGTGCCGCGGTGGCGGGTTTCCAGATCGCCGGCCCGAAGAACAACCTGCCCTTCTTCGCCGAGCTGCTGGAGAACCAGGAGTTCCTCTCCGGCGACTACGACACCGGCATCGTCGGAAGGATGCGGTGACCATGGTCTCCATCCGTGAGGTCGCTCCGCGCGACGGTCTGCAGAACGAGGACCCCATTCCCGCCGCCGCCAAGGTCGAGTTGCTCGACGCGCTGAGCCGGACCGGTGTGCGCCGGATCGAGGCGGTCTCGTTCGTCCACCCGAAGGCCATCCCGCAGATGGCCGACGCCGACGAGGTCTGGGCGAAGGCCTGGCACAACCCGGACGTGCGATATTCCGCGCTGATCCCGAACACCCGCGGCGCCCACCGTGCGCTCGCCGCCGGTTTCCGGGAGATAGAGGTGGTGGTGTCGGCGAGCGACACCCACAACCGCCGCAATCTGAACCGGTCCACCGAGGACTCGCTGGACGACATCGCGCAGCTGATCCCGCTGGTGCACGAGGCCGGCGCGACGCTCGAAGTGATCGTCGCGACGAGTTTCGGCTGCCCGTTCGAGGGCGACATCGACCCGGACCGGGTGGCGGGCATCGTGGCCCGGGTCCGCGCCGACGGTGCGGACCGCATCGCCTTCGGCGACACGACCGGCATGGCGACTCCGCGGCGGGTCCGTGACCTTCTCTCCGCGGTCCGCCCCGACCTGCTGCACTTCCACGACACCAGGGGTACGGGTCTCGCGAACATCCTGACCGCCCTGGACCTGGGGATCACCGAGTTTGACGCGAGCGCGGGCGGGCTGGGCGGCTGCCCGTACGCTCCGGGCGCTTCCGGGAACGTCGCCACCGAGGAGGTGGTGCACATGCTTCACGACATGGGCATCGACACCGGAATAGACCTGGACAGTCTGCTGGAAGCGGCGGCTCTGGCGGAGCGTCTGGTCGGGCGCACCTTGTCCTCGGGTGTTCTGCGAGCGGGGCCACGCACGCGTCTGGTGTGATTTTCTGCGCTTTCCCCGCGGTCAGTTTTCCGATTTGTCCGCGTGACTTCCCGCTCGCCCCCGTCGTTACCAATACCGAGTGACCAATACCGCCCTGTTCTGGAAGTTCCTGACGAACAGGTTTAATCGGTCACCGATCGACGACGAGGGGTAGATCATGACGGGTCGGGAGGTCGAGCGCGACGAGCGCACGGCAAGCCGGTCCTCGGCGATCACCCGCGGCGGCTCCCCGCTCATGCCGTCCCACAGCCAGGGGGCGGAGCGGCGGCCGGAGCGCCGCGCGGGACACACCGGATCCCGGTGGCTCCTGCGTGCACTCGTCATCGGTGGGCTGGCCGGGGTGGCGTGGCTGCTCACCGGCTCCGCCGCACACGCCGCGGACCAGGGTGACGAGCCGTCCGGCTCGCTGCTCGGGCCTGTGCCGCAGTTCGCGACGGAGACCGAACTCCTCGAAGCGGCCGTCCAGCCGCCGGAGTCCACACCCAAGAACCACCGGCCCCATGCCGTGACGTCGATTCTCACGGCACCGGAACAGGTGCTGTCCGGGCCGGTGGCGATGCTCGACGAGGTTCTGCTCGACGAGGTCGCGCACGACGGCTCCGCGATCGACGCGAAGACCGCCGGTGTGCCGCGGCGTACGGCGACCCCTTCCCCGCGCGCCAGCGGTGGAACGGCGGACGACGGGACGCTGCCCGTGTCGGCGGGAACCGTTGCGGAGCCCGTGTTCGAGCTACCGGCGGAGATCTCACCCGAGATCCCGGTAGCCGACGATGTCACCACGCCCGCCGGGACGGAGCTGGAACAGCCGGAAGAACCGGCTGTCACGCCCGCTCGGGTGGCGAAGGTGGCAGCGAGGGCCGGCGTGACGCCGGCCCGCAAAGCCAAGATCCAGTCCCGGTCCCGGGTTCACCGGCACATTCCGGCCGCCCGGCCGGCGTCGGAGACCGCCCGTGACGACGTGCCCGGCGACGACGGGCCCGTGTCGCGGCGCATGAACCTCGGAGCAGTCAGCGGTATCCCGGCCGGTGGGCCGGGAGCGTCTGCGGAGGCCGGCCCGATGGCCGTTCTTCCGGCCCGGCTCGCGAACGGTGCGGTGGACGACCACCGGCTTCCGCTCGCGGCTGGTGTCGCGGCTCGGCGAAACGACGCCGAGGCCCCGACCGTCTCACCTGACTGAGGGTCATCACCACCTGTCGCCGGCGCTTCGTAGAGCGTCCATGCCCCGCGATTCCTCAACCGTTTGCGCACAGGCGGCGAGTCGTCCGAGGGAACACCACTGAACCGCGATCCGAAGCGCCAACCATGGCGCGCGTCGACAGGCGGAGTCAGGGCCGGATAAATCGCGCCAGGGCACCGCTGCGCCCGAAAGCGGGCTCCGGAAGTACCAACTGAATACGCGTGTAGATCATTTCTGACCATTTGCGAAAGGCATCCCTTTTCTCATGAAGAAGACTTGGGTTCGTAAGACTCTGAGTGTCGGTGTCCTCGCCGCCGGCGCCCTGCTGCTCGCTCCGGCAGCCTCCGCGCTGGCCGACACCGACCAGGTCACCACGGGCAACTTCGGCACCCTCAACGGCACCCAGGTGGCCATCCCGGTCACCGTGCCGGTGAACGTCGTCGGCAACTCCGCCGGCGTCCTGGGCGCGGCACAGAGCTTCGGCGTCGGCGCCAACCAGGTCGAGAGCGGCCGTAACGGCGGCGGGACCCGCCAGGCCTCGTTCCAGAACCGTGGCTTCCTGAATGGCACCCAGGTCGCGGTTCCGGTCACCGTTCCGGTCAACGTGTCCGGCAACGCCGCGGCGGTGGCCGGCAAGGCGAGCGCCACCGGCGTCTCCGCCAACCGGGTCGAGAGCGCCAAGGCCACCGAGCACGGCTGGAGTGGCCTCGGCGGCTTCGGCGGTGGCAACACCGACCAGGTCAGCTTCGGCAACTACGGCACGCTGAACGGCACCCAGGTGGCCATGCCGGTCACCATCCCGGTCAACGCGTGCGGCAACTCGCTCGCGCTGCTCGGCTCCGCCAGCTCCACCGGCATCTGCGCCAACCAGGTCGGCGGCGGCTTCGCCCGCAAGGCGGCGCACCCGCTGGAGAGCAAGTCCGCCAAGGCTGCCAAGCGCACCGAGAGCGGCCCGTGCATTGCGTACGTTCCGTCAGGTCCGTGCGGCCCGCAGGGCTCCTGGGTGTGGCCGGCGGCCGCGGCCAACCAGGCCAGCTTCGGCAACTACGGCACGTTCAACGGCACCCAGTTCGCGGCGCCGATCACCGTTCCGGTCAACGCGTGCGGCAACTCGCTGGGTGTGCTCGGCTACGCCAGCGCACACGGCGTCTGCGCCAACAACGTCGGTGGCGGCTACGCCCGCCCGCACCAGTGGGTCAAGCCGCTGGTCCCGGTCTACCAGCCCGGTTACGTCCTCGGCGAGGACGACTGCGACGAGTGGAACAACGAGCCGGTCGCGGACGACTGCGGCAAGGACGACAACGGCGGCGTCCGTGGCGACAACGACGGCTACCCCCAGGGTGACGTCCGTGGCGACAACGACGGCTACGACAAGGGCGACGTTCGTGGCGACAACGGCTACAACGACGTGGCTCCCGACAACGCCGGCTACGACAAGGGCGGCAACCGTGACAACGCGGGCGAAGCACCCGTCGTCGCGGACGACAAGGGCAAGGCCCCGCACGACGCCGGCTACGTGAGCCCGGACAAGTACGGCAACAAGGCCGGCGGCCGCAGCGCCGAGAAGTCCGCGGTCAGCGGCCTGACCAACAACGTCGGTGGCCTGGGCGGTCTGGACCTGCTCGGCAGCCTGCGCTGATCTGGCGCGGTGACAGGCCGGGTCGCGCCGGTCCCGGGCGTGACCCGCGTCGGCTCCTGACGGTGCCGATGACCGCCGGCGCTACTCCACAGTGCCGGTAGCAGTGAAAACGGACGGGAGCCCCCCGCAACGGGGGCTCCCGTCCGGCATTGCCGCAGTCCACGCAGTGAGATAACCTAACGCTCGTTAAGCTTGCATCGTCCAGTGCGGATGCGGGCGACGATGCACAGTTGCGGAGGCGGCATGGACGGGGAGGCTCTGGCCGGAGCGCGTAAGCGTGTACTGGCCGGCGGTGCGGAGCGTTACCACGCCGCCAACGCCGCCAAGGGCAAACTCTTCGCCCGCGAGCGGATCGCGCTCCTGGTCGACGAGGACTCGTTCGTCGAGGACGGCCTCTTCGCCAACAGTCTCGCTGACGGACTGCCCGCGGATGGTGTGATCACCGGAGCTGCCCGGATCGACGGCCGGGACGTCTGCCTGATGGCGAACGACTCCACGGTCAAGGCCGGCTCCTGGGGCGCCCGCACGGTCGAGAAGATCATCCGGATCATCGAGCGGGCCTACGAGCGCGGCGTGCCGATGGTCTACCTCGTCGACTCGGCCGGCGCCCGGATCACCGATCAGGTCGACCTCTTCCCCGGCCGCCGCGGCGCCGGGAAGATCTTCCACACCCAGGTCAAGGCTTCGGGGGCGATCCCGCAGGTCTGCGCGCTGTTCGGCCCGTCGGCGGCCGGTGGGGCGTACATTCCGGCGTTCTGCGACGTGGTGGCCATGGTCGACGGCAACGCGAGCATGTACCTGGGATCCGACCGGATGGTCGAGATGGTCACCGGTGAGAAGACCACGCTGGAGGCGATGGGCGGCGCCCGGGTGCACTGCACCGAGTCCGGCGTCGGGCACTTCCTCTGCAAGACCGAGCGTGAGGCGCTCGACGTGGTCCGCACCTACCTGTCGTACCTCCCCTCCAACTGGACCGCGCAGCCGCCGGCGGCCGCCGCCGCCAACCCCGCCGGCATCGACCTCGCCGCCCTGGTCCCGGCCAGCGAGCGGCAGGCCTTCGACATGCGGCGGTACGTCAAAGGCCTGGTCGACGAGAACTCGTACTTCGAGATCTGGGCGCTCTGGGCTCGTGAACTGACCGTCGGATTCGCCCGCCTGAACGGCGAGGTGGTCGGCGTGGTCGGCAACAACTCGATGTTCAAGGGCGGCGTGCTCTTCGTCGACTCGGCCGACAAGGCGAGCCGGTTCGTGCAACTCTGCGACGCCTTCAACGTGCCGCTGCTGTTCCTCACCGATGTGCCGGGCTTCATGGTCGGCACCGCGGTGGAGAAGCAGGGCATCATCCGGCACGGCGCCAAGATGATCACCGCCATCTCCGAGGCCACCGTGCCGAAGATCTGCGTGGTGGTCCGCAAGGCGTATGGCGCCGGGCTCTACGCGATGGCCGGCCCCGGGTTCGATCCGGACGCCACCATCGCCCTGCCCACCGCCAAGATCGCGGTAATGGGCGCCGAGGCGGCGGTCAACGCCGTCTATGCCAACAAGATCGCGGCGATCGAGGACCCGGACGACCGGGCCGCGTTCGTCGCCGAGCGCCGCGCGGAGTACGAGCGCGACATCGACATCATGCGCCTGGCCAGCGAACTCGTGGTGGACGCCGTGGCCGAGCCGGGCGATCTGCGGGTTGAGCTGGTGCGGCGATTCTCCGCCGCGCGCGGTCGGGACCGCTCCTTCTCCCGGCGACGGCACGGCGTCACTCCTGTGTAGAGAGGGGCATCCGGTGGTCGACTTCCGCCTGGGTAAGGAGTACGAGGACCTGCGTGCCAGCGTGCGGCAGTTCGCCCGCGAACAACTGGCCCCGGTCATCGCCGAGCACTACGAGAACAAGACCTTCCCGTACGACATCGTGCGCAAGATGGGTGCGATGGGCCTTTTCGGGCTGCCGTTCCCGGAGGAGTACGGCGGGATGGGCGGCGACTACTTCGCGCTCTGTCTCACGCTGGAGGAACTGGCCAGAGTGGACAGTTCGGTGGCGATCACCCTGGAGGCCGCGGTCTCACTGGGCGCCATGCCGATCCACCGGTTCGGCACCGAGGAGCAGCGGCAGCGCTGGCTTCCCCGGCTGACCAGCGGGGAAGCGCTGGCCGCGTTCGGCCTGACCGAGCCGGACACCGGCTCGGACGCGTCCGGCACCACCACCCGCGCTGTTCTCGACGAGAGCACCGACGAGTGGGTGATCAACGGGACGAAGGCGTTCATCACCAACTCCGGCACGGACATCACCTGCCTGGTCACGGTGATGGCGGTGACGGGCACGAACCCGGACGGCAGCAAAGAGCTGTCGACGATCATCGTGCCGTCCGGGACGCCCGGTTTCACGGTGGCGCCCGGGTACTCCAAGGTCGGCTGGTGCGCGTCGGACACCCACGAGTTGTCCTTCGACGACGTGCGGGTGCCGGCGGCCAACCTGCTCGGCGAGCGGGGCCGCGGTTATGCCCAGTTCCTGCGCATCCTGGACGAGGGCCGCATCGCCATCGCCGCGCTCTCGGTCGGCCTGGCGCAGGGCTGCGTCGACGAGTCGGTGACGTACGCCCAGCAGCGCAGCGCCTTCGGCCGCCCGATCGGCAAACACCAGGCCGTGCAGTTCCTCATCGCCGACATGGACATGCGCGCCCATGTGGCCCGTCTCGGCTATTACGACGCCGCGGCCCGGATGCTGGCCGGCGACGACTTCAAGCGGCACGCGGCCATCGCGAAGCTCAACGCCAGCAACGCCGCCATGGAGAACAGCCGGTACGCGACCCAGGTGCACGGCGGGTACGGCTTCATGAACGAGTCCGCGGTGGGCCGGTTCTACCGGGACGCCAAGATCCTTGAAGTCGGCGAGGGCACGTCCGAGGTGCAGCGCATGCTCATCGCCCGAGGTCTGGGGCTGTAACTCTCCGCCCTCGGGCGTACCGCGAATATCGTCAGGCGGGCAGTGCGGTCTCCGCGCTGCCCGCCGTCGCGCAGGGGTTGACCGCGTCGCGGATGGTGCGCAGCGAGTCGAGCAGTTCCGTCAGTCTCTGTTCGGGCAGAAGCCCGACATACCACCGCTGGACCAGCTCGAGGTGCCCTGGGAGCACCTCGGCGAGCCGCGTCATGCCCTCGTCGGTGATCACCGCGTAGGAGCTGCGGCGGTCGCTCGGGCACGCCTCGCGGCGGACCAGGCCGGTGCGCTCCATGCGGTCGACGACGCGGGTGACGCCGCTGGTGGAGAGGGTGGTCTGGCCGGCCAGGTCGGTCATCCTCAGGTGGTTGCCCGGGGACCGGGCCAGGCGCATCAGCACCTCGAACTCCACCTGCGAGAGTCGGTGCTCCTCGAACTGTGCGGCGAGCCGGTTCATCAAGCCCGTGTACGCCTCGGCGAGCAGTCCGACTGCAGTGAGGCGAGGGTCGTCCAGGTCCTTGTTCACGTGACGAACTGTACCAGGCACTTGACAGGAGGAATATTGCTGAGCATATAGTTGCTCCGTCAGACAAGCATTCCCGCAGAGCTTCGAAAGAAGGCAGTGTCATGACCGTCAGCACCCGTGAGTTCGAAGGTCTTCAGATCCCCGCCGCCGGCACCTACGAGCTCGACGCGGCGCACAAGCAGGTCGGCTTCATGGTGAAGCACCTCATGGTCAGCAAGGTCCGTGGGCAGTTCGCCGAGGCCAGCGCCACGATCGTGGTCGGCGAGAACCCGCTGGACTCCTCGGTCACCGCCTCGATCAAGACGGCCAGCGTCGAGACCGGCCAGATCGACCGTGACAACCACCTGCGCACCGGCGACTTCTTCGAGGCCGAGAAGTACCCGACGATGGAGTACCGCAGCACCGGCGTGAAGTCGCACGCGGGCGCCGAGTTCGTGCTGTCGGGCGAGCTCACCATCAAGGGCGTCACCAACCCCGTCGAGCTGGTCGTCGAGTTCGAGGGCGCCACCACCAGCCCCTACGGGCAGCACGTCTTCGGTTTCAGCGCGCACACCGAGATCGACCGCGAGGACTGGGGCCTGACCTACAACATGGCCCTGGAGGCCGGCGGCGTGATGATCGGCAAGAAGATCAAGATTGAGATCGAGGGCGAAGCCATCCTCCAGCAGGGCTGACCGTGCCCGATCGAGAAGCGCCGCCCGTTTCCGCCAGCGGCGCTTCTCCTGTCGCTGGCGGTCCTCCTCCCGGGATGGCAGGGTGAACCGAGCGCAAGCGTTCGTTCACAGAGCGGTGATCGACGTTGGTTCGTCCTTGGCCGTCCTGGGAGGGCACATGGGCAAAGAACTGGGCACCGCCGTCTTCTCGCCGCATGACCGGGTCCTGTTCCGGCGGAAGGTGCGCTGCTGCGTCGATGTTCTGACCGGCATGCTGGCGAGCGAGCCGTTCGGTTCCGGCGGCCCCACCACCGGCCTGGAAATCGAGATCAACCTGGTCGACGCGGAGGCCGCCCCGGCGATGCGCAACGCCGAGATCCTCGCCGACCTCGGTGATCCGCGCTTCCAGCCCGAACTCAGCCGGTTCAACCTCGAACTGAACGTCCCGCCCCGGCTGGTCTCCGGCGACGGCCTAGGCGACTACGAACAGGACATCCTGGACGCTCTCCGGGCGGCGTCCGAGTGCGCCGGCAAAGGCGAGAGCCGCCTCGCCCTGATCGGCATGCTCCCCACCGTCCGGCCCGGCCACCTGGTCCTGGCCAACCTCTCCGACAACGAGCGGTTCCGGGCGCTGGACCGCGAGATCGCCGGAGCCCGCGGCGACGACTTCCGGATCGACATCGATGGCACCGAGCATTTGGTGGCCAGCAGCGACACGATCGCGCCGGAAGGCGCCTGCACGAGCACCCAGTTCCACATCCAGGTCGCGCCGGCCGACTTCGCGCGGTACTGGAACGCCTCCCAGGCGATCGCCGGCGTGCAGCTCGCGCTCGGCGCCAACTCGCCCTACCTCTACGGGCGCAGGCTCTGGGCGGAGACCCGGATCCCGTTCTTCGAACAGGCCACCGACGCGCGCCCGGACGAGTTCAGCGCGCAAGGCGTCCGGCCCCGGGTCTGGTTCGGTGACCGCTGGATCGACTCGGTCCTCGACCTCTACGAGGAGAACCTCCGATATTTCCCGCCGCTGCTGCCCGAGCTGAGCGAGGAGGACCCGGTCGCGGTCCGCGCCTGCGGAAACATTCCCCATCTGTACGAGCTACGCATGCACAACGGCACCGTCTATCGCTGGAACCGGCCGGTCTACGACGTCTCCGACGGACGGCCCCACCTGCGGGTGGAGAACCGGGTCCTGCCCTCCGGCCCCTCGGTGGCGGACCTGGTCGCGAACGCCGCGTTCTACTTCGGACTGGTCCGGCAGCTCGTTGAGGAGGACCCGCCGATCTGGGCCCGCCTCGCCTTTGCCACGGCCGAGGCGAATTTCCGGGCCGGCGCCCGGGACGGCATCGAGGCTGACCTGACCTGGCCGGGACGGGGCGAGGTGGCGGTGACCGATCTGGTCCGTGACGTGCTGCTGCCACGGGCGCGCACCGGCTTGGACCTGCTGGGAGTGCGTCCGGCCCAGCGGGACCGGCTGCTCGGGATCATCGCGGACCGGTGCCGGACCGGCCGCAACGGGGCGACCTGGCAGACGGCGGCGGTCGGGGCCGCCGAGGCGCGTGGCCTGTCCCGGGCCGCGGCCCTGTGCGAGATGACGCAGCGCTACCTGGAGTACCAACGATCCAACGAGCCGGTCCACACCTGGCCGATCTGACGACCTCTACGGGCGCTTTTCTGGTTCGTCCGGATTGATCCGGGCGACCGTCGGGCTCGCCGGGGGCGGGGTGATCGTCGAGCGCGTCGTCTCGCCGTTGCCGTTCCGGCGTTTCGCGGGCGCGCGGCCGGTCTGCCGGGCAGCCGCGGCGATCTCCGGATCCACCACGGCCGGTTTCGTGGGCTTGTCCGGCACCGTCGCACGCGGGGTGGCGGGGGTCGCCCGGCCGGTCGCGGTCGCCTTCACCGGTAGCGCGTCCTTGACCGCGGGCGTCTCGCCCGCCGGCGGCGCCTCCTTGACCGGTGGCCTCTCGCCCGCAGGCGAGGCGTCCACCGGCTCCGGGACGGCCGCTCGCGGCCGATCGAGACGGCCGTGCCGGCCCTGGGCGATCCCCACCGCGAGCGCGGAGCCCCCCAGACCGGCGAGGGCGGCGTACGGCGCGATGAGGTACGCCGACTCCAGCGGGCCCATCACCTCGGTCAGCTGTGGAGCCAGAGTCAGGAAGGAGAAGGCGACCAGCAGCGGCCCGACCGCTCCGGAGATCGCCGTGCCCAGCCCCACCTCGCCCCGCCATGCCGCCGGAGCCGCCGCCACCGAGCCGATGATGAACGCCGCAACCAAGGTCAACAAGGCGCTCGGCCAGTAGATCCCGCCGTACTGCACCGGACTGACCGACTCGGCGAACTGCCAACTGGTCAGGTACGTCTCGAAGTCACGTCCACTGGCCAGCTCGGCAACCACGCCGGCGACCGCCAGCGCCCACAGCCAGAGCGCGGTCCCGATCAGGTTGGCCGCGACCGGGCCGGAGGACACCGCCCAGAAGGCGACCACGAGCCCGGCGAGCAGGCCGGCTAGCGCGTAACCGCCGGCGACGAGTTGCGGGGAGACCGTGTCGGCGCGCACCGCGGCGCGGGCCGGCAACGCCACCAGGGCGAGAGACACCAGCGCACCCAGCGCCGAGGCGAGCGCCAGCGCGAACCGCCAGAGCCCACGCCACCGGTCCGCGCGCTCGGGGCGCAGCCGCCCGGCGATCACCGCGCCGAGAACGGTCGCGCTCGCCGTGATCCAGGTGGCCCAGCCGAGACTGCCCAGCCACGCGCTGTCACCCTCGATGGCGGTCACCGGCCAGGCGATGACGCCCAAGCCGTACCCGAGGCCCAGTTGTGCGGCCCCGGTGCCGGCGGCGATTCCGGCCGCCGTGGCGGCTTGTGCTGTCCAGCCCTTCTCGGCCATGCCGCGCACTGTACTGGCCCGCGCCGATGTCTGGGAAATGGTCGCCCCGGTTGCTTTCCCCTGGTGGAAACCACACTCGTCGCGCAAGATTCGATACCTTGACGCTGCACTGGAGCGGATGTACGGAGCGGAAGGACGCGGCGATGGCCGAGGAGCGCGATCCGGACCCTGTGGACGATCGTCCCGAATCGGACGACCGCGACGTCTGGACCGGCCGGGCCGGAGTGCGGCCCTACGGCGCTGTCCCCCGGAACCCGTACGACGAGGACAGCGACTGGACCGACCCCGGACAGGCTGAACCGTCGGGCCGGTGGTGGGCGCCGATCGCGGTCGGCACCGTCGCGCTGGTGCTGGTCGGCCTGCTCGCCGTCGGGATCGCGGTGATCGTTCGGAACACCGGCGGAGACGCGGAGACACCCGGGGACACGCCGCCCGCCACCCGTCTGACGAACGGCCCGGACCCGGGAGTCACCACGCCGGGCACCGGCGCGACGGCCACGACGCCGACCACCGAACCCTCCGACCAGGAGGTGAACGTCCCCGCGCTGCGGGGAATGCCCCTCGCGGACGCACAGGCGGCGCTGGCTCGCAGCGGCCTGAAGTGGCGGGTGATCCGCCGCGAGAGCGACGCCGAGCCGGACACGGTGATCAACTGTGACCCCGCCGAGGGCCAGCAGGTGCCGTCGGACACCCGCGTGACCCTCATCGTCGCCGTCGCACGGCAGGGCACACCGACCACTCCGCCGGCCGCCGTGCCGTCGGCCAGCGCTTCCGGTTAGCGGTTGGTGGTGCGGGCCGTCCGCGCGGGGAGGACTCCCGGGCGGGTGGCTGGCTGACGGCCGTTGCGGGCTCGCGGATCGGGCGCCTTCCCGACCTGACGAAGCCCGTTGACCTGCACAAAGATGGAACGGCGCTCGACCGCGTCACCGGCCGAGTTCAGTTCGTAGCCATCCAGCCAGACCCAGCCTTCATACGTCGGCCAGTCGTGGACCCGGATGACCCGGAAAAGCATCGGTGATGCGAATTGGACGCTGGCCGCCTTCGTCACGTGGATGACATCACCGGACCGAGGTAGAACCACGTCATCTCCTGCCCTGAGACCCGTGTGGAGTGTGGACTTTGGTGACTGGTGCATCAGTTTGCCGCCTGAATGCACTTTTGCAAGCCTTCGGGGGAATTGACCATCGAAGGTGGTTGCGGAACGTCACTATCGCCGAACAGCCCCACCCGTGTCGGGGCGAAAGTCCAACTCGGACTTCCGATGGCTCGGCGCCCCGTGATGGACGTCGTTTTGTTCCGTTTCGCCAGTTCTGGCCGCCTCGCTCAAGAACGTTGAGTGATGCAAGCCATACGGAAAGATTGCACCACCAGTGTCGTCGATGCAAGTTGCATGTCACGCTTCCGTGATTCTCCGTGATCATCCACTGTGCTTGGATGATCAAGACCGGACCCGGAGACCGACCGTGTGAATCAACGCCGCAGTCCCGCCCCGCGACGGCGCCGCCTCGGTGTGGAACTGCGCAGACTTCGCGAGGAGGCCGGCGCGGCCATCGATGTGGTGGTGGAACGGCTGGGTTGTTCGCCGTCCAAGATAACGCGTATCGAAACCGGGCATACCGACGCGCAGGCGGCAGGCGTAAGCGATATGACGCACTTTATGGCGCAAATGCTGACATAATGAAAGGGTGAGTCGGAATTGCTCAACCTGCCCGCCGGGAAGGCTGGTGGCATCCCTGCTCGACCGTCCTGAACAGCACTTATGCCGGCTTTAAGGTGGAAGCTAGATCATTCCGGACGCCTGAGCATCCGGTCATTCCGGGCCTTTTGTACACCGAAGCGCACGCAATGGCTTTCATCGGATCCGCCCAATGGGATGACACTGATCAGAGAATCACGCGGCGCGTCCACGTCCGAAGGCAACGGTGGTCGTTGTTGATTCAGGACGATCCAATCGATCTCGGGGTGGTGCTCGATGAAGTGGTGGTCAGCCGACCCGCGACCTCCCCTCCGCCGGCGACCCCGACGCGGTGCTCGCGGCGAACGGGGCCGGTGTGCTCTTCCTGCGCAGGGCGGCGATCGCCGCATGTGCCGCGAGGTCCTCGACACCATTTGGGCGGCCGCCCTGGATCCGGAAGCGTCCAGCGGGATGATCGAGATGCCGGTAGAGGAGCCATTGTGGAAATCCAGGCCAAGGGCCTTCGGGTCGATCTCAACCAGGCTCAGTGGGTCAAGAGCACACGAAGTGGCCCCAACGGCGACAACTGTGTCGAGGTCGCCTTCGTCGGTGAAGCGATCGCGGTCCGTGACTCCAAGAACCCGACAGGACCCGCACTGATCTTCACGGCGGCCGAGTGGGACGCGTTCGTGGGCGGTGCCAAGGACGGCGAGTTCGACCACTGAGGACGCGGGAACGGCCGGCGCGGCGAGCGGATCGCCCGGGTCGGCCGTTGCTATTTGCCCGATTTTGCCGTCGCTGTGTGCGACTCGCCTCGTTGAAAGTCTCAAGCGCGGACCGGACCGCGCTGATGGGCCGGGACACATCACCGAACGAGGCAAGGCAGACAGATGACGATTGGTTCCGAGAACCTCAGCAACGGTTCATCGACGACGGCGCAGGACCGGTTCAGCGGTGGCGTCAGCGCGTACCGGCAGGGCCGGCGCGAGGCGCTCTCCTCCGACAACAGTGACGGCGAGCTGATGTCGCGCAGTGGATCCGGGCTTCCGACCCGGTCTCCGGGCCGGTCGCACAGCATCGAGCCGACCAGCGCGCTGGACCGGGCCGCGAAGCTGCCGTCCCTGGACCTGCCGAGCCTGAGTGAGCCGGTCTTCGGTTCGTCCAGCTGGTCCGACTCCTCATCGAGCCAGTCGATGGCGGACCACCCGCTGCTGCGCGGCCTGCTGCTGGAGCTTCCGGCCCGAGGCACGTTGCCGCCGTCGGAGTGGCTGGACCGCTGGTTCGAGGCGGCGCGCTCCATTCTGGAGCTGCTTTACGTGCAGGAAGCGAAGAAGCAGTAGGGCGGTCGGCCCGTCTAGCGCACACCCACCGGGGTCGGTCGCTCGCGGTCCCGGTCGAGCGACGCCAGCCCCAGCGGGGCCAGGCGGTTGTGGCGCAGCGCCGCCCGGATCCCGATCACGGCGACCGCCAGCACGATCGCGATGACCGCGATGCCCGCCATCGCGGTCGCCTCGCCACCGGGCAGCTCCACCACGCCCGCAGCGATCGGCAAGCCGACCAGCGCGGCGAGACCGGTGACCTGCAGTGGCGCGGCCAGCAGCGGGTGGGCCGCCGCAGCCCGCAGGCCAGGCGGCACCGGCGTGAGCGGTGCGGTGGCGAACGCTCCCGCACCCCGCCGGACCCAACCGAGGCGGCGCACGGTCGCGGTGAGCACGAGCAGGGCCGGTACGGCTGGGAGCAGCGCGGCCGCGGGGGCCGCCGAAACGCCCGGCACCAGTTCGGTGATGAGCGGAACCGCGGCGAACACCGCGACCCCGGCACCGACCAGAGCGGAGAGGAACCCGGCCCGGCGCCGGAGCTGGCGCGCGGAACCGGCGGCGGGCATGCCGTCCGCCAGCAGCCCGGCGGTGAGCCAGACGGCGGCGAGGGTGCCGATCAGGATGACGTCCACAGCGGTGTCCACATCGACAGCGTTCACCGTTTGTGCAAGCCGCGAAACCGGGATATGCCCCGAAGAGCTACCCGTAGGGGTCAAAAACCACCGCGTGTAAACGGACCGTCGCTGTCAGTCGAGAATGTTGCCGACTATGTGGACAAGCCGCACATTCAAAGAGTGACCTGTACCGCACTGTCCGATACAAGATCAGCTCAGCTCAGACCGCGAACTCCCGCACCGGGTCGGTCGCCGGGGCCGGCGGGGTCGCCTTCCACACGCCGAGCTTCTGCGCGCCGAGCCGGCTCAGGTACGCCGGGTTCAGCAGGATGTACCGCTTCCACAGACGCTTGGGCTCCAAGCCGAGGCGCCACAGCCACTCCAGCGCGTACCTCTGCATCCACACGGGCGGGTTCCTCAACAGGCCGGCGTGGTAGTCGAAGGCGGCGCCCACGGCCAGCAGGGGCATGTCCAGCAGCGGCCGCATCGCGTAGGTGAAGATCTCCTGTCGGGGGCACCCGAGCCCGACCAGCACGATCCGGGCGCCGGACGCCTTGATCCGCTCGGCGATCGCCTCCGGCTCGCCCGGCTGCGACTTGCGGAACTTGGACGCCTCCACCCCGGCGATCTTCAGCGCCGGGAACATTCCCTGCAGCGCCGGGACCAACTTCTCCAGGACCGGCTCGGTGGAGCCGTACAGGTAGACGGGGAGTCCCTCGGCGGCGGCCTGCTCGACCACCTTCAGGGTGAGCGACGGGCCGTAGACGCGATCGGTGAGCCCGGCCCCGTGCAACAGGTTCAGTGCCCACCGCACCGGCTGGCCGTCCGGAGTCACCAGATCGAAGGAGTTCAGCCGGGCATTGTGCGCCCGGTCCTCGACTCCGGTCATGACGCCGTGCACCGCCAGGGCCGTCACCGCGAACCCGCGCTGTTCCCGGGCGGCCTCCATGATCTGTGCCGTGGCGGTCGCGTAGTCAGTCGCATCCACCAGCACGCCGAGCACGTTGCGCTTGCCCTGCCCGACACCCGCACCAGTCGCCGTCACGACCGAACTCCACCCTGAAGACCGAATAAAGCGGCGAGCATAACGCCCCCGCAGACATCACCCGAAAGTTGACGCAGCCCCTCGCCGTACCCCCCGAAGGGCTTGATCTTGAGCCGCGAGGGTGAGATGCCCGCCACGTAACGCACCGTGATGCGGGGCTTCCGGGGGCTCGGCCCCCGGAGAAGAAATGACGAGAGGGCCCCCGTCCGCGCGTTCCGCGGACAGAGGCCCCCGCCATCTCGTGGGGATGGGGGGAGTTGAACCCCCACGTCCTTTCGGACACACGGACCTGAACCGTGCGCGTCTGCCATTCCGCCACATCCCCATGTGACTTCCTCGGAGATCATACTTCTGACCTCTTCGGCGGAAGCGGCCTGGTCGGGCCTGCTTCTTGTTACTGGCTGCGACAGACTACGCTGTCGCACGTCACCTAGCGAGTTGATACCGCCCCGGCAACGGAGGAAACATTAGCACGGCGTTGCGGGGCGCCATACGAGGGTCAGAAGTGCCGGCAGCTCTTGGGCTACAGATGCGCAAGCGGTCGCCGGATACCATCATGTCCTCGGAACCCGAGGAGGAGCCGGTGAGCGTGCTGCAGCGCTTTGAGAAGCGATTGGAAGGCCTGGTCGAAGGGGCCTTCGCCAAGGTCTTCAAGGGTGTCGTGCACCCTGTGGAGATTCTGAATGCCATGCAGCGGGAGGCCGAGGCGCACAAGGCCATCCTTGCCGGTGGCCGCACCCTTGTGCCCAACCGCTACGTGATTGATCTGTCGCCATACGACCACAGTCGTCTGGCGCCCTATGCGGCCGCGCTGGCCCAGGAACTCGCCCAGTCACAGGCCGAGTTCATCGGCGAGCAGGCCTGGACCGTCTACGGCGACGTGATCGTCGAGATCGAGCGTGGCGACGGCCTGGACACGGGCATGTTCCGGGTCACGGCGGAGGTCTACACCGGTGGCGAGGTCGCCCCGGTGCAGCAGCCCGCCTACGACGCCGGCCCGCAGTACTCGCCCTACGACCAGCAGGGCGGTTACCCGCCGCACGGTGGTCACGGCGGCCCGCGCAGCGTCGGCCTGGTCTCCGGCGACGGCCGGACCTACCCGCTCCAGATGGGCTCGACCGTGATCGGCCGCGGCGACCAGGCGAACCTTCGCCTGCCCGACGTCGGCATCTCGCGGCGCCACGCCCGGCTGGACTACGACGGCAACCAGGTCGTGCTGACCGATCTGGGCTCGACGAACGGCACCATGGTCAACGGCCAGCGGGTGTCCGCCGTCGCGCTCAACCCGGGCGACATGATCCAGTTGGGCACGACGACGCTGACCTTCCGAGTGGACGGCTAGCCACCTTGCCCGAATTCGTTCTCACCGTCGCCCGGTTCGGGTTCCTGATCCTGCTGTGGATCTTCGTGTTCACGGTGGTCGGAGTGATCCGACGGGACCTCTTCACCGGTGGCCGGTCCAAGAGCATCGTCGCCAGCCCTCGGGGGGTGGGTGGCGCGGTGCTGCAGGGCCGGCCGGCGAAGGTGAAACGCGGCAAGGCGGCGCGTCAGTTGGTCGTGACAGCCGGTAATCTCGCCGGCACGCGAATCACTCTCGGTGAGGCTCCGATCACGATCGGGCGAGCCGAGGATTCGACGCTCGTCATCACCGACGACTTCGCCTCCGCCCGGCACGCCCGGTTGGTCGCCCGTGACGGCCAGTGGTTCGTCGAGGACCTCGGCTCGACCAACGGCACCTACCTTGATCGCGGTAAGGTCTCCGGACCCACTCCAGTCCCCCTTGGCGTTCCGATCCGGATCGGGCGCACTTCTCTCGAGTTACGGCCATGACCCTGACCCTGCGCTATGCCGCTCAGAGCGACCGCGGTCTGATCCGAGACCTCAACCAGGACTCCGTCTACGCCGGGCCGCGGCTTCTCGCTGTCGCGGACGGCATGGGCGGCATGGCCGCCGGTGACGTCGCGTCCAACATCGTCATCGCCGCCATGGCGCCACTCGACGACGACGTCCCCGGGGACGCCATGGTCGACGCCCTGCGGCACGCCGTCGGAACCGCCAACCAGCAGCTCCGGGACACGGTCGACGCCAACCCTCAGCTGGAGGGGATGGGGACCACGCTGACCGCGGTCCTCTTCTCCGGCAGCAAGTTCGGCATGGTGCACATCGGCGACTCGCGGGCCTACCTGCTCCGCAAGGGCGAGTTCGCGCAGATCACCAAGGACGACACCTACGTCCAGATGCTGGTCGACGAGGGCCGGGTCAGCCCGGAGGAGGCGAGCAGCCACCCGCAGCGGTCGCTGCTCACCCGGGCGCTGGACGGCCGCGACATCGACCCGGAGTACTCGGTCCGCCAAGTGCTCAAGGGCGACCGCTACCTGATCTGCAGCGACGGCCTCTCCGGCGTGGTCAGTGGCGAGACCATCGGGCAGACCATGCGCGAGATCAGCGACCCCAAGGCGTGCGTCGAGCGGCTGGTGCAGCTGGCACTACGTGGCGGCGGGCCCGACAACATCACGGTCATCATCGCGGACGCCATCGACAAGGACATCGTCGAGCAGGCGCCGATCGTGGGTGGCGCGGCGTCACTCGACCGTGGCAACACCACGGTCGCCGACAGCTCCACCCCGGCGGCGCGGGCTTCCGCGTTGAAGCCGCCGCCCCGGCCGGCCCAGCCGGAACCGGCGAACGAGTACGACCGCGACCCGGAACCGGCCGGGCATCCGGTGCGGACCACGCTGATGGTGCTGCTCCTGCTCGGTGTGCTCGGTGGTGGCCTGTGGGCCGGCTGGCGGTACACCCAGGACCAGTACTACGTCGGTGCGACGGAGAAGGGCGAACTCGCCATCTTCCAGGGCGTGCCCGGCCAGATCGGCGGACTCGACCTGTCGACGGTGAGCGAGACGAGCACGGTTCGCCTCGACGACCTGACCGCGGCCGCGCAGGAGCGGGTCAAGAAGGGCATCCACGCTCCCGACCAGGCCGCTGCCCGGACCGCGCTGGCAGCCCTGACCGTCGACGAGCCGACGAACGCGAACCTCAAACCGATCTGCACCGCCGCAGGCACGGCGCCGACGGCCGCGGCTACTCCCGCCACCGATGCGAGCGTTGCACCGAACCGGAGCACGCCCGCCTCCGCTCCGACCACCGCCGCTTCCGAAAGCGCTCCGCCGACGGTCGACCCGGTCGGGTGCCGGACCGTCGGCTGAGCACGGCCAACACGTCTGGGGAAATTCTTGACCGCGTCCGCCGTACCGGCTCCCACGCCCGCCTCCACGGGCGAGATGTCGCGTATCCGGGGATTGAAGACTCGCCGCAACGCCGAGCTCGGTCTGCTGGTGTTCGCCATGCTGCTCGTCGCCGCGTTCGGCGCGACGGTGGAGGCCAATCAGTTCGACGAGATCCGACCGAACTTCTGGGTGCCGGCCGCGCTGATCGGTCTTCTCTTCTTCGGCCTGCACATGGTGGTCCGGTTCACCGCACCGTTCGCCGACCCGGTGCTGCTGCCGTCGGTGGCGCTCCTCAACGGCATCGGAGTGGCGTTCCTGCGCCGTCTCGACCTCGAGAACGCGATCGCCAACAAACTGGCCGTGCCCGGATTCTTCGCCGAGACCAGCGGCCGCCAGCTGGCCTGGACGCTGCTGTCGCTAATCCTGGCGGCGGTGCTGCTCCTGCTGCTGCGCGACCACCGGGTGGTCTCGCGATACGCGTACACCCTGGGCCTTGTCGGCATCGTGCTGATGATGATTCCGGCGGTGCTGCCCGCCAGCATCTCCGAGGTGAACGGCGCGAAGCTGTGGATCCGGCTCGGTTCGGTCTCGATCCAGCCGGGTGAATTCGCCAAGCTCGCGCTGGTGTCGTTCTTCGCCTACTACCTGGTCCGCAAGCGTGAGGTGCTGTCGCTGGCCAGCCACCGGGTCCTCGGCATCGACTTCCCGCGTGGCCGCGACCTGGGCCCCGTTCTGACGGTGTGGCTGTTCAGCCTCCTGGTGCTGGTCTTCGAGAAGGACCTCGGCACCGCGCTGCTCTACTTCGGCCTCTTCGTCGTCACCCTTTATGTCGCCACCGAGCGGTCCAGCTGGCTGATCATCGGCCTGATCCTGTTCTTCGGCGGTGTCTACGTCGCATATCTGCTCGGTGACCTGGTCGGTGGTCCGTTCGCGAACTTCTACGACCGGGCCGAGGTCTGGCTCGACCCGTTCTCTCAGGCGAACTACGAGCGAAAGAGCGGAAACAGCTTCCAGCTGGTCCAGGGTCTGCTCGGACTGGGCACCGGTGGCCTGTTCGGCACCGGGCCGGGAGCCGGCTCGCCGTTCAAGGTGCCCGAGGTCCGCACCGACTTCATCTTCGCCGGCCTCGGTGAGGAGATCGGCCTGTTCGGCCTCTCCGCCCTGCTGATCGTCTACCTGCTGATCGTGGAGCGCGGCCTGCACGCGGCGCTGGCGGTCCGTGACTCGTTCGGCAAGCTGGTCGCCGGCGGCCTGGCCTTCACGCTCGGCCTGCAGGTCTTCGTCATCCTCGGCGGCATCACCGGCCTGATCCCGCTGACCGGCCAGACCACCCCGTTCCTTTCCGCCGGTGGTTCGTCACTGATGGCGAACTGGCTGCTCATCGCCATGCTTCTCCGGATCTCGGACGCCGCCCGCCGCCCCGCGACCAGCGGGCCGGAACGGGCCGGCGGCGGGCCGAAGAAGGCACCCACCCAGTTGCACGGCGCCATGACGGAGGTGATCAAGCCGTGAACGCCCCCCTCCGACGCTCCGGCGTCGTCATCCTCGTCCTGTTCGGCATGCTCTTCGCCAATCTCAACTGGATTCAGGCCTACAAGGCCGACGAGTACCGCACCGACCCGCGTAACAACCGGGTCCAGGTCGCCGAGTACGAACGTCCCCGCGGCAAGATCGAAGCGGGCACCGAGACGCTGGCCTCGAACACCGAGACCGACGGGGAGTTGAAGTACCAGCGGATCTATCCGAAGAAGGAGATCTACGCGCCGGTGCTCGGCTACAAGCCGGTCGTGGGCGCCGAGGTCGGCATCGAGGCGGCCGAGAACGACATCCTCTCCGGCTCCAGCGACAAGCTGTTCGCGGACCGGCTCAGCGACATGTTCACCGGCAACAACACCGGTGGCGGAAACATCATCATGTCGCTGAACCCCGCCGCGCAGGAGGTCGCCTGGAAGCAGATGACCAAGAACGAGCGCGGCGTGACCAAGGGCGCGGCGGTCGCGATCGACCCGACCACCGGGGCCGTCCAGGCGCTGGTGTCGATGCCCAGTTACGACCCGAACCCGCTGGCCAGCCACGACGGGAAAGTGGCCACGGACGCGTACAAGAAGCTCATCGCCGACAAGGATCAGCCGCTGCTGAACCGGGGCGTCGCCAACACCCTGCCGCCCGGCTCGGTGATGAAGGTGATCATCTCGGCGGCCGCGCTCCAGGCGGGGTACAACCTCGACACCTCCATCCCTGCGGGCAGCGTCTATCAAGAGGGCGGCGCGACGATCCGCAACTCCGAGGACGAGGTCTGCCCCGGCAATCAGATCACTCTCAAGGACGCGCTGACCACGAGCTGTAACACCGGCTTCTCCAAGCTCGGCGTGAAGCTCGGCCGTGATGTGGTGATGAACACAGCGAAGGCGTTCGGCTTCGAGGACGAGTCGCTCCGGGTCGGTGACCTGGAGGCGACCGACCGGGGCCTGGCGGTCGCGGCCAGCCGCACCGGCGCCATCGCCAACGAGGACGGCAGCGTCGACAAGTCGGCGCTCGCGCAGTCGTCGCTCGGCCAGCGCGACGTCCGGATGACGCCGTTGCTGGGTGCGATGATCGCCGCCTCGGTGGCGAACGACGGCAAGCAGATGCGGCCCTACCTGGTGCAACAGCAGCTCGACTCGGATCGGCGGACGATCTACACGGCCAAGCCGAAGGTTCTGCGCGAGCCGATCGACGCGGCCGTCGCGGGCAACCTGCGCGACATGATGGTCAGCGTCGTCCAGAGTGGCACCGGCAAGAACGCGAAGATCAGCGGCTTCAAGGTCGGCGGCAAGACCGGTACCGCGCAGAACGCCGAAGGCGCCGACCCGCACGGGTGGTTCATCGGCTTCGCGTACGACGAGAACGGCAAAGCGGTTTCTGCGGTGTGCGTCATGCTGGAGAACGTGCCCGGCGGACACGCCAGCGCCGAGGCTGCCCGGATCGCCGGGCTCATCATGAAGGCCGCCGCGAATCGGGGAGGGAACTGACATGATCCGCCCGGGGGTCATGCTCGGTGGGCGATACCGCTTGGAGGAGCGGATCGCCGGCGGCGGCATGGGTGATGTCTGGCGTGGCACGGACGACGTGCTGGGCCGGACGGTCGCCGTCAAGATCCTGCTGCCCGCTCTGCTCGACGAGCCGGGCTTCGCCGAACGGTTCCGTGGCGAGGCGCGGACCATGGCGACCATCAACCACCCGGGCGTCGTCGACGTCTACGACTACGGCAGTGACCAGCAGATCGCTTTCCTGGTCATGGAGTACGTCGAGGGTGACGCCCTGTCCCGCACGCTGAGCCGGGTCGGCCGGCTGACGCCGGCGCGGACCATGGCGCTGGTGGCGCAGGCCGCCGACGCGCTGCAGGCGGCACACGGCAACGGCATCGTGCACCGCGACGTCAAACCCGGCAACCTTCTGGTACGCCCGAACGGCACGCTGGTCCTGACCGACTTCGGTATCGCCCGCTCAGCACTGGTCGGGCAGCTCACCGTGGCCGGGGCGGTGCTTGGCACGGCGTCGTACATCTCGCCGGAGCAGGCCGCCGGTGACGTCGCCACGGCCGCCTCCGATGTGTACGCCCTCGGTGTTGTCGCCTACCAGTGCCTCTCCGGTCATCGCCCGTTCGACGGGGCCACCCCGATCGAGATCGCGATGAAGCACGTCCGGGAGACCCCGCGGCCGCTTCCCGCGGACATCCCGCCCGCGGTCCGTGCCATCGTGGAACGCGCCATGGCCAAGGACCCGGCTGCCCGCTGGCCGAGCGCCTCGGCGATGGCCGCGGTGGCCCGGCAGGCGGCCTCCTCACTGACGACCGCGCAGCAGCCGGCCGGGCAGCCGATGCAGAACTCGCGGCCGACCAGCTCACCGCCGAACCGTCCGCAGTCCGGGGTGCCCACGTCGGGCGCCGCCCGGGCGTCGGTGCCGCGCCCGGTGTCGGGCGCCCGGGGCGCGGCCTCCGTGCCGTCCCCACCGCCGATGGCCCGGCCCATGTCGCCGGCGCCCCCGCCGTACCGCCCGCAGTCGGGTCCGCCGGTCAACAACGCTTATCATTCGGCGCCTGCTCATCCGGCCTCCGCGAAGCCGGAGGGTTCGCTCGGGCGACAGGTGCTCGTGGTTCTGGCCGTGGTTTTGGCGTTGCTGGTGCTGCTCTGCGCCGGGGTCATCTCTTTCCTGTTACGAAGCGGCAACGGCAATCCCGTCTCAGGCAGCGTGCTGGGTCATCACAGCAGCTCTGGGGCTATCCTCCGCTCGGGCGTGGCCGCTGACCCTCTGTCGGTGGCGTCGTACCGTCTTATGCAGGCCGATGCCCAGCTCGGCTGGTTCCGACCGAACGAAGGACGACAGACGTTATGACGGCGCAGGCCCGCCTGCTCGGTGGCAGGTACCAGGTCGGCGAGCTGCTCGGCTACGGCGGCATGGCCGAGGTGCACAAGGGTCGTGACCTGCGCCTTGGCCGGGATGTCGCGATCAAGATGCTGCGCACCGACCTAGCCCGTGACGCCACGTTCCAGGAGCGGTTCCGTCGTGAGGCACAGAACTCGGCGGCTCTGAACCACCCGGCGATCGTCGCTGTCTACGACACCGGCGAGGAGATCTCGGACGCCGGTGAGAAACACCCGTTCATCGTCATGGAGTTCGTCAACGGCCGGACCCTCAAGGAGGTCCTCGCCCAGGAGCAGCGGTTGCAGCCACGCCGCGCTCTGGAGATCATCGCCGATATCTGCGCGGCGCTGGAGTTCAGCCACCGGCACGGGATCATCCACCGGGACATCAAGCCCGGCAACGTGATGATCACGCAGAACGGCCAGGTCAAGGTGATGGACTTCGGTATCGCCCGGGCCCTGGCCAGCGGCGCCACCACGATGACGCAGACCAGCGCGGTCATCGGTACCGCCCAATACCTCTCACCCGAGCAGGCGCGCGGCGAGTCGGTCGACGCCCGTTCCGATGTGTACGCGGCCGGCTGCGTCCTCTTCGAGCTGGTCATCGGGCACCCGCCGTTTGTGGGCGACAGCCCGGTCAGCGTGGCGTACCAGCACGTGCGTGAGGAACCGCGTGTCCCCAGTTCGGTCAACCGCGATGTCCCGCCGGACATCGACGCGATCGTCCTGAAGGCGCTCGCCAAGAACCCGCTCAACCGTTACCAGAGCGCGCAGGAGATGCGCGCCGACGCGCTGCGTGCCGTCTCCGGCCGCCCGGTGATGGCGACCCCGGTGATGAGCCAGGCCGAGACCATGGCGATGACCGGCGGGGCCGGCCAGTGGCAGCCGCAGGGCGCCACCACGGTGCAGCGGCCGGTTCAGCCCGCGATGGCGGGCCCCGACAAGCCGGAGAGCCGCTCCTCCTGGGTGATGGCCGTGGTGGCGGGCCTGGCGGTGCTGGTCGTCGTGGTCCTCGGCGTCGCTCTGGCGATGTCCAAGGGCAACGAGAAGGACAAACCCACCGGTCCCACCACGGTGGCCATGCCCCGGCTGGAAGGACTGACGCCGGAAGACGCGGAGGCCGAACTCAACCGGCTCGGGTTGACCAACACCAAGGTGTCGGCCGAGACGAAGAAGGACTGCACCGGCACGGTGTCGCTGCAGAACCCGAAGCCCGGCGCGAACGTGACGGCCGCCGATGTGATCACCTACAAGGTCTGCAACCCGCTGGCCGCCGTGACGGTGCCGAGTGATCTGAAGGGCGTCAGCGCCAGCACCGCCGAGAGGCGGCTCGCCGGGCTCGGGCTCGTTCCCAAGATCCAGCGGGTGAACAGCACCGACGAGAAGGACCGGGTGCTCGACGTCGAGAAGGCCGGCGAGAGTGTCGACCAAGGCACCACGATCACGGTCAAGGTCTCCAACAACGCCCTGGTGAAAGTGCCCGATGTCGAGAACAAATCGTTCGATGCCGCCCAGGCCCTACTGGAGATCAACGATCTGATCGCCGAACCGATCGAGGTGCAGGCCGACGGTGTCCCCGGCACTGTGATCAAGCAGCTCACCGAGGCCGACAGAGAAGTCAAGCGGAACTCAAAGGTCCAGCTCCAGGTGATCGCCGCCACGGGCGCCCCGGACCCGAGCGCCAGCGCGTCGGGCGGCGCCGGGACCGGCGAGAACGACAACTAGTCACCGACGACGGCTAGTCACCGACGACGGGCGAAGGCCGGTGATCCCTGTCGGGGGTCACCGGCCTTTCTCGTGTTCCGGGGTTGATCAGGCGGCGGCGAAGGCGGAGCGGCGTCGGCTCTCCACCTCGGCGGCGAGCGGGGGCGCCTTCTCCAGAGCCGACGGCAGGCCACAGAAGGCGAGCCAGTTCGCCAGCATGGTGTGACCGCCTTCGGTCAGCACCGACTCGGGGTGGAACTGCACACCCTCGATCGGCAACTCCCGGTGCCGCATCGCCATGACCACGCCGGACTCGGTCGTCCCGGTCACCTCGATCTCGTCCGGCAGGGTCTCCGGCAGGACGGCGAGCGAGTGGTACCGGGTCGCGGTGAACGGGTCGGGCAGCCCGGTGAGCACGCCGACGCCCTGGTGGCGCACCTCGGAGGTCTTGCCGTGCAGCAACTCGGGCGCGCGGGTCACGGTGGCCCCGAAGGCCGCACCGATCGCCTGGTGGCCGAGGCACACGCCGAACATCGGGATCTTCCCGGCGTACTCCTTGATCACATCCATCATGATCCCGGCGCGGGTCGGCTCCCCCGGGCCCGGTGAGAGCAGGATGCCGGCCGCGCCGAACTTGTTTACGTCGGCGACCGAGATCTCGTCGTTGCGGCGCACCTCGCACTCCGCACCGAGTTGACCGAGGTATTGCACCAGGTTGAAGACGAAGGAGTCGTAGTTGTCGATCACCAGAATGCGCACGTCATCACCTACGGGGACTGGGCGAAGGCTGATTGGAGGTGGTGCTGTAGGGCAGTTCGTCGGGACCCTCGTCACCGGGAACGACCGTGTCCGAGCCGGGCTCGCCCGTTCCGGCTTCGACCTGGACGTCGTCGAAGGGCAGCAGCGGGGTGGCCCACGGGAAGATCACATACCAGAGCAGGCTGCCGACCGCCGCGACCAGCACGAGCGAGAAGGTCAGCTTGCTCCAGGTGCCACCGGGGAACCGGTGCCAGATCCACGCGTACACGGCCTCACGCCTTCATCTCGGCCGGCATGCCGGCGTCCGTCAGGGCCTGATCCCGGGGGACCGTCTTGACCAGTTCGGCGTGGATGATCAGGCGCTCGTAGTTGTTGAATTTCGGGTTGCACGTGGTCAGGGTGAGCAGCGCCTTGGTCGCCTTGCTCTTGGGCTTGCCCGGCACCGGGGCGACCACCTCGACCTGGTTCGGCTTCACGACCTGCTGCTGGTAGACGCGGTAGACATACCAGCTCTCCCGGGTCTCGACGCCGATCACGTCGCCGTCCAGGAGTTCGTCCAGCCGCCAGAAGATCTTCCGGACCCGGTGGCCGGCTACCGAGAAGTTGCCGACCTGGCCGGGCTTCGCGGTCTCCGGGTAGTGGCCCGGCGCGTATCGGATGTCGTCGGGCTGGACGCCGTCGACGACCACCCACTTCTTGTCGAGCTTCGGGATGTAGAGGCGGCCGACCAGGTTGGCGCCGGGTGCGGCCGGGCCCTGCTTGGCCGGCGTATTCGCGGTCGGGGCGACCGTCGGGTCGGCCCAGGCCTGGTCCAGTTCCTCGGTCAGGCTGTCCTGCTCGGAGTCGACCGCGGCCGAGTTGCCGAAGACCTGATAGCCGGCGAAGAGCAGGACCACCAGACCGAAAGTGATCATCAGCTCGCCGGAGGTGCGGATGCCGGTGCGGATCCGTGACCCGATCGTCGGGCGGGTCAGCTCGGAGTAGACGCTCTTGTAGCCGGCCTCGGTCTGCTCGGGCCGCAGCTGGACCACCCGCTCACCACGCTTCGGCTTGGCGGGTTCCGCCGGGCCGGACTCCGCGTCGGCCACGCCGCTCTCGGAGCGCGCTCCCGTCACGGCGGGCACCGGTGCGGCGCCGAGAGCGACCTCCGGGCCGGCGGCCTCGCGGGCGGCCTGTGCCGCGCTGACCGCCGGACGGGGCGCGGGGGTGGGCCGGCCCGGCGGGGAGCCACCGGGCGGAACGGCGGGGAGCAGGCCGGTCGGGGCGTCGATGGTGCGGAGGACCGTCGTCGCGCTCGGATCACGGGTCGTCCCGGCCGTCCACGCCGTCTCGCCGCCCGCCACCGGGTCCTTCGCGGGCAGCCAGTCGGCGGCGCCGTCGGCGGCCCCGGGCCGCTCCGGCGGCGGCCAGGCGGCTTCGGCGCGGGAGGGAACCGGCGGGGCCGGCGAGGGCGGACTCTGCTGAGCCGGCTGGAGGTGGGCCTGCGAGGGCGGGCCCTGTGGTGCGAGGCCCGGCTGTCCGGTGGCGGGCGCCCAGGCGGTCGTCGTGCCGTCGTAGGAGCTCGCCGGCGACCCGGCCGGAAGGTCGATCCGCGCGGTCGCGGACGGGTCCCACGCCGTGTTTCCGGGCGGTGGGGCGGGCTCGGGCCGTGGCGCCGGCCGGCGGACGTCGAAGGCGGCCGCCGCCGGGGCGCCTTGCGGGCCGCTGAGCGGCTCGCTGAGCGGCGCAACCCACTGCGGTGTGGTCTCGGAGACCAACGGGACGGTGGAACCGCCCCGTTGGTCTCCGAGGGTCACCGGCGGCGCCGGAGGCTGGAGTGAGCGCCGCCGCGGGTCGGCCGCTGCGGCGTTGATCTCGTCGAGTCCCGGGGCCGCGGACGCCCGGGGTGTCGCGGACCGCGGCGGCCGCGGGTCGACGTTGCCGCCGAGGCCGACCGGCGGCGCGAGCGGCCCGCCGGGGACGCCGTCCGGCGACGCGTCGGTGATGCGCGGGATGTAAGCGGTCTGCGCGTCGGCGTCCGGCGCGCGGTGACGGCCCGAGCCCGGCGGGTTCGCGGGGTACTCCGGGGGCGCCATCACCGGGCAGCCTGCGCCGATCGGAGATCGGTCGATCCGTCGTACGCCTGCACTCTCACGTCCTTCTCCACCTTTTCCGTGTAACCGAGCCCGAAGTCGGTCACGGCTTCCCGGAACTCCCTGACTCCCTCTGCCGACTCCAACGCACGACTCAGCGCTGTGGGTTCGCCGATCGCTGTGATCTTGAAGGGTGGTGAGAAGACCTGGCCGTGGAGGAGCAGCGTGTTGCCGACACAGCGTACCGCGCTGGTGGAGATCACCCGGACATCCATGATCGTCATAGCCTCGGCCCCACCTGCCCAGAGTGCGTTAACGACGGCCTGCACATCGCCCTGGTGCACGACCAGATCGTCGTTGTTGGGAGCGTTGTCGCCGAAGTCGGACCCGCGGCGGGGCGAGTCGTTGAGGGTGACCGTCATCCCCGGGCCGTGCAGTGCGGAGAACCCGGCCGACTGGCGCAGGGCGTCGGCCTGGTCCCGGGCCGGCTGGTCGAGCTCCGCCAGGCGGCCCGTCTCCCGGTCGACCTCGGCGAGCAGGTCGGCGGCGTCCCGCTCGTTCGCCTCCAGCCGCTCGCGCTTCTCGGCGATCAACTGATTCAGCTGCGGGCGCCGGTCGTCGCGCAGTGCCGTACCGTCGGCGATGGTCGCTGACGTGGTGAAGAGCAGGCCCGCCGCCAGCGCGATCAGCGGGACCCCGGCGGACCAGACGGACCGGCGGTGACCGCGCCGGGGCCGGAGGCCGCGGGCGACACGCCGCACCACGAGGCGCCAGGAGGCTCCAGCGGCGCTGTTTTTCACGTCGCCTCCCTCTCGAAAAGCCACCCCGCCCCCTCAAGAACAGACGCTCGGGGTATTTTCTCGCCCCGGCGGGTGCCTGTCTGCGTACCGCCTTGACTACGCTAGCGGTCGAACAGTATTCGCCACGGGCAGCATTCGGGAGTTCCGGAGCCGCTCAGCGGTGGGTTGTTCACCACTTGTTGCCCTCAGGAGAGCACCGTGCCGAAGTCACAGGTTCGCAAGAAGAAGGTCTACACCCCGCCGTCGGACGTCAGCCCGGCGGTGAAAGGTGCGTCCAACAAGCCGAGTCCCACGTGGCTGCCGGTCACCGCGGTGACCCTGATCGTCGTGGGCATCGGCTGGCTCGTCGTGTACTACCTCTCGGATGCTCAGCAGTACCCGGTGGGATCATGGGGCTACTGGAACCTCGCCGTTGGGTTCGGCTGCATGGTGAGCTCGTTGGGCCTCCTGTCGCGCTGGCGCTGACCACGCCTGTTATCCGTTACTGCGGATACGTGAAAATCCTCGAAAGTGAGCGCACCCCCGCCCGGCGTGGGGTGCGCTTTCGACTGGGGGGCGCACTGGATTGACCTGCGGCGCGCGCCCGTCTATTACTCGTGGGTAACATGGGTTGGCGCACCGCCGACCGAGGAGGCACCAGATGGGCATCGCGCAGATCATCGCCACCGTCTTAGCGGGGGTAATCACGGCGGTGGCCGTCTACTTGGCGGTCCGAGCGGTGATGACCATCACCGCGGTGATCCGCCAGGGCCAGCCGGACCCGGCCCGGTTCGAGGATCCGAAGACCCGGACGAAGACCATGCTGGTGGAGACCGTCGGTCACACCAGGATGCTCAAGTGGAGCGCGATCGGCGCCGCCCACTGGCTCGTCATGGTCTCGTTCGTCATCCTGTCGTTGCTCGTGCTCGAGGCGTACTTCGAGGTGGTCAACCCGAAGCTGGGCCTGCCCGTCATCGGTCATTGGGTGGTTTTCGGCCTGGTCACCGAGTGGATCGGCATCCTCGGCATGATCGGGATTCTCTACCTGGTCTTCGTCCGCCAGCGGCAGAAGCCGGGCGCGGTGAAGCGGAGCCGGTTCCTCGGTTCGACCATGTGGCAGGCGTACTTCGTCGAGGCGATCATCATCGGCGTCCTGATCTTCGGGTTCCTGATCCGGGGCTTCAAGGTCGCCACCGACCACTTCGAGTACCCGCTGTGGGCCGCCCCGCTCAGCCACGCCATCGGCTCCGTGCTCCCGGACTGGGAGGACGGCGCCACCTGGATGGCGCTCATCAAGATCATGATCTCGATGACCTGGCTGATCACCATCTCGCTGAACCCGACGATGGGTGTCGCCTGGCACCGCTTCCTGGCGTTCTTCAACATCTACTTCAAGCGCAGCCCGGAGAAGCCGGCCGGTTCCGGCCTCGGCGCGCTGAAGCCGATGATGAGCGAGGGCAAGCCGCTCGACTTCGAGGAGGCCGACCCGGAGAAGGACCTCTTCGGCGTCAACCAGGTCGAGCAGTTCACCTGGAAGGGTCTGCTCGACTTCTCCACCTGCACCGAGTGTGGCCGCTGCCAGTCGCAGTGCCCGGCCTGGAACACGGCCAAGCCGCTGTCGCCGAAACTGCTGGTCCTGTCGCTGCGTGACCACGCCTACGCCAAGGCGCCGTACCTGCTGGCCGGCGGCGGCAAGGACCTGATGGGCGAGGAGAAGGCCACCGAGGCCCAGCTCGCGCACATGGACGTCCTGGCGCTCGCCGAGGGCAACCGTCCGCTGGTCGGCACCGCCGAGGAGCAGGGCATCATCGACCCGGACGTCCTGTGGTCCTGCACCACCTGCGGCGCCTGTGTCGAGCAGTGCCCGGTCGACATCGAGCACATCGACCACATCGTCGACATGCGCCGTTACCAGGTGCTGATCGAGTCGAGCTTCCCCTCCGAAGCCGGCGTCATGCTCCGCAACCTGGAGAACAAGGGCAACCCGTGGGGCGCCCCGCAGAACACCCGCGAAGACTGGACCAAGGGCCTCGACTTCGAGGTGCCGCGGGTCGGCGAGGTCGAGGAGTTCGACTACCTCTTCTGGGTCGGCTGCGCCGGCGCGTTCGAGGACCGGGCCAAGAAGACCACCCGCGCGGTCGCCACGCTCCTGCACGAGGCGGGCGTCAACTACGCCATCCTCGGTGAGGGCGAGACCTGCACCGGCGACCCGGCCCGCCGCATCGGCAACGAGTTCATCTTCCAGATGCTGGGTCAGCAGAACGTCGAGACGCTGAACGAGGCCTTCGGCGACCAGAAGGTCAAGCGGATCGTCGCGACCTGCCCGCACTGCTTCAACACCCTCGGCAACGAGTACGAGCAGCTCGGCCTCAAGGTCGAGGTGGTCCACCACACCCAGCTGCTGGCCCACCTGGTCAAGGAGGGCAAGCTCACGCCGGTCCAGCCGATCGAGGGCGACGTGACCTACCACGACCCCTGCTACCTGGGCCGCCACAACCGGGTCTTCGATGCTCCCCGCGAGGTTCTGGGTGAGGCCGCCAACGTGGTCGAGATGCCCCGCAACCAGGAGCGCTCCTTCTGCTGCGGCGCCGGCGGCGCCCGGATGTGGATGGAGGAGAAGATCGGCAAGCGGATCAACGTGGAGCGCACCGAGGAGGCACTGGCGACCGGCGCCAAGACCATCGCCGTGGGCTGCCCGTTCTGCTACACGATGATCGGCGACGGGGTGACCGGCAAGGGCAAGCAGGAAGAGGTCGAGGTGGTCGACGTGGCCACGGTCCTGCTCCGCTCGCTCAAGCAGGACGTCTGATCCTGGAGCTTCTGACGATGGCCGGTCGCGATGGCGCCCGGCCATCGGCCGTTTCAGGACCCGCCGCCACCGCCGCCCCCATCGCCGCCACCGCCACCGCCGTCACCACTACCGCCGTCACCCCCGCCGCCGGTCACCACCGCGGCCGCCACGGCCACCTGCACGTCACGGATGACCTTGCGTACCGCCTCGGCCGCCCAGTCGCCCTCGCCGATCTCCGCCAGCCGCGCCCGGACCTGCTTGCGGTCCATATCCGGGAAGACCTTCCGGTCCATCTCCGTCGCGGCGATCAGGGCACAGAGCGCGCCGGTACGAGGTTCGACCGTCCCCACCCGCTCCACCGCGGCACGCAGCCGGCCGCGCACCGCGGTCTCCGCCACCGGTTCGGTCCCGTGCGCCGACGGGTACCGGGTGCGCGGGAACACGCCGAGGACCCTGCTGTGCTCGGCGCGCAAGACCTCGGAGGTGACCAGGCGATCGAGCACACGCTGCCGGACGCCCTTGGGGGGCCTGCGCACCCAGTGGCTCGGCTTGCGCTCCCGGCTCTCGCCGGCGATGTGGGTCAGCGTCTCGTCGGCGAGTGTCTCGCCGACGGGTGTGGCGTCCAGCACCACGACCTTCCTGTTCGACATCCCGATGCGCTCGGCCAGCGCCAGCTCCACCAGCAGTGCCCCACCCAGCGCATAGTCCAGCCGGGTGCCGTCGATGATCCGGCGGCCTTCGTCGTCGTGCGCGAGAAGTGTGAACTCTTCCAGGAGGTTCATGTCCCGACGGTAAGACAGGCTGTCACCGGCGCGGTTAGTGGTGGATGGTCCCGGTCCGGCACAATGAGGTCCGAGGTGAAGCGATCATGGACGGCCTGTTCCTGACCGCGGTGCTCCCGTTGGCGGCGTTTGCGCTGCTCACGGTTGGCAACGCGTTCTTTGTGGCAGCCGAGTTCGGGTTGGTCACCGTCGATCGGGTCGAGATCGACGTGCGCGCCACAGCGGGTGACCGCCAGGCCGCCCGGGTGCGCACCGCCCTGCATGAGCTCTCCTTCCAGCTCTCCGGGGCGCAGCTGGGCATCACGCTCACCGCGCTGCTCACCGGATACCTCGCCGCACCGGCCCTCTCCAAGATCTTCGCCCCGCTGGTGGAGCCGCTGGCCGGCTCGTCCACCGACACCGTCACGCGCGTGGTCTCCCTGATCGCGGCGACCCTGATCTCGATGCTCTTCGGCGAGTTGGTGCCCAAGAACGCCGCCCTGGCCCGCCCGATGGGCATCGCGCTGCGCACCGCCGCACCGCTGCGTGGCTTCTCGATCGTCTTCAAATGGCTGATCGCCGCCCTCAACGGCACCGCGAACTGGCTGGTCCGCCGTCTCGGCATCGAACCCCAGGAGGAGCTGGCCAGCGCCCGCTCACCGGAGGAACTCGGTCTGCTCGCCGCGATCAGCGCCTCGGCCGGCGCGCTCCCCACCGAGACGGCCGTCCTGCTGCGCCGGACCATCCGGTTCGGCGAGAAACGCGCGGCGAAGGCGATGACGCCGCGCGTCGACGTGGTCGGGCTCAAAACCACCGCGAGCGTCGCCGACCTCATCACGGTCGCGCGCGAGACCGGGCACACCCGCTTTCCGGTGTACGAGAACACGCTCGACGCGGTCACCGGGGTGGTCGGCGTGAACGACGCCCTCGGAGTGCCACCCGAGCGCCGGGCCGTGATCCGTGTCTCCGCCCTCGCGCGGGAACCGGTCTACGTGCCGGAGAGCCTGAGCCTCGACAAGGTGCTGACCGCCTTGCGCGCGGCCGGCGCCGACCTGGCCATCGTGGTCGACGAGTACGGCGGCACCGACGGCGTGGTCACCGTCGAGGACCTGATCGAGGAACTGGTCGGGGAGATCGCCGACGAGCACGACACCGACCTCGGCGAGACCGGCACGAGTGAGCTGACCGCCCCCGGCGGGGAGAAGACGTTCGTGGTCGACGGCCTGCTCCGGGAGGACGAGGTGCACGAGCAGACCGGCTTCCGGTTGCCCGAGGGGCCGTACGAGACGCTCGCCGGTTTCCTCCTGGCCCGCCTCGGCCACATCCCGATCGCCGGCGAATCGCTGGAGGAGAACGGCTGGGAGTTCACCGTGCTGGAAGTCGACCGGCACCGGATCGAGCAGGTCCGCGTGGTCGTGCCGCCGGAGCCCGTCGATGAGTGAGTTCGCGGCATGAGTGAGCTGTTGTTCGTGGCGATCCTGCTGGTCGGCAACGGCCTCTTCGTGGGCGGCGAGTTCGCCCTGATCGCGTCCCGGCGCACCGCCCTGGAACCGCTCGCCGAGACCTCGCAGGCGGCGCGCTGGGCGCTCTCCGCGATGAGCCAGATCCCCCTGATGATCGCCGGAGCGCAGCTCGGCATCACGATCTGCACGCTGGTGCTCGGCGCGATCGCCGAACCCACCGTCGCGCATCTGCTGGAGGACCCGTTCCGTGCGGTCGGCCTGCCGGAGAACGCCGTACACCCGATCGCCTTCGTGCTCGCGCTGATGATCGTGACCTTCCTGCACACGGTGGTGGGCGAGATGGTGCCGAAGAACATCACCCTGGCCGGCCCGGAGAAGTCCGCGCTCATCCTCGGCCCGTTCATGCTGGCCTTCTGCAACGCCACCAAGCCGCTGCTCAACGCGATGCGCTGGGCGTCCAAGATGATCCTGAAGATCTGGAAGATCGAGACGACGGACGCGGTCAAGACCGTCTTCACCGCCGAGGAACTCGCCGGCATGGTCACCCAGGCCCGCAGCGAGGGCCTGCTCGGCTCCGAGCAGTACGCCCGCATCCACGCCGCCCTCGGCCTCAGCAGCCTGACCGCCGCGGACACGCTGCTGCCGTGGTCGCGGGTCACCACGGTGGCCGCCGACGTGTCCCCGGCGACGCTGGAGGCGGTGGCGACCCGCAGCGGCCGCTCACGGTTCCCGGTGGTCCAGCGCGACACCCGGCGGGTGCTGGGATTCGTGCACGTCAAAGACATCCTCGGGTACGGCGGAGCACAGCGCCGCCTGCCGATCCCGGCTGAGGTGATCCGGCCCCTGGCCGTGGTGCCGCCCGATCGGAGCCTCGCCGACCTGCTGCTCACCATGCGGCGGGACCGGCTGCACATCGTGCTGGTCAGCGACGGGCGGCGGCCCCTCGGCGTGATCACGCTGGACGACGTGCTGCACGCGGTGATCGGAGAACCGGCCGGGGCGGCACATCCGGTGTCACGGATACGGTGATCTGCGTTACCCCGGATCGGCTTCGGTGGTTCGGGCGAACCCTTTCGAGTGCTTTTGCCGCGAGCCGGTGCGCCGGACCATCACGCAGGTGGTAATCGGGACAATAGCCTCATGCTTCACACTCGACGGCGTGCCGTACCGATCGGCGCCCTGTCAGCGGCACTCGTCCTGGCCGGGGCCTCCCTCCTCGTCACCCACACCCCGTCCGTCGCCGGACCACCCGCCACGTCATCCGTCCGCAGTCAGACCCCGGCAGCCTCCTCCGGCCGGACCGCTTTCTCGCCGGGCCCCGCCCGTACCCCGCTCCCGCCCCTGTCCCTCCCAGGCTCCGCTTCGCCCGCGACCGTTCGGGGCACCCTTCCACCCGTCGCCCCGGGCGCGGGCAGGCCCGGAACCGTGCAGGCGGTGCCACCGGCCCGGCCCGGCTTCCTCAGCAATGTCAGCACCTTCTCGGCACCCCTCCCGCCTGGGCGGATCCGGGTCGCGGACGGGCCGTTCGCGGTGCACTACGACTTCAACGGCGGGGTAGGCCGGCCGATCTCCGATTCCCGGGGCGGACACGAGTTGCGGCCGCTCGGACAGAACGGGGGAGCGCTCCGGCTCGTACCCCAAGGGTCCGGTCTTGCCGTCGCCTATCCGGACCGCTGCACCCTGCCGCGGGAGTGGGCCTGCCCCCGGGCGATTCTCGAAGGCCTGCGCGACGACAGCCTCAACCCCGGCCGCCGCCCGCTGCGCTACGGCGCCTCCATCCGGATGACCCACGCCGACCTGGCCGACGGCGCCAACGTGCTGCAGAAGGGTTACTCGGTCGGTGGTGTCAGCCAGTACAAGCTCCAGGTCGACCACCGTCAGGGCCATCCGAGCTGCGTGATCGCCAGCCAGCGTGCGCACATCTACCGTGCCGAGCCCTGGGTCGACGTGGCCGACGGGACCTGGCACGACCTGGAATGCCGCCGCACCCCCACCCGCCTGATCATGCTGGTCGACGGCACCCCGCGCGCCTGGGTTCCGGTGCCGCCCCAGCTGACGATCGCCAACGCGGAACCACTTCGGGTCGGCGGCAAGGGGCCCGCCCCCGGCAACGACCAGTTCGCCGGCGCCATCGACGACGTCTTCATCGCCATCGGCGACTGACCGAGCCGCCGTCGGCGACTGACGAAGTCGCCGACGGCGATGAGCAATGCTTGCGGACCGCTTCAGTTGGCCTGCATGCGTTCGTAGAGGGCTCGCACCTCCGCGCCGCCGGCCTGCCGGCGGGACCGGTCCAGCAGCGTTCGGATGGTCTCCGCCAGCTCGGCCGACGTACGCACGTGCTGAGGGGCGATCCGCTCCGCGGTCAGCAGGAAACGGATCGCCTCACGATCCCGTCCGCCGATGCGGGTCAGAGCCCGGGCGGTGTCGGCGTAGTAGAAGACCTGCCGCACGCCGGCCGGGATAGCCGCCGGATCGGTACGCCGGGCGATCTCCACGACCCGGAGCGGGTCGCCGTCGTCGGCTTCGATGCTCATCCGCCAGATGTCCACGTTGGTGGGTCCGAAGAACATGCCCATCACGTTGGTCTCGCCGGTGCGGCGGGCCATCCGGGCCGCCTCGGTCAGCCAGTCCATGCTGTCGTCGAGTCGCTGCCGGCACCGGCTGGCCAGCGCGGCCACCAGATGCAGTGAGCCGAGCACCTCCGGTCCGCCGGGCCGGCTCAGGTGCCCGCTCAGGTCGTCCACCGCCCGCTCGGCGAGCGTCTGCCCCCGCTGGTAGGAACCGCAGGCGACGGCGGCCCTGGCCAGCGCGTACGCCGCATGCCCTCGAAGCACCGGGTCGCCGGTCGCGTCCGCCGCGTCGCGGCATCGCTCCGCGCCCAGCCAGGCGTCCGCGGGATGCCCGAGGCTGCGCAGCACCGTGGAGGCGATGTGGGTCGCGTCGCAGAGCAGCCGCAGCGCCTCGAGATGATCCGGTCCGGCCGTCTCGGTGTGCAGGTCGCGCAGCAGGTCCGGGAGCAGGCGGGCGGCGCCGGCGTAGTCGCACGCCTGATGCAGGGCGTCGGCCAGGGCGGCGCTCCGCCGCAGTTCGGACATCGACGGTGCGGGCCCGGCAGGTGGCTCGGTCAGGTCGATGTCGACCAGTGCCCGGCGCAGGCCGAGCACCCCGGCTCGGGCCGCCGCGGTCGCCCGGTCGGGGGCCGGAACCCCGGCGCCGGCCAGATCGGCCGGCGCGCATTCCAGCGCCCCGGCGATGCCCGCCAGCATGAATCGGTTGTCGGCTGTCTGCAGCCCCCGTTCGATACGACTCCAGGTGGCATGTGAGACACCGGCCCTGCTGGCGGCGTACCGGACGCTCCACCCGCGAAGCAGGCGGCGCGCACGGATCTGATCGCCGACCGCGGGGTCGGCGCTCCGTCGTAGGGTCATGCCGCCGACGTTAACGCCGCCTTCCGGCCGAGTGGTTCATCTCTGTACCACCGCGTGCGACCCGGTGGTGATCGGGTGTCCGGCACAACGATTTTGCCCCGTTTGGCTCGGTCTGGAATGGTGCGTCGTGCACTTGGCGGTATCAACACGGGGCAATATAGGAATGAGTCGAAGAAATTCGACGCGGTTGCGGCTGGCCGTCACCGGCGTCGCCACCGTCGTGACCGGCGCGGGTGTCGCGTTGGTCATTGCCGGGACGCACGGGCCCGGGACATCCGCGCAGGACTCCGCCGCTTGGAAGGCGGGAACGTCGTCGTCCGCCCGGCCCGCGGCGTCGTCATCCGCGGAGGTTCCCGGTACAGGTGCGACAACCGGCAGCGGACGCTCCCAGCCGGACCAGCCGGACCAGCCGAGCCCGGCGCAGGGCAGACCGAGCCCGAAGAAGGCGGCCACGCAGGCGAAGGAGATCGTCGTCGGTGACCGCGCGCTCGTGCGCGGTGTCGCGGCGGAGGATTACCAGTCGAGTTCCGCGCTGGTGGAGAAGGACGGCAGCCGGCACGTCCGCTTCGATCGCACCTACCGGGGGTTGGAGGTGCTCGGCGGTGACTTCATCGTGCACTCCGGCCCCGACGGCCGGCTCCGGGACACGACGCTGACTCAGAGCGCGACGATCTCGGTGTCGACCACACCCGACGTGACCGCGGCGAGAGCGGCCAAGGTGGCCGAGGCGAAGTTCACCGGCAAGGAGCCTCGGACCACCCCGACACTGGTCGTCGACGCCGGTGACGGCGCGCCGCGGCTGGCCTGGCGGGTGCTCGTCGAAGGGCTCGACGCGAGCGCGATGACCGTCGTGGTCGACGCGACGACCGGCGCCGTTCGCCGCGCCTACGACAACGAGCGCACGGAAGCCGGGAGCGGGCACGGCCAGCACTCCGGGAAGGTGTCGCGGAGCACCACCCGCCGTGCCGACGGCACGTTCGAGCTGATCGACCCCGACCGGGGCGGCAGCGAGGTCCGCGATGCCCGCGGCATGGACCTCGATCGACACGGTGGCGCATGAGATGGCGCACGGAATCACCTCCGCCACCGCGGACCTGATCTACGCCGGTGAGTCCGGCAGCCTCAACGAGGCGGCCAGCGACATCTTCGGCGCGCTTGTCGAGTTCCACGCCGACAACCCCGCCGACCCGCCGGACTACCTGCAGAGTGAGCAGCGGAACGGCGCCGACAAACCGCTGCGCTTCATGGATGACCCGGCCAAGGACGGCGAGTCGCTGTCGTGCTGGACGCCGGCGCTCAAGAGCCTGGACGTTCACCACGGCTCCGGCGTAGGGAACAAGTTCTTCTACACCCTCGCCGTGGGCAGCGGTAAGTCGAAGTGGGGCGACAGCCCGACGTGCGGCGGAGCCCCGGCGGTCACCGGCATCGGCAACGACAAAGCCGGCAAGATCTGGTACCGGGCTCTGACCACGTACATGGTGTCCTACACCAACTACTCCGCCGCCCGCGAGGCCACGCTGAAGGCCGCCGCCGATCTGTACGGCGCCGACAGCAGCGAGCGCAAGGCCGTGGACGCGGCATGGAAGGCTGTCGCCGTCGACGGATCCGATCCGGTCGCGACGGGCCCCCAGCCGACGGATCCCAAGCCCGGGACGCCGCCGCAGCGTCCCGCGATCGAACAGCTTCCCCCGGTGTACGGCGTGGCAGGCAAGCCGGTCACGTTCACCGTCAAGGCGTACGACCCGCAGGACGACCCGGTGACCTACAGCGCCACCGGACTGCCTGCCGGGCTGACGCTGGATCCCGCGACCGGCCGCGTCACAGGCGTGGTGGCCGAGCCGACGACGGCCGTTCCAGAGGTCACGGCCAAGGACCCGGCCGGGAACTCCGCCATGACAAAGCCATCGATCTACATCTTGCCGCCTCTGACGGTGAACAGCCCGGGGCAACGGATCGGAATCGTCGGATCGACGGAGTTCGTGAAGCTGAAAAGCAGCCACGACGAGGTCAAGTACACCGCCACGGGACTGCCACCCGGATTGACGCTCCGACCCGGGGAATCCTTCATCTCCGGGTCTCCCACCACCGCCGGTACCTCGACGGTGGTCGTCACCGCCACCGATCCGGCGGGGCAGCGTGCCTCGGTGACCTTCGAATGGCGGGTGTACGCCAAGGTCTCGGACATTCCGCGGCCGCCGCGCCCCTCGAGCGGGCCGAGCGCCTCCTCCAGCCCGTCCGCTCCGCCCGGTTCCGGGTCGAGTCCGAAACCCGCTGCTCCGTCGGCTTCCCGTTCGTCATCGGGGCCGGCTGCCGGAGGTCCGTCCACCTCGCCGGCAAGCTCGCCCGCCACCGAGCCGACAGCCGCGGCGGACGGCCCGCTGGCGTTGACCGGTGCGAATGTGGCCGGGCTCGCCGGCATCGGCGCACTCTTCGTCGTGGTGGGTGTGCTGCTGGTGACCGTGCGACGACGGCGATCCGAGGCTCCGCGGGCCTGACGGCTGCTGACGCGACCGGACAGTGGGCCACGCCGAGCGTGACCCGCTGTCCGGTGTCCGCACCTCCACGACAGCCCGGCAAGGTGATGACAGCGGGTTGCCGAGGGCGAGGGACCGGCCGTCGCGGTGAGCCGATGGCCGGGCCGATGGTCGAGCCCTTTTTCGGCATGGCCTAGAACGACGGAAGCCCTGGCGGGACATATGTCCTGACCAGGGCTTCCGTATGTGGAGCGGGTGACGGGAATCGAACACGCGCTGTCAGATTGGGAACCGTACAAGGCCCCTGGTGATCACCCTGGATCACAGCTCAGCGGGAGATCGAGTGGCCTGGAATGCCCTCAAGTAGCCCGCCGTAATGGCCCGTATCTTGGATGAGGGGCAGGCGGTCGGCGTGGCCAGGCGGGAGGCACTTTCTCCCGACTGCCCCACCGTTTACGCAGCTCAGGTCACATCGGGGGCACGGGGGGGGACAGGGCCAACTTCGGTATTTCGCTCGGGCGTCATTCCATAGTCATTATTCGATGACGGCGATTCGTTTGGTTGATGGCGAGATCGCTGTCCAGGAATCGGATCTGGGTCCGGGCGAACAGGTCGATGCCGGTCATGGCGAGTGGGAGCCAGGCTTGATTGATCGCGGACCGAGCTGGTCGCGGTCCGCATCGCTTCTCGGACCGGTTCGGTGGTCGCGGCGATACTGAATCGGATGTCGAGGTGCCTGTCGCACCCGCCCTGCTGCTGCCGCAGTCCGGCCAATACTTGGCTGAACGCGCTGGTCAAACCGGTCGCATCGGGCGAGTAGCCGGGTGCCGGCGGCGTGACCGACCAGCAAGTGCCTTCCGCGACGGGTTACCGGGGCTCTTAACAAGCCTATTTCTCCTGATCAGAAGGCATTCTGCATTTCCGGCCCCTTTTTAGGATAGCCCTTAATGAAAAGCCGAGGCTAGGGCGGAAAATTCACCTGACGCAACTATTAGATCCATGATATCTACTGGATCTCTCTGCGTGCAACCTATATATTGACACACCAATATTGGGAGTGAGATTGATCACATAGTGGAGTTGCTCAATGTGTGTACATCGGCATCACGAACTGTTAACGTCGATCTTGCTCGATTGATCGCGCTGATCAATCAAACACACGGGAGGAAACGAATGAAGCAGGCTATCACTCGTACGGCTATCGTCTCGATTCTAGGGACGATTGCCGTCGGTGTCGGTGCAACTCCTGCATTCGCGGCCACCACAGCCCCCAGCTGTATCGGGCGCACTATTCACAATGCTGACTCGGACACCAACCCCGTGGGAGTCACCCTCAAGAATAACTGCGGCTCCACTAAGAAGGTGCGAATCATTCTGGACTGGGGCACCGATTCACCGTGCATCACCCTTGCGGCAGGGGCCACGAAGACCTGGTACTCGCTGAGTGTCCTCGCGGACTACGACAAGACGGTCCTCTGCTGATCAGGAAAGATCGCCAGCTATAGGTGAAGTTGCGGTACGGGCTATTGCTCGTACCGCAACTTTATTTTGCGGCGATTGTCAAACCGTACGAGACCCCCTGGTGATCACCCTGGATCACAGTTCAGCGGGAGATCGAGTGGCCTGGAGCGACCTCAAGTAGCCTGCTGCATTAGCCCGCTAGTGGCTTGGATCTTGAATGAGGGGCACGCCAGCCGGGAGGCCGATCACGGGATCGCCGACGCGATGGACCGGGCGGTAATGGCGGCCCCGGCGCAAGCCGAGCAAGCGCAAAGGCGAAGTGGGTTGTCGATGGCGGCGAACGGCCCGCCGAGGCGGGCTAAGGCCCGTTAATGGCCCATCCCCGGTTCAGCATGGCCTAGAACGACGGAAGCCCTGGCGGGACATATGTCCTGACCAGGGCTTCCGTATGTGGAGCGGGTGACGGGAATCGAACCCGCGCTGTCAGCTTGGGAAGCTGATGTTCTGCCATTGAACTACACCCGCAAGCTGCTCCACTGTACCTGATTCTCCGTTGTGGTGAAGGCGCGGCCCCGGGATCTGTGGTGGTTGAGTGGCAGAGGTGGCGAGGCCGTTTCGCGGACGGTGGGTGGCTTCGCGGGTCAGCTGGCGACGGCGAGCGGGCGTAAGGGACGCGGGGCGTGCCAGGTCTGGGCGTAGGCCGGAAGAAACGGCGTGGCGGCCAGCGGCAGGGCGCCCGCCGGACCGTGCCGGCGGAGCATGGCGGTCTCGACCGTGAGCTCGAAGAGCCGCCAGTCGACGTCGGGTGAGGCGTGCAGGGTGCCGGCCAGGTGGGTGACGACCCGTGGGTCGCGGACGGGCAGGGCATGGCCGGTGAGGCAGGCCTCGTCGTCGTTGTCCTCGGGCGGGTAGGCGTGGAGGGCGTATCGCCCGTCGCGCTCCAGGTCGCGGCGTTTCGGCGAGTCGACGACGAAGCAATAGAGGCCGCCGTCGGTGAAGACCGGCGAGATGGGGTGGACCCGCGGGCCGCCGTCGGGACGGATGGTCGCCAGATAGCCCATGCCGGGCCCGTACTGCTGGAGGAGCGCTCGGATGCCGTCGGCGAGCGCCGGCTCGGCGACGGCGAAATCGGACCAGGAAGCCATGCGGCCATTCTATCGAACATACGTTCGACCCGGCCACCAAACACGCCGATCCGGGCAGGTCGGTATGGTGTTGCGATGCTGCTCTCCGACCGTGACCTGGTCTCCGAAATCAAGTCCGGAGGCTTCTCGCTGGAGCCCTTCGAGCCGTCGCTCATGCAGCCGTCCAGCATCGACGTGCGGTTGGACCGCTTCTTCCGGGTGTTCAACAACCACCTCTACACCCACATCGACCCGGCGGAGCAGCAGGACGACCTGACCGCGCCGGTCGAGGTGGAGGACGGTCAGCCGTTCGTGTTGCATCCGGGCGAGTTCGTCCTGGCGTCCACGCTAGAGGTGATCACTCTCGGACAGGATCTGGCCGCGCGGCTGGAGGGGAAGAGCAGCCTGGGCCGTCTCGGCCTGCTCACCCACTCGACCGCCGGCTTCATCGACCCGGGCTTCTCCGGGCACGTCACGCTGGAGCTCTCCAACGTGGCCAACCTGCCCATCAAGCTCTGGCCAGGGATGAAAATCGGTCAGCTGTGCATCTTCCGGCTGTCCAGCCCGGCCGAGCACCCCTACGGTTCCGCGGTCTACGGGTCGCGTTACCAGGGGCAGCGCGGTCCCACGGCGAGCCGCTCGGCACAGAACTTCCGCACCTGGTCCACCCACTGACCGACGTCGGCCGTACCCCGATCGAGTGTTCGGGCGTACCCCGACCGGGTCTTTCAGTGAGCCAATAGCCGGCGGACCCGGAGCCCGCCGGCCGAGGCCGCGCCGAGGACCTGTTCGATCTCGGCCGCGCTGAGCCCGGCTGTCGGCACGGGCAGGAAGCGGGCGCCTCGCATGCTGAAGAGCAACTGCCCGGACAACTGCTCGACGGACCGGAAGGCGCGCCAGGCGTACGCGTGCCGGCTCACCGCGTCGGAGCTGGCGACGCCGCCCTCGCTGATCTCGTAGGTGGTCAGGCGTGCGGCCCGCAGGCTCTGCGCGGTCCGGTTGAGCAGGACCACGGGAACCAGCACGGCGAGGGCCGCTCCGGTGGCCGTCAGCGCCGGGTCGAGGTCGCCGGTGGTGACCAGCAGAAGCACCGCGAGCAGCAGGAACGCCCATCCGGCAAGCCGGGCCGTCAGCACCGGCCGTCGCAGGCCGTGCCGGGCGGCGGCCGCGATCAGCGCCGGATCGGAAACCGCGGTGATCTGAATCTGCACCCCGGAAAGGTAGCTGTCACCAGGGCGAATCAGTACCAGCCGGACGGCCGAGGGCCGGGGTGGCACAGTCGGCGGATCTACGATGGCGGCGTGTATCTCATGATTTCGACCTACCTGAAGCCGCTCACCGAGGTGGACGCGGCGCGTGCGGACCACCTGGCCTTCATCGCCGACCTGGAGAAGGGCGGTTACGCGGTCACGGCCGGCCGGATCGACCCACCGACCGGGGGCATCATCCTGCTGGACGTCGACACCGAGGCGGAGGCGCAGGAGCTGATCGCCGCGGACCCGTACGTGCGGCAGGGCCTGGCCACCTACACCGCGACGGGCTGGCACCCGACCCGGGGCGCTCTCGCCGGATATCAGCGGACCCGCGACTGAGAAGCCGCCCGGCGCGCCCGGGAAACGCGGGCCTCCGTGCCGGTCAGGGGCCGGCCGCCGAAGGTCCGGTGGACGGCGTGGTCCACGTTGGTGAGCGCCGGGAGTGCCTTACGGGTCGAGGTCCATTCCGGTCAGCAGACTCCTGATGGCCAGCTCGGCGGAGATCGCGGGCGGGCACTCGTCGACGATCACCGCCACGCCCAGGTACCGCGTTCCGAGGAGTTCGCGCAGGCCGCGGGCCTGGGCGCCGGTGGCGGCCCAGTCGTCGACGACGAGAACGCGGTCGTCCGGCCCGACGAGGTCGCGCCGGATCCCGAGTCGCTGCACGTCGCCGCGGTGATCGGCGGGAACGTCGGCCCAGATCATCGGTTCGGCGATGGCCCGGCGGGCTCCGGCCCGGTACGCCTCGACGAACCCCACCCCGAGGGCCCGCGCCACCAGCGGTCCGACCATGAACCCGGTGACCTCGGGCGCGACCACCACGGTCGGCCGTTCCGCCTGGAAGAGGGCGGCCAGAGCCGGGCCGAGCCCGTCCAGGATCTTCGGGTCACGCCACCAGCCGGAGCGATCGCTCACCATGTAGTCATGGCTGGGGCCGAGGTCGGTCCAGCGGAAAGCCGAGCGGAGAAGGTCACGGAGATCGTCGGTCACGGGGACATCCTGTCACCGGCTGTCGCCCTTCTTTGGACCGACCGAATGACAACCAAAGCGACGGTGGGTCAGAACCTGCTCAGCCTAGGGGTCAAGTTGATGCCCGACGTCAGGTCGATCGGGCATGCTGTTCCGCGGAACCATGCGTACTTTCATGGCGGGACGACGCCCGCTGAGCCCAGGGAACCGCGCCGGCCTCGGCGCGGCCCTCGTGCTGCTCGCCGTCGTGTCCGCCGTGGAACTGGCCGACGGCCCCTCGGCGCACTTCGTCGGCCTGCTCGCGGCGGTTCCCTTCCTCGCCGCGGTCTTCGCGGTCTGGCAGCTGGTGCTCGGGGCGGGCGTGTTCACGACCGTGGTCGGGGCGGTCTTCGTCGGCGTGTCCGACCCTCAGCAGGGCATGGCCGGCCTGGTCAACCTGATGGGGATCGTGCTGGCGACCGGTGTGGCGGCCGCCGGGGCCACCGTCCGGGAGCGGCAGTCCGAGAAGATCGCCGAGCTGTTGCGCCTGGCGGCGGTAGCGCAGCAGGCGGTGCTGCGGCCGATCGGTCCGCAGGTGGGGGCCCTCGCGGTGGCCGGGCGGTACATCTCGGCGACGGCGGCGGCGGACATCGGCGGCGACCTGTACGAGGCTCTCAACACGCCGTACGGGGTGCGGATCATCATCGGGGACGTACGCGGGAAGGGCCTGGACGCGGTCCGGCTCGCGAGCATCGTGCTCGGGTCGTACCGGCATGTCGCGTACGAGCGAGCCGATCTGAAGTCGATCGTGCAGGACCTGGACCGGGCGGTGGCCCGCAGCGTCGGCGATGAGGACTTCGTGACCGCGGCCCTGGTCGAGGAGCGTGGCGGCACGCTCACCATCGTCAACTGTGGACATCCGGCGCCGTTGTTGCTGCGCCGTGGGCAGGTCATTCCGCTGGAGCCACCGGCGCCGGCCCCGCCGCTCGGGTTCATGCCGGAGGTGAAGGCGCGGGTGGAGCGGCTGGAGCCGGGCGACCGGCTGCTGTTGTTCACCGACGGCCTCGGCGAGGCCCGCCGGGAGGGTGAGTTCTTCCCGACGGCCGACCGGGCGTGGCGCCTGCTGGGCCATGGCACGGTCGGGGACGGTCTGGCGTCGTTGGAGACCGCTCTGACCGACTGGGTCTACGGGCGGCTCGAGGACGACATCGCGCTGGTACTGCTGGAGTACGCCGGCCCGGACGGCGGCACTGCCGTTCCGGTGCCGAGCTGGGAAGTCGGAGCTGCGGGCAGCTGACTCAGGCCGCGTGGTCCTCGGGTTCGGCCGGCGCGGCCGGTGAGGTCGGCGCCGGTCCCGGCGGAAGCGGATCGGGCTGCCGATGCCGCCCGACGTAGTTTCGTGGCTGGCTGGCCTGACGCGGCTCCGGAATCAGGCCCTTGAGCGTTGCGAACATGGCGTCCCCCTGTTCGTAGCTGTCTATCCGGTGAAACGAGCCGTCTCCGCGGGCGATACGTGGGACGCGTGTCGAAGTAGGCAAATGGCCGAACGGCTGTATCCGCTGCCACCTGATCGGCGACGTTTGGCCCACGAACCGACGGACAAGCCACCCCTACCGGTGAGTTCGACCGGAAACCCTGCCCGGGTTGTCGTTGGCTACCGATGAGTAATACAGTGGGGTTACTGACGGGTAACTCGCGTCCGGAGAGCGGGGCCAAGCACCATGACGCACTACAAGAGCAACCTTCGTGACCTCCAGTTCAACCTGTTTGAGGTGTTCGGAGCAGAGAAGGCGTTCGGCCAGGCGCCGTTCGACGAGATCGACGTGGAGACTGCCCGCGACATCCTCGCGGAGGTCAACCGGCTGGCTCGGGAGGATCTCGGGGCCAGCTACGTCGACAGTGACCGCAACCCTCCGGTCTTCGACCCCGCGACGCACACCGCGCCGCTGCCGGAGTCGTTCAAGAAGTCCTACGAGACGTTCATGGCTTCCGAGTTCTGGCGGCTCGACCTGCCGGCCGGCATCGGTGGCACCTCCGCTCCGCGGAGCTTCTACTGGGCCATCGCCGAGCAGATCCTGGGTGCCAACGCCCCCATCTGGATGTACGCGTCGGGTCCTGCCTTCGCCAACGTCATCTGGCACGAGGGCACCGAGGAGCAGAAGGAGTGGGCCAAGCTCTTCGTTGAGAAGCAGTGGGGCTCGACCATGGTCCTCACCGAGCCGGACGCCGGCTCGGACGTCGGCGCCGGCCGCGCCCGCGCCATCCCGCAGCCGGACGGCTCGTGGCACATCGAGGGCGTGAAGCGCTTCATCACCTCGGGTGAGCACGACCTGACCGACAACATCATCCACTACGTGCTGGCTCGCCCGGTGGGCGTCGAGGGCGTCGGCGGTCCGGGCACCAAGGGCCTCTCGCTCTTCATCGTGCCGAAGTACCACTTCGACCCGGCGACCGGCGAGCTCGGTGAGCGCAACGGCGTCTACGCCACCAACGTCGAGCACAAGATGGGCCTCAAGGTCTCGAACACGTGCGAGATGACCTTCGGCGAGCACGGCACCCCGGCCAAGGGCTGGCTGCTGGGTGAGCAGCACGAAGGCATCCGGCAGATGTTCATGATCATTGAGAACGCCCGGATGATGGTCGGCACCAAGGCGATCGCCACCCTGTCGACCGGCTACCTGAACGCGCTGGAGTACGCGAAGAACCGCGTACAGGGCGCCGACCTGGTGCAGAACGGCGACAAGGCGGCCCCGCGGGTCACCATCACCCATCACCCCGACGTGCGCCGGTCGCTGATGACCCAGAAGTCGTACGCCGAGGCGCTGCGTGCCCTGGTGATCTACACCGCGACCTGGCAGGACAAGATCGCGATCGCGGAGGCCGCCGGCGACGAGAAGGCCGCCAAGATCGCCAGCAAGATCAACGACTTCCTGCTTCCGCTGGTCAAGGGCGTCGGTTCCGAGCGGGCGTACGAGCTGCTGGGCGCCGAGTCGCTGCAGACCTTCGGTGGTTCCGGCTTCCTCCAGGACTACCCGCTGGAGCAGTACGTCCGGGACGCGAAGATCGACACCCTGTACGAGGGCACGACCGCGATCCAGAGCCTCGACCTGATCTTCCGCAAGATCGTCAAGGACAACGGCCGGGCGCTCGGCACCATCGCCGGCGAGATTCAGGGCTTCATCGAGAGTGAGGCCGGCAACGGCCAGCTCAAGGACGAGCGGCTCGCCCTCGGCAAGGCGCTCGGCGAGATGCAGAGCATCCTCGGCACCACGCTGGGCTGGCTCCAGGCCGTCCAGGGCGGTGAGTCCCGTGAGCTGTACAAGATCGGCCTGAGCTCTCGCCGGATCCTGCTCGCCCTCGGCGACGTGGTCCTCGCCTGGCTGCTGCTGCGCCAGGCCGAGGTGGCGCTCAACGCGCTGAACGGCGAGGTCTCCGAGCCGGACAAGAAGTTCTACACCGGCAAGGTGGCCGCGGCCCGGTTCTTCGTCCGCGAGATCCTGCCGCGGATCGGTGCCGACCGCCGGATCATCGAGAACACCACCCTCGACCTGATGGACCTGGACGAGGACGCGTTCTGATCTTCTGAAGCTTTTCCCACTCTCCTGAAAAAGACGTAGGCCGGCGGACAACGAAGTCCGCCGGCCTACGTCTTTTCGGCCATTTTCGACGCTACGCAACCGTACCGTCGTGCGTTATGATGATCATCATTTTTATGCTGATCACTGGCGCGGGGGCCATCGGTGCGCATCGTCTCCACATCTCTTGCCGCTCTTCTCCTGACCGGGCTCACCGCCGTTCCGGTGTCGGCCGCTGACACCACCACCCGCCTCGTCGTCGGGCTCACCGACAGCGCCGACCCGGCCGTCGTGGTGGCCGCGCTCGGCGGGCGAGCATCCGAGCCGCAGGCTGTGCCCGGATTGAAAGCGATCACCGTCACCGTGCCGACGGCCGAGCGGGCGGCCGCGCTCTCCACCCTGGCCGCCGACGCCTCGGTGCGGTACGCGGAGGCGGACGGCACCGTCGTCGCCGACGCCGACCCGGACGAGGCGTCGAACCGGCGATCCGGATGGAACAACCAGATCCCGTTCTCCTGGACCTGGAGCACCGGCAGCCCGTCGGTGACGGTGGCGGTCGTCGACAGCGGCGTCTCCCCGACCGACGACCTGAAAGGTCCCCGGCTGCTTCCCGGCCGCGACCTCGTGGACGGCGACGCCGACCCGGCCGACGACGACAACCACGGCACCATGGTGGCCAACACCATCGCGGCCCAGCACGGCAACGGGGCCGGCGGGACCGGCGTCTGCGGCAGGTGCTCGATCCTCCCGGTCCGGGTGCTGAGCCGGCAGTCCGGGATCGCGAAGGGATACACCTCGACCGTCGCGGCCGGCATCGTGTGGGCCGCCCAGCAGGATGCGCGGGTCATCAACCTGTCACTGAGCACGCCCACCCGCAGCCGCCTCCTCGAGGAGGCCGTGGAGACAGCGACTGCCGCCGGCTCCCTCGTCGTCGCCTCGGCCGGTGACGACTCCAGCCTCGCGCCGTACTATCCGGCGGCGATCGAATCGGTGCTGGCCGTGGGCTCGGCCGGAGCCGGCGGGCGCCCGGCGAACGCCTCCAACCGCAACGGCCACGAGTCCACCCCGTGGGTCGACATCGCGGCCGACCGGCACTACGAGGCACTGAACGCCCGGTCGCAGTCCCAGGTGATGCTCGGCACCTCGGTGTCGGCGGCCCTGGTGTCCGGTGTCGCGGCGCTCGGCCTCTCGGTGAAGCCGAATCTGGACGGCGCCGCCCTGCGTGCCGCGATTCTCGCCTCGGCGGGCCGGGGCGGCCGGATGGAGGCCGAGGACGCGCCGGTCCTCGACGCGGCCGGTCTGCTGCACGACCTGGGCGCCGCCGACGACGTCGCGCCGCAGATCACCTCCGTTTCCCCGGCCGACCAGCTGTTGCCGGGGCGGCAGTTCGCGGTGACTCCCAAGATCGTCGAGGATCATGCGATCCAGCGCTACGAGGTGGAGTCCGAAGGCCGGATCGTCCGGCGGAACCACATCTGGGAGAACTCGCTGGTGGTGACGCCGCCGGCGGACCGGAACGGGCCGCTCACCTACACCGTGCGGGTCTGGGACTACGCCGGGCAGATGGCCGAGCGCACCGCCACCGTGCAGGTCGACTCGACGCCGCCGACCGGAACGATCGACGCCCCGGCCCAGGGCATGGCCGTGCCTGCCGGGCCGGTCGACGTCGTCTTCACCTCCGCGACGGCCGAGAATCTGACCTTGGTGCGGGCCAACGACGTCGCGCTGACGCAGGACGGCCCGCGGCGCTGGATCGGGCGTATCACCCCGAACGGGCTCGGCCAGATCCACCTCAACGTGTTCGACGCAGCGGGCAACATGACCGACCTCAGCCGTACCGTCGTGGTGGACGATGTCGCACCCGGCGGCGTGATCGAGACGCCCTACGCCGGTGAGCGGATCCACGGGCCGGTGCGAGTCGTCTACACCGTGGCTACCACGGAGCAGATGCGCTCGGTGACGGCCAACGGGACGGCGATGACCCGGATCGGGTCGACTCGCTCGTGGGAGGCCACCATCGTGCCGCCCGCGACCGGCGACATCCGGGTGATCGCCGAGGACCTGGTCGGCAACCGGACCGAGCTGACCCACCAGGTCGTCGTCGACCTCGCCGGCCCGGTGGCGACCGCGATGAGCCCGGCGGACGCGGCACGGGTCCGCGGCACCTTCACCAGCACCCTGAGCGGCGTCAGTGACGTCTCCGGTGTAAGCAAGGCCGAGCTTTCGGTCAACGGCCTCTACGTCGGCACGGACACCACGGCGCCGTACGCGCTAGCGGTGCGGACCGGCACGTACAACGGCAACGTCGATCTTGCCTGGACACTGACGGACGGCTTCGGCAACACCCGGACCTACACCCGCCGGGTGACAGCGGACAACGCGGGGCCGGCGGTGTCGATCAGCAAGGGCCCGAGGAACAAGGCCCGGCTCAAGGGCACGACCAAGGTGTACGTGAAGGCCTCCGACGCCGGTGGTGTCGCCCGGGTCGAGTTGGTCGTGAACGGAAAGGTGGTGGCTCGGGACGTGAAGGCCGGTTACCTGCTGAGTTTCAACGCGTCGAAGCAGAAGCGGACGATGAAGGTGCTGGTCCGGGCGTACGACAAGCTCGGTAACGTGAAGTCCACGACCACCCGGACCTGGTACCGCAAGTAAGGTCTCTCAGCCGCGGGCGGTGTGCGAGCGGGTCAGGCGCATCGCCCCGGGCTGGGCCTCGGCCCACGGCTTCTCCCCGGTGTGGACGGCGATGCCGGAGGTCCGCATCTCCACCACCGTGCCGGAGTACTGGTCGTCGGGCAGCAGCAGAGCAGACACTTCGGACATCGTCGGGTTGTGGCCGACGACCAGGACCGTGCGAATATTGTCCGGCAGGGCCTGGAGCAGCGCGAACACCTCGCCACCGCGGCCCAGGTAGAGCGACTCCTCATAGTGGACCTCGGGCGCCGGGCGAGCCGACCGGCCCTGGAAGAGGGCGATCGCCGCGTTCTGCCACGTCTGCCGGGTGCGCTTCGCGGGGGAGCAGAGGACCAGGTCGGGGTGCAGGCGCTCGTCGGCGAGCCAGGCGCCGGCCGCGTCGGCGTCGGAGCCGCCCCGCTCGGTGAGGGCGCGGTCGAAGTCGTCGAAGTCGCCGGGCGTCTCGGCCTTGGCGTGGCGCAGCAGGATCAGCGTCCGCGTGGTCATCGGTACAGCTTGCCTGATTGGAACTTGAGGCGTGCGGGTAAACGCTCGATCGACGCATTCATCACGGTCGAGCGGGATCGCCCGGCCGGGCGGACATCCCCCGAGGAGGCTCCGATGGGCATCGGCGCAAGCATTTTCCTGCTCGCTCTGGGCGCGATCCTGGCGTTCGCCGTGGAGGCGGACATCAGTGGGCTCGACATCGGCGTGATCGGCTGGATCCTCATGCTGGCCGGACTCGCCGGCCTGGTCATCACGTTGGCGTTCTGGAGTAACCGTCGCCGCACCGTGGTGACCCGGACGCAGCAGCCGGCCACCGGGGCGGGTTACACGGAGTACCGCGAGGTTCGTCGCGACGACGTCCCGCCGCCCCCGCCGTCCTACTCCTGACGCACGAACGGCTCGGGCTTCGACGAAGCCCGAGCCGTTGTCGTCACGGTGCCGCCTAGGCGTACAGAGCGAAGTAGACAGCGATGTGGTGGCAGATCGCCGCCACCAGCGTGCACGCGTGGAAGAACTCGTGGTGCCCGAAGACGGTGGGCCACGGGTTGGGCCGGCGCAGCGCGTAGAAGACCGCGCCGACGGTGTAGATGACGCCGCCGACGGCGAGCAGGACCAGGCAGGTGACTCCGCCGACTTTCAGGACGTCCGGGACGATCGCGACGGCGACCCACCCGAGCGCGACGTAGAGCGGGGCGCCCACCCATCGCGGCAGGTGCGGCCAGATCACCTTGAGCGCGACACCGCCGAGCGCGCCGCCCCACACCAGGCTGAGCATGATGGCCTGCATCGCGTCGTCCAGCAGCAGGATGCAGAACGGCGTGTAGGTGCCGGCGATGAAGATGAAGATCATCGAATGGTCGGCCCGGCGCATGATCTGATAGCCGCGCTCGCTCCAGACGCGCCGGTGGTAGAGGGCGCTGGTGCCGAAGAGCCCACAGACGGTGATGCTGTAGAGCAAGCAGCTCAGGAACGGCGCGATGCCGGGCCGGCTCAACGCGATCGAGCTGAGCACGATGCCGCAGACCAGCGCGACGAAGAACGCGTACTGATGCAACCGGCCGCGGAGTCGCGGCTTGCCGAGGTCGGTCGGCTTCATCCGAAACGGGGCTGAGGTCGTCACGATCTCCAGGTTACGGCACCGTAGGTTACTGGTAGGTAGTGATGCCGGATACGGTTGCCGCTCGCGAGTGATTTCCGCATGAAGATACGACGGGCAAACGGTTGATCGTCCGTTTTGCCCGTATCGTACGGGGGAATTTATGGCACTCGCCCGGGTGTCTTCACGCTGCTCGGGTGGTGGCTACGCCGCTCGGATGGGTGCTTTTACGCCGCTCAAGTGGGTGCGCTCGGGGACTACCGTTGGCTTCCGTGAGTGCGATCGACCTGAACGCCGACCTCGGTGAGGGCTTCGGAGCCTGGCGCCTGGGTGACGACGACGCCTTGCTCAACGTGGTGACCTCGGCCAACGTGGCCTGCGGCTTCCATGCCGGCGACCCTTCGACGATGTACCGCGTGTGCCGGCTGGCCGTCGACAAGGGCGTGGCCGTCGGCGCTCAGGTCGGCTATCGGGACCTCGCCGGATTCGGCCGCCGCCGCATCGACTACGACCACGACGAGCTGCGAGACGACATTCTCTATCAGATCGGGGCGTTGGAGGCGTTCTGCAAGGTCGCCGGTGACCGTGTCCGCTATGTGAAGCCCCACGGCGCCCTATACAACACCGCCGCGGTCGACGAAGGCCAGGCCTCTGCGGTGGTGGCGGCCGTCCTGGCTTATGACCCGGCACTGCCGGTGCTCTGCCAGCCGGGATCGGTGCTGGCCCGGCACGCCGCGCAGAAGGGCCTGACCGTCGTCGGAGAGGGCTTCGCCGACCGCGGCTACCTTCCGGACGGTCGCCTGGTGCCGCGCTCGCGGCCGGACGCGCTGGTGCACGACCCGGACGAGGTGGTCACCCGGGTCCGGCGGATGGCCGTCGACGGCGCGGTGGTCGCCGTCGACGGCTCGGTCATCGCCTGCCCGGTCCGGTCGATCTGCCTGCACGGCGACACGCCCGGCGCCGTGGAACTGGCTCGTGCGGTGCGCGCCGGGCTGGAGTCCGAGGTGGACATCCAGTCCTTCTGATCTAGCCCGGCTGGTCCATACCGCGCAGGATCAGCGGCAGCCGGTTCGGGCCGGCCGGATCGATCACGACCGGTACACCCCAGTCCTGCCTGGTCAGATGGCAGGCGCCGAACTCGGCGTCGGCGTCGCACGTCGCCGCCTGCGCCACCACCTGAAGCACACCCTTGGGTACGGCAGGGTTCAGCACCAGGCGCCGGGACAGATCGGTGGTGGCGCCTTCGCCCTCCAGCAACAACTCGGCCGGGGACGCCGACACGGTGAGCCGCACCGGCGAGCCGAACTGCGAGTCCAGTTTCTGCCCCGGTGCGGGCGTGAAGATCACGTCGAGGGTGACCTCGCCCGGAGCCAGGTGCGACGGCGGGCGCTCGGTCTTGTGCCGCTCCCCGCTGACGGTCTTGACCACTCCGGGAGCGAGCCGGGTCAGCCGGTGTGCGGCCGACTCCACCACGATCACGGTCCCGTCAGCGGTCACGAGGACGTCGCTCGGCTCGGCCAGCCCGGAATCCACGGTGGACACCGCACCCGACGCCGGGTCGAACCGTCGCACCGCGCCGTTGTAGGTGTCCGCGACCAGCACAGACCCGTCGTCCAGAGTCGCCACCCCGAGCGGGTGCTGGAACAGCGCCTCTGCAGCCGGGCCATCCACGTGACCGAAATCGAACAGGCCCTGGCCGACCGCGGTGTGCATGACGCCGTCCTCGACGTACCGCAGCGCCGACGTCTCGCTGTCCGCGATCCAGAGCCGGCCGCCCGCCGCGGAGAGGCCCGACGGCTGGGCCATCCACACATCCGGAATTGGGCCGTCACGCAGCGCCTCGACCGTCGTGCCCGCGTAGACGCCGACCGTGCGCTTGATCGGGTCGAACCACCACAACTGGTGGATCCCGGCCATGGCGATGATGACCCGGTCGTCGAACCACGCCAGATCCCACGGCGACGACAGATCAGCGGCGAGCGCGTCATGAGCCCGGTCGTCGACCGTCGAACGCCACGGGCGTCCCGAACCGGCGATCAGAGTGACCTCGCCCGTCTCCGTGTTCAGCCCCCGCAACTGGTGGTTGACCGTGTCCGCGACGACCACGTCGTAACCGGCGATCGCGGCCACCGCGGGCGGCAACTTGACCAGGCCCTGCGGCTCACTGAACGGCTCACCGCGAGTTCCGCTGCCGAACCGGCGGACCAAGGTCTCCCCGTCTGCGGTCAACTCCACCACCGAGTGCCGGGCCGAATCCGAGACCAGCAGGTTGCCACCGGGCAGCTCGATCACCTTTCCCGGGAAGTGGAGCAGGCCCTCAGGGGCGGGCGGGGGCACATACGGCCCGTCACCGCGGTGCAGGGTGCCGCTCGCCTCATGCTTCACGATCAACTCGTCGATCAGCCGGGACAGGCCCTCGGCATGGCCCTCGCCGGCCATCGAGGCCACCAGGTAGCCCTCCGGATCGACCACGGCCAGAGTCGGCCACGCCTTTGCGGCGTACTGCTGCCACAGGTGCATGTCGCCGTCGTCGACGACCGGGTGGTGCACGCCGTACCGCTCCACGGCCGCGGCCAGCGCCACCGGGTCCCGCTCGTGCTCGAACTTCGGCGAGTGCACGCCGATCACGACGAGGGCGTCGCCGTAACGCTCCTCCAGCGGCCGGAGCTCATCCAGGACATGCAGGCAATTAATGCAGCAGAAGGTCCAGAAATCCAATATTAGGATTTTTCCGCGCAGATCGGCCAGAGTGAGGGCCTTACCGCCGGTATTGAGCCAACCGCGACCCTTGAGTTCGGGCGCACGAACGCGAAATTCCATGCCACCCATGGTGCCGTACCGAGTTGCGTGGCTTTCCTGCCGGCTCCGCGTCGTTCCACGGCAAAACGCCTCGTCACCGGGGGACGAGGCGGGCGATTTCCCGCCGGTCGGCAACCCTGCGGGCGGCGAGAAGTCACTCGCCTCGTTCCCGAACGGGGTGCGGTAGCTCCGTGACCATGAACGAGCCACGTGGCCGTCCCTGACCGGGGCGGTTGATCCCTCGCGGTCCCGCACGACGAACGGCCCCGCTCAAAGAGCGGGGCCGTTCGGCAGAGCGCTGGGGTCAGCCGTTCTTCTTCAGACAGAGGACCTCGTTACCGCTGTCCTTCGGGACGACGATGTACGGCTGGGTCGCGTCGCCGCACTGGTCCTTGGCCTTCACGATCGAGGTCACCTCGAAGGTGTTCGGTTCCCCGCAGGCCGTGACCACGGGTTTGCTGCCCTCGCGCTTGACGCACTGACCCTGCGAGACCTTGAACTCGTCGTCCCCCGAGATCAGGTAGACCAGGCCGAACACCAGGCTGAGCAGCAGCGCCGCACCGAGCACGACGGCCAGAGCCACCGGAACCGTGCGGATGTGGATCTTCGCCGACGGGGGCGGTGCGGGCGGCTCCGACTTGAACTGCTCGAACTTGCCCTGATCGTCACCCGGACCAGGCCAGCTCGTGGTGTCCTCGGGGCCGGGCGGGGTCACCGTGGCACGGGCCGCCGGGCTGTTCGGGTACATCCCACCGCCGGGCTGCTCGCCGGGCATCGGCGGCAACGCGGGCGGCGGCACGTACGGCGAGTTGCCGCGACCGGAGACGTCCGTGGTGTGCTCGTTGTACTGGTCCGGCAGCGTTCCGGGACCGCCACCGCGACCGGCGACGTCCATGGTGAACTCGCCGTAGGGCGGACCGGACGGGTCGCCGGGAGCACCGAACGGCGGCGGGAACTGCGGCGAACCCGGCGCGGCCGGACCGCCGGCGCCTGGTAACTGCGGCGAACCCGGCATCGAGGCCGAACCTGGGAACGGCGGGCCGCTCGGAGCGCCGTTACCGGGGAACGGCGGGCCGCTCGGAGTGCCGTTGTCCGGGAACTGCGGGGAACCCGGCATCGCGAACGGCGATCCGCCACCCGGCGGCGTCTCCGGCGGAGTCACTCGTGCACTGGCCGTCGCCCGGGCGGTCGCCCGCGCCGGCGATTGCGGAGCGACCCCGGGAGTGCCGGGAACCTCGCCGGCCGGAGGCTGGAAACGATCATCGTCACGCGATGCGCCCGAGAACGGGGTGGAGCCGAAAGCGGAGGCCATACCCTCGCCGCGATCGGGCGTGAAACCACCCGACGGCGACTCGTCGTCGGACTGCGGGCCTCCGGGGAACGACGTCATGCCGCCGGGACCGCCACGATCGTCGGCGCCACGCTGCGGAAGACCGAATCCACCGGACGGGTTTTCCCCCGATGGGGGGAATCCGGAGCCGGCCTCGCCTCGCCTCGGCAGGCCGAAACCGCCGGACGGACTCTCGTCCTGCTGCGGCTGTCCGCCGAACTGGCCGCCGAACGGCGAGGTCGGAGCCGGTGCGAAACCGCCGGACGGGCTGTCACCCTGATGCGGGAACCCGCTCGACGGGGCGGTGCCGTACGGCGACGAGGCATTGTCATCCCGCGGGAATCCGCCAGGCTGGCTGGTGCCGTAGGGAGAGTCCGAAGCTCCGTCGCTCTGCGGGAATCCGCCAGGCTGGCTGGTGCCGTAGGGAGAGTCCGAAGCTCCGTCGCTCTGCGGGAATCCGCCAGGCTGGCTGGTGCCGTACGGCGAGCCCGAAGCTCCGTCGCTCTGCGGGAATCCGCCGGACTGGCTGGTGCCGTACGGCGAGCCCGAAGCTCTGTCACCCTGCGGGAATCCGTCGGGTTGCCCGGGACTGAACGGCGCCGCCGAGCCGTGGTCGCCCTGTTCGGGCCGGTTGCCGAACGGGGACGGCGAGGCGTAGTCGTTCTGCTCCGGCTGGCTGCCGAACGGCGCTGCCGAGCCGTGGTCGCCCTGTTCGGGCCGGTTGCCGAATGAGGACGGCGAGGCGTAGTCGTTCTGCTCCGGCTGGCTGCCGAACGGCGCTGCCGAGCCGTGGTCGCCCTGCTGCGGCAGTCCGCCGAACGGTGACGTCGGCGCCGGCGCGAATCCGCTGGGCGGTGAGGGCGGCGCCGGAGGTGAGAAGCCGCCGGACGGCGATGCCGGACCGCCCTCGCCCCGCTGGGGCAGACCGCTGGGCTGGCCGGCGGAGAACGACGTGCCGAAGCCGCCGGAGGCTGCCTCGTCGGAGCGTGCCGAACCCTCTTCCGGCTCCTCGTGGGCCGGCGTGGCCGCCGGACGGCCGTAGACCCGGGCCTGCGGCGGCGCAGAGGCCTGCGGCAGGTCGGCGGCTTCGGGCGGGGTGACGCGAACGCCGGGCACCGACGCGCTGGCTGTCACCGGCCGTGCCGAACCGACCGCGGGTTTCGCGACCGGGTCACGCGGCTGGGGAACCGAGGACGGAGCTTCCTGTTGTTCCACTGACGGCACCGATCCCTGTGATTCGGGTCCGCCGAGCGGGCCACGCGGCTCAAGCCCGCCGAGCGGATCGCGGGAGCCGAAACCGCCAAGCGGGTCACGCGCGTCGGGAGCACCGTGCGTGCCGGGCGAGTCGAGACCGCCGAACGAGTCACGCGAGTCGGGACCACCGAGGCCCGGCGTGTCGCCCGGGGCCGGCGTGGACGGCGGCAGCGCGCCACCGGAGGACAGCGCCGCACCGGGCACGCGCTGCGGATAGCCGGAGGGCGTGGACGGCTCGTCGGAGGCCTTCGCCGCGGGCGGGAACGATCCCGCGCCGAACGGCTGCTGGCCGCGGACCGGCAGGCCGGGTCCGGGCTGGGCGCCCGACGAACTGTCGGCGGCCGGGCCGGCCGGGGCGCGCAGCGGGAAGCCGCCGCCCTCGCCCCGACGGGACGGGAAGGTGTTGCTGGCCGCGGGCGGAGGGCCCTGGTCGGCGGGAGAATCGGTGGTGCGGGCGTTCTCCCGCATCCAGCTGTTCTGCGCCGGGCCGGCGGAGAAGGCGGCCGAGGACGTGCCCTGGCCGGAGAACCCACCCGGGGCGGCCGAGGACGTGCCGGAGCCGCCGGAGAACCCGCCCGGAGCGGCGTTGAACGCGCCCGGGGCAGAGCTGTCGGGCAGGTCGGAGAGGCTGGCGCCGGGAACCCGGACCGGCTGGTCGCCGAAGGCGGAGAACGAGCGGCCGAGGCCACCGTCCTCGGGTGCGGTGGCGCCGGGGGTACGGGTCGGCAGGCCGCTCGGGCTGAGGTTCGCGCTCACCGGGTTGTCCGGGGCGGCGGGAGCCGGCGGTGGCGCCGCGGCCGAGGCGGCCTGGCGGCTGGGTGGCGGCGGGAATCCGGCCGGTCCGAACGGCGACGGCGCGGCCGGGTCGGAGGTGGCCGGAGCGGTTGGTTCGGCCGGGAAGCCGGGCGGGGCCCAGGCCGGCTGCGCGGGCGCGGCGTCGAACGGGCCGGGTGCCGGCACGGACGCGGCGCCGGAGGGCTGGACGGAGCCGTAGGGCGGTGGTGGGGTGCCGGGCTGGCCATACTCCGGCGAGGAGACCGGGCCGTAGGGCGATGCCGTGCCGGCGGTCTCGGGTGCGACCGAACCATACGGCGAGGCGTTGCCACGCTGCGGAAGGTCGCCTTCGGTCTGTGGCGCACGAGCCGAGCCGTACGGCGTGCCGGCGGGGTTGGAGCCCGCGCCGAAAGTGGAGACGGCGGGCACGACGAACGGTGAGCCCCCGCCAGGAGTGGCGGCCGGGGGTGGACCGTACGAGTTGGGGAAGCCCTCTGCGGGGGACTGGGCCGATGCCCGGCCCGCGATCCGCTGTGCGTCGGGGTCGTGCGGGAACCCGCCCGACGTGGGTCCGCCCGACGTGGCCTCGGCCGGCTGACCGGCGTGCTGCCCCTCGGACGTCATACGCGCCTCCTCATCGATGCGACCGTGCCAGCTTTGCACGGACGCGGCCCCGTCGGCGTTCTTCCGCCTGAGGGCCGTGCCAGCTTTCCGGCCTGGCCGTGCTGGGGCCGGGACGCCTGTCGCCGTCTCTGCCCCGGTCACCCGCGCCGACCGGCCGTGCCGGGTTGGGGACCGTGCCCACGGTACCGGGCGGGCGCGGCGGGAGGAATCCCGGTGTACGTCCCACGGGGGCTTCCTGCCGATCTTCGAGAGTGGGTCATGACACGAAGAGGTGGCTTACAGCACGCACAGCGCGGGTGGCGACACGAAGAGGTGGCTTGCGACACGCAGAGGGTGGGGTGCGACACGAGGACGGGCGCGCCGTGACACGCGGAGAGGGCGTGCGGCGACACGGGACGTCCGGGTCTCGGCACGAAAAAGTTGTGGCACGAAAAAGCCCGCCCGAATGATCGGGCGGGCTTTACGTCGTTGTGGCGACCCTGAATGCGGGTCGCGGACCTCAGTTGGTCCAGCGCCGCTGGGTGATGACGGCGATCTCGTCGCGCATGGCCTGGGTGGGCGCCGCCGCGATGGCGCGCTCGATGGCCCGGTTCTGACGACTGATCATCCGCTGGTGACGAATGCGGTCGATCAAGTTCATGGCAGTGCTCACTTCCCCGGCGGTGACCGGTATCGCTATGACGAGCGTCGCCGGACCGCTTGTGGCGGACTCCCTCGGCGCGCGTCCCGTTGTCTGCTCAAGTATCCGCCGACAACGGGACACTGCCAAGGAATTAGAGGGTGAGCTGGGTCATCTACCTAAGGATCGAAAGTCCGTCACCGAGCGGGGCCGAACGACCTTAGGTCCAGCTGAGCATCGCCGCCTCCGGGTCCTCAAGGAAGGTGCCCACATCACGCAGGAACCGCGAGCCCAGCTCGCCGTCGATGATCCGGTGATCGAAGGAGAGCCCCAGAGTCGTGACCTGGCGCACCTTGATCTTGCCCTTGTGCACCCACGGCGTCGGCCGGATCGCTCCGAACGCCAGGATCGCCGACTCGCCGGGAGGCAGGATTGGCGTGCCGGTGTCGATGCCGAACACGCCCACGTTCGTGATCGAGAGCGTGCCGCCGGTCATGTCCGACGGCGGGGTCTTCCCGGACTTTGCCGTCAGCACCAGTGTGTTCAGCGCCTCGGCCAGTTCCCGCAGAGTGAGGCGGCCGGCGTCCTTGACGTTCGGGACGATCAGCCCACGCTGGGTGGCGGCGGCGATGCCGAGGTTCACGTAGTCCTTGACCACGATCTCGCCGGTCGACCCGGACCAGGTGGAGTTGACCATCGGGTTCCGCTTGACCGCGAGCAGCACCGCCTTCGCCACCAGCAGCAACGGCGAGATCCGCGTCTCGGCGAACTCGGGCCGGGCCTTCAGCTTCTCCAGGACCTTCATCGACCGGGTCACGTCCACCGTCAGGAACTCGGTGACGTGCGGCGCGGTGAACGCCGACGCGACCATGTTCTCGGCTGTCAGCTTCCGCACCCCCTTGACCGGGATGCGCTGCTCGCGGGACCCGTCGAGGACCGTGGTGGCCGGGGTCCGCTCAACGGTCACGGTCTGTGCGGTGCCTTCGGCGGCAAGACCTTCGGCAGCCCGTTGTACGTCCTCACGCGTCACCGACCCCATCGGGCCGGTCCCGGTGATCGCCGCGAGGTCGACGCCGAGGTCCCGGGCCAGTTTCCGAACCGGGGGCTTGGCCAGGACCGGGCCCGTCCGCCCGGCGGGCGCCGGGGAGAGGAGAGCGGGCTCCGGAGAGGCGAGGACCGGCTCCGGGGAGACCGGGGCCGGCGGCGCGACGGGCTGGGCCACGGGCGCCGGGACCACTGCCACGGGTGCGGCCGGGCTTCCGGCGGCAGCCGCCGGAGGCGGGGTCGGCGTGGCCGCGGTCGGGGACGCGGACGGCGTACCGATGCGTGCCCGTCGTTTGGCGGTGGTGGTCTTCGGGCCGTAACCGACGAGGATCGCCGTGCGCCCGCCGGGGGCCGGGCCGCCGATGAGGCCGGCCTCGGGGTCGGCGGACGTGCCGTCGCCGGGGGTGTCGGAAGGGCCGGCCGGGCCCGCGGAGGGGTCGGTGTCGATCGCGATGATCGGCATGCCGACCTCGACCACCGTGCCGGCCTCGTGGAAGATCCGGGTGACGACGCCGCCCCACTTCGCGGGGATCTCGACGGCCGCCTTCGCGGTCTCCACCTCGACGATCGGCTGGTTCAGCTCGATCGTGTCGCCGACCTTGACCAGCCAGGCCAGGATCTCGCCCTCGGTGAGTCCTTCGCCGAGGTCGGGCAGGTTGAATTCCTTGATCCGGGACATCGGGGTCACCAGCCGAACGAACGGTCGACGGTGTCCAGCACCCGGTCGAGATCGGGGAGGTACTCCTCCTCCACGCGGGCCGCCGGGTACGGGATGTCGTAGCCGGTCACCCGCAGCACCGGCGCCTCCAGCGAGTAGAAGCACTCCTCGGTGATCCGGGCGGCCAGTTCGGAGCCCATGCCCAGGTTGCCCGGGGCCTCGTGGACGACGACCGCGCGACCGGTCCGCCGGACCGACTCGAAGATCACCGGGTAGTCGACGGGGGAGAGCGTGCGCAGGTCGATGACCTCGAGTTCGCGGCCGTCCTCGGCGGCGGCCGTGGCGGCGTCGAGCGCCACCCGCACCATCGGGCCGTAGGCCAGCAGTGTGGCGTCCGACCCCGGCCGGGCCACCCGTGCCGCGTGCAGCGGGAAAGCGCCGCTCAGCGGCGCGCTGAGATCGACCTCCCCCTTCTCCCAGTAACGCCGCTTCGGCTCGAAGAAGACCACCGGGTCGTCCGAGGCGATCGCCTGCTGGATCATGCTGAACGCGTCCGCCGGGTTCGAGCAGGTCACGACCTTGAGACCGGGAGTGTGCGCGAAGTACGCCTCCGGGGACTCGGAGTGGTGCTCGACCGCGCCGATGCCGCCGCCGTAGGGGATCCGGATGACGATCGGCAGCCGGACCTTGCCCTTGGAGCGGTAGTGCATCTTCGCCACCTGGGCGACGATCTGGTTGTACGCGGGGAACACGAACCCGTCGAACTGGATCTCGCAGACCGGCCGGAACCCGCGGATGGCCAGGCCGACCGCGGTGCCGACGATGCCGGCCTCGGCCAGCGGGGTGTCGATGACCCGGTTCTCGCCGAAGTCCTTCTGCAGTGCGTCGGTGATCCGGAAGACGCCGCCGAGCTTGCCGACGTCCTCGCCCATGATGACGACCTTGGGGTCGTTCTCCATGGCGCGGCGCAGGCCGTGGTTGAGGGCCTTGCCCAGGGTGATGATCTCGGACATCAGTGCCCACTCCCCTCGAAGGAGGCCTGGTACTCGATGAACGCCTTGCGCTGCGCGTCGATCTCGGGCGACCCGTTCGGATAGACGTTGTCGAAGAGTGTCACCGGTTGTGGATCAGGCATCGCCAGCACCCGTTCACGCAGGGCGAGGGCCTGCTTGTTGGCGTCTTCGTCGACCTCGGTGAAGAAGTCCTTCTTGGCGACCTTCTGCTTGGTGAGGAACGCCTTGAGGCGGCTGATCGGGTCCTTGGCCTTCCACGCCTCGACCTCACCGGCGTTGCGGTAGCGGGTGGGGTCGTCGGAGCTGGTGTGCGCGCCCATCCGGTACGTGTACGCCTCGATCAGCGTCGGGCCCTGACCGTTGCGCGCGTTGTCCAGCGCGGCCCGGGTCACCGCGTATGTCGCCAGCACGTCGTTGCCGTCCACCCGGATGCCGGGGAAGCCGTAGCCACCGGCGCGCTGGTAGAGCGGGACGCGGGTCTGCCGCTCCAGGGGCTCGGAGATCGCGTACTGGTTGTTCTGGCAGAAGAAGACGATCGGGGCGTTGAAGACACCCGACCACACGAACGACTCGTTGACCTCGCCCTGGCTGGTCGCGCCGTCGCCGAAGTAGGCGATCACGGCCTCGCCGTCGGGGGAGCCGGTCTTGCCGTCCATGGTGACGCCCATGGCGTAGCCGGTCGCGTGCAGCGTCTGCGAGCCGATCACGATCGTGTAGGTGTTGAACTTGAACTCGTTCGGGTCCCAGCCGCCCTGGTCGACGCCGCGGAACAGGCCGAACGGCATGATCGGGTCGATCCCGCGGCAGTAGAGGACGCCGTGCTCCCGGTAGGTCGGGAAGGCCATGTCCTGTGACCGCAGCGCCCGGCCGGAGCCGACCTGAGCCGCTTCCTGCCCGAGCAGGCTCGCCCAGATGCCCAGCTCACCCTGCCGCTGCAGGGCGGTCGCCTCGGTGTCGAGACGGCGGACGGTGACCAGATCCCGGTAGAGACCGCGGTATTCCTCGTCGGTGAAGTCGACAGAGTACGTCGCCCCGTCAGCGGTGGTGACGCTGTCGATGCGTTCTCCGTCGGGGGTCAGCAGTTGGACGAAGCCGCCGGCCGGGATGTCCGACCCGGGCACGCTCTCGCCTTTCGCCATCCGTGTCTCCTGTTTCCTCGTTGCGCCCGCGGCGGGTGTCTCCCGGCCACGCGGCTGTCCTCTGGGAGCCGCGCCTGGCCCGGGTGGGGGTTGCCGCGCGGCATGCTCCGGCGCCTGCCGGGACGGACCGTCGTGGCCCCGCTTGGTGGCGAGACGACAGCGGCGGTGCCATCGCCCCCATCCTGACAGAGAGAGTGACCCTCATTACAGCCCGCGTGGATCACGAATCCAGATTTCTTGCTGCATATCGTCGAGGGCATTTGTCCTATTAGCAACTTTTGTTCGGTCACTTTGTACGTATGGCCCTTGCGTGACCGCTGCCGAATGCGACATGCGTCGTTCATCCCCAATGACCGGGACTGATGCAAGTTGATCTTTTCTTGTGGGGGGACTCTCGCGTGCCGCACCTGCCCGACGACTTCGCGCCACCGCCCAAGGTGCTGCGCAAGCGCCTGAACGGGGTGTACCGCGAGGACCTGGGCTTCTCCGGCCCGACTCGGCGCTATGTGCTGACCGTCGCCCTGCTCGTCGGGCTGGCCTCGGTGCCGACCCTCGCCGTCCTCAGCACCGGGTCCGGCCAGATCACCGGAGACGACCGGTCCGGGGCGATGGAAGTGCCGTTCCTCCCTCCCCCCGCTGCCGGGCCGGTGCTGCCGACACCGAGCCGGGCGGCACCGGTTTCCCCGCCCTCACCGTCCGCTTCTGATCAGGGGTACGGGTCTCGCACGCGTACCAGGCCCGGCTTCCCCCGGGGAGTCCGCCCGGCCGATCCGCCCCGGGACCGGGGGGAGCCGCCGCGTTCCGGGGCTTCGCGTTCCGCCGCGCCGCGCTCGAAGCCGCAGTCCGTGCCCCGAGTCAAGCCCGCCCGGCCGAAGCCGAGCCGCTTTCCCGTCGTGCCGGGTCTGCCGGCCGTCCCGGAGGAGGGCAGGATCCCGAACCCGGTGCTGCCGAGTGACTTTCCGGCCGTTCCCGGCCTGCCGGCGGTTCCCGGGGAACCCAGCCGGTCTGGAAATGATCGGCCAAACCACGACTCTCCACCCGATGAGCCGGATGACGCGGGCCGGCGCGGCCCGGATTCTCATGATCCCGATCGGCGCGATTCCCGATCGGATGATCTCAATAAGCGCGACAATTCGGATAAGCGGAATAGGCCGGGTGATCCCGTACCGCCCGACCACCGACGCAAACGCACCTGTGAGAACGCCGCCGCCCCGCCCGAGCGACCCGGCCGGCGGCATCCGGACCGCGCCGCCACGGCGCCGCGCCCGGCCGGTGACCCGCCCCGGCGCCATGCCCGTCCCAGCGTCCCAGACAGCCGGTCCCCGGACCGGTCCCGATCCAGCCGGAGGTCAGCGGTGACCGATCGCCCTTACAACATCCGCCCGTCCCGCATCCTGGAGCAGAGTTACGCGGGCGGCAACCTCAACGCCGTCCGGCGCCTGCTCACCGACTCCAACTCCGACGAGACCCGGCTCGCGAACCGCCCCTATCGCGGTTCACACCGGGCGGAGCACACCAATCACCCCGACGAGGGCGGCGCCGCGCGCGACCGCAGTTCCCGGGTGGGCCGTCACCACGCCGGCCACCGGGCCGACGACCGTTACATCAACCGCCGCTGACCCTGGGACGGTCAGTCGTCACGGTTGGCTTCCAGCCAGGCGTCGATCGCCGCCGTGTCGCTGGGGTCGACGCCCTCGGCGATGAGCTGCGCCACCGCCGCCGTCGCCGGACTGCGCCGCTCCCCGCTCGTGTAGAGCCGGGCGAACTCCGGAATCAGCTCCTCCACCGCGGTCTCGGTCTCCCGGACGGCGGCCTCCGGCAGCCCGCGGTGCACGGTCGCATAGGCCGACCAGGCCCGCACCACCCGTGGCAGCATGGCCGCGTCGTCCAGATCGAGGACGGCCCGGCGATGCACCCAGTCGAGCAGGAACAGGCCGGCCACGGCGGGACTCCAGCGCAGCGGCTCACTCCCCGGCAGGCTCGCCGCGTGGTCGAGGAGCAGGCTCACACAGAAGTCCATCGACGCGGCCTCGGGCGTGGCGGCCGTGCCGGTGGGCAGGTCGAAGCGGGCCGCCTCGGGAGAGGCCAGGAAGTCGCGGATCAGGTCGTTGTCGTTCGACCCGATCGGCTCGGTGAGCGGCGGCGTGGTCACCGACGGAAGCAGGGCGAGCCGGGCCGACGCCAGCGCCCGGTCGGTGGCGAGGGAACCGTCCGCCGGCAACTCGCCGAGCTCGTCGGTGACCTGCAGGTGCCGGGCCACCTCGTCGCGCAGGCGGCCCGGGTCCTCGCTGCGGAACCAGGTCAGCTCGTCGGCGGCGCAGATCTCCCGCACCTGGGCGAGCAGGGTCCCGGCGTCGGTGGCGACGAAGACATCCTTGGTGATGCCGATGTTGTGGTCGACGAGGGCCACCACGGCGTGGTCCGGACCGCCGCCGGAGCTGTCCTCATAGGCGAACGTGACCAGGTAGGACGTCTGGTCGCCGTACACGTCGCCGTACGCCCAACAGCCGGTCGGCCGGACCCGGCCGAGCTGGGCGCCCCAGGACGGCGCCTGCTTGTCGTGGCCCACCCGGGCCGCGCCGTCGGCGTCGGGCACCAGAGCGGCGAAGACCTCGCGGATGGTGGCGGTGGCCGCGGTGGCGGGGCGGGTGGTCGCGGTCAGGAACCGGCCCACGAAGTCGCGCACCGCCTCGGCCCGGTCGTCGGTGGCCACCGAATAGACACTGCCGAGCAGCGCGGTGCCGAGCATCTCGGCATCGAGCGCGCAGCCCAGTTTCGTGACGTCACGGGCCGCGTGCAGCACGGCGTCGTACACGGTCCGGGGTGCGGGCATGCCGCGAGCCTACGCCCGCGGCCCCCACCGGAACTACTCCGAGCGCACGACGCTGAGCGCTTCCCTCGCCTGGGCGTACGCATTGAGCACCTCACGCACCGGCGCGACCACGTGCCCGCGCCCGACCTCGGTGATCGCCGTACGGAGCCGCTGCTCGGCTCGCCGGCCGGCCCGGCGCGCGCCGGCCTCGATGATCGGCCGCAGCACCAGCCACAGCAGGATCCCCCCGAGCAGACCGATGAGCAGGAGCAGCGTCGGCAGCGGAACGGCGCCCACCGCGGGCCCGTCGATCTCGGGCAGGCCGAGAGCGGCCAGCGCGTAGCCGACGATCAGCCAGCCGAGCCCGGCGGCCGCGGTGGCCAGCAGCACCCACTGCACGACACCGACCGCCCGCCACCAGACCGGCGGCTTCTCCAGGCCCAGGTCGGTCTGCGCGACGGCCCGGTCGAGCGCGTCCGGCAGGTCGGCCGTCCGAGACCGGGCGGCGCTGTTCAGCGCCGGTGCCCAGACCTCCGGGAGCGGGGCGGCGGCGCGTGCCGCGACCGCCCGGACCGAGAGGCCCACCGCCGACTTCTGCGCGGCGTCGGCCTCCGGCACGGAGGTACGGGGCACGACGTCCGTGGACACCGAATCGGTCTTGACCGGCTCCGCCAGGTGCAGCCGGCGCAGCGGGTCGGGCCGCAGCCTCCGCAGCCCCCGCACGAGCGGCCAGCCGGTCGCCGCCGCGGCCCGGTGCCGGTACGCCCCGGCGGTGGAGTCGGCCACGCCGGGCACCCCGGCCGAGGCCGCGAGCGCGTCGCACAGTTGCCGCACGGTCGCCCGGTCGACCTCGTCCTCGGCGGCCGGCGGCCCGATCATGGCGCCGAGCTCCTCGCCGACCGCGTCCAGGTCGGCGGCGAGCCGGCGCAGGGCGGCCTGCCGGTTCGCCACCGTGTTCTCCAGCGCCGACCGCAGTTCGCTCAGCATGCCCGGCTGCTTGGCCGAGGTGGCGATCACCGGTGTCCCGGTGAGGCCGTCCTCCTCCAGGAGCCTGGCCAGGTCGGCCAGCACTACTTCGGTGTCGCCGGGGCTGAGCCGGTCGGCCTGGTTGAGCACCACGATCGTGACGCCCGCGTGCGAGCTGAACTGGGAGAGATAGGCCTGGTGCAGGACCCGGTCGCCGTACTTCTGCGGGTCGACCACCCAGACGATCTGGTCGACCAGGCCGAGCAGCCGGTCCACCTCGAGCTGATGGGCGCGCTCGATCGAGTCGAAGTCGGGCAGGTCGAGCAGGACCAGCCCGCGCAGGGCGGCCTCGTCGTCGCCGTCCAGCGCGCTCTCCCGGACGAACCGCTGCCGGGGCAGCACGCCGACCCAGTCGAGCAGCCGGTTCGCCGGCTCCAGCGGCCCCCAGACCACGGCGTGCGCGGTGCCGGTGGTCGGGCGGCGCACCCCGACGGGCGACAGCTTGAACCGGGCCAGCGCGTTGAACAGGCTGGACTTGCCGCTGCCGGTGCTGCCGGCGAGCGCCACCACGGTGTGGTCGAGCGAGAGGGTCAGACGGCCGCTGGCTCGTTCCACCACGGTGTGGGCGGCGACCAGCTCACCGTCCGGCAGGTAGGGATCGACGATCCGCAGGAACCGGGACAGCGCCTCCAGCCGGCGTGTCAGGGCGTCCGCGTCGACCTCGTCGTTCCGCACGTTCTGCACCAAGTTCATGACCCGGACCCGGTCAAAGCGAGTTCCTTCCTGGCGTTCTCCACCTCGGCGGCGGCCTGGCGCAGCAGCGTGCCATGCGTCGTCTCGGTGCGTACCGCCGAGGTGCGTTCGGTGTACCGGGCGGCCTCGGTGGCGAGCAGTTTCTCGACCCGTTCCATCAGTTCGGTGCGGGCGCGGGCGGCGAGGGTGCGGATGGCCTGGTCGCCGAAGATGGCTTCGAGCACCTTCTGTGCGGCGACCGCGCTGCCGGCGCCGGCGGCGACCTCCAGGCCGGTGGGGATGAACGCGGTCGTGGTGAATACCGCGATCATGACAGCGAGGCCGGCCCCGTTCACCGCGTAGGCGGCGCCGCGAGCCACCGCGCGCTTGTCCGACGCCTCGGTGCGGACCAGATCGAGGACGAACTGCTGCCAGTCACGGACCAGGCGGTCGGCGCGCTCCGGCAGATCGGCGGAGGCGCGTTGCAGGCCGGGTTCCAGCAGGGCGGCCCCGGCGGGGTGGGCCTGCCAGGCGGCGTAGGCCTGCTCGGCCGCGTCGGCCGCGACCCCGCGCAGCAGGGTGACCAACTGGGACTCCAGCGCCACCCGCAGGCTCTGCCCGGAGGTGGTCCGCCCGGTGAGGGCCGCGACGAGCCGGTCGCGCAGGTGACCGACCCGGGACTCGAGATTGCGCACGAGGTCGCCGGTGCCCACATATTCCTGCCAGCGGGCCAGCACCTCCCCGCGGAGCAGCCGGCCGTCGCGCAGGCCCTCCTCGGTGGTGCGCTGCGCGCCGCGGTAGGCGGCTTCGACCCGCTCGTCCAGGGCGCGTGCCGTCCGGAGCTGGTCCTCGGCGGCCTCGGCCAGCCCGTTGAGGGCGGGGGCGAGGGCGCTGAGCGCGCCGTCGAGGGTCTGCCGGACCACCGTGCCGCGGGCGTTGGCGTCACCGGCGAGCTGGGCGAACCAGATCCGCATCGGCCCGATCGCCGAGTCGGGAAGCAGGCCGCGCTGGTCCAGGTCGGTTTCCGGCAGCACGAACAGCGGCGCCGAGCCCAGCTCGTTGGCGGTGAGCATCTCGCCCAGGTGGGCGGCGATCTCGGCGGCGGCGTCGAGCGGCACCCGGTCCAGCACCAGGGCGATCACGGTGCCACGCAGCCGGGCGGTGGTGAGCAGTTCCCAGGGGACGGCGTCGGCGTACCGCGCGGCGGTGGTGACGAACAGCCAGAGGTCCGCCGCGGCCAGGAGCTGGGAGGCGAGTCTGCGGTTCTGGTCGACCACCGAGTCGACGTCCGGGGCGTCCAGCAGGGCCAGCCCGGGACCGATGCTGGGCGTGGCCACCACCTGCAGGGCGTGGGGAGCGTCACTCGACTCCCCGGTGCGGGTGAGCCCGGGCAGCAGGCCACCCCGGCCGAACCACGGCACGTCGTCGGGGTGGGTCACCAGGACCGGGGACCTGGTGGTCGGCCGGAGCACGCCGGCGGTGCTCACCGGGGCCTGGACCAGGCTGTTGACCAGGGTCGACTTGCCAGCGCCGGTGGAGCCGCCGACGACCACCAGCAGGGGCGCGTCGAGCCGGGCCAGGCGTGGGAGCAGGTAGTCGTCGAGCTGCGCCGTCAGGGCCGAGCCGACCCGCCGGGCCTCGTCCGCGGAAGGTAGGACCAGGGGGTACGAGACCGCGCCGAGCGCTGCCCGTAGCCGGGTCAGTGCCGTCGTCAGGCGTCGCACTGCGGGGGGAGCTTCGACCGGTTCCGGACGGTTTCCGTGGTTTTCCGGACGGATCTGGCTCGCCCCCGTACGCTCTGTTGGGCCGCCTGCGGCCCCGCTGACCTGGTTCTTCTCATCCGATGGGGCGGGGACGGCGGAAAGGGCCGACGGACCGACCGCGTCTCCGTGCGTCGTCACGGGTAAAGCGTGCACGATCTATGCATCCAGGACAACGGGTACCGGTATGCCGTGACCTGACAGGTATGTGTCGGAGGCCCTCGTAGGCGCCGACTTGCGCCTCCGGGGCTCAACTTCGATTTGACGATGTGCGGAGCCGTGGCATCATTGAGTCGGTTCCACTCAACCTTCGTACGCGAAACCTAGCTGTGAAAAGCGAGGAACACCCATGGCACGTGCGGTCGGCATCGACCTCGGCACCACGAACTCCTGCGTCAGCGTTCTGGAAGGAGGCGAGCCCACCGTCATCGCCAACGCGGAGGGCTCCCGGACGACTCCGTCGATCGTCGCCTTCGCCCGTAACGGTGAGGTGCTCGTCGGTGAGGTCGCCAAGCGTCAGGCGGTGACGAACCCCGACCGGACCATTCGCTCCGTGAAGCGGGAGATCGGCACCAACTGGTCGATGGACATCGACGGAAAGCAGTACACCCCGCAGGAGATCTCCGCGCGGGTGCTGATGAAACTCAAGCGCGACGCCGAGGCGTACCTGGGCGAGCAGATCACCGACGCGGTCATCACCGTCCCGGCGTACTTCAACGACGCGCAGCGCACCGCCACCAAGGAGGCGGGCGAGATCGCGGGCCTCAACGTCCTGCGGATCGTGAACGAGCCCACCGCCGCGGCCCTGGCGTACGGGCTGGACAAGGGCACCAAGGAGCAGACCGTCCTGGTCTTCGACCTCGGTGGCGGCACCTTCGACGTCTCCCTGCTCGAGCTGGGCGACGGCGTCATCGAGGTGAAGTCGACCTCCGGTGACAACCACCTGGGCGGCGACGACTGGGACCAGCGGATCATCGACCACCTGGTCAAGACCTTCCGCGGCGAGCACGGCATCGACCTCTCCCAGGACAAGATGGCCCTGCAGCGTCTGCGTGAGGCGGCCGAGAAGGCCAAGATCGAGCTGTCCGCGGCGACCACCACCAGCATCAACCTGCCCTACATCACCGCCGGCGCCAACGGCCCGCTGCACCTGGACACGTCGCTCTCCCGCGCCGAGTTCCAGCGCATGACGCAGGACCTGCTGGACCGCTGCAAGGGCCCGTTCGAGTCCGCGATCCGGGACGCCGACGTCAAGCTCTCCGACATCGACCACGTCATTCTGGTCGGCGGCTCGACCCGGATGCCGGCCGTCACCGAGCTGGTCAACAGCCTGATCGGCCGCGAGCCGAACAAGGGCGTCAACCCGGACGAGGTCGTGGCCGTCGGTGCCGCGCTGCAGGCCGGTGTGCTCAAGGGTGAGGTCAAGGACGTTCTGCTCCTCGACGTGACCCCGCTGTCCCTGGGCATCGAGACCAAGGGCGGCATCATGCACAAGCTGGTGGAGCGCAACACCACCATCCCGGCGCACCGCTCCGAGGTCTACACCACGGCCGACGACAACCAGCCGTCCGTGCTGATCCAGGTCTACCAGGGCGAGCGCGAGATGGCGGCGGGCAACAAGAAGCTCGGCACCTTCGAGCTCAGCGGCATCGCCCCGGCGCCCCGTGGCGTCCCGCAGATCGAGGTCTCCTTCGACATCGACGCGAACGGCATCGTGCACGTGTCCGCGAAGGACCTGGGCACGGGCAAGGAGCAGAAGATGACGATCACCGGCGGCTCGGCGCTGCCGAAGGACGACATCGAGCGCATGATGCGCGACGCCCAGGACCACGCGGACGACGACAAGAAGCGCCGCGAGGACGCGGAGACCCGCAACCTGGCCGAGCAGCTCCAGTGGCAGACCGAGAAGTTCCTGGCGGAGAGCGGCGACAAGCTGCCCGACGACAGCAAGAACAAGATCAGCGAGGCCCTGGGCGAGCTGCGTGGCGCGCTCGGCGGCAACGACATCGAGAAGATCAAGTCGGCGCACGAGCGGCTGTCCCAGGTCTCTCAGGAGGCCGGCTCGCTGCTCTACTCGCAGGGCGAGGCTCCGCAGGCCGCCGCCGGCGGTGCTCCGGGCGGTGCCCCGGGCGGCGCGACCGGTCCGGCGGCCGGTGGTGACGACGTGGTCGACGCCGAGATCGTGGAGGACGACAAGAAGTGAGTGCCAAGGACGACGAGAACGACGGTCCGGCGGCCGAGCGGGAAGTCATCCAGGGCGAGATCGACTCGACGGCTGAGGACTTCCCCGGAGAGGAGTCGGCGCAGAAGCCGGCCGGCGCGCACCGCGCGCCCGATGAGGAGGACGAGATCCCGGTGGCCGAGGACACCAAGCCCGGCCTCGGCGCCGAGTTGGAGGCGCTGCGGAGCGAGCTCGATGAGCGGACCCACGACCTCCAGCGAGTGACCGCCGAGTACGCGAACTATCGCAAGCGGGTCGACCGTGACCGGGGCGCGGCGGCCGAGCAGACCACCGGCAAGGTGCTCACCGACCTGCTTCCGGTCCTGGACGACATCGACCGGGCCCGCGAACACGGTGACCTGGTCGGGCCGTTCGCCTCGGTGGCCGAGCAGCTCACCGCGGTGACCGGCAAGCTGGGCCTGGTGGCCTTCGGGGAGAAGGGCGATCCCTTCGACCCGAACCGTCACGAGGCGGTCGCGCACCAGACGTCCGCGGACGTCGCCGAGCCGACCTGTGTCGAGGTGATGCGCCGGGGCTACACACTGGGCGAGCGGCTGCTGCGCCCGGCGTTGGTCGCGGTCGCCGATCCGGAGTGAATTCAGTGACTACGTCCCGCCCGCCGGTCCTCCGGCGGGCGGGACGTCGCCAAGTCGAGGAGGTGGACTGACATGAGCTCGAAGGACTGGCTCGAGAAGGACTTCTACGCCGTGCTCGGCGTGAACCGGTCCGCCTCCCCCGACGAGATCAAGAAGGCGTACCGGAAGCTCGCCCGCGATCTGCACCCCGACCGGAACCCCGGTAACAAGGAGGCCGAGGAGAAGTTCAAGGCCGCCTCCGAGGCGTACGACGTGCTCGCCGACGACAAGAAGCGCAAAGAGTATGACGAGATGCGCTCGCTGTTCGGTTCCGGCGCGTTCCGGCGCGGGGCCCGCCCCGGCGGGGGTACGCAATTCGACCCGTCGGACCTGTTCGGCGGTTTCTCCGGCGCGGCCGGCGGCGCGGGCGCCGACCGGCGGTTCGGTGGCACCGGCTTCTCCGACATCTTCAGTTCGATCTTCTCCGGCGGCCAGGCGGGCGGCGCCCCCGGGCCGGCGGCACGGCGCGGGCCGCAGCGTGGGCGCGACGTGGAGACCGAGGTGACCCTCGACTTCGCTCAGGCGGTTCGGGGGACGACCCTGCCGCTGACCTTGCGGACGCCGGGGGCCTGTGACACCTGCCGGGGCAGCGGGGCCAAGCCGGGCACCACGCCGCGGTCGTGTGCCAAGTGCCACGGCACCGGTCTGATCTCCAGCAACCAGGGTTCGTTCAGCTTTTCCGAGCCCTGCCGGGACTGTCAGGGTTCGGGCAGCGTCGTGGACGAGAAGTGCCCGGAGTGCCGGGGCACGGGCGGGGTCACCAAGACCCGCACGATCAACGTCCGGTTCCCGGCGGGCGTGGCCGACGGCCAGCGGATCCGGCTCAGCGGCCGGGGCGAGCCGGGCGATCGCGGCGGTCCGGCCGGCGACCTGTACGTGCAGGTCAAGGTGCGGCCCGACGACCTGTTCGGCCGCAGCGGCGACGATCTGACGCTGACCGTGCCGATCACCATCGCCGAGGCGGTTCTCGGCACCGACCTGAAGGTGCCCACCCTGGACGGCCCGGTCACGCTGCGGGTGCCGCCGGGCACTCCGGCGGGCCGGAAACTGCGGGCGCGCGGCAAGGGTGTGGTCCGCAAGGAGGGTCAGGCCGGTGACCTGATCGTCACGGTCGACGTGCAGATTCCGCCCGGGGTGACCGGCGAGGCCCGGGACGCTCTGGAGAAATTCGCCAAGCTCACCCCGCCGCCGGCGCGGGACCGGATCGATGCCCGTCTGCGCCGGGCCGGTTAGACCCTCTCGGGAGGTGGCACATGTATGAAGAGATCAGCATCTCGATGGAACAGGCCTCCGAAGCGAAGGTTTTGATCATTTCGGTGGCGGCCCGGCTGGCCGGGATGCACCCACAGACCCTCCGGCAGTACGACCGGCTCGGGCTGGTTCAGCCCGGCCGGGCCGGCGGTGGTGGCCGGCGGTACAGCGAACGGGACGTGGCGCTGCTGCGTGAGGTGCAGAAACTCAGCCAGGAGGAAGGCGTCAACCTGGCCGGCATCAAGCGCATCATCGGCCTGGAGCAGTTGGTCGGCGACCTTCAGCACCGGGTTGCCGAATTGGAACAGCAACTGGACTCGGCGTACGCCCGGATCGCCCAGATGGAGGCGATGAGCAACCCGTACACGGGTCGCGATCTGGTCCGTCAGGAGAGCCATTCGACGGCGCTGGTCGTCTGGCGACCGCGCCGCTCCCCGGACAAATAGTAGCGGCGGCCCCCGCGAAGGGGCCGCCGCTACTGCATGTAGTGACCGCCTGAATACTCTGCGTACTCAGCGGCGGTTGAAGAGGCCCAGCCGGCGCGGATAGCGCACCAGGCCGCCCTCCATCCAGTCGTGATGGTCGAAGAGTTCGGGCCGGGTCATCAGGACCCGGCAGTTGTGCGCCCAGATCTGCATCGGCTCGTCGCCGACCTCTTCCGCGCGCTCGACGAACTTCTTGAGCCGGCGCTTGCGCTGCCCGCTCGCGTTCTGCCGCAGACCGTCCGCGGCGTAGATGTACATGCAGTGCTGCGCGAACCGCCTGGCCGGGCACTGCCGGTCCATGGCGAGTTCGAACAGCGTAGGGCCGAGCACGTCGCCGGAGATCAGAAGATCCCAGTCGCGTGGCATCGAATGCAAGGGAACCGAATTCGGGCTGTACGCCCAGGCCTGCATCTCGTCAGGACGAGGATCGACAGGGTTCCCGAAACCGAGGAATGTAGCTTCACGCACGCTCACGCCGCCGCCTCACTCAACCGTTCGCGTTACGGCAAGCGTTACCCGCTGGCCATAGTGGCGAACGTCCCAATACTCAGAGTCGTCGCCGCGCAACGGTAGCGTGCGGAGTCCGCCTGCGGAAGTGTCAAGGCTTCACATTCAGATACTGGACAGTAACTTTGGGCTCTTCCCAGGGAGGCGCAGGTCACTCCGGGGATGGCAGCGGTTTCTGAGCCTCCCGCTGAGCCGCCATCCGCTTGCGGATCAGCTCCTTGAACCAGGGGTAGTCCGGCAGGCGCGCCAGCATCGGCCCGGTCACCACGGTGATCAACACGTAGGCGGTGGCCAGGGGAGCGAGCCGGGAGTCCACCCCGTACGCCACCGCGAGCCCGGCGATGACCACGGAGAACTCACCGCGCGGCATCAGGGCCAGCCCGGTCCGGATCCGGCCGGGCAGCGCGATGCCGGCCCGGCGGGCCGCCAGGTAACCGGTCAGCACCTTGGTCAGCATGGTCAGCACGGCGAGGCCGAACGCCGGAAGCAGCACCGGCGGCATGTCGGCCGGATTGGTGGAGAGCCCGAAGAAGACGAAGAAGACCGCGGCGAAGAGGTCCCGCAGCGGCGACAGCATCTGGGTGGCGTGGTGCGCGACCGGCCCGGAGAGCGCGATGCCGACCAGGAACGCGCCCACCGCCTCGGAGACCTTCAGCTCGCCGGCCACCCCGGCGATGAACAGCGTCATTCCGAAGACGCTGAGCAACAGGGCCTCGGGATCCTTCACCGACATGAAACGGCTGATCTCTCCGCCGTACCGGATGGCCACGACGAGGACCGCGACCACCGTGACCACCGCGACGCTCAGCGTGCTCAGGCCGTTGGCCAGGCCGAGGCCGGCCAACACGGCGGTGATCAGCGGCAGGTAGAAGGCCATCGCCAGGTCCTCGATGACCAGCACCGAGAGGATCACCGGGGTCTCCCGGTTGCCGACCCGGCCCAGGTCGCCGAGTACCTTGGCGATCACGCCCGAGGAGGAGACCCAGGTGATGCCGGCCAGCACCAGGGCGGCTTCCCACCCCCAGCCGAGCAGGAACGCGAAAGCGGCGCCGGGCAGGGCGTTGAGCAGCATGTCGATCAGGCCGGCCGGAGCCGCCGAGCGCAGGTTGCCGACGAGCTCGTCGGCCGAGTACTCCAGGCCCAGCATCACCAGCAGCAGGACCACGCCGATCTGGGCGCCGATCGCGGTGAACTCCTCGCTGGCCGAGAGCGACACCAGACCGCCCTGGCCGAAGGCGAGCCCGGCCAGCAGATAGAGCGGGATCGGCGAGAGGCCGAAGCGACGACCCAGCCGGCCGAGCATCCCGAGACAGAACAGGAGCGCGCCGACCTCGATGAGGAGGATCGTCGTGTGGTGCTGCACGGCGGTCAGCCGTCGTGGTCGCCGGCCAGGATGGCGGTGACCCCGTCCAGGCCGTGCCGGGTCCCGACCGCCACCACCACGTCGTTCGCCTCGAAACGGAACTCCGGTCCGGGCGAGGCGATCACCTCGCGGTCGCGGAGCACGGCCACGATGGAGGCGCTGGTGCGACTGCGTGCCCGGGTGTCGCCCAGATGCCGGCCCACGAACGGGGAACCGGCGGGCAGCGCGATCTGCTCGGTGAGCAGTCCGGCCGCCTGCTGTCGCAGGCCGGCGAGCTGGCCCAGCATGAGGGAGGCGCCGAGCACGTCGGCCAGGGCCTCGGCCTCGTCGTCGGTGAGAGGGATCGAGGCCAGGCTCGAGTCGGGATCGTCCACGTCGTACAGCACCAGGTCGCGGCGGCCGTTGCGGTGTGACACCACCCCGACCGTCCGGCCCGAGGAGGTCACCAGGTCATGGCGGACGCCGATTCCCGGCAGCGGAGTCTGTTCCACCCGTACGCGCACGATCTCTACGTTAAACCCCAGGGCGCGAGGGTGCTCACGAACCGGACGAGGCAGCCGTGCCGGTGACAGGTGTGCGCTCGGTCGTCCCGGGCCCGGCCGGGATGGTGCGCACGGCTCGCCTGGGCGCGCTAAAGTTGAGCGCGCTACGCTCAAGTCTGTTGGGTTGGCTGCAGGGGAGCTCATGAACACCGAACGCTTGACCACCAAGAGCCGCGAAGTGATCACCTCCGCGGTCGCCGATGCCGGCCGCCGCGGACATGCCACGGTCGAGCCGTGGCACATGCTTCAGGCGTTGCTCGACATCGGCGGGTCCACCGCCACCGCGCTGCTGCGCGCGGTCGGTGCCAATCCGGCCGACATTCGCCGGGCCGCCGTGCGCGCCATCGAGCAACTGCCGTCCGCACGCGGGGCGAGCACCGTCGAGCCCAGCCTGTCCCGCGAGTTCGTGAACGCGATCGGCTCGGCCGACCTGATCGCCAAACCGCTCGGCGACGAATACGTGTCCACCGAGCACCTGCTCGCCGGCCTGGCCCGGGTGGGTGGCGCGGTGTCGGCCGCCCTCAAGGACGCCGGCGCCACCGAGGAGGCGCTGGTCAGCGCGTTCCCCCAGGTTCGCGGGGGCGAGCGGCGGGTCACCACGGCCGATCCCGAGCAGACCTACAAGGCGCTGGAGAAATACAGCGTCGACCTGACCGCGCTGGCCCGCGACGGCAAGATCGACCCGGTGATCGGGCGGGACGCCGAGATCCGCCGGGTCGTGCAGGTGCTCTCCCGGCGCACCAAGAACAACCCGGTGCTGATCGGGGAGCCGGGTGTCGGCAAGACCGCGATCGTCGAGGGCCTGGCCCAGCGCATCGTCGCCGGCGACGTGCCCGAGACGCTGCGTGACAAGAAGCTCGTCTCGCTCGACCTCGGCGCCATGGTCGCCGGCGCGCAATACCGCGGCCAGTTCGAGGAGCGCCTGAAGAGCGTCCTGGAGGAGATTCGCAGCTCGAACGGCCAGGTCGTCACCTTCCTCGACGAACTGCACACGGTCGTCGGCGCGGGCAAGGGCGAAGGCTCGATGGACGCCGGCAACATGCTCAAGCCGATGCTGGCCCGCGGCGAGCTGCGCATGGTCGGCGCCACCACGCTCGACGAGTACCGCGAACACATCGAGAAGGACCCGGCACTCGAGCGCCGGTTCCAGCCGGTGGTCGTCGGTGAGCCGACCGTCGAGGACACCATCGGCATCCTGCGCGGTCTCAAGGGCCGTTACGAGGCTCACCACCGGGTGCAGATCACCGACGCGGCGCTGGTCGCGGCCGCGAGCCTGTCCGACCGCTACATCAGCGACCGGTTCCTTCCCGACAAGGCGATCGACCTGATCGACGAAGCGGCCTCCCGGCTGCGCATGGAGATCGACTCCCGCCCGGTCGAGCTCGACCAGCTCCAGCGCCAGGTCGACCGCATGCGGGTGGAGCGGCTCGCTCTGGAGAAGGAGACCGACCCGGCCTCGATGGCCCGCCTGGAGCGGCTGGTCGCCGACCTGGCCGACCGGGAAGAGGAGTTGACCGCCCTCACCGCCCGCTGGGAGCGCGAGCGCGGCGGCCTGAACCGGGTCGGTGAGTTGAAGAAGGAGCTCGACGAGGCCCGGGCCGCGCAGGAGCGCGCCCAGCGTGACGGCGAGCTGCTCGAGGCCTCCCGTCTGCTCTACGAGGTGATCCCCACTCTGGAGCGGGAGATCCGGGCCGCCTCCGAGTCCGAGGAGGAGACCGCCGAGCCGCCGATGGTCAAGGAGGACGTCGGCGCCGACGACATCGCCGAGGTCGTCTCCGCGTGGACCGGCATCCCGGCCGGCCGGATGATGGAGGGCGAGACCGCCAAGCTGCTCCGCATCGAGGAGTCGCTCTCGGCCAAGGTGATCGGCCAGCACGAGGCGGTGGCCGCGGTCGCGGGGGCGGTCCGCCGGGCCCGCGCCGGGATCGCCGACCCGGACCGTCCGACCGGCAGCTTCCTCTTCCTCGGCCCCACCGGTGTCGGCAAGACCGAGCTGGCGAAGGCCCTGGCCGGGTTCCTCTTCGACGACGAGCGGGCGATGGTCCGCATCGACATGAGTGAGTACGGCGAGAAGCACTCGGTGGCCCGGCTCGTCGGCGCCCCGCCCGGCTACGTCGGCTACGAGGAGGGTGGCCAGCTCACCGAGGCGGTGCGGCGCCGGCCGTACAGCGTGGTGCTGCTGGACGAGGTGGAGAAGGCCCACCCCGACGTCTTCGACCTGCTGCTGCAGGTGCTCGACGACGGCCGCCTCACCGACGGCCAGGGACGCACGGTCGACTTCCGCAACGCCATCCTGGTCCTGACCTCGAACCTGGGGTCGGCGAACTCCGACTTCACGATGAGCGACGAGGAGCGCCACGACGAGGTGCTGGCGGCGGTCCGGGCGCACTTCAAGCCCGAGTTCCTCAACCGGCTCGACGACATCGTGGTGTTCCACGCCCTCACCAAGAACGATCTGACCGCGATCGTCGACATCCAGCTGTCCCGGCTCCGCGGCCGGCTCGCCGAGCGGCGCCTCGATCTCGTGGTGGCGCCCGCCGCGGTGGAGTGGCTGGGCGAGCACGGGTACGACCCGATCTACGGCGCTCGGCCCCTGCGCCGGCTGATCCAGTCCTCGATCGGTGACCTCCTGGCGAAGGCGCTGCTGAGCGGTGAGATCAGGGACGGTGACACCGTGCTGGCCGACCTGAGCGACGCCAAGGACGGTCTGTCGATCCGCCGCGCTCTCTGAGCAGTGCTTCCGGCAGAAAACGAAGGGCCCCGGAGATCCGGGGCCCTGTCGCTTTACTTGAGCGCCTCCCGTTGCCGGTAGGCCTGTGTCATCAACACGTCCGTGATGGCGTGTTCGCCGTCCGCGGACCAGATGCGGATGCCGTCGCGATGAAGTTGGTACCGGACGTCGGTGAATCTCGTCCGGGTGTCGTCATGGTGAACGACGTCCAGGGTGTCGGCGTGGGGCATGGGACTCACCGGTCCTTGTCAGGTCTGGGGCGGCCGCGGTGTGGTCACGCGGCCCGCGCGATCGGAAGGGCGCCGTCAGCCGGTCTGCCTCAGCCCCGGAGGTGTGTGCGCGGGGCGGGCGACTCGTGCGGGCACGGCGTGCCCCTGGAGCCTGCTGCTTCCAGGTGGACGCCACGGCATCGAAGTCTAGGGGGCTCTGTCCAGGGGTGTCGCCCCACGAACGAGCGACGTGATGCGGTCGTGTGGGGCCATCGTTGCCTGATGTTGCCACATCGTCGCCGACAGTGAAGCGTGGTCGCGGGATATGGCCCCCGGCGGATACCGTGAATTGATCTATAGGAGGGCACCGTGACCACACCGACATATCCGGTCCCGAATCCGGCGGCCCCGAGTCGCCCGGTGACGGTGACCGTCTCATCGAGTCTGCTGTATCTCGTCGTCGCCCTGCAGGCCCTGAGCGCCGTCCTGGCGCTGACGATGATGGGCACCGTCGCCGCGGCCTACCAGGACGTCCTCGGGCAGGACCCGCAGGTCCCCGACACGGGCGCGTTCATCCGGGTGATGCTGGTCCTCACCGCGATCCTCTATCTGGTGATCGCGGTCGGCCTCTCCGTCCTGGCGTTCTTCAACAACAAGGGCAAGAACGCGTCGAGGATCGTCACCTGGGTCTTCGCCGGCCTCGGTCTCTGCTGCAACGCGATCGGGCTGGGCGGTTCGGTGTCCAGCACCGCGATGAGCGGGACCGGGCAGGGCGGGTTCAACCAGCGCCAGGTCGAGCAGCAGGTCGCGTCGGCGATGCCCGGGTGGTACGAGGGGGTCGGCTTGGCGATCACCGTGCTGACCGTGCTCGCGTTGCTGGCGGCGATCATCCTGCTCGCTCTGCCGGCGTCGAACGCGTACTTCCGCGGGCCCGCCCAGTGGAACGCGGGACTGCCCTTCCAGCCGTACCCGGGTCAGCCCGGATACCCGGCTCAGCCCGGATACCCCGGATACCCGGGACAACCCGGCTACCCGGCCCAGCCGGGCTTCTACGCCCAGCCGGGTTATCCGCAGCAGCCCTACGCCCAGCCGGGCTACCCGCAGCAGCCTTACGCCCAGCCTGGTTACCCGCCGCCGCCCGCGGCGCCGGGTTCGCCCAGCCACTTCGGAACCCCTCAGCAGTACGGCAGGCCGGGTGAGCCGGCGCCGGGCCTGCCGCCGTACCCGGGGCAGGCCGGTACGCCCACGCCGGGCGGCCAGCCGGGACCGGACCCGTGGTCGGCGCCGCCGTCCTCGGAGCCCAGCTACGACCCGTGGGCTTCGCCGCCGTCCGCGCCCTCGGCCGGTGACCAGCCGTCAGTGCCCTCGTCAGGTGACCAGCCGTCCACCGGAAGCCAGCCGCCTGGCGGATCCGCCGCTGGCGATGAGAACGATGATCGCGGCAGTGACCAGGGCGGAGACCCGCCGAAGCGGTCCCCCTCCGACCCGGCCTGATCGCTTTCGGACCGGTCCGCCCCTCGGGGTGGGCCGGTCCGGCCACTTCCCGGCTACGCACGCGATAGGTTCTTGCCAGCCGAACCCGCAGGAGCATCGATGTCGTACGCCGCTCAGCCGCCACCTGTCGCCGTGCCTCCGGTCGCCCGCCGGCCCGTCGCCGTCAGCACGGCGGTCGCCCTGCTCTGGGCCATGGCGGTGGCCGGCCTGACCTATGCGGCAGGCATGGCCGCGGTCACTCCCGGCGTGGTCGGCCGCCTGCGGGACGCCGCACCCGGCTCCGACACGGTGGACAACTTCGTCACCGTGCTGTGGCTGGTCGCCGCCTTGGCTCTGGTGCTGGGTGTGTTGTTCGTCGCCTTCTTCGCGGTTCTCGGCATCGCGCTGCGCAAGGGCAGCCGGCTGGCTCGTGGGATCGCCCTCGGGGTGTGCGTGTTCGGAGTGCTGACCGGCTGCGGAACGCTCGCCATCCTCGCTGCTCAGCGGGCTGGAGAGGCCGAGCCGGGGACGTTGAGCGCAGCGCTGAACGCCGCCTACCCGAGCGGCTGGATCGTGCTGAACGTCGCGGTGGCCGCCGCCCAGGTGGTGGCCTATTTGGTGGTGGGGGCGCTGCTGCTGGCGGCCCCGCGTGGGTTCTTCGGTGGAACGGCCGAGCCGGCCGCCGCCCTGCCGGGTTTTGTGCCGCCCGGCCAATTGGTTGCACAGCCGCCGGAGTGGGCATCCCCACAAACGAAATCTTTTGTTACTGGCGGGTCCGAACCCGATCAGTTCTCAGATCAGCCCACTCCGCCGAAGTCGGCGGCGAGCCCGGAACACGAGTACTGGTCACGACCGAACGAGTGAGCGGTTCCGTATCGACGACTGTGGGTCACTCGAACGGGTACGGTCCGTTTCTGTGGCTGTCACTCGATCGGCTGTCCGGATAGATCGTGACCGGCCGGACGGTGGGTGTTTTCGCCCGTACGGACAAACTGATTTGGTCGGTTCACAGACTCTTCACAGCGCAGCCACCAGGTGATCCTGAAGGCAGCGCGGGTACCGTACTGGCGTTACCTGCTTTGAGCAGCGTCTATGGTCCGGGGAAGGGTCGAGGCCGGTTGCACGTTCGGTAAACCTTGTTTACAGAAGTAACCAAAGTCACGGGTCAATAGTTCGGTTCCGCCCTGCCGGGGCGAAAGATTCCGGTTTTCGTAGAGCCAGTACGCTCGATGTCATGAGAGCACGGCACGACCTGGGTAAATTCATCACTGAATTGTCCGTCGCGCAGCGTGGTGTCGTGCTTTCATCGGGTCGTGGGGTGTGTGGCGAACTAGTGATCGCGCAGTGTGGCGTGTTGGTCTCGGCGCGTTCCGTGTCGAGGCATCGTCGGGGGACCGGTGCGCCAAACAAACGACGAATTGACAATGTGGCCGGCCTCACTCCGAGGGCGGGGATCGAGACCTCGACACGGATGGGTAGCGACCAGATGGCGGCTGGAGCGTTGCAGGAGGCAGAGACCGAAGTCGTCGTTGCACGAACGGTGGAGCCGGGCGAAGGTGTCCGGTCGGCCGTATCGGCGATCGATGTCGGCCTTACGGCCTGAAAATCAGCCGGTTCGTTCCTGCTGACATGCAGGAGAATCGATGCAGTTGGTGGAAGGATGGAGATCGTGGGAACTGCGTTGGCGGAAATGACCATGCCTCAGATCTCGCCGCTTGCCGGTGAGCCTATTGAACGCGCTGACGCTGAGCGCCTGGCGGGAGTGCTCAAGGCGCTCGCCGACCCGGCTCGGCTACGGCTGTTGAGCCTCATTCAGTCTGCGACGGACGGTGAGGCGTGCGTCTGTGACCTGACGGCTCCTCTGGGCCTGTCGCAGCCGACCGTGAGTCACCACCTGCGGATCCTTACGGAGGCGGGTCTGCTGGAGCGGGAGAAGCGGGGTGTGTGGGCCTACTACCGGCTCGTGCCGTCCGCTATCGCGACCATTGCGGACCTGTTGACTCCGCCGCGGAAGCGGGCCACCAAGAAGGCCCGCTGACTTCGGCGGATCAGCGGGTCGCCGCGACGGCTCGCTGATCGAGGCCCACTGGGTAATGCCTGGCGTCACTGACTATGGGGGCGTGACGCCAGGCCGAGGACCCCGGCCCACGGACGGGCCGGCGGACCTGAGGAGGAACGGGTGAACTACGTCCCCGGTGACCTGCGTGACCAGCTCGCGCACGTGGGTTACGACGTGGTGCAGGCGGGCCTCGTGTGTGGATCGGGCGGCAATCTGTCCGCTCGCATTCCCGACGAGGACGCCATCTGGATCACCGCGAGTGGAACCTGGCTGGAGCGGCTCAGCCGGAAGGATTTCGCGCCGGTGCGGATCTCCGACGGGGCCCCGGCCATCGTCGGCACCCTCCCGCCGCCGCGGATCGAGCCGACCAGCGAGCTGGCTCTGCACCTCGCTCTCTACCGGGCCCGGCCGGACGTCAACGCGGTGGTGCATCTCCATCCGCAGACAGCGCTTCTGCTGGACGCCCTGGGCGAGCACATCCGGATCGTGACGACCGATCACGCTTACTACCTGCGGCGGGTTTCGACCGTGCCGTTCCGGCTGCCGGGCAGCACCGAGCTGGCCGCCCTGACCGCCGCGATGGCCGCCGACGGCACCGACTGCCTGGTGCTCAGCCAGCACGGGTGCGTGGTGGTGGGCGACTCCGTCGAGCTGGCTCACAAGCGGGCCCGCAACCTGGAGGAGGCCGCCATGCTCACCTATCGAGCCCTGACGGCCGGGCGGCTGGAGAACCTGCGGGAGTGCCCGGAGGAGTTCCTGGACCGGCTCGCCGGCTCCGCTGCCGTCACGGTGTGACAAGACCACGCAGGACCCGCTAGACCACGGAAAAGGCCGGCCCCGAGATCGGGTACCGGCCTTTTCCGTGTCTTACGGAGCCCAGGGTGGTCGGGGCAACGTCAGCCGCGGGGCCACTGCTGCTGGTCGTTGTACGGCGGGGGCTGCTGGCCGGGCTGCTGCGGCGGGTACAGCGGCTGCTGCTGGGCCGGGTAGCCCTGCGGCGTCGGCTGGTAGCCCTGCTGCGGGTAGGCCGGCTGCTGCGGCTCCTGGTGCTCGTTGTGGTGCTGGTTGTGGTGCGGGTGGTCGAAGTGCTCGTGGTATTCCTCACGGGCGGCGTCGGCGATGCCGGCGACACTGGCCGCGGCGACCATGCCGATGGCCTCCACCGGCTCCGGGCCCTTGTGCAGGCCGCTCTTCTTGGCCTTCCGCTCCCGCAGGATCTCGATGAAGATCGGCAGTACCGAGATCAGGACGATGAGCACGACCACCGGCAGGATGTAGCGGTCGATCTTCTCGCCGATGGCGTCGTAGATCTGCTGGGCCAGCAGGTAGCCGACGAGCAGGATGCCGTCGGTCCAGAGGATCGCGCCGACCACGTTCCAGATGAAGAACTGGCGGGCCGGCATGCCCAGGGTGCCGGCGACCGGGTTGAGGAAGGTCCGGACGATCGGAATGAACCGCGCCAGCACCACGGCCTTGGCGGGGCCGAACTTCTCGAAGTAGTACTCGGCCTTCTCGACGTACTCCTTCTTGAAGAGCTTCGAGTCGGGCTTGTCGAACATCCGGCGGCCGTACCGGGCGCCGAGCCAGTGCCCCAGCTGTGCGCCGATGATGGCGCAGAGCGGGGCACCGATCAGCAGGCCGACGATCGACATGCGGGCGCCGTCGCCGAAGATCGAGTCGGCGACCGGGGAGGCTCCCACGCCCGCCAGGAACAGCAGGGAATCCCCAGGGAAGAAGAAGCCGGCCAGCAGGCCGGTCTCCGCGAAGAGGATGGCCAAGACGCCCGGCAACCCGAAGTTCTGCAACAGGTCCTTCGGGTCCAACGGGTTCAGGGCTAGCTGCTCGGTGAGCGCATGGATGTCCACGAGGAGCCAGGGTACCGGCCTATCGGGGGCCGCAACCTGTACACATCCTGTGCACTCCGAGCAGTAACCCGCTGGTCACAGTCGGGGGTCGACCGGTTCCGACTCCGCCGCCAGGATCGCGAAGACCAATTCGTGCACCCGCCAGGCCGGAGCGTTCTCTGCCAGCCGGTCCAGCGCCGCCAGGCCGAGCCCGTGCTCCCGCAGCGCCAGCGACCGCTTGCGGCCCAGATTGCGCTGGCGCAGCCGGTCCAGCTGCTCCGGGCGCGTGTACTCCGGTCCGTAGATGATCCGCAGGTACTCCCGGCCCCGGCATTTCACGCCGGGCTGCACGAGACGGCCCTTCACGTCCGTCGCGGCGAGCCCGGCCCACGGCTTGACCACCATGCCCTCGCCGCCGGCCGCGGTCATGGTCAGCCACCACTCGGTGGCCGCGGCCTCCGCTGCCGGGTCGGCCAGGTCCACGATCATCCGCCGGGTCGGCGTGAAGAGCTCCGGGTCTGCCGCGACCAGCCGGTCGGCCAGCGCCAGATGCCAGTCATGATTCTTTTTTGCGTACGAAACGCCGGCGCCGGCCAGGAACGCGAACGGGGCCAGCGTGACCCCGGTCAGGCCGTCCGTCGGCTTCACGTAGGCCCGGTACGCCGCCGAGTAGGCGTCGATCTCGGTCGCCCGCAGGTCGAGACGGTCGCGCAGCGCACCGACGTCGAGCCCGCGCTCGGCCGCCTTCTCCAGCACCGAGAGAGCCGCGGGCAGAGCCGCCCGGCCGGCCGCGCCCACGACGGCGAAGTGGTCCCGGATCAGGCTGCCGGCCTTGGCCGACCAGGGCAGCAACTCGGCGTCGATGAGCAGCCAGCCGGTCTCCAGCTCGGCGAAGAGCGGGGTGACCGCGGCACGGACCCGGGCGAGCAGCGGCTCGTCGAGCTCGGGGCCGAAGAACGGCCGGCCGGTCCGGGTCCAGATCGCGTCCCCGGAGCCCGAGGCGGACACCCGCACCACGGCACGGGACCCCATGTGCTTCTCCTCGCACACCACCCGGTCCACCCCGGCCGTCCGCAGATCGGCGAAGGCGGACGACGGGTGTTCCAGGTAGCCGTCCACGGCGGAGCTGGTGCACGGCGCCATCGTGGGCGGGAGCCAGACCAGGGATTCCGGGTCGACGGCGAACCGGCCCATCACCTCCAGGGCGGCGGCCGCGTTCTCGGCGGGGACGGTCGTTCGCCCGTACCCGTAATCGATGTGCTTCCGCCCGGTGACGTCGGCGATGTCCAAGCCCTGATCCGGCCGGGTGGAGACTGGGATCAGCGGCCGCACCGGCGCGTAGTACTCCTTCGCCGCCGGGACCGCGACCAGCTCGCGTGACGGCCAGCGCAGCGCGGTGAGCGCTCCGCCGAAGACGCAGCCGGTGTCCAGGCAGATGGTGTTGTTGATCCACTCCGGTACCGGAGTGGGCACGTGGCCGTAGACGACAGCGGCCGAACCGCGGTACTCCCGGGCCCACGGGTAGCGCACCGGCAGGCCGTACTCGTCGGTCTCGCCGGTGGTCTCGCCGTAGAGCGCGAAGCTGCGCACCCGGCCGGAGGCCCGCCCGTGGTAGGCCTCCTTGAGGCCGGCGTGCGCCACCACCAGCTTGCCGTCGTCGAGCACGTAGTGGCTGACCAGGCCGTCGATGAAGGTCCGCACCTCGGCGACGAAGGAGGGGTCTTCGGCGTCGAGCTGTTCCAGAGTCTCCGGCAGGCCGTGGGTGAGCTGCACGTTGCGCCCGTTCAGCTTGCGGGCCAGCTTCTGCTCGTGGTTGCCCGGCACGCAGATCGCGTGCCCGGCCGCCACCATGCCCATGACCAGGCGCAGCACGCCCGGCGAGTCCGGTCCGCGGTCGACCAGGTCACCGACGAAGACCGCCTTGCGGCCCTCCTCGGAGTGGACGGCGTCCACCGGGCGGCCGTGCTCGTCGCGGATCAGCTCCCACTCCAGCTTGGTGAGCAGGGACTCCAGCTCGGCCCGGCACCCGTGCACGTCACCGATGATGTCGAACGGCCCGTGCTCGGTCTTGAGGTCGTTGAACAGCTTCTCGTAGCGGATCTCGGCCGCCGCGATCTCGTCCACCCCGCGCAGCACATGGATCTTGCGGAAGCCCTCCTTGGCCAGCTGGCCCAGGGAGCGCCGCAGGTCACGGTGCATCCGGGTGAGGACCTGGCGACCGAATGTGCGGTCCTCGCGGTCCTGCGTGCGCTCCCAGGCCAGCGACTCGGGCACGTCCAGCACGATCGCGACCGGCAGCACGTCGTGCTCGCGGGCCACCTTGACCAGGCCGGCCCGGGCGTGTGACTGCAGGTTGGTGGCGTCGACGACGGTGAGCCGGCCGGCCGCGAGCCGCTTGCCGGCCACGTAGTGCAGCACCTCGAAGGCGTCACCGGAGGCCGACTGGTCGTTCTCGTCGTCGGCGACGAGGCCGCGGAAGAAGTCCGAGGAGAGCACCTGGGTCGGCTTCCAGTGCTTCCGGGCGAAGGTCGACTTGCCGGAACCGGAGATGCCGACCAGGGCCACGAGCGACAGCTCGGGAACGTCGATGATCATGCGGTCACCTCGGTCTTGATCGTGAAGAGGGCGAGCTGGGTGGGGGCGCCGGTCTCCGGGTGCGATTCGCCGACGCCGCGGATGGTGACCGTGTAGCCGTACTCGGCCGCGACCCGATCGGCCCAGGCGGCGAACTCAGCACGGGTCCACTCGAAGCGATGGTCCGAGTGACGCATCCCGGTGAGGCCCTCGTAGTGCACGTTGTATTCGACGTTCGGCGTGGTCACGATGACGGCCCCGGGCTTCGCGTGGCCGAACACGGCCGTCTCCAGCGCGGGCAGGCGGGGCAGGTCGACGTGTTCGATGACCTCCATCAGCACCGCCGCGTCGAACCCGCGCAGCCGGTCGTCACGGTAGGTGAGCGCGGTCTGGATCAGCCGGACCCGATCCTTCTGCCGCTCTGGCAGCCGGTCCAGCCGCAGCCTGCGGGCGGCCTGCTCCAGCGTGCGGGTGGCCACGTCGGCGCCGACGATCTCGGTGAAGTCGCGGTTCTTGAGCAGCGCGGCGAGCAGGGCGCCGCCGCCGCAGCCGAGGTCGAGCACCCGGGACGCCCGCACCTCCGCCAGAGCCGCCAGGACCGCGTCCCGGCGCTGCTCGGCCAGCGGAGCGCGACGGGCCACCGGCAGCTCGGCCTCCTCCTCGGTGACCGGCTGGTCGGACTCCAGCAGCTCCAGCGCGGTGGTGGCCAGGGCCCGGCGGTGGGCCAGGTACCGGCGGGCGATCAGCACCTTCTCCGGGTGGCCGGCGAGCCAGCCCTCACCGGAGCGCAGCAGTTTCTCGATCTCGTCCGGGGCGACCCAGTAGTGCTTCCCGTCGTCCAGGACCGGGAGCAGCACGTACAGGTGATTGAGCGCGTCGGCGACCCGGAGCTCTCCGGTGAGCAGCAGATCGACATAGCGGCTGTCACCGCCGATCTCCGGCTCGAACATGATCGGCGTCGCGGTCACCGCCCAGCCGAGCGGCGCGAAGAGGCGGGTCACCAGGTCGACGGTGCCGCGCAGAACCGGCACCCGCACCTCCAGCGGGAGCGCGACCTCGGCCAGTTCGGGGCGGTCCTTCGAAGCGCCGCGCAGAGCGCTGCGGAAGACCTTCGCCAGCGCGCTGGACAGCAGGCTGGAGGCGGCGTACGGGCGGTCGTTGACGTACTGGCTCAGCTCGAAGGCGTCCTTCTGTGCCCGGAGCCGCTGCGGGTCCACGTCCAGCAGCAGGGCCGCGGTGCAGCGGTCCTCCTCCGCCTCGGGGTAGAGGACGTACGCCGTGCCGGTGGGGACGTCGAAGGAATGCACCTTGCCGGGGTGCTTGACCAACAGGTAGCCCAGATCGGTGGCGGGCCGGTGGGTGGTCGTCAGAGTGAGCAGCACCCGTCGATCGTGTCAGGGGCCGCCGGGGCGGGCGATCCTATTTCGCCTATTCAGCGGTAGTCGTCGTCGTACTCGACGATCCGGTCCTGTTCCGGGGTGTCGTCGTTCTCGCCGGCGTCGTCCTGCCCGGGAACCGCCGTCGTCGCCTGCTCCGCGGCGTCGGCCTCGGGCGTCTCCAGGTCGATCTCGTCCATCGGGCGTGTCATCCTCGGCTCCCTTCGTCTCCCCGCTGTCCTTCGTTCCATGGTGCGACTTCCCGGTCGCGATGCCGCACAAACAGCATGCGCCGGATTTGTGCCGATCGGAGGCCGGCATGGGGTGCAGATTTCGGGGCAGTTTCCGTTACGCACCGCAACTGCGGAATACTGCCTGCTGGAGGACAGCGCGGTCCTGCCCTCTGCTGCCGTGTGTCAAAGAGCTAGGAGCGCACCCGATGCCTATCGCTTCTCCCGAGGTCTACGCCGAGATGATCGATCGCGCCAAGTCCGGCGCGTTCGCTTACCCGGCGATCAACGTGACGTCCTCGCAGACCCTCAACGCGGCCCTTCAGGGCTTCGCCGAGGCCGGCAGCGACGGCATCATCCAGATCTCCACGGGTGGCGCCGAGTACGTCTCGGGCCCGACCATCAAGAACAAGGTCACCGGCGCCGTGGCGCTGGCCGAGTTCGCCACCGAGGTCGCGAAGCACTACCCGATCAACATCGCGCTGCACACCGACCACTGCCCGAAGAACCACCTCGACTCCTTCGTGCGCCCGCTGATCGACATCTCGGCCGAGCGTGTGGCCCGGGGTCAGGCGCCGCTGTTCCAGTCGCACATGTGGGACGGCTCGGCCGTGCCGCTGGACGAGAACCTCCAGATCGCCGAGGAGCTGCTGGCCAAGACCGCGGCTGCCAAGATCATCCTGGAGATCGAGGTCGGCGTCGTCGGTGGCGAGGAGGACGGCGTCTCCGCCGCGATCGACGACAAGCTCTACTCCACCATCGAGGACGGCCTGGCCACCGCCGCCGCTCTGGGCCTGGGTGAGAAGGGCCGCTACCTGACCGCCCTCACCTTCGGCAACGTGCACGGCGTCTACAAGCCGGGCAACGTCAAGCTGCGCCCGGAGATCCTCAAGGAGATCCAGGACGCGATCGGCGCCAAGTACGGCAAGGACAAGCCGCTCGACCTGGTCTTCCACGGCGGTTCCGGCTCGCTCCTGTCGGAGATCCACGGCGCCCTGGACTTCGGTGTGGTCAAGATGAACATCGACACCGACACGCAGTACGCGTTCACCCGCCCGGTGGTCGACCACATCTTCAAGAACTACGACGGTGTGCTCAAGGTGGACGGTGAGGTCGGCAACAAGAAGGCCTACGACCCGCGCGCCTGGGGCAAGCTCGCCGAGAACGGCCTCGCCAAGCGGGTCGTCGAGGCCTGCGAGCACCTCCGCTCGACCGGTACCTCCCTCGGTAAGTAACACGCGAAGGAAGTACTAGAACGGCCACGGCCGGTCCCCGTCGGTGGGGACCGGCCGTTTTGTCTTGCAGGGTCACACAGAGACATGGGTACCATCGACCGATCAAGATCGGCAGGGCGGTGGGCGTGCTCGGAATCGAGGGCTGGAAACCCGAATGGCATCACGATGCCGAAGCCCTCGCCGCCACCCATCGACACATGTTCGTGCGGCTCATCGGGAGAAGACTGCGATCAAGCCATCTGCTGTGGGATGTCGCTCAGCGTGGTTGGTTCGCTGACGGTCCGGTGATCCTCGACTTCGGACTGAGTCGGCTGGAGATCACTCACCGTAAATTCGATGAGTGTGCGATCACCTGGGACCAGATCGACATGTCGGTTCCACTGGACTGGTACGAGCATTTCGACTGGCGCTCCGACCCGCACGCCGCGCTGCGCCGGGCCCGGGGCCGGCCGCTCCGGGCGGTCAACATCATCGAGCGGACCACCTCGGCCGACTGGCGGCCCCGGGTGCTGCACGCCGTCGAACTGCTCTTCGAGGGCGCGCGCCTCGCGATCTACAACGCGATGGACGAGAACGGCATCACCGACGTGCCGGAGAGCGACCTGCCCGTGGCGCACTGGCGCCGGGTGCACGTCGCCTGACCGGAGCGTCAGTCCCCGCCGCCGCCCCCTCCACCGCCGCCGCTGTCGCCGCCACCACCCCAGGACGAACCGCCGCTGTCGCCGCCACCCCAGCCCCAGCCGCCACCGCTGTCACTCGACGATGAGCCGCTGTCGCTCCATGAGTGGTCGTCCGACGACGAACTGCCGTGGTGGTTGTGCGAGCCGCTGGCCACCCAGGCGCCGCCGTTGCCACGCCCACCGCCGTGCCGGCCCTGGCGGTATGCCTGACGGGTGTTGTGGCTGACGACCAGCACCAGAATCATCACGAAGACCACGACGACGATCGCCGCGACGAGGAAGAACATCAGGTCCATGGCAGCAGTGTGCGACAGCCCCGCCACTATGTCGTCAGTGCCGCCACGGCTTCGTCCAGAGAGTCGGTGACCACGATCAGATCGGACTGGTCGCCGTGGGGCGAACGGGCGAGCAGCGGCCCCAGCAGGTCCGCCACCGGCAGTGCCGACCAGTGCTCGACGCCGAGGAAGACGTACGCCCCGGAGGGCCCGTCGGTGGCGTAGAACGTCTTCGTCGCCGCCTGGAAGATCTCCTGCACCGTGCCGGCCCAGCCCGGCGCGAAGACGATGCCGCCGCGGGCCAGCCGCAGGATCGAGTCCTCCCGGACCGCGTTGGAGAAGTACTTGCCGATCTGGCCGGCGAACAGGTTCGCCGGCTCGTGGCCGTACAACCAGGTGGGCAGGGCCAGGCCGCCGTGCCGGAGCCGCCCGGCCACGTCGAGGTCCGGCAGCGGGTACGCCGCCCGCACGTCCAGCGCCGCCGCCGTGTAGGGATCGTGGTCGCCGAAGTGCGGCGCGGCCGAGAGCCGGTCGATCGCCGCCTTCAGGTCCGGCGCCGGGCGGGACGCGAAGTACGCCCCCAGGTTGGCCGCCTCCATCACGCCGGGGCCGCCGCCGGTCACGATCAGGCGGTCGGCGTCGGCCAGGCGACGGGCCAGTTCGGCGGCCATCCGGTACGGCTCCGACCCGCGCGGCTCGGCGTGCCCGCCCATGATGCCGATCGCGCCGCCCGGCCCGTGCGCACGCGCCCACTCGTTGAGGGCCTTGCCGAGCGCGTTGTCGATCCCGGCGTCGTGCAACCGCTGGGAGAGCGCCTCCCGGATGTCCGGTACCGCGCCGCCGTGTGCCACGAAATGGCGGTAGACCATCGTGTCGAACATGCCGGCGAAGCCGTGCCCGGCGAACCCGGCGGACAGGTCCTCAGGGGTGTAGAGCAGCGCCGGATGGGTCGGGTAGGGCCGCCCGTCGAACGGCGGAATCACGTGCGCCCCGCGCCGGATCAGGTCGGCCTCCACCTCCGGGCCGGCCAGATGACAACCGGCGAACATGGTGTCCCGCACATCCACGCCGGTCAGGTCCGGCGGGTCACGGTCCAGGCGCAGGCCCAGGACACAGAGCCCGGCCAAGGTGTTCTTGGCCAGGTGCACGTCCAGTTCGGCACGGGTTTCGATCTCGTCGGCGGTCGCGTCGAACGGCGCGTCCCCACCGAGCACAGGTTGCAGCGGATCGGGCATGCCGTCCATCTTGCGCGCAGCACGCACTTCGCCGACGCCCTACCCGGGGGCTCGCCGCACTTCTGCCCGCTCCGCGGCCACGCCCTAGAGTTGTCGCATGCGTGCTGCGACGGGTTCACTCTTCGGTCTCGCCTACGGCGACTCACTCGGGAAACCGACCGAATTCCAGGAGTACGCGACCATCGTGGCCCGTTACGGCCCCGGCGGCCCACAGCAGCTCGTCGGTGAGCCCGCCCTGGTCACCGACGACACCCAGATGGCGCTGGCGGTCGGCGAGGCGCTGCTGGAAGTGAGCGCCGTCACTCCGGCGGTTCTCGAACCCGTGCTGCGGCGCCGCTTCCTGGAGTGGGCGGCCAGCCCCGAGAACGACCGCGCTCCCGGCATGACCTGCCTGCGGGCGATCGGAAACCTGGCTGACGGCCGGCCCTGGACCCGGGCCACTCAGCCCGACTCGAAGGGCTGCGGGGCGAACATGCGGGTCACGCCCGTCGGCCTGGTGCCGGGCCTCACCGACGATCAGCGGGCCGGGGTGGCGCAGTTCCAGGCCGCCCTCACGCACGGGCATCCGACGTCGCTGGCGGCGAGTGAACTCACCGCGTACGCCGTCCTCTGGCTTCGTGCGGGCCTCGCGCCGGCGAGCCTGCTCGCCGCCCTGCGTGAGCGCTGCGCCGAGCAGCGCAAGGTCTACCGCGGTGACTGGCTCGGCGAGCTCTGGCAGCGGCCGGCCGTGTCCTCGCCGGAGGAGTTCATCGCGCGGGGCTGGGAGGAGTGCGCCGCCGCGCTGGACCGGGTCGGCGACGCGCTCGCCGCCGGCGACCACAGCGGCGACCCCTGCCTGCGCACCGGCGCCGGGTGGATCGCCGAGGAGGCGCTGGCCACCGCGCTCTACGTCTATCTGATCTCCCCGGAGGAACCGGTCGCCGTCCTCGGTCGCGGTGCGGCCTCGTCCGGCGACTCCGACTCCATCGCCTGCCTGGCGGGGGCCTTCGCGGGCGCGGCGCTCGGCATCACCGCCTGGCCGGCCGAGTGGCAGACCCAGATCGAGTACGCCGACAGATTGTTCCGCCTCGGCTCGGCCTGGGACTGAGCTTTTCGGGCTGTTCATGTGGCGAAACGCCGTCAAGGCGGAATGAACCCCGGCCGGGCGGGTTGAATGGGGGCATGCAGAACCTCCTTCCCGAGCCGCCGGCCACCCGACTGCCCGCTGACGCCGAGGCCGACAAGGCCCTGGCCGACGCCGCTGCCACGGGCTCCGAGCAGGCCTTCAAGGCGGTCGCCGCCAAGTACCCCTCCTACAGCGCCGCATGGGCGCCGCTTGCCGCTGCCGCTCTGGCCGCGAACGAGCCGGTCACCGCGTATGCCTACGCCCGCACCGGTTACCACCGCGGCCTGGACGCGCTGCGCCGTAACGGCTGGAAAGGCCACGGCCCGGTGCCCTGGTCGCACGAGCCCAACCAGGGCTTCCTGCGCTGCCTGCACGCCCTGTCGCAGGCCGCCGCGTTGATCGGTGAGGCCGACGAGGCGGCACGCTGCGCCCAGTTCCTGCGCGACAGCGACCCGGCCGCCGCCGACGCCCTGACATAACCTGACCACCCGCGATCTTGTTGATTCCCGGCGCATCTTTTACAGGCCGTCGGCTACTGCTGCGGCGATCTTCAACCAGGCGTCCTTCGTCTGGCCGGAGAGTTCGCCGTACCGGATCGGCTCACCCGAGTCGATCAGACGCTCGTACGGCGCCACCAGCACGGCCCTGGTCCGGGCCGCGAAGTGCTGCTGGATCCACTGCAGGTCGATGTCCTTGCGGGTCGGCGGCATGGTGACGATGGTCACCGCCTGCCGCACCAGCCGTCGACGGCCACTCTGCTCCAAGTGGTCGAGCGCCCGCGCGGCGGTCTCGGCCGAGTCGTTACGGGCGGACATCGTGATCACCAGCTGGTCGGTGGCGTCCATGGCGGCCTGCCAGTTCTCCGCGCGGACGTTGTTGCCGGTGTCCACGAAGATCAGCTTGTAGAACCGGCTCACCACGTCACGGATCTCGGCGAACGAGGTGGCGGTCAGCATCTCGCCGGCCGTCGCCGACTCGTCCGACGCGAGCACGTCGAACATGCCCTCGCCCTGGGCCCGCACATATTGCGACAGGTCGCCGACCCGCCCCTGCGCGCCCTGGAAGAGATGCAGGTCACGCATCATGTCCCGGACCGTGCGCGCGTGGAAGTCCTGCTGCGCCCGCATGCCGAGCGTGCCCTGGGTCTCGTTGTTGTCCCAGGCCAGCACGTAACCCCCGCGCTTCTGCCCGAACGTCATCGCGAGCAGCAGCACGGCCACGGTCTTGCCGGCGCCGCCCTTGGGATTGACCACGGTGACCTGACGCAGCCCACCGAAGTTGCGGCGGACCATCTCGACGTCCTGTTTGTACTCCAGCTCGCGCTGCCCCGGGGATAGCTTGACCAGGCCGAGCATGCCCTTCTGCAGGATCGCCCGGGCACCCATGGTGGCGGTCTGCTGAGCCGGCTTGGCGAGCCGCCGGCGGGCGAACTCCTCCGCCGTCGGCGTCGCGTCCGCCATCCAGTTGAGCTCCTGGAACGGGTCGGCCTCACCGCCGCCCGACTGCCGCGCCTGATCCTGCTCCTCGGTGGGCGGCGGCTGATGGATGTTCAGACACCCCGGGTCGGCCGGCCCGGCCTGCACGGCGGGCGAGGGCACGGGCGCGACGTGGGCGGACGGCCAGGTCTCCGCAGCGCCCTGCGGCGGCTGCGAGGGGTGCTGCGCATGCGGGGGTACGGGCGCGGCGTGCGCGGGCGGCCACGTCTCGGCCGCGCCTTGCGGCGGGCGGGGCGTGTGCTGCGCCTGCGGGGGTACGGCCGTCGGCTGCGCCGGAGGGACCGGCTGCACAGGGACAGGCTGTACAGAGATCGGCTGCACAGAGACCGGCTGCACAGAGACCGGTTGCACAGAGACCGGCTGCACAGGGACCGGCCGCGGCGGCGGTTGTGGGACCACCGGCGCCTGCCCCTGCTGGGCCGCGCCCTGACCCGGCCGGATGGGAGCCGTCTCCTGCTGGACCGGAGTCGTCGGTCGGTGGAGCGGCTGCGCCCACGGCGAGTCGGCCGCGGTGTGCCCGGGATGCGCGTCCGGCGTGGGGTGCGCATTCGGCCGGACATGGGCGTCCGGACCGGGAAGCGTGTCCGGCGTGGGATGCGCATTCGGCCGGGGGAGCGCCTCCGCTGCGGGATGCGGGTGCCGCTGCGGCGCCGGCGAGGTGTGGGCGGCCGGTCCGGGCCATCCGTTCGGATCGGCCTGCGGTGCCGGTGCCGGTGCCGCAGTGGTGGCGTCCGGGGGCGGCCAGCTCTCGGGACGCTCAGCCGACGGCGCCCGCTGCGCGGGGACGTGCACCCCCGGTGGCAGGTCAGGGTCACCGGCCGGCCGGAACACTCCCGGCTCCACCTGCGCCATGCCGAACTGCGGCACCTCGATCGGCGGCACCCGGTCGGCCAGTGGAACGGCGCGGCCGTGCACCGGTGTCTCGGGCTCGTCGGCCCAGAACGGTTCCACGTCCCGGGCCGGGGGCGTGGGCTCGGTCCCCGGGACGTAGACGCGGTCGGCGTGCTCCTCCGTCACGGATGAGACCTCCGGTATCACGTAAATATCTGGCTGAGAACCCGTCCAGCGTGGCACGGGTCGTCAGTCCGCGTACACCGCCCAGGCACCCGGCTCGGTCCACCAGGATCGCTTGCGGCTCGTCGATCCCGCCACCCCATCATCGAGGAACTGTAGATCCCCCTCACGGGGGAGGACCGAGACCGCTCGTCCACGGGTCCGGCGGACCTCTACTCGTACCCTCGTGCCCTGGAAGAGCTTTTTGACGACGACCGGGACCGCGACGGCGACCTCGACCCGGCCGTCGGTGGGGTCGCCGTCGGCCAGCAGCCGCAAGCCGTCGAACTCGGCATAACCGGCCGCGTTGCCGATGGCGACGGCGAGGACCGGTTCCTCGCCGTCGGTGAGCACGGCGTCGTCCACCTCGACCCGGCCGCGCCACGGCACCGCCCGGCCGTTGTCGTCGGAGCCGCCGAGCAGCGCGCCGTCCAGGGTGACCGAGCCGCCGTCGTTGCGCAGCAGGTCGAGCCGCCGGACCGTGCCGTTCAGCACGGCCGCGGCGACGCCGGCGGGGGTCCGCGGCAGGCCCAGCTGGGCCGCGAGATCCTCGGTGTTGCCGGCGTCGAGCGGCAGGATCGCGATCGGAGGCAGGTCCGGCACGGTCCGGGTGGCGGGCAGGTCGCCGGGACGCTTGCTGGGCGGCGGGGCGTACCGTCGGACCAGCCGGCGCATGACGGCCCGGAGCTGGCCGTCGGCCGCGCTCGCCACCACCAGCCGTAGCCCGGTGTCCGGGCCGGGCCAGGTCAGGCCGTCCGGCCGGGCCGGCCCGTCGAAACGGGCCAGCACCGCGTCGATCTCCTGATCGGAGCCGGCCAGCACGGTCTCCACCGCCGCGCCGGCCTCACGCAGCGCGTCGGCGCAGGCCAGCACGGGGGTGCGCGGGGTGGCGCACTCGGACTTGCAGCCGCCGCAGCCCGACCCGCAGGAGTCGCTCGACCCCTCGGCCAGACTGAGAAGCACGACGGTCAGATTGTCACGTGGCATGGGTCAGGCGTCGCCGAGCACCGAGTGCCGCTCGATGACGGCCTCCCGGCCGGGACCGACCCCGACGATGGAGATGCGGGCGCCGATCCGGGCCTCGACGAACTCGACGAAGTCCTGCGCCTCGCGAGGCAGGTCCTCGAACTTGCGGCAGCCGGAGATGTCCTGCTTCCAGCCGGGCAGCGTCTCGTAGATCGGGAGCGCGTGGTGGAAGTCGGTCTGGTTGACCGGCATCTCGTCGTGCCGGACGCCGTTGACCTCGTAAGCGACGCAGACCGGGATCTCGTCGAGGTCGTCGTAGTTGTCCAGCTTGGTCATGGCGAAGTCGGTGACCCCGTTGATCCGCTGCGCATACCGGCCGATGACCAGGTCGAGCCAGCCGATCCGGCGCGGGCGGCCGGTGGTGGTGCCGTACTCGTGACCGACCTCACGCAGGTAGTCGCCGAACTTGTCGTGCAGCTCGGTGGGGAACGGCCCCTCGCCGACGCGGGTGGTGAACGCCTTCAGCACGGCGACGACCCGGTCGATCCGGGTCGGCGGGATGCCGGAGCCGGTGCAGGCGCCGCCGGACGTCGCGTTCGAGCTGGTCACGAACGGGTAGGTGCCGTGGTCCACGTCGAGCAGGGTGGCCTGGCCGGCCTCGCAGAGCACAACCTTGCCACCGTCGATGGCCTGGGACAGCTCCAGGGCGGTGTCCGCCACGTAGGGCCGGAGCCGGTCGACGTAGGAGAGCAACTCCTGGACGACGTCCTCGACCTTCACCCCGGAACGGTTGTAGATCTTCGACAGCACCTGGTTCTTCAGGGCGAGTGCGGCGGTGACCTTCTGCCGCAGGATCGACTCGTCGAACAGGTCCTGGATCCGGATGCCGACCCGGTTCATCTTGTCGGCGTAGGTCGGGCCGATGCCGCGACCGGTCGTGCCGATCCGCCGGGAACCGAGGAACCGCTCGCTGACCTTGTCGAGCGATCGGTTGTAGGAGGCGATCACGTGCGCGTTCGCGCTGATCCGCAGCCGGGAGGTGTCGATGCCACGCGCTTCCAGACCGTCGATCTCCTGGAAGAGCACGTTGAGGTCGACGACGACGCCGTTGCCGATCACCGGTACGACGCCCGGGGAGAGGATCCCGCTCGGGAGGAGGTGCAGTGCGTATTTCTCGCCGTCGATGACGACGGTGTGGCCCGCGTTGTTGCCACCGTTGAACTTGACCACGTAGTCGAGCCGGTCACCCAGCAGGTCTGTGGCTTTGCCCTTGCCCTCGTCGCCCCACTGGGCGCCGACCAACACGATCACCGGCACTTGTGTGATGCCCTTCCGAACGGCACTGCCCCGACGTCGTACCTGGAGGAGCCCGGGTACTGCCGAAGTTTACGCGACCCTTCCCCCGGTAGCATGGGCCGTCGTGCGCGTACTTCTGATCGGCTCCGGTGGGCGCGAGCACGCGCTGGCCGTCGGGCTGTCCAACGACCCGTCCGTCGACTTCCTGGCCGCCGCGCCGGGCAACCCTGGCATCGCCCAGCTCGCTGAACTGCATGAGGTGAAGGCCACCGACCCGGCCGCGGTCGCGGCGCTCGCCGTCGAGTTGAGCGCCGACCTGGTCGTGATCGGCCCGGAGGCCCCGCTGGTGGCCGGCGTCGCCGACGCGGTCCGGGCCAAGGGCATCGCCTGCTTCGGCCCGAGTGCGGCCGCCGCCCGGCTGGAGGGCTCGAAGGCGTTCGCCAACGAGATCATGGCCGCCGCCGGGGTGCCGACCGCCCGTTCCTTCGCCTGCACGTCCGTCGCCGAGGCCGCCGCGGCCCTCGACGAGCTGGGCGCGCCTTACGTGGTGAAGAACGACGGCCTGGCCGCGGGCAAGGGCGTGGTCGTCACCGACGACCTCGAGGAGGCCCTGATCCACGCCGAGGCGTGCGGCAAGGTCGTCATCGAGGAGTTCCTGCCCGGTCCCGAGGTCTCCCTCTTCGTGGTGACCGACGGCACCGCGGTCGCGCCGCTGATGCCGGCGCAGGACTTCAAACGGCTGCTCGACGGCGACGAGGGCCCGAACACCGGCGGCATGGGCGCCTACGCCCCGCTCGACTGGGCGCCGGCCGACCTGGTGGAGCGTGTGCTGCGGGAGACGGTCGAGCCGACGCTGGCCGAGATGCGCAAGCGGGGCACCCCGTTCGCCGGCCTGCTCTACGTCGGGCTCGCCCTCACCCCGGACGGCCCGAAGGTGATCGAGTTCAACGCCCGGTTCGGTGACCCGGAGACCCAGGTGGTGCTCGCCCTGCTGGAGAGTCCGCTGGCCGGTCTGCTGCACGCGGCCGCCACCGGTACGCTCGCCGGCCACGAGCCGCTGCGCTGGTCGGACGGCGCGGCCGTCACCGTGGTCGTGGCCAGTCACAACTACCCCGGCGTCCCGCGGACCGGTGACGTCATCGAGGGCGCCGAGCGTCCCGGCGTGATTCACGCGGGCACCGCCCGTGACGCCGGCGGCGCCCTGGTCTCGGCCGGTGGACGGGTCCTCAGCGTCACCGCCACCGGCGCCGACCTCACGGCCGCCCGCGAGGCCGCGTACGCCCTGATCGAGGGGATCCGGCTGGACGGCGCCCAGTTCCGCACGGACATCGCCCTGCGTGCCGTCGAGGGACGCATCACGCTGTGACGAGGGCCGGCCGCGTGGCGTCCCGCAACAGCGCTACGGAGCCACAGGACGCCCGCGGCCCCGGCCACCAGCCCGCCCAGGTAAGCGCTTCGGGAACGGCGGCGCGCAGTGCCGCGGCGCCCAGGCCCGGCACGTAGAGGGCCAGGGCGGCGCGGGGCAGCACTCCGGCGCGCCATGACGCGATGCCGAAGAGCACCACGCCGGCCAGGAAGGTCAGAGCCACCACCAGGAAGTACGGCCGTCCCGGCCCGGTGAGCACACCGCCTCCCGGGCCGCCGCGTCCTGATGTTGCGGGACCGCGTGGGTGAGGAACTCGATCGAGAAGAGCCCGCTCAGCCCGAGGTGGTTGAGCACGAAGCCGGCCAGCCGAGCCGCTCCGCCTCCCGCCGCTGACACAGGTGGAGCGCGGTCAGGGTGAGGGCTGTCTGCTCAAGGATCTGCCGCCCCGGGATCTGGCCCGGGCGGTCCGGCTGGCCGGGGCCGGTGTCGACCAGCACGACAGCACTGTGCTGCGGCGGCTCGGCACGGCCCTGGACCGGAGTGCGGTAGGTGCGACGCCCCGGATCGACCTGACTCAGGCCGCCATCTACGCCCGCGACCATGGGCTGCTCTGAGGCCGCCCGTACCGATGAGTGGTTTCGGGCGCGCGAGGCACCCGAAACCGCAAGCGAGCCGCGGCGGTCAGCCCTTGGGGATGTCGAAGAGCTTCGGGATGCTGGTGGCGAGGTTGAGGTCACCCTTCGCCTTGATCTTGCCGGTCATGAACAGCATCATCGGGTTCCCGCTGCCGGAGACGACCTTGAGGAACGTGACCGCGTCCATGGTCATGGCGAGTTTCGGCTCGCGGACCGGCGAGCTGGTCACGGTGCAGGTGGCGTTCTCGACCACCGTCTCGTAGGTGTCGCTCGAACCCTCCGGGCCGCCGGTGAGGATCCAGTGGATCACGGTGGCGGTGTTGCCGGCCCGGTCGGCGCGGAAGAGCGTCGGCATCCGGTTGAAGACCTCGTCGAGAACCTTGGTGCGGCTGTCCGACGCCATCACTTCGGCGATCTTGGAGTCCGGCGTGGACTTGACGAGCTGAGTGAACTCCTTCGGGCCGATCGACGCGAGCGACTCGGGGCTGAAATCGGTCATCAGTAGGCCTTTCGAATCTGCCGGTTTACTCGCCGGTAACTTTAGCGAGAATGCCGTGAACTCGTGCAGTGTGCCACTCTCCAACAATCGTTTGACAGTCGGGTGACGGCGTTCCTAGAGTCCCCAACATGTCTTTGGGAGAAGGTGGCGCAGAGGGGGGCAGGGCCGCGTTGCGGGCCCTGGCCCATCCGGTTCGCCTCCAGATCATGTCTCTGCTCACCGGGGCCTCGCTGACCGCGGCCGAGGTCGCCCGGGAGCTCGGGCTGACCCACGCCAACGCCAGCTACCACCTGCGCAACCTCCTCTCCGGTGGGCTGATCGTGGTGGCCGGAGAGGAGAAGATCCGCGGTGGCCTCGCGAAGCGGTACCGGTACGACACGGATCGCGAACCGGTCCGCGGCCCCGACCCGCAAGCCGAGCGCCGCGCGGAGTTCGCCGCGCTCGCCCACGAGCTGATCCGGCGCAGCGGGACGGCCCGGTTCGTCGAGGGCGCCGGTCTGGGCGCCGACGGCGACTTCTGGGTCGACCCCGAGACCTGGCTGGCGATCCGGGACCGGATCTGCGAGGCGGTCAACGACCTGCACCGCGCGGCCCGGCCGCCGCGCACCGCCGGCACCGTGCGCACCAGCACCACGGTGGCGATGTTCCAGCTCCGAGAGGAGCAGGAGTGAACGCGCTCGCCCCACTGCGGCACACGCCGTTCCGGTTCCTGCTCGCCGGCCGCACGATCAACGCTCTCGGCAACTCGATCGCGCCCATCGCCCTGGCCTTCGCCGTCCTCGACCTGACCGGTTCGGCCGGCGACCTGGGCCTGGTCGTCGGCGCCCGCAGCCTGGCCAACGTGCTCTTCCTGCTGTTCGGCGGAGTGCTGGCCGACCGCCTGCCACGCCACCTGCTGATGGTCGGGTCGAGCCTGGCCGCCGGCGCCGTGCAGGCCGTGGTCGCCGCCCTGGTGCTCACCGGCAACGCGACGATCCCGCTGCTCATCGCCCTCTCCATGGTGAACGGCATGGCGAGTGCCCTGGCTCTGCCGGCCAGCGCGGCGCTGCTTCCGCAGACCGTCGGCGAAGAGGTCCGGCTCCAGGCCAACGCCCTCAGCCGGCTCTGTCTGAACACCGCGCTGGTGGGCGGCGCCTCGGTCGGCGGGGTGGTGATCGCGGCCACCAGCCCGGGTGTCGGGCTCGCTGTCGACGCCGCCACGTTCGTCCTCTCGGCCCTCTGCTTCGCCGGGGTGCGGGTGGCCGTACCGAAGAAGGCCGAGGTGAAGGCCGATCGGCCGAACGTTTTCGCCGACCTGCGGACCGGATGGTCGGAATTCCGCTCGCGGACCTGGCTCTGGGCGGTGGTGGCCGGGTTCAGCCTGCTCAACGCGGCATGGAGCGGTGGCATGTACGTGCTCGGGCCGGCCGTCGCCGACGAGACCATCGGCCGTCAGGCGTGGGGTCTGGTGCTCGCCGGGGAGACCGTCGGGATGATCGTCGGCGGGCTGCTGGCGATCCGCCTCAAGCTGCGCCGGCTGCTCCTGTTCGGTGTGCTGAGCTGCTGCGGGATGGCGTTGCCGCTGTTCGTGCTGGGCGCCTACCCGAAACTCTGGGCGCTGCTCGCCGCGACCTTCGTGGCCGGAGTGATGCTGGAGCAGTTCGCGGTCGCGTGGGACACCACGATGCAGGAGCACGTGCCGCCCGACCGGCTGGCCCGGGTGTACTCGTACGACATGGTCGGCTCGTTCGTCGCGATGCCGGCCGGTGAGGTGGCGATCGGTCCGGTCGGGCAGGCGGTCGGCCTGGAGGTGGCGCTGGTCGGCGCGGGCGCGGTGGCGACCGTGGCGGTGGCCAGCATGCTCACCAGCCGCGAGGTCCGTACCCTGCGTCACCGGCTGCCGGAGGACGAACCCGCGAGCGTGAAAGAATCGGTCGCGTGACCATCCCGAACGTGCTCGCCGCCCGGTACGCCTCCGCCGATCTCGTCACCCTCTGGTCCCCGGAGGAGAAGATCCGGATGGAGCGCAAGCTCTGGCTCGCGGTCCTGAAGGCTCAGCGTGATCTCGGCGTCGACGTGCCCGAGGGCGCCGTCGAGGCGTATGAGGCGGTTCTCGACCGGGTCGACCTCGAGTCGATCGCCGCCCGTGAGCGGATCACCCGGCACGACGTGAAGGCCCGCATCGAGGAGTTCAGCGAGCTGGCCGGCTTCGAGCAGATTCACAAGGGAATGACCTCCCGCGATCTGACGGAGAACGTCGAGCAGCTGCAGATCCGGGCGTCCCTGGAACTGATCCGGAGCCGGGTGGTGGCCACGCTGACCCGCCTGGCCGCGCTCGCCGTCGAGCACTCCGACCTGGTGATGACCGGCCGGTCGCACAACGTCGCGGCGCAGGCCACCACGCTCGGCAAGCGGTTCGCCTCGGCGGCGGAGGAGCTGCTGATCGCGTACGAGCGGCTGGACGACCTGATCGGCCGTTACCCGCTGCGTGGCATCAAGGGCCCGGTCGGCACCGCCGCCGACCAGCTCGACCTCTTCGACGGCGACTTCGACAAGGCCGCCGCTCTGGAGACCAAGGTCGCCGAGCACCTCGGGTTCGCCCGGGTGCTGTCCAGCGTCGGCCAGGTCTACCCGCGATCGCTCGATTTCGACGTGGTGTCCGCGCTGGCCCAGATCGTCGCCGGCCCGTCCTCGCTGGCCACCACGATCCGCCTGATGGTCGGCCAGGAGCTGGTGACCGAGGGATTCAAGCCCGGCCAGGTCGGCTCCTCGGCGATGCCGCACAAGATGAACACCCGGTCCTCGGAGCGGGTCAACGGCCTCGCGGTGATCGTCCGCGGTTACCTCTCGATGGTCGGCGAGCTGGCCGGTGACCAGTGGAACGAGGGTGACGTCTCCTGCTCGGTGGTGCGCCGGGTCGCGCTGCCGGACGCGTTCTTCGCCGCCGACGGGCTGTTCCAGACGTTCCTCACGGTGCTGGACGAGTTCGGGGCGTACCCCGCGGTCGTCGCCCGCGAGCTGGACCGCTTCCTGCCGTTCCTGGCCACCACGAAGGTACTGGTCGCGGCGGTGCGCAAGGGCGTCGGCCGGGAGGTCGCGCACGAGGTGATCAAGGAGCACGCGGTCGGTGTCGCGCTGGCCATGCGGGAGAAGGGCGCCGCGGTCAACGACCTCTTCGACCGCCTCGCGGCCGACGAGCGCCTGAAGCTGTCGCGTGCCGAGATCGACACCCTGGTGGCGGACCGTGCCGCCTTCGTCGGCGCGGCGCCGGCGCAGGTGCGTGCGGTCGCCGACCGGATCGCCGAGATCGTCGCCCGGCATCCGGAGGCGGCGGCGTACGCACCCGCGCCGATCCTCTGAGTCGTCAGACGCCCGCGGTGGTCGAGATCCACGCGCGGTTGTAGGCGACACTGCCGTAGTACTGGCGGCTCGAGCCGTCCGCGGTCGACGCGACGCCCACCTGGGCGCCGTTGTAGACCTGCGGGCCGCCCGAGTCGCCACGCCACGCGTTGCCGTTGACGCGGGTGCTGGCGATCGCCCGGCCGTTGTAGGCATCGGTCGCGTTGGTCGAGGTGACACGCACGGTGGCGGTCTTCAGGGTCGTCGACGCCGAGCAGCCCGAGTAACAGGTCATGCCCCAGCCGTAGATCGAGTTCGTCGAGTTGACCGGCGGGTAGGCGCTGGACAGCGGCATGTAGGTGGTGTTGACCGGGCTGCTCAGGCGGAGCAGGGCGAGGTCGTACCGGGAGGCGGACGACGAGACGGTACGGGTGACGCCGCCCGAGGTCCGGTTGACGCTGCCGACGCGTACCGACATGGCGCCGCTCACGCAGTGCCGTGCGGTGAGCACGTAGTTGGCCGAGATGATCGTGCCGGAGCAGGTGAAGCTGCCGTTGCTCAGCACGGCGGCGGCCCACGGCGCCGAGGCGACGGTGCCGCCGCCGATGATGAACGGGGTGACGGGTTCGTCAGCGTGGGCGGCGGTGGGGGCGACCAGGGCCGTGACCGCACCGGCGACGGCGGCCAGGAGTCGAATGCGCACGTCGAGATCTCCTTCTGGGGGAATATTAAATCGAAATCGACAAATGCAAACTACGGCCGGTACGCCGTCCGCCCCAGAACCCAATTGATACATATCACTAAGTGATGGCCGGGATGTGAACGCGCATGCCCTGCTCAATGACGCTCGGGTCGGGCTGTTGACACCGGCCCCCGGCTTGTGCGCGGGCCCCACCGGGTAGGCTTCGCGTGCTTACACCTATCAGTCAGGAGTGCCCGTGGCTCGCGTCGTGGTCGACGTCATGCTCAAGCCGGAGATCCTCGACCCACAGGGTCAAGCGGTGGCGAATGCCCTGCCCCGGCTCGGCGTCACCGATGTCACATCTGTCCGCATCGGCCGCCGGATCGAGATCGACTTTGCCGGTGAACCCGACCTTGACCGGGCTCGGGAGATCGCCGACAAGCTGCTCGCCAACCCGGTGATCGAGGACTTCGAGATCCGGCTCGTGGAGACCGCCGCGGCGGAGGTCGCCTGACCATGCGGATCGGTGTGGTCACCTTCCCTGGATCGCTCGACGACGGGGACGCCGCCCGCGCCGCCCGGATCGCCGGCGCCGAGGCCGTCCGCCTCTGGCACGGCGACCCGGACCTGCAGGGCGTCGACGCTGTCGTGCTCCCCGGCGGATTCTCTTACGGCGACTATCTGCGCTGCGGCGCCATCGCCCGGTTCGCGCCGGTGATGGAGTCCATCATCGATGCGGCACGCGGCGGGCTGCCCGTGCTCGGCATCTGCAACGGCTTCCAGGTCCTGTGCGAGGCGCACCTGCTGCCCGGCGCCCTGACCCGGAACCAGCACCTGCACTTCCGCAACCGCGACCAGTGGCTCAAGGTCGAGGCGACCAACACCGCCTGGACCAACCGCTTCACCGCCGGCCAGGAGATCCTGATCCCGGTGAAGAACGGCGAGGGCTGCTTCGTCGCCGACGCTCGCACCCTCGACCAGCTCGAGGCCGAGGGCCGAGTCGTCGCGCGCTACATCCGTGGCAACCCGAACGGCTCGCAGCGCGACATCGCCGGCATCACCAACGAGGCCGGCAACGTCGTCGGCATCATGCCGCACCCGGAACACGCCGTGGAGGCGCTGACCGGCCCGTCGCTGGACGGCCTCGGCTTCTTCACCTCCGTCCTGCGGAACCTGGCAGCGGACGGTCAGCTCGCAGGGGGACAGAAGTGACCGCGCAGCAGACTGACCCCACGAAGTCGGAAACCGCCTTCGCGGCCACGGACGTCCTGGCCGACGACTTCGACGGTCCCGACACCGTCGAGCGGGCGGAGAAATCCCCCGACGACCTCCAGCCCTACAGCGACCTGGGCCTCAAGGACGACGAGTACGCCAAGATCCGCGAGATCCTCGGTCGCCGGCCCACGGCGTCCGAGCTGGCGATGTACTCGATCATGTGGAGCGAGCACTGCTCGTACAAGTCGAGCAAGGTGCACCTCAAGCAGTTCAGCGAGAAGGCCCCGAAGAACACCCGGATGCTCGCCGGCATCGGTGAGAACGCCGGTGTGGTGCAGATCTCCGAGAAGATCGCGGTCACCTTCAAGGTCGAGTCGCACAACCACCCCAGCTACGTCGAGCCCTACCAGGGCGCGGCGACCGGTGTCGGCGGCATCGTCCGCGACATCCTGGCGATGGGCGCCCGGCCGATCGCGGTGATGGACCCGCTGCGCTTCGGTGCGCACGACCACCCCGACACCGCCCGGGTGCTGCCCGGCGTCGTCGCCGGCATCGGCGGGTACGGCAACTGCCTCGGCCTGCCCAACATCGGCGGCGAGATCGTCTTCGACCCGTGTTACCAGGGCAACCCGCTGGTCAACGCGCTCAGCATCGGTGTCCTGCCGGTCGAGCGCCTGCAGAAGAAGGAAGCCACCGGCACCGGCAACATCGTGGTGCTGCTCGGCGCCCGGACCGGCCGGGACGGCATCGGCGGCGTCTCCGTGCTGGCGTCCGCCACCTTCGACGAGGAAGCCGAACAGCGCCGCCCGTCGGTGCAGGTCGGCGACCCGTTCATGGAGAAGCTGCTGATCGAGAGCTGCCTCGAGCTCTACGACGCCGGCCTCGTCTCGGGCATCCAGGACCTCGGCGGCGCCGGGCTCACCTGCGCGCTCACCGAGACCGCCGCCGCGGCCGGCACCGGCATGCGGGTCTGGCTCGAGCGGGTCCCGCTGCGCGAGGCCTCCATGTCACCGACCGAGATCCTGGCCAGCGAGTCGCAGGAGCGGATGCTCCTGATCGTCACGCCGGAGAACCTGGACGCGGTCCTCAAGGTCGCTGAGAAGTGGGGCGTCTGGGCCACCGCCATCGGCGAGGTCACCGCGGCTTCCGCCGACGGCACCCCGGGCCGGCTGCTGATCACCTGGAACGACCACGTCGTCGTCGACGTGCCGCCGGGTTCGCTCGCCGACGACGGTCCGGTCTACAACCGGCCGTTCCGGGAGCCGAACGACGTGATCCTGCTCCAGGCCGACCGGGCCGAGACCCTGCCGCGGCCGTCCACCGGCGACGAGCTGCGCGAGACCGTGCTGCGGATGGCGGCCTCGCCGAACCTCTGCGACAAGAGCTGGGTCACCGAGCAGTACGACCGGTACGTGCTCGGCAACACGGTCCTGGCCCAGCCGGAGGACTCCGGCGTGCTGCGCATCGACGAGGAGACCGGCCTCGGGGTGGCGCTGTCCGTCGACGGGAACGGGCGGTTCGCCCGCCTGGACCCGTTCGAGGGCGCCCGGCTCGCGCTCGCCGAGTCGTACCGGAACGTCGCCGTCACCGGCGCCGAGCCGGTCGCGGTGACCGACTGCCTCAACTTCGGCTCCCCCGAGGACCCGTCGGTGATGTGGCAGTTCGCCGAGGCCACCCGTGGTCTGGCCGACGGCTGCCTCGAACTGGGCATTCCGGTGACCGGCGGCAACGTCAGCTTCTACAACCAGACCGGCGCCGCCGCGATCCACCCGACCCCGGTGGTCGGCGTGCTCGGCGTCTTCGACGATGTGGCCCGCCGCATCCCGATGGGCTTCCCGCAGCCGGCCAAGGCCGGTGGCGACCTGCTTTTCCTGCTCGGTGAGACCCGCGTGGAACTCTCCGGCTCGGAGTGGGCCTGGGTGACCCACAACCACCTCGGTGGCCGCCCGCCGAAGGCCGACCTCGCGGCTGAGCAGGCGCTCGGCCGGGTGATGGCGCGGGCCTCCCGGTCCGGCCTGGTCAGCGCGGCGCACGACCTCTCCGACGGCGGTCTGGCCCAGGTGCTCGTGGAGAGCACCCTGCGCTACGGCGTCGGCGCGAAGGTGACGCTCCCGGACGACGGCAACTCGCCGTTCGTCCACCTGTTCAGTGAGTCGGCGGCTCGCGCTCTGGTCGCTGTGCCGCGCGGGCACGACAAGGCGTTCGTCGCCCTGGCGGCTGAGCACGGCGTGCCGATCACTCCGCTCGGCGTCACCTCCGAGGAGGAGTCGCTCCAGGTGGAGGGCCAGTTCACGATCCCGCTGGACGAGCTGCGCGAGGCGTGGACGGCGACGCTGCGCAACCTGTTCGGCGGAGCGGCGGAGCTGGTGAACCGGCACGGTTCCGAGGAGGAGCCGGCGCCGGTGGAGACCGGCGAGGTTCGCTCGGTCACGCTGGAGCTGAGCCCGCAGGCTCCGGGCGGGCCGATCGACCCGGCCGCCAACGCCTGACCGCACCACGTTGAAGGCCGGCCGACGTTCTCGTCGGCCGGCCTTTTCGGTACACCACCGGGTACACCGCTCGGTACACGCGATGAGGGCCCCCGCGCATCAAGCGCGGGGGCCCTCATCGTTCGGTCGCTGTGGCTATTCGTTCCACTCACGGTTCGGGCGCTGACCGTTGTTGCCATACGTGCCGCCCTGCTGCGGCGGTGACGGCGGCGTCGCCGGAGGCGGATAACCTCCCTGCTGGTGCTGCTGGTCCTCCCAGCCGGCCTGCGGCTGCTCGTAACCGGCCTGCTGCGGCTGGTCGTAACCAGCGCCGTAGGTCCCCCCCTGCTGGTCGTAGCCGCCCTGGTCGTAGCCGCCCTGCTGGGGGTAGCCGGCGCCCGGGTGCTGCTCGTAACCGGCCTGCGGCCCGTAGCCGCCCTGTTCCTGGCCGGCCCAGCCGCCCTGGTCGCCGTAGCCGGCCTGCTGCTGGTCGTAGCCACCCTGCTCGTAACCGGCGCCGCCGTAGTTGGCGTCGCCGTACCCACCGCCCTGCTCGGGCTGGTAGAGGCTGGTGTGCTCGTCGTAGCGCTGCGGCTGCTGCGGCTGCTCGGGCTGGTACAGGTTGGTGTGCTCGTCGTACCGCGGCTGGCCGGGGTCGTTGTAACCGCCACCGGGAGCCGCGCCGTGCTGGCCGTACGGCTGCGTGGCGTAGTTCCCGCCACCCTGCGGGTTGTCCCACTGGTTGCCGCCGAAGCCGCCACCGGGGGGCAGCGGAGCGCCGTACGGGTCCGGGAACTCGTCCTCGGCCGGTCGGTGGATCATCGTGGGCGCGTTACTCAAGTCGGCGGGCATGCCGGCGCCCATCGCGCCACCGAGACCGGCGCCCATCGCACCACCGAGACCGGCGGCCGGAGCGATCATCGTGGCGTCTCCGCGGCCGGCGCCCACCGGCGCGGCCACCCGGGTGGCGTCGAAGCCCCCGGCACTCGCCGGGACCGCCTTGCCGACGCCGGTGTCCGAGCTGAGCTTGTCGGCGTTCTTGCGCCGTAGCCACACCAGCACCATCGCGCCGATACCGGCGGCGACGAGCAGGCCGCCCATGACGATCAGCAGCCAGCTGCTGCCGCCCTCATCGGTGCTCGCGGTCTTGTCGAGACCCTGGTCGATCGGGATCTTGCTGTTCTCGTCGGTGGGGTCGTCCTCGGCCGCGTCAGTGGTGGCCTGAGCCTTGGTCGAGGTGCTCGACGACGGAGTCGGCGAGGTGCTCGTCGTGGCGGCCTTCTTGATCGTGAGAGGCACGTTCACCGTACGGCCGGCGGCGCCCTGGACGCTGACCTGGGCGGCCTCGTAGCCGGCCTTGGCCGCGGCGACCTGGATCGTGCCGGCCGCGATCGGCTTGGCGTCCGTCGAGGTGAACGAGTAGCCGCCGCTGTTGTCGGTGGTGGCGGTGTAGCTGTGGCCCTGGCTGTCCTTCATCACGACCTGCACGCCGGCCACCCGGGCGCCGTCGTCGTTCTTGATGCGGCCGGACACCTGGCGCACGGTCGTCGGCGCGGCGGGCCCCTCGACCGTGATGTCCGCGGTCGCGACGCCGGGCTGCTCGCCGGACACCGTGGCGGTGACGCTGACCGTCACCGTCTTTGTCTGGCCCGCCGGCACGGCCGGAGCGGTGAGGGTCGCCTCGAAGCTCTCCGGGTTGTTGATCTCCCGGCTGGGGCTGCAGTCGCCGCTGCAGCCCATGCCGGTGACGGCGATGTCGACGCGCCCGTTGCCGCCCTCGCCGCCGCCCCCGGGGTTACTTACGGTGTAGCGGATGGTTACAGTGGAACCCGACGCGACGTTCCGCGCTGACACAGAGCCGATCGACACCTCTGGAGGCGCCGCCAGGGCAGCCGTCGGAACACCGGCCACCATGCCGATGACCAGTGCCAGCAACGCACCGGCCTGGGTAGTCCGGGCTCGTAGGTGCGTTCTCACGTCCACCGCCTTCCGGTCGCGCGGTCCCCGGTTTCTTCGATGTCCGGTGGATCCCACGACGTGCACACCGTCGGCAACTATGCCTTGTCATACGTCACTCGCGCGACCCAGGGCGGTGTGCCGTTCTCCTCAGCTCGGGTCGTATCGTCCCGACATGTCACCTGCGCACAATAATTCCCAACCGGTCGCCGCGGCGTTGGACGCGCTGGACCGGGGTGTCGAACCCGACCGCACGGTGCTCCGTGACGCGGTGCGAGCACTGCTGACCGAGTTGTCCCGGCAAGCGCCTGGCCGTTCGGTGGAGGTGCGGATTCCGCCTTTCGGCGCGATTCAGTGCGTCGCCGGCCCGCGGCACACCCGCGGCACACCCCCCAATGTGGTCGAAACGGATCCGGCGACCTGGCTGCTCGTGGCCACCGGCCGGGTGCAGTGGAACGACGCCGTTCACGACGGCCGGATCCGTGCCAGCGGTGTCCGTACCGATCTGTCCGAGTACCTGCCGCTCGTCGGCCGATGAGCCCGGGTGCCGTTCCCTCGGGCTCGCGTACACTGGGCGGTCGGACGGACCAGCGAGTTCGGGCAGATCGGACTCGGCCAGATTCGAGCGGATGCCGATGACGACCAGGGTCCGTGCAGTTCCGACATGAGGGAGCGAGCAGGTGCCCCGAGGCGACGGCCGATTGACCGACGATCTCGACCCCCAGGAGCGCGGCCCCCAGGATGCCTGCGGCGTCTTCGGCGTCTGGGCCCCCGAGGAAGAGGTCGCCAAACTCACGTACTTCGGGCTCTACGCACTCCAGCACCGAGGACAGGAAGCCGCCGGCATCGCGGTGAGCGACGGCTCGGGCGTGGTGGTCTACAAGGACATCGGCCTGGTCTCGCAGGTGTTCGACGAGCCGACGCTGGCCAGCCTCCGTGGCCATCTCGCGATCGGCCACGCACGTTATTCCACGACCGGCGGCTCCAACTGGGAAAACGCCCAGCCCACCATCCGGGCCACCCCGGCCGGCACGACGATCGCGCTGGCCCACAACGGCAACCTGGTGAACACCGCCGAGCTGGCCAAGGAGGTCGCCGACCGCGGCCTCGAGGTCGGCGACTCCACGTCTGACACCGCCCTGGTCACCACGCTGCTGGCCGGCCGTCCCGACCTCTCGGTCGAGGCCGCCGCGATGGAGCTGCTGCCGACCCTGCGCGGCGCCTTCAGCTTCGTCTTCATGGACGAGCACACCCTTTACGCCGCCCGTGACCCGCAGGGCGTCCGCCCACTGGTGCTGGGCCGGATGGAGCGGGGCTGGGTGGTCGCCAGCGAGACCGCCGCCCTGGACATCACCGGCGCGAGCTTCGTCCGCGAGGTCGAGCCGGGCGAGATCATCGCGATCGACGAGCACGGCCTGCGCTCCAGCCGGTTCGCCGCGCCGGAGCCCAAGGGCTGCCTCTTCGAGTACGTGTACCTCGCCCGCCCGGACACCACCATCGCCGGCCGGAACATCTACTCCGCGCGCGTCGAGGTGGGCCGCAAGCTGGCCAGGGAGCACCCGGTCGAAGCCGATCTGGTGATCGGTGTGCCGGAGTCCGGCATCCCGGCCGCGATCGGTTACGCCGAGGCCTCCGGCATCCCCTACAGCGCCGGTTTCATGAAGAACGCCTACGTCGGCCGGACCTTCATCCAGCCGTCGCAGACCATCCGGCAGCTCGGCATCCGGCTGAAACTGAACCCGTTGCGCGAGGTGGTCCGCGGCAAGCGGCTCGTCGTGGTCGACGACTCGATCGTCCGCGGCAACACCCAGCGCGCTCAGATCCGGATGCTGCGTGAGGCCGGCGCGCTCGAGGTGCACGTCCGCATCTCCTCGCCGCCGGTGAAGTGGCCGTGTTTCTACGGCATCGACTTCGCGACCCGGGCCGAGCTGATCGCCAACGGCCTGGAGCTCGACGGGATCCGCCGCTCGATCGGCGCCGACAGCCTGGGCTACGTGTCGCTCGACAACCTGGTGCAGGCGACCGAGCAGCCGAAATCCCGGCTCTGCATGGCCTGCTTCGACGGGGAGTACCCCATCGAGCTGCCGGCCGGCGACCTGATCGGCAAGCACGTTCTGGAGGGTGTCGGCCGCCGGGCCGCGATGCCGGGCGCCACTCCCGCGGCGGCCTCGGCCGCCGTCGCCGACCTAGAGTCCGACTATGAGGCCCGCGAGTTCGCGGGCGACGACCGTCCGGCATCGGAGCCGCTGGTCGCCAGCCCTGGCGGCGCGACCGCGCTGCACCACCCGTGACCTTCAGTTACACAGAACCGCTAAGGGGAGAACCGTGACGCACGTGTCCGAGCGCAGCAGTGCCGGATCCAACGGTGCCGAAGGAGGCGACCGTCAGCTTTGGACCGCCGGCGCCGGCCGCGGAGTGCGCAAGCGCTCGGCCACGTACGCGGACGCGGGTGTCTCGATCCACGCCGGTGACCGGGCTGTCGAGCTGCTCAAGTCGAAGGTGAAGAAGACCTCCCGGCCCGAGGTGATCGGTGACCTGGGCGGCTTCTCCGGCCTGTTCCGGCTGAACACGGCGAAATACAAGAGCCCGATCCTCGCCTCCTCCACCGACGGCGTGGGCACCAAGCTGGTGATCGCCCAGCAGCTCGACATCCACGACACGATCGGCATCGACCTGGTCGCCATGGTCGTCGACGACCTGGTCGCCTGTGGCGCCGAGCCGCTGTTCCTGCTCGACTACATCGCCTGTGGCGAGGTCGTGCCGGACAAGGTGGCCGAGATCGGCGCCGGTATCGCCGACGGTTGCCGCTATGCGGGTTGTGCCCTGCTGGGCGGCGAGACGGCCGAACACCCGGGCGTGCTGCGTCCCGACGAGTACGACGTCTCCGCCACCGGTGTCGGTGTGGTCGAGGAGAGCGAGATCCTCGGCAAGGAGCGGGTCGAGCTGGGTGACGCGGTCATCGCGATGCGCTCGTCCGGCCTGCACTCCAACGGCTATTCGCTGGTCCGGCACGTGCTGCTCGGCGCCGGCCGGATGCGGCTGGACACCGTGGTCGACGACTTCGGCACCCAGCGCACCCTGGGTGAGGAGCTGCTCACCCCCACCAAGATCTACGCCAAGGACTGCCTGGGCCTGATCGAGGAGACCGAGGTGCGGGCCTTCTCGCACGTCACCGGCGGTGGCATCCCCGGCAACCTGAACCGCGTCCTCCCGGGCACCATGGACGCCGTGGTGGACCGCTCCACCTGGCGCCCGCAGCCGATCTTCGACCTGATCCAGGCCAAGGGCCGGATCGAGGACTCGGAGATGGAGGCCACCTTCAACATGGGTGTCGGCATGTTCGCGATCGTCTCCGCCGACGACGCGGACCGGGCGATGGCCTACCTGACCGGCCGTGGCGTCGAGGCGTGGCAGGTCGGTGAGGTCCTGGAGGGCACCGGCGAGGTGCAGATGATGGGCTCCTACACCCGCGGCTGACCGGACGGTGCTTTTGGTAGGCAATCGGATTCTGGTTCGCAATAGTCCGACGTGAAATGATCCGCGTGTGTCGATGCCCGGCGCATGCGGATCTTTCGCATGAGTAATGGACTGCGAGGCCTAGCCTGACCTGAGTCACGAGTGCCGGACAGGAGTGTGCGGAAACATGACGTTTGCGTGGAGCGGGATGCGGGGCATCTCGGCAGAGCCCGGATACGTCGTCATGCAGCCCACTACCCTCTGCAACCTGGCATGCGACTACTGCTATCTCCCGTTCCGGCGGGAGAACCGGAAGATGCCGGTCGCGGTCGCTGAGGCCGTCGCTGCCGGGGTGGTGGACTTCGCCCGTACCGGAAGGTTCTCGGTGGTGTGGCACGGCGGTGAGCCGCTCGCCGCGGGCCGCGCCCACCTGGCCGCGCTCTTCGCGCCGTTCGGCGCGGGCGTCGAGCACCACGTGCAGACGAACGCGACGCTGATCGACGACGAGTGGTGTGACTTCTTCATCGAGCACGACGTCCGGGTTAGCGTCAGCGTGGACGGCCCACGGAAGCGCAACGGCGACCGGGTGGACCGGGCCGGCAAGCCCGCCTACGACCTGATCTCGCGGGGGATCGAGCGGCTCCGGGCGCGCGGCATCCCGTTCTCCACCCTCTGCGTCGTCGGCGACCCGGGCCCCGGCGTCGCCACCGAGCTGTACGAGTACTTCCTCGGCCTCGGCTGTGAGGTGCTCGGCATCAACGTGGAGGAACTGGAAGGCGTCAACACCCGGTTGAACAGCCACGACCCGGCCGCGGTGAGCGCCTTCTGGGCCGAGCTGGTCACCGCCTGGCGACGTGATCCGCGGATCCACCTGCGCGAGGTGGAGTGGTCGCTGCGGTACGCGGCGGCGGTCCTCGACGGCAACGCCGACGATCTTCTCCCGCGCCGGCTGGACCCGATCCCGACGATCGCTCAGGACGGATCGGTCGTGCTGCTCTCACCCGAGCTGGCCGGCTTCCACGATCCACGGTACGGCGACTTCAGCAGCGGCAACGTGCTGACCACCCCGCTGCCCGAGATTCTCGCCCGCGCGGCCGAGACGCCGTGGATCGGCGAGTTCCTGCGCGGTATAGAGGCGTGCCGCACCAGTTGCCCCTACTTCGGCTTCTGCGGTGGCGCGCATGCGGCCAACCGGTACTTCGAACACGGCAGGTTCGACGGCACCGAGACGAACCACTGCCGGAACAGCAAGATTCGCCTATTGGAAGGAGTGCTGGATCATGCCCGAGATCACGAAGCCACGGCTGTCTGACGGCGTGGAGACGGATCCGGTGACGGCGCGGGTGCACGACACCCGAGCCGGGCTGGCCATGCTCATCGCGGAGGCGGAGGCCGCCAGGGAACAGCGCGCCGAGGAGTCACCGAAGGATGGCGGCTCGGCGGTGTGCGCCTGGAACCACTTCGAGAACATTCCCACGTTCTACAACTGGAACAACCGTCCACGCTGAAGCGCGACGCGGTCGCAGGCCGGAACGACTCGGTGGGAAGCCCACGCGGAAGGAACCCGCGTGGGCTTCGTCAACCGTAGGAATCGTGACCGCGCGACACACGCGAGCACGCGGTCACGCCGCGTGCTCTGTGCAGAACGGGTCAGTGCCGCCTTGTAGGCGACCAGGTGTCCTGGTTGGTCCAGGTGTCCTGGTCATCATCATCATCAGCGTCGTCCTCGTCATCGTCGACGAACTCGTCGTTATCGTCGTCGAAGTGACGGTCGGACTTACCGGCACCCGCCAGTTCGCGCTGCAAGGCGGTGAGGTCGGTGTTCGGGGAGTGATACTTCAGCTCCCGGGCCACCTTCGTCTGCTTGGCCTTAGCACGGCCGCGCCCCATGGCTCGACCCCCTCGCACAGAATTCGGGGCAGCCCGAAGGCGGGCCCCGATGACGTCAGGCATCTCTCGTGGGTCTTACGGTACATGGACGATGGCTCGTTCGGCACCTCGGGTTGCGTGTGACACTGCCGCGCGTCGCGGTTGACCTTCTCCGGCGGCGCGCGGCAGGCTCTCCGAACGCCTTAACCGAGGTGAATCGAGCGGAGCCGGCCGACTTCGGCCATCCGCCGCTCGGCGAGCCGGTCGGCCGCGATCGCGGGCGGCACACCCTCGTCGCCGGCGAGTTTGAGGATGCGGCGGGTGGTCTCGAAGATCCCGGTGGCCCGCAGCTTGGCCCGGTCGAAGTTGAAGCCGTGGATCTCGTCCGCCACCTGGATGACACCGCCGGCGTTCACCACGTAGTCCGGGGTGTAGAGGATCCCGCGGTCCTCCAGAAGCTTGCTGATGCCGGGGTGCGCGAGCTGGTTGTTGGCGCCACCGGCCACCACCTTCGCCCGCAGCACCGGCACCGTGTCGTCGTTCAGCGCGCCACCGAGAGCGCACGGCGCGTAGACGTCGATGTCGGAGGTGATCAGGGTGTCGGTGTCGGCCACCAGCCGGATCTGTGGGTGGGTGGTGCGGGCCCAGGCCAGCGCCCCCTCGTTGACGTCGGTGGCGACCACGTCGGCGCCGTCGTCGATCAGATGCCCGGCCAGGTACTTGCCGACCTTGCCGAGGCCGGCGACACCGACGGTGCGGCCGCTCAGCGACGGTGTGCCCCAGGTGTGCTCGGCCGCGGCGCGCATGCCCTGGAAGACGCCCCAGGCGGTGAGCACCGAGGAGTCCCCGGCGCCGCCGTGTTCGACGCTGCGGCCGGTCGCGTACCGGGTCTCGCGGGCGACCACGTCCATGTCCTGCACGTAGGTGCCGACATCACAGGCGGTGTAGTAGCGGCCGCGCAGCGACTCGACGAACCGGCCGTACGCCCGGAGCAGGGCCTCGCTCTTGAGCTGGGCCGGGTCGCCCCAGATGACGGCCTTGCCGCCGCCCAGGTCCAGGCCGGCCATCGCGTTCTTGTAGGCCATGCCGCGGGACAGCTTCAGCACGTCGGCGAGGGCGGCCTCCTCGCTCTCGTACGGGTAGAACCGGGTGCCGCCGAGCGCGGGACCCAGGGCCGTCGAGTAGATGCCGATGATCGCCTTGAGGCCGGTGTCCCGGTCCTGGCAGAAGACGACCTGTTCGTGCCCGTCGGTGTCGAACACGTCCACGTTTGTTCTCCTGATCTCGTGCGGGCTCTTGTGAAGCCCATGATTCCGGCAGGGTGAGCCGGTGGGGTGAGGCTCCTCCGCGACGGTGAAGAGTTGGTGGAGATCAGGTCGCGAATGAGCCTCATGCGAGCGTAGTCGCGCGAATAGCGCGTTGATTACGTCCGCGCGGGAAGTTCCACCCGGCCGGATTCGTGAAAGGATCGCGCCGTGCCGTCACTGTTCGCGTCGTACCTACGGGTTTACGAGCCACTGACCGCCTTCGACCGCGAGCGGCAGATCTTCTGGCGTGAGTACGCGCGGGAGGGCCGGGACCTGGGCCTGGTCGAGGGTCCCGCGCGGCAGCGCACCGCCGTGCTCGAGGCGCTCGGGGCCGGCTGGACCCGCCTGCCTGACCTGCCTGACGAGGCCTACGTCCTGGAGTGGGACAACGCGGTGCTGGTCTGCCCCTGGAACCTGCGGCTGCGGGTCGCCGAGGCCGCCCTGAGCGCCCGCGACGGGGTGCCCGCGGTGCTCGCCGATGCCTTCGTCCCCCCGGTGCTGGCCGGCCAGGCGAAGGCCGTCGTGGAGGACTGGCGCAGCGGCGCGCGCGTGCTGGAGGAGGGCGTGCCCCGGGTGCACGAGCAGACCTCGACGTGGGGAGTCCCGCTGCGCTGGTTCGCGTTCGTGGACCTGGACGAGCGGGATATCTCGCTCTCCGGCCGCCGGCGGGTGCTGCGGTATCGCACGGAGATCTCGAAGGCCCGCCGCCGGGCGCACCGGGCGGTGTCCGTGCTGCGGAAATCGCTGGGCGACGCGCCGATCACCGAGGCGGTCGAGGAGGGCACCCGGTGGCTGGAGGAGTTCCACCCACGGTCGGTGGTCGAGCTCGATTACGGCGGTCTCGTCAACCTCCTGCCGGAGGACAGCCTCGCGGAGGACGATTCCCCCGGACTGGTGGCAGCCGGACTTTCCGCCCTTTCTCGCGGTGACGCAGAGTCAGCAAGTGAAGCGTACGAGAAGTTGGTGGCGCGGTGGCGTGCCGTCCAACTTCTCGAGCGATGCAATTGACCTGCGGAAATAGGACAGACAGGCACGATTCCCGGCCGGTGGAAGCGCTCCCGAAGTGAGTACTCTTCGTAATCGGTGCCAGGCGAAGCGTGATAATCGGACTAAACGAGACACTATCTGGCGTAGAAAACGCGCAAAAATCGGGCATGCTTCATCCGTCTATCTGGGGACGTTCGTCCGTTCGGCCCATGTCGGACATCGGGGACTAGCCGGACCATGAGAGACGCACCGGCCGGCGGGACCCCGGCCGGATGTTTTTTAGGCACCTGTGGAGGAGTGACCGATGGCATCGCGTACGCACGATCCTGAGCCGCTACTAACGCCGGCCGAGGTGGCGTCGATGTTCCGTGTCGACCCGAAGACCGTTACCCGGTGGGCCAAGGCGGGCAAGCTCAGCGCAATTCGCACGTTGGGCGGCCACCGTCGCTACCGGGAGTCGGAGGTCCGCGCCCTGCTGCAGGGGCAGATCCCCACGCAGCGACAGGGCGACTGACCCAGTCGACACCAGAACGTAGCAAGGGGCGAGCGCTGGGGAAGGCGATCGCCCCTTCTTCGTTTCCGGGCGCCGGCGCCCTCTTCTCTTCCCAGACCCTTCAAAGGGGTACGGGGGAGTCAGTCGACCAGGACGGCGACCGTTCCGTCGACACCCCGGCGCACCCGGCTGCCGAGCATGGTCAGGCGGCCGAGCACACCGTACTTCTTCTTGATGCCCTCGCCGACGCGAAGCCGGTCGGCGTGGTCACCGATCCGCGCGGTCGCCTCGATCGCAGCGCCGGTGGGGTTGCCCCGCATGTCGCAGGGGGCGACCGTGACCCGGCCGCTGTTGCGGATCCGCTTCAGCTTGCCGCTGCCCGCGACTGTCCAGAAGCCCAGGCCCGCGCCGTCCGGAACGACCCAGAGCGGGGTCGGAACCGCCCGGCCGTCCCGCCGGAATGTGGTGAGAAGGACGTATTTCTCCGAGCCGAGTTGCTCCAGTGCGGTCATGCCCCAAGAGTATTGACCATGACTCAACCGGCGATCGGTGACGCCTTCGGCGAGATGATCCGCGACGCGTACGCGGTGCACATCGGGGTCGGTCCGCGGCCTCTGGCCGGCGGGCGTTACCCGCGTCCCGTGATCGAGGTGATCGAGCGGGACGACGGCCTGATCAACGGTGCTCTCGCCGGTCACTACCTGAGTGAGCCGGCCGACTGGCGGCCCTTCGACCACCGGGCGATGAGCCTGTGCCGGGGCCGGGCCCTCGACATCGGCGTGGGCGCCGGCCGGACGGCGGTCGAGTTGCAGCGTCGGGGTGTCGCGGTGACCGGCCTGGACACCTCCGCCGGCGCGATCGAGGTGGCCCGCAAACGCGGACTGCGGGACACCGTGCTGAACACGGTCGACGAATTCTCCCGGGCGAGCGTCCGGTACGACACGTTCCTGCTGCTCGGCAACAATCTCGGGCTGATCGAGGGTCCGGAGCGGGCGCCGCTGTTCCTGGCCGCGCTGGCCCGGCTCGCCAATCCCGGGGCGCTGATCGTGGCGCAGGGCACCGACCCGTACGGGACCACCGATCCGGTGCAGGTGGCCTATCACGAGGGCAATCGGGCACGCGGGCGGCTGGGCGGGCAGTTGCGGTTGCGGCTGCGCTACCGGGAGATCGCCAGTGACTGGTTCGACTACCTGAACTGTTCGGTGGCGGAGCTGGAGTCCCTGGTCGCGGGGACGTCGTGGCGTCTGAAATCGATCGACGACCGCGACCACCCCTATTATCTTGCGGTCATGGAGTTCACTGGATGACAGTTCTCAGCCGGGATCAGGTCCGCCTCAGCAAGCGGTTGTCCCTGGTCCTGCGGCACCGGCCCGAGGTGGCCGGCCTGACCCTCGACGCGAACGGCTGGGTGCCGGTCGCCGAGTTGCTGGCCGCGCTCGACGTGACCCGCGCCGAGTTCGACCTCGTGGTCGAGCGCAACGACAAGTCACGGTTCGCGGTGCGGACCGGACCGGACGGCGTCGATCGTGTCAGGGCCGGCCATGGTCACTCCCGGCGGGTCGCCGTCGATCTCGATCTGCCGCCCGCGGTCCCGCCCGCCGAGCTCTTCCACGGCACGCCCCGGGCCAACCTGGAGGCGATCCTGCGGGAGGGGCTGCGCCCGCGGAGCCGTCGCCACGTACACCTTTCGGTTGACCTGCCGACGGCGGTGGCCGTCGGTCGCCGGCGCTCGCCCGACGTGGTGGTGTTCAGCGTCGCGGCGGGGTTGATGGCCGGCGAGGGACACGTCTTCCACCGCAGTGACAACGGGGTATGGCTCACCGCGGTCGTGCCGTCACAGCATCTTTCGGAAAAACGGACAAATACGTAATCTGCCAGGTTGATCCTCCATCCACATTGGCCGGTCACCGGTTCACCGGACAACGGCGGGTAACCGCCGTTAGCTTGGACGGATGGGGAGGGTCACTCGGCGTCAACTGACCGATCTTCCCGGCACCCTCGGACTGCCCCTCGTGATCGCGGTGGCGTCGATTCTGGCCTTTCTGGCCCTCGGCCTGCCCGCACTGGACCGGGCCGTCCCGGCCGAGCACGCCGTCGCGGCCGGCCGGCCGTACCGGGTGGGCGCCGGGGTCACCGTGGTGCCGCCGGCCGGCGCCACGCTCGACGTCACCGGCACCCGTCCCGGTGACGACCGCGGAACCGCGCTGTTCAGGCTCGGCGCGGTCAGGTACGCGATCGAGGTCGAACCGTTCGACGGCGATCTGACCGCGGCCGCTGTCCGGCTCCGGCAGCGCATCACCGGCACCTCCGGTCACCAGGTCACCGGCACCCAGCTCACGGTCTCCACGGCCGGCGGGCTCGCCGGGGTCCAGGGCGGATACACCGCCGGCGACCGGGACGGGCGCTATGCCGTGTTCGTCGCCCACGGGCTCACCATCGAGGTGATGGTCAGCGGCGACGACGCCGACCTCGGCCGGGCCCTGGCCGCCATCGAGGCCAGCACCAGCACGCTGCGGTACGACACCGGACCCGCCGAAGGCCGCCGATGAGCGAGGCGGTGCGTCCCGGCGCGACCAGGGCGGCCGTGCTCCTCCGCCAGCCCGCGTTCTGGATCGTGATCACTCTGCTGGCCGCCGGGGCCGTGCGGATCTCGCAGATCACCGCGCTCTTCCTGGAGACCTACCCGATCGCGACGATCACCGCGATCCTGCTGTTCGGGCTGCTCGCCGTGCCGTTCTGGCTCTTTCTGTCGGAGCTCGACTTCCTGGAGCGGGAACCGCCGAGTCTGCGGATCCTCGCCTTCGCCTGGGGCGGCCTGGTCGCGACCAGCGTGTCCATCCCGGGCAGCGCGGCCCTGGACAACCTGATCGCCAAACTCGGATCGCCCGACCTGGCCGCCGAGTGGGGCGCGGCCCTGGCCGGGCCCACGGTCGAGGAGATAGCCAAGACCCTCGGCGTGGTCGCGATCGTGCTGATCGCCCGTGCCCAGGTCAACAGCGTTCTCGACGGCATCGTCTACGGCGCGCTGGTGGGCCTGGGGTTCCAGATCGTCGAGGACGTGGTCTTCGCGATCGGGGCGGTGCAGCTCGCCGGGGAAGGCGACCAGGTACGGCCGGTGATCACCACGTTCCTGGTGCGCGGCTTCCTCGCCGGGGTGTGGAGCCACACCCTGTTCGGCGCCCTGGCCGGGGCGGGCATCGGCTATCTGGTGGTCCACCGGGATCGCACCCGGTCACACCGGATCGCGGTGGCCGTCCTCGCCGTCCTCGCCGCCTGGGCCTCGCACTCGCTGTGGAACTCACCGCTCTTCCGGGAGAGCCTCGGCGACGCGACCATGGCCCTGCTGGCAGTGCTGATCTTCAAGGGTCTGCCGCCGTTGCTGCTGGTCCTCTATCTGGTGCGCCGGGCACACGACCGGGAGGCGGCCTACTACGTGGGCGTTCTGGCCACGGTGCGGGATCCCGGGCTGATCACGGAGAACGAGTTGCGGATTCTCGGCTCGGGGTCGCGGCGGGGCGCGGCCCGCCGGCACGCCGCGGCGCACGCCGGTCGCCGGGCCCGGGCGGCGGTACGACGACTTCAGCGCGCCCAGGCCGGCCTGGCCGTCGAGCTGAGCCGTGCCTCCGCCGACGTCCCGGACGACTCGGTCGAGGCACGGGCGGCGGAGGTACGGGAGCATCGCGCCACCCTCGCCGCCCTGGGGCATCCGGAGGCGGTCGAGGGCACGCGATCCTGGCGGCACACCGCCTCCACCGTGGGGACCGCGGCTGTCGCCGTCGCGGTCGTCTGGGTGGCGCTGTCTGCCCTGGGTGGTGACTGAGCTCAGGCTGGCGGGGTGGGGGGAAGGCCGCCGTCGCCGTCGACGATCACGTCCGGGGTGCCGTCCTCGTCCAGATCGACCATGGTCACGTCGACCTTGCCGTCCCCGTCGGTGTCGAACTGGAAGAGGTCGGGCTTGCCGTCGCCGTCGGTGTCCGAGACCCAGACGTCGGTCTTGCCGTCGCCGTTCGCGTCCTTGGTGAGCAGGTCGACTCGATCGTCGCCGCGGGTCTCGATGATCTCCTGCGGGTCGGTCATGGTGCTCCTCTCGCCGGCCGACGGGTCCGGCCGGTCCTGCCCGGTCAGTACCCAGCGGTTCAATCGAACAGTCCCCGATCCTGTGATGGTTGTCGCTGGTCCGGGCTCACGACAGGGGTAACGTACGCCGACGTGGACATCGCGGAGGACGGCAAACAACACCTGTTCACCAGCGGCGGCGGTGGTGCGCTCGCCGAGCGCATGGGCATCGAGATCACCGAGGCCACCGCGGAACGGGTCGTAGGAATCATGCCGGTCGAGGGCAACACCCAGCCGTACGGCCTGTTGCACGGCGGCGCCTCCTGCGTGCTCGCCGAGACCCTCGGCTCGGTCGGTGCGGTGCTGCACGGGCAGACCGTGGACCGCCCGTTCGCGGTCGGCGTCGACATCAATGCGACCCACCACCGGGCGGCGCGGTCCGGTCTGGTCACCGGCGTCGCCACCCCCGTGCACCGCGGCCGGGCAGTGGCGACCTACGAGGTGGTCCTCACCGACGAGTCCGGCGAGCGGGTGTGCACCGCACGCATCACCTGCCTCCTACGGGGTGCATGAAATCCCTCGTCGGGATGCGTTCCTTGACCGCCCGACGTACCTTTTCTTGCGTGACCGACGTACCACAGCACGCATTCGACGACGCCGCGCAGGTTCTGCAGTGTGCGCTCAGCGGCGACACCGCGGCTGTGGCCGACACCTTCGACGCGGTCGTCGACCGTGAGGGTGTCGTCGGCGCCTGGGACATCGCCTGGTGCCTCGCGGCGACCATGGTCGGGCAGGTGCCGGGGGGTGGCGCTTGGACCCTCGAATTCCCCGGGATCGACGAGGCCAGATATGACAAGCGCTGGGTGGCCCGGTTCGTCAGCGCTTACGTCAACGGCGACTTCCCGACCGGTGAGGCGCTCTTCGGGGCGGCGATCGCCGACGGGACCCTACCCGACTGCCTGATCGCCCTCGCCGGGTCCACGGTGGCGACACTGCGGCACCGGGCGGCGTGAGCGGGCTTTTCGCGTACACCTGTTGTCTGATGCTCTGATGTCCGACGCCGTGATGTCTGATGCCCTGCTCGCCCGCGTCCGCAAGCTGCTCGCGATGGCCGAGGACCCGGCCTGCACGCCCGGCGAAGCCGAGGCGTTCACCGCGAAGGCCGCCGAGCTGATCGCCAAGTACGGCGTCGACCAGGCGATGCTCGCCGTCGCCGACCCGGCGGCGGACCCGGTCGGCGACCGGGTCGTGACCGTCGAGCCGCCCTACGCGCGAGACAAGTCGGGGCTGCTCGCGGCCGTGGCCGCGCCGATGCGCTGCCGCGTCGTCCTCCTGGAGCGCCGCGGCCAGACCCGCAGCCACCTGTTCGGCCACCGAGCCGACCTGGAGCGGGTCGAGTTGCTCTTCACCTCGCTGCTGGTGCAGGCCGCACACGGGATCGCCGCGAGCCCGGTGCCGCCGGGTGAGCATGTGGCCGCATACCGCCGGTCGTGGATGGCCGGTTACACGCAGGCGATCAGCGTGCGGCTCTGGGCCGCGGAGCGCTCGGCGGCCGCGGAGACGCCCGGGGCCGAACTCGTGCTCGTCGACCGGACCGGTCTGGTGGAGCGCAGGCGCGACCAGACCTACCCGCGGCTGGCCCGGATGCGGCCGCGGCGGCTGCAGGGCAGTGGAATGGTCCGCGGTTACCAGGCCGGCGAGACCGCCCACCTCGGCGGCGGTGAGGTCACCCGGTCCTGAGGCCGGCTCGGCTCACTTGTTCTTGAGATAGAGGGCCTTCGCGTACTGGGCGGCGGCCGCGTTGTTGTACATCGACGCCTGCGACATGAAGAAATTGTTTTCCGAGATCGCCCGGGTCGCCTGCGACGTGCCCGCCCATCTGATGTCCGCCTCCGCTTCGGACAGCCCGCGCGCGCGGAACTGGCGGCGCATCGCGATCCGTCCCGCGCGGAACACCTCGGCCGACTCCTCCGCGTACTTCATGCAGGAGAGGGCCTTCTCGCTCAGCGCCTCGGCCAGGTTGTAGGCCGACTGCTCCGCATCGTTAGAGAAGCCGTTCACGGCGACGCCTCCTTGCGTCCGAGGTTGACCGATCCCGACAACACTCTGTAGCACCGAGCGACGGTCTACAAGGCCCTCAGTGACGGGTGTGGACTACGGCATCACCGTCCGCTGATATAGCTTGCGGATCATGAGCGATCCACAACCGACCGACGATCTGCTGGAACCCGAGTCGCGGCCGACCTCCGGCCCGAGCTGGCTCCATCTGCTGGCGGCGGCCGCGGGCGCGCTCGTCTTCGGCACGGTCGCGTCCACCGGGGTGATGCTGTTCGCCGGGTACCGGTACACCCCGGAGCGTGAGTTCAGCGTGTCGGTGCACCTGTACCCGGACGCCGATGTGCGGCAACGCGCGGCGGTGGAGACGGCGATGCGCCGGCTGCCGGCCGAGGACGGGGTGCGCCTGGAGAGCCGCCAGCAGGCGTACGAGAAGCTTCGTGCTCGCTCGACCGACCCCGTGCAGTGGGAGGGTGTCGACGCGGAGTCGATGCCGGAGTCGCTCCACCTGACCACTGTGGGCCGTGACTTCGACTGCGCCCCCATTCCCGGGATCCGCAAGCTCGACGGCGTCGACCGGGTCCGTGTCGTGATGCGACCCGAGGCCGGACGGCCGGGCGCGGAGTGGGGCTGCTGACCAGCCAAAACGTGAAAGTGACTCAGATCACTGTTACGGGGGCGGATCGTCGAAACGGTCGCGTTCTATGATGACGTCCTTCACTTGGCCGGTCTCGCGCCTGGCTCTCATTTGGCCGGTCTCGTGCCTGGCTCTACACGGGGGAACTTCATGTTCTTGATCAACCGCAAGACTCTCGCTCTGATCGGCGCCACCGCCGCGGCGATCGGCTCCACCGCCTTCTTCGCCGCTCCGGCTCAGGCCGCCGGCGCCGGCCTGGCCAAGGTCGTCGGCAGCAAGACCGTCTCGTTCCAGGCCCTGATGGGCAAGGCGAACGGGGTCACCGTCACCATCTCCGGCAAGACCGTGACGCTGACCGACAAGGTGGCGATCAAGGCCGGCAAGGGCTGCAAGTCGGTCTCCGCGAAGAAGGTCCGCTGCAAGACCTCCGCGAAGACCAAGACGCTCCGGATCGCGCTGGGTGACAAGAACGACTGGGTCCGCAACAAGACCAACGTCCACATGGTCGCCGACGGCGGCAGTGGCAACGACACCCTCACCGGTGGCGGAGCCTGGGAGTACCTGTACGGCGGCACCGGCAAGGACAAGATCTACGGCAACGGCGGCAACGACGAGATCGTCGGCGGCAGCGCCATCGACCTGCTGCGCGGCGGCGCCGGCAATGACAAGATCTTCGGCGACAGCGGCAACGACAAGATCTACGGCGACGCCGGCCAGGACAAGCTCTACGGCGACAGCGGTGCCGACCTCATCTACGGCGGCAACGACGTCGACGTGGTTCGCGCCGGCTCCGGCAACGACTGGATCTACGGCGGCGCCGGTCAGTACACCGAGGGTGAGCTGATCTACGGCGACACCATCTACGGCGAGGACGGCAACGACACCATCCGCGGCGAGGCGGACACCGACATCGTCGAGGGTGGCGCGGGTGCCGACCGGATCTGGGGCGAGGACGGCGACGACCTTCTCGCCGGTGACTCCTACATCTACGACGGGGTCGACTACCTGCCGTACGGCGGCGACTCGGCGACCGACGCGGTCAACGGTGGCGCCAACGGCCACCTCGGTGACGTGTGCGTGGTGACCGGTTCTTCCTCGGTCTCCGAGTGCGAGGGTCCGCAGCAGTCGTCGCTCTCCAAGTCCGCTAAGAAGGCGGCTCGCCCGGAGAACATCCGTCGCGCGGGCTGATCCACACAGCTTCACGTCAACGGCTCGGCAGTCCGGCACCTCGTGCGGGACAGCCGGGCCGTTGCCCGTTTCTGATCCTCGACCCACTCCAGGCGAATCACGGGGACCCATGCCAAGCGGCTGGCCCGCCCAGCAGCCGCCACCGCTTTCCTTGACCTGAACCGCGGTTGATGTACGACAGTCGTGTCATCGAACGGCGACGAGGAGCTTCCGATGACACAGCCCAAGATCCTGGTGACCGGCGCGACCGGAAACGTCGGCGGCGCGGTGGTGACCCGGCTGCACGCCGCGGGCGTGCCGGTGCGGGCGCTGGTGAGAACGCATGCGGAATTCCCGGACGGTGTCCAGGCGGTGCGCGGCGACCTCGGTGATCCCGCGTCGCTGGACGCGGCTCTGGAGGGCGTCGACGCGGTCTTCCTGGTGTGGCCGTTCCTGAGCGCCGACGGCGCGCCGGACGTGATCGACGCGATCGGCAAGCGTGCCCGGCGGGTGGTCTACCTGTCATCCGCCGGGGTCGGGAACGAGAAGGAGAAGCCGGGCGAGGCGATCACCATGTTCCACACGGAGCTGGAGCAGCTGATCGAGGCGTCGGGTCTGGAGTGGACGGCGGTGCGGCCCACCGGGTTCGCGAGCAACACGCTGGGCTGGGCCGAGGAGGTCCGCACCACCGGGGTGGTCCGGGCGCCGCTCGCGAGACTGGCCCGCCCGCTGATCCACGAGGCGGACATGGCCGCGGTCGCCGTTCAGGCGCTGACGACCGACGTCCTGGTCGGCGCCCGCCCCCTGATCACCGGCCCCGAACTGATCACCCAGGAACGGCAGGCGGCGCTGATCGGCGAGGCGATCGGGCGGCCGGTGCGATTCGAGGAGATCGCCCTGGACGAGGCCGTCGAGCGGATGAAGGTCGCGGGTTACCCGGCTGAGCTCGTGGAGGCGGTGTTGCCGGCTCAGGCGTCGATGCTGGGCAATCCGGAGCCGGTCAACGACGAGGTGGAGCGCATCACGGGCACCCCGGCCCGATCATTCCGGGAGTGGGCGGTGGACCACGCCGCAGACTTCCGCTGAACAGACGTCCACGATGGTGCGGGCCGACGGCGCCGACGAATCGATGGCAAGGCCGCTGCGGGCCCCACGGCCCATCCTCTCCGGTCAACCGTTGGCTGAGGGCGACACCCGCGGCGATGACAAGGCGAAATCAGGTCTGTCGACTGCTGCCGCGGCACCACCCTTGCCGAGAGGTACGGCCAACAGCGGCACACGCATCGGTTGCGATCCGCTGTGTTGCCAACGCACTAACTCCACTTCCTGGACGTGCGTACTGCCCAGGTCGATGTCACGGCGGGCGGCGACCCAAGCCACGAGTGCCGAGGGGTCGGGCAGGGGACCCGTGAAGTGGATGAGGGTGGCGTACCAGATGTCCCGGGTGAAGTCGGCCTCGAACCCGCCATCGCGTCCGAGTTCATCGGCGAGCACCGCAGCGAAGCTGTCTGCGGCGTCGTCGGCGGGGTATGCGCAGGCCATCACGCCCGAAGGGGTCAACGTCAGGCCGGCGAATCCGAGTCGGACGCTGCGCCCGCTCGCAGCCGCACGTCGCAGGGCGGCGCCGTAGCGGCCGACCGCCACATCTTCGTCTGGCACCGCCAAGCGATGGGCCTCCAAGGCTCGCACGGTCATGTGCAGTGTCGTTCGCGCGCCGGTCGGCCAATGAATACCGCCCGCTACGTCCAGCGCCTCCGCGGTCAGAGCGTCCAGTCTGTCCGCCAGCTCCCCGCCGGGCCGAAAGATCACCGAGATGCCCCACCGGCCACCGTCTACCGGAGGCGTGTCCCGGTAGTGCTGACCGGACAGCACGGCATCGCGGCCGCGGTCGAAGAGCCGATCGAACTTGTCCCTACGCATGGCTGTCGAACTTACAAGGGCAGCGCCAAGATCAAGCCGTCCCGCGCAGGGGGCCGCTACCGCAGTCTGCGACGCAGCCGCCGACGTGCTCGACTGCCAGGACCAGGACGACGCACGGAGCCTGCTCGGCCTCACCTACCAGTTGGCGGCCACTCGGCTCACCAAGCTCGGCGAGACGGATCTCGCGTGGATCGCGGCCGACCGCGGGCTGTCTGCCGTGCGGCCCGTTGGAGATCCAGCGATCACGGGGTCACTGTTCCGGTCCGTCAGCCATGCGCTCCTGTCGACCGGGCGTTACCAGGAGGCGGTGCGGTTGACCACGGACGCTGCCGACTTCTTGGATCAGTACCTCACCGATGCCGGGCCGGAGCTGCTGTCCGTCTACGGGACTTTGCTGCTCGGCGGCTCGGTTGCCGCCGCCAGGGCGAACGATGCCAGCACCGCCCGCACCTTGCTCACGGCCGCCGACGAGGCAGCGACCAGGCTCGGCAAGGACGCCAACCACCTGTGGACCGCTTTCGGGCCGAGGAACGTCGCCATTCACCGAGTCGCCACGGCCGGCGAACTCGGGAACATCCAAGTGGCGATCGAACTCGGGCCACGCGTCGCGGGCGTACAGCTCGTGAAACCGTCAGGACGAGGCGCTTCGGTGTGACGACATCCGGCACACCCCCGATGACCGCCCCACGCGTCGCCGCCGGCGCCCTCTTCTTCGACGAGGCGGGCCGTGTCCTTCTGGTGAAGCCCGCCTACAAGCAGGGATGGGACATCCCTGGCGGGTACGTCGAGCCCGGAGAGTCGCCGCGGGCGGCGTGCATTCGTGAGATCCACGAAGAGCTTGATCTGACAACCGTCATCGGAAATCACCTCGTAGTTGACTGGGCACCGGCTCAGAACGAGGGCGACAAGATGCTCTTCATCTTCGATGCCGGCACTCTGGCCGATGAGTCGCGCTCAAAGATCAACTTCCGGGACGGCGAACTGACCGAGTGGCGTTTTGTAGCCGGCGAGGACTTAGACGACTACATGCCGGAGCGTCGGCCGCGGGCCCTCTCAGGCGGGTTCGACCACGGCGTGGAGAGCCGTTCGGCTGTCGGTCGGGTAGAGCGCCCAGCGGCGAGCGTGGCGGGCCCGGTCAAGGAACACCGGCATCCGGTCGGGGGAGACGACCTGGTACCGGAGGGCACCGCTCTGGCCGTCCTCGAGGAAACCGTGATAAAAGTCGGCGGGAGCGGGGGCGAAAGTGGTCGTGTCGGTGGCGGCCGGCGGCTCAGGGAAGGCGGTGACGACCGCGCCGGGCGGCAGGGCGGCCCGAACCGCGGTCAGCTCCCCGGTCGACGGCACCAGTACCCAGCGGCGCGTCACCGCGCCGGTGGTCTCCAACAGGGCCAGGTCGCCGCCGGCTGAGCCGGCCAACTGGCCGACCCGCTGCCAGAACGCGTCGTCGGCCGGGCCTAGGTCGGCCGGTGCCGGCGCGACCGGCCGGTCCGGCGGGGGTAGTAGGCGGACCTTGCCGGACGGCCTGCGGGCCGCCACGCCGGTCTCGGCCACCACGCCTCGGACCCGAGCCCGGATCTTCCAGACACCGACCAGCAGCAGGGCGAGCCCGGCCAGCCGTATGCCCGTCTGCACCGCATCCCAGGTCAGCATGGTCGCCAACGCGTCCCGAGTATCGTCGGGCGCCTTGTTCTGCGACCGGATCGTCAGCGCGGCGCCGATGGACAGGTACCACGCGGGGATCGTCCAGTGCGAGGTCGCCGTGCCGGCCCGGTCACCGGCTTCGCTCAGCATGCTCCGGGTCGCGCGACGCCACCAGAGGAAACCGGCGAGGGCCGCTATGGTCGCCAGCAGGAAGAGCCGGCCGACCGACACACCGTGCCTGGCCACAGCGTCGACCAGCGGCAACAGGCCTGACTCGGGGCCGGACAGCAGGAACGACCGGACCACCAGATCGCTCACCAGCAGGACCATGCTCAGCAACGCGGACGCGCCGATAGCCGCCATCAGGACGATGGTCTGGATCTCCCAGGCCTGGGTGGGGCGAGCTGTGGAAGTAGGCGTGGTGGTCATCGGCGTCCCCCGGATCGCAAGATCAAGCGAACGAAACGTACGGACGGCCCCTCGCAGTGTCAATGCGATTGCGGCCGAACGGCCCGGCGCCCGGAGAATCCGCTGGGCCGGGCCCGGCGATGGTCCGTGGAGCTGTCGCCGTTCCTCTCAACCAACTCGCCGTGGTCCTGAAGTTCTTAGTCAGTCCGCCTGACCAGCTTCAGCTTGGTGGACAATGGGCAACGGCCTACGGCCAGCCGTTCTCAAGGTACTGGCACGACGTGATCGACTCGACGAACCAGTACATGCCACCGCCCTGGGGGTCGTCAGGAGCGCCGCCCATGTATGGGCGAGCTTCCTCGTCGGCTTAGAACTCCTAACACGATCTGCTGAATCGATGTTGATCAGCGTTACGATGTGAAGATCGGTCTCGTTCGCTGGTCATGGCCAGGCCGTGGGATGTTGATGACGAGTTGTGGGCGTTGATCGAGCCGGTGCTGCCGCCGTGGCCGGAGAAGGCGCCAGGGCCGAAGCCGATCCCGGACCGCTCCTGCCTGCAAGGCATCCTGTTCGTGCTGCACACCGGGATCGGCTGGGAAGATCTCCCGCAGGAACTTGGCTTCGGCTCCGGGATGACCTGTTGGCGCAGGCTGGAGCGCTGGACCGAGGCGGGAGTCTTTGACCAGGTACACCAGATACTGCTTGCCAAGCTGAACGCGGCGAACCGGATCGACTGGTCGAGAGCGGCGATGGACGGCAGCCACATCGACGCCAAAAAGGGGGCGCCGGCACCGGTCCGTCGCCGGTTAACCGCGGTAAACCAGGCTCTAAGCACCACCTGATCTGCGACGGCAACGGCACCCCGATTTACGTGCTGACCAGCGGCGCGAACGTCCCCGACATCAGCCGTGCGCTCGACCTGCTCGACTGCTACCCGCCGATCGCCGGCCGGCCGGGCCGGCCCCGTCGCCGCTTCGACGTCCTGCTGGCCGACAAGGGCTACAGCAGCGAAGCCTTCCGACAGGCATGCCGTGAACGCGGCACCGAACCGATCATCGCCAAGCCGAAGACCCCCAACATCAAGGGCCTGGGCAAGCTGCGCTACGTCGTCGAACAGACCTTCGCCCTACTCCACCAGTTCCGTCGGCTCGCCGTTCGCTGGGAACGCCGGCTCGACATCCACGACAGTCTGGTCAGCCTCGCCTGCGCCATGATCTGCTGGCGCCGCATGATCAAATGGACTGCTTAAAGATCGCGTTAGGAGCTCTTACGTCAACATGGGTCCGACCCCGGACTTGATGGCGATCGTGATACCGAACTGTGCGGTCGCGGCGGCGGCGAGTGCGGCATCCGCGGTTACCAGGTCGCCGGCGGGAGGGGTGATGTACTCGCCGTAGACGGTAATGCCGTCGATGTCACCGGCGACACCACCGATGCCCGTGACGCGGAAGTTGGTGAACACGCCATGGGCACCGGCGTCGCTGATCGCCTGCTGTGCCCGGTCGATTTCGTCGCGGCTGTAGCGGCGTTGTTCGACGGTGACCGGGATACCCATCTGGCGGGCCTTGTCCTTGATTTGCTGCTGCAGATGGTTCGCCGGGCCCTTCCAGAGCAGGATGGTGGATCCGGCTTCCGGGTTGTTCACCGACTCGATGTAGCCGCTGGTCTCGATACCGGGCTGGGCGACGATCCAGGTTTTCAGGTCGGCGAGCAGGGCTTGCCTCCGCCAGAGGTCGCCTTCCTGTGCCCACCATGCCGCCTGCTCGGCTGTTTCCGGAGTGGCCGGCCCGTCGTCGGCTGATGCGGTCCGTGCGCCAACCGACGCCACCGACGCCAACGGCGACAGCGGTGACCGCAATCGCTGCTGCGGTCACCGCCCATTCGCGGGTGCCAAGTCGCTGGAGTGTCGGTCGGCTAAGTGGCGGGGTCATCGGCAACAGCCGCAGTAGAGCCAGAGCGTTGGTCACACCGAGGTAAGCCAGTCGCAGCAGCACAACCGATTATCCTCGCGGAGCACTCTGCATCGAGCGTCGCCGAGGCCCGGTCGCTGATACCAGCCCCCGAGTCAGGCCAACACATCGGTGATCGAGATGGCTTTGACCAGGGTGGATGAGGTTTTCGGACCCGCACCCCGCAGCCAGCCCCTAGCGCAGCGACGTGGACGTCGGTCCGTACCAACAATGCCGATGCGGCCCTCGGTAGCGGAGCACCCTATCAGTTACGTGGACTCCTTGGAATCCCTGACGAGATCGACCTCCACGATCGCCGCCACCCGGGTGGCACCGATCGTGGAGGCCGCAGCCAGCGCTCGTCCGGCCGGCTCTCGACCTGCGTTCGGCGTCGTTTCGCCCCTATGACATGACGTCCGGTGACATGACGTCCGGTCCGGGTGGGGGCTATTGAGCCGGAACGCGGAAGTGGCAGACCGCAGTCGTTTCGGAGACGCTCCTGCCGTCCGTACTTCGGGCGTACCAGCCATAGAGGTGACCGGGGATAAGGGTAGGCACGGTGACCGCCACCGTACCTGAACCGGTGATCCGGTCGCTGACACCTGCCGCGTCACCCAGGTAGAACACGTTCTTGTTGCTGTTGGAGTTGTCCCAGAGCGAGAACTCGCCCCACACCGGCACGGTCGGATCGGCGTGCGCCACGCGCACTGCCAACTGTGGTGTCAGGGTTGGCGTGGTGCCGTACCCGCCGTTGGAATGACATCCGGGATCGGCCGGGTCGGCGGCCGCGGGAATCGTCGTGTTCCCGGCCGGAGTCTGAGGCCGGATCGTCTCGGCAGCGTTCAGGTTGGCGATCTCCACCGGCCTGAGCGGGTAGGCGTACGCATGGACGTCGTCGATCTCACCGGTGAACGCCGCCACGGCACCAGCGTTGGTGGCCGAGCCGACCGAGAACTCCTGGTCGGCGGTCCACCGAGAGGTGTGCGAGGCCGTGGCGGCGAGCTTGCCGTCGACATATAGGCCGATCTTTCCGGCGACGGCGTCGAAGGTCACGACCAGGTGAGTCCAGACACCGGGCTTGGCGGGCGCGGCGACCCGGTCGATGGGATTCCCGGCGCCACCGGGCGCATCGTTGGCCGGCATGGCGAACTGCCAACTGTTGTCGGACCTGCTGTATCCCAGTTGCAGACCATAGATCGCCTCGCCGGGAACGCTGAGCACCGTTCCGTTAGGGGCCCCGGCCGCGACCCGGGCCCAGGCCGACACCGTGAAACTGCGCCGCGTGGGCAGCAGGACGCCTCGCGCTTTGACACCAGCCACCCGGCCGTTGCCTCTGAAGGACATGGAGCCTCCACGCGCGGAGGACCATGTCGCGTCGCCGGCGACAGTGCCGGAATATCCGTTGCCGGAGGCGTCACCCACGGTGGCGCCGCTCTTCTCGCTGAACCTCCACGTAATGGCCTGGCCACGGGTGTAGCCGATGACGGGTGCGTGGTCGGAGTAGCCGTTCGGATCCTCAGCGCTCGCGGAGAGGTTGAGGCTGTCGGCCCACTCGGTGAGCACATCACAACTGGCGAATCCCGCCGTGGAGAACATGTAGTCCAGCTTGGTCGGCGGCTGTGGCGTGTTGTTCTCTGGCACGTTGTTGTGCGTCACCTCGTTGACCGAGTCACCCGGCACGTACGCCTGCCCGTCACACTCGGCATAGGGGCCGTCGTACAACGGTTGCAGCATGTTCCCGGCGCGGTAGGAATGATTGAAGTCACCGCCGAGAAGGACCGGCCCGACTGCCGCCAGCTTCTCCACCAGGATCGCCGTCTGCTCCTGATACTGCTGTGCGCTGCTGTGCAGGAGGTGGGCGTTGCACAGCGTGGTGCCCCACCCCTCGACCTTCGCGCAGTGCATCCTCTTCACCCGCGGATCGGGTACGGGTTGCAGGTCCACACCCCAACTACTGGTGATCTTTCCGCGTACGACGATGGCATTGCCGATGACACCGTCGATGCCATCTCGACATCCGCTCCCGGTGGAGTGCCTCCCCGTCTGGGTGGTGTATGTCCATCCCGGACCCAGCAGACGCATCACCATCGTCAGCAGGTTGTTGGTCTGCCGTTCGTTCTCCGAATAACAGATCTCCTGGAGAAGCAAGGCATTGAGGTCACGCGTGTGCGCGATGCTGGCGATCGCCTCGGCCTTACCCTGCTGCTGGTTGCGCCAGGCGCAGAAGGCGTCGGAGCCGCGCATCCCTCCGGCCTCGTTGCACACGTTCCAGCTCATCGCCCGAACGGACTCGAACTGGTAAGCGACGCCGGCGGGATCCACAGCCGCTCCGGCCGAGTCGACCGGGGTGGGCGCCAGCTGCACACCGACCAGTTTGATCACGCCGAGAGTGACTATCACCGCTAGTGCGGCCCCCCATGATGCCGCCGCCCGTAGGCGGCGGCGGACACCAAACGCCATTTGCGTTCCTCTCCCCGTGAGAACGGGACTGTCCGAGAATCGCCGGCCGCCCGCGGCCCATATTTCGCCAACCTGGGTGACTTTGCGGAAACCCCCACGCCAGATCCGCCGTCTCGGACAGGCCCGTGAGAACCTGTCGCAGCCATGCGGCGGCATAGCCTCTCACGAATGAAACCTCTTCCACGCGGCGAGGTCCCCGGAACAAAGTTGACGGTACGGGGGTCGATGATGTGCTTACCTTTTCGCCATCAACGGGTTGGGCGCCATCGCAGCGGTCCGGGCTGCCATGCATACTTTCGATCTCAGAGGGCGTTCGATTTGTACTTGATTTACTAGTATGTACATCTCTAGGTAGGTGTTGATTCGTCCGTTATGCGGCGGCTGACGTTGTCGATCATCACGATGTGGATCATGGCTTCGGCTCGCGGCTACTCCGACAACATCAAGAACTACATCCGGCCCAAACTCGGCCACATCAAACTCCGGGACCTGCGAGGCGCCGACCTCACCCGCTTCTACGCCGAGATCGCAGCCGAGCGGGCGCAGGCTCGTGGCGAGGCGATCGAGAAGAACGAGCAGTTGGCAGCCGAGATGCAGATGGTCAACGAAGAGCGCCGACAGGCCGGGTGCGTGCGGATGCTGGCACCGAAAGGTTGTCATCGCCCGGCAGATCGTTTCGGTCGCATACAAGCTCGTCGAGCGCGAAACCATAACCAAGGTGGCCGCCCGGTTGCCGCGCCGGCACGGTCTCGAGAGCTCGCTGCACGGCCTGCGGCACTTCTGGGCGGCGGCGCTTATTTCCTCGGGTGCGGACATCTCTGCGGTGTCGAAGGCGATGGGCCACGCGAATATCGCGGTCACGAATGACATCTACGGATCGCTGTTCGACAAGTCGGCGGCGGAGATGTTCGAGCGGGGCGCGGCGCTGATCCCGCGCCGAGGCCAGACGGCAAAGGAGGTTGCGTGATGGGCATGGAGCGACTGGGTCTGCTGGGCGGGGTCGCCATTGGCGATCTGACACGGTCGCAGGTGGAGAGGGCGATGAAGGGACTGGTTCGCTGGCCCTACGGGGTGCCCACGCCGCTGGTCTGTGCGCTGCAGGCGAAACAGCCGTCCCTAGCATTTCCCTAGCAAAAGGCCCCGGACCAAGGTCCAGGGCCGTGAGTTCGGGTCCGGATAGCAGAACGTCCACCGGAGGAATCCCCTGGTGGACGAGCGCTCAAAGCCCGGCGAGAGGCTTGGTGGCCAGGGGCGGGGTCGAACCGCCGACCTTCCGATTTTCAGTCGGACGCTCGTACCAACTGAGCTACCTGGCCGTGGATCTTTCTTGCGGTCCTGACGGGACTTGAACCCGCGACCTCCGCCTTGACAGGGCGGCGAGCACTCCAACTGCTCCACAGGACCTTGCGTCTTACAACCTACTGCATTGCCTTGCTCGGTTCATCACCGGCCTCGCGACCGATAACTTACCAGTACCCCCAACGGGATTCGAACCCGTGCTACCGCCTTGAAAGGGCGGCGTCCTAGGCCACTAGACGATGAGGGCAACTCCACCATCATTGCACATCGCGCTGGCTGCGCTTTTGGCAACGCTTGCTGGTTTCTGGCCCCAACCGCGCCCCCCGCTTGAGGCATGCAAAGCATATGCGATGCCTGTCCCGATCTTCAAATCGGTATCCCCCTTTCCATGCTCCATCCGCCTGACCTGGGGAAACGTCACGAGCAGGCGGCGGCTACGACACGGACGGCGTCGGTGAGGTTGCCCAGCGGCGTCGCGGACGGCGGCAGATCGGCGGTCGGCCAGCCCGGTCCGGCCGCGCCGACGACGATCGGCGGATGCGGCAGGGCCAGGAGACGCTCCAACTGGCTCACGTCGCCGGTGGCGGGCACCTGCGACCACAGGACCACCACCGAGGGCCCGGTACGGTCCACGGCGTCCAGCAGCGCCCGGGGCGGCACCCGCGCGCCCAGCAACTGACTCGCGACCCCGGCCTCGGCCAGCGCGGCCGCCAGCGCCTCCAGTGGCAGCGTGTGCTGTTCCTCGTCGGCCGCGGCGAGCAGTGCCCGTGGGGCGATCTCCCGGGGCGGCCGGGGCACGGTGCTGAGCGCCTCGGTGACGGAGCGGGACAGCAGATGTTCGACCTCGACGAAGCGTGCGGTCGCTTCATAGCGCTGACCGATCCCGATCAGGACCGGCATCATCACCTCCTCCCACGCGGAGATCACGCCGCGGCCCTCGACCGCCAATGCGAGGATGTGGCGCATCGACGGCCCGTCCAGGCGCATGGCGGCCCGGGCCAGGCCGCGGGCGGCGGGATCGGCCCGTGCGCCGAGCGCGATGACCTGCCCCCCGCCGGCCGGATTGCCGTCCGTCGCCACGGGGACGCCGTCGGCGCCGAGGATGCCGTCGGCGCCCGCGTGGGCGGCGGACGGGTCGGCGCCGGTCGTGCCGGGTGAGCGGCGGGCCCAGGCGGCCGCCTCCGCCGGGGCCACCCCCTGCGCCGTCAGCCGCTGCATGACCTGCAACCGGACCATGTCCTCGACGGTGTACCGCCGGTGATGGCCGGGCTCGTGCCGGCTGGGGCCGAGCCCGTACCGCTGGTGCCATGTGCGCAAGGTGGTCACCGCGACGCCGAGGCGGCGCGCGGCGGCTCCGGCGCTCAGCCCGCTAGTTGTCACCCGGCCGCTCCGGCGCCTGGAAGGCCGAGGGCCGCGGGGCGGCTTCGACGGCCGTAGGCCCTGAGGTGGCTTCGGCGGCTGAGGGCTGGGCGTTCAGGTGTTCGGCGAGACGCCGGGTCACCCCTTCGAGCCAGGGGGCGTACGCGGTGGGCGACGTACCCAGGGCCTCCTGCAGTTCGGTGACCGAAACCCATCGCAGCTGGGCCACCTCGCCGGGGTCCGGTTGCGGCTCGGCCCCGTCCGGCAGGTCCCCGAGGAGCACGTGGTCGTACTCCCGCTCGACACGACCGGTCACCGGGTCCTCCGCGAAGTACACGTAGACGCCGACCTCGCGCAGTGTGGCCCCGTCGATGCCCAGTTCCTCCACGAGGCGCCGGGCCGCCGAGATGGTGACCTCCTCGCCGGGGGCGGGATGTCCGCAGCAGGTGTTCCCCCAGCGCAGCGGGAACCGTGTCTTCACCGCCGCACGCTGCTGCAACAGCACTCGCCCGGTGGAGTCGCGCAGGAAGACGGAGAAGGCCCGGTGCAGCATGCCCGGAGCCTCGTGCGCGTCCAGGACCGTGGCGGCGCCCGTGACGGCTCCGCGATCGTCGACGAGTTCGACCAGGTCGCCCTCACGCGAGCGAGGGCGCACGGACGGGTGTGCGGTCATGAGACACCGCCGGGGGTCGAGGCGCCGCCGGAGACGGGCGGGCGTGCGGTCATGAGACACCGCCGGCGATCGGGGCGCCGCCGGAGACCGCCGAGCCACCGGTGATCCGGGTGGCGGCCAGCTTTCCGGAGATCAGCACCATCGGGACGCCGACTCCGGGCTGTGTCCCGCTGCCGGTGAAGACCACGTTCGGGATGCCGGGGTGCAGGTTGGACGGACGGAACGGCCCGGTCTGCGTGAAGCTGTGCGCGGCGGCGAAGGGTGTGCCGGCGGCCATGCCCTGGTCGGCCCAGTCGGCGGGCGTGATGATCCGCTGCACCTCGACGCCGTCCCGGAAGCCGATGTAGCCGCGCGTCTCCAGGACGCGCATCAGCTCGTCGGCATAGCGCTCGTCCATGCCGCCGCGCCAGTCGATGGGACCGGCTTCGAGGTTGGGGGTGGGCGCGAGCACGTAGTAGGTCTGCCGGCCGTCGGGCGCGGCCGAGGGGTCGGTGTGGCTCGGGTTCGTCACGAGCAGGGACGGGTCGCTCATCAGGAGACCCTTACGGATCACCTCGTCGAAGGTGCCCTTCCACGCCGTACCGAAATGGATGTTGTGGTGGGCGATCTTGGAATAGGCCTGACGGGAACCGATGTGCAGGACCACGCATGACGGTGAGTAACGCAGCCGCCGGAGGCGGCGTCGCGGTGGGAGCAGGTCGCGGTAGGCGACCGGGAGGTCCGGGTTGAGGACCACCACGTCAGCCCGTATGTGTTCGCCGTCGGAGGTCAGCACGCCGGTCGCGCGGCCGTTCGCGGTGGTGACCTTCTCGATCGTGGTGTCGTAGCGGAACGTGACGCCGTGCTTCTCGGCGGCGCCCGCCAAAGCCTTCGGCACGGCGTGCATGCCGCCCTTCGGGAAGTAGACCCCGGCGACCGAGTCGAGGTACGCGATGACGGCGTAGATGGCCAGCGCGTCGTGCGGCGCCAAGCCGGCGTACATCGCCTGGAAGGAGAAGATCCGCTGGGTACGGGGATCGCGGAAGTAGTCGTCGATCTTCGGCTGCAACCGCCGGAACGCGCCCATCCCGAGCAGCTTCAGCAGGTTCAGGTTGAGCAGATCGAGCGGGCTGTCCAGGTTCCGGTCGATGAAGTTGTCGCGTTCGAGCTGCCAGAGCCGCCGGGTGAAGTCGACGAAGCGCAGATATCCGTCAGCCTCGCGGGCGCCGCAGACCCGGGCGATCTCGGCCGCCATCCGGGTGGTGTCGGTGCGCACGTCAAGCGTCGAGCCGTCCGGGTAGTACGCCCGGTATGCCGGGTCGAGGGGCGTCAGTTCCAGCCAGTCGCTGAGTTTCTCGCCGACGGCCGCGAGCGGTTCGGCGATCAGTTCGGGCATGGTGAGCACGGTCGGGCCGGTGTCGAACTCGTACCCGCCGGCCGCCAGCCGCCCGGCCCGGCCGCCGGGGACCGGCTCCCGCTCGACGACGGTGACCTGGCGCCCGGCGGCGGCCAGGTGCAGCGCGCAGGCCAGGCCGCCCAGGCCGGCACCGACGACGACTACATGGTCGGTGGGTCCGGTCACAGTTCGCACGTCACGGCTCCAAGGCTGCGCAGAAGAGGGGAGGAAGAGGGGGACATCATGCCGGGCGGTGCGTGGCTGCCGTAGCCAACTCGATCAGGGCGGCGCGTGCGTCGGACCGGACCGGGGCCTCGGCGATCGCCGCGACACCCTCCTCGACTCTGGCCCGGATCATCTCCTCGACCTGGGCCGGCGCCCCGGTCGCTGCGATGATCTCCGCCTGCCGGGTGGTGCCCGCCGCGGCGAGCTCGTCGAGCTGCGCGCCGGTGGCGAGCTGCCGGGCCAGCATGAGCAGGGTGGTGGGCTTGCCGGTGCGCAGGTCGTCGCCGGCCGGTTTGCCGGTGACCGCCGGATCGCCGTAGACGCCGAGCAGATCGTCACGCAGCTGGAAGGCCTCACCGACGGCGAGGCCGTAGACCCGGTAGGCCTCGTCGAGGTCGGCACGGACCGACGACGCGAGAGCCAGGCCGAAACCGAGCGGCCACTGCACCGTGTAACTGGCCGTCTTGTGCCGGGCGACGAGCAGCGCCCGTTCCACCGACCAGGACGCCGGGTCGGTCTCCCCGAGCACGTCGAGGTACTGGCCGGCGACCGCTTCGACCCGCATGTGGTCGTAACGGGCGCGGACCTCCAGCAGGGTGGTCGCCGGCAGCGCCGCCCGCGCCAGCAGCTGGTCGGCCCAGACCAGGCAGAGGTCACCGACCAGGATCGCGGCCGAGTCACCGAACCGGTCGCCGTGCTGGGCGGCGAAGAGGCGGTGAGCGGTGGGACGCCCCCGCCGGGTGGCGGAGCGATCCATCAGGTCGTCGTGCACCAGCGCGAACGTGTGCATGAGTTCAAGAGCGCCGAGAGCGGGTAAGACGCCCTCGACCGGTTCGGCGGCGCCGACGACGCCGCGCCAGCCCCAGTACGCGAACGTCGGCCTGATCCGCTTGCCGCCGGCCATGACCAGGTCACGGGCGGTCCGGGCAAAGCCCCCGAGCGCGGGGTCGACGGTGTCGAGGGCGGCGATCTGGCAGGCGAGGAAGTCGGCCAGCGTGCCCTCGACGGCGCCGATCAGCGCCCGGTGCGAGACCGGCTGGCGAGGGATCGCTTCGAGGCGATTTCCCTCGAGGGTGTGATTGGCCACGCTCAGTACCGTACCCTAACTTCTTGAAGTTGCGTCGATTCGTGCGTCGATTTTGAATGTGACCGGAGGACCCGGGATGGAAACCGATCTGGCGGCTGCCTACGAGCGCTGCCGCGAACTGCACCGCGAGCACGGACGGACCTACTACCTCGCGACCCGGTTGCTACCGGCGTGGAAGCGGCGGCATGTGCACGCCCTCTATGGATTCACTCGATATGCGGACGAAATCGTCGATCGGACCGAGTCCCGTCCCTCCGCCGAGCGCGCTGTCGTGCTCACCGAGTGGTCCGAGCGGTTCCTCGCCGGGCTGCGCGGCGAGCCCGTCGACGACCCGCTGCTGCCGGCGGTTCTGCACACCATCGCGGTCTTCGGCCTTGATCTGGACGACTTCGAGAAGTTCCTGCGGAGCATGGCGATGGACCTCACCGTCACCGCCTACCCCCGATACGACGATCTACTCGACTACATGGATGGGTCGGCCGCCGTGATCGGCACCATGATGCTGCCGATCCTCGGCTCCTCCGACCCGGCCGCCGCCCGCGAACCGGCCCGCCAGCTGGGCATCGCCTTCCAGCTCACCAACTTCGTGCGGGACGTCGCCGAAGACCTCGACCGCGGCCGGATCTACCTGCCCGGGGAGCACCTCGCCGAGTTCGGCGTCACCCGCCGGATCCTCCAGCAGCGCGTCGCCACCCCGGCGATCAAAGAGCTGATCAAGGCGGAGGTGGCCCGGGCCCGCGATCACTACGCGCTGGCCGCCCCCGGCATCCCCCTGCTCGAACCCGCCTCGCAGGCCTGCATGCGGACCGCGTTCCAGCTCTACGGCGGCATCCTCGACGAGATCGAGGCGGCCGACTACGACGTCTTCGCCCGCCGGGCCACCGTCCCCAACCGCCGCCGCGCCGCCGTCGCCGTTCGCAGCCTGCTCACCCGGCCCGGCACCCCGGTCCAGCTGGCTGCCTGATGGGCGCCGCGGTCGTCCTGTTCACCCGGGACCTGCGCGTGCACGACAACCCGGCGCTCGCCGCGGCCTGCGCCGAGGACCGGGTGGTGCCCCTCTACGTCCTCGACCCGGGCCTGGCCGACATCTCGCCGAACCGCTCCCGCTTCCTCCACCAGAGCCTCGCCGACCTCGGCGAACGACTCCGGAAGCGCGGCGGCGACCTGATCGTGCGCAACGGTGACCCGGTCGCCGAGACGATCCGGGTCGCCCGCGACACCGGCGCCGGGACGATCCACCTGGCAGCCGACGTCAGCGGCTACGCCCGCCGCCGCGAACGCCGCCTCGCCGACGAGTGCGAACGCCACCGCATCGCCCTCGAACTCCACCCGGGCCTCACCGTCGTCGCACCCGGAGCGGTCCGCCCGGGCGGCGGCGGCGACTGCTACAAGGTCTTCAGCCCCTACCATCGTGCCTGGTCGAAGGCCCCATGGCGCAGCGCGGCGCCGACTCCGGAGCGGATCACCCTGCCCGACGGCCTAAGCCCGGGACACCTGCCGACCCTTCCGGCCGGCGCCTCACCCCACGCCGCCGAGGGCGGTGAGACCCCGGCACGCCGGCGGCTCGCCATGTGGACGAGCAACGACATCGAGGGGTACGAGGACGCGCACAACGATCTACCCGGAGACGGCACGAGCCGGCTCAGCCCGTACCTCCGCTGGGGTTGTCTCTCCCCGCTGGCCGTCGCCGAGGCGGCCCGCTCCCGTGACGCCGACGCCTTCGTCCGCCAGCTCTGCTGGCGGGATTTCTACTACCAGGTCGCCCGGGTCTTCCCGAAACTCTCCACCGAGCCGCTGCGTCCCGCCGGAGATCGGGACTGGCGTCACGACGAGGACGCCCTCCAGCACTGGCGGGACGGGCTCACCGGAGTGCCGATCGTCGACGCCGGCATGCGCCAGCTCCGCGACGAGGGCTGGATGCACAACCGGGCCCGGCTGATCACCGCGGCGTTCCTGACCAAGCACCTCGGCATCGACTGGCGGCTCGGAGTGGCCTGGTTCTTCCGCTGGCTCCTCGACGGCGACGTGCCGAACAACTCCGGGAACTGGCAGTGGACGGCCGGCACCGGCAACGACACCAGGCCGTACCGACGCTTCAACCCGATCCGTCAAGCGCTCCGATTCGATGCGGAAGGCGTGTACGTTCGTCGCTACGTACCGGAATTGAAGGGAATCGACGGCGCCGCGGTGCATCAGCCCTGGCGCCTGCCCGAACCGGAACGCCGCGGGCTCGACTACCCCGGACCGCTCGAGTCACACCGGGACGAGGCGGTCTGGCTGCGCGACTGATTCTCCGTCCGGTCTACCGGACGGGAGCGGGGCCCGTCGGCGGTTGCGTCCGTCAAACGTTCTTCCGGCGGGGCCCGCGGTCTCTCCCGGGTGAGTGCGCGGGGAGTGTCCCGGGAAGGTGGCGGGCGCCAGCCAACGCCCGCCACCACACCGAACCCGGTGTTCCCGCTTCCGCGACGGTCCTGAATCGGCCGCGTCACGGTCCACATGAGGAAACCTCCCAATGGTTAGCTGGCAACCATGGGCGACGTGCGGAACGTGGACGTGGTGGTCATCGGACTCGGCGTGGGCGGTGAGGAGGCGGCCGGGCGGCTCGCCGCGGCCGGGCTCGACGTGGTCGGGGTGGAACACAACCTGGTCGGCGGTGAATGCCCGTACTGGGGGTGCATCCCGACGAAGATGATGGTCCGGGCCGGTGCGGCCCTCGCCGAGGCGCGCCGCATCCCCGGCCTCGCCGGCGCCTCCACCGTGCAACCCGACTGGGCCCCCGTCGCACGGCGGATCCGCGACGAGGCTACCGACGACTGGAACGACAAGGTCGCTGTCGACCGGCTCACCGACAAGGGCGCCGATTTCGTACGGGGTACGGCCACCATCACCGGGCCCGGCCGCGTGCGGGCCGGCGACCAGGAGTACGCCGCCGCCCGGGGGCTCGTCATCGCCACCGGCACCGCGGCGTTCATCCCGCCGATCGACGGGCTCGCCGGTACGCCGTACTGGACCAACCGGGAAGCCGTCGAAGCCGCCACCCTGCCCGCCTCGCTGATCGTCCTCGGCGGTGGCGCGATCGGCTGCGAGTTCGCCCAGGCGTACGCCCGCTTCGGGGTCCAGGTCACGATCGTCGAAGGCTCCGGCCGGGTGCTCGCCATGGAGGAACCCGAGTCCTCATCGGTGGCCGCCCAGGTCCTGACCGCCGACGGCGTCACACTCCGCACCGGCGTCCACGCCGCCCGCGTCTCCTACACCCCGGGCGCCGCCTTCGCGGTGGAACTCACCGACGGCAGCACCGTCACCGGCGAGAAACTCCTCGTCGCCACCGGGCGGACGGCCCGCCTGCGTGACCTCGGCCTGGAGACGGTCGGACTCGACCCGTCCGCCAGGTTCCTCACCACCGACGACCGGATGCGCGCCGCCGACGGCATCTGGGCCGTCGGGGACGTCACCGGCAACGGCGCCTTCACCCACATGGCCATGTACGAGGCCGACATCGCCGTGCGCGACATCCTCGGCCAGGGGGGACCCGGCGCCGACTACCGTGCCCGCCCCCGTGTCACCTTCCTCGACCCCGAGATCGGCGCCGTCGGCCTCACCGAGCAGCAGGCCCGCGACGCCGGCATCGACGTACGCGTCGGCCAGGTCCCGCTCTCCGCCACCTCACGCGGCTTCGTCCATGGCCCCGGCAACGAGGGCTTCATCAAGGTCATCGCCGACGCCGGCCGGGGCGTGCTGGTCGGCGCCACCACCGCGGGCCCGTCCGGCGGCGAGATGATCGGCGCGCTCGCTGTCGCGGTGCACGCGGAGGTTCCTCTCACGACGATGCTCAGCCAGATCTGGGCGTACCCGACGTTCCATCGCGGCATCGGCGACGTCCTGAAGACCCTCTGACAGCCCTCGGAAATTCCGGGCCGGGGTTTCTTCCCGGCCCGGGTTTCACCCGAGCCTCGCCGGGAACGGCCCAAGACATGTTGCGGCAGGTACTCACCCGGCTCGAACAGGCGCACGCCCTCGACGGCGCCAGCGACAGACTTCAGGCGGCGGTCTCGGCCACGGTGCGGCCGCGACCTCTGCGCGATCTCCTGCACGGCAAGTGGCTGGGGCATCCGCTCCATCCCGTTCTGGTGCAGGTTCCGGTCGGCGCGTTCATCTCCGCGGCGGTCCTCGACCTGCTCCCGTCTCGGTCAGGCTCTCCTTCCAGGTCCCGCTTCGGCTCCCTCTCCGGATTCCGCTCCGGCTCCGCGCCGGCTTCCTCGGGGGACCGGGCGGTGACCGCGCTGATCGCCGCGGGACTCGCCGGGGTGGCGCCCGCGGTGATGGCCGGACTCGTCGACTGGTCGGAGATGACCAAGGACCGGCGGCGCGTCGGGCTCGTCCACGCCGCCGCCAACACCGTTGCCGTCGGCCTGTACGCGGGATCCCTGGTGGCCCGGCTCACCGGGCGCGCCACTGCGGGCAAGGCCCTCGCTTTCGCCGGGCTGTCGGTCGCGGGAACCGGCGCCTTCCTGGGAGGGCATCTCTCGTACGCGCAGGGCGGCGGCGTCAGCCACGCCGCGCCCGAGGTCGCTCGCGTGCCGGAGGAGTGGACCGTGGCGGGGTCGCTCTCCTCGCTGCCCGACGGCAAGCCGGCCGCCCGCCGGGTCGGCGACGTCGCCGTTCTTCTCTACCGTCAGGGCGATCAGGTGACCGCGCTGATCGACCGTTGCTCGCACGAGGGGGGACCACTCAGCGAGGGCGACCTGTCGGACGGTTGTGTGGTGTGCCCGTGGCACGGAAGCACCTTCCGTCTCTCCGACGGAGCGGTGGTGCACGGCCCGGCCGGCAACGATCAGCCGGTTCTGCCGGTCCGGGTCCGGGACGGCCTCGTCGAGGTACGCCGCCCCTGATGGGCGATCCGCAGGTGTTGACCTGCGGAAACTTCTCAGGGTGACCCCCGATTTGGAGCTGCGGGAAACCAGCGGGTAATGTTTTGCGAGCCGGCAGGGAAACGGGCGAGGCAAGCGAGTCAAAGCAACACAGACTCGCAGCGGCCGTCCTGCCAAATCCTCTGAACTGAGATCACGACCTGGTCGTGCGCTGAGCGCGGGGGATACTAGGGCAGATCGGGGCCAACCGGGAGAAACCGGTTGACAACACCGAGAAGGCCTAGTAAAGTAGAGCGAGTGCCCCGGAGAACGGGCCGCGGAATGCGGAACGGTTTGATGGTGTGCGGTTGTTCTTTGAGAACTCAACAGGGTGCTTGATAAGCCAGTGCCAATTATGGCAATACCCCGGCTTGTCTTAACGGTAGTAATACTGTGGGCAGGTTAGGGATTCCTTTGGCAACATTTTT
>NZ_JASCTH010000021.1 GCF_030009775.1 Actinoplanes sandaracinus | reverse complement strand
GATCCCCGCGGATCCCGACCGCCTCCTGCTTCTGGTCGGCGCGCCGGGAGCACCACCGGCGGTGGAGGTGTGGCCGGCGGTGCGGCACCTGCTCGACGTGCTGCCCGCGGACCAGCTGGACCGGATCCAGCTGGTACTGCCCGCCGGCACGGCGCAGCCGCCCGGATTCCCGCCCGCCTGGAGCCTGTCCCCGGACGCGGACGTGCGGGCCCACTGACGCCAGGCAGCAGTGTTCCGGCGCTGCGGGCAAGGTCGACAACAGCCAGATCGGGCACATTCCCGCCCTACGCCTCACCACGCGGCCGGACGTTGTTCGACCCAGAGTCGCACCTGCCGATCGGCTTCGCCAGCCTCTGCATGGCCGGCGCCGGCACGGTGCTGCTGGCCACCGACCGTCGCTTCGCCCGGCCGCCGCGGTCTAGGCCGTACCCCCGCTGGTGGCACTCGCCGCCCTCACCACCACCATCTGACCGGGGCGTCGCCCCGGGCCCGGCGAGGCATGTCGCCGGCCGCGGCGGTGACGCCACCCAAGGGGAATGGGAGCCGGGGCGGTCCGGCCGGGGCGCCGAACGGCGCGGTACGGTGTCACAGACATCGATGTTCGACGATACGGGAGCCGCCGTGAGATCCACGCTCGCCGCCCTGGTCACCACCGCTCTGCTCGGCGCCGGCCTGCTCGCCCCGCCCGCCGCAGCGGCCACCCCACCGGCCGCCGCACCGCCTGTGACCCCCGAACAACTGGTCACGCTCGTGCCGTCGCGGCTCGTCCCGTCGCAGCCCAGCCCGGGCGACGTGCGTCGGGCACTGGCCCGCGTCGCCCGCGACAGCGCCGGCCGGGTGCGCCTCGGCGTCATCGGCCGCAGCAACGAGGGCCGGGCCCTACGCCTCGCCACCGTCGGCCACGGCCCCACCCGGCTGCTCTACGTGACCCAGCAGCACGGCGACGAGCCGCTCGGCACCCCGGCCGCGATCCGGGCGCTGTGGGCCCTCGGCGTGCCGGACAGTGCCTGGCACCGGGCGCTACGGAGCCGGGTCACGATCGACGTCGTGGTGCAGGCAAACCCCGACGGCGCCGTCCGTGACCAACGCTGGAACCACGACCCGAGCGCCTCCGGCGAGTACGCCGAACCGGGCGTCGGCTACGACATCAACCGCTACCACAATCCGCTGACGCCGACCGGGGACAATCCGGTGCCGGAGGCCCGAGCGGTCCTGCGGTGGTGGCACCGGACCGAACCGCGGATCGTGGTCGACTACCACATGCAGGGGCGTTACCAGCAGCCCGACGGCCGGGAGACCACCGCGTCGGTGCTGTGGCCGACCAGTGCGCTGGTCACGCCGGCCGCGGTGACCACAGGACGGCAGCTGGCGGTGCGCACCGACGAGGCGACGACCCGATTCCCGGGCGCGTACGTGACCCGGTACCCGGGGGGTGACTACGAGGGCATCGCCCGGAACGGGTACGGGATCCTGGGCAGCGCCTCCCTGTTGGTGGAGCTCTCCGCGCTGCCGCACGACCGGGTGGAGTTCCAGATCCGCACCGCGTTCGCCTCGATGATCGCCACCGCGCAGGGCGCCGCCGACGGTTCGTTGTGGCGCACCGACCCCGCGCGCGCCGACCGGATACCGGCTCGCGGGCCGGCCCTGCCCGGCCTCGCCGCGACGCTGCACGACGCGGCCTGACCGCCAGGTCGTGGCCGGAGACAACGGCTTGCTGTTACTCGAGCAGCGCTGACGTTTCCATCGGACGTGATCCGGCGGCGCCCTGTTCTACGTTGAGGACGTGAACCTCCTGGGCGAGTTCACGCTGCTGGCTGGTCGACGGGGCGCTGACCTTCATCGCCGGCGGGGACCGCGGTCCGCGGACGCCCGGTGCGGTTGCGCGAACCGGATGACGGTGTCACCCATTTGTTCGAGGAACCGGCCCCGCTGGGTGGCCTCGCGGGTGACCCAGCCGCCGCCGCGATTCCTGCTGATCGCTTCCGTCGCGGGCGGCGAACGCACTCAACTCGGTACGAACGCTCACCGGCTCGGGCACATGGCCGGGACGCTCCGTGACCCACGGCTGCGGCCGATGGAGGGGCGTTGGCCGGCGCCCCTCTATGGCGCGCGCCGTGACCAGAACACTATTCTGGTCATCAGTCAAAGGAGATGCGATGAGCGAGCCGCAACCCGGTCAGATCGACCGCGCTGACCGCATCCTCGACGCGGCGAAGGACTTGCTGCTGCGCTGGGGATATCGGCGGGTGGCCATCGACGAGATCGCCCGGCACGCGGGTGTCGGCAAGGGCACCGTCTATCTGCACTGGCGCAGCCGTGAGCAGTTGTTCTTCGCCGTGGGCGCACGTGAGGCGGTCTCGATGCTCAGCACGGTGGTGACCGGCATGCGGGGAGACCCGAAGGAGATCGCGCTCCACCGGTACATGCGCCGATTCTTCCTGGAGGCGATGTCGCGCCCGGTTCTGCGCGCGATCTTCACGCGCGACACCGACGTGCTGGGCCGGTTCCTGTCCAGCCCCGCCCGGCGGCCACTGCAGAGCGCCAAGCTGCTGGCCTCCCGCGAATACCTCGCCGTCCTGGCCGAGAACGGTCTGCTCCGAGCGGACCTGCGGCCGGAGGATCTGGATTACACCCTCCCCGCGGTCGTGTTCGGCTTCTTCGGCATCGACCCGCTCCTCTCCCCCGAGACGCACCTCGGCCTGCCGGACAAGGCCGACCAACTGGCCGGCACCCTGCGCCACGCGTTCGGACCAGCGAAGCCGCCGCCATCGGCACAGATCGCCGCCGCCGCGCCGCGGGTCATCGCCATCTTCGACCGGCACACCGAGGACTACCGCCGCGCCGCCTACGAGGCATCGACCGACGAGAGGTGACAAGCATGGGCAAGGACATCGGCGGCCTGCACCACGTAGGCCTCGTCGTGGCGGACATGACCGCCGCCATCGGCGCCTATCGACGGCTCGGGTTCACCCTGCCACCGCCTGCCTATCCAACGCTGCCGACCGCCCCGGGAGAGCCCGCCGGTCCGGTCGGCGCGGCGAATACCCACATTCACCTGCGCCGCAACTTCGTTGAGATCGTGGCCGTCGTCCAGGACGGCCAGCCGATCCCGGACGATGCCCACCTGATTCCCATCAAGGTTCCCGACGACGAACTGCCTGGGCTCCTGACCGCCGTTCGCGGCGCCGCCGCGAACCTCGCCGCCTGCCTGGGCCGGTTCCAAGGCATGCACATCCTCATCCTCGACTCGCCGGACATCGACCGCGCCGCGGCCCGGCTCGACACCGCAATGGTCGGCCATGGCGGCGTGCACGCGATACAGCGCCCGATCCAAACCTCCGGTGGCACCCGGATGGTTCCCGCCCGCTACATGGAGATCAACAGCGACGACCCGGGTACACCACCCGGCCGGCTGCCCGAGGGCAGGCTCGGCATCGCCGGGAACACCGCCGTCGACGAGCAGCAGCAGCGGCCTGAGCACGCCAACGGCGCCATCGAACTGATCGGATGCACGCTGTGCGTACCTGACGGCGCTCTGCCCGAGGTCGTGCGCCGATACGAGGCGTACCTCGGCGGCACCGCCCACCGCAACGGCCCCACCGCGACCTTCCACCTCGATGACGCGACCGTCACCCTGGTTGCCGCCTCCGCGCTGCCCGATCTCCTGCCCGACGAGCGTCCACCGGCCCTGCCCGCCTTCATCGGATACACGATCGCCGTACACGACATCGCCCGAACCGAGCATTACCTGCGGGCAGCCGCGGTGCCTCACACCAAGCCCCGCCCGAGAGAGATTCTCGTGCCGGCCAGCGAGGCTTTCGGCGCCGCGATCACCTTCCGCCCCTCCCCCGGCTGAGCTTGTCGTCAACCCGGTTCGGCGGGGCTCGGTGTCCTTCTTGTAATGGACCGGTCGCTGGTGGGTCGGGCCGGTAACCAGGATGATTCCCCCGCCGTAGCGGGTGGCGGTGGCGGGAGCCTGGCGGGCGGCCGAGGCCGGGCCGGCTCGGTTTAGACGTACGCCGGAATCAACCACCATCGTGATCTGCCACTCGGAGAAGGAATCAGCGACCCGCACCTGGAAGAAGACGTTCGGATACCACCCGCTGCTGTGCTTCCTGGACAACACCGGTGCAGCCCTCGCCGGCATCGCATTCATCGAACAGCGGCTATCGACTGAGGCTCGAGTGGAAGACCGAGGTTACCGACCACGCAAACCGAAGACCTCCCGGAGACCGGGTCAGGCGGTCAGATCAGGGCCGCGGTCACCACGGCGGCGGCGGCGACAGCGACGAGCATCAGCGTCGCGGCGCCGGCGCCGGCGACGAGGCGCCCGGCGACGGTCCAGAGGTCGAAGGGGGCCGAGAGTGCCGGGGTGTCCTGGACAGCGACAGCGTCCGAGTCGTCGAAGAAGATCACGCTGCGTAGGTTACGACATCGGAGCCCTGACGGAAAAACGCAGTTCAGGTGATGCCTAGCACTCCAAAGCGGGCCGTCACCGAGCATGCGCATAACGTACCGTGACCATTGTGGAATCGTCGGTCGCGACCCGGAGTCGTTCTGCGCCGGACGGCCGCGGTGACCGATGGGGCCCTCACCGGACCGCTGACGGGTTCCTAGGACTCCGCCGTCACCGAAGGCCACGGTGCCGTTGTCGCCTCGACCGTCACGCCAGCTCAACCTGGTGGCCGGACGACCGGGCAGACCTACCACGAGGAGCAGGTCCCCGCCGCGGTGCCACCCGCCGCGCCAGCCCTCCCGGTGACCTCGCCGGCCGTTCCAGCGCGAGGTCGCCGGCGGCTGAGTACCGCTCGACGGCGAGGATCGTCACGTTCCCGGTGCGCGACGGTTCGGCGCCGAGATCGGCGTAGGTGGGTTCCATCGGCACGCCGGACGGGCCGCGGTGCGGGAGACGACGGATGCAGCAGCACCTCGTACGAGAGAACGGGGTGCTCCTCATTGCCGTATCCGATGTTGGCGGTGCCGAAGGCAGGGCGGACCTTGGCCGGGTGCACTCCGCCGTGCATCCACACGCGGCACACGCAGAGCGGCTCGCCGTCGGCCTCGTACTCGAACGGCCCGGGGCCTGACGGCGTACACCTCGGCATGGCAGAGAACGTGTCCGCACCCCCGCATCTCCGCGCCCTGCCGGTGGTGGCTCCGGCGCTGCTGATCGTCTACCTGATGGCGGTCGCCGCGCTGGGCGTCGTCGTCGCTGTCGGCCGCGTCGAGCTGGAACTGATCACCGTGGCATACCTGCCGCTACCGGCGATCGCCTTCGCGGTTCCGGTCTGGACCGACCATCGTCGGCGGCGCGCCACCGATGCGAAGGTCCGCCACGAGCTTCTCCGGCGGGTCCTCGCCGAGCTCGTGATCAGCCTGGTCCTGCTGGGTAGTTCCCTCTACCAGGTCGCCACGGCGCCTCAGGCCTACTTCACCATCCTGTACGCATAGAGCCGCTGGAGACTGCCCTCGCCCCGCGGGCCGTGGAACCCGGGCGGCCGGCTGGACCGCCCGCTCGACATGGCCCTCCGATGACGGGTGGCCGGACCGGACGGTCCCGGTAACGGGCAGATCAGCCGGACCGCGGAGATCCGACGACCTCACGGCAATTGACAGTGATAAATAGCACCGCGAAAATCGGGATTCATGGGAGCGCTCCCGAACGGTCTGCTCCACCATCGGAAGGACCCCCGTGAATCCACGTCCACCTCGGCGGACCACCGCGCCGCTCGCGTCTCTGACCACCGTCGTCCTCGCGTCGACCCTTCTGGCGGCCGCCCCGGCCGCCGCCGAGCCGGTCCAGCACATCCCCAACGGATCCTTCACCACGGGCGCCACCGGCTGGTGGTCCACCGACAACGCACCCATGGCGGTCACCGACGGCCGACTGTGCGCCGAGATTCCCGGCGGGACGGCAAACGTCTGGGACGTCAGCCTCGGCCACAATGACGTGCCGCTGATCGACGGCGCCGGGTACGCCCTCAGCTTCCGCGCGTCGGCCAGCGAGGCGGTCAGCGTCCGAGCCAACGTCCAGCTCAACGAGGCGCCGTACACCACGGCGCTGTCACGTGCCGTCCCGCTCACCGACACGGCACAGACCTTCGAGTACGAGTTCACTGCCGACCTCGACTCGCCCAACGGCACGCTGACCTTCCAGCTCGGCGGCGGAGCCGAGGCCTTCACGTTCTGCCTCGACGACGTGAGCCTCACCAGCGACTCGGCCGCGCCGCCGGGGGGCCCGGAACAGATCGAGAACGGGGACTTCGCCGAGGGGACCTCGGGCTGGTACTCGTACGGCACCACGTCCACCGGGGCGGACGACGGGCGGCTGTGCTCGACGGTGCCGGGTGGGCTGGCCAACCCCTGGGATGCCGGGATCGGGCAGAACGGGGTCGCACTGGTGGCGGGCTCGACGTACACGTTCGCGTTCGACGCCTCCGCCACGCCGGGAGCAACCGTCCGCGCGAACGTGCAGTTGGGCGTGGAGCCGTACACCTCCTTCCTGTCCCGTGACGTGGCACTCACCACGAGCCCGCAGCGGTTCGAGTACACCTTCACCGCCTCCGCCGAGACGGCGGAGGGCCAGGTCGCCTTCCAACTGGGCGGCGGCGCGGCGGCGTACACGATTTGCCTGGACAACGTCTCCCTGGTCGGTGGCAAGGAGGAGCCGCCCTACGTGCCGGAGACCGGACCGCGGGTCCGCGTCAACCAGGTCGGCTATCTGCCCGCCGGACCGAAGAACGCGACGGTCGTCACCGCCGCCACCGAGGCGCTGGCCTGGCAGCTCAAGAATGCCGGCGGGGACGTGGTCGCCGACGGCACCAGCACGCCGCGCGGCGTGGACGCGGCGTCCGGGCAGAACGTGCACAGCATCGACTTCGGTTCGTTCCGCACCGCCGGCGCCGGTTACACACTGGTCGCCGACGGGCAGACCAGCCACCCGTTCGACATCTCCGGCACCGTCTACCAGCAGCTGCGCTCTGATGCCCTGCAGTTCTTCTACATCCAGCGCAGCGGCATAGAGATCGACGGTGACCTGGTCGGCGAACAGTACGCCCGCCCCGCCGGGCATCTCGGCGTCGCACCGAACCGCGGCGACACCGACGTGCCGTGCCGTGCCGGCTCCTGCGCCTACCGGTTGGACGTCCGCGGTGGCTGGTACGACGCGGGCGACCACGGCAAGTACGTGGTCAACGGCGGCATAGCCGTGCAGCAGCTGATGAGCACCTTCGAGCGCACGAAGACCGCGGCCACGGCCGGGCACGGCGCCACGCTGGCCGACAGCACACTGCGGGTGCCCGAGCGCGGCAACCGGGTGCCGGACATCCTCGACGAGGCCCGCTGGGAGCTGGAGTTCCTGATGCGGATGCAGGTGCTGGCCGGTAAGCAGTTCGCCGGGATGGCGCACCACAAGATGCACGACGCCAACTGGACCGGTATCCCGATGCAGCCCGAGGACGACCCGGAGCAGCGTGAACTGCACCCGGTGTCGACGGCGGCCACGCTCAACCTGGCGGCGACCGCGGCACAGTGCGCGCGGCTGTTCGCGCCGTACGACGCGGCGTTCGCCGGGCGCTGCCTGAACGCGGCGCGGACGGCGTACAGCGCGGCGAAGGCGAACCCGGCCAAGGTCGCCCAGGACCTCGGCGGCGGTGGCGGCGGGTACGGCGACAACGACGTCAGCGACGAGTTCTATTGGGCCGCGGCCGAGCTGTACCTGAGCACCGCCGAGCAGGCGTTCCTGAACGACTTCACGGCCAGCCCGCACCACACGGGCGACGTCTTCGCCGCCACCGGCTTCGGCTGGGGCAGCACCGCCGCTCTCGGCCGGCTCGACCTGGCCACGGTACCCAACCGGTTTCCCGCCGCCGATCGGCAGCGCGTCCGGCAGTCGGTCGCGGACGCCGCCGACCGCTACCTCGCGACCCTGAAGGCGCAGGCGTACGGACTGCCCATGCCGGGCAACGCGGGCGGCTACTTCTGGGGCGCCAACAGCAACATCCTCAACAACGTCCAGGTACTGGCCACCGCGTTCGACCTGACCGGCGACGTCAAGTACCGGGACGGGGCGCTGCAGGGCGTCGACTACGTCTTCGGACGCAACGCGCTGAACCAGTCGTACGTCACCGGCTGGGGCGAGAAGTCCTCGCAGAACCAGCACAGCCGGATCTTCGCCCACCAGGCGGACGCGAGCACGCCGCATCCCCCGGCGGGTTCACTGGCCGGCGGCGCCAACGCGAACCTCGACGACCCGTTCGCCAAGAATCTGCTGGAGGGCTGCGAGCCGATGTTCTGCTACGTCGACCACATCGAGTCGTACGCGACGAACGAGGTGGCGATCAACTGGAACTCGGCGCTCGCCTGGGTGGCCTCGTTCCTCGCGGATCAGGGCACGGGGCAACCGTCCGGCGGGGTGACCTGCGACGCGACTTACACCGACTACGGCCCGTGGCAGGGCAACGGCGGCTTCACCGCCCAGGTTACCGTGACCAACACCGGCACCGCGGCGATCGACGGATGGACCGCACGGTTCGCCTTCCTCGGCGGCCAGAAGGTTCGTGAGGCGTGGTCGGTGGCGGCGACGCAGGAGGGCGCGACGGTGGCCGCCACGAACCTCACCCCCAATCGGCGCATCCAGCCGGGGCAGACAGTGTATTTCGGATTCAACGCCACCACCCCGGGTGGTCCCAGCCCGGCGCCGGAGCTGATCACTCTCAACGGATCCGCCTGCCGCTGACAGTCGGCATCGCCGGGCCGGGCTTATCCCGGCCCGGCATGCCGTCGGCATAGCGCCGCCGAAAGTTTCGGAATCTGGCCGAGATTTCCAGTGCTTCGCATGTTAACGTCTCGGTCACAGACTCATGACAATCGATGTCGCCGAGGGCTCGGCGCGCCGCCGCGGAGAGCACCAGGCTCCAGGGACCGCGCTGTGCCGGCCTTCGCGGCCGGGGAAGGAGATCCTCGTGAACATCCCTTCTGGCCGCGCCAGGTATCGGCCGGTGATCGCGGCGCTGGCCGCCGCGGTACTGGCCGGTGCCGGCGCGGTGGCCGTGGGCAAGGCTCCCGCCCTGGCTGCCGAGACCACTCTGCGCGCCGCGGCGGCGAAGGCCGGGCTCTTCTTCGGTGTCGCCGCCTCGCCGGGGCGGCTCAGCTCCATCGTCAGCCAGGAGTTCGGCCAGCTCACCCCCGAGAACGACATGAAACCGGACACGATCGCCACCTCCAGTGGAGGGCTGCGCAACACCGGGAACGCCGACACTCTGGTCAACTACGCCCAGACCAACAACATGCTGGTACGGGGCCACACGCTGGTCTGGCATTCGCAGGCGGGCCAGTTGCAGGGTGCGAGCCAGGCGACGCTCAACACGTTCATCGGTAACGCGCTCACCAGATGGGGCAGCCGGATCGCCTACTGGGACGTCGTCAACGAGGCGCTCGACGACAACAACAACGGCAGGCGCCGTACCCAGTGGCCGCACAGTCTGAGCCGGGACGCCAACGGGGACGGTGACTACTTCGACGCCGGTGACACCGACGTGATCCGCGATTCCTTCCGGCGGGCCAAAGAGGTCGTGCGGCAGAACAATCTGAACACGAAACTCTGCATCAACGACTACGACGTCGAGGGCCTGACGGTCAGCGGCGGCGCCCGCAACAACAAGGCCCAGGCTCTGTACGACATCGTCCGGGCGTACACGCAGGGCACGGAGCGTCTGATCGACTGCGTCGGTTTCCAGGCGCATTTCAACGACAATCCGAACAGTGTCATCACCGCTGACCTCCAGGCCAACATCCAGCGTTTCGCCGACCTGGGCGTCGAGGTGCACATCACCGAGCTGGACATCGACGACGACCTCAGCAACAACGACATCGGGCAGGGACAGGCGAACAACTACCGCAAGGTCGTACGCGCCTGCCTGAACGTCGCCCGGTGCACCGGCATCACCGTGTGGGGCATCGCCGACAGCGAGTCGTGGCGCTCCTCCGAGCGTGGCCTGCTCTTCACCGGCGGCAGCGGCAACTACCAGAAGAAGGCCGCCTACAGCGCCGTGCTCGACGAGCTCAACCAGGGCCGCTCCGGCGGGAACCCGAGTTCCCCGCCGGTGTCGGCGTCGGTGTCACCGTCCGCCTCCTCCTCCCCCAGCACGCCCACGGATCCGTCCCCGTGCTCCGCGACCGTGTCGCTCAACTCCTGGAGCGGCGGGTTCGTCGCGACCGTGCGGGTCACCGCCGGATCCTCGGCGATCAACGGGTGGCGGGTCACCGCGGGCCTGCCCACCGGCGCCGCCGTCACCAACCACTGGAGCGCCGAGCGCACCGGGACGAGCGGAACCGCGCAGTTCGCCAACGTCGGCTACAACGGCCGGATCGCCGTCGGACAGTCCACCGAGTTCGGCTTCCAGGGCACCGGCGCCGCCACCGGCACGACCCTCACCTGCACCGCCACGTGAGGTGAGCACGCGCTTCATCACGACGCGGTGCGCCTGGCATGCCTGCGCCGCCAGGATCGCCTTGCAGCACACCTCCGCCGTTCCTGCGACATAACACCGCCGAGCGACTGGGGGTGCAGGCCCGGGTACCACCCGCTTCGCCGGCGAGGCGGGCAGTACCCGGGCCAGGTGCGTCTCCGGTGGCCACAGCAGACAGGCCGCTGGGTCGACAAACGAACGGCCCCGGCCCAGAAGCGGTGGTCGGCAACAGCGCCGGGAAGCCAGCCGGGTGATCTGTCAGGCGAGGGTGCGGGTGAGTAGCCAGCCGGACATGGCCCGGACGCCGTGGCCGATGGCGCTCTCGTCCGGCTGGAAGGTGGCGAGGTGGGGATAGCTGGTCTCGATGCCGGTGTTCGGGGCCCGGACGCCGAGGAACGTGTAGGTGCCGGGGATCCGGTCCAGGAAGTGCGCGTAGTCCTCCCCGCTGAACGGGATCGCGGCGTGCAGCGGCACCACCCGCTCGGTGCCCAGCGTGCGCCGCAGATGCCGCTGCAGGAGCTGGCCCTCACGCCGTGGCGCGTGCATCGCCGGGAACGGGTCGGCCGGGAAGTCCACGGTGGCCGGGCCCACCGCCCGGGCGCGGCGCCGGATCTCGGCCCGCACCTGCGTGTAGCGGGGCTCCGGCCAGCACCGGGACGACACCCGCACGGTCGCGCCGATGGCCTGGGCCTGCACGAAGACGAAGCGGGCCAGGGTTCCACCGGGGGTCTGCAGGTCGGCCAGCAACAGCTCCAGGTCGACGGGACCGGCCGGGCGCTTCACCGTACTCATGCCGTTGATGCTCTTGGCCAACCGCTGAGCGCGCGCCGGGGCGTCGGCGCCGGTGAGGATGATCTGTCCCTTGTCCTGGCCGGGCAGGCCGATGCCGGCGATCGTCGCGAACCGGCCAACCGGGAACGGACCGCAGTGAAGCGCGTGGATCTCGCTTGGCCGCGTGGCCGTGAGGACGCCGTCGGCGATCATCGCGGCGGCGCCGGTCAGGCTCTCCTCGGCCGGCTGGAACAGGAACACCACCCGGCCGGACAGCCGCTCCCGCAGCCGGGTCAGCACCTCGGCGATCCCCACCCCGATCGTGGTGTGGATGTCGTGACCGCACAGGTGGGACGGGCCGGTGGCGCCGCCGGCCCCGTCGTCCGGGCCGACCGCGTCCATGTCCGCCCGGTACGCCACCGTCCGGCCCGGACGGGCTCCGGTCAGGACACCGACAACACCGTGCCCGCCGACACCGGTCGTGACGTCCAGCCCCGCCGCCCGCAGGCGCGCCGCCACCACCCCGGCGGTCCGCCGCTCCTGACCGGAGAGCTCCGGATGGGCGTGCAGGTCGCGTCGCAGCGCGATGAGCGCGCCGTCCAGCCGGGCGGCCTCCCGCTCCACGGCCAGGGCCCCCCGGTCGGTCGCCGAGGCCGCCTCGGTCGACGTGAGCCACGCCCCCGCTGTCGCCGCGACCGCTCCACCGAGAATGGCGCGCCGGCTGATCACTTGACCCTCTGAGATTCGCACTGTTCCTCCCCCGCCTTGTTCGACGTGGTTCAGCCTTTCGCGATTCGCACCCGGGCACCATGGAACAGACTCCCGGCCGATGGTGGTGCCAGCCCCACCCAGCCGGCCCACCCCGGGAACGCCCGCCGCCGGCCGCGCCGGAAGCAGTTCGATGCCCCCATGGCGGGGCACGGTAGACACGGTCGAGGGCCTGGTGCTCGCCGGTCAGGCCCAGCACGACGTGTGTCATCAGAACCGGCGGGTCTACACCGTAGACATCGGCCGTCTACAGTGTAGACATGAGCGACACGGCGACGCGGTTGGCGGCGATAGCGCGCCACATCTTGGTCACTGAGGGTGCGGGCGCGGTGTCCATGCGACGGGTGGCCGCGGCAGCCGGACTGACCCCCATGTCGATCTACCGGCACTTCGAGAACCGAGACGCACTGTTGAAGCACGTAGCGGACGAATGCTTCGCCGAGATCGGGCGCCGCTGGGCACAGCGTCCGCGCTCCGGCGAATTGGAGCAGGGGATAGCGGAGCTGTTGGACGACCACCTCGACTTTGCCTTCGGTCAACCGCGTTTGTACGACTTCGTCTTCACGGAGCCACGCGACGGGGCCCGTCGATGGCCCGACGAGTTCCGCGACGGTGGTTCACCGTCGCTCAGCCTCGCGGCCGATGTCCTTCGCGGCGGCATCACCCGCGGCGAACTACGGGACGACGACGAATGGGAGTTGGCGTTGATGTTCGCCGCCATGCTTCACGGCCTGATCCAGATGTACCGCGGCGGACGAATCGGTCTGCCCGAAGATGATCTCCGATCGCTGTGCCACCGGCTGGTGGAGAGGATGCTCAATGGCTTTCGTGTCTGAGACAGCGGCGCCCTCGACGTTGTCGGAGGACGCCCCTCGCCGCAATGGCCCACTCCGCTGGGTGCTGGCCTGCGTGATCGCATCGGCGGTCCTGCTGTGGCTCGGCACCGGGCTGGCGCCCGTACCGTGGTTGACCTGGCTCGCGCCGCTGCCGGTGGTGGCCATGTCCAGCCACGTTCGCGCTCGTACCGCCGCGTCCGCGGCCTTCGTCGCGTGGCTTGCCGGGTCACTCAACATGTGGACGTACTTCCACAGTGACCTCCAGATGCCGGCCACCGTCGTGGCCGCGTTCCTTGTCACCCAGGCCCTCGTCTTCGTCGGCGTGGTGACGCTGTTCCGGGCGCTCGTCGTACGCGGACGGATCCTCACGGCGGTGTTGTGCGCGCCGGCGGCCTGGTCCGGCACGGAGTACCTCTTGTCGCTGGTGTCGCCGGGCGGCACGTTCGCCAGCCTCGCGTACACGCAGGCTGAGGTGCTGCCCGTGGTCCAGCTGACGGCGGTGACCGGCATCTGGGGAATCAGCTTCCTGCTGATGGCCGCCCCGATCCTGATGGCCGCACTGCTCGCGCCCGGAACCGCCCGCCAGGGCGGCCCACGGCTGCGCGTGGCCGCGGTGGCGGTGAGCCTGGCGGCGCTCACGCTCGGATACGGCACGTGGCACCTGTGGACCCCCGACGCCGGGCAGCCGCTGACGATCGGCCTGATCGACGTACGGCAGTCCGAAGATTCCTTGCCGGTGGCCTCGCCCGAGGCTCGCCGGGTGCTCGACATCTACCTGCGCGAACTGCCAGCCCTGGCGGCGGCCGGCGCCCAGATCGCTGTCCTGCCGGAGAAGGTACTGAAAGCGTCGCCGGCCGACCTGGTCGAGCTGGAGCGTCAGCTCACCCGGGCCGCCGCTGACAACCAGATGACCATCGTGGTCGGTGTCACCGTCAAGGACACCGCCAGCGTACGGAATGCGGCGTTGGCCTACGCCGCCGGCTCCGTCGTCCGGTACGAGAAGCAGCACCTCGTCTCCGGCTGGGAGGACCACATGACCCCGGGAGCGACGTTGACCCTCTTGCCCGCCACCACGGCGGGACTCGCGATCTGCAAGGACATGGACCATCCTCAGCTCGTGCGCAGCTACCACGGCCACGGCGCGGACCTCCTGCTCGTACCCGCGCTCGACGTCGACCGCGACGGTTGGCTGCACAGCCGGATCGCCGTCGTCCGCGGGATCGAGAACGGCGTGGTCGTGGCGCGCGCCGCGGGCCACGGCCGGCTCACCGCGTCCGACGCCTCGGGTCGGATCCTCACCGACATCGCGACCGGCGGGACCGATGTCACCGCCGCGACGGTGACAGTTCGACCGGATCGGGGCGCGACGCTGTACAGCCAGCTCGGCGACTGGTTCGCCTGGCTCTGCCTCGCGCTGACGGCCGTGGCGGTCTCGCTGCGATTCGGCACGAGGAGAAAGAACCGGCCGGCCGCACACCCGGAATCGGGTACGAACCTGTCGCAGTCTGCCGTCGGCTGACATCCCACCGTTCACGGTTGACCTGGAGCTGCATAGCGTCGATGATGCCGACCTGTCCAGCCCCGAACTCGCAGGGAATCGAGCTGGGTAGAATGACCGTCATGGCATACGGGAAGGGCTGTTCCAGCCCCATGCGGTGAAAGCGTCGATGGCGCCGGCGGCAGGTGTGGGTGCCGTGACGGCGGCACAGGCGGAGCAGGACGGCGCTGCACTCGCGCGGCGGCTTGCACTACTACGACTACCTGTCCTGCCGCTGCAGCAGGCAGGCGTGCTGCGTGCCACGGCCCCTGGTGATTGGTCACCTGATCCGGACGCGGTCGGCGTCGGGCCTGACGGTGATCTCTTGGCAGTCTGGAGCGCGTACGGCGAGCGGCGCCGATACGGCCGCCGGCTCGTTGCCACCGATAGCGGTGCACGGCAGACCGTGCTCGAAGCCGCGGTCCGGCCGACGCATGTGCAGCCGTTGCCCGGCGGGCGGATCCTGCTGGTCAACAGCCGGATGCGGGGCCGCTGGCCGAACGCGCAGATCTGGACCGCCAGCGGCGTGTTGGAGCGTAGCGGCCGCCTCGGCGACGCGATCCAGCATGTGCTGACGACGCCGGCGGGCCGGATCTGGGTCGGATACTTCGACGAGGCCCTGTTCGGGCCAGGCGAGCTGTCCCAGCACATGCTCGTCTGCTACGACGACCAGCTCGAAGCCACGTGGCGGTATCCGCGCACCGGAGAACTGCCGCTGATCTACGACTGCTACGCACTCAATGTGGACGGCGAAGACGCCGTCGTGTGCTTCCTCGGCACGGACATGGGCATCTTTCACCTGGTGTCAGTCCGTGCGGGTATCACGACCGACCATGGGACGTCTCCGGTCTCCGGAGTTCACGGTCTGCTGGTCAACGGCGTCAACGCGCTGCTCGTCGGTGGATACCCACCGGACTTCGACGTGCTCACCCCGGTCATGCTCGGAACGGGTGCGTCCGCGAGCGGCGGCGAGCTTCGCCGTCTCACCCGACCCGACGGCCGCGAAGTCTGGCATGCACGACGCTTCTGCCGCGGGCGCGTGCTGTACGTGTTCGAGCACACGACCTGCGCCATCACGACCATGGACACCCCGCCCACGCTGTGAGCCGCCTTCTGTCGCGAATATTCGCGGGCACAGTCCGTTGCTACCGGCAACATGCTCATCGGCCGGCACCCGCCGTAGTCGCCCTAAGCGGAATGAAGGGTTCGGTTCGACAGTGGACCCCACGGCTCCGGAGTTGCCGTGTCCGGCCGACGGCGCGCGTGGCGATCTCCGACGCCGCCTCACCGGGCTCGTCCGGGACCACGCTCGGTCAGCAACCTCAAGAGCAGGACGAGATGCGGTGCGGCGGCGGCACGACGGGTGGTGACCGCCGCGACATGCCGGACCAGACGGTGCGGGCCCAGCTCCACGACCGCCAGGTCCGCCGACTCGTCCAAGGCGACCCGTGGAATCAGCGACACCCCGACCCCGGCCCGTACCAGGGCCTGGGCGAAGAAGTAGTCGGTGGTGGCGGCGGCCACGTCCAGTTCCATACCGACGCGTGCGGCGTACCGTCGCAGGTGGTCCTCGGTCTTGAGACAACCCAGCACCCAGCGCTCATCGACGAGTTCGGACAGGTCCAGCCGATTCCGGCCGGACAGCGGGTGCGTGCGTGGCAGGACCGCGTACATCGGGTCCTCCTCCAGCGGAGCCCAGATCAGCCGCCGCTGATCCGCCGAGGTCAGTGGCTGCGGCTCGCCGAGGGTGTAGGTCAGCGCCACGTCGACCGAACCGTCGCGGACCAGCGGCAGGCTGTGTTCCGGTTCACGTTCCAGCACGGTGAGCTCCAGCTCCGGGTGCACGGCGACCAATCGGGTCAGCGCGGCCGGGAGCAACGCCCGTCCACCGCTGCCGAACGTGGCGATCCGCAACGGCGTGCGCCCGTGGGTGAGCCGGTCGATGCGCTGCCGGGTGGCGGTCAGCTCGGCGGCGACCACCTCGGCGGCTTCGACCAGCAGCCGGCCGGCCTGGGTCAGGGTCACTCCCCGCGCGGTACGGGTCACCACCACCGTGCCGATGCTGCGCTCCAGGGCGGCGATCTGTTGTGAGACGGCCGAGGGGGTGAGGCGCAGAGTGGCCGCGGCCCGGCTGAAACTCCCCTCCAGGGAGACCTGATGCAGGATCCGCAACCGGCCGGTGTCAATCATGAGCGTTAAGCCCTCCTTAAACCGTCACCAGTAGATCATTACTTCTGCTACAGGGCCCACGGCGGCATGCTCGGGTCGTGGAAGTTCTGATCATCGGGGGAAGCCGGTACTTCGGACGCCGGCTCGTTCAGTTGCTGCACACGGCCGGGGACCAGGTCACCGTCCTGAATCGGGGGTCGCACACTCCCCCGGCCGGGATCGGTCACCTGGTCGCCGACCGCGACGACGAGGCGGCCATGCGGGCCGCGCTCGCCGGGCGGGAGTTCGACGTGGTGCTCGACCAGGTCTGCTACACACCACGGCAGGCCGAGATCAGCCGCCGGGTCGTCTCCGGGCGGGTCGGCCGGTACGTGATGACCTCGACCGTCGAGGTCTACTTCCCGCTCCAGGGTGCCGAGCCCGCACTCGTGGAGACCCTGGCCGAGCCGTCCGCCCGACCGGTCGAACCGGATGCCACCGCCGGGGACTACGGGGAAGGCAAACGTCAGGCCGAGGCGGTGTTCAGCCGGGATCCCGACTTCGACTACGTGCCGGTACGTCTCGCCCACGTCCTCGGCGGCGGCCCGGCCGACTTCACCGGCCGCCTGGCGCACTATGTGTCACGCATCCGCGGTGCCGAGCCGGTGGCCGTACACCGGCAACCCACGCCGGCCTCCTTCATCCGTGACGTGGAGGCGGCCGAGGTACTGGCCTGGGCCGCCGGCGCCACGGTGACCGGCCCGCTCAACGCGGCCTCCGACGGAGCCTATGACGTGCTGACTCTGTGCGAGGCGATCGGTGCCCGCGTCGGCCGGGAGCCGCGTTTCCACACCGTCGCGGACGACGAGACAGCCTCGCCGTTCTCCTTCCCGGCGTCCCGGCCGATGGATACCACCCGGGCCGTGCGGCACGGGTTCACGTTCAGCGCGGTACGACAGTGGCTGCCCGACGTGATCGACGAGGTGAGCTGATGCGGCTGCGACAGGTGGGCCGCCGGTGGGTGAGCGCGGTAGGGCTGGGCGCGATGCCGCTGTCGATCGAGGGACGGCCCGACGAGGCACGCGCCATGGCGACGGTGCGGGCCGCCGTCGACGCCGGAGTGACCCTGATCGACACCGCTGACTCCTACCACTGGCACGCCGGCGAGGCCGGGCACAACGAACAGCTGGTCGCGAAAGCACTGACCGGCGTGACCGGCGTGCTGGTCGCCACCAAGGGCGGGCGGGGCCGGCCGGGCGACGGCTCGTGGACCGTAAACGGGCGACCCGACCATCTGATCCGCGCCTGTGAGGCATCCCTGCGCCGGCTCGGCACCGACCGTATCGGCCTCTACCAATTGCACAAACCGGACCCGGCGGTGCCGTGGGTCGACTCGGTCGGCGCGCTGCGTACCCTGCTCGACGCCGGAAAGGTCGAGGCGGTGGGCCTGTCGAACGTGACGTGCGCGCAGGTGGAAGAGGCGCGCGAAATCCTGGGCGCGGACCTCGTCTCGGTGCAGAACCGGTTCTCTCCCGCGGCCCGTGAGCATGCTCCGGTACTGGCCCTATGCACCCGGCTCGGGCTCGCGTTCCTGCCGTGGAGCCCGCTCGGCGGGCTGTCTCGGAGTTCCTTGGACGGCCACTCACCGCTGGACGAGGCGCACCCCCGGTTCGCCGCCGTGGCAGGGGCGCGTGGAGTGAGCCCGCAGCGGGTCGGCCTCGCCTGGCTGCTGGCCTTGTCGCCGGTGGTGGTGCCCATTCCGGGAGCGAGTCGCCCGGAGAGCATCCGGGATTCGGCCGCCGCGGCGGACCTGACACTTGACGTCTCCGAGCTGGAGTTTCTCTCGTACGGCAGGGACACTCCCGTCGGCGGCAGCGACGAGGGCGGGGCGGAGCCCCGGCTGGCTTCTTGTGGTAGGCCTCGGTAACGACGTGTCGGCTGCTAAGCCAGGGCCGGCTCGTCGCGGACGGTGAGGGTGACCTTCTGCCCGGTCACCGCATGCTCCCGCCCCGGAGCGACGACGGCGGCCCGTTCGACTGGTGGCATCAGGTACGTCCCCGCTTCTTCGCCGGCTTCCATCGGTGTCTGCCCGCTTTCGCGGTGACGGGCAATGACCTGATCGTTGAGCACGTTATCGAGTTCCGTAGCTGGCGAACCGATCTGGCCGTCCTGCTGGCAGACCTGGACGTGTTCCTGGTCGGGGTGCACTGCGCTTCCGACGAACTGGATCGCCGCGAACGCATCCGGGGTGACCGTCGTACCGGCGAGGGACGCGCGCACGTCGAGCTCAACGGTATCCATACCTTCGGCCCGTACGACTTCGAGATCGACACCACCGCCGGGGTCAACACCCAGGCGATCAACTCGTTCCTATCGGCGTGGCGGCGCCGAGCACATGTTGGTGTACTTGGGCGATCTACCTAAAGTCAGTGACAGACCAGGCGGATCACGGCAAATGAGGACGCCCCGTCAGCCCTGCGGCGAGCCATAGGCTGACCTCGTGGAACAGCCCGGCCCAAATTCGTCGCCGCCTTCATGCGTAGTGTCGCCGTGCTTGCCCTGGATCCCGACGCGCAGATTGCTTGGCTCGGGGAGAAGGGCTCCCCGCTGGTGGACGAGCTGGCGCTCAATGCTCTGCCGGCAGTGCCGAGCGCGTTTCGGAACCCAGGTGGCGGCGCATGAAGGTAAGGATCTCACGGCGTGCGGGGCGGGCGGCCGGGATCAGGCCGGGCAGACTGAGGAACGCGTGGATGGCTCTGGGGTAGCAGGTCAGATGCGCATCGGCGCCGTCCATGCGGAGCCGTTCGACATATCGCCGTCCATGATCTTCCAGGGGATCCAGGGCGCCCGCGACGACCAGTGTGGGCGGCAGATCCGTCAAGCTAGAGAACTTCAGCGGGGACACGGTTTCCGGGTGGAGGTGGGGTGGCATGCTCAGCCTGCGTCCTGCGCGTAACTGGGACAAGGAAAGCCCGGGGTTGCCGGCGTTCCTGGCGACCGAAGGATGGTCGGTCATGGTCTCGCTCCAGTCCGTGCACGGACAGGTCAGTACCTGGGCGCGAAGCGGCGGGCCCTCCTTGCGGGCGCGCAGCGCGACGAGTGTGGCGAGCGTGCCGCCCGCGCTCTCACCGAGGACCGCCACGGCCGCGGGATCGATGCCCCAGCCGAAAGGGTCGCCGACAAGTCGCAGGAGCGTGTCGTAGCCGTCCGCCACCGAATCGAGCAACGAGTGCTCCGGAGCAAGGCGGTACTCGACCGACACCACCACGGCCGGGCAGCGAGCCGCGAGGTGGCTGTTGAGCCAGTCATTCTGTGCAGCGGTGCCCACGATGAAGCTTCCGCCGTGGAACGACAGGATCAACGGCAGATTCGAGCTGGCGATCTTGGGGCGGTGCACCCGCAGCTTCAGGCGGCGCCCCGGGAGGTCGATCGGGTATTCCTCCAGGTCGGCACGCCCGTCGGGCAGGCCTGTGACGATCCGTGCGGCGCGAGACGATCGTATGCGATTGGCCCTCTCCCGCGCGGTGACCACCTGGTCGGCCGTGAGCGCTTCCCAGTCGAGGGTGTCCGTGAGCATGATGCGGGCGCGCAGCGAGGCTTGGGCTTTCATGGGGTCCTCCCGGGATGATTACGCTACTACTGGTAGCGTAATGGGTACGATAGCTTGTTCAGGTGCAGGCCTCCACCCCAACCACCGCCGGGCGTCCCCGCTCGGACGTGAATGTGACTGTCTTCGCGGCTACATTGCGCACAATTCACGAGTTGGGCTATACGGGCGCAACGATGGATCGGATCGCGGCGGCGGCGGGGGTCGCGAAAACGACGCTCTACCGGCGATGGCCGTCGAAGGGTGCGCTGATCACCGACTGTCTTCTTGACGCGTTCGGCCCGGTGCCGCTAAGCGGCTCTAACCGGAACGACGTCATATCGTCGGCCATCCGCTGGATCGCGGACAAGATCAGTGAACCCGGGGCAGGCGCGGCCTTCGCCGGCGTGTTCAGCGACGCCATCAACGATCCGGCCCTGCGTGGAATCCTGGCTACACGGTTCCAGGAGCCATACCGGCTGGCACTCCGGGACGCGCTGGGCGAGCCGGACGATCGAGTCCTGCTCCTCATCGATGTCGTCACCGGAACACTGCTCCATCGGATGGGCATGACCGGCGAGCCAATGGCCGAGGCGGACATCGCCACGCTGACCGACATGATCCTCAATGCGTTGCGCTGACTGCGCCGGCTGGGCCTGCATCTCCGCTCAAATCCATGAAGCCGCGGAACGCACTGCTTTCGACTGGTTTTGTCGGTGACAGCTGTCCTTTGCCATCGAACTATGCCCATGTCAATCACGGACGTTCGACGCGAGATTCTTGCCATTCAACTTTGTCCGCGTCAGTTCGATCTCGTTCGGATCGTCCTCTTCAGGTACGCTCCGAAGGGGGCTCTGCTTGGCGCTCGCACTCTGCGCGCCGCTCGGGCGTCATGCGTCGCTGGCCTTGCTGGGCTGTGATGGCGCCTTCCCCCAAGGCTTAGCCTTGACCGACCCAGCTGATCCACGGGGGCGCCGGGACGGGAAGTGGCCGAGCTGCGGCAGCGGACGATCGAGCACGACGCCACCGTCGAGCCGACGAGGTCGCGATGGCGCGGGCCGGCCGTCGGGCTGGTCCTCGTCGTGATCGTCCTGGCCACCGGCGTGCGAACGGTGGTCGTGGGAGCGGTGTGGCCACGGACGGCGATCACCTCCCGCAACGTCTCGGCCTGCCCGGCACTGGAGGCCCCGGGACCTGGAGCGCTACTGGCCGGAGAATACCCGCCAGCTGAGCAAGGACCAGGATTTCGGCTACGGCTCCTGGGAGCACGCTGGATGCATGTGGGTGCGGAAGGTCGTCCTCGACAAAGTGGGGCCATTCGAAACGATCGGACTGACCGCCAGGCGTTATGAACCGGACTCGGAGCAGAGCGCCGTCACCGCGGCGACCCATGAGATCGACGAGGAAGAGCAGCACTCGGACTACCCGTACGTTTTGGTGTCGGGAATCGGAGACGAGGCGTACTTCGTCTCCGCCCCCTCCCGTGTTCTCCTGGCGGCCCGCAAGGCCAACGTCATCATCTTCGTCCCGGTGCGGCCCAGCAAGCTGGACGGGCGCTCACGGCCGCGGCGGTCCCGCCGGTCACCGCGAGCGCCAGCCCGAGGGCGGCGGCTACGGCCCGGCGTTTGCGTTTGGCGATCACTCGAACTCCAAGGGGAACGGGCAGGATGAGGAACGGGACGCTGGGAGCGCTCCCATCGATAGTATTTAATCTTTCGGAAACGAGAACAACCCTTTGGCGGGCGCCGTCTTTTCACTCACCGCGCCACGGCGCTTCGCGGACTTCCGGGGTACGCGAGGACGGCACCCGCCGCCGGCGGGTCGAACGAGAGTGCCGCCTTACGGATTTCGCACGGTCTGACGCCGGGCTGACCGGCGGGCCCCACGGCGCTAGGTTGCCGGGTATGACAGCGAGTCCATATGAGACGGTCATGGGGTTCATCGTGGGGCCGTGGCTGGCCCAGGCCGTTCGCGCGGCCGTCGATCTGTCGCTGGCCGAGCACCTGGCGAACGGGCCACGGACGGCTTCCGAGATCGCCGAGGCCGAGGGCGCGGACCCGGAGGCGACGGCACGCTTTCTGCGTGCCTGCGCCTCGATGGGGCTGGTCGCGTACGCGGAGAAGGGATTCACCGGCACCGAGCTGCTGGCCGTGCTGCACCGCGACGCGCCGATGTCGCTGCGGGACCTGGCCGCGTCCCAGTCCAGCGCGTGCCTGTGGCTGACGTGGGCGCGCATCCCCGAGGCGGTCCGCAGCGGCGAGGCGCAGAGCACGCAGGCTCTCGGCATGCCGTTCTTCGACTACCTGGCCGCGCACCCCGATGAGGGCGCGCTCTTCGGCGCCGCGATGACCAGCATGTCCGCGCCGGTCATCCGGGACGCGGTCGAGGTGATCGACATCGGTGACGCCACCACGGTGGTCGACGTCGGCGGCGCGCACGGCTCCTTCGCCCTGGCCATGCTGGCGAAACATCCCGGCATCGAGGCGATCGTGCTCGATCTGCCGCACGCGCTGCCCGGCGCGCGGGCGGCTGCCGTGGAGCGCGGCCTCGACGACCGCTTCACCGCGGTGGCCGGCGACTTCTTCAAGGAGGTTCCGCAGGGCGACATCATGCTTCTGAAATTCATCCTGCACGACTGGTCCGACGACGACGGCGTGCGCATCCTGTCGAACTGCCGCGACGCCCTGCGCCCGGGCGGCCGCATCGTGATCACCGAGATCGTCATCGACGATCACGCCCCGGGCATCGCGCCGCTGATGGACATCTCCATGCTCGCCTGCACCGGCAGCCGCGAACGCACCCTGGCCGAATTCGACGACCTGCTGACCCGGGCCGGCCTGCGCCGCACCGCGAGCACTCCGGTGGAGCCGCCCTACGTCGTGATCGAGGCGACCGCCGCAGCGGTCGGAAAGTAGCGGATTATCCGGAGTGAAACGAAAGCTACGCTGGACCCATGACTGCGATGGCGCCCACCCGAACCGAGACGGACCTGTCGTTCCTGCTGGATCACACCAGCCACGTGCTGCGCACGCGAATGGCGGCGGCGCTGGCCGAGATCGGCCTGACGGCGCGGATGCACTGCGTCCTGGTGCACGCGCTGGAGGAGGAGCGGACGCAGATTCAGCTCGCCGAACTGGGTGACATGGACAAGACGACCATGGTGGTCACGGTCGACGCCCTGGAGAAGGCGGGCTACGCACAGCGGCGCCCGTCCAGCACGGACCGCCGGGCGCGGATCATCGCGGTGACCGCGGAGGGCGCCGAGGTGGCGAGACGCAGTCAGGCGATCGTCGACGGCGTGCACCGGGACGCGCTGGCGGCGATGCCCGCCGACGAGCGTGAGGTGCTGGTGAGAGCCCTGAACCGGCTCGCCACGGGGCACCTGGCGAAGCCCTTGGAGGGCGCGCAGCCGGCGCGGCGGCCCCGCGAGCGAGCAAAGTAGGTCGAACAAAGAACGTCTGCAACGGGACTATCTGCTAGGGTCCTTCCTATCGGCTTCGATGGGGAGGAACCATGCTGTACTCACGCTGGACCGCGCTCGGCGTACTGTCGGCTGCCGGGCTGATGACCATCCTGGACGGCAGCATCGTCACTGTGGCGATGCCGGCGATCCAGCAGGACGTCGGCTTCTCGCCGGCCGGGCTGAGCTGGATGGTGAACGCCTATCTGATCCCGTTCGGTGGCCTGCTGCTGCTCGCCGGGCGGCTCGGCGACCTCGTCGGCCGCCGCGCCATGTTCCTCGCCGGGACCGTCGTCTTCACCGGCGCGTCCCTGCTCGCCGGGTTGGCCACCGGCCCGGGCACCCTGATCGCCGCCCGGTTCCTCCAGGGGATCGGCAGCGCGATGGCGTCCGCCGTGGTGCTGGGCATCCTGGTGACGCTCTTCACCGACCCGGGCGAGCGTGGCCGGGCGATCGCGATCTTCAGCTTCACCGGGGCCGCCGGAGCGTCCATCGGGCAGGTGCTCGGCGGGGTGCTCACCGACGCCCTGAGCTGGCCCTGGATCTTCTTCATCAACGTGCCGATCGGGATCGCCACGGTCGCGCTGGCACTCCGGGCACTCCCCCGCGATCGCGGGGCGGGGCTGTCCGCCGGCGCGGACGTCATCGGGGCCGCTCTGGTCACCTCGGGGCTGATGCTGGGCATCTACACGGTCGTCAAAGTCGAGGAGCACGGGTGGACGGCGGCGCACACTCTCGGCCTGGGCGCGGTGTCGCTGGCCCTGCTCGCGGGATTCGTGACGCGGCAGGCGACCGCCGCCGCTCCGCTGATGCCGCTGCGGATCCTGCGGTCGCGCACCGTGGCCGGCGCCAACCTGGCGCAGATGCTGGCGCTGTCGGGGATGTTCGCCTTCCAGGTGCTGGTCGCGCTCTACATGCAGAAGGTGCTGGGGTACGGCGCACTCGAGACCGGGCTGGCGATGCTTCCGGCGGCGGTGGGCATCGGCGCGGTCTCGCTGTTCGTGTCGGCGCGGCTCAGCGCCCGGTTCGGCGCCCGGACCGTGCTGCTCGCCGGGCTGGCGATGCTGATCGCGGCGATGGGGCTGCTCAGCCGGATCCCGGTGCGGGCCGGCTACGTCATCGACCTCCTGCCGGTGATGTTGCTGATCTCCGGTGGCGGGCTGGTGCTGCCGGCGTTGGCCACACTCGCCATGTCGGGCGCGAAGGAGAGTGACGCCGGGCTCGCCTCCGGGCTGTTCAACACGACACAGCAGGTCGGGATGGCGATCGGGGTGGCGGTGCTCTCCACCTTGGCGGCGTCCCGCACCGGGGAGTCGCTCGCGGCGGGGCTGGCGGAAGCCGAGGCGCTGACCGGCGGGTACCGGCTGGCGTTCATGACCTCGGGCGGGTTGCTGGTCGCCGGGTTCCTGGTGGCGCTGTCGGTGCTCCGGCAGCCCGCCGCCGCGGACCGGGCCGCAGCGGCGGAGACCACCTCAGCGTGACCGGAATGGAGGGACCGCGTCCGGACGCGGTCCCTCCGTTCCACAGCAGAGGGGTACGGGTCAGAGCCGGATCCGCTGCCCCGTGAAGATCATGCTGGGGCTCTTCACCGTCTTCTTGTTGAGCGCGAAGAGCGTACGCCAACCGCCCTTGACGTGGTGTTTCTTGGCGATCGAAGCGAGCGTGTCGCCGGGGCGGACCACGTAGGTCTTACCGCTCGCCTTCTTGGCCACCGCCGACTTCTTAGCCGTCGCCTTCTTGGCCGCCTTCTTCGCCGTCGTCGCCTTGTAGACGCCGGCCTTCTTTCCGCAAGTCGGCCAGGGGCTCAGGCCGCGCTTGCTGTAGAGCTTGTTGGCGATCGCGATCTGCTCGGCCTTGCTGGCCTTGTCCGCGGTGGGGGCGTACTTCCCGCCGCCGTTCGCCTTCCACGTGCTGCGGCTGAACTGCAGGCCGCCGTGGTACCCGTTACCGGTGTTGATGTGCCAGCGGCCGCCGGATTCACACTTGGCGACCACATCCCAGTTGACCTGCTTGGCGGCCTGCGCCGGGCTCGCGGGGCCGAGCAGAACGCCGGCTCCGGTCACACCGGCGGTCACCAGACAGAGGGCAAGGCGCGTTCGTCTACCGATCCGAGACATGGATGATCCTCCACGCCTACGAGGTGAGCTGTCGGGTTCGGGCAGAGTGGCCCGGCCGTTTCATGCACGGCTTCACCCCGAGGCGCGCCGTCCGGCGCGCCGAAAAATTGGGTCCCCCGCTCCTGCCATGGATTCGTGTCCGAGAGCGGCGGCAGGACTCGGCGGTCCACCCTCGGTGCCCGCTTTGGCGGGACGGCCCGACGGTAACCACGTCGATGGGCCGAGGACCAAGCTCAGAGCCCCAGATAGTGACGTTCTTCTCAGTATTTGCCCTATTTGATCTTTATAACGTCAGGGAATTCCCGACTCTACGGTTATTACCCCTTTTAGACGATGATCGTCCCGACCGGACGCCCAAATCGGGTGTCTCATCGTGCGCCGGCCACGAGGTCGTAGGAGGCGATCGGCGTGGCGGACGGAAGGGCGCGGCGGCGCGCCAACCACACGATCACCAGACCGAAACCGATCAGTACGGGGGCGTCCGCCACGGCGAGCTGCCAGGGCATGTCCGCGGCCGTCTCCTCCACGGTCAACTGACCGTAGGCCGCGGCCACCACCATCGTCACCAGGTTGTTCACCACGTGCAGCGCGATCGCCGCCTCCAGCCCGCCGGTGCGCACCGTCACCCAGCCCGCGACCACACCGAACAACAGCAGGTCGGCGAACCCGAACGGGGTCCCCCAGCCGTGCAGCGCCGCGAACACCGCCGCCTGCGCCACGATCGGCAGCCACGGACCGCGGAACCAGACACCGAGACCCTGCAACAGCCAGCCCCGGCACAGGTACTCCTCGGCGGCGGCCTGGAACGGCACCACCAGGACCAGCACCGCGGCCGATGTCAGGAACGGGCCCCAGCCTGCCAGCGGATCGCCGAGACCCGCGTCCACCCCGGTCGCCTCGGACAGCAGCAGTCCGCCGCTGAGGAACAGCAGGATCGCCACCAGCGCGACCGGCAGACAGATCAGCAGCCAGCGCCACCGCAGCGCGCCGGTGACCGAGGAGATCGTTCCGACCGGGCGCCGCTGAATCCAGATGACCGCCACCAGGATCAGCGGCAGCACCAGGGCGATCGCCACGAAACCGAGCGCCGTGTCGGTCAGCGCGCCGAAGGTGGGAATACCGTCCGGGCCGTCGGGGCGGCCCGCCATCCAGGCGGCCCCGCTGCTCACACCCACCAGGCCGATCATCATGACGAGGGCCGCCACGACGAGGAACAGCGTGCCGAGGACGGGGCGCCACCAGCGGTGAACGGGGGTGCGGGCGAGACGGTGGTAAGGACTGCCGGGGGGCGGCGACATCAGCATGCCCTGAAGTCTGCTCGTCGACGGCCACCCGCGGATCTGGCCGCAGCCGGATCCGCATCCCTAACCTGCGATATAGACGGTCCGTCCTCCTCCTGCAGAATGGTGATCATGGAACCGCCCGAGATGATCAATGCCGGCGAGCTCGTGCTGAAGCGCTGGGAACCGGAGTGGGCCGGGGAACTCAGCGCCGCCGTCCACGAGTCGCTGGCCGAGTTGCAGCCGTGGATGCCGTGGGCCACCGACGACTACGGGCCGGCCGAGGCCCGTGCGTACGCCGAACAATCGGTGGAGAACTGGGCGCGGGGCACCGAGTTCAACTACGCCGTGTTCACCACCGTCGGCGAACTCATCGGAGCGATCGGCCTGATGACACGGATGGGACCGGGCATCCTGGAGATCGGCTACTGGACGCGTACGCCCTACGCGGGCCGGGGCCACATGACGGCCGCGGTGAAGGCGCTGACCCGCGTCGCGGTGACCCTGCCGGGTATCGACCGGATCACGATCCGGCACAAGCCCGCCAACGGCGCTTCCGCCGCGGTCGCCGCCAAGGCCGGCTTCACCGAAACCGCCCGCGACGGCGACCACGTCATCCGCGACTTCCGGCCCTGAGAGGCACCGGCCTCACTTCACGCCGACATAGTGGGCGATCGTCAGGGACAGTCCGACAGCCCCGGCGAACGCGGCGCCGCCGGTGAGAATGGCGTCGGGAATGTTGTTGCCGGCCGCGTGGGACAGCAATCCGGCGACGACGCTGATGACGCCGGCGGCAACCAGCGCTAGCAGGATCGCCATCCGATGGCGCGAGGAGGGAGGGACCGGCGTTCCCGGTCTCTCACCCAGGTCTTTTTCGATCATGGAAGCCACCACCAAAGGGCATCGGGAAGACTACCCACAGTGTCTATTCACGGCCGGTGAATTGCGACGTCTATTCACTTGGCGAGAAAGGATCTCATATCGATGACTGGCGGCTAGGTCGCAGTTAGGTAAGATGCAAGCTGCCAGGTAGCTGGCGGAGGCCTGCAATCCGGCGTTTCGACTTTACAAGCGGGAAGGCGTGAATATGCTCCCCCCATGAATCAATCTGAGGAGCAAGCCGAGCGGTCGCGGTTGACGCCACTACGCGTAGTAGCAAACCAGTGCACGTCGGGCGTCTGCCCCACGGTGTACGTGACTGGTTCGGGCACCGTGCTGGTGCAAGGCTTCACCGTTCCGGCAGAACGCGCCGGCGTGACCGTTGGTGACGGTGAGACCCTGGTGGAGGTTCCTATCGAGCTACTCGCCGAGGCGGTCCAGAACCTCTCCCCAGCCTGACCCCGCAGAGACGTCGAAGGGGGCCGACGTGGCACACACACCCGGCCCTCCCGACGACGAAGAGGAAGCGGTCGGCGCGACTCTGGCGCGGATGCGGCACGCCAGCGGACTCACCGGAGCGGAACTCGCCGAGCGGGTGGGTATGAGCCAGCCCAAGATCTCACGTATCGAACGCGGACTGGGCCGGCCTGATCCGAAAGACATCGGCATCATCGCCCGGGCGCTCGGCGCGGGCGCGGAGTTGGCGCTGCAACTGTCCGAACGCGCGGAACAAATGCAGGACCGCATGACCGACTGGCGGCCTCCCGTGACCGGTTTCGCCGGTCAGCAGCGGTCGCTGACCCATTGGGAATCCACCGCGACAATCTTGCGGGTCTTCGAGCCCGCCTTGGTGCCCGGACTACTGCAGACGAGCGGATACGCGAAAAGCGTCTTCCGGGAATTCCGGGGTCTCATCGATCCCACCACCGACGACCTCACGGAACAGGAGTTGCTGGCCGCGGTGTCAGCACGGGTCAAACGACAGGTAGCTCTCGCGGACCGAAGTAAATCTTTCCGGTTCGTCGTCGGCGAGTCCGTGCTCAGGCCCCGGAAGTATCCCTTGGTGGAGATGCTGACCCAGATCAGCCACCTTCGTGACGTCCTCGCTCGTCATGCCAATGTGAGCATCGCCCTGCTCCGCGACGACGCGCCGGTCATCCCGCCGTTGCACGGGTTCGAGTTGCTGGACGACCGGCTCGTCGTCGTCGATCTCTACAACACCGGGCTCATCTCTCGCAGCCGCAAGGACGTCGACACCTATCGACGATTGTTCGACACCTACGCGGCTCACGCCGTCGACATCGCGCCCGTCCTGGACGAGTATCAGAACGTCTACATCGACATGCTGCGGACTTCGCCCGCCTCATGAAGCGGCGAACTCAGACAGGTGATGTCCACTCACGGCTGATTCCTCGTGTTCCCGCCCTGCCGTCAGGGACGTAGGAGGAGTTTGCCGCGGGTGTGGCCGGAGGCGCTCCGGGAGTGGGCGTGCGCGGCGTCGGCCAAGGGGAACGTCTGGGCCACCTCGAGGCGCAGCATGCCGGCCGTGGCCAGGCGCGCGTGTTCGGCCAGCCCGTCCGGGGTGCGGTCGCCGTTGGCGGAGAAGTGGATGCCCAGCTCCTGGGCGGCCACCGCGTCGGCGATCGTGATGATGCGGTCGGTGGCGCCGCCGAGCAGCTCGACGGACGGCGGCAGCGCGCCCTGCCCGGCGGCGTCGAAGACCGCGTCGACGCCCTGCGGGGCTGCCGCCCGGACCCGGTCGGCGAGGCCTTCACCGTACGCGACCGGGACGACGCCCAGGGACCGCAGGTAGTCGTGGTTGGCGGGTGACGCCGTACCGATGACGGTCGCGCCGCGGGCGGTCGCGAGCTGGACGGCGACGCCGCCGACCGCCCCCGCCGCGGCGTGCACCAGGACGGTCTCGCCGTCCTTGACCCCGAGCAGGTCCAGGACACGCTGGGCGGTCTCGCCGGCCACCGGGAGTGAGGCCGCCTCCTCCCAGCTCAGCGCGGCGGGCTTGCGAGCGACGACGGTGGCCAGCGCAAACTCGGCGTAGGCGCCGGTGTCGGTGAACCCGAACACCTCGTCGCCGGGGGCCAGGGCGGTGACGTTCGCGCCGACCGCGTCGACGACTCCGGCGGCCTCCAGGCCGGGGATCGCGGGAAACGTGGTCGGGAACACTCGCTCCAGCCAGCCGTTGCGGATCTTGTAGTCGAGCGGGTTGACGCCGGCCGCCACCACCCGCAGCCGGATCTGATCGGGCCCGGGAGCCGGCGCCTCCACCTCGGTGTGCCGCAGCACCTCGGGACCGCCGAACCGTTCGAAGACGATCGCCTTCATGGTCGCCACCTTTCTCGTGGATCGTTCGGCGTCCAGACTGCGGCGGGCGGACGCGGTTGTGGAGCGGACCGGCCTGCCTAGGATCGGCGGTCCTTGGCTCTGCTCCGGCGAGTGCGCGACCATGGCGGTCATGGATCGACGGGAACTCGCCGACTTCGTGCGCCGGTGCCGGGAACGACTGCGGCCCAAGGACGTCGGGCTCACGGCGGGACCGCGGCGGCGGACCCCCGGGTTGCGCCGTGAGGAGGTGGCGCTGCTCGCCGGGATGTCCGCGGATTACCTGATGCGCCTGGAACAGGCGCGCAGCCCGCAGCCGTCCACACAGATCCTGCGCGCCCTGGGGCAGGCGCTGCGGCTCAGCGACGACGAACGCGACCATCTGTACCTGCTGGCCGGGCACCGCCCGCCGGCCGGGCGGCCGGCGGGCGGTCACGTGCGGCCCGGGTTGCTCTACCTCCTCGATCAGCTGACCGGGGTCCCGGCGCAGGTGATCAGCGACCTCGGGGATCTGCTGGCGCAGAACGCGCTGGCCGAGACGCTGTTCGGCGACGTCTGCCCGACGGTGCGGCACGACCACGAGCAGGACCACAACATCGTGTGGCGCTGGTTCAACGATCCACGGATCCGGGCCGCCTATCCGCTCGAGGAGCACGATTACTGCAGCCGGCTGCATGTGGCGGACCTGCGGGCGGCGGTCGCGCGGCGGGGCCCGGATCCGGTGGCGTCCCGGCTGGTCGAGCGGCTGCGGTCGGGGAGCGCGGAGTTCGCGACACTGTGGGACCGGCACGAGGTGGCGGTGCGCCGGCACAGCCGGCTGCGGGTGCAGCACCCGACCGTGGGGCTGCTCGAACTCGACTGCGAGACGCTGCTCACGCCGGCGGAGGACCAGCGGCTCGTGCTGCTCACCGCCCCGCCCGGCACCCCGACCGCGGGACACCTGGACCTGCTGCGGGTCGTCGGCCAGGAGTCCTTCGCCTGACCGGTCCGCTTCTCCCCCGCGCGGGCTGCCCGGTCAGGCGACCATCGGCTGGGTCTCGGACTCGGTGAGGTGAACGGTGCACAGGCCGCCCCGCTGGGCGGTGATCCCGGTGACCTCGAGAAGGCCTGGAGAGCCGCCGGCAGGAGACCGTCGGAGAAGGTGGGAATGCGGACCCCGACCAGGTAGGGTCCCAGCCACAAGTGAACATTTTCGCCGCGACAGCCGCCGCGGGAGAGTCCTCGCCGCCCGCGGCGAGGACGCCGAAGGAGCAACTTCTCCCTCAGAATCTCTCAGGCCCCCGTACCGCGATCGGTGAGGCGACTCTGGAAAGTCAGGACCACGCGTCCTGCGCCCAAGGTGCAAGCCGCCCCGGCGGTGAACCTCTCAGGCATCGATGACAGAGCGGGGGAGGCCCGACGACGAAGGAGCCTCCCTGTGCGAAACACCGCCCTGCACGACGTCCATGAGCGCCTCGGCGCCACCATGACCGGGTTCGCCGGGTGGTCGATGCCGCTGCGGTACGGCAGCGACATCGGCGAGCACCACGCCGTCCGCCGGTCCGCCGGCCTGTTCGATCTCGGTCACATGGGCCAGCTGGAGGTGACCGGCGGCGAGGCGGCCGCGTTCCTCGACCACGCGCTGGTGGGCCGGCTCTCCGCGGTGGCCGTGGGCCGGGCGAAATACACGATGCTCTGCCACAGCACCGGCGGCGTCCTCGACGACCTGGTCGTCTACCGTCTCGCCGAGCAGAGGTTCCTGGTGGTGGCGAACGCCGCGAACACGCCGATCGTGCGGGCGATGCTCGGTGAGCACTCCGGCGGCTACGCGGTCTCGATCGATGACGCGAACCGGGCGCTGATCGCGGTGCAGGGCCCGCACGCGGTCAAGATCGTCGGTGAGCATCCCGACCTGCGCTACTACGCCATCAAGCCGGAGCGGCTGGCCGGCTGTGACGTGCTGCTGGCCCGTACCGGCTACACGGGTGAGGACGGCTTCGAGATCTACTGCGCGAACACCGACGCGGAGACGGTCTGGGAGTGGGCGATCGCGGCCGGCGCGCTGCCCGCCGGCCTGGCCTGCCGCGACACGCTCCGGCTGGAGGCGGGCATGCCCCTGTACGGCCACGAGCTCACCGTGCACACCACCCCGTTCGACGCGGGGCTGGGCCGGGTCGTGGCCCTGGACAAGCGCGACTTCGTGGGCGCCGCCGCCCTGCGCGCCGCGCGGCCGGAGAAGGTGCTGGTGGGGATCGTGGCGAAGAGCCGGCGATCGCCGCGCGCCGGACACGCGGTGCTGGACCCGGCAACCGGCGAGCGGATCGGTGAGATCACCAGCGGAGCGCCGTCGCCGACGCTGGGCCACCCGATCGCCATGGCCTACGTCGCGAAGCAGCACAGCGAGGTGGGTACCGGCGTCGCCGTCGACATCCGCGGCAGACGCGAGGAAGCCGACATCGTCGCCCTCCCGTTCTACCGGCGGTAGACCATGGCCGTCTCCGTCTTCGACCTGTTCTCCATCGGTATCGGCCCGTCCAGCTCGCACACGGTCGGCCCGATGCGCGCCGCCCGGTTGTTCAGCGCCGCCCTCGCCGGCGCGCGGGTCGCCTCCGTCCGGGCCGAGTTGTTCGGCTCGCTCGGCGCGACCGGCCACGGCCACGGCACTCCCAAGGCGGTGCTGCTCGGGCTGGAGGGTGCGCAGCCGGAGACCGTCGACACCGCCACCGCCGACGAGCGGGCCGCCCGGATCAACGACGCCGGCCGGCTCACCCTGCCCGGCGGCCACCCCGCCGGGGTCGAGGTGGTGCTGCACCGGCGGCGCACCCTGCCCGGACATCCCAACGGCATGACCTTCACCGCGTTCGCCGCCGATGGCGCCGAACTGCTCCGTAAATCCTATTTCTCGGTCGGCGGCGGCTTCGTCGTGCCCGACGGCGATGTGGGGGTACGACCGGATCCGGCCCCCGTCGCACACCCCTTCTCGTCAGGCGCCGAACTGTTGTCGCTGACCGCGGCCACCGGCCTGCCGATCGCCCGCCTGATGCTCGCCAACGAGGCCGTGCGGCGGCCGGAGGCCGAGGTCCGTGCCGGGCTGCTGAACATCTGGCGGGTGATGCGTGACTGCATCGACGACGGCCTGGCCGCCGAGGGCCTGCTGCCGGGCGGGCTGAAGGTGCGCCGGCGGGCCGCTGCCACGGCCCGTCAGCTGCGTGCCGCCGGTGATCCGCTCGCGCACGCGATGGAGTGGCTGACCGTCTACGCGATGGCGGTGAACGAACAGAACGCCGCCGGCGGCCGGGTCGTCACCGCGCCGACGAACGGCGCGGCCGGGATCATTCCGGCCGTGCTGCGCTACTACCAGGACTTCGTGCCCGGCGCCGACGACGACGGGGTGGTCCGGTTCCTGCTCACGGCGGGCGCGATCGGGTGGCTGTTCAAGGAGAACGCCAGCATCTCCGGCGCCGAGGTGGGGTGTCAGGGCGAGGTGGGGTCGGCGTGCGCGATGGCGGCGGCCGGTCTGGCCGAGGTGCTGGGCGGCACGCCGGAGCAGGTGGAGAACGCCGCCGAGATCGGCATGGAGCACAACCTGGGCCTGACCTGTGATCCGGTCGGCGGGCTGGTGCAGATCCCGTGCATCGAGCGCAACGGCATGGGCGCGGTCAAGGCGGTCACCGCTGCCCGGATGGCGCTGCGCGGCGATGGCCGTCATCACGTCTCTCTCGACAAGGTCATCAAGACCATGAAGGAGACCGGCGCGGACATGAAGGACAAGTACAAGGAGACCTCTCGCGGTGGCCTCGCCGTCAACGTCATCGAATGCTGACCGAACGGCCGGGAGTCCTCAACTCCGTGAGCAGGCGGCCGACGGTCACGGACATGGCCCGATTCAAGCTTCTCAGCTTCCCGGCGGTCGCGCCCGGTGACCGGATCGCGGCGACGTCGCTGTCCCGCACCCGGGTGCTCCCGGCGGCCCCTGCCGAGGCGGACACCGCGGGCGGCTGCCCGGCCGAACCGCAAAGCCAGGCCGACTCGCACAGCCAGGCCGACTCGCACAGCCAGGCCGGCCCGCACAGCGTCTCGGACAGCGAGGGAACCGGCTGAGGTCAGCCGGTGTGGGCGGGAAGGCTCATCCGGAGGCGGTAACCGCCGTCGGCGGTGGGGCCCGTCTCCAGGCTGCCGTGCAGCAGTTCGGCGCGTTCGTGCAGCCCGATCAGGCCCTGATGGGCGCCGGGCAGCGGCAGGGACGGCCGGGCCGGGGGCGTGTTGGTGACGGTGACCCCGATGTGCGAGCCGTCGTGCCAGAGTTCGACGGTCGCGGCGGCGCCGGGAGCGTGCTTGCGCACGTTGGTGAGCGCCTCCTGGACCGTACGGTAGAGGGCTCGCTGTGTCGGTGTGCCGACCGCGACGGTGAGGTCGCCGGTGAGCCGGGCCTCGAGTCCGCTGCCGGCGACCAGCGTGCGCAGGTCGGCGAGGGTCGGTTGCGGGGTGAGCTGGGTGGTGTCGTCGCCGGAGCCGCGCAGCAGGGTGACCATGGTCCGCAGTTCGTCGAGGGTGCCGACGCTCAGCGAGCGGATGGTCCGGACGGCCTCGCGGATGTCCGGGTCTCCGACGGCGACCTGGAGCGCGCCGGCCTGCACGGCGATCAGGCTGACCTGGTGCGAGACGACGTCGTGCATCTCGCGGGCGAGCTGGGCCCGCTCCTGGGCGAGGATGGCCTGGGCGTGCAGGACCCGCTCATGCTCCTTGACCTCCTCGATCTCCTCCAGCCGCTGCGACAGGTCGGTGCGGGTCTGGACGAGCTGGCCGAGCAGGACCGGCAGAACCACCGCGGCCAGGGCGTAGGCCAGGTGGATCAGGCTGTCGCCGATCTTGACCGGTCCCTCCGCCAGCGGTGACGGCGCGGCGCCGGCGATCGCGGCCAGCACCACGCAGACGGCCAGCAGCCGGCGGTCACGCGATCGGGCGGCCAGCGTGTAGAGGGCGACGCACGGTGCGACGAGCGCGGCCTCCAGGAGCGCCCCGGGCAGCGTGAGCAACACGACGGCCAGCGGAAACCAGCGCCGCAGCACGAGGGCCGCGCAGGCGGCGACCCCGGACGCCACACTGAGCGGGTGGTCGCTCCACAGGTCGACCCAGATGTCGAGAGCGGCCGCGACGATCAGTGCGACGTCCACCACAGGTTTGGGGACACGCAGCAGAACGTCCTTCATCGGCTGTCCTCCAGCAGGCCGGCTCGTTGGGCGAGCAGGGCGGCCTGCACCCGGCCGGACACGCGCAGCTTGGTGAGCACGGCGCTGACGTGGTCCTTCACGGTGCCGGTGCCCAGGTGCAGGCGCACGCCGATCTCGGCGTTCGACAGGCCTTCGGCCAGCAGCACGAGGACATCACGTTCCCGGCCGGTCAGCCGCTCCAGGCGGGCGGTCACCTCCCGGTCGACGGCGAAGTCGTCGGTACGCGGCAGGCTGCGCAGCAGAGTCCGGGACGCCTTCGCCGACATCACCACCCCACCGGCGGCCAGCGTGCGTACGAGCTGCGCCAGGTGTTCGGGCTCGGTGTCCTTGAGCAGGAAACCGGCCGCGCCCGCATGCAGGGCGGTCAGGACGTACTCGTCGGCGTCGAACGTGGTCAGCATCGCCACGACCGGCGGCTCCGGCAGCGCACGCACCTGGCCGAGGACGGTGAGCCCGTCGACGTCCGGCATCCGGATGTCGAGCAGCACCACGTCCGGCCGGTTCTCACGGACGGCGTCGAGCGCGTCCGCGCCGTTCGTGGCCGCCACGACCTCGATGTCCGGCGCCGCGTTCAGAATCATCTTGAAGCCCGAACGCACCAGTGCCTCGTCGTCGACGACCACCACCCGGATCACGTGCACCCCGTCACCTGCTCTTGAGCACTACCAGTTGCGCCATCTTTCTAGCGGGGCGAGCGCCGAATGATCACCCCCCGACCGGCGGAAGCTTCCCCGCCGGTCAGCCGCTCCTGTGGCGGGCCGGATGTCAGGGGCGAGGCGGCCACCTGGAACAGCACTCGTGTCGCCTGCTCGATCACCGGGGACTCGTCGTCGGCGCGAACGGCGACGGCCAGGTCGATCCGGGCGCCGGCGCCGGCCAGCGGGCGGTAGATCGTGCCGGGCACGCCGAGCTGTGCCACCGGCTCGGGCACGATCGCCAGGCCCAGGCCCGCGGCGACGAACGTGACCAGGGTGGAGGTCTCCATGACCTCGTGACGGACGCGCGGCTCGAACCCCGCGCGGCCGCACAGGCGCCGGACCACGCCGTACATCGCGGAGTCCCGGGCGGCGTGCGCCACGAAGTCCTCGTCGCGCAGGTCGGTGACGCTCAGCCGCTTGCGCGCGGTGAGCCGGTGCCCGTCCGGGAGGGCGACGATCAGGGCGTCGCTGCGCAGCGTGCGCACCCGGATGCCCGGGTCGCCGACCGGCGGGCGCAGCAGGGCCAGGTCGATGTCGCGGCTCTGCAGCGCGGCCACCTGCTGGGCGCCGAGCATCTCGCCGCGGAAGGCGACCTCGACCCCGGGCAGTTCCTCGCGCAGGCGCCGGGCCATGGCGGGCAGGAGGCTATAGGTGGCCGAGCCCACGCAGCCGACCGAGAGCCGGCCCTGCAGACCGGCCGCCACCCGGCGGGCGACCTCGCCGGCGTCGTCGACGGCGGCCAGGACGGCACGCACCCGCTCCAGGTATGCCGCACCGGCCTCGGTCAGCTCGACCCGGCGGGTGCTGCGGGTCAGCAGGACCACGCCGAGCTCGGTCTCCAGGTGACGGATCTGCTGGGACAGCGGGGGCTGGGCCATGTGCAGGCGGGCGGCGGCACGGCCGAAGTGGCGCTCCTCGGCCACGGCCAGGAAGTAGCGCAGGTGACGCAGCTCCATGCGATTGATACTTGCAGAGTCCTGGTCGAGTCAGAAAGAGTATTTCTGAATATCAGAGCTGGTCACTAGCGTGGGGGCATGGCTCCGTCATATCTGTACGCCGCTGTCCGTACGCCGTTCGGCCGGTACTCGGGCGCGCTCGCCGAGATGCGCCCGGACGATCTGGCCGCCGCCGCGCTGTCCGGTCTGCTGGCCAAGGCCCCCGACCTGGATCCCGGCCGGATCGACGACGTGTACTGGGGCAACGCCAACGGCGCCGGTGAGGACAACCGCAACGTCGGCCGGATGGCGGTGCTGCTGGCCGGGCTGCCGACGTCGGTGCCCGCGGCGACGGTGAACCGGCTCTGCGGGTCGAGCCTGGACGCGGCGATCATCGGTTCCCGGGCGATCGCGGCCGGCGACGCCGACGTGGTCGTGGCCGGCGGGGTGGAGTCGATGACCCGGGCCCCGTGGGTGCTGCCGAAACCGTCACGCGCCTTTCCCGCTCAGAACATGGAGGCGGTGTCCACCACGCTCGGCTGGCGGCTGGTCAACCCGAAGATGCCCGCCGAGTGGACCGCTTCGCTCGGCGAGTGCAACGAGCAGCTTGGCGACAAGCACGGCATCTCCCGTGAGCGACAGGACGCGTTCGCCGCCCGCTCCCACCAGTTGGCCGCCCGAGCATGGGATGACGGCTTCTATCGCGACTTGACCATCGCCGTCGGCGATCTCGACCGTGACGAGAGCATCCGCGCCGACAGCACCGTCGACAAGCTCGCCACGCTGAAGCCGTCGTTCCGCAAGGACGGCACGATCACGGCCGGTAACGCCTCCCCGCTCAACGACGGCGCCGCCGCGGTGCTGCTCGGATCAGCCCACGCCGGGCGACGGATCGGACTCGACCCCCTCGCCCGCATCGCCGGGCGGGCCGCGCACGCGGTGGACCCGCAGGAGTTCGGGTTCGCTCCGGTCGAGGCCGCGCACAAGGCGCTGCGCCAGGCGGGCATCGGCTGGTCCGACGTCGACGCGGTCGAGCTGAACGAGGCCTTCGCCGTGCAGTCCCTCGCGTGCGTCGACGCGTGGGGGGTGGATCCGGAGATCGTCAACACCCGGGGTGGGGCGATCGCGATCGGTCACCCGCTCGGCGCCTCTGGCGCCCGCATCCTGGGCACTCTGGCTCACGTGCTGCGCGAACGCGGCCAGCGCTGGGGTGTCGCCGCGATCTGCATCGGTGTCGGCCAGGCCCTCGCCGTGGTCCTGGAGAACGCGTGAGGACCCGGGTGACCGACGCCCTGACCGCCGTGACGGAGGTCAGGGACGGCGACACCGTCCTGGTCGGCGGGTTCGGCATGGCCGGGATGCCCGTCGAGTTGATCGACGCCCTGATCGAGCACGGCGCCGGCGATCTGACGATCGTCAGCAACAACGCCGGCAACGGTGACACCGGCCTCGCCGCGCTGCTGGCGGCCGGGCGGGTCCGCAAGATGGTGTGCTCGTTCCCCCGGCAGGCCGACTCGTGGGTGTTCGACGGCCTCTACCGGGCCGGGAAGATCGAACTGGAGCTGGTCCCACAGGGCGATCTGGCCGAGCGGATGCGCGCCGCCGGCGCCGGAATCGGCGCGTTCTACTGCCCGACCGGAGTCGGCACCCCGATCGCCGAGGGCCGCGAGACCAGGGTCATCGACGGCCGGGAGTACGTGCTGGCGTACCCGATCCGCGGTGATGTCGCCCTGATCCGCGCGCACCGGGCCGACCGGCTCGGCAATCTCGTCTACCGCAAGACGGCCCGCAACTTCGGCCCGGTCATGGCCACCGCCGCGACCCTGACGATCGCCCAGGTGTCGGAGATCGTGGAGATCGGTGAGCTCGACCCGGAGAACATCGTGACACCCTCGATCTATGTGGACCGGCTCGTGGAGGCGCCCCGATGAACCAGCCACTGGGCAAGGACGACCTCGCGCGACTGATCGCCGCCGACATACCCGACGGCGCCTACGTCAACCTGGGCATCGGTCAGCCCACCTCGATCGCCCACTACCTGAACCCGGACAGCGGGGTCATCCTGCACACCGAGAACGGCATGCTCGGCATGGGCGAGATCGTCGCCGCCGACCAGGCCGACGGGGACCTCACCAACGCCGGCAAGCAGCCGGTCACCGAACTGCCCGGGGCGGCCTACTTCCACCACGCCGACAGCTTCGCGATGATGCGCGGCGGGCACCTCGACGTGTGTGTGATGGGCGCCTTCCAGGTCTCGGCGGACGGCGACCTGGCGAACTGGCACACCGGCGCCGCCGACGCGATCCCGGCGGTCGGCGGGGCGATGGATCTCGCGGTGGGCGCCAAGCAGGTGTGGGTGATGATGACCCTGTTCACCAAGGGCGGCGAGCCCAAGCTGGTGCCGTCCTGCAGCTATCCGCTCACCGGCAAGGCCTGTGTGACCAGGGTGTACACCGAAGTGGCGACATTCCACATCACACCCGGCGGGGTTCGGGTCGCCGACACGTACGGCATCACGTTCGAAGAATTGGCCGAACGGCTGGACGTTTCGCTCATCCGTACGCAATAGATGTGAACGAGCACGGAGGTCGGCGGGCCGACGGTGATCCGGGTTTACTCTTGCGGGCGTGCCGAGATCATCGTTGACCGCCGAAGTCCGTGAAGCCGTCGAGACAGACGTGGCCGCCATCGCCCGGATCTGCTCCACGTCCTATCGCGACGCCTACCGGGACCTGCTGCCCGAGGGCTACATCGAGCGCAGCGTCGTCGCGTTCTACAGCGAACCGAGGATCGCCCGCGACGTGGCGCCGTCGCCGCCCGAGTGGTTCGGTTACCAGGTCGTCGAAGAGGACGGGCGGCTGCTCGGCGCGGCCGGTGGCGGGATGAGCGGCCCGGCGTCCGGTGAGCTGTCGCTGATCTACCTGGACTCGGCCGAGCGCGGGCGTGGTCTGGGCACGCTCCTGCTGGAGCGGGTGACCGGGCAGATCCGGGCGGCGGGCGGCACCGAGATGTGGGTGTCGGTGTTCCTCGGCGACCGGGCGGGCATCGGCTTCTACCGGGCTCGGGGCTTCGAGCCGATCGAGACGGTACGGGCCACCCTGTCACGCACCGACGACCACATCAGCGCCCTGCGCATGCGGCGTTTCCTGCCCTGATGGACCGGGTCGAGATCACCGACGAGGGCGTCGTCGTGACACGCGCGTCCGAGGCGGAGTTCTCGGTGTTCGGCACGCAGACGCGCCCGGCCTCCACCCATGTGAGCAGCCTGCCGTGGGAGGAGATCTTCCGCGTCACGTTCCAGGTGAGCGAGATCCGCGGCCACTGGCGGTGGGTCAGCCTGGTGATCGATGTCGTCTGGGGCGAGTACTTCGAGGTGCACGACGACGCGGACGGGTTCGCCGAGACGGTGCGGGAGTTCTGCCGGTTGTCCGGCCTTCCCGTCCCCGACCCGGCGACCACACCGCCCGGCATCGTGACCATCTGGCCCGGACCGGACGACGACGGCGTCAGTCCTCCGCCGGCACCACCATCGGTGTTCCGGCGACCGGGTCCGGGACGACGACGCAAGTCAGGCCGAAGACCTTCTCGACCAAGGTGGCGGTGACCACCTCGGTGGGCGGGCCCTCGGCCACGATCGCGCCGTCCGCCATCGCGATGATGTGGTCGCAGAACCGGCAGGCCAGGTTGAGGTCGTGCAGCACCACCACGATCGTCTTGCCGGCATCGGCGTTCAGTTTCCGCAGCAGCCGCAGCAGATCGACCTGATGGGCGATGTCCAGGAAGGTCGTCGGCTCGTCGAGCAGAAGCAGATCGGTGTCCTGGGCGAGGGCCATCGCCACCCACACGCGCTGCCGCTGCCCGCCGGAGAGCTGCCGCAACGGGCGGTCCATCAGGTCGGCGGTGCCGGTGGCCTCGAGCGCACGGGCGACGGCGTCGTGGTCGCTCTCGGTCCAGCGGCGGAACCAGCCCTGGTGCGGGTAACGACCGCGGGAGACCAGGTCGGCGACGGTGATGCCGTCGGGGGCGACCGGGCTCTGCGGGAGCAGGCCGAGCACTTTGGCGACGTCGAGCGTACTCAGGTCGGAGACCGATTTCCCGTCCAGCAGGACGGTGCCGGCCCGGGGCGCCAGCAACCGGGCCAGGCCGCGCAGCAGGGTGGACTTGCCGCAGGCGTTGGCGCCGACGATCGCGGTCACCTTGCCGTCGAGCACGCTGACGTCGAGGTCTCGCACGATCGGTCGATCGTCGTAACCGAGGGTCAGCCCCTCGGCGCGCAGTCGGGTCATCCGCCCGCTCCTTGCCGGTTGGTGGTGGCCAGCAGCCACAGCAGATAGGGGGCGCCGACCGCGCCGGTCACCACTCCGGTGGGCAGGGGTGTCGGCATCAGGTGGACGGCGACGAGGTCGGCGGTGAGCATCAGGACGGCGCCGGCCAGCGCGGCGGCCGGGATGCCGCCGCCGGCGGGTCCGAGCAGCCGGTTGGCGATCGGCCCGGCCACCAGCGCGACGAAGACGATCGGGCCGGCCGCCGCGACGGCCAGGGCCACCAGCGTCACCGCCACGGCGAGCAGAGCGGCACGGCTGGCTTCGGTACGCGTGCCCAGCGCCCGGGCGGCGTCGTCGCCGAGCTCCAGCGCCCGCAACTGGCGTTGCAGCAGCATCGCCAGAGGCAGCAGCACGATCAGGGCGAGCACCAGCAGGCGCAGTTCGTCGCCGTTGGCCTGGCCGACCGAGCCGGTCATCCAGTGCATCGCCTGCCGCGCCTCGAACAGGTGGGCGCGGGTCAGCATGTATCCGATGAGACCCTCGAAGAACACGGCGACGCCGATGCCGATGAGGATGAACCGGTAACCGCTGACGCCGTCACGCCAGGCGAGCAGGTACATCAGGATGGCGGCGAGCAGCGCGCCACCGAGGGCGAGCCCGCTCACGGCGAGCCCGCCCACCTGCAGCACGACGATGCCGGTGACCGCGGCGAGGCTCGCGCCCCAGGTGATGCCGACGAAGTCCGGTGAGGCCAGCGGGTTGCGCAGCAACTGCTGGAAGATCGTGCCGGAGGCGCCCAGGGCGAGGCCGACGGCGCACGCGGTGGCCGCGGTCGGAAGCCGCAGCCCGCGGACGACGAAGTCGACGCTCGGATCGTCGCGCAGGTAGAGCACCGAGCCGATGACCTCGCCCGCGGTGAGCCGCATGCTGCCGGCCATCATGGTGAACACGAACAGGGCGAACGCCGCGGCGGCCAGGGCGGCGGTCACCGTGACCGAGCGCAGGGACCGGCTGCGGCGGGTGGCCCGGAGGGCGACGGCGGTGGTCGTCATGATCAGGCCTCCGACATCCGGCCGAAGCGGACGATGCCGACGAACACCGGCGCGCCGAGCAGCCCCAGGACGACGCCGACCTGCAGTTCGTCCGGCGTGACCACGAGCCGGCCGACCACGTCGGCGACCAGCAGGACGATCGGCGCGAGCAGCATCGAGTACGGCAGGATCCACCGGTAGTCGGGGCCGCACAGGAACCGTGCGACGTGCGGCACGACCAGGCCGACGAAGACGATCGGCCCGCACGCGGCGGTGGACGCGCCGGCCAGGACCGCGACCACACCGAACGCGGCGGCGCGGGTCAGGCCGACGCGCTGGCCCAGGCCCCGGGCCACGTCCTCGCCCAGGGCCAGGCCGTTGAGGGAGCGGCCGAACGCGAGCGAGGCGACCAGGCCCGCGATCAGGAACGGGGCGACTCCGGTGAGGATCGGCGCGTACCGGCCGGCGAGCGAGCCGACCTGCCAGAACCGCAGCTCGTTGAGGGCGTCCACGTTGGTCATCACGATGCCGGTGGTCATCGAGCCGAGCCCGGCGGTGACGGCGGCGCCGGCCAGGGCGAGCTTGATCGGGGTGGCGCCCTCCCGGCCGAGGGAGGCGACCGCGTAGACCAGCACCAGGGCGGCGATCGCCCCGGCGAAGGCGAACCACACGTACACCCCGGCGCCGCGGACGCCGAGCACGGTGATGGCGAAGACCACGAAGACGGCCGCGCCGGAGTTGACGCCCATGATGCCGGCGTCGGCGAGCGGGTTGCGGGTGACGCCCTGCAACACGGCGCCGGCTACGCCGAGCGCGGCTCCGACCAGGATGCCGAGGAGGGTACGGGGAACGCGCAGCTCCAGCGTCACCGTGCTGTTGGTGGAGCCGTCGTCGCCGAGGCCACCCAGGGCCCGCAGCACCTCGGACAGCCCGATGTCGCGCGAGCCCTGGGTGACGCTGAGGAAGGCGACCACGGCCAGGACCGCGCCCAGCACGGCGAGCCCCGGCACGAGGGCGGCGGCTCGCCGTGGGGCGATCGTCGTAACGGTCATCGGTGTGGCTAGGAGCCGATGTTCTCGTTCGCCGACTTCACGGCGGTGGTCAGCTTGTCGAGTTCGGTGGCGAAGTCACCGTAGGTGTGCATCCAGTACGCCGGCCAGGCCACGACCGCGTTCTCCTTGGCCGCCTTGATCTTGAACCAGGTGGGCTGCTTCTTGCCCCACTCGGCGTTGGAGTCCGGCTTGAAGGCGCGGCCGTCCCAGAGGATCAGGTCGGGCTGGTACTTGTCGGAGTTCTCCCAGCTCAGGTTCTCCCAGTACGGGAAGGCCTTGTCGGGGCTGTCCGGGTTCATCACCTTGAGGCCGAAGCTCTGCAGGTCGAGCAGCTCCGGCGCGTACTCCGGGTTGGCGACGTAGATCTTATCGTCGGCCGGGGACATCGCCAGCACGGTCAGGCCCGGCTTGGCGGCGACAGCCTGCTTGAACGTGGCGACCGACGCGTCGAACCGCGTCTTGTTCGCGGCGAACTTCGGGTCGTCCACCTTGGCGCCGAGGCTCTTCGCGAGGGTCTCGTAGCCGTTGGCCAGTTCCAGGATCGACTTGCCCTGGGTGGCGCCGGCCACCGGGGCCAGCTCGGCGAGCTTCTTGCTCTTCTCGTCGACGCCCTCCTCAAGGCCGCTGTGCGCCTTCTCGGCGGGCCACCAGTCGGCGACGATGAGGTCCGGCCGCAGCGACGCCGCCTTCTCCACGTCGATCTTGCCCCACTCCTCGCCGAGGATCTCGATGCCGGTGAGGTCGAGGTTCTTGAGGTTCGGGTCGGTCTTGACGGACTCGTCCGCGTAGATGCCGACCGGCTTGATGCCGAACGACATCAGCGCCGCCGCCTCGCCGGCGTGGGCGATGATCCGGGTGGGGGTCTTGTCGGCCTTGACCACCTGGCCGGAACCGTCGGTGAAGGTCCACGGCCCGGCCGGGGCGGCACTCTGTCCGGACGAGGTGCCGGGGGTGTCCCCGGAACCACAGCCGGCGAGCGCGACGCTCAGAACCGAGACGGCGACAGCCGTACGCCATGCACGCATATGTAGGTATTCCGATCCGTGACGAACCTGTGAAGTTAGGTAAGGCTAACCATAACCACAGGTGTTTGGCTATCGGGGGTCCGAAGGCCTCCCACCGGATCGGCGCTGAGACGGCCCGCGCCTCAGCGGTACTCCCGGCCGTGCCGGACCGCGACCACCCCGGGCATCGGCGCCACCTCGTCGACCAGCGCCGGGAACACCCCGGGACTGCTCATGCCGATCTCCCAGAAGTAGGGCATCCGCATGCCGGAGTCGCCGGCGAGCCGCCCGCCGTCGCAGTAGGCGTGCCGGTACTCCTCGTCGGTCGGGTCGTAGTGGAACGAGAAGGACGTGGCGCCCCAGACGCGGCCGATCGCCGCCTCGGCGTAGTTGCGCTGCTCGTCGGTGGTGTTCTGGGCGATGTAGACCCGGGCCACCCGGCTGTGGGCGACGTCGGCGGGCGGCGGGTCGGCGGGCGGGCCGGACGGCGTGCACGTGGCGAACGCCGCGGATTGCCATCCGGTCGCGGCGACCACCGCGACCAGCGCCACCACCGCGACGGGAAGCACCACGCGCAACCGGGCCGCCGCAAGCGCCGCCACGCCCAGGACCAGGATCATCACACCCATGCCATCGGAGAGCACCCGCAGACCCAGCCAGTACACCTCGTCACCGGGCCGGTCCGGCTGCCCCGACCACGTCCCGCCGACCAGGGCGGAGAGCGGCGTCACCAGGGCGACCGCCCACCCCAGGAAGGCCGCGACCGTGGTTCGCAACGGGTGGCCCTCGCTGCGGCGGCTCGCCCATCCGAAGAGCAGCCACCCGGCGACGGCGCCGAGGACTCCCCCGGCGACGGCCACCCCCGGCAGCCAGGACGGCGCGGACCGGGTGAGCATGAAACTGGCGGCGCCGTCCGAGTCGTACGAGGCCCGGTTTCCCCAGTGGACACCGGTGTAGGTGAGCACGAGCCCATCGTGGGTCGCCCAGAATCCGGCGGTGCTGATCGGCGTGTCGCTGGCCACCTCCGTCTCGTAGGTGACCTCGCCGCGCACGTCCCAGCCGGCGGCGGCCAGCCGGTCACGGGCGCCCTTGGCATAGGTGTGGACGTCGCGGCTCGTGTCGCTGTGTTTCACCCAGTAGTCGGCGAACCCGTAGATCGTCCGGTCGCCGTCCGCGCTCGGCACGAACGGCTCCGCGTCGCCGCCACCCCACACCCGCTGCCCGGGGAAGACGGTCGCCCCGAGCTCCTGCGACTGCGCGCCGGCCGGCAGCGACGGCGCGTACACCCAGCCGATGCGGGCGGCGGCGGCCGCACCGAGCAGCCCGGTGGCGAGCGTGACCAAGGTGGCCAGGACGACGACGGCGTTGCTCGCCGGGCGGCCGAGGCGGGCGCGGAGCCCGTACCCGACGAGGTTGACGATCTCCCTGGCGGTGGGCCGGACGCGTTCGGCCGGGGCGCATTCGAGGAGGGTGGCGAGCATCTCGGCCCGGCGCGGGCCGGGCGGGTAGAAGCGCAGCCAGCGTGCGTAGCGGCGGGCGAGGCGATCGCTCACGGGGCCACCGGTCCCAGGCCGAAGCGACGGCGGGCGGCCAACTGAGCGGTGGCCGCCTCCACACCGGCCCGCAGCCGCTCGGTCTCGGCATCGAGCGCGGCGGCGCCGTCGGTGGTGAGCCGGTAGTAGCGGCGGGGCCGCCCGTCGACGGTCTCCTCCCGGTCCGGTTCGACCTGCCCGGTGGCGACGAGCCGGTCCAGGGCGGCGTAGAGGGTGCCGGCCTGCAGAGTGACGCGGCCACCGGAGAGGCGGGTGACCTGCTGGATCACCCCGTACCCGTGGCGGGGCTCGGGGGCGAGCGCGGTGAGGATCCAGAAGGTGGGTTCACGCATCGGGGCGGGGGCCATGACCGCCAATATAAAGATGATCTGACTATGGAGTCAACGAATCCGATGTTCGCCTATGGCTGTTTCTGAACGAGTCAGCCCGAAGGATCGCGTGGCCGACCACCGTTGGCTACCAAGGTGGTGCGCCCGCAATCCCCCCGCGAGGAAGGACGAGGCATTGAGAACCCCAGCATCGGTGGAAGCCACCGGCCCCCGGCACGGCAAGGCGCCGGCCTCCCGGTGGCGATCGCTGCGTCGCGTCCTGCTCGGCGCCCTGAGCACGGTGACGCTGATTCCCGGCGTCGCCGTCGGCGGCGCGTCACCGGCCCACGCGGCCACCAACCAGTTCAGAGGCATGAACTGGGCGGTGCTCGGCGACAACTTCAGCACCGGTCCGCTCGTCGTGCAGGGCCTGAGCCAGTCCGACAGCAACGCGACCGTCCGGGCCAAGGCCAACGCCCTCTACGACGACATGGCAGCCATGGGGATCAACACCGTCCGGCTGCCGATCAACACCCACACCGTCGGTACGACCTGGTGGAACAACTACCGGGGCGCCATCGACGCCGCCACCGCCCGCGGTTTCAAGGTCATCCTCGCCTACTGGGAGGACGGTGCCGCCTCAGGCGGCCGGATCACCAACCTCGCCGCGTGGAACACGATGTGGTCCCGCGTGACCAACACCTACGGCGCCAACACCAACGTCTACTTCGAACCGATGAACGAGCCGCACGGCTACAGCTCGGCCGAGTGGCGCAACATCGCCGCGAACTGGATGAGCTACCACTACTCGGCGGTGCCCGGCCGGACCCTCATCGGTGGCACCGGCTACAGCCAGGACCTGCGCGACGTCTGCAACGACAGCCGCTTCAGCGCGACGCTGCTGTCCTTCCACCACTACGCATTCTTCTACAGCGCGATGACCTACGACGCCTTCCGCGGCCACATCCAGACCCGCCTCGGCAACTGCGCCTCCCGCGCCGTCGTGACCGAGTACGGCGCGCCGATGTCCACCGGCCTCAACTACGGCAACGCGAGCAGCACCGACAACTTCGTACGTCACATCCGCGCTGTCACTCAGGTCATGCGGGACAACCAGATGGGCGGCACCTACTGGCCCGCCGTCGGCGGCAAGCCCACCGGAACCTCCGGCTTCGACCACTACTCGATGTTCGCCCTCAGCGGCAGCGGCACCGATCTCAACCTCACCGTCCGCAACACCTCCGGCCGCGACCGCGTCCGGTACGGCTGGGGACTGTAGACCGGCGCCGGACCGCTGACCTGCCGATGACGACGACGAATGTGGAGCGCCGGGTCGGTGACCTGACCCGGCGGTCGGTTACACCCACGACGCCGGCCCGGAGACCGGAGCGCGGCGACCCACCTACCCTGACCCGACTCGACACCGAACGGTCGGCGCAGCGGGCGTTCGGGACGCGGAGCACGTACCCCTCAAGCGGGTCGCAGGATCTTGAGGGTCTCGTTGAGGGCAGTGGCCAGCGCGGGAGCATGGACGTTGGCGTCGGCGTCGGTCCTGACCGGGGTCAGGCCGTAGAGCTGGGCGTAGGCGATCGTGTTGCGCGAGACCGTCTCCGCGTGGACGGTGGTGTTCGGCTGGAGCTTGCCCGCCGGGTCGACGATGATCATCGCGCGGTCGCCGGTGCCGCTCAGCGGCAGCACCAGCATGCCGGCCTTGCGGGCGGCCTGGTCGCTGAGTTCGTGGTCGGCGGCGCTGTCCGTGGCGGTGCGATCGATCATGACGCTGATCACCAGGGTGACCTTGTCCGGGGTGCCGTAATGGCACGACAACCCGTACTTCTCGGCGGTGTCGACGGTCTTGGTGTCGGCTTTGGGGCCCTCGGTGATGCGCTGGTGACCGCCGACGGTGGGACAGCCGGGAATCGCGTGCCAGGGCGGGTCCGGTGACAGGCCCATGCCGGTCGAGCCGCAACCGCTGGTGAGGGCGAGAGCCGCCACCGTGAGAATCGCTCGCTGACGCATCCGCTCCCCCGTCTCTCCGGACCCGCCGCCGATCCTCCCATGGATGATCAAAAGGCGGTCGCGGCGATCCCCGAAGGCGGTGGACACCGACCGGCATGCCGGGCTCTTCGCCGCGCCACCGCACATGGCCGCCTGCCGGTAGCGTGCCGGCATGCGTATCAGGTTCGGCCGCCCCGGCCTCGGCGCCCACGCCGGCCGCTTCGACGTGCCGGCCGCGGAGAGCCCGTTCGCCGTCACCTTCCTCGGCGTCTCCGGCCTGCTGATCTCCGACGGCACGGACGCGGTGATGACCGACGGCTTCTTCTCCCGGCCGTCGCTGCTGCGCGTCGGCCTCGGTCGGATCGCCCCCGACGAGGCGCGCATCGACGCCGCGCTCACCCGGCTCGGTCTGGGCCACGGGAAGGGCGGGCCTCGCCTGCACGCGGTCGCGGCCGTGCACACCCACTTCGATCATGTGATGGACTCGTCGTCAGTGGCGTCGCGCACCGGCGCCGCCCTCGTCGGCGGCGCGTCGGCCGCGAACGTGGGGCGGGGCGCCGGGCTTCCGGAAGACCGCATCCACCTGGTCACACCTGACAACCCGATGCGGTACGGGCCATTCACGCTCACCTTCGTGGCGTCGCGACACTGCCCGCCGGACCGTTTCCCGGGTGAGATCACCGCCCCGGTGGCGCCGCCGGTCAGGGCCGCTGCCTACCGATGCGGTGAGGCCTGGTCCGGCGCTCGCCGGCCGCGACGGCGTCACGCTGCACCTGCCGACCCTGTGGCGCCGCGAGGACCCCTGGGCTTGACCTTCCAGCGGCTGGAACGTCCAGGATCTACGTCATGGACGAACACCTCCTCCTGACCATCGGCCAGCTCGCCCGCCGCACCGGCCTGCCCGCGCGCACCCTGCGTTTCTGGTCCGACGAGGGAGCCGTCCCGCCGGTGTCCCGTTCGGCCGCCGGCTACCGGCTCTACGACGCCACCTCCGTGGCGCGCGTCGAGCTGGTCCGCACCCTGCGCGACCTGGGTTTCGGGCTGGACGAGGTGTGCCGGGTCGCCGACGGCCGGGCGCCGGTCGCCGAGGTCGCCGGCGTGCACGTGGCCGCCCTCGACGCGCAGATCCGTGCGCTCAAGGTGCGGCGGGCCGTGTTGTCCACCGTTGCGAAACGTGACTCGACCGTGGAGGAGACCACTCTGATGAACCGGCTGGCACGGCTTTCCGCCGCCGAGCGCATGCAGATCATCGACGATTTCAAGGCCGACGTGTTCGGCGGGCTCGACCTGGAGCCGCGCCACCGCGACCGCTTGAACGAGTTGCGCATCGATCTGCCCGACGATCCCACCCCCGACCAGGTGGACGCCTGGATCGAACTGGCCGAGCTGGTGCAGGATCCCGGTTTCCGGGCCCGGATGCGAGCCTTCCTGGAACTGAGCACCCCGGCTCCGGGGCAGAGCGCGCCACCGGGGGCCGGCATCTGGTGGGCCAGGCAGGTGGTGAACATCGTCGCGGAGGCGAGAGCACACGGCATCGAACCCGGGAGCCCCGCCGCGGCCCGGGTGGTGTCCGAACTGTTCGGTGACGACGATCCGGCTGCCGTGCTGGCGTGCCTGGAAGCCGGGATCGCGGCGGAGTCCGACCGCTATCGCCGGCTCGTCGCGAGGGTGCGCGGGCAGCGTCACTCCCCCAACGCCACGGCGGAGCTGGCCTGGCTGGCGCGAACCCTCCGCGCTATTTGACCTTGCGGGTGGAGCGGGCCACCAGCTTCTCGTACTCGGGGTGCTTGTCCACCCAGCCACTCACGAACGGGCAGAGCGGCACCACCGTCCGGTTCTTACCGCGGGCGTCGTCCATCGCCGCGCGGGCGAGAGCCGAGCCGACACCCTGACCCTCGAAACCGGGATCGACCTTGGTGTGGGTGTAGGCGATGATGCCGCCGGTCAGCTGATAGGTAAGCACCCCGGCGAGCTCGCCCGCCTCGTCGCGCGCCTCGAATCGCTCCCGCTCGGGCACCTCGGTCACCGTGATCGTCACTCCACCATCCAATCATGTCGCGCTCCGATACGGCCGGACCGGGATGCCGCCCCAGGAGCGCACGTTGTCGCGGCGGCGGCGCGCCGCCGCGACAGATCCGACGCGGAAGACCCGCAGACACGTCCAAGCCGGGAGACCCGCAGACGCGTTCCCTGCAGAAGACCTTCAGACGCATTCCCGTCTTCAGACGCGCTCCCGGCAAGAGACCTTCAGCCGCATTTCTGCCTTCAGCCGCATTCCTATATGACTACGCGATGCCCCCAGACCAGGCAGCAGACCAGCGGGCGGGAGCCAGCAGAAGGAATGCCGGCGGCAGGAGTGCCGGCAGGCGGGAGACTGGCAGGCGGAGCGCCGACGGGCGAAGTGTCGACGGGCGAAGTGTCGACGGGCGAAGTGTCGACGGGCGGAGCGCTCGAATGGGCGGAGCGCTCGAATGGGCGACAAGTCGCGTAAAGGGCCTTTCCTCACGGGTAGGTCAGGTTCATCAGTAATAGACCAGCGACGTCGGGAGAGATCCATGACCACCGCATCCCCCACCCGTCCGGGAACAGCCGCCATCACCCGCCACCACGCACACGGCGAGGAGACGAAGCCGTCGTTCAAGACCACCGAACTGATCGTGTACGTGTTGTCCGTCATCGGCGTCCTCATCGCCTCCCAGGTGGTCGGCGACGGCGCACGCGAGAACGGCGCCGACTACTTCGCTGCGGACAAGGCGTGGTGGTACATCACGCTGCTCACCGTCGGCTACATGATCAGTCGCGGCCTGGCGAAGGCCGGCAGCCGCAGCACCGACAACGACCCGCGCACTCACTGAACACACGCGCCAACCCCGGCGCGACCGGCATCCAACAATCCGGTTTCGCCGGGCCCGCGCAGCGTCTACGGGCCTCCGCAGTGTCTACGGGCCCGCGCAGTGTCCAGAGGCACGAACTGCCTTCGCTAGTGGTTGATCTGCTGGCCGTGCGATCCGCGGTCGACCCGGACGTGAAACAGCGCTTACGCACGGCCAGCAGATCAACTCACCGAAAACCAACGGGGCGCGATGTGCTGACGCGTTCACACCGTTGCCGAGACGCTCCCGCCGGACGGTCAGCAGTCGACAACTGATGCTTGGCGGTCACGGCGATGCACCAGCCTGTCATCGCGACGGCACGGATGAGCTGAAGGCGACGGCACGGATGAGCTGAAGGCACAGGCGTTCAAGAAGTCGACACCCGTTGCGGGTGTGGGCTACACCCGCAACGGGTGTCGACTTTTTCGAGATGTGGTGTTCCGGCGGATCCAAGGTGCGGACGCTCGAAAGTAAGCACCGTTCGACCTGTCATTGCCAATCACGGCCACGCGGAGCATGGGGCCAAGCGCCGTCACCACGGTTCGCGAGCCGACTGCCGTCACGACGGCGCGTGGCGGAAGGCTTTAGGCGGAGCGCAGATCAAGGGTTTTCCCGAACGGGGCGTGGACGGAACACCTTCAGAGCGGCGCCCAGCCGAAACGCCTGCGGGACAAAACGTCGGCCAGGCGCCTGCAGGACAGAGCGTGAGCCAAGCCGCTTCAGGGCCGGAGGCGCGGGGACGGTGCAAGGTCACGCGGACGCGCGGACGCGCGGACGCGCGGACACGGTGGCAGGAGGGCGGAGGGCGGAGGGCGGAGGTGGAACTTGCGCCTTCAGACGGATTGCTGGCCGGAGGAGACGCGGTGTTCGTGGGCGGTCCGTGCCACGGCGCGGACGGTGGGGGCGAGAGCCGCGGCGATCACGGCGTAACCCGCGCTGGAGGGGTGAAACCGGTCAGCGCTGAACAAGCCCGGATCGTGAGCGAATCCGGCGGACGACGTCATGCCGATGTCGGCGACATGCCCTCCGGCTGCCAGGACAGCCCGGCTCTGCGCGTCATGCAACAACCGGCTGCCGGCCCGGACGGTGGCACGCATCTGCACCGGCACCCAGGGGACGACGCTCAGATCCGGCGCGGGCGCGACGACGACCTCGGCCGAGCCGGCACGCAGCGCCCGGACCGTGTCGCCGAGTTGGGCGGCGGCCTGCTGCGGGGGCACCAACCGGGTCAGGTCGTTGGCGCCGATGATGATCAGGGCAAGCGATGGCCGCCAGGCCAGTGCCCGGTCAGCCTGCGCGGCCAGGTTGCTAGTGCGGGAGCCGGGGACGGCGAACATGCGGACCTGGTTCGCCAGGCCATGGCGGGTCAGGTCTTCCGACAGCCGCGCGGCCACCGTGTCGGCCTGCGCGGAGGCGCCCTGACCGTAGGCGATGGAGTCACCGAGGATCGCGAACTTGAGTGTCACCCCGAATACAACAACACGCCCCTGTGCCTCGTTTCCCAACCCGGCGTGAGATGCGCCGCAGGAGCCCCGAGCGGCCAAGCCGGCAGCCCAGCGCGGACCCGACAGCCCAGCGCGGACCTGGCGGCCCGGCAAGCCGGCCAGGTGAGCCGGCCAGGTGAGCCGGCCAGGTGAGCCGGCCAGGTGAGCAGCCAAGCGAAGCGAGCTGGCCAAGCAGGGTGAGCCGAGCGGGCAGGCCGGGCGAGCGGGCCGGGCCGGCGGGCCGGGCGAGCACACCGGGGCGAGGTGCGGAAACGGGGCGATAGGACTGCGGCGGGTCACTTGGCCCCGGCACCAGACTTTGTTGCGGGCCGGGGCAGGCTGCGGGACGGTCAGGCCGTTGGCGTGGGCGCGTCCCAGAAGACGTAGATCGACTGGTAGGGCACGGCGACCGTCTGGCCGGCTGTGCAGGCTCCGGCAGGGGCCAGTCCTCCAGACGTGCGCAGTCGGTTGATGTAGTCGGCTCGGCTCAGGATTCCCTTGCCGGAGTGGGAGGTGACCTTCAGCAGCAGTTCCGGGATGGTTCCGGGGCGCGGTGAGGACGCCTCTCGGGCCGCGGTGACCAGGGAGCCGTCCCGGACGGACTGCCAACTGGGGCCGGCGAAGTGGTGGATTCGGCCGCCGGTGCCGGCGAGTTGGGCCTCCGGCACTGAAGGTCCGATGTAGGCCCCGGTCGTCGCACCGGCCGGGACCACACAGGTGTAGGTCTGGGTGCCGCTGGTGACGAGGTAGGCGCCGGCCAGCCGGGAGCCGGCCGGCGGCTTGATGGCATCCGGGATGAGCGGAACGGCGACCGGGCGGCTGTCGGCGGCGGCGACCTCGGCAGCCGAGGCGTCGAGGGTCACGGTGGCGATCGCCGTGGCGGGGGGGGGGGGGGCGCGCCCCCCCCCCCCCCCCCCGCGGCGTGGGGGCCCAGGGGGGCGCCCGCCGGGGCGGCCGCGGCGATACCGATCGCCGCGACCGCGCGGATGCGGGAACGGGTCGTGGTGAGCATGTCTCCCCCTGCGTCGTCGGGTGGGCGGGTTGCCCACCGTCGCGTGAGGACACGCGAACTCTCCGGTGGCGGATCGAGATCGTTGGTGTCACTGACCGTTCAGAGGTCGTCGCTGTGCGATCGTCTACCACGCAGGGGTGATCGGCCCGTCGGTTCCGGCTATCGGGCCGCGCGCTTGTTGTAGTTGCGCTTGGCCCACAGGTAGGACAGCAGCGTGATGCCGGCGCACCAGGCGAGCGCGACGATCGCGCTGTTGCCGATCCCGGTGCCGAGCAGCAGGCCGCGCAGAGTCTCGATGACCGGCGTGAACGGCTGGTTCTCGGCGAAGACGCGCAGTCCGGTGGGCATCGTCTCGGTGGGGACGAATCCGCTGCCCAGAAACGGCAGCAGGCTCAGGAACATGGGGGTGTTGCTGGCCGTCTCGACGCTGTCGGCCGCCATGCCGAGCGCCACGGCCAGCCAGGTCAGGGCGAACGAGATCGCGGCCAGCATCCCGGCCACGGCGAGCCATTCGAGGGCGGTGGCGTTGGGGCGGAAGCCGATGGCCAGGGCGACGCCGAGGACGGCGAGCACGGCCAGGAAACTCTGCACCATGCTGCCGAGCACGTGGCCGGTCAGCAGCGCGCCCCGGGCGATGGCCATGCTGCGGAACCGGTCGACGATGCCCTCGGTCATGTCCATCGCCACCGCGATGGCTGGGCCCGCGGCGGCGCCGGCCACAGTGAACAGCAGGATTCCAGGGGTCAGGTAGTCGAGGTAGGCGGACCGGTCGCCGCCGAGGCCGGCGCCGAGCGTGCCGCCGAAGACGTACACGAACAGCAGCAGGAAGATCACCGGCAGACCGATCAGCATTCCGGTCAGCGACGGGTAGCGGCGCAGGTGCAGCAGCTGCCGGCGCAGCATGGTTCCGGAGTCGGTGAGGGAGTGAGCCAGGGTCGTCATCGGATCTCCTTGGAGGCCGGCACGGAGGCGAGGGCGGAGGCCGCGGCCGGGGCGGAGTCGGAAGCGATGGCCGGGCCGCCGGTGAAGGCGAAGAACACGTCGTCCAGGTCGGGAGTGTGGATCGTCAGGTCAGCGGGCTGTACGCGTACCCCGTCGAGGGTTTCCAGCACGGCGCGCAGCGAGGCGACGTCGCCGTCGCTGGGCACCTGCAGGGTCAGCGCCTCGTCGTCGCGGTGTGCCGAGCCCAGCACGGAGGCCGCCGTCCGCAGCGAGTGCGGGTCGGTGAAGCGCAGCCGCAGGTGCCCCCCGGGGATCCGGCGTTTGAGCTCGTCGGGGGTGCCCTCCGCGACGATGCGTCCGTGGTCGAGCACGGCGATCCGGGCGGCGAGCTCATCGGCCTCGTCGAGGTACTGGGTGGTGAGGAAGACCGTGACGCCCTCGGCGACCAACTCCCGCACGATCCGCCACATTTCGTGCCGGCTGCGCGGGTCGAGGCCTGTGGTGGGCTCGTCCAGGAAGATGAGCCGGGGGTCGCCGACCAGGGTCATCGCCAGGTCGAGGCGGCGCTGCTGACCGCCGGAGAGCTGTGACACCGGCTTGCGGGCCGACTCGCCGAGGTCGAACCGTTCGATCAGCCGGGCCACCCGGCGGCCGCCCTCGCCGCGGCCGAGACGGTGCAGATCGGCCATCAGGCGCAGGTTCTCCTGCACGGTGAGCAGCCGGTCGACGGCCGAGAACTGGCCGGTGAGCCCGATCGCCGCGCGTACCCCGTCGGGGTCGCCGATCAGGTCGTGCCCAGCGACGCGGATCGAGCCGCCGTCCGGCGGCAGCAGGGTGGCGAGGATCCGGACCATGGTCGTCTTGCCGGCGCCGTTCGGGCCGAGCAGCGCGAAGACGGTGCCTTCGGTGACGGTCAGGTCGATGTCGTCGAGGACCACCTTCGTGCCGAAGGCCTTGCGCAGGCCGGCTGCCGAGATGGCGGGCCGGGTGGTGACTGTCGTTGTCATCAACGCCTCCTGGCGGATTTTCGGGCAGGGTCCATCGCCGGCCGGGCACGGTCGCCACGGCCGGGTACGGCGGGTGGTCTTCCCGGGGCGGCGCGCGGGGCCGCCGACGGGAGCGAAAGGTGGCTACGTCAGGCGCCACACGGCACCGCGAACGCCAAGGGGAACGCGAACGGGAACGGGAACGAACTCGCGAAGGCGAACGGGCTCGCGAAGGCGAACGGGAACGCGAGCGGGAAGGGGAACGCGACCACGAACCGGAATGCGAACCGGAACACGAAGGGGAACGGGAGCGAAAGGAGGCCGTCCCCGGGCGGGACGGCGGCGGATCAGGAGCGGCGGATCAGGATGTCGCCGAACGCGGTACGGGCGCGGACCTCGGCCCGCTCCTCGGTCTCCGCCGGAGCGTCGGTGGCCGTCATCTCGTTGCGGACCTTCCCGTAGTGGGTGTGCACGTCGAGGCGGGCCGCGGTGCCCTGCCGGATGCCGATCTCGATGCGCCCGGCGGCGGTACGCAGCGTGGTCTCGCCCCGCACCACCTCACGGACGCGGATGTCGCCGTTGGCGGTGTTGGCGGTGATCGAGGCGGCGGCGTGGTCGGCGATGATGTCGCCGTTGGCGGAGTTGATGCGCAGTTCGCTGCCGGCATGCCCGACCCAGACCTCGCCGTTGCCGTTCTTCAGCACGGCCGGCCCGGCGACCGAGTGCACCTGCAGTTTGCCCGAGCCGGTGGTCAGCTTGGCGTCGCCGGTGACGTTCTCCGCGGCGGCCAAGCCCATCCCGGTCGTCAGGGACAGGCTCTCGGCCCGCTCGACCTGGAGGTCGCCGGCGCCGCTGCGCAGCCGGCAGCCGCCCAGCACACCGGTGCTCCGGACGCCGCCGACGCCCAGTTTGGCCTCGAGGTCGGAGCCGGCCGGCATTTCGACGAGCACGTCGACGGCGCCGACCTTGCCGAACACGCCGAATCCGGGGTGGCGGGGGCCGCGCACGGTGAGGGTGCTGGACGCGAACTCGACGCGGGTCTGCTCGGCGGCGCGGACGTCGCGGCCCTCACTCTCGTCGCCGGGGCGCACGTGCACGACGGTGTCCGGCCGGTCGCTCGCGACGACGCGCAGCTCACCGGCGCTGAACTCGACGGATGCGGTGATGGGACCGGGGGTGTCGAAGGTGGGCATGGGGGTCTCCGTTCTCGTTGAGGTCAGCGGACCCAGCCGGTGTAGTGCTGGCCGCCGCTGGATGCGCCGTCGATCGCGGGACGCCCGGCGCCGGTGTCGGCTGCCGCGGCGGCGGCTCTGATCAGCCAGGTGTTGATGGAGACGCCGGCGCGGGCGGCGGCCTGCTCGACCCGGCCTTTCAGATGCTCGGGCAGGCGCAGACTGATCCGGACGGTCGCCTCGTCCTCACCGGGGGCCGGCGCGGGGGCCGGAGCCGGGTGGGGCGCGGGCGTGTCGGGAAAGGCCGGCGTCACGACGAAGCTGGGCTCACGGTTGCGCAGCCGCAGGTCGACCGAGCCGGGCGCGAGATCGCGGGTGATCTCGGCGGCCGCCTCGGACAGTGCGTCGAGCAGGGCGAGTCTGGCAGCGGACTCGAGCGGCGCGGTGAGCCGCTCGGCCAGTTCGCGGGCGTCATCGCCGCCGGCAGCGGCGGCGAGCGCGAGCTCGTGCCGCAGCGCGTCGATGTAGGGGCGCAGTTCCATGACGTCAATATGGCATCACTGTGATGCCAAGTGCAACCCCGATGGCATCAACTTGGTGTCCCGTGGCAAAATCTGCCGCGTGCAGATCGGGATGCTTGGATCGTTCGAGGTTCGCACGGACGACGGGACACCCGTCGACGTGCCGGGGGCGCGCCTGCGAGCCCTGTTGATCGCCCTCGCGCTCGACCCGGGCCGGGTGGCCGGCAAAGCGACGCTCGTCGACTGGATCTGGGGTGAGCAGCCGCCCGCCGACGCGACGAACGCCCTGCACCGCCTGATGTCCCGGCTGCGGAAAGCGCTGCCGGAGGGGTCGATCGAGGGACACCCCGACGGCTACCGGCTGAGGGTGGGGCCCGACGCCGTCGACGCCGTCCGGTTCGAACGCCTGGTCACCGCGGCTCAGGTCCGCACCGACGACCCCGCCCGGCGGGTCCGGCTGCTGCGCGACGCCCTCGCGTTGTGGCGAGGCGCCGCGATGCAGGACGTCGTCCTGCCGGACAGCGCGGCGTTCGGCGCGGCGGTCACCCGGCTGGAGGCGCTGCGCCTGACCGCGTCTGAGGACCGGTTCGAGGCGGAGGCCGGTCTGGGTGACGGCGCCGGGCTGGTCACCGAGCTGACCGGCCTGGTGGCCGCGCACCCGCTGCGCGAACGGCTGGTCGGAGCCCTGATGCGGGCCCTCGCGGCGGCCGGCCGCGGCAACGAGGCGCTGACGCTGTACCAGCGCACACGCGAGGCCCTGGCCGAGGAGCTGGGCGCCGACCCCTCCCCCGAGCTGTCCGCCCTGCACGTGGCGCTGCTGCGCGGCGACGGGGCACGGCGTGAGGAGCGCAGGACCAATCTGCGCGCCGAGTTGAGCAGCTATATCGGCAAGGAGTCCGACGTGGCCGCGGTCCGTGATCTCGTCGCCGGGCACCGGCTCACCACCCTCATCGGGCCGGGCGGGTCGGGCAAGACCCGGTTGGCCACGGAGACCGCGCGGACGCTGCTCGGCGACCTGCCCGACGGCGTCTGGCTGGTGGAGCTGGCGGCGATCGGCGCCGACGGTGACGTGGCGCAGGCGGCGCTGACCGGCCTGAGCCTTCGCGACTCCCTGCTCGGTGAGGCGCCGAGCGCGGACCTGACCGAACGCCTGATCACCGCGATCCGCGACCGGGAACTGATGCTGATCCTGGACAACTGCGAGCACGTCATCGAGGCGGCGGCGACGCTCGCCCACCGGTTGCTCGGCGAGTGCCGCCGGCTGCGGATCCTCGCGACGAGCCGGGAGCCGCTCGGCATCACCGGTGAGGCGCTGTGGCCGGTCGAGCCGCTGGGTCTGCCCGCGACCGACGCCGGCCCGGACGACGCCGCCGCCTCCCCCGCCGTCCGGCTGCTGCGGGAGCGGGCGGGCGCGGTCCGCAAGGACCTCACGATCAACACCGACACCCTGATGACGATGGTACGGGTGTGCCGCGCGCTCGACGGCATGCCGCTGGCGATCGAGCTGGCCGCCGCCCGGCTGCGCACGATGACTCTCGACCAGCTCGCGCACCGGCTCGACGACCGGTTCCGCCTGCTGACCGGCGGCAGCCGGACGGCGTTGCCCCGGCACCGGACGCTGCGCGCGATGGTCGACTGGAGCTGGGAGCTGCTCACCGACGCCGAGCGGGCGGTCCTGCGCCGGCTCGCGGTGTTCGCGGGCGGGGCGAGCCTGGAGGCGGCCGAGGGGGTCTGCGCCGGCGACGGGGTCGGCCGGGAGGACGTGCTGGAGCTGCTCACCTCGCTGGCGGAGAAGTCTCTGCTGGTCACCGCGGGCGGCGACGCGCCGCGGTACCGGATGCTCGGCACGATCAAGGAGTACGCCGCACAGCGGCTCACCGAGGCCGGGGAGGCCGGTCCGGCCCGTCAGGCGCATCTGGCCTGGTTCACCGAGCTCGCCGAGACCGCGGACCCGCATCTGCGCCGCGGCGAGCAGATGCGGTGGCTGGCCACGCTGGAGGCCGAGCACGACAACATCGGCTCGGCGATGCGGGGTGCGCTCGCGGCCGGGGACGCGCCCGGGGCGATGCGCCTGGCCGGGGCCGCCGGCTGGTACTGGTGGCTCAGCGGGCGCAAGGCCGAGGGCTTCGAGCTGATCCTCGCGGCCACCGGGACGCCCGGCGAGGTCGACGACGAGGTCCGGGCGCTGGCGTACGCGCTGGTCGTGCTGTTCGCGGGCTCGGGCCGGGCCGACGCGAACCAGGCGGCGGAGTGGATCCACAAGACGTACGAATTGCGTCAGCGCAGTGGTTCCCGCAATCCCGTTCTGGGTCTGATCGTGCCGCTGGAGCGGATGCTGCGGGAGCCGGACGCGTTCCTGCCGGCGTGGGAGCCGATGCTGGAGAACCCGGACCCGTGGGTACGCGCGCTGGCCCGGCTGCACCTGGGCAAGATGCGGATCATGCTCGGCCACGGCGGGCGGGAGGCCGACGCCTATCTGGAGACGGCCCTCGCCGAGTTCCGGGCGCTGGGTGAGAGGTTCGGCGTCTACTTCGCCCTGACCGAGCTGGCGGACCGCATCGCCACACGCGGCGAGTTCGCCCGAGCGTGCGAGTACTACGAGGAGGCGATCGTCGCGGTGACCGAGGTCGGTTCCATCGAGGACGTCATCCAGATGCGGGCGCGGCAGGTGCAGCTCTACCGGATGCTCGGCGACGAGAAGGCCGCCGCGTCCGCCCTCGCCGAGGCGGAGCGATGCGCGGAGCGGGTCACCTGGCCCGACGCGCTGGCGGAGCTGGCACTCGCGAAGGCGGAGATCGCCCGCCTGGACGGCGACGCCGGGGAGGCACGCCGGCAGCTCGCCGAGGCGGAGGCCCTGCTGGGCGAGCGGGCGGGGGCGAGCGTTCTCGGGTACACCCACGATCTGCGGGGCTACCTCGCCGAGGACCTGGCGGAGGCTCGGGCGCACCGGGTGGCGGCGTACCGGGCGGCCGTCGAGGCGGGGCACGCTCCCCTGCTCGCGCTGGTCCTCGTCGGGTTCGCGGACCTGGCCCTGCGCCAGGACGACCCCGGGCAGGCCGCGCGGCTGCTCGCGGCGGCCATCGCGATCCGCGGTCTGCGGGACCGGTCCAACCCGCAGGTGGCCCGGATCGAGCAGGCGGCGCGAAGCCGCCTCGGCGACACGGAGTTCGCCGAGGCGGTGCGGGAGGGAACGGTGGCCGACTGGCGTCAGCTGATCGAGGTCACGCTCGCTTCGTGAAGGTGGACGACGCCCACAGGTACCCGACCAGGGCGATCCCGGCGCACCAGGCGACGGCGGCGATCAGGTCGCCGGTCGCCGGGGCGCCGTTGAGGAACCCGCGCAGCGTCTCGATGATCGGTGTGAAGGGCTGGTATTCCGCGAACTGCCGGACACCCGGCCCCATCAGGTCCGCCGGAACGATCGCGCTGCTGAAGAACGGCAACATGACCAGCGGTACGGCGGCCATGCCGGCGGTCTCCGGGGACTTCGCCGCCAGGCCGAGGGCGACGGTGAACCAGGCGGCCGCGACACTGAGCAGCAGGACCATGCCGGCCAGGCCGAGCCAGTCGGTGAAGCTCGCCGCCGGGTCGAAGCCCAGCAGGAACGCCACCCCGGTGAGCGCCGCGATGGCGATCACGTTGGTCAGCACGCTGGCGACGACGTGCCCGGTCAGGACCGCGCCACGGGAGACGTCCATGACCTTGAACCGGTTGATGATGCCCTTGGTCATGTCGGAGTTCACCGACGTCGCGACGGCTCCGAGTCCGTAGCAGACGGCCAGCAGCATCAGCCCGGGCGTCGCGTAGTCGATGTAGTCGACGCCGACGTTGAAGGCGTCGCCGAACACGTACACGAACATCAGCATCATCACGATCGGCATCAGGACCGCGTTGAACACCGAGACCGGGTTGCGGGCGATGTGTTTGAGGTTGCGGCGCAACATCACCACCGCGTGGGACTTGGTCATTTCGCGTCCACCTCCGTGGCGTGGCCGGTCAGGGCCAGGAAGACGTCGTCGAGGTCGGGGGTGTGCACGGAGAACTCCTCGGCGCGCAGCGCGTTCTCGTCCAGCCGGTCCAGCAGGGCGCGCAGCGTCGTCGTCCCGCCGTCGCCGGGCACCCGCAGGGTGAGGCCGTCGTCGTCGCGGGTCGAGTCGGCGAAGACCCGGGCGGCCGCGTCGAGGTCGGTGGCGGAGGCGAACCGGAGCCGGACGTGGGTGCCCGGGATCTGGCGCTTGAGTTCGCCGGGCGTGCCCTGGGCGACCAGGCGGCCCTGGTCGAGGACCGCGATCCGGTCGGCGAGCTGGTCGGCCTCCTCGAGGTACTGGGTGGTGAGGAAGATGGTCACGCCGCCGGACACCAGCTCGCGGATGATGTCCCACATGGTGCGGCGGCTGCGCGGGTCCAGGCCGGTGGTCGGCTCGTCGAGGAAGATGATGCGCGGGTCGCCGATGAGCGTCATGGCCAGGTCCAGTTTCCGGCGCATGCCCCCCGAATAGGTCGACACCGACTTCTGCGCCGCCCCGGTCAGGTCGAACCGCTCCAGCAGTTCGGCGACGGTCCGCCGGCCGGAGCCCGCCCGGTTGAGGTCCATCATGAGCTGGAGGTTCTCCCGGCCGGTCAGGAGTTCGTCGACCGCGGCGAACTGACCGGTGACCCCGATCCGCGCACGCACCGCCTTGGCCTGGGCCGTGACGTCGTGCCCGGCGACGCGCGCCGTTCCGCCGTCGGCCCTCATCAACGTGGTCAGCACGTTCACCGTGGTGGTCTTGCCCGCCCCGTTCGGGCCGAGCAGGGAGAAGATCGTGCCGGCCGGAACATCCAGATCGATGCCATCGAGCACGATCTTGTCGCCGAAGGCCTTTCGCAGGCCGGCGACTTCAATCGCTGAACTTGTCATGCGTTCAGATTCAGCGGCCGGTCTGACACCGCCCTGTCACGGCGCTGACACCGCCTCCGCCATGGGGTGCACGCTTTCGGCGTACGCCGTCAGAGGTCTTGACTGAGTTTGCGCAAGGCGCTGAGGAACGTCTCGCGTTCCGCCGGCGTCAGTCGCCGCAGCAGTTCCTCCTCGGCGGAACGGATCTCGGCCTGCGCCGCGTCGCGCAGCCGCCGCCCCTCGTCGGTGATCGACACCAGGCGGATGCGGCGGTCGGACGGGTCGGGCCGGCGCTCGATCAGGCCGCGGGCGGTCAGGTCGTCGAGGACGCCGATGATCCGGGTCTTGTCCGCGCCGATGGCGTCGGCCAGCGCCGCCTGGGTGCGGACGGGCTGCTCGCCGAGGTGGAGCAGCACCGCATAGGCCCACATGGCGAGCCCGCGCGCCTGCAGGATCGGCATCTCCAGGGCGATGAGCGTGCGCCCGAGTGGCCCGATCATCGCCGCGAGGTCGGGGCGTTCGCGGGTCACGCGACGACGATACCGGCTTGCCAGATCGTAGGCATGCATAGATGATAAGCGCATGCCTACGAAATTCCTGGAGCTGGTGGCCGTGGACCGCCGGGCCGTCGAGCACAGCATCGAGCTGCTGACGCCGGTGACCTCGCGTGATCTATCGCGCCGCACGCCGTGCGAGGGATGGTCGCTGGCGGACCTGATCGCCCACATGACCGCACAGCACCGCGGGTTCGCCGCGGCGGCGGCCGGCCGGGGCGCCGATCCCCGGCCATGGCGGGTCCGGCCCCTCGGCGACGACCCCGTCGCCGGTTACCGGGAGGCCGCGGCCGAGGCGCTGGCCGCCTTCCCCGAAGCCGAGGCCGCGGCCTTCACCATGCCGGAGATCGCGCCGCAGACCTTCCCGGGGAGCATGGCGGTCGGCTTCCACCTGGTCGATTATCTGGTGCACTCCTGGGATGTGGCGGCCGCGCTCGGCGTGCCGGTGCGGGCCGATCCCGAGGTCGTCGCGGCCGCGCTGCCGATCGCCCTCGCGGTGCCCGACGACGGTCAGCGCCTCTCCCCCGGCGCTCCGTTCCGTCCGGCGGTGGCCGTCACCGGCGCGGTGGACCCACTCGATCGTGTCCTCGCCGCGCTGGGCCGCGATCCGTCCTGGCGCTGACCCGCGGCCCGGGGCCGGATCGCGCCCAGGACGACCGTCAGCCGTGGGCCGGCGGAGGGTCGAACAGATAGTCGAGGCCGACGACGGTGAGCACCCGTTTGACGACGCCGTCGGCGCTGGCCAGCCGGAAGGCGATGCCCGCCCGGTCGGCGGCCAGGTGGCCCTCGATGAGGGCCCCGATCGCCTCGGAGTCGATGAAGGTGACCTGGTGGAGGTCGACGACGATGCGGGCGGCGGCGTCCGCCTCGACGATGCCGAGCAGCCGGCCGGCGAGCTCGTCGCGGCTGTCGATGTCGAATTCCCCCGCGAGCTGGACTCGGGAGGTCACCACGCCGTCGGCGTCGGCGCCGGCCGGATGCGATGCGATCGTGAAGTAGTCGTGCGCCACCATGTTTGTCTACCAGCAAACATCGCGGTTCTCACGTCGAGCGGCCCCGCAAAGCGCCGACCTTTGCCGACTGATGCGGAATCGCCGCCGGACAGCCGATCAAGAGTGGGTGACCGCCTTGCTCGCGCTCGCGGTGATCTTCGCGGTTGCTGTGGTGATCTCCCTGACGGTGGCCGTGGCAGCCTGGCGGCGCCGTGGCGAGGCCGTCGGCTTCGGCGCCATCACGGTGCTGGCCTCCGGCGCCGGCTGGTGGTCGGCGATGGCGCTGGCCGGGCTGTTCGTCCGGGACCCGGCTCTCGCGCTGTGGTTCGTCGCGCTGGCCTACCCGGGCGTCTTCACGCTGGTCGCCGGGTGGTGGGCGACCGCACGCGCGCTCACCGACCGATCGTGGCGCCTGCGCCGGCGCACCGCCGCGATCCTGGCCGTCGAACCCGTGCTGTGCACCGTGGCCCTTGCCACGAATCCGTGGCACCACCTGTTCCTGGACCACCTCCGGACCACCGGCGTCGACGGGGTCCTCGCCGCGGCCTTCGGGCCGCTGTTCTGGCTCCACGCGGCTTACAGCTATCTGCTGGTGACGCTGTCGACAGTCATGATCATCCAGACGTACGCCCGGGACACCCGCCGCTACCGGGGTTACCTGCTGGCCGTCCTGGCGTCCGTGCCGTCGCTCGCGATCAACGTGGCCACCAGGCTCTCCGGTGGGCGCCTGGTGGACCTGACGGCGATCGGGTTCGCGATCGGCGCGCCGATGATGTACCGGGTGGTCCGCGCCGGATCGGGCCCGGCGTCGGCTCCGGTCACCTACCGCGACCTGATCCGGACCATGACCGACCTCGTCATCGTCGTGGACGAGCGGAATCGGGTCATCGACCACAACCCGGCGGCGGCCGAACTGGTGGCCCACCTCGACGCCGGGGTGTGCGACGGGCTCCCGGCCGCCGGGGAAGCCGAGCTCACCGTCGCCGGCATCGACCTGAGCGTCCGGGTCAGCGCGCTGGCCGAGTCACGCAACGGAACCGCCGCGCGGCTGCTGATGGCCCGGGACATCACCGCGCAGAACCGGCAACGCGCCGCCCTGGAGGAGGCGAACAGCCGGTTGCGAGCACAACTGGTCACCATCGAGAAGCTCCGCAACGATCTCGCCGAGCAGGCCGTCCGAGACCATCTGACCGGGCTGCACAATCGGCGTCACCTCATGACCCGTCTCGGCGAGATGCTGGACGCGGGCCGTACCCCCTGCTTCGCCCTGATCGACATCGACCATTTCAAGCAGGTCAACGACCGGTACGGCCACAGCATCGGCGACGTGGTGCTCCAGCGGGTGGCCGGTGTCCTCGCCGCGGCCGCCCGCGACGGCGACGTGGTGGCCCGTTACGGCGGCGAGGAGTTCGCCATCGTCTTCGGCGACGCCGGCATCACCGAGGCGGCCGCCCGCGTCGAGGCGTTGCGCCGGCAGGTGCGGGCCACGCCCGTGCGATGCGGGGACGTCACGGTGCCGGTGACGTTCAGTGCCGGCCTCGCCACCGCCGACGACGCGGCCGGGGTCACCGGCCTCATCGATGCCGCCGACATGGCGCTCTACGCGGCCAAGACCAGTGGGCGCGACCGGGTGAGCGTCAGCGCTCCGGCCCCCGTTTGAGGATCACCGCCGGCGGACATCTATAGGCCGACGCACTGACGACCGCCACCGTCCCGGGATTCCGGGGCCGGCGGCGGTCGTCTCTGCCCGACCGTGAGGATCCCTGTGGACGCACTGACATCACCCCGCCCCCCGCGGTCGGCCGTCGTCGTGAACCCGGTGAAGGTGCCCGACCTCGATGAGCTGCGCCGGACCGTCACCGACGCGCTGACGGCGCGGGGCTGGCCGGAACCGATGTGGCTGGAGACCACCGTGGAGGACCCCGGCGCGGGCCAGGCCGCCCAGGCGGTCCGCGACGGCGCCGAACTCGTCTTCGCCTGCGGCGGCGACGGCACCGTGATGGCCTGTGTCACCGCCCTGGCCGGAACCGACGTCGCCCTGGCCGTGCTGCCCGCCGGCACCGGCAACCTCCTGGCCGCCAACCTCGGGCTCGGCAGCGACCTCGCCACCGGCCTCGGGGTCGTGCTCCAGGGCGGCCGCCGCCGCATCGACGTCGGCGTCGTCGGTGACCGGAGTTTCGCCGTCATGGCCGGCATGGGCTTCGACGCCCATATGCTCGACGCCACCAACGACACCGCGAAGAAGCACATCGGATGGCTCGCCTACGTCGCCGGGGCCCTGCGGCACCTGCGGGACCGCCCGATGCGTGTGCGCATCGCCCTCGACGGCCGGCCGGCATTCACCCGCCGGCCGCGCACCGTCATCGTCGGCAACGTCGGACGGCTCCAGGGCGGGATCCGGCTGCTCGACGAGGCTCAGCCCGACGACGGGCTACTCGACGTCGCCGTCCTCAGCCCGCGAACCCTGCGTGACTGGCTCGCCCTCGGCTGGGGCGTCCTGCGCCGCAAGAACACCGTCGCCCGCATGGAGACCTACACCGCGACGCGTGTCGAGATCACCAGTAAACGGGCGCAGCCACGCCAGCTCGACGGCGACCTCATCGAGCCGGGCAGAAACCTGCTGATCACCGTACGGCCGCGGGCGCTGCTGTTGTGCGTGCCGCAACCGGCGACGGACCCCGACCTCGCGCACGACGCGGCCCGGGCGGCCGACGCCCTCTGACACCCGCGGCGAGACCGCGGAAACGTGCGGGCGGACCGCCGGCCAGTTCTGCCGCCGCCGCGTGGCGCTCATTGACAGACTTCTTTCCACGAGCGGACTATGGGAGCGCTCCCACATCCCCCTCGTCAGTGGAGACCCCCGTGCAGATCACTCAGCTGCGGAACCGGTTGGCGGGCGCCGTCCTGCTCGCCGCCGTCACCGCCGTCCTTCCGCTGCCAGCCGGCGCCCACGCCACCACCTCGGTCACCTCATCCGCCGCCGGCACGCGCGTCGACGTCGACGTCCGGGCCGGTCTCGCCACCGTCGGCGCCGACGCCGTCGGCGTCAACCACGCCATCTGGGACTCCCAGCTCGGCACCCCCGCCGTCGCCGACCTGCTGAGCGACGCCGGCGTGCGGATGCTGCGCTACCCCGGGGGCTCGTACGCCGACATCTACCACTGGCGCGACCACACCGCGCCCGGCGGCTACGTCGCTCCGAACACCGACTTCGACACGTTCATGGCCGGCGCCCAGCGCACCGGCGCGGAACCGATGATCATCGCCAACTACGGCACCGGCACCGCTCAGGAAGCCGCCGACTGGGTCCGCTACGCCAACATCACCAAGGGGTACGGCGCCACCTACTGGACGATCGGGAACGAGAACTACGGCAACGGCCACTACGGCTCGGCCTGGGAGGCCGACGAGCACGCCGACAAGAGCCCCAAGGAGTACGCGGCGACCGTCGTCGCGTACGCGAACGCGATGAAGGCCGTCGACCCCAGCATCAAGATCGGCGCCGTGCTGACCATGCCCGGCAACTGGCCCGACGCCATCGTCGGCGCCGGCGACCAGGGAAGCTGGAACCAGGAGGTGCTGACCCGCGCCGGGTCGGTCATCGACTTCGTGGACGTGCACTGGTACCCCGGCGGCAACACCCCCGCCGAGACACTCACCAAACCCGCCCAGATCCAGGACGCCGTCCACCTGCTGCGGCAGCAGATAGACCGGCACGCGGGCGGCGACCCCGGCCGGATCGGCATCAGCATGACCGAGACCAACGTCGAGATCGGCCGCAACACCCAGCCGGGCGCGCTGTTCCTGGCCGACGTCTACAGCGGGCTGCTCGCCCAGGGCGTCTTCACCGTGCACTGGTGGAACGTGCACAACGGACTCGGCGACGTCACCACGGTCGCCGGGCACACCGACTACGACGACTACGGGCTGCTCTCCAGCGGCAACTGCAACGCCGACGGCTCCGTCTGCCAGCCGCCGCTAAACACGCCGTTCGCGCCGTACCACGCTCTCGACCTGGTCGGCGACTTCGCCCGGCCCGGCGACCGGTTCGTCGGCAGCGGCAGCGACAACCCGCTGGTCAGCTCGCACGCCGTGCGCCGGGCCAACGGTGACGTCGCGGTGCTGCTGGTCAACAAGGACGAGACCGCGGCACACACCGTGTCGCTCGGCTACCACGGGTTCACCCCGGCGGCCGGCACGCCCACCGTGGCCACGTTCACCAACGGCGCCGACGGGATCGCCACCGCCCCGGCCGGCACCGCGGCTTCGCAGACGCTTGCGCCGTACTCCATCACGCTCTTGACCTTGAAGCCCGCCCGGACCGAGACGGCCGCGCCGCAGGCGCCGGGCCGGCCCGCCGCGACCGTGACCGACCGCACCGCGACGATCTCCTGGCCCGCTCTCGGCGGCGGCGTCAAGTACGAGGTGTACCGGCAGAACGGCGGCGTCAGCGACCTGCTCGGCGAGACCACCGGCACCTCGCTGACCGCCGGCAATCTGGAACCGGGCCGCCGCTACACGATCAACGTGCTGGCCCGCGACGGGGCCGGCCGGCTCTCCCCCGCCTCGCCGCCGCTGACCTTCACCACCGGCACGCCCGCGAACGCCGCCTGCACGGTGAGGTTCCGCGACGTCAACAACTGGGGCAACGGGTATGTGGGACAGGTGGACATCACGAACAACGGGCCCGCGATCAACGGCTGGACCCTGGCGTTCACCTGGCCGACCGCGTGGCAGAGCGTGAACAGTGGATGGAACGCCACCTGGAACCAGAGCGAGCGCACGGTACGCGTGACCAGCGACGGCAGCCTGGCGCCCGGAGCCTCCACCTCCGCCGGGTTCGTCGGCTCCTACAGCGGGCCCAACGTGCCGCCGGCCGTGTTCACGCTGAACGGCGCCGTCTGCACCAGCGGATAACCTCTCACCGCTTCGAGGGCACGCCGCCGAGGTCGAGCTGAAAACCCTCGGCGGCGAGTCCGGTGAGGAACTCGGCCGGGTCGACCCGGTCCTCGATGTGGGCGACGCCGGGGCGCATGCCGGGCAGGCGGCGGATCACGTGGGCGGCGAAGAGGCCGGTGGCGCGACTCTGCCGGTGGCCGGTGAACGAGACCCGCAGATCGCCGGCCTCCACGGTCACCGCGAAACCCTCACCGCCCAGGTGCAGACCGCCGAACACGGCGTCGGTGAGGCCGCGCAGAGCCGGGCGGCGCAGCAGGTTCGCGACGGCCGGGCGGTTCGCGGCACCCAGCATCGCGGTCGCCGGGCGCGAGTCCAGCGCCAGGCCCGTCCGGACGTCCGGCAGGTCGAGGGTGTGCTGGTCGGAGAAGGGAAAGCGGTGCACGGTGCGCCGCCCGTACGGCGCGGGGAAGCCGGCCGTCCAGGTGCCGCGCTCCTGGCCGAGGCCGTCGACGGTCCAGCCGACGGCGGCGGCGCCGTGGCGTTCGCCGGAGCCGAGCAGCACCCCGATCCGCACCGGCCGGCCGGGAGCGCGCCCGGCCGCGTAGCGGGCCAGCAGGTTCGTCACGCCGGGGGCGATGCCGACGCTGAGGACCGCGGTGGCGCCGCCGGAGTCGAGCTTCTCCAGTTGCGCGAGCACCGACGGCGTGGCGGAGATGTCCACGTAGTCGATGCCGCGGTCGAGGCAGGCGCGGGCCATTCGGGCGTTGCCCGTCTCGGTGCACATGAGCACGGCGCCGACCCCGTCGAGGGCCTCGTCGAGCCGGCCGGCATCGGTCACGTCCAGCCGCACCGCGGTCGCGCCGGGGACCGTCCGGGCCCGCTCCGGACGGCGGCCGGCGACCAGGACGGCCGTATCGGCGACCAGGGCGGCGGCGGCTTCGCGGCCGACCGCGCCGTAGCCACCGACGATCAGGGTTTTTGTAGTCATGCTCTAAGAATGTTTCTGTAGTGACGCTATAGTCAAGTCTTGTGACCGGAAAAACCGACGGACGCGCGGCGCGGGCCCGCGCCACCCGCGCCCGCATCACCGCCGCGGCCACCGAGACCTTCACCACGGCCGGATATGCCACGACCAGCATCACCGCGATCGCGGCCGCCGCCGGAGTCAGCGAGCAGACCGTCTATTACTCGTTCGGCAACAAGCGGGCCGTGCTGGTCGCCGCCCTCGACCAGGCGATCGCCGGCGACGACGAGCCGATCCCCACCCTCGAACGCCCCTGGGTGCGCGCCGCCCTCGCCGAACCCGGCCCGCACCGCCAGATCGAACGACAGGTCGAAGGCGTCGGCGAAGTCCTGCGCCGGGCCGCCCGGCTGCTCGACATCATCCGCAACGCCGCGGCCGACCCCGAGCTCGCGGAGGTCTGCGCCACCAGCATCAACCACCACCGCGAGGTCCAGCGCGCCTTCGCCGCCGCCCTCGCCGCCAAGACACCTCTGCGTACGGACGTCGCCGCCGCCGCGGACACCGCCGTCGCCCTGCTGGCCCCCGAGACGTACCTGCTGCTCGTCGACCACCTGGGCTGGAGCCACGAGCGCTGGCGCGACTGGGCGGCCGACTGCCTCGCCCGCACCCTGATCCGTTGATCATGAACGGGTGGGCGGATTTGTTTTGACCAGGTTGGGTACGAGGTCTATGACCGTTTCCGCCGGACAGAGGAGATCACATGAGTGCCGTCGCCAACCCGGCCACCATTGCGGAGTGCCTGCGTGTCGGGGCCGGATTCTCGCAGGGCGACCTGAACTGGCTCACCGAGCAGTTCAACGTCCTGGACCCCCGGCTCGCCTCCTTCCACGCCGACTCCTCGGAACTGGAGATCTCCGTCAAGGACCGGGCCGCACGCGGCCAGAAGGTCACCCTCGAGGCATGGCTCAGCGGCGGCGAGAAGTTCGTCGCGACGTCGTCCGAGGAAGACCTGCACGCGGCCGTCATGGACGTCCGCGATGACCTGCGGCGCCAGCTCAGCGACGCCAAGACCAAGCACGAGCCGCGGCACAACCGGCACCTGCGTGAGGTCCCCCAGCCCGTCGTCGACCTGGACCAGTGACCCGAGGGTGTGCCCCGGCGGCGCCGGGGCACACCGCGGGACCGCCCTGGACGCCGGCGGTCAGCGGCCCGGGATCCGGGGGGTGGGGCTGAGCAGGGCGGTGCAGGCATGGACGGCGAGTTCGGTGTTGTCGCTGATGCGCCCACCGTCCTCGACGGTGGAGGCGGTCAGCTCGCGGAGTCCGCCGAGCAGCATGATCGCGAGTTGTCGCGGCACCGGGCCGGCCCCGACCGTGCGCCATTCGGCGGTGCCGCAGAGGGTCTGGATCATGGTGACGAAGGCTTCCATCGTGTCGCGTTGAAGCCGGCGGGCCGCGGTGCCGAGCGACGGCACGTCGCGGATCCAGCTGAGGGTGATCGCGGGCCGGGACTCCGCGGAGGCGATCCAGGCCTCGACGGCTTGGCGCACCTGACTGGGCCACGGCGCGTTCTCGTCGACGGCGGCCGAGATCTGGCGGATCATCTCGGCGTTGGTGTCGGTCAGGAGCGCGACGAAGCAGGCTTCCTTGTCGGAGAAATGCTCGTAGAAAGTACGCCGTGAGGTACGCGCGCGCCGCACGATGCCGGCGACCGTGGTGTTCCGGTAACCGTCCTCCGTGATCGAGGTGACCAGGCCGTCCAGCAGCCGTCGGCGGAATCGGCCGGTGTCGTCGTTCGCGGTCGCGGTCGGCTCGCCGGCGTGTAGGTGCGGCACGGTCATCACTGTGGCCACGGTATACCTCGTATCCGGCCGGCTCCCTTGTCCCAATTGGTACGCGAGCGTACCGTTCCGGTGGTACGTCCGCGTACCGCTTGGAGGTGGTGCTCCGATGACGACCGTCACGCTTCCGCCGGGTCCCTCGAAACCACGTGCCGTACAGGGTGTGTACGCGCTGACCGTCCCGCACCGCGGGATGCGCCGGATGCGAGACCGCTACGGAGACGCCTTCACCGTGAACGTGCCGACGTTCGGCCGGGCCGTGGTCATCAGCGATCCCGCCGAGGTCAGGCAGGTGTTCATGACCGGTCCGGAGCTCGCGGACAAATCCGACCGCAATCTCGGCCGGGTGCTCGGTCCCGGCTCGTTGTTCGCCCTCGACGGCGACGAGCACCGCAGGCAGCGCAGGTTGCTCGTCCCGCCGTTCCACGGCCGCCGGCTGGCGGTCTACCAGAAGATCGTCGAAGAGGAGACGGTACGGGAGCTGGCGTCGTGGCCGCAGGGCCCCGCTTTCGCGACGCTGCCGTCGATGATGCGGATCACTCTGAACATCATCTTGCGCGCGGTGTTCGGCTCCGCGGGTGCCGAGTTCGCTGATCTGCGCGAGCTGTTGCCGCGGATGATCAAGCTCGGCTCGCGGCTGGCCGTGCTGCCCGTGCCCAGGATCGACCTCGGGCGGTGGAGCCCGTGGGGACGGTTCTGGGCGATGCGCCGGGAGTACGACGCGATCGTGGCGCGGCTGGTGGCCGACGGGCGGCAGGACGCGAAGCTCGACGAGCGCGACGACATCCTCGCGCTGATGCTGCAGAGCCGCTACGACGACGGCTCGCGGATGAGCGACAGCGAGATCGCCGATCAGCTGCTCACGCTCCTCGCCGCCGGGCACGAGACGACCGCGACGACGCTCGCCTGGGCGGTCGAGCGGCTTCGCCGCCATCCGGCGGTCCTGAGCGAGCTCGTCGACGAAGTGGACACCGGCGGCGACGCGCTGCGCGAGGCGGCGATCATCGAGGTGCAGCGCGCCCGTCCGGTGATCGACTTCGTCGGACGGCAGGTTCTCGCGGACCGCTTGCAGGTCGGCCGGTGGACCGTGCCGAAGGGGTACGCGGTGCTGGTCAGCATCACGCTGATGCACGACAACGAGTCGTTGTTCCCCAACGCCCAGACGTTCGATCCGCACCGCTTCCTCGGCACCCGGCCCGACCTGTACCAGTGGATCCCGTACGGCGGCGGCGGCCGCCGGTGCCTCGGTGCCGCTTTTGCGAACATGGAGATGAGCGTCGTCCTGGGCACGATGCTGCGCGACCTCACGTTGGTGCCGACCGACGAGCCCGGCGAGCATTGGCACTCGCGCGGCGTCGCCAACGCCCCGTCCCAGGGCGGCCGCGCCGTCGTCCGTCGCCGCGACGCCGCGCCGCTACCGTCCACCGCGGCCGGCGACGCCGGAGCCGGATCGTGACCGGGCGCGGCGGGTCCGTGCCGGCGAGAGCGCCGAGGGCTCGACGATCTCGCCGGATCGCCGGCCGTCCCGTGATGATCACCGGCGCCGCCTCCGGCATCGGGCGCAGCCTGGCCCGGCGGCTGTCCGGGCTGGGGTCGCCCGTCGCCATCGCCGATGTGGACGAGGCGGGGCTGAAGGCGACCGCGGCGGCGCTGCCCGGTCCGGTGCTCAGCCGCGTCATGGACGTCCGCGACGCGGCCGATCAGCTGCGGTTCGCCGACGAGGTGCGCGACTGGCTCCCGGCGCCGCTGGCGGCGGTGTTCAACAACGCCGGCGTCGCCGTGACATCGACCGTCGCGGGCGCCGTGCCGGAGGACGACGACTGGCTGTTCCAGATCAATTTCTGGGGTGTCGTGCACGGGACCCGGGCGTTCCTGCCGATCCTCGTCGAGCAGGACGACGGCGTCATCGTGAACACCTCAAGCGTGTTCGGACTGCTCGGCATGCCTTACCAGAGCGCCTACTGTGCCGCCAAGTTCGCCATCCGCGGGTTCACCGACGCCCTGCGTCAGGAACTGCGGGGCACCGGAGTGCGGGCGGTCACGGTGCACCCGGGCGGCATCACCACGAACATCGCCCGCAACGCACGCGTCCGTACCGACCCCGAGGGCCTCGGACGGACGAAGGAGCAGATGGCGGCACAGTTCGAGGCCGTGACCCTCACCTCGCCCGACAAGGCGGCGGCGATCATCCAGCACGGCGTCGAACGGGGCAGGGCACGGATTCTGGTCGGACCGGACGCCTACCTGTTCGACGCGCTCGCCCGGATCGCCCCCACCCATTACTACGCCGTGATCTCGCGCCTGCGGGCCGGGCTGCGTGCCCGGCGGAAGGAGTCCGCGTGACGGCGACGACCGAGCATCTCGATGTGCTGATCATCGGTGCCGGCCTGTCCGGCGTCGGGGCGGCACACCACCTCCAATCCGCCTTTCCCGGCCGGACCTACGCCATCCTCGAGGCCCGCGAAGCGATCGGCGGAACGTGGGACCTGTTCCGATACCCCGGCGTGCGGTCCGACTCCGACATGCACACCCTCGGCTACCGGTTCCGGCCGTGGACCCAGGCCAAGGCCATCGCCGACGGGCCGGCCATCCTGCGCTACATCCGCGACACCGCCGCCGAGGCGGGCATCGACCGGCGCGTCCGCTTCGGGCATCGGGTGGTACGTGCGGACTGGTCCACGCCGGACGCCCGCTGGACGGTCGAGGCTGTCCATGACGGCGAGACGGTCCGGCTGACCACCAATTTTCTGTACGTCTGCAGCGGCTACTACCGCTACGACGGCGGCTACGCGCCGGACCTGCCCGGTATCGAGCGGTTCGGCGGCACCGTCATCCACCCGCAGCACTGGCCGGAGAACCTCGACTACACCGGCAAGAAGGTCGTCGTGATCGGTAGCGGCGCGACCGCCGTGACGCTCGTGCCGGCCATGGCCGATCGGGCCGCACACGTGACGATGCTGCAGCGCTCGCCCACCTACATCCTGTCGTTGCCCGCCGAGGACCCGATCGCGAACCGGCTGCGGCGGGTGCTCGGCGCAGGCCGCGCCTATGCGATCGTGCGATGGAAGAACGTCGCGATGTCCACGCTGATCTACCAGCTGAGCCGGCGCCGTCCACACGTCATGAGGTCGTTGCTGCGGAAGGCGGCGATCCGTCAGCTCCCGCCCGGCTACCAGGTCGACACGCACTTCAAGCCCCGCTACCAACCGTGGGACCAGCGGCTGTGCTTCGTGCCCGACGGTGACCTGTTCGCCGCGATCACGCGAGGACGGGCATCCGTGGTGACCGACCGCATCGCCGAGTTCACCGAGGCGGGACTGCGCCTGGAGTCCGGCGCCGAACTCGAGGCGGACGTCGTCGTCACCGCCACCGGGCTGCGGTTGCTGGCCCTCGGTGGCCTCCGGCTCGCCGTCGACGGCCGCGCGGTCACGCTTCCGGAGACCATGGCCTACCGGGGCATGATGCTCAGCGGCGTACCGAACTTCGCCTTCACCGTCGGTTACACGAACGCGTCCTGGACCCTGAAGGCCGACCTCGTCAGCGAGTACGTCGTCCGGCTGCTGCGGTATCTCGACGCGCACGGCTACGACCAGTGCGTGCCGATCAACGACGATCCGGCCGTCACCGAGCGGCCACTGCTCGACTTCCAGGCCGGCTACGTGCTGCGCTCCATCGACGAGTTCCCCAAGTCCGGCTCGCGGGCCCCGTGGCATATGGGCATGAGCTACGCGCACGACCTGCTGAAGCTCCGGCACGGCCGGATCGAGGACGGCGCCATGCGGTTCTCCCGCCGGCCGGCGAGCCAGGAGGCCGCCCGGCAGCCGGCGTAACCAACCGACGCTGCGGGAAGGTGTCCTCATGCGACCGTACGTGGGGACCGATCGGTGCGAACTTCCTGGCCGCCGGCATCGTCGGCGTGACGCTGCCCGTCTTCGGCAACTGGCAGTCGCAGGTCATCATCATGGGCACCATCAGGCTGGTGCTCCGCATCGTGATCATATTCTTCATCGCGGACCTGTCGCCCGCGTTGCGGGCGCGCGTCATCACCTCGGAGTCGGACAACGGCCGGGCGAGCCTCGCTCAGTTGATCGGGGTCAACGCACTGCTCGGCGTCGCGAGCGCGGCCACATATGCGCCCTGGATGGCGCTCTTCTCCGAGGACATGGAGGATCTGCGGCCGGATCTTCAGGCCACGGCGTGGGGAGCGTTCGGTCTCTCCGTCCGGCTCATGATCGTGGTGGTGCTGGTCGTGTCGCCGGTCGTCGCGGCCGGTGGCACGGGATGGAGCCGGTGGCTGCTCATCGCGACGCTCTGCAACGTGCTCTTCCTCCCCGTGCTGTTCCTGTTCGGCGGTGGCTGGCGGCGCGTTCCGCCGGCCGTCGCCAAGCCGGCGGCCCGGACCGCCCGCGGCGGGGGCGACGGTGGAGAGCCGCGCGGCTGCCCTGAACCCTGACGCGCTGATGTCGTCAGTCGTCGCCGGCCTCGGCGACACGCCGCCCCGGTTCTGCCTCGACCAGGTCCCCCGGCCGTCTACGAAAGCCCGGGTCCGGGACCTTCGTTGCGCCCGGCGCTGGACTTGATGTGCTGAGATCGGAGGTTGCATCCGGTACCCAGGTACAGGCTTACCGTCGAGGGGACGGCGCCGGTGCGGCGCTGGAACCGCTGAACGAGGAGCCCGGGATGTCGATCGTTGTCCCCGATGCGTGCACGTTGCCCACGGCGGAGAGGCCGTTGCGGCTGGCCGAGTTCGATGACCTGTTCGCCACGGCGGTCCGCCGGGTCGAGCCGATCACCGCTACCCACGTCCGGCTATGGCTGACCGGCCCGGCCGGGCTGGAGGCCACGGTCCGTGACCTGACCGCGCGGGAAACCGCGTGCTGCTCGTTCCTCACCTTCGCCGTGACCGGTGAGCCCGCCGACGACGGTACGGCACTGACCCTTGACGTCGAGGTTCCCGGCAAATACGCCGACGTGCTCGCGTCCCTCAGCGAGCGGGCCGGCACGGTGTCGGCCCGGGGGACATCATGACCACCGCATTGCTGGATCTGGCAGAACTCGCAGCCCGCGCCGACGTGCCCGCCGAGCGGCTACGGCACTACGCCGAGACCGCCGTGCGGCAGATCGACCGTGACGACCTGGGCGCACTGCTCGACGCCGGCGCCGTCACCCTCGTAGAGGCGTCGCCGGTGCCGCACCACGACGCCGAGCACCTCCCGGGAGCGGCGAACCTGCCGGGCGAATTGTCGGCCGACCGCGCCGCTCGGCTCGCCCCGGAGCGGGCCGGGACCGTGGTCACCTGCTGTGCCGGCCCGTCATGCGGCCGGTCCACGGTCGCCGCCGCCGGGTTCATCCGGCTGGGCTGTGCCGACGTGCGCCTCCACAACGGCGGCAAGACCGACTGGTCCGAGGCAGGACTCCTGTCTGCGGGTGCCCGCGCGACGCCGACGGTGGCGTGATGATCTCCCCGGACCGGGGCGGGCTGCGCACCGGTGAGGTCGCCGAACAGGCCGGCGTCAACGTCCAAACCCTGCGTTACTACGAACGCCGGGGCCTGCTGACCGAGCCGGCCCGCAGCAACGGCGGACACCGGCTCTATCCACCTGACACTGTCGCGCTGCTGAACGTCATCAAGGCCGCGCAACGGCTCGGGTTCACCCTCGATGAGGTCGCCGAACTCCTCGACACCGGCCGCCGCCGCCACCCGGCACCGGATCTGCGGCAGCGTGCGGTCGAGAAGATCGCCGAAATCGATCAGCGGATCGCCGACCTCACCACCATCCGCGGTGCGCTCACCGAGGTTGTCGACGCCCGCTGCGACAGCCTCACCAACTGCACCTGCGCTGATTGTCCCATCCCGTTCCTCACCATCGGCCGCCCCGACGGAGAACCCACATGAGCATGCCCGGTCAGCCGCCCCTCACGCGCGCCCCGCACCAGCACACACCGCCGACGGTCGACAACACCCCACCGACCCGCAGCAAGGTCACCGGTGGCCTCGCCGCCCTGGCCTGCGCCGCGTGCTGCGCGATTCCGCTGCTCATCGCCGCAGGTGTGCTCACCGGCGCGGGCGCGGCGGTCCTGGAGCAGACGCTGCTCGCGGTCGCCACCGGTCTGACCGTGCTCGCGTTGGGCATGTGGTGGCTGCACCGCCGCCGTAACACCCGGCGTGCCGCCGCGGCCGGAGGCGCCACCTGCGGCTGCGGCGGAGGTGGCGGCTGCTGAACCACACGGTGGTGCGGCGGCCCCGGGGCGTTATCTCCTGATCTTCGACATTCGAACCGGGGATCTTGGTGATCCTGATAGGTCAGGAGCCACGCTCCGTCGCCGGGCCCGTGACCTGGAGGACGAACGCGACACCCTGCGGAAAGCGGCCCGGTGTTTCGCCGGGAGACGCGCTGGTGAACCGTTTCGGAGTTCGTCGCCGACCACCAGCAGCGCCACGGCGTGCAGCGATCTTCGGCATTCATAGTTTCGGGGCCGAGCGAGCACCGTTCGCCGACTGTTCAGCTGCGCGGCCCAGACATGTCCCGCGCCCCGGCGGAAAGTGGGCTCAACAGCATCCGTTTGAGTAGGTTTCCCATGATCCTTCTGGTGATGGCAGCCATGGCCTTGCTCGGCGGCACAGCCTGGATCGGGCTGCAGCAGCCGATGGCCCGCGACCCTGCGCTCAACCGTCGCCTGACCGCCGTAGGCATCAGGTTGTGCCTGCTCATGGCCGCTCTCGTCCTGGCGGCAGTGGCCGTGTCCTTGCCATGACCAAGTGAGCTTTGCGCGGCCCTCTCGACCTGGTCACGACACGGCCTTAACCTGACCGGGGTACGCGGGCACGTCGTCGAGCGCGCGCAGGCCGGCCCGATCGAGCCCGGCCAGCATCCCGGACAAGCCGGGGTTGGCGGCGATCGCGGCGGTCACCGGCTTACCCACCATCGCGGCCAGGAGCTGCGGGGCGCACGCGTCAGCGGGCGTGGACCCCGACGGCAGTGGCTGTCCCGTCACGACTCCGCCCTGTCCGGAGAACGTGCAGCTGGACAGCAGGGCGGTCAGGGCCACCACGAGCAGGGCACGCTTCATCGACTCATCATCGCCGCTCACGCAACGAGGAGCGGAGGTCGGCGCGAGCGCGCGTACGCAGCGCCGGGTATTGCCGGGCCGAGACCGGCCTTTCGTTCAGCCACTGACGCACCCGCGGCCAGCTGCGTGCGGCGATGCCCGTGCCGCCCGCCGGCCAGCCGGTCGCCGCGGCCGCGGGCCGGGCCGGCTCCGGGACGCCGAGCCGCGTTCCATCGCACGGTTGGCGTTCCGGCGGGCGAGCACTTCGCCCGGGACCACCATTGACTTGTCGCAAGTCTTGTCGCAGTCTGTTGAGACAAGACTTGCGACAAGCTGGGGAGGCCGCCATGCCGAGGAAGGTGCGTCCGACGGAGCTCGAGATAGCCCGTCTGTGGTTGGCCGCGCGCGGCCTGGCCGACGTCACACCGACACCGATGCTGGCGGCGCGCCTGACGGTCCGGCGACGTGCACGGGTGGCCGCCGCCGTCCTGCCGGCCGCGTTCCTCTGCGCAACTGCCCTGGTCTACGTCTCCGCCTTGCCGATCCGTCCCGCGGATGACGGGTTCGGGACGCACCGGCTCTGGGCACTGGTGGTGCTGACGGCGCTGGTGGCCGGGTTGGTGTCGGGCCTGTCGCTGCTGGACCGGTGGGTGCGGCGGGTCGATCAGCAGGCCGGCGCGGAGTTGCCGCGACGGGCGACCCACTCCGTCCGGCCCGGCTGGCGAACCGTGCTGGGCGTGCCGCGGGCCGCGTTGCTGGCGGTCACCTACGCGGGCGCGGCAGTGCTGGCGATCGCGGCCCTGACCATGCGCGACGGCACCGCGAGGTACGCGGCGGTCATCCTGCTCATCGGGCTGTGCGGGGTCGCGGTCGGCACGGCCGTCCAACTACGCCATGTGCTCACCCACCCGGTGGTGGCCGACGACGAGGGTTCGCTGAAGGCCGATTTCCTCATGCGCGTCGAGGACGCCCGCGAGGTGGGCCTACCGACCGTGGTGTGGTCGCTGCCGGTCGTGTCGGTATTCGACGCCGGGCTCGATCCGTGGAACACGGGCTGGCTCGCCTTCATGATCCTGAGTGTCATCGCACTCCTCCTGATCACAGCCTGGGACGGGCGGAGCGCCCTGGCGGCCCAGCACGGCTCCAGCGCCCGGTGAGCCGCATGATCGTCATTGACTCGGCCTCGCCCGTCCCACCCTTCGAGCAGCTCCGCGCCCAGCTCGCCGGGCAGATCCAGGAGCGCACGCTGGCCGTGGGCACCCGGCTGCCGACCATCCGCCGCCTGGCCGCGGACCTCGGCTTGGCGGTCAACACGGTCGGCCGGGCCTACCGGGAACTCGAGGAGGCGGGGCTGATCGAGACCCGCGGCCCGGCCGGCTCGTTCGTGTCCGCAGCCGGCGAGCAGGGCCGCGAACGGGCCCGCCGCGCCGCCGCCGAGTACGCCGCCGTCATCGCCGGCCTCGGCATCGACCCCGCCGAGGCCCTCCACATCGTCCAAGCGGCGCTGACCCGGGGCGTTCCGAAGGTCAGCTGAACGGCGGGAAGACCTCCGTCCCCCGCCGCTATGACGCCTGGTATACCCACATCATCCTGGCCATGGCCGCTGCCGCGTTCCTGGTGGTGACCCGCGCCGCCGAGGCCCACAAAGGGGGGTGCTTCCTGACCGTAGCGGAGCCGGATCCGCCCATGACATGCCCCGACTCTGGCTCACTCTTGGTGGACCATCACGCAGCGTGAGGCCGAGTAAGAGCAATTGACCGGCGCTACCGCGCTTCGTAGTCGCTCACACCCTGCTACCCCGCGACGGCCAAGGGCCTCGGGTTACGGGCGAAGATCTCTCCCCAGTCACGAGTCCATCAAAGTGAGCCAGAGCCGGTTGATGCCAATGGTAAGTGACCGGCGCCCCTCGGGCCTGGCCTCTAGTACATGAAGCGAACGGTTCTGACGCTTTTGCGACAGCGGTACATCGTTTATCCAGCGGATTTCACCTCGGAGAGGTAATACGGTCCGGTAACAATCCAGCCAACTAGAGGAGAATGTCCGGGTTCTGGCCGCCTGCGACCTTCCTGTTTTCTGGCGCGAAAAGCGCGATGAGCTGGAATTACGGTGCGATAAGACATCACCATCATAAGTATAGAAATGGCCTGATGAGCAGGTGCGGCGACTGATGCACGCGTTTCCGGAATCTGACATAGTCGGCTGCGGCGCCGCAGAAATGGCAAGCAGAGAACCATTTCTCGTGTCGCCGTCCTGCCCGCAGACTGGAAGGATATTTCACGTGAAGCGTTTCCTCGCTTTCGCCGCGACCGTCGGAACCATGGGCCTGGCCCTCGGCTTCACCGCCACGCAGGCTGCCGCCGCCCCCGGCAGCGCCCCGGCGGCATCGACGCAGGCCAGCAAGCCCAGCGGCAAGAACTACACCTGTTCCAACCAGGGCGGCGGACCGAACCACAAGGTCACCTGCATCGGCACCGTCAACGGTAACAACGTGACGGTCAACGTGGGTGACGTCAACGTGCTCAGCAACAACAACCTCACTCTGCTGCAAAACGTCCTCAACGACGTCACCGTGCAGGTCGCCAATCTCGACGTCGACACCCAGATCAAGCAGATCGAGGCCTCGGTCCTCACCTTCTACGTGTCCAAGCTGCTCATCCCGATCACCGTCGACAAGATCCAGGTGTGCGTCGCCGTGAAGTGCGGCTGACACCGGTCGACACAGCTCACTAAGAACCGACCGAATCCGGGAAATGGTCGGGCGCGCCCGCGCTTGACCATTTCTCGGATTCAGTCAGAGTTCCTGCGCTTCACCAATTTCGGACGGGCCCGAAATGAACTGGGGCCCAAAGTCGCAGAGCTCATGCCCGGCGATCGGGTCTGCCCGGCCGCACCTGGGTCCAGCCGGCGCCGATGGGGGTCCCGGTCCGCTCGGTCTGCCGGATGAGCACGGTGGCGCTCCGCCGCGACGGCATGCTGGCTGGCTTCGCCGAGTGTTGCGCGGCTAGATGGGCTCTGGCTCACTTCGGTGGACCATGACGCAAGGTGAGAACGAGCAGGAGTACTTGACCGGCGCTACCGCGCTTCGGAGTCGCTCTCACCCTGCTGACCGGCGACGCCCGAGGCCCTGCGGCCGCCACCCCGATGGGCCTCGCTGCGCCTCAGCTGGCCAGTGCCCCGTTCACGCACGGTGACGGGCGTCGGCGGAGATGTGTGACCGCATCCGACGAACTCGGATGCGCCGGGCGGCGCTCAGGACCGGAAAAGCGTTGGTCTTCTCCTGCCTGCATGGATCAGGATGCGCTCGTGAGTTCCTACCTGGACACCGAGCGCCTGACCTTGCGCCACTTCACCGCCGACGACGCGGAGCTGTTGATCGAACTGGACAGCGACCCGGCGGTCATGCGTTACCTGACCGGCGGCGAGCCAACCCCACCGGAGCACTACCGCGAGCGCGGCCTGCGAAACATCCTCGCCGGCTACGAGATGTGGGGCGGCAACCTCGGGCTGTTCGCGGCGCACGACAAGGACCGCGGTGCCTTCATCGGCTGGTTCCTCCTGCGCCCCGAGGAAGAAGGCCCGCTGGACGAGGTCGAGCTCGGCTACCGGCTGCGCCAGGCAGAGTGGGGCAAGGGGTACGCCACCGAGGGCTCAAAGGCCCTGCTGGCCAAAGGGTTCACGGAGCTTGGCGTACGCCTGGTCTGGGCCGACACGATGTCGGTGAACGAGGGTTCCCGCAAAGTGATGGAAAAGGTCGGGATGACGAGGACGGGCACCCTCGACACTCCTCCCGATATGCAGATGGTGGAGGGTTCCGAGTTCGGCGGTGTGCGGTACGAGATCACCAAGGAGCAGTGGGAACAGCACTGATCCCCTCGGAACACCCCGGCCCGGCGGAAAGCCGCGCACGCCCGCGGAAACTCAGTAGATTCGCGCCACGACGGCGTAGCTCAGCGGGTTCGGATGACCGCCCTCCAAGGCCGGGTGGAGCTGGAGATCCGGCCCCACCGGGACGTGCTGACCCAGCCGGGCTCGATCACATCGAGGCCGGCTACGTACTCGGCAATCTCCTGGCGCGACCGCAGCCGGATCGTCATACGACACCCCTTCCGGACCACCGGCGACGAGCTCCGGTCCGGACCCGCAGCCCTCGATCGCCGTCGAACTGCACACTCGCCGCCCGACCCACCAGGAACACATCGCCAGGACACGGCCACTCCGGAGGTCACCGCTACCCGCCAGCGGTCCCGGCGAACCGACCCGACGCGCACCGAGCAACTCGGGACATGTCGCACCCGGCACACGAACCGGCAACCGCAGCGTCCGCGAGAAGACCACTACTGCGTTCTCGTGCCGCCGACACGGCCCGGGACAATCACAGGCGCAACCATCTAATACTCCAGCAGGAGATCCGTTCCAGGCTCAATGCGGGCCGCACCCTGCCTGCTGGAGGTCGCCGCCTGCGAGACGCGCCGCGGCGGGGGCCGCGTTCGCTCCACCAGCCCGACCGTAGTGGCCAGGTCATCGCGAGCAGGAACGCGGTCAGTTACCCCCGGGCGTCGTCGAGGACCGCCCCCTGCCTCCAGCTTCTCGCCGGAGGGCGGAGGTCAAGGCCATAACTGCAGCACCTATGTCATGACACGAAGTCCAGGTTGACCTGGGAATGGGTAATGTCATAAGTGGAGGCGATCACTCGCAGCGGTGTTGGGCCCGACGCTGCGTTATGTTCCCACGGCATGACCTTCAGCCGTTTCAAGGAGCGACGACCGATGGCCTCTGTTGCACATGGCGACCAGGATCAGAGCCGCCTTCAGCGTCAGGTGTCTGTGGAGCGGTTGATTCCGGCGGCGGCCGCACGCATCTTCGACCTACTCGCCGACCCCGCCGCCCACTCGCTTTTCGACGGCTCAGGCACAGTGATTGCCGGCCATCCGCGTAACCCCCAGCGCCTTACCATGGGCGCGCGGTTCACCATGGACATGCGCCACAGGGTCGCGTACCGGATGTGGAACACAGTTGTCGAGTTCGAGGAAGACCGCCGGATCGCCTGGCGACACGCCATCGGCCACCATGTTTGGCGGTACGAGCTAGAGCCGGTGACCGCGACCACGACCCTAGTACGCGAGACGTTTGACTGGACAACTTGCCGTACGAAGTGGCTGATCCGAGTCCTTAATTGGGAGACGCGTAACGAGCAATCGATGCGCGTGACGCTGGAGCGGTTGTCCACCCTGCTGGAGCCGGTGGGATAGGTGATGTGCGGCGGTCCGTTGAGAGTCACGCTGAGCAAGATCTCGGCGTGGGCGGGCATGGGTGGTACTCCAGCAAGAGACCCGTTCTGAGCTGCGGTGACGGTGTGGTTTTGTCCGTGGACAGCAAGCAGCCACCGCTGAGTCTCGATGGTTGTGTGGACCCCGAAAACGGCGGTGGCTGTCGCCTGCAGAGTAGACGCTCAGCGATGGTCTGAGCTGTTCGACGGTCTGAGCTGTTCGACGAGTTGATGAACCCGATCGAGGCACGGTTCGCCCGGCCGGAACCGCGGCGCCGAGTCCGGGGCTTCGTGCAGGGCTGCTCGCCCCGTTACCCGCGAAGAACTGCTGGACGATCGCGGAGCACGACGACGGTCCGGGCGGGATGCAGGACCTGATCGGCCGGGCCGGCTGGAACGACGCCCTCGTGCGTGCCGACGTCCATGACTTCGTCGCCCGCCGGCTCGGACATCCGGACGCGATCCTGGTCATCGATGAGACGGACAAGCGGGCCCTCCGTGACAAGGTCTGGTTTTATAAGCTCGATCCCGGCTCCTTGGGTATTCCGACAGCACGATAATTGTCGCTCCGGTTCATAGCCTTCAGGTCGTAGAGGACGAGATCCCCGAGACTGAACACGTTTCAGTGTTGACCTCATCGTCACTCCCGACGAAGTGATTCGTGTTCCGGACGACGTCGGCCGAGTGGCCTTATCTGGACTGATCTGACACCTGAGATCATCAAGGCGATTCCTGCGGTAGGGATCCACGCCGAGAGGCGACGAGCTACCTGACATACGTCAACGGCCGTCGGGGCTGACATCTGGGACGGCGCGTCCGATAGGATCGAGGCCGGCTCGGTGCAGCCGGCCGCTCGCGCCCTCCGGGGTTCGGTGAATGCACCGGCAGCGCACGCCCGCCATCGGCTTTCCGACCGCGGCACGAGCCGGCAACGCGAGCATCGGTCACAGCACGCCGTGGGAAAGGCCGACGCGATGACCACCCCCGTGGAACACCCGAAAAAGCAGGCCAAGCGCCTGCGCGCCGACCTGGCCACGGCCGGGTTCGACATCCCGCACAGCCTGGCGCTGGAGTTGATCGCCCACCAGTCGGGCGCCAAGGACTGGAACACGCTCGCCGCGGCGACGAATCGGCGGATCGGTCCCGGCGTACCGGTGCTGCGGGTGATGTCTGTTGATGTGGCTCTGCCGTTCTATGTGGGCTATCTCGGCTTCCGGCTGGACTGGGCGCACCGGTTCGAGCCCGGCTCTCCGCGTTACGCACAGGTGTCCCGCTCCGGGGCGACGCTGCACCTGTCCGAACACCACGGTGACGGCAGCCCGAACGGTGTGGTCTGGTTCCCCGTCGCCGACGTGGGCGGCCTGCAGCGGGAACTGCACGCCCGCCCGGACCCGCCGATGCGTCCCGGCGTCGACACGGACGCGCCGGGCGGTCCGACGCTCGAGGTCATCGACCCGTACGGCAACGTGCTCCGATTCGCGCAGACCCCACCCGGATAACGTGGCCGGATGCCCGAACTGGTTCTGCCGACCACCCGCCTGCACGCGGCCTTCCTGGAGTGCCGCGACGACTGGGGCCCCGGCCCGCACGAGGACGGTTTCGGCTTGACGCCCGGCGACGACGTGGACTCCCCCGGCGGCTTCGTCTCCTGGGTGGACGGGCTGGTCAGCCGGACGCATCCGGCCGGAACGCCCTGCCCGCCGGGCCGGCACGGCTCCCCACGGTGGATCGTGCAGGACGGCCGGATCCTCGGCGGGATCGCCCTGCGGCACCACTACGACGACGGGGCCGGACACATCGGTTACGGCATCCGCCCGTCCGCCCGTGGCCGGGGGCTGGCGACCTGGGCGCTGGGCGCGATCCTGCGGGAGGCACGGGCCGCCCTGACCGTCGACCGCGTCCTCGTCGTCTGCCTCGCCGGCAATCTCGCCTCGGCCCGCACCATCGAACGCAACGGCGGCGTCGCAGAGGACATGCCCGCCGGGGCGCCGACGAGGCGTTACTGGATCACCCTCGGGGAATAGGGAGACGGCGGTGGAGGACCTCCCACTGCCGGACGGTCACGAAGGACGGGTTGGCGGCCTGCGGCTGCCGCAGCACCTCCAGGTCGGCCAGTTCGGGGTCGGCCCGCAACTCGTCGCGCCGGATCCACGCGGACGGGTCCGCGATCGTCAGGTCCAGCGGCACCCACCAGCCGGCGCCACCGGGTTCCGGGCGGGCCGGGCCGCGCAGCCGTCCCCAGCCCCAGATGCCGTAGGCGACGGCACGGTCCCGGCAGCCGCTGCCCCAGAACAGCACCGGCTGGCCCGCGTCCATCAGATCGAGCCGATAGCTGCGCTGCACGCACCACCGCTCCACCCGCGGGTCCCGGGCGAAGCGGTCGAGCAGGCCGGCCCGGTCGGCGTTGCCCTTGAGCAGCCAGGCGCCGAGGTTGTCCCGGTTGATCCGCCGGCTGTCGGCGCTCACCGCCCGGCGTCTTCAGCGTTCGCGGCGTTGAGGCCGGCGTTGCTGCTGCCGTGCGGCGGCGTGTCGGCGGTGGGCTCCTCGTCGACCGGGCTGCTCGCCGTCTCCGGATGACCGGTGACGTGCTGGTCGGTGCTGCTGCCCGCGTTCGTGGAGGCGTCGTGTCCGCTGTCGCCGGGATTGCTGTCCACCGCGGTCTCCTCTTCGTCGTGCCGGCCGTCGCCCCTGGATACCCCGCCGGCGGCCGGAGAACCACCAGGCCCGGATGTCCGCGGCCGGCGACGGGGTCGCCGTGACGATCGGAAACCGGGCGGTAACCTGCACCCATGCCATGGCCGCTGACCGTAGAGACGGAGATCGCCCGGCTGGCCGCACGGGTGCACGCCCACGCGCGCGACATCGACACCGGCGCCGTCACCGGGCTCGGGGCCGATGACGTGGTGCCGATCGCGTCGACGTTCAAGGTGCTCGTCCTGCTGGAGCTGTTCCTGCGGGCGGAGACCGGCGACATCGACCTCACCGAGCGGATCACCGTCACGGCCGAGGACCGTACGCCCGGCCCCACCGGACTGTCGGTCTTCCGCGACCCGGTGGAGTTGTCGCTGCGTGACGCCGCCCTGCTGATGATGTCGGTCAGCGACAACACCGCCTCCGACATGCTCGTACGACGTCTCGGTCTGGACCGGATCAATGCGACGGCGGCCCGCCTCGGGCTGACCAGAACCCGAGTGCCCATCGAGATCCGCGAACTCTTCACCCGCCACGCCCACCAGCTCGGATACGAGTCGCTGACGGAGTTCTTCGCGGCCGAACGGGCGCCCCTGGAGGTTGAGGAGAAGACCGACATGGTGACCGGCAACGACTCGATCCGGGGTACGGCGGCCGAGCTCACCGCCCTGCTGGGGCTGATCTGGCGCGACGAGGCCGGCCCGCCGGCCGTGTGCGCCGAGACGCGCCGGATGCTGCGCTATCAGGTCAACGGGAGCCGGTTGGCGTCCGGTTTCGGCGACGCCGCGGTCACGGTCGTGGGCAAGACCGGGACGGTGCCGTACGCCCGTGGTGAATGCGGTGTCGTCGAGTATCCCGACGGGGGCCGGTACGCGGTCGCTGTGCTGCTGCGGCACCGGGGGCCGGGCCCGCGGCTGCCCGACCACGACCGGCTCATCGGTTCGATCGCCGCCGCCCTCATCGGCGAGCTGCGCTCCCGCTGAGAAGCAGAAACAGGCGTGCCGCGCTCACCCGGAGAAGCGGCGTGCCGCGGTCGCGATGAGGACGGCCGTCCTCATCGGCCGACGGCCGTCTCGGTGAGATAGGACTCGAGTCGGTCGGCCAGCTCGCGGGGGCGGCTCAGCGCGGGGGTGTGCCCGCCGCCGATCTCGTCAGGCGTGACGCCGAGCCGCTCCTGGGCGACCCGGCGGACGAAGCCGATGGGGAACAGCCGGTCGTCGCGGCAGCTCACCACCCTGGTGGGAACGGCGGGCCAGGCTTTCATCGGCGTGGGCTCACTCATCCGGGCCTCGGACTCCTCGGGCGCCCGGCGCAGCGCCTCGGCGGCCAGTTCCGGCGGGACGTCCTGGTAGAACAGGGCGATGGGGTCGTCGTAGCTCTCCCGTACCTCATCGCTGTATCCGGTGTTCGCCCAGTAGTCGGCGGGCGCCTCGCCCGGCGCGGGGATCATGGGCGCGACCAGCACCAGCAGGCTCACCGCCACCCGGTCGCAGACGAGTGGCGCCGTGAAACCGCCGAACGACTGCCCGACGACGACCACCTCGGTCCGGTCACCGATCGCGGCGGCGACGGTGTCCGCGTACTCGGTCAGGCCGGCCGAGTCGTCGGCGCACGGCAGATCCGGCGCGACGGTGTCATGGCCCCGGGCCCGCAGCTGCGCCTCGACGAGATGCCAGTACCAGCCGACATCGCCGGCGCCGTGGATCAGAACGAAGGTCGCCATTGCGTCTTCATACCCCCCGTCCGGCTCGGGCCCCACGCCGGTGACCGCCTTCTCGCTGTCGCCGTCGGCGATGATCAGGCCGAACTCGCCGGTTTCCGCGATGCGGTCAGCCGGCCCCGACCCGGCCGGTCGCGGCCCACGCCGAGGCGGTGACCTCGAAAGCGCCCTCGCGGGGCAGAAGCGATGCGCATCGGTCGCGCAACGCGGCCCGCTGCCGGGCGTCGAGCCCTCGAACGTGGTTGCCGGCGGGCCCCACCCCGAGAGTGAACGGCTCCCACCACTCGTCGAAACCCGCGAACCGGGTCGAGACGGTCAGCATGGTGGACTCGATCTGGTCCAAGCCGGCCGCGCCGAACAGCTCGGCGAGATGGCCCTCCCGCGCGCCGGCCAAGTGCGACTCGTCGCGGGCTTGGGGGTCGAGGCCGAGGGCGGCGCGCCAGAACGCGGTCAGCGGCCCGCGCCCGCCGGCGTGATCCCACACGCAGGCGGCCACCACCCCGCCGGGGCGGGTGACCCGCGCCATCTCCCGGAGCCCGGCCACCGGGTCGCTCATGAAGTGCACGACCAACTGCGCCAGGGCGGCGTCGAAGTGGCCGCCGGGGAACGGCAACCGCTCGGCCGGCGCGTCCTGGACCTCGATGTCCGGGAAACGTGCGCGGAAGGCCGCGACGAAGGCCCGCGACGGGTCGGTCGCCGACACGGCCCCGGCGCCCAGCGATCGGACGAGCTCGGCCGTCAGCGCTCCGGTCCCGCAGCCGACATCCAGCGCCCGCCCGTCCGGCCTGAGGCCGGCGAGCGCCGCGAACGGCACGGCCAACTGCTCGGAGTACCGGCCCATGAAGCGGCCGTACGCGTCCGCGGAAACCTCGAAACTCATGTCCCGCAGGCTATCGCCGGACGGGCGGCCGCGCCCGTCCCCGGAGCCGGCGTGGATTCTCCTAAGCTGGTGCCCGGATGACGGGAAGGAGGCCGGGGTGACGGACACGGCGGTGGCCGAGGTGATGGCCGAGCTGGCCGCGCGCGAGGACCCCAGGGCCCGGGCGGTCAACGAGAAGCACGGCGACGACCACGGGGTCAACCTCGGCGCGCTGCGGGCGATCGCGAAACGGCTGAAGACGCAGCAGGAACTCGCGGTCGAGCTCTGGCGGAGCGGTGACACCGCGGCGCGGCTGGTGGCGCTTCTCATCTGCCGGCCGAAGGCGTTCGGGCGGGAGGAACTGGACGCCATGGTGCGCGAGGCGCGTACCCCGAAGGTTCATGACTGGCTCGTCAACTATGTGGTGAAGAAGAGCCCGCACGCCGAAGAGCTGCGGATCTCCTGGTCCGACGACCCGGATCCGATCGTCGCCAGCGCCGGCTGGGCACTGACCGTGGACCGGGTGGCGAAGAAGCCCGACGGCCTCGACCTGGCCGGGCTGCTCGACGTCATCGAGGCGGAGATGAGCGAGGCACCGCAGCGGCTGCAGTGGGCGATGAACCACTGCCTCGCTCAGATCGGCATCGAGCATCCCGCGCACCGCGCCCGCGCGCTCGACATCGGTGAGCGGTTGCAGGTGCTCAAGGACTATCCGACGCCACCGGGCTGCACGTCGCCGTTCGCGCCGGCCTGGATCACCGAGATGGTTCGGCGACAGGGCTGAACGCCGGGCGCGCTCCAGGATGCGCCCGTGATGGGCGTGCCGTTGTCCGGCGGCTATCACGTCTTCTCGATGGACTGGTACCCCGATCATGTCTCCAACTGGGTCGACGGCCGCATGTACTCGATCGTCTACGGCAATCTCGCTCAGGAGTGGACGGTGCGGACCGACGGCACCATTCGGGTGCAGGGCCGATGTCTGGACGTCCGGGAATCCGGCACATGGGTGAACGCGCTCGTGCAGATCCACACCTGTGTCGCGGGGGCGCCGAGCCAGCACTGGCGGATCGAGTCCAACGGCGCCATCGTCAACCGGCGGGCCGACCTGTGTCTGACCAGCGCCGGCGACGAGCAGCGGCTGACTCTGCAGACGTGCACGGCGCGGACCACGAAACCGGCGCCGGACAAGACCTCCGGCCCGGACGAGGCTTGCCAGTTGTGGGCCGTGCCGACGGCACCGGCGGTCACCGGGCCCTGGCCGTCGGCCGCGGCCGGTGGGAGGGCCGGCCCGGCGACTTCTTCCCCGGCACCGTCGCCGACGTCAGGACCTATAACCACGCCTTGACCGCGGCCGAGGCGCACGCCCTGTTCCAGCGGGGACGACACGCCGGCTAGTCCCCGGGGCCTGTGGGCCCTGCCCGCGGTGGTCCTTCGTCGTGTCCCGCCGCAGCGGCGCAGGTCACATCCTGCAACCGGCGGCTCGTCGAGATCCGTCCAGGAGTCGACCGGTTCGGTCGGCGCCGTCTCCGGTGTGCCCCCTCGTCAACGTCGGGGACGGTGTGATTGAGCGGCCCGGCCCGTGGGCTTCCCCGCCAGGAAGCGCACGGGCCGGCCGTCTGATCCGCGCTAAGGCCAGTACGGCTGCGCCTTCTCCGCCGCACGGGCGATGGCGGTCCCGTCGACGGTGACAGCGGTCATGTCGATGCCCATGCTCTGCCACTCGACGACGAACTCGAAGGGGCCGGGCGGCGGCAGCGGCCAGAGCCACATCTGCCGGTCACACCCGTAGGAATCCGCACTGCTGCCGGACTCGCTGGCGACATCGACGAGCATCGGCGGTTCCGGCCGGTCGGTGGGGCGCGCCCAGCCGGGGAAGGCGTTGTCGACGGGAGTCGCCCTCGACCCGTCCGGGAAGCGCACACCGAACCGGAGATCGGGATCCATCTCGCCATGAGGCCCGTAGAGCCGCCCCCACACGGTCTCGGGGAGTGAACCCCGCCGGGCGGTGATGCGCAGCGTGATCCCGCAGCCCTCGGGATAGGCGATGAACTGCTGCAACGCGACGACGGCATGCTCGGACCGGGCGACGAACTGCGCGATGGGGGCGGGGTGGCCCAGGATGTCGCGGGGCGGCCCGTGCCAAGCGGGAAAGTCCATGCCACCACCGTCCCACGAGGAGCCGCTCGGTCATGTCGCCCGCGGGTCCCGCACCGGCTGACCGTCCTCGGCGCGCCGCGCCAGCCGCTCCCGCTGGGGGATGACCGTGTACTTCGGATCCGCGGCGGAGGCCACTCCCCCGTCGAAGACGCCGAAGCGGGTGGCCAGCGAGGCGGCCAGCAGCGACGCCCCGGACAGCGCGGACACGACGCGGCTGCGGCGGCCGAGGACGGCGCCGGCCACGCCGAGAACGGTCAGGGCCCGCCCGGCGCGCAGCCACCGGCCGGCCCGCCCCCGCGTGTAGGGCTCGCTGAGGATGCCCTTGGTGGTCTCGACGCGGTGGGCGCCGTACAACTCGAAGGCCGCGCCGAGGACGGCCATCCGGCGGGCCGGGCCCGCCTCCGACGGGGGCGCGGCGATCAGGCCGACGCCGGCGCCGCTGGCCAGGGCGCTGCCACCGAAGATCAACGGCAGTTCGGGGTACGCCGCATGCCAGCTCGGCGTCGCGGTGTCGGCCAGCAACACGGCGGTGTACGTGGCCAGCGCGGGCGCCAGAACGGCGGCGCCGTACTGTCCGGCCGTGCCCAGCGGAGGCAGCAGCCGGCGCAACGGGCCGGGCAGCAGCGGGGCGGCCTCGGCGACCGCGGACACACCTGCCGCCGCGCCGAACGCGCTGAGGATCCAGGTGCCCATCGACATCGGCGAGGTGGGTTTGGCCACCCGCAGCATGTGGTGGAACCGGGCCGGCCGCCCCAAATCGTTGATCAGGAAGTAGGTGCTGGCCACGAGCGCCCCGAGCGCGGTGACCCGCCCGGCCCGGCGCAGCGCGGGCCGCCCGGTCGCGTCGCCACCGGCGGCGAGCAGCGCGGACCCGGCCGCCAGACCACCGGTGAACAGGTAGGCGGCGATGTCGTGATGCCACACCGGCGGCCGCACGATCGGCCGCCCGTAGTAGGACCGGAACTCGGCCGGCGGCACCATCGGCCGGTCGCCGCCGCGCCCGCGCCCCCGTCCGCCCCGAGGGGAGCCGCGGCTCATGGGCGGCCGCCCAGGAAGGAGACGACCACGGCGGCGGCCATCGCGAGCCCGGCCAGGCCGGCGCGTCTCCACATGGCCGGCAGGTCGCGGGTCGGCACGATCGGGTCGGGCGGCAGCCCGTACACCTCGGGTTCGTCGAGGAGGAGGAAGAAGGCGCCGTCTCCGCCGACGCCGTCGGACGGGTCGTGGCCGTACAGCCGGGCCTCGCCGACGCCCTGGCCGTGCAGGTGGGCGACCCGGTCGGCGGCACGTTCGCGCAGTTGCGACAGTTCGCCGTACTGGATCGACTGGGTCGGGCAGGCGGTCGCGCAGGCGGGTGACAGGCCGTCGCCGATCCGGTCGTAGCAGAGCGTGCACTTCCACGCCCGCCCGTCGTCCCCGCGCTGGTCGATGACGCCGTAGGGGCAGGCCGGAATGCAGTACCCGCAGCCGTTGCAGATGTCCTCCTGCACCACGACGGTGCCGAACTCGGTGCGGAACAGCGAGCCGGTCGGGCACACGTCGAGGCAGCCGGCGTGCGTGCAGTGTTTGCACACGTTCGACATCATCAGCCAGCGGAAATCGGTGCGGGGCGCGTCCGGGTCCCGGCCCGGCAGGTCCCGGCCCGGCATCCCGAGGAACTGTGGCCCGGCCGCGGCCCCCAGCACATCACCGTGGGGTGCGCCCCGCTGTTCGATGAAGGCGACGTGCCGCCACGAGTTCGCCGACAGGCCACCGGTGTTGTCGTAGGAGGTGCCGAGCAGGTCGAACCCGTCGTCCGGCACCAGGTTCCACTCCTTGCAGGCGACCTCGCACGCCTTGCAGCCGATGCAGACGCTGGTGTCGGTGAAGAAACCCATGCGCGGTGGCGCGTCGGTCCACCCCGCGTCGGGCGCCGGATCGAGAGGACCGTAGAGGCTGTTACCCGTCATTGTTCTCCGCCCGTCTGCGGTACTGCTCGACGTACGCCAGAAGGTCTCCGCCCGTCGGGCGCCTCCCGGGCCGGATGTCGCACGTGCCGGCCTTGCTCTCCTGGATGAGCACGTTGGGGTCGAGGGCGATGCCGATCAGGTCGTTGGCCGAGTCGCCGGTGACCAGGCCCTGGCCGCCCCAGTGGTAGGGCAGCCAGATCTGGTGCACGACCCGCCCGTCGACGCGCAGCGGCCGGAGCCGGTCGGTGACCATCACCCGGGCCTCGATCGCGGCTCGGGTGGTGACGATGTGCGCCCAGCCGCGGTGCTCCAGACCGCGTTCGGTGGCGAGTTCCGGTGACACCTCGACGAACATCTCCGGCTGCAGTTCGGAGAGGTACGCCAGTTGCCGGCTCATGCCGCCCGCGGTGTGGTGCTCGGTGAGCCGGCTGGTGGTGAAGACGTACGGGTACACCGCCGACCGCGGGTTGATCGGGCTGTCGGCCCGGTCGTACACCTTGTGGGTGGGGTTGGCCTGTCGCCCGTAGAGCGGGTTGCGGACGGTCGACTCGGCCGGCTCGTAGTGGGCCGGCAGTGGCCCGTCGATGAGGCCGCTCGGCGCGTACAGCCAGCCCTTCCCGTCGCCCTGCATGATGAACGCGTCGTCGCCGGAGATCGCCTCGACCCCGGTCGCGCCGTCCGGCGGCCGGTAGCCGGGTGGCTTGTTCTTCTCGAAGTCGGGAACGTCGTACCCGGTCCACTCGCCGGCGTCCGGGTCCCACCAGACGTACTTCTTCCGCTCCGACCAGGGCCGGCCCTCGGGGTCGGCGGAGGCCCGGTTGTAGAGGGTGCGCCGGTCCGACGGCCACGCCCAGCCCCACTCGCGGGCCACCCAGTCCTGCTCGCTGCCCGGCTTGCGGCGGGCGGCCTGGTTGACGCCGTCCTGGAAGACGCCGGAGTAGATCCAGCAGCCGCAGGCGGTCGACCCGTCGGCCTTGAGGGCGGTGAAATTCGGCACCGGCTCGCCGGTCACCACGTCGAACCCGTTGATCTCGCGCAGGACGTCCTCGCCGCTGGGCTCCTCGTCGGGCCAGGTCAGGTTGAGGATGCCCTGGTCGCGGGGCCGGGTGGAGCCGGCCAGCCGCTCCCGGACGAGGCGGCCGAGGTGGTGGAAGAACCACAGTTCGGAACGGCAGTCGCCCGGCGGGTCCAGGGCCTTCTCACGCCACTGCAGCAGCCGCTGGGTCTGGGTGAAGGTGCCCTCCTTCTCGGCATGCGAGGCGGCCGGCATCAGGAAGACCTCGGTGCGGCACCGTTCGGGCACGATCTCGCCGGTGGCGACCTCGGGGCCGTCCTTCCAGAACGTGGCGCTCTCGATCTCGAACAGGTCGCGGACGACGAGCCAGTCCAGGTTGGCCATGCCGAGCCGCTGAGCCTTGCCGTGCGCGGAGCCGACCGCCGGGTTCTGGCCGAGCAGGAAGTAGCCCTTGATCCTGCCGTCGATCATGTCCAGCACCTGCTGGTAGGTGCCGTGGTCGCCGGTCAGCCGGGGCAGCCAGCCGTAGCCCCAGTCGTTCTCCGGCCTGGCCGCGTCACCCCAGTAGGCCTTGAGCAGGCTCACCGCGTACGCCTCGGCGTTCGCCCAGAAGCCCTGCTGCTCGGGGTGCCGGATCGCGTCCACCCACTGCCGGAACGTCTCGTGCTGCCGGTGGTGCGGCATCGGCAGATAGCCGGGCAGCAGATTGAACAGCGTCGGGATGTCGGTCGACCCCTGGATGCTGGCGTGCCCGCGCAGCGCCATCACCCCGCCGCCGGGCCGCCCCATGTTGCCGAGCAGCAACTGGATGATCGCGCCGGCGCGGATGTACTGCACGCCCACGCTGTGCTGGGTCCAGCCCACCGAGTACACCAGGGCGGTGGTCCGCTCCCGGCCGGAGTTCGCGGTCCAGGCCGCACACACTTCCAGGAACTGATCCCGGGGTACGCCGCAGACGCGCTCGACGACCTCGGGCGTGTACCGGGCGTAGTGCCGTCTCAGGATCTGGTAGACGCATCGCGGATGCTGGAGCGTCGGATCCCGGGGCACGTCGGCGGGCACCGGCGGGCCGTGTGACTCCTGTTCCAGGCCGGACGCGGTCTCCCGGTCGGCGTGCGCCGCGCCCTCCGGCTGGCCGACGTCGCCCTGGCCGGCGTACTGCCAGGTGCTCTGGTCGTACACCCGCAGGTCGGGGTCGAAGCCGGAGAAGAGCCCGTCCAGGTCCTCGGTGTCCTGGAAGTCCTCACCGACGATCATGGACGCGTTGGTGTACGCGACCACGTACTCCCGGAAGTCCTTCTCGTTCGCGAGGATGTAGTTGATCACGCCGCCCAGGAAGGCGATGTCGGCTCCGGCCCGCATCGGCACGTAGGTGTGCGCGAGCGCGCTCGTCCGGGTGAACCGCGGATCCACATGGATCACGCGCGCGCCGCGGTTCTTCGCCTCCACGACGTACTGGAAGCCCACCGGATGGGCCTCCGCCATGTTGGAGCCCTGAATGATGATGCAGTCGGCGTTCGCCAGATCCTGGAGGAATCCGGTGGCCCCGCCACGGCCGAAGCTGGTCCCCAGACCGGGAACGGTGGCGGAGTGTCAAATGCGCGCCTGGTTCTCGATCTGGATCGCGCCGAGCGCGGTGAACAGCTTCTTGATCAGGTAGTTCTCCTCGTTGTCCAGGGTCGCGCCGCCCAGACTGGCGATCCCCAGCGTCCGGTTCAGCGGCCGGCCGCCGGAATCCCGGTCCTCCCAGGTCGCGTCGCGTGCCTGGAGCACCCGGTCAGCGATCATGTCCATCGCCGTGTCGAGGTCGAGGTCTTCCCAGCCGGTGCCGAACGGCCGCCGGTAACGCACCCTCGTCTGCCGCCGGTCGCTGGTGACCAGGCTCTTGCTGGCCGAACCCTTCGGGCAGAGCCGGCCCCGGGAGATCGGACTGTCCGGGTCGCCCTCGATCTGGACGACCTTGCCGTCGGTCACGAAGATGCGCTGCCCGCAGCCGACCGCACAATAGGGACACACGGACCGGGCCATCGAGTCGACTGTCCCGGTGCGCGCGCTCAGGCCCTTGGACCGCGCCGACTGCGCGGCCGCGCCCCGACCCAGCGGGTCGGTGCCGGTGAGCTGCCGGTAGACCGGCCAGCCCTCGATCCAGGTGCGCACACCCATGACGAAAACCGTAACTCCACCCGCGTGCCCCCGCACCCGGTGCGGGCGGCACACATCGGCACCGCCGGGCCAGTCATCGACCCAGATCACCTGTTTGTGCTGCCCAGGACACGGGCATGTGCACTGCAACACTGAGGAGGTGAGCGCCAGTGACCACAAGTGAGTCCGCCCGCCCGGGCACGACTGGAGCATCCACAGGAGACCTGGTAAGTCAGGCCGCAGCTCAGATCTCGACGCTGGTTCGTGACGAGCTGGCGTTGGCGAAGCTGGAACTGGCCGAGAAGGGCAAGCGCGCCGGTGTCGGCGGAGGCCTGCTCGGTGGCGCGGCCACCCTCGCCCTGTACGGGCTGGGCCTGCTGCTGACCCTCGTCGTCGTCGCCCTCGACCTGGTGTGGCCGCTCTGGCTGGCCGTGCTGGTCGTCATGGTGGTGGTGTTCGCCGCCGCCGGCGTGGCCGCCCTACTGGGCAAGAAGAAGCTCCAGACGGCGACGCCGCCGGTGCCGAGCGACGCGATCGCCGGCGTCGAGGCCGACGTGCAGACCATCAAGACCGCAGCCCAGCGAGGACGCCACGCATGAGCACACCGACCCCGCCCACGGACAAGTCTCAGCTCGAATCCGAGATCGAGCAGACCCGCGCCGATCTCGGCCAGACGGTGGAGGCCCTGGCGGCCAAGACCGACGTCAAAGCTCGCGCCCAGGAGAAGATCGCCACCACCAAGGCCGACGTCAAGGCCCGCGCCCAGGAGAAACTGGCCGACGCCAAGGTCGGCGCCAAGGAGAAGTTGTCCGCGGCGAAGGCCGGCGCCGAGGAGAAGCTGGCCGCGGCCAAGGACCAGACTCTGCAGACCACCGAGACGGTGAAGCAGCGGGTCACCAGCGCGTCGTCCGGTTCGGCGGCCGTCACCACGCGCCGGCGCTTGAGCAGCCTGCCGCAGCGGGTGGCCGAGACCAGCCGGCGTCCCGCGGTGCGCCGGGCGATGCCGCCCGCCGCCGTGACGATCGCTCTCATCGCGGTGACGGCCGTCATCGTCAGCCGGCGGCGCAGCCGCTGACACCGTCACACACACCGGCCGGCACGGGCACTGACGCCGTGCCGGCCGGCGCCGCTGTCGCCGAAGCCGGGGCAGCGGCTCCGCTGACCGGCCGGGATTAGTCCTGACGGGCCGGCGGCCGTGACCAAACGGTTGAATGTCCGTTACGTGTGCGTTATAGGTCTTGTGGGCCGCACGTCGGAGTTCGTACGGTCGCTGGTCATGGAGATGGGTCAGCACACCACCCCGCCCGTGACCGAGGCGGCCCGGTTCGCCCTGGCGCAGTGGTCGGATCGGCTCGGCGTCACCGGCATCGAGGCGATGCGCCTTCTGCCCGGCCTGGCGGCGGCCGTGGACCAGCACGTCGCCCGGATCCGGGACACGCTCGGCGAGCCTCGGGTGGAGACCCTGGCGGCGTATGCGGACGGCGTCGCCGACACCGTGACGGCCCGGGGATGGTCGGCCGACGAGGTGAGCACGGGATGGCACCGGGCATCATGGCCGGCACTGCACCTGCTCGCCGTCTGCGTGCTGGCGGAGAACGCCGCCTGACGGCGATCGCCCCGCTGCGGGCGGTTCGGCCGCAGCGGGGCGATCGGTGTCAGCCCGATCGATCTCGACTCACTGGAACGTGCGGCGGCCGTCCTCGTCGGGCAGGTCGGCCTCGATCTGCTCCTTGCGCACTTCGCCGGTGACGGTCTCCTCGTCGCGCACGGACTCCTTGCCGAGGCGCACCCGCTCCACCGGCACGGTCTCGGTGCCGACGACCGGCCGGTCGGCGTGCAGGGTCACCTCGTGCTCGGACTCGGTGAGGTCGGGACCGGAGTAGGCGGGCCCCCGGTTGGCCTCGGTGATCGGCTCCCGTTCCAGGCGCACCTGCTCACGCTCGACCGGAACGGTGACCTGCTGCTGTTCGGTCACCACGTACTTACGCAGGCGTGCTCGGCCGACCTCCTCACGTTCGGTGCCGGCGTCGAGGCGCTCCTCCGAGCGGGTCATCGCATCCCCGCCGAGGTCACCCCGGTCACCGCGGTAGCCGGTGTCCCGGACGTCCGTGTCGCCGCGGTAGTGGGCGCCGCCCGCCGCCGCGCCGGCCTGGTAGGCACGGTAGCTGTCCTGCCAGCTCAGCCCGTAGTACTCGTACAGCCGTTCGACGTCTTTCTGGGTGAGTGGCTCGTCGTGGTCGGCGTCGACGTTCGGCGCGCCCTTGACCGTGGACTTGTCGAACGGCACCACCAGACGGTCGCCCTGGAGGTCGGCCGTCTCCAGTGGCACCAGGGACTCGTTGAGGCCGAACAGTCCGGTCCTGACACTCGCCCAGGTCGGCTGGCCGACACCGTCGCTCCACACCTGGCCGACACTGCCGATCTTGTCGCCGTCGGAGTCGTAGACGTCGCGTCCGCTCAGGGTGTGAACCTGCTCCACACTGATCATCAGGGGGTCCTCCTCTTCGTTCGGTACGCGACTGGCTACCCGCCGTTCCCATGGCCATGCGCGACTTCTCCGCGATTCAGCCTGAGTGAGCTGTCATTCACCCGCTGCATGACGCCATCCGAGAATTCGCGGCCGGAGAGGTGAGATGTCCGGCGGGATGGGTAACGCGGACGGCCCGTCGTCACCATCGGGATCCGTGGGAGCCCGGCTCCACCGGTACGGAATCAGGGAAACCGGGTACGGTTGCGCCGGTCAGGAAACACGGCGAACAGATGTGAGTGGTGATCGGGTGTGACGGAACCACCCGATGACCTCTTCGACGGCGGTGGCGAGACCGGGCGGCTGATGGCCGGCCTGGACTGGCCGGCCACCCCTCTCGGCCCGGTCGGCGGCTGGCCGCAGAGCCTGAAGGCGGCCGTCCGCATCGTGCTCTCCTCCCGGTACCCGATGCTGCTCCTCTGGGGACCGAACCTGACGCAGCTCTACAACGACGCGTACTCGGCCCTGATCGGCGACAAACACCCGGCGGCCCTCGGCCTGGACGTCCGGATCACCCTGGCCGAGGGCTGGGACGTGCTGGGCCCGCTGATCGGGGAGGCGATGGCGACCGGCGTCGCGAGCTGGGTGCCGGCCCTGCGCCTGCTGCTGGAGCGGGCCGGCTACCGGGAGGAGGCGTATTTCAGCGTCTCCCACGCCCCGGCCCGCGACGACTCCGGCGTCACGGTCGGCGTGCTGACGGTGTGCAGCGAGGTCACCGAACAGGTGGTCGGCGAGCGGCGGCTCCGGCTGCTGCGTGATCTCGCCCTGCCCGCCGGGACCGGACCGGCCGGCGTCGGTGACACCGCCGCCCGGCTGTGCGAGGTCATCGGCGGGCATCCGCTCGACGTGCCGTTCGCCGCCGTCTACCTGCGTGACGGCGGCCTGCTGCGCAGATCCGCCCTGACCGGCGCCCCTCCGGACAGCCTGCCGGACGTGATCACGCTGGACGGGCCCGGCGAGACACCGGACGGATCCGGACGAGCGCGGGACGCGCCGGGCCGAACGCCGGCCGGGCCCGGCGCCGACCCGTGGCGGCTGCGGGCCGCGGCCGGCGGCGAGATCGCCGAGATGCACGACGTGGGTGAGCGCCTCGCCCTGCCGGGCGGTCCGTGGAACGATGCTGTCCACACGGCGGTGGCCCGGCCACTGCACGCGGCGGGCCGGCCGCAGCCGCTCGGCGTCCTGCTCACCGGGCTCAGCCCGAGCCGGGCCCTGGACGAGACGTACCGGTCGTTCCTGCAACTGCTGGCCCAGCAGGTCGCCACGGCGGCCGGCAACGCGCAGGCCTATCAGGACGAGCGTGACCGGGCAGCCGCCCTGGCCGAGTTGGACCGGGTGAAGACCGACTTCTTCACCAACGTCAGCCACGAGTTCCGTACCCCGCTGACGTTGATGTTGGGCCCGCTGGCCGACGCCCTCGCCGACCGCGGGGAGCCGTTGGGCGAGGCGCAGCGAGCCCGGGTCGACACCGCCCGGCGCAACGCCTCCCGCCTGCTCACGCTGGTCAACGAACTGCTGACCTTCACCAGCATCGGTACGGGCGAGGCCCGCACCGCTCCCCGGACGCTGGACCTGGCTCTGTTCACCGCCGAGCTGGCCGGCGTGTTCCGTGCCGCGGTCGAGCGGACCGGCCTGCGGCTGGTCGTGCGGTGCCCGCCGCTGCCGCGCCCGGTGGCCGTGGATCCGGGCCACTGGGAGAAGATCGTCACGAACCTGATCTCCAACGCCCTCAAGTTCACGTTCGTCGGCGAGATCCGGGTGATCTTGGAGTCCGACGCGTCGGCGATCCGGTTACGCGTCGAGGACACCGGTATCGGCATCGACGCCGATGAGATCCCCCGGCTCTTCGACCGGTTCCACCGGGTCCGCGGCGTGCGCTCGCGCAGCCACGAAGGCACCGGGATCGGCCTGGCCCTGGTCCGCGAACTGGCCCGGCTGGCCGGGGGCGACGTCGAGGCCGCCGGCGCGCCCGGTGAGGGCGCCACCTTCACCGTGGTACTGCCGTGGGCCGCCGTCGAGCCGTCCGGCACTCCGGAACCGGAGACCGCCCCGGACCGCCTGGCCGACGCCCGGGCCGCGGCGACCGGGGCCGACGGCTGGACCGGCGACCCCGCCACCGGCCCGGCGCCGTCCGGTCCGGACGCGACACGCATCCTGGTCGCCGACGACAACAGCGACATGCGGGCCTATCTGACCCGGCTGCTGACCGGCGAGGGCTGGCGGGTGGAGACCGCCGCCGACGGTGAGGCCGCCCTGACGGCGATCCGCCGCGGCCGCCCGGACCTGCTGATCACCGACGTGATGATGCCGCGGCTGGACGGTTTCGCCCTGGTCCGCACGCTGCGCGCCGACCCGGCCACCCGCAGCCTGCCGGTGGTGATGCTGTCCGCGCGGGCCGGCCAGGAGTCCGGTGTCGAGGGTTTCGCCGCCGGGGCCGACGACTACATCGTCAAGCCGTTCAGCGCCCGCGAGTTGCTCGCCCGGGTCCGCAACACCCTGGAGCTGGCGAGCGTGCGCGCCGCACCCGCCGGGCAACCGGCCGGCCACATCGGCGCGGCCGCCGTGATCGTCTCGGCCCGTGCCCTGGAGCAGGCGTTCCAGGCCGCCACGGAGACGGCGCGCGCCCTGCTCGACGGCGTCGCCGCCGTCACGGTCCTGGACCGGCCGCCGCTGCGGTTCGACAGTGTCGCGGCGCCCGCCGAGGCCGGTGGCGCGATCGTCCGGTCCGGCATCGGAGGGTTCGGCGGCGCCCGGACCGGCGAGATCACCGTCCGCCTACGGCCCGGTCGGCGGGCGGACGGCCCGGCGAGCAGCGTGCTGAACGCGACGGCCGGCCTGCTGGCCGCGCTGGCCCAGGGCGACTGGCGGCCCGGCCACGAACGGCAGGCGACGCTCGCCCTCCAGCAGAGTGTGTCGCCGGACGCCGTACCCGCGCCGGACGGGTGGGACCTGCACCCCGGGTACCGGCCGGGATCCGGGCCGGCCGGTGGGACCTGGCACGACGTGGCCGGCACTCCCGGCGGAGACCTGCTGGTCAGTGTGGGTGTCGTCGCCGGGAGTGGGCCTGTCGCGGCCGTCATCGCGGGACAGTTGCGAGCCGCGGTCCGCGCCCACGCCGCCGAGAGCCCGTCCGGGATCGTCGACCGGGTGGCCGCCGCCGGAGTCGACGCGACCCTGCTGGTGGTCGTCATCGACCCGCGGACCGGCCGGTTCGTGTGGTGCAGCGCCGGCCACCCCGCCCCGATCCTGTCCGCCGCCGGTGGGCCGACCCGGCACCTGACCGGCTGGCCCGGGCCGCCGCCGGGCCCGGCAGTCGGCTCCTACCGGCAGAACGACGGCACGCTCGGGCCCGGCGATCAGCTGCTGCTCCACACGGCCGGCGCGGCCGAGGACTCCTCCGAACGGCTCCGGCGGCGCTGTCACGCCGAGTTCGCCGCGGGCGCGACGGTCAGCGCCCTCACCGAGGCGGTCCTGAGCGTCACCTCCCGGCCCCAGCATGACGACATCGCGGTCGTCACGGTCCGGCGCCGGCCGGCTGTAGTCGCCACGCCGGTGAGCCGGCTGCCGGACCTCGACGTGACTTGGACCTACCCGCTGGAGCCGGCCGCCGCCGGTGCCGCCCGCCGCGCTCTGCAGAGGGCGCTCCCCGCCGGCGCGGTCGACCCCGATCTGCTGTACGACCTGCAGGTCGCCGCCACCGAGGCGATCAACAACGCGGTCGAGCACGCCCAGCGGCCGACCCGTCCCGAGGTGCGGGTGCGACTGCGCGCGAGCGACGGGCTGGTCCGCGTCGAGGTGCAGGACTTCGGCGGCTGGCGGGCCCGGCCACCGGCCCGTGACCGGGGCCGTGGCGCGATCCTGATGAACGCCTACGGCGACGTGCGCGTCACCGCGACCGGAACCGGCACCCTGGTCACGATCGAACGCCGGTGGACCGCTCCCCCGGCTTGACCGGCCGGGCGTCCGTCAGAGCCCGGTGCAGGCGGCCACGCCGGACCAGTTCTCGACGGTGGCGTACGCCCACAGGGTGCCGTCCGGCGGAAGGGTGACCGTGCGGTCGGCGACGTCCGCGCAGCCCCGGTCCTGTTCGACGCGGTCCCAGCTGCCGAGCGTGAGTTTGTAGTGGACCGTGGTCTCGGGGGTGAGCCCGGTCAGCTGCACCCGCCAGGCCGGGGTCTGGGCGCCGTCGGAGGAGGTTCGGACGTGCCGCATGGCCCGGACGGCGCCCGGATCCCAGTCGGGGTGGCCGGCGCCGAGGACGGAGAGGTCACCGGCGACGTACACCGCGCCCGGGGTGTCCCGGGGAACGTCGACGTCCACGACCACCGCGGAACCGCCGCAGACGCCGCACTCGCCGCCGGGGTCGCCGGTGACGTCGTGGACGGTGCGGGCCACGTCGACGAGACCGCCGCCGATCGGGTGCGGGCTGTTGTACCAGCCGGCGCCGAGCGGCAGGGGGCGGGCGTTGCGCCGCAGATGCTCGCTGACCTGGGCGGGCGTCAGGCCGGGCCGGCGCGACAGCATGAGGGCGACGGCGCCGGAGACGTGCGCGGCGGCCTGGCTGGTGCCGCGCATGACACCGTACGAGTCGCCGGCCGGCTCGCGGGCGCCGGCGTCGACGGTGGACAGCACCCGGTGTGCCGGGTCGTTGTCACGCCAGTAGCCCCAGCCGCCGGGCGCGGCGACGTCGACCGTGTCGCCGTGGTTCGAGTAGGAGGCCAGGTAGCCGTCGTCGCCGGTCGCGCCGACGGTGATCACGCCGTCGCAGTTGGCCGGGTGGTGGTCGGCGGCCGGCGACGCGGAGTTGCCGGCCGAGACGACGACGCTGATGCCCCGGGAGACGGCCTTGTCGATGGCCGTCTGCACGGTCGGCCCACATGGCCCGTACCCGCCGAGGCTCATGTTGATGATCTTCGCCGGGGTGGGGTTGGCGGGGACGCCGGGCACCGGGGCGCCGGCGGCCCACACGATCGCGTCGGCGATGTCGGAGTCCCGGCCGCCGCAGGTGCCGAGGACCCGGACCGGCTGGACCGTGGCGTGCGGCGCGACCCCGGAGACGCCGGCGCCGTTGTCGCGGACCGCGGCGACGAGACCGGCGATGTGTGTGCCGTGCCAGCTGCTGGGTGAGAACGCGGTGGAGCCGCAGTCGCCCTCGTCGTTCCAGTCGCCGGGGTCGCGGGCGTCGCCGTCACGGCCGTCGCCGTCGGCCGTGTTCGCCGGGTCGGCGATGAAGTCGTAACCGGGCGTCAGGTTCGGCGCCAGGTCGGCGTGCGGCCGGATGCCGGTGTCGAGGACCGCCACGGTCACGCCCGTGCCGTCGGCGCCGGTGTCCCACGCCTCGTCGGCGCGGAACGCGCTGTCGGTCTGGCCGTAGACCTGCCACAACGGCCACTGTTCGCCGTAACGGGGGTCGCCGGGCGTGGACGTCCGGGTGACGGTCAGGTCCGGTTCCACGGCCGCGACTCCGGGTATCGCCGCGAGCCCGCGCATCAGCTCCCGGGCGCCGTCGGCGTCCCGGGGCTCGTCCACCCGGAGCAGTTCGCCGCCGGTGGCGAGGGTGCGCACGGTGTCGATGCCGGCCCTCGCCGCCCGTGCCAGGGCGGTGGCCCGGGCCTCGCCCGAGACGGCGGGCCGCAACGTGACGATGAAGGAATCGTAGGTCTGTCCCGCGCGCAGGCCGTCCCCGGCGGTCTCGGCCGGGGCCGCGGCGGTCTCGGCCGGGGCCGCGGCGGCCGGGGTCGCCGCCGACACCGGCACGCATCCCAGGGTCGCCGCCGCGACCAGCGTGACGATGCGTCGACGCCGTCTCATCCCTACCTCCAGTGATCGGAAATCCTTGCTTCAGCCGCAAGAACTTGCCCGAAGCAGACTCACGCTCCGCCATGCCGCCGTCAATGGGGAAGAACACGATCAATGGCTCAGAGAACGCTTTCACGCCTCCGGTAAACGGCTGCCAACTGCTGATACTCGGCTGAAGAAATTCATCAAGGAGGGATTTCACCATGCGGTAAAGCCAGCACTACATAGCCGGACGCCTATGCAATTTCTTGCCAGGCGAGGGAGCCTCTAGGCTGGTGGCATGCGTGCCCTGGTCGTCCGAGGCGGGTGGGCCGGCCATGAGCCGGTGGCCTGCACCGAGTTGTTCATCCCGCGACTGCGCGCGCACGGCTTCGCCGTGGAGATCGCCGAAACCCTCGAGGTGTACGACGACCCGGCCATTCTCGCCGCCGCCGGCCTGATCGTGCAGTGCTGGACCGGCGGCACCCTCACCGAGCGGCAGGAACAGAACCTGGTCGAGCGGGTCCGCGCCGGAGCCGGGTTCGCCGCTGGCACGGCGGCGTCGTCGCCACCGCCGACGCGGCCCGCCACTACCAGTTCATGGTGGGCGGCCGGTTCCTGTGCCACCCGGGCGGCTTCGTCGACCACGACATCGACATCGTCGCCGACCACCCCGTCGTCCACGGCGTCGAGAGCTTCCGGGTGCACACCGAGCAGTACTTCTGCCACACCGACCCGACCCTCGACGTGCTGGCCACCACCACCTTCACCGGCGACCACGGCGCCCCCGAGACGGCCGGCGCCGTGATGCCGGTGGTGTGGCTGCGCCGCTTCGGCCTCGGCCGGGTGTTCGTGTCGACGCTCGGGCACTCCCCCGCCGACCTGTCGCTGCCCCCGGTCGCGACGATCACCGAGCGCGGCCTGCTCTGGGCGGCCGGGCGCTGATCGGCCCTCCTTGACCGTTCGTCAGCTCATGGGCGGATTCCGGCGCTCCTAGGCCGGGCGTCCCGAACCGGCGGGCCGGCATCCAAGCTGCACCGTGACTGCCATCGACGGGCTCTGCTGCGGGCCCGGACCGCGCCGATGGTGGGGCATCGTCCAGTTGCGATTTCCGCAGGAGGCCCACCCCGTCATGAGCAGTCTTCGTGTGCTCTCGACCGTCCTGGCTTCCTCGCTGCTCGCGGCGGCCATGGCGCTGCCCGCCCCGTCCGCCGCCGCCACCACGACCACCGCGCCGACCCTGGCGTCCCGGATGACCGAGGTCCGGACCGCGAAGAGCATCAACTACTACCCGTCCAACGCCGCCTGGTCGGCGATGTGGTCCGGGTTCGACGCCAAGAAGATCGACGCCGATCTGGCCAAGGCCGCCGCGCTGGGCGCGGACAACGTCCGGGTCATCGTCTTCCCGCAGACCTTCGGCTTCCCCAAGCCCACAGCGGTGTACGCCGAGCGCCTCAAGAAGTTCGTCAGCCTGGCCGGCGCGCACAAGATGACGGTCAAGCTGACCCTGTTCGACTGGTGGGACGGCTACACCGACATCGCGGACAGCATCGCCTGGGCCCGGGCCGTCCTGGCGCCGTACGCCAACGACCGGCGGGTCATCGCCGTCGAGTTGAAGAACGAGTTCCAGCCGGACGACACGGCGGCCGTCGCCTGGGTCCGCAAACTGATCCCGGCGATCCGCTCCGCCGTGCCCGGCATGCCGCTGACCCTGTCGGTCGACGGCCAGACCGGCGCCGCCGGCATGAAGAAGATCAAGAAGTCGCTGACCGGCACCCCGCTGGACTACTACGACTTCCACTTCTACGGCAACTCGGAGCTGGCGCTCACCGAGATCAAGCGGGCACAGGCCGCGGTCGCCCCCACCCCGATCGTGATCGGCGAGACCGGTCTGAGCACCGTCGACAGCAGCGCCGGCGAACAGGCCGCCTTCCTGGCGCGGGTGTTCCGGGCCGCCCGGGACGCGGGTGTCCGATCGGTCGGGCCGTGGACCCTCACCGACTTCGCGGCCGGCGCCATCCCGCGTAACTCGTCGGTGTCGACCAAGCCCGCCCAGTACGGTTTCGGCCTGCACCGCGCCGACGGCACCCCGAAGGCCGCCGCGGCCGTGGTCCGTGCCGCCTGGACCAGCGGGGCCACCCCGAACACCGTCCTGAACCTGGGATTCGAGACCTCGGTGTCCAACTCGCCGTGGCAGCGGAACCTCCCCAAGGGCGGGGGCGCCACGATCGTCACCGGCACGGCCCGCACCGGCAAGCAGTCGGCCAAGTTCACCCGCACCACCCGTACCGCCGCCGGCCTTCCGTCGCTGCAGACCTCGCCGATCACCCCGGTGCGGGGCGGGCACCGGTGGCGGGCCGAGGCGTACGCCCGCGGCAGCAACGCCACCGGGACCACCGAGATCGCGCTGAGCTGGTTCGACGCCAACGGCAAATGGATCAGGCAGGACGCCTCACGCCGGCTGCCGAACGGCACCACGACCTGGACGAAGCTCGTCGTGGAGACCACCGCCCCCGCCAACGCCGCCGGTGTCCAGCTGCACCTGAAGTCCGGCGACAACAAGGGCAGCGTCTGGTTCGACGACGTCGCGATCTCCTGAGACCGCACGATCTTCGCCCGGGCTCATTCCTCGCCCCGGACAGCCGAAGAGAGGAACAGTGACGAGACGTCGTCGCTGACCCGGGGTGCGGGGGAACAGCCTTGAACTTTGGCTCGCCGTTGGTGCGGACACTCGGCTTCACGACGTTGTACACGGTCGCCACCTACGCCGGCCGTCTCACCGTCATGGACGACACCAACCTGAGCCTGGTCTGGCCCGCGGCCGGCGTGTCAGCGGTGTGGTTCCTGATCCAGTACTCGTCGCCGTGGCGCCTGGTGGACGTGCTGGCGCTCGCCGCCGTCGGCATGGCCGTCAACACCGCCACCGGCGCCCCGGCGTCGCTGGCGGCCTGGTTCGTGATGGCGAACGTGGTCCAGGCGTGCCTGTTCGCGTACCTGTTCCGTCGCTGGCTGCCGCACCTGTGGGGCGGCGGTGGAGACCTGCCGCTGGCCCGCCTGAACGAGCTGTGGCCGCTCGCGACGTCGGCGTTCCTGAGTACCGCCTGCGGCGCGGTGATCGGCCCGACCGGGGTGTGGGTCACCAGTGGCGCCTACTCCTGGCCGGCCACCGCGGTGTGGCTCACCCGCAACACCGTCAGCATCCTGCTGATCGGCGTCGCCGGCATCCGCCTCGGCCATCTGATCCGGGTACGCCTGGCCCGGCGCCCGGGCGCGGAGATCCGCGCCTGCTGGTCGGCCACCCGCCCGGCCCGCCGGTTCGAGTACGTCGCGGTGGTGGTCGCCTCCGCCGCCGCGTACCTCGCCGTCTTCGGGTTGAACGAACGGTTGCCGCTGGCCTTCATGGTGATCGCCATGACGGTCTGGGCCGGCTCACGTCTGCACACCGCCTTCGTGGTCGTGCACGACCTGGTCTTCGGCACGATCGCGGTGCTGTTCACGCTCAACGGGTACGGCGTGTTCGCCCAGATCGAGTCGCACCTCGCCCGGGCCCTGGTCGCGCAGGTGTTCATCGGCATGATCGCCATCATCGGGCTGGCCCTGGCGCTCGGCCGCGACGAACGTGCCGCACTCGTCGACGATCTGCGCGCCGCCCAGCGCGACGCGACCGGCCAGGCGAAACTCATGAACGCCATCGTCGACTCGATGAACGAGGGCCTCACCGTGGTCGACGAGCAGGGCCGCCTGCTGCTGCGCAACCCGGCGGCCAGCAACCTGATCGGCAGCGTCACCAGCGGGTCGGGGCGGATGGCGCAGCCCGACTTCTACGGCCTGTTCCACCCCGACGGGTCGCCGCTGGAACCCGACGAGATGCCGTACCGGCGGGCCCTCGCCGGACGCGACGTGCACGGCATGGACATGCTCGTACGCAACCCCGGCGTCCCGGAGGGCCGCATCGTCAGCGTCAGCTCCCGGGCCCTGCCCGGCGACCTCAACGGCGCGCGGTGCGCGGTCACCGTCTTCCACGACGTGACCGTCGAACGCCGCCACCGCGGGGAACTCGCCTCCTTCGCCGGCGTCGTCGCCCACGACCTGCTCAACCCCCTCAGCACCGTCGAAGGCTGGACCGAGGCGCTGTCCGACACGTTCGCCGACTCCGGGCACCCGGACGCCGTCGAGGCACGCGACGGGCTGGGCCGCATCGCCCGCGCCGCCACCCGGATGCGCAACCTCATCACGGACCTGCTCGCCTACACCACCGCCCGCGACGCCGCCGTCAACCCGATCATGATCGATCTGCGGGAGGTCGCGGAGGACATCGCGATCGCCCGGATCGACCAGGCACAGAGCAGCGGAAAGCCCGTTCCGGTCTTCCATATCGGCGAGATGCACCCGGTGTACGCCGACCCCGTCCTGCTGCGTCAACTGCTGGACAACCTGATCAGCAACGCCATCAAGTACACCGCCGCGGGCGTGACTCCCGAGCTGCGGTTCGGCAGCACCCGCGACGGCGGCTCGGTCACGGTGACCATCGACGACAACGGCATCGGCATCCCGACCGGCCAGCACAGCAGCATCTTCGACAACTTCCACCGCGCCCACCCCGGCGCCGGGTACACCGGCACCGGCCTCGGACTGGGCATCTGCAAACGCATCGTGGAACGCCATGGCGGCACCATCAGCGCCTCCGCGAACCCGGCCGGCCAGGGTTCCCGCTTCGCGTTCAGCATGCCCGCCGACGCCGCCAGCGCACCCGCCCCGGAGCCTGCCGCAACGTCCTCGGCTCCGTCGTCCGCCGCTGCCGCTTCCTCTGCCGAGTCCTCCGGTCCCGCCCCCACCGGCCGGCCGGCCGGTGCCTCGTCGGCCGCCGGCCCGAGGTCGCCCGCCGGGATCTTCGAGCACACCGCCCAGATGGTCCTCAACTACCTGCACGAACACATCCCGCTGACGTTCTGGTCGGTCACCCGGGTGGAGAACGGCCGGCAGACCTTCCTCTACCTCGACAACGACAACGGGTACGGCCTCCGCCAGGGCCACGGCCTCGCCTGGGAGGACAGCTTCTGCATCCACATGACCGCCGGCCGGGCCCCCACCGTCGCCCCCGACGCCCAGTCGGTGCCCCTCTACGCCGGCGCCCGAGTCAACCGGGTCCTCGACATCGGCGCCTACGCCGGCTCCCCCATCACCGAGCCGGACGGCTCCGTCTTCGGCGCCATCTGCGGCCTCGACCCGCAGCCGCACACCGGCGACCCACGCCTGACCCGCGTCGAACCGGTCCTCGACCTGCTCGGACGGCTACTCACCACCGCACTGGCCGCCGATCGCGCGCGTATCAGCTCACACACCGCGCAGCTCCGCGAACAGCTCACCGCCGACGACCTCACCGGCCTGCCCGACCGGCGCGCCTGGGATCAGGCGATCACCGACGCACAGGCCCGCCACCAGCGCCTGGCCGACCCGACCGTGATCGCCTACATCGGCCTCGACCAGGCCCGATCCGTCTACGACACGCTCGGGCCACCCGCCGGAGACGCCTACCTCCAAGCTGCGGCCCGCGCGGCCCAGGACGTGATCCGCGACTGCGACGTCATCGCCCGCGTCGCCGACGACGAGTTCGGTCTCCTGCTGACCGACTGCGACCACGCCGACGCCGACGCCGTCATCGCCCGCCTCCACCTCGAACTCGCCGCCGTCGGCGTCACCGCCTCCATCGGCTGGGCCTCCGTCCATCCGGAACACGGCTTCCGGGCGGCCCTCAGCGAGGCCGCCGCCGCTTTGCGGGCCGCCCGCCCGCACCACCACGAGACCCCAGCCCACACCCTCTAGCCACCACGGCCTGACCGGCGGCCCGACCGGGGCTGTGCGTGTAGTTGGGGGACCTTGCTCTCGGGACCGGCCGCCTCTGGCCCGCTGAGCTGCGAAATATGCCGGCATCGGCGGCCCCGCCGGACACCGGCATCGGCGGCCCCGCCGGACAGGGGTCGCGGGCGCGGCGCCGCAAACCGCATCACCCCTGTCAGGTCGTTCGAACCTGACCCCCGTTGCGGGTGTACCCGACACCCGCAACGGGTGTGGGCCGCGAGTATCAGTTATGGCTTCGCCGGTGAGGTAGCAGCAGAACGGCCTATTCGCGCGATCACGCGACATCGCACAGCCGCGCGCCTTCCCACGGTCACGCGCCTTCTCACGGTCACGCGCCTTCCCACGGTCACGCGCCTACATGCGGTCACGGGACTTCACGCGGTCACGCTTCGTCTCGACGGCGACGTCCGCGATCAGGGCGCGGTGCTCTGTGGTGTGCCTTTCTGCGGTGGGCTCGGTGCCATGACCTCGGGTGGAGGCACGCGGCGTAGCGCGGAGACCGCCACCGTCATCGCCACGCAGGCCATGACGACCAGGTACCAGGCGGGGGCCAGCCGGTTACCGGTCCGGTCGATGAGGAAGGCGGACACGTACGGCGCGGTGGTGCCGAACAGCGTGACCGTGACGTTGTGGGCGAAAGCAGCCGCGGTGTACCGCATTTCGACCGGGAACCGCGTCTTGGGGCAGGACGTATCCGCCGAGCCCGACCATGGTGAACCAGCCGCCGTAGACCACTATGCCGCGCCAGCCGCGCCGCAGCGCCGTGCCGAGCGGGAACCGCACCCGTGTGGCTGCGGCCGCCCGGAACTCGGGGCTGTCCGGAATCCGAGAACCCCTGCAGCAGGCGGCACGCCAGCAGAAGCGCCGGCGCCCACAGCCCGATGCTGGCGTAGGACGGCAGCAGACCGATGCCGAGCGTGCCCACCGCCATCACCAGGATCGAGGCGACCAGTGCGGGACGCCGCCCGATCCGGTCACCGATATGACCGAAGACAATGCCACCCAGAGGGCGCATCGCAAATCCGACCGCGAAGATCAAGAACGTATTGATGAGAGCGGTTGCGGGGTTCCCGGGCGGGAAGAACACGACGGCGAATACGGTAGCGAAGTAACCGTACAGAAGGTTGTCATAACCCGAAATGAAAGTGCCGATGCTGACCGCGAGAGTCGCCCGGCGGAAATCGCGTCGCGCATCGATCACTTTCAGTCTGGCCATCACTTCAGCGTGGCATCCGGATCGGTTCATGTCGACACCCGAACGATTGACGCCAGACGACACCGTGAGCGATCCTGTCCCGGCTGGACGGCAGGGGCTGTGAGCATCGGCCGCCCCGGCGGGAAGCACGAAGAGACGCGGCCGGGCGCTGTCCGGTCGCCCACTTCTCCGGGGCGCCGACCCACGATTCGGCGGCCGGAACAAGGCAGGGTGAATAGTGAACAAGGCGGGATGAATAGTGGCTGGTTCCGCTGTTGCCGCGACGAGAGCCGAGTCGGGCGACCGGCCCGTAGACGGCATCGGCGGTGACACCGGATCAGGTGACCATCGCGGATGTCTTGTTGACACATGCGATCCCCAGGGGTCGAATCGCTGAAGACTTTCAACGCGACGGCAGGAAGGTACATGCCCCGCAGCAGTCAGGAAGGGATCGGTAATCTCCCTGCGGAGCTGACGAGCTTCGTCGGACGCCGCAGTGAAACGAGTGTGGTCAAGCGTCACTTGACGCGATCCCGGCTGGTGACCCTGACGGGAATGGGCGGAGTCGGTAAGACCCGGCTGGCTCTGCACGTCGCCGCCGGGCTCCGGCAGCAGTACCGGCACGGCATCTGGCTCGTCAGGCTGGACGAGGTACGCGACGAGACTCTGATGCCACAAACCGTCGCGGCCGCCCTGGGCCTGTGGGACCTCCGCGGGCGGTCGCCCGTGCCCGTGCTCACCGAGCATCTCGCCGAGCGCCGGACGCTGCTGGTGCTGGACAACTGCGAACATCTCATCGACGCCGCCGCCAAGCTGGCCGAGACGCTGTTGGCGGCCGCGCCCGATCTGCGCATCGTGGCCACCAGCCGGGAGGCGCTCGACATCGCGGGCGAGACGGTGCTGGTGGTGCCGCCGCTGCCGACACCGGATCCTGATCGTCCGGGCGCGTACCACGAGTTGGCGCGATATCCGGCGATCACGCTTTTCGTGCAACGCGCGGCGGCGACGGCGCCGAGCTTCTCGCTCCGCGAGGCCGACCAGGCGCCGGTGGTGGAGATCTGCCATCGGCTCGATGGGCTGCCCTTGGCGATCGAGCTGGCGGCGGCGTGGCTGCCGGTCCTGTCTCCCGGCCAGATCCGCGACCGCCTCCGGGACCGGCTGCGACTGCTCAGCCGGGGCAGACGCGGGGCGCCCGATCGTCAACAGACGCTGCGCGCGTGCCTGGCATGGAGTTTCGACCTGTGCACAAGGCTGGAGCAGCGGCTGTGGGCGCGGCTGTCGGTCTTCGTCGGCGGATTCACGCTGGAGACCGTCGAGAGCGTCTGCGCCTTCGGTGACCTGGCGGCCGGGGACATGCTCGGCTTGGTGAGCTCGCTTCTGGACAAGTCGGTCCTGGTCCGGGAGCCGTTCCCGGACGCGGTGCAGTACCGGATGCTGGAGAGCGTCCGCGCGTTCGGCCTGGACCGCTTGCGAGAGACGGGCGAGTTCGCCACGCTGCGGCGCCGGCATCGGGACTGGTACGAGCAGATGACGACACGCGGGCAGCAGGACTGGGACAGTCCCCGGCACCAGAGCTGGCTGGACCGGCTGGACCGGGAACTGCCGGATCTCCGCGCGGCGCTGGAATTCAGTGTCATGGACGCGGCCGAGGCCTCCGCCGCTCTGCGGATCGGCGCCTGCCTGCACTCCTATTGGGTGGCACGGGGCATGAACGAGGAGGGGCGACACTGGCTCGGCAGGGCGCTGGCCCAGCCGACGGGGCCGTCCCCGGAACGGGTCAGAGCCGCGTACACCGCCGACATACTGGCGGCGATGCAGGGCGACATCGACGCCGCGCGAGACTGGATGCGGCATGCCCGCCAGACCGCGGCACAGTTGGATGATCCGCTGAGCCACGGCATCGCCCTGCTCGCCGGGGGCGCTCCCGAACTGCACAGCGGCAACGCCGCCGCGGCGGTGCCGCATGTCGAGCGGGCGCTGGCGGTGTTGCAGGACCACGACGACTTCTGGACGCTCATGGCGCTGGCCGGGCTGGCGATGCTCAAGGCGATCCTGGGCGATACGGCGGGAGCGCTCCTCATTCACCGGCGGATCCTGGCCATGACCGAACCCCGGGGAGAGGTGCGCCTGCGCAGTCAGTCAGTGTGGGCGGTGGGGGTGGGCCTGTGGATGCAGGGCGAACCCGGTCGGGCCGCCGAGTCGGTGACCCAGAGCCTGGAGCTTCGGAACAAACACCGGCTGAGCGACACGTACGGCGCCGCCCTGTGCCTGGACGTGCTGGCCTGGGTCTCGGCGCACGACGGCCGGGCCGAACGTGCCGCCACGTTGCTGGGCGCGGTCGCGGCGCTGTCGCGGACCATGGGCGCTCCAACAGGAACCTATCCCGGCCTGCTGCATCACCATCAGGAGTGCGAGCGGCAGGCGCGCGAGGCACTTGACGAGGCGCGGTTCCAGGCCGCCTTCGCCCGCGGCGGGCGAATGACGATCGAGGAGGCCACCGCGTTCGTCATCGCCGGCACGGCCCCCGGCGAGGAGGGAGGCGGCGGCGCACCGGACGACGCGGAGGGGCCGGCCCTGACCCGCCGCGAGCGGCAGATCTGCGAACTGATCACCGAAGGGTTGTCGAACCGGCAGATCGCCGATCGGCTCGTCATCTCGCAACGGACCGCGGAGTCACACGTGCAGAACTCGCTCATGAAGCTGGGCTTCACCAATCGCTCGCAGGTCGCCGCCTGGATGGCGACCCGGCAGCGCCGGCCTTGACGCGGCCGTCGCCGGTGGCGCCGAAGGCCTCGTGTGCCGTGGACTCCACCGGGGTAGTGCGATGAGACCGGAATCGTGCGATGAAATCGGGATCGTGCAGATGAAGCCGGGGTGGTGCGATAAATCGGGATCGTGCGCTGGCAACCCGGATAGTGCGACGAGAGGAGTGCGGTGACGCCGAAGGTGCTGGGGGGTGCGTCATGCCGTCGCCGGGTCGAGTGCCGATCGGTAACCTGCCGGTGGAGCTGAACAGCTTCGTCGGCCGTCGCCAGGAGTTGGGCGAGGTTCGGCGGTTGCTGGCCGATTCCCGGCTGGTGACGTTGACCGGTGTCGGGGGGACGGGCAAGACCAGGCTGGCGCTGCGGGTGGCCGAGCACGTACGCCGGGCGTTCTCGGACGGGGTGTGGTTCGTCGACCTCACCGAGCTGCGCAATCCGGGGTTGCCCTCCTGGGAGGTGTCGGACCCGGAGGTGTTGGCGTATCTGGTGGCGGTCGTGCTGGAGGTCCACAAGCCGGGCGGCCGGCCACCGATGCGGCAGCTGACGGACTGCCTCGCCCCACGGCAGACCCTGCTGGTGCTGGACAACTGTGAGCACCTGCTGCCCGCGTGCACGCTGCTGGCTGACGCGCTGCTGCGGGTGTGCCCCCGGCTGCGGATCCTGGCCACCAGCCGCCAGTCGCTGGGCGCCGAAGGCGAGGTGATCTTCGCGGTGCCGCCGCTGCCGGTCCCGCGGACGGATGATCAGCCGGGCCTCGCCGACCTCGAACGGTGTGAATCGGTGGCGCTGTTCGCCGCCCGGGCGCAGTGCGTCGAGCCCGGTTTCACCCTCAACGCCGGCAACCTGGCCGCGGTGGCCGGCCTCTGTCAGCGCCTGGACGGGCTGCCGCTCGCGATCGAACTGGCCGCCTCGCGCGTTCGGGTGCTGGCGCCGCGGCAGATCCTCGACCGGCTCACCGGCCGGTTCGCCGTGCTCGGCCAGGGCGCTCGCGGTGCTCCGGCGCGGCAGCAGACCTTGCAGGCCTGCATGGACTGGTCGTACGACCTGTGCGACAAGCCGGAGCGCCTGTTGTGGGCCCGGCTGACGGTGTTCGTCGGCGGATTCGAGATCGACGCGGTCGAGGGCGTCTGCGGCGACGACGAGCTTCCCACCGATGAACTGCTGAACCTGCTGGCCGGCCTGATGGAGAAGTCGATCGTGGTCCGCGACGACCCTCCGGACAGCACGGCGGCGACGGCGCGGTACCGGATGCTGGAGACCATCCGCGACTACGGCCAGGACAAGCTCCGCGAGGTGGGGCAGGAGGCGGTGATGCGCCGCCGGCACCGCGACTGGTACGAGCAGCTCCTGGCCCAGGCCCGTGCCGAGTGGGCCGGCGACCGGCAGCCGTACTGGATGGCGCGGTTACGCCTGGAACACGCCAATCTGCGTGCGGCCATCGAATCCTGCCTGGCCGAGCCCGGTCACGCGGAGACCGCCATGCGTCTCGCGGTGACCCTGCCGGGCCTCTACTGGCGCAGCCGGTGCCTGTTCGGCGAGGGCCGGCGCTGGCTGGATCGCGCGCTGGAGAAGGCGCCGGCGCCGACGGCCTTGCGTGCCCGGGCGCTGCTGGTCAACAGCCATCTCGCGTTCGCGCAGGGCGATGCCGCCGCCGGGAGGCGGCTGCTGGCGGAGGGTGAGGACCTGACCCGGCGCCTGGGCTGTGTCGTCGAGCTCGCCTATGCCGACTACATCCGCGGGGTGGGCGCGCTGTACGCCGCCGATCTGCCCGGCGCGGCCGAAGCCCTCGACAGGGCACGTGCGGCCTTGTCGGGGGTGCCCGACCGGGACACACACCTGTACCTGATGGTGCTGAGCTCGTTCTGCATGGCCGCCGGGCTGGCCGGGGACCACGAGCGGGCCGTCGCCGCCCAGCGGGAGATGCTGACGATCGTCGAGTCCCGGAGCGCGGGTTTCCACCGGTCCATCGCGCTGTGGGTGGGCGGGCTCATCTCCTGGCGGCGGGGAGACCTTCAGCAGGCCGCCACGCAGGTGGTGCAGGCGCTGCGACTCAAGCGGCCCCGGGCATCGCACGACCGTTACACCACCGCCCAGTGCCTGGAGGTGCTGGCTTGGATCACGGCGGACGAGGGGCGCCACCGGCGCGCCGCGGCCCTGCTGGGCGCCGGTGGCGCGCTCTGGACCGAGATCGGCACGCCCATCACCTCCTACCTGCATCTGGTCGGCCATCACGACGACTGCGAAGGGCGGCTCCGGGCCGCTCTCGGCGACGCCGCCTTCGCCGACGCCGTCCACTACGGGCGGACGCTGTCGTACGACGACATCCTCGCCTTCGCTCTCGAAGAGCCGCGGCAGTCCGCGCCGGCGCCGCGGGAGGGTGCGCCGATCCGGCTGACCCGCCGCGAACAACAGGTCGCCGCCCTCGTCACCGAGGGCCTGTCCAACCGGCAGATCGCCGACAAGCTGGTCATCTCCCAGCGCACCGCCGAAAGCCACGTCGAGAACATCTTCGCCAAACTCGGGGTCACCAGCCGGAGCCGAGTAGCGGCCTGGATCAGGGCGCAACATTCCGACGGCCAGCGGCCGTGACCAGCCGCCCCGGCGCCGGTCGGGGGTCCCGGCTCTCAGTCCGCCGGCCGCTGGCCGAGTTCCGCCGGGGCGAATCCGGCCAGGACGCCGAGGAGGATGAGGCCGAGAACCGGTGCGGCCGCCAAGGTGGGCGCGCGTTCCAGGTAGTCGAGGGCCACGGAGAGTTCCGCGCCCCACTCCGGTGTGTCGTGGCCCGCGCCGATGCCGAGGAACCCCAGCGCGGCGATGGCCAGAGCGGTCGAGGGGACCCGGGTCACCGCGTACGCCAGGACCGGTCCGATCACCGCGGGAAGCAGGTGGCGACGAAGGATCCAGCCGGCGCCGGCGCCGGCGAGGACCGCCGCCTGGTGGTAGCCACTGGCCCGGACCTCCGCGGCGAGGCTGCGGGTGTGGACGACGATGGGTACGCAGGCCACCAGCGCTGCTGAGATCGCGGCGCTGACCAGTCCCGGTCCGAGAACGGCCGCGATGGTCAGGCCGATCAGGACGAAGGGCAGCGCGTTGAGGATGTCCACGACGCCGACCCGGGCGGCTGATCCCCGCAGGCCGACGACCAGGCCGACGAGCAGGCCCGCGGCGGTCACGGCCGCCGCCAGGCCGATGGTGAGCACGGCGCCGTGGCCGAAGCGGGCGAGGACGTCGCGCCCGACGGGGTCGGTGCCCAGCGGATATGCCCAGGACGGCACGCTCAGCCGCTGTTCCAGCCGGACCCCGTGCGGATCGCGGAGCAGTCCGGCCAGGATCGGGGCGGTCAGCACGGCGGCCATCACCAGCGGTGTCCGCCTGCGCGGCCGAAGGGAACGTGCCGGTGCCGCGGGCACCAGCGTCGCGGCGGCGCCCGCCGCCCCGAGCATCACGCGCTGCGCCACGATGCCCGACGCCCCGGCCGCCGTGCCGGCCAGCACCAGCGTCAGCACGCAGCCCTGGACGACGGGAAGGTCCTGGGCGAGCGCCGCCTGTAGCGAGAGCCGCCCGAGACCCGGAACGGCGAACATCTGCTCGACGACGACCGCTCCGCCGAGCAGCCCGGCGAACAGGACCGCCACCTGGGGGACGGCGACGGTCACCGCCCGGCGGACGATTCCGGCAGTGAGGGTGATCCGACCACAGCCGACCGCCCGCCAGGTCCGCACCCAGGGCTCTTCGGCGGTGACATCGGCGGCTATCACGACCAGCCGGGCGAACAACCCTCCGGTGGGCACGCCGAGGGCCAGGGCCGGCAGCAGCATGTAGGAGGGGCCGAACCAGCCGGCCACCGGGACGAGCCGCCAGCGCACCCCGACGAGTATGAGCAGGGCAGCGGCCAAGGCGACCTCCGACAACGCGGCGACGACCGCCCCGGCGACGCGCACCCCACGTGCGCAGCGGCCCGGCGATCGGCGCTCGCCGGACAGAGCCCAGGCGACCGGAGCGACCAGGGCCACCCCGACCACCACCGCCACCACTGAGGCGGCGGCGGCCAGGCTGGCGGACGCGCCGGCGGCGGGGAGCAGCAGGTCACGTACCGGCACGCCCGCCACCCAGGAGGTGCCGAAGTCACCCCGGGCGGCGGCGATCAGCCAGTCCGCGGCTCCCTGGAGCGGGTTGCCGGCGAGGTGGAGTTCGGACCGGACGGCCGCGAGCGCGGCCGGGTCGATCTCACGGTCCTCCAGCCGCGCGCGGAGCACCGACCGGGCCGGGTCGTCACCCCGCAGCCAGGGCAGCGCGGCGACGACCACGGTCAGAGCGCCGACCGCGCAGGCGAGCGCCCCGACTCTCCCGAGCCGGTGAGGCCGGCCGGTCATCGCAAGGAGGTGCGGACGGTGACCAGCGTTCGCTCATACGGGTCCGTGGCCAGGCCGGTGACGCCGGCGGCGGCGGCCAGCCTGGCCCGGTCATGCACCAGCGGCACGACCACCGCGCGGTTGACCAGCTCTGCCTCGAGCGCCAGCGCGGCCGTGTGGCGGGAGGGCAGGTCGGTGCGGCCGTCCGCCACGGCGAGGCGGGAATCGAAGCCGGGATCGCAGAACCGTGCCAGGTTGTAGCTGCCCGCGCAGCTGTAGTCCGAGGCGAGGAAGGCGATGGGGTCGTTGACGTCGAGCAGGTAGGAGCGGGAGAGGATGACCGCGTCGAAGCGGCCGGCCAGCACTTCCGGCTCGATCGTGAGGTAGTCGCGCACGACCGTCTCCACCACGAAACCCCGGGCGGTCAGCGTGGCGGCCAGCACCGAAGCGGCCTCCGGCAACTCGGGCTTGTCGGGGTAGGTGGCCAGGGTGATCTTCCGGCCGGAGGGGTCCCCCGGCGTGGCCGGCGGCGGTGCCGTGGCCCGCGCGGCGGCGCGGTCGCCGGCCGCCCACACCGACGCCGGCCCGAAGAGCCCGACGGCCGGATCGGCGCGCCCCTCGAACACGCCCTTCGCGATCATCGTCTGGTCGGCCGCCGCGCGGACGGCCGCGCGCAGCCCCGGATCGGCGAACGTCCGGCCCCCGGCCGTGACCAGATACAGGCTGATCGTGCGGGGAAGCGGCACCTCGATCAGGCGCAGGTCGCCGAGTTGGGGCAGTTGCGCGATCGGTACCTGGTTGACCACGTCGACCTCACCGGAACGCAGCGCGCCGACGCGGGCCGAACCCTCCGGCAGGAAACGCACGTCCACACCGGCGAGCGCCGGCCGGCCACCCCAGTAATCGTCGTTGCGCTCCAGCGTCGCGGCCGAGGTGCCCTGCAGGGAGGTAAACCGGTACGGCCCCGTCCCGGCGCCGACGGGGTCGGGGGAGCCCGGGTCGCGCGCGTACGCCTTCGGGGCGAGAATGACCAGCTGCGGCGAAGCGAGCCGGTGCAGCAGCACCGGGTCCGGTCTCGCGGTGCGTAGCTCCAGCGTGTCGCCGCCCACCGCGGTGGCCGTCAACGCGACCCCCACGAGCGCTCTGAGCACGGGTTTCGCCGCGATGGCACGAGCGAGGGAGTGCGCGGCGTGCGCCGGGGTCAGCGCAGTGCCGTCGTGGAAGCTGACGCCACCGCGCAGTTTCAGCCGGACGGTGGTCGCATCGACGTGTGACCAGCTCTCGGCCAGACCCGGGGTGACGTCGCCGGCCTGGTCGATGTTGACGAGTGTCTCCGACGCGCCGAGTTGGGCGCCCCGCCACGCGTCCTGGGAGAACGGTGACAACTGCCGGTGGGGCGGACCCGCGAGGCCCACGCGTAACCGGCGGTCGCCGTGGTGATCGGGCCCCGGTTCCGAGGTGAAGCAGGCGGCCGAGGTACTGATCATCAATACGGTGACGGCCGCCGCCAGTACTCGTCCGGCGGCTCGCCGGCAGGACGACCTCATCGGGTGACCCCGCTGGGCAACCTCGGTATGGCCTCGATCAGATTCCGGGCGGCTGCCGACCGGGGCGTCCGGAACACCTGGTCCACCGGGCCGGACTCGACGACTCGCCCCTGGTCGAGCACCACCACCCGGGTGCAGGCGCGCCGCACCGCCGCGAGATCGTGGGCCACCAGGACCAGCGCGCTGCCCGTGGCGACGGTGACCTCGCGGAGCAGGTCCAGCACCGCCACCCGGACCGGAGCGTCGAGCGCGCTGATCGGCTCGTCCGCGACCAGCACGGCCGGCCGGGGCGCGAGCGCGCGGGCGAGCGCGAGTCGCTGGCGTTGCCCGCCGGAGAGGGTCGAGGGCAGACGCGAGGCCAGCGCCGGGTCGAGCTGCACCGCGCGGAGCGACTCGTCGATCCGGCGCGGATGGTCTCCCGGAACGCGCAGGCAGCGCAGCGGCTCGCTGACGACGTCGCGGACGGTCATTCGCGGGCTGAACGCCGCGTACGGGTCCTGCGCCACGAACTGCACCTCGCGGCGGAACCATCGCAGCCGTCCCGGCGCGGCGGGGCGCAGGAGCCGTCCCCGGAACCGCACCTCGCCGGCGTCCGGGGCCTCGACCGCGAGCAGCAGTCGCAGCAGCGTCGACTTGCCGGCGCCGGAACCGCCCACGATGCCGAGCCGCTCCCCCGCCGACACCGCCAGGTCCACCGCGTCCAGCACGGTACGGACCGGCCGCCGCCCGAGCGGGTGCCGCCGGGCCGCCGGATACCGTTTGGTCACTCCGGCAGCGGTCAGCAGGGTCACGGTGCGCCCGTCCCGCCGCTCAGCGCCTGAGCCGCCGCCACCAGCTCACGGGTGTACGCGTGGGTGGGCCTGGCCAGCACCCGGGTGGTGTTCCCCTGTTCCACCACCCGGCCCTGTCGCACGACCACCAGCCGTGCGCACACCTGACTCACCACCGCGATGTCATGGCTGATCAACAGCAGGGAGGTGTGGTGCCGTGTGCGCAGCAGCTCCAGAACACCGGCCTGCGTCGTCGTGTCGAGCGCGCTGGTGGGCTCGTCGACGATCAGCAGCGCCGGCCGGCACGCCATCGCGAACACGATCGCCACCCGTTGCCGCTGGCCACCCGACAGCTGCGCCGGGTACGCCCGCAGGACGCGCACGGGCAGATCCACCCGTTCCAGCAACGCGACCGCCGCCATGGTCAGCGCCCGGCCGGACAGACCGAGGTGCCGCCGCAACGGAATCGACACCTGCCGGCCGACCGTCATCAACGGGTGCAGCGCGGTGAGCGCGTCCTGGCCGACGAACGACACCTGGCGCCCGCGCAGCCGCCGAAGATCACGATCGTCCGCGCCGACCACCTCCACGCCCGCCACGGTGATGCTTCCGGTGACCCGGGCACCGGCCGGCAGCAGTCCGAGCACGGCGAGCGCGATCGTCGTCTTGCCGGATCCGGAACCGCCGATCAACCCGACCGCCTCGCCGGGGCCGACAGCGAGGTCGATTCCGTCGACGGCCACCCGGGCGCCGAAGCGCACCGTCACATCGGCGATCCTCAGCCCGGCGGGCGTCACGGCGATGTCCTGTCGATCCCGCGGCCCGGTCGCGCTGATGCGGCGGCGCCCATGGCGATCACCTGTTCCTGTTCGGTCAGACTCCGCGGTGCCGGTGCAGGGCCGTGGAGACGCCAACGGCCTCGCGACAGCCGTGGACATGGGGGTACCCGGGTGCGATCCGTTGCGACGATCGGCTCGTCACGGTGGGCCCTCGCCGGCGTCCGGCTGTGGGACCGCTGCGGCGGGGGGCACCGGCTACCGCGCCGCGTCTCCATCCCACTCGGCCCGCTCCACGCCGTCAACACATCCACTCGTAAGGGTCAGTACGAGCCTGGCGTGAAAGTTCCGTACAGACCTCCGTATTTCTACCGTGGTGTGGAGCCGGGATCGGTGGGGAGAGTAGGTCCGTTGGTGCCGAAAGGACCTTGGGACTGCGTTGGAGAGGAGCCCCGCTGTGTTCGGCGATCGCACCGTAAGGCTGCCGAGTGATTACTCGTCCGACGGGAGATGGGGACGGGCCGCCGCCGGGTTGTCGTCCATGACGAACTCGGGGCCGCAGGAGTTCCACCGCCCATTTCCCGTCGGCCATGACGCCGGCGAGGGCGTTCGTAGCGTGGCCGAGGGCAGCCACCCACAGCGCCGGGCCGACGAGGACGTCGCCACGGAGACACCAGGCGTGAACTTGGACGGCGTGTGGGTCTCCGATGCGGCGGCTTGGTCGGGCGGCGCCGCCTCCCTGACGGTGCGGGAGGACCGGAACCGCGTCACGATCGGTCTGACGGGGGAGATTCACGCCGCCAACGCGCGGTCTCTCCAGACCCGGCTCCGCGATCTGATCAATGCCCATGCGGCGCAGCATGTCGTGATCGATCTCGCCCGGGTCGAGTTCTGCGATCTCGCCGGCCTCCGCGTTCTGCTCGGCACACAGCAGTATGCGATCGGCCATGCGGTCAGTTGCGAATTCGTCCGCCCCGCACCCTCGGTCGTCTATCTGACCCGGCTGCTCTACGGGGAGACCTCTCCGCTGGGCGTCGACTAGGGAGCCGCCGGTCGGCGGCTCGGAGAGACCGTCCGCAGCGCCGTCACCCGCCAGGTCAGCCGGCGGGCTTGCGGGCGTGGATCCGCTGGACGATCCCGGCCTTGAGCCGCTCCTGTTCGACGACGTCGAACCCGGCGGCCCGCACCATCGGCAGGGTGCGCCGGGTCAGGTGCTCGCCCTGCAAGGGCAGGGTGACACGCTCGGCGAGCCACTGCACCGCCCGGACGGCCGCCCGGGTGCCCGCGACATGGTCGAGCAGCAGGAGCCGGCCACCGGGGCGCAGCACCCGGCGCATCTCGGCCAGCGCGACGCCGGCGTCGGTGATGGCACACAGCGACAGGACGCAGACCACGGTGTCGAACGACGCGTCCCGGTACGGCAGAGCCTGCGCATCACCCTCGTGCAGCGCGATGGGACGGCCGAGTCCGGCGGCGCGCCGGCGTGCGACGGCGAGCATCGCCGGCGACAGCTCGAGACCGGTCAGCCGCACGTCACCGGGGTAGAAGTCGAGGTTACGGCCGGTGCCGACGGCCACTTCGAGAACATCGCCGGCGGCCCTCGAACAGACCCACTCGCGGCCTCCGGTGAACAGTTTCGCCTCGAGGAACCGGATGTCCCGGTCGTAGCGGCCGGCCAGTCTGTCCCAGACCTCGCGTGACCTCACGCTCGCGTCGTGCGGTTGCATGTCCGCGCCCCCTTCACGCCGCACCCGACGGTAGCGGCGCCGGTCCACTATCCCAGGAGCGGCGTCGGCGGTGGGCGGCATGACGAGGACGGCTGACCGGACAACGACCACATCGACGCATTGACACCCACCGTCACTCCCGGAAGGCTGGATCCGGCTCGGAAAGCTCCCGGAAGGCTGGATCCGGCTCTGAAGGAGGCGTGGGTGGGCGGGTTCATCCTCGGCGCGATCATCGCGCTCTTCATCGGGATGCGGCTGGCTCGTCTGATCGACGGCAGCAAAGGCGCGCGGGCCGGCTGGAAGAAGGCGAACACCGACCTGCCCGGGGCCCGCAAGAAGGCGTTCAGCGCCACGTTCGCGCTGATCCGCTTCGGCGCGGTGCTCGGGCTGATCGTGGTCGCCGTCGCCTACGGCTGGATCCGCGCCAACTCCGGCAGCTGATCCCCGGCCTCGGCCGCTTCTCGCAGAAGACGGACGCCAGCGTCAGGGAAAACGGACACGGTTCGTCTCGTACGCCCACATCGCGATCTCGACCCGGTTGCGGGCCCCGAGTTTGGCCATCAGGCTCGCGATGTGCGTCTTCACCGTACTCAGGCTGATGTGTAGATCGGCGGCGATCTCGGTGTTCGTGCGGCCCCGGGCCACCGCGACCAGCACCTGCTCCTCCCGGCCGGTCAGCGGGTCGATCGGCTGACGGCCCGGTGCGGAGGGGCCCGCGTCGGCGAACGCCTTCAGCAGCCGGGTGGTCACGCTCGGGGCGATCAGCGCGTCACCGCCGGCGGCGGCCCGCATGGCCTGGCCGAGCAGGGCTGATCCGGCGTCCTTGAGCAGGAACCCGCGGGCCCCGGCACGCAGAGCCGCGTACACGTACTCGTCGAGGTCGAACGTGGTGATCACGACGACCGCGAGGGGGTCGGCGACCGTGGGCCCGGCGAGCCGGCGGGTCGCCTCGATGCCGTCCACGCCCGGCATCCTGATGTCGAACAGGCACACGTCCGGCCGCAGCCGCCCGGCCAGCGCCACCGCCTCCAGCCCGTCGGCGGCCTGGCCCACGACTTCGAGGTCCGGCTCGGCGTTGAGGATCATCGTCAGCCCGGTCCGGACGATCTCCTGGTCGTCGGCGACCAGCACCCGGATCGTCATGCGGCGGCACGCGGCAGAGCAGCGGTGACGGTCCAGCCGCGCCCCGGGTTCGGGCCGGCCTCGCAGGTGCCACCGAGCAGGCCCGCGCGTTCCCGCATGCCGGCGATCCCGAAGCCTCCGGACCGCCCGGAGCCGTCGGACCACCTGGTGCCGCCGTCGCCGTCGTCGCTCACCCGGAGCCGGACCATGGTCGCGTCGGCGGCGACGGTGACCGAGATACGGGTGGCGTGCCGGGCGTGCCGCTGCGCGTTCGTGACCGACTCCTGAGCGAGCCGGTAGATCGCGGTGCCGACCGTCGGCGGGATGCCGTCGAGGTCGCCGGCCAGTTCGACGTCGACGTGCGGCCCGTCCGGCGAGTGGCCGGCCAGCCGGGCGACGTCGGGGATGGCGGGGTTCGGCGCCAGCTCGGCGGGCTCGCTGCCGCGCAGGGCACGAACCATGGTGCGCATCTCGCTGAGCGCGCGCACCGCCTCGGCCTCGATCACGCGCAGCGCGTCGACCGCGCCGTCCGGCTGGGTCCGGGCGACCGCGATCCCGGCCTGGGCGCGGATCGCCATCGCCGACACGTGATGGGCGACCGTGTCGTGCAGATCGCGGGCGAGCCGCTCGCGCTCCAGCAGGGCCACCTGATCGAGCTCGCGGGCCCGGAGGCGGGCGCGGTACCGCACGGCGGCGGCCAGGGCGAACACCGCGACCATCACCACGAAGCCGGCGACCGCGTCGGTGAGGCTCAGCGAACCGGCCGCCGACAGTCCGATCTTGACTCCGATCAGCGCCGCGCCGGCGGCGATCTCCCGGCCGGAACCCCAGCGGACCAGCGCGAACGGCAGAAGCAGGAGGAACGCGCTGCTGACCAGCTCGTTCTGGTGACCGGTGAACAGCGGGACCAGCGCGGTGACGGTGAAGGCGATCGCGACCATGAGCAGCGGCCGGGTGCGGCGCCACAGCAGCGCCGGGATCAGCGCCAGCAGCATGGCCACCGTGACGGCGCGGGCCGGCACGTCGGGCCGCAGCAGGCCTTCGGCCAGCACGCCCGGCGTCAGCACGGCGACCAGCGCCCAGTCCCGCCGGACCCGCTTCGGCGGGCCGGGTGGACGGGGTTCGGCCCACAGCGACCGGAGCGGTTCATGCACGACCCGATCGTACGCAGCACGCACCGCCCACCGGATTGGCCTGAAGTACGGCCGCTCTCCCCCACTTTCGGCCGGTACGACAGCGGCCCCTGCTCCGATGAGTCCGGGCTCGCCGACCGCGAGCATCGACGTCATGAAGTTCTCCTCGAACTGGCTGATCCCGGCCGGGCTGCTGGTGCTCACCCTCGTCCCGTCGGCGGCCGGCACGCTGCGCCTGACCGAGATGGCCGGCGCCGCCGCGGTGCTGCCGGACGGCGACCGGGTCGTCCAGTCGCCGGTGGCGCTGGCGGTACACATCGTCAGCGTGATCGTCTTCGGTGTGGTCGGCGCCTTCCAGTTCGCGCCGTCCTTCCGCCGTCGCCACCGCCGCTGGCATCGCGTCGCCGGGCGGATCCTGGTCCCGTGCGGGCTGGTCGCGGCGGTGACCGGCCTGTGGCTGACCCTGTTCCTGCCGCCCGCCGAGGTCGACAGTGTCGTGCTGTCCGGCGTCCGGGTGGTCGTGGTGGCGTACATGGTGGTGTCGCTGATCCTCGGTTTCACCGCGATCCGGCGCCGTGACTTCCCCGCGCACCGGGCGTGGATGATCCGTGGCTATGCGATCGGCATGGGCGCGGGCACGCAGTTCTTCACCTCGGCCGTCTGGATGGCCGCGGCCGGTTCGTTCACCCCGGCCAGCCGGACCGCCACCATGGCCGCCGCCTGGCTGATCAACGCCGTGGCCGCGGAGTGGATCATCCGCCGGAAGACGCGCCGGAAGACCCCTCGGGCGGCCCGGCCCGTCGCCCGCCAGGCGGCCCGACCGGGGGTCGCGGCCGGTAGCGCCATCGACACAGTCCGAAACCTCGGGTGACCTACCAGAAAATCTATGCCCGACGTACTAGACATTTTGTTTTGGTCTGGCTAGTGTTCTTGTTGTCGCCAGCGGAAATCCAAGCTAACGGAGATCCACGAAAGACGCACGACCGACGCCGAGCGTCAAGCAGGGCCCGGAAAGATGTCGTGGCTCGCTCGGCCTCACGGCTGGCGCAGAGAAGTGAAGCAGGCAGGGCCAATGTTGTTCTCGGGGCCGTGCCTGACAGGCAAGTCCGCCGCACGTGCGCGGGGCCATGGAATCGGATGGGGGCTCCGGCACCGGCAGTCAGCACAGCAAGCAGAGGAAAGGGAGGGCAGGACACCGTTGGATCGCCCGCTGCCAGGGCACTGTTCACACTCTGGCGCGGACACCGCAGTTTCCATCGAACGAGAGGTGGTCACCGGTCAAGAATTCGCGATCCTCGCGCCCTGAGCCGTCAAAGACGGCGGGCGCGGACAAGGCAAGCCGACGAACCTGTCGGTAAATGGTGTTATCGACCCACAACCCGGGCCCCGGTGTTTCACGCCGGGGCCCTCGTCCATGTCCAGGCGTCGCTCAGACGTGCTACCGACGGCCGATGACCTGTCGGGCTACGGCTGAGGGGTCAGCGGCAGGACTCTCCCGTGCGAGGAGACCAATCGGAGCGGCGGACGTTCAACCGGCATGCCGGGACGCCTCCACCGCCTCGTCCACGGTCGGATACAGCAGCAGCAGCCGGTCGAGGTTGGTGGCCCGGACGACCGTGGCGACCATCTCCCGCAGGCCCGCCAGCCGCAACTCCCCGCCGAGGGCGGTGATCCTCCGGTGGAGTTCCACGAACAGGCTCAGCCCGCCGGAGTCGCAGAACGTCACCCCCGTCAGGTCGATCACGAGCCGGTGCTGACCGGCCGCGATCGCCGCGTCGGCGGCCTCGCCGAGGATCTTCCGGCTGTCCCCGTCGATCTCGCCGGTGGCCGACAGCACCGTGGCACGCTCCCCCACGATGGTGGTGGTGACCGTGAGGAATGGGTCCATCATCAGCCGTCCTGGTCCTCTCGCGTCGTCGTCCCCGCGCCGGGGACTGTGTTCAATGCCGCAGGCGTGGACCACTGCACCAGCATCAGGGTGGCGTCGTCGGCCGGCGGTCCCACCTGATGATCCAGTACGGCGTGCGCGAGGCGGCGAAGGGTCTCCGGCGCCGGCAGTCCGGCGGCCTCGTGCTGCCGGACCAGGTCGACGAGACGGGATAGGCCGAACCGGTCGCCGTCACGGGCGCGGGCCTCGGTCACCCCGTCGGTGTAGAACAGCAGCCGGTCCTCCGGTTCCAGGGTCTCCTCAGCGATCTCGACGGCGGCATCGTCGAGGCCCAGAGGCATCCGCCGGCCGGCCGACAGCTCCCGCACCAGCCGGCCACCGCGCAGCAGCAGCGGCGCCGGATGCCCGGCGTTGATGTATCGCAGCCGGCCGGAGCCCAGATCCAGCTCGGCGAGCACCGCGGTGGCGAATCGGCTGTCCGGGAACTGCTCCAGCAGAGCCGCGTCGGCGGCGCGGGCCTGTTCGTACAGCCCACCGCCGGCGAGCCGGGCGGCCCGGACCGCCGCCAGCGTGACGGCACACGCCAGCCCGGCCCGCAGCCCGTGTCCCACCGCGTCCAGGATGAGCAGGCTCGCTGTCGTGTCGTCGATGCTGTAGTCGAAGCCGTCTCCGCCGACCTCGTAGCTCGGCTCCAGGACGGCGCTCGTGACGACACGGTCGGTGCTGGCGGTCAGCGGCGGCAACAGGCGCCACAACAACTCCGAGGCCGGGGACATCGGGCGGGACCTGCGCGCCGTTTCCAGAGCGTCGCCGCGCTGGGTGATGGTGGCGATCAGGTGCCCGATGAGCCCGGTGATCATCTCGCAGTTCCGCACGAGCCGCTCGTCGCCGTCGGCGTCGGCGGGCGTCGCGAACTCGATCACGCCGAGACGGTCGGTGCCGTCCACCATCGGCACCCACCACCGGCGGCGCCCGTCCTCGCCGGCCGGCACCGAGACCACCCGGGAGAAGGCGCGCCCGGCCAGGGAGCCGTCAATCGGCACCGGTTCCGGGGTCTCCCGGCCGGGTTCGGGCAGAGCGCGCAACAGCACCTGCTCGTAGTCGATCAGCCAGATCCGCACGCGCATGCCCAACCCGGCGAGGGCGGCGTTGACCGATCGTGTGACGTCGTCCGGGGTCCACAGATGCGAGCGGTCCAGGATCGCGCGCAGCGGCTCGAACCATCGCCCCTGATCCGGTTCGCTCATGCTGGACAGCGTAGGCATCCGAGGTGGGCGCCCGGGAACCACCTCTGGTCCGACGGGGTCCGCGGCCGTCACCTCGGCGCTCCCGCCAGACGCAGCCGGTGACGACGGACCGGGGTGTCACCGGCCTCCACCGGCCCCGGCGGCTGCCGGTGACGCTCTACAGTGCACGGATGACCGGGTTCGTGCGGCAGTTCGTCAGCTACTCGCAGTACCAGATCTGCTCGGCCGCCGAGGGTGAATGGCTGGAGATCTACACGGTCGGCGACGACCTGCTGCACGTCGGCGGGCCGGCCGGGTGCACCGGCTTCACCGGGGTGCACACCGGGGACATCGAGATTCAGATCCGGGCGTACGGGTCGGAGCCGCCCCTGGACGACGATGACGCCTGGGACGCGGCCGCCGAGACGACGCTGTGGTGCCCCGCCGGCCGGCTCACCGTGATCGGGTTGCTGGGCGGCCACCGCGACGGGCTCACCGGCGTCCCGGTGCCGGGTGACGGCCTGATCCGGTTGCGGGCGTACGCCCGCAACCGGATCCACGAGAGCGTCCGGGAGGACGACGACCCGCCGGAGCAGCACGAACTGCACGTGTGGCCGGTGACCGAGGAGACCGGCCGGCTTTCGCTGTGGACCGACGGCTCCCGGGGCGACTGGCGCCAGGAACCCGGCAAGGCGGCCGAATGGGCGATGCGGCGCCTGCTGGAACAGTGCCGCGATCGGGAGCAGCGCCGCGACGACGCCCCCGGCGCCCGGGTGACGGTGGTCCGTTCCCGGACGCTCCCGGCGGCGGTCGCGCGGGTCCTGCCGGAGTGCCTGGCCGGTGTGATCCCGGCCGGTGATCTGGAGATCCGGCTACGGCCGGCCGACAGTCCCCCCACCGGTGCGGAACCGGCCGCGCTCACCTGGGAGTGGGCCACGGCGGCACAGCCGATCTCCCCCTATCCGGTGACGACGCTGCCGGACGAGGCGACGAGCCCGGTCCGGTTTCTGGTCGGGCCCGGTGACGGCGGCGCCGAGGTGACCGTGCGCCACGAGGGAGTGCCGTGCCGGCAGGCGGTCCTGCTCGGCCTGATCTGGGATCACCTGCTCGACGGCGTGACCGGCCCGCGGCGGCCGGCCCCGGAAGCGTGGGCCTGGGAGGTGACGTTGCGGGCGCGAGCGGCCGAGGCCACCCGGCTCGCCGAGCGACGCCGGCGCCTCGAGGAGGACGCCGGGGCCTGGGGCGGGGCGGGCTGAGGCGGTGAACACCGGCGGGGTGGCGGGGATGCCCGAGGCGATCCGCGGCGAGTTGGGAACGCCGGTCCTCATCCGGCGGCTGGACAGCAGCCCGCGTTCCGACGTGAGCCTGGTGGAGTTCGACGGGACGCCCGCCATCGTGAAGCGGATCGTCGGCGGGCCGGACGCCGACGAGAGATACCGGACCGAGGTGGCCGCGCTGCGCCTCGCCGAACGGGTCACGCCGCGGCCGGCCGCCGGGTTGCTGGCGACCGATCCGGCGCAACGTGTGCTGGTCCTGGAATATCTCCGCGCCGGCCGGACGACCGCGCGGTCGTGGCCGGTGGAGTTCGCGACCGCTCTGGCCCGGCTGCACAGCGTTCCCGTTCCCGCCGCCGCCGGGATACCGGCGTTCCAGGGCCCCGGCTCCGGCGATGCGGCGGCGTTCCTCCGGCTGGCGGGGCGGCTCGGGGTCGCTGTTCCGGCGTCCGCGGAGGCCGGGTTGGGCGCGGTCGTCGACCGGCTCGCGGCCGGGCCCGCTGATTGCCTGCTGCACGGTGACCCGTGTCCGGACAATGCCGTGGTCACCCCCGGTGGCATCCGCTTCGTCGACCTGCGCCCGCCACGACCGTCTGGCCGGGGTCGCCGCGCTGACCGGCGCCATGCGCTCGGCGGTCCAGCGGCGCTGGCCGCGCCTGGCCGCGGTCCCGGTGGCCGCATCGAACCCGGTGGCCGACCCCTGACCCGGCCGCCGGCCCGGTCGCCGTCAGACGGCGTGACCGGTCTGGGCGGCGTGGGCTATGGCTCGGCGCAGCACCGCCACCGACACCGTCAGGTCACCGGCCATGTCGGTGAGGCCCAGCTCGATCCACTCACGGATCAGTTGCGAGTACGGAATGCCGGCCTGCTCGGCGGCGGCCCGGACCCGCTGGGCCAGCGCCGGGGGCACCCGGATCCCGAGGGGCACCATCGGCTCCGTCTCGGGCGCCGGCGGCAACTGCACCCGGACACCCTCGTGATAGGTGACGTCGCCCGCGGCGAACGCCGCAGCGGCCGCCGAAACTTGATCGTCGGTGTACTGGCTGCTCATGACGCCTCCCATGCCTTGAACCGGACCAGTTCCTCAGGGGTCATCTCGCGGGCGCCGATGATCTGCTGCCGGTGCCCGCCGAGCAGCCGGACCGCGACGACGAGTGGCCGCCCCGCCGCGGTGCGCCCGCTGATCGTCAGGAAATGCACCCCGGCGCTCTCCGCGGCCAGCGGCAGGCGCCGCTCGGCCGAGAGCACTTGGGTGACCTCCGGCGATTCGATCTCACGCAGTCGCGCCAACGCCTCGGTCAGCCATTCGTACCCCACGAGCCCAGCGTATGACGTTTGTCAGACATCGTCGAGTCGCGCTCGGCGCCCCCCGTACGCCAGGATGTGGTCATGGTCGATATCGCGGGCCTCCTGGCCGTCTACGACGAGCAGATGCGCATGCCGGCCGCCATCCCTCCGGCCGGCGTCACCTTCGAGCGGGACGGGCCGGTCGTGCGCATCGTCGGCAACCCTGTGGGCCGGATCCGGGGACCGCGTGACGTTGGCCTGACCGGCGCCGAACTGGACCGTCTGATCGCCCGCCAGCGTGACTATTTCGCCGCCCGTGGGCAGGGCGTCGAGTGGAAGGTCCGCAGCCACGACCTGCCGGCCGACCTCTCCGATCGCCTGGTAGCGGCCGGCTTCGAACCCGAGCAGCCGACCACGGTGTTCGTCGGGTTCGCCGAGGAGATCGCCGCGGAGCCGGTCCTGCCCGACGGTGTGACTCTGCGGCGGACCACCGAACCCGCGGACATGCGCCGCATCGCCGCCCAGCAGACCGAGGTCTGGGGTTTCGACTGCTCCTGGCTCGCGGAGGAGCTCATCGGCCGGCTGACCGCCGACCCCGATCACATCATGGTGCTGGTCGCCGAGGCCGGCGACGAGCTGGCCTGCACCGCCTGGACGATCTTTCACGCCGGGACCGAGTTCGCCGGGCTCCTCGGCGGGACGACGCTGCCGGCGTGGCGGGGCCGCGGCATCTATCGCGCCATGATCGCCGCCCGGGCGCGGGAGGCGCACTCCCGTGGGGTGCGGCTGCTGCAGGTCGACGCCTCCTCCTACAGCGCGCCCATCCTGCTCCGGTCCGGTTTCCACCCGATCAGCACCTGCCGGCTCTACGTGTGCCCGCCGCCGGAACAGCCGGACTCGCGCCCTCGGCCTTGACATGCTCAGCACGTGCGTACCGGGCTGGTTCTCGCCATCGTGATCGCCGCCGCGGCGGGCTGCGGCACGGAGCCGCCCGCCCCGGCCCCCTCGGCGCCGCCGCCGTCCCCGACGGCATCGCCCTCGCCCTCGCCGGTGCTGTCGCCGTCCGCGCCGCGGTCACCGTCTCCGGCGGCCGGGGCCCTCACCACCACCACGGGTGTACGGACCAGCGACGGCTGGGAGATAACGGTGTACTACACGGCCGTCGAGCGGTTCCACGACGGCGAACCGGTCCAGGTGACCGGCTGCCCCCGCCTCGACTGCACGAACGGCGACCACGATCTGGGCAGCTACCCGTCCGGCTTCGTCGACGCGGTTCGTGAGGAGGGCACCGGCCTGACCATCTCCGGCAAGTACCTGAACTGGTCGTACGACGTCGGCTACTGGCTCGACACGGCCCCGCGGACCAGCGACGGGGGTTCACTCGTGCCGTACGTCTCCGCCGCCACCGATCCGGACGTGCTGCCCCGCGGCACCCGCTTCACCATCGTGAGCTGCGGCCGCCAGGACGACGGGTCCGCGCCACCGGCCGCGGTGTGCGCCGCGCTGCGCGACGCCGACTGGGAGATCACCGACGAGTTCACGCCGGGTCTGGGCGGCCCCCGGCATCTGGACGCCTACATCGGCCCGGAGACCGGCCCCGGCTTCACCGAGTCGCCCTGGTACCTCACCCTCTCCGGCGCCCGCCTGGCACTTGGATAGATTCACTGCCATGACGAGCGGGGATGTCGTGTTCGTGCCCACCGAGACGGTTCACCTGCGCCACTGGCAGCGCCGGCGGATCGGGATGGTGTTTCCGTTGCAGGTCGTGCGGGACACCGGCGACGCCGTGGTGCTGTGGGCGCCCGCCGGCACCCAGGGCTGGCATTTCGACATGCCGGACGGCCGCCGGATGACGGAGACCCCGCTGCCGGAGTGGTCGGCGTCGGAGCGGGTGCCGGTCCCGCACACCATCGACCACGGCGTGCTCAGCTGGCACCCGCGCGGCCGGGACTACTCGATCCGCTGGTTCTTCCGCCCCGACGGCCGCTTCTACCGGTGGTACGCGAACCTGGAGGCCCCGTCGGTGTCGTGGCGCGGCGACGGCATGGCCGGCCTGGACACCTCGGACTGGGATCTCGACGTGGTGATCGAGCCGGACCGTTCCTGGGCGTGGAAGGACGAGGACGAGTTCGTGGCCCGGCTGGCGATGCCGGAGTCGTACTGGGTCGATGAAGAGGACCGGGTCCGCCGAGCCGGCAAGGAGGTCATCGAGCTCGTCGAGGCCGCCGCGTTCCCGTTCGACGGCACCTGGTGCGACTTCCGGCCGGACCCGGACTGGCCGGCGATCTCCCGCGACCTGCCCGCCGGCTGGGACCGGAGCATTGATGTCTGACCTGTCCGACCTGGCGGATTTCGTCACGGCGGCCGTGCCGGTGTTGTCGCGGCGGATCCCGGCCGCGCCGGCACGGTTGCTGGGCAGGCTGGCCGTCCCGGAGGAGACGGCGGCCGGCCGGGCCAGGCCGCCGGTCGACGGCGAGCCGGACTTCTTCACCGCGCTGCGCGCGCTGGGCCCGCTTCCGGTGGAGCGCCTGCTCGGCGCGCTGGAGCTGACCATCGACCGGTACGACTGGAGCGGCGCCCCGGATCTGGTGTCGGGTCTGCCCCAGCCGTCGCCCGCCCGGTTCGCGATGGTGACCGCCGGCGGTCACGACAGTGCGGCGACGTCCGAGGCCGCGTTGCTGCACCGGCTGCGCCCCGGACTGGCCGATCGCACCGGCGCCCTGGTGCGCGAACTCGTGACGCACCCCGGGATCGTGCCGCTGCTGAGGGTCGAGACGGCGGCGACCGACGAGCCGTCGATCGCCGCCGCACACGGCACCGCCCATCTCGCGCTGGCTGTGGCGATCGCCGGCGCGGTGGTCCACCAGGCCGGGCCGCCGGTCATCGTGGACCGGGCCGCGGCGACCGTGGGCCTGGGCGTCGGTCTCGCGGCGCGGCTGCTGCTGGAGGCGCCGTTGCCCGCGGCGTACAGCGCGGCGCTGCTCGCCAAGGTCCGCGCGGAGTACCTTCTGCCGCGCCATTCGCACAGTTCGGTGCCGGTGGCGGGGCACCGGTTCGGGCTGGCCGAGCACGAGTTGCCCGGCCTGGCCGACTTCTCCGGCAACGGGCTGGTCGCCGTGGCCGACGGTGACGGGCGGGCCGCCGCGGCCGACGGTGACGGGCCGGCCGCCGCGCCCGGTGGCGGGGTCGTCGTGCGTACCGGGGCCGCGACCGGCTCGGTCCGGGTCGAGCTGGTGATTCTGGAGGAGGCGCCGGCCGAGGCGGAATCCGGCTGGGAGGAGATCGTCGAGGTCAGCTGGCGGGCCACCGAGGGCCGGGCGTCGGTGATGTCGCCGGCCGGCACGAGCGGCCACGGGCTCCGCCGGGAGACTCCGCCGTGGCCCGGCGACTACCGGGTGCGGGTGCACGCCCGCGGTCGCGACGACGACGACCCCGCTTTGGAGAGCTACAAGTTGGTGGTGTGGGCGGCGCCGCCCGCGCCGGAGACGGTGTTCCGGCGCTCCGACCAGCTCGGGCACCGGCTGCGCGGCGAGCCGGAACCGGCCCGGCCACCCGAGCACGCCTACCGGTGGATCCGCCGCGGGCCGCTTCAGGTGGCCGCGACGGTCACCGTCGTCACCGGCGCGACCGTCCGGGAGGTGCTGGTCGCCTTCGGCGCCGACCCGGAGCGCCCGGAGGCGATCGGTGACATTCAGCGCTACCTCTCCCTGCGGCGCTCCCACGGTCAGTGGATCACCGTGCTCGACGCCGGCACGGCGGTGCTGGTGGTCGAGGACAACGGCTATCGGGGTACGGACCAGGCGGTTCTGGAGGCGGCCTCGGTCCACGGGCGGGCGGCGAGCATGTTCTGGAACGTCAACGCCGTGACCCGGCTCAGTTTCGCCGAGGCCGGCCGTCTCCTGGCCATGCACGAGCCGTGGGGCCACGAGCAGTGGGCGCCGGAGCTGGCGGAGGTGCTGACCGGCCTCGATTTCGCCGAGGTCGGCGACCGCAACGAGAAGGGTCTGCTGGCGGTGGAGCGGTTCACCGGCCGCGGCCTGACCCCTGCCGACCTGGCCGCGATCGAGAGGGCCGGCACCGGCTACCGCATCATGGAGTAGGACGTCATTCCTGGATCTTCTTGGCGTCGCCGACGGCTTTGCGCCAGCCGGCGCGAACGGCGAAGAGGCGGTCGCGGTTCTTCTTCCGCCACGGTTCGATGCGGTCGGCGAGCAGGGTCATGGCCGCTTCGTACGCCGGCCGGCGGCATTCGGCGTCGGCGGTGAACACCTTGTCGATCGCGGCGACGCCCTTGGTCCACGCCGGTTTCGCCGGCTGGCCGGGAAGCGGCGCGTCCTTCGCGGCGATCCGGGGCTTGAAGAGGAAGTCGCTGCGGTCGTCGACCTTGAACCCGTACCGCTTCTTCATGCAGGCCGCATAGCCGCCCATCGCGGTGACCACGGCCGGGTCCTGGTGGATCGGCTCCAGCAGATCCTCCAGCCCGGACAGTTCGCGGACGCCGGCCGGCGGGTCGAAGTCGTGGTATCCGCGGGACTCGAACCGGGCCGCGCATCCGTTGAGGACCTCGACGTCCGTCTCGATGACCTTGCGGTCCACCGCACCGGCCCGCTTCAGGCGGGCGGAGGCGAGTTCGTTGAGGACGATCCGGCGACCTTTCGTGGTCATCGAATCGACCACGGTGGCTCGGCCGTTCCCATAGCCGAGATCGGCGTCCGTGAAACCCTCATAGAAGCTCACATAGGGTACGGGCACGTACTTGCGCCCGGCCTCCCGCATGCATTCCCCGATCCCACCCTCGACCCGGTGGTAGTTGAGCAGTTCCGCGGCCCGCAACTCCTCGACCTTGCCGGTGATCTGGATCTGGAGCTCGTCCAGTCGCGCCGCCGTCGTCGCCACGTCCGTGGACGCCTTAGCCGTAGTGGTGCCGCACGCCACCTGCGACGCCGACAACAGCACGGCAGCCAGCAGTCCCGCGGCCATTCCGATCCGATTCACCCTCGGTCAACGACGCGTCGCGGCCGCCGGTGACGGTGTGCCGCCCGGGTCCCAGGGGTGCGACGCCCGATGTGATGTAAGCAACCGTTTACTTCAACTCTTCGAGGCCGATAATAAGTCAGCAATCGTTTACTACTAGCGTCGAGGACTCCATGACCCCCACCATCGAAGCGACCGGGTCCACGCCGGCCCAGGGCCGGAGCACGGGCGGCGGTCTCCTCGTCCTCTACCTGGCGCTGGGCGGCCTGGCCTTCGCCTGTCTGCAGTCGCTGGTCTCGCCCGCGCTGTCCACCATCGGTCACGAGCTGAACGTCTCGACTAGCGACGTCAGCTGGATCGTCACGGCGTACCTGCTGTCGGCGTCGGTCCTCACGCCGATCCTCGGGCGCCTCGGCGACATGGTCGGCAAGCGCAAGATCCTGATCGTCGTCCTGGCCCTCCTGGCCGTCGGCGCGGTCGTCTCCGCGCTCGCCACCAACCTGACCGTCCTGATCCTCGGCCGGATCCTGCAGGGCGCCGGCGGCGCGATGATGCCCCTGTCGATCGGCATCGTCCGCGACGAGTTGCCCCGCGAGAAGGTCGCCACCACGGTCGGCATGATCTCGGCGATCTTCGGTGTCGGCGCCGGCATCGGCATCGTGGCCGCCGGCCCGATCGTCGAGCACCTCTCCTGGCACTGGCTGTTCTGGCTGCCGCTGGGCCTGGTCGTCATCGCGCTGCTCGGCGCGATCTTCGGCATGAGGGAGTCGCCCGTGCGCACCCCCGGCAGGCTGGACGTGCTCGGCGCCACCATCCTGTCGCTGTCGCTGGTGGCGCTGCTGATGGCGATCAGCAAGGGTCAGGCGTGGGGCTGGGGCGAATTCAAGACCGTCGGCCTGCTCGCCACGGGCCTGGCCGGCCTGGTCGTCTTCGTCCTGGTCGAACTGCGGGTCAAGGAGCCGCTGATCGACATGAGGCTGATGCGCATCCGTGGCGTCTGGGCCACCGACCTGGTCGCCCTCATCCTCGGCTTCGCGATGTTCGGCACGTTCCTGCTGGTCCCGACCCTGCTGCAGTTGCCCGCGGCGACCGGCTACGGGTTCGGCAAGACGGTCACCGAGGCGGGCCTGTTCCTGCTGCCCACGGTCGTCATGATGGTGCTGTTCGGCCCGGTCGCCGGCGCCCTCAACCGCAAGTACGGCCCGAAACCGCCGATGATCCTCGGCACGGTCCTGGTCGTCGCCGCGTTCGCGCTGCCCGCGATCGGCCACGGCGCGATCTGGCAGGTTCTCGCCTCCGGCCTGCTCACCGGCGCCGGCATCGGCTTCGCCTTCGCCGCGATGTCCAACGCCATCATCGAGAGCGTCCCGCCATCCCAGACCGGTGAGGCGACCAGCGTCAACTCGATCGCCCGCACGATCGGCAGCAGCATCGGCACCGCGGTGGTCGCGGCCGTGATCACCTCCAACACCACCGCGCGGGGCCTGCCCACCGACGCCGCGTTCACCGACGGCTTCTGGGTCTGCGCGGGCGTGGGCGTGCTCGCCGTGGGCGCCGCGCTCCTGCTGCCGTCCGCACACAAGCGCCACGAGCAGGCGGTCGCGGCGGGCGTGAGCGACGTCCCGCCGCAGCCCGCGAAGATCCACACGCCGCACCGCGCCAACGCCTGACCGCACCAACCTCCGACCGCACCAACGTCCGACCATGCCAACGTCCGACCATGCCAACGTCCGACCATGCCAACGTCCGACCATGCCAACGTCCGACCATGCCAACGTCCGACCATGCCATCGGCGAAGGCCGTGCCACCGGAATCGGAGGAACGGCCTTCGCCGTACCCGTCGCTCGGGGGACTCTCGCGCTTGCGTCGACGCGGCATGATCGGTCTCGTGCTGCTGACGGCGATCGGCGATCCCGGAATGTGGAGGCGGCCATGACCACCGAGGACGAGACCTGGCGGCTCGGGCACCGGATCGAGGAGCCGTGGGGGCAGGCGCAGGCGTGGTGGGAGTGGCATCCGGTGGCGATCGAGCGGCCCACCGAGGGCGAGACGACCACCCGGCTGCTCTGCGCGACGTGCGATGAGCCGGTCGGCGTCGTCGTCCCGAGCACCGCGGCCCTCACAAGGCTGCTGAGGTCACGGCGGTCACGGGCCCGCATCGTGAGCTTCGCCGGGGCGGCCGGGTTGGTGGTGATGGCGGGCAGCGTGCTGGGCGCGCTCATGGGCGCCTACATCACGGCCGTGGCCGGCGAGTGGGGGACGGTGACTCTCGCGGTCCTGCTGGCGGCTGTCTACGGCTGGCTCTCCCTCGTCGCGCTTCGGCATGCCCGCTACCAGGAGCCGACCCTGCGCGGCGACGAGGACGTCCGGCTGGCCGCGCCGTCGCGGGTGCACGAACTCAGACCACCAAGCCCCGGCCCGGAGCTCCAGCCACCGAGCCCCAGGCCCGAACTGCAGCCACCCAGCCCCAAACCGGAACCCTAGCCACCGCGCCCAGGCCCGAGCCCCAGCCACCGCGCCCAGGCCCGAGCCCCAGCCACCGAGCCCCAGGCCCGAGCCCCAGCCACCGCGCCCAGGCGGGAACTGCAGCCACCCAGCCCCGGGCCGGAACCCTAGCCACCGAGCCCGGGCCGGAGCCCCAGCCACCGGGCCCCGGGCCGGCGCTGTGGCCACCGAAGCGGCGGCAGGAGATCCCGAGTCCCCATCAGCGCGGCGGGCTGGAGCAGACGCGCCCTTGACGCGCGCATCACCGACCTGTTTCATTGGCTTCCGTCAATGTAAACGTTTCAATCGTCAAGGGGTAACCCGTGAAGCGTCCGCTCATCACCGTCGCCGTGACCGCCGCCCTGGTAGCGGCTCCCGTCCCGGCCGCCGCCCACGGCCCCCTCGAGGCGGACTGCACGGCCGTCTGCCATTTCGACGTGCCGCCCGGCGTCTACGACGTCGCCGTGGTCCTGGGCGACCCGGCCGCCGCCGGGGTCACCGCTGTCCGCGCCGAGGCCCGCCGGATGATGCTCGCCGCGATCGCCACCGAGCCGGGCCGATTCACCCGGCGGCAGTTCAGCGTCGACGTGCGCGACCCCGAGGGCGAGCCGACCAAGACGGCTTCCGGCTCTCCCGGCCTGACGCTCACCTTCACCGGCGCCGCTCCGCGCGTCCGGCACGTCACGGTCCGTCCCGCCAGGCGGCCGCCGATGCTCTTCCTCGCCGGCGACTCGACGGTCTGCGACCAGGACACCGCCCCCTACACCGGCTGGGGCCAGGCACTCCCCCAGCACCTGCGCCTTGGCGTGACGGTGGCCAACTACGCCGACTCGGGCGAGAGCACCGCGTCCTTCCTGGCCGACCCGCGGCTGTGGGCGGCCATGCTCGCCCGTGCCGGCCGCGGTGACGTGGTCCTGATCCAGTTCGGCCACAACGACAAGACCACGACAGCCGCCGACTACCGCGCCAACCTGACCCGCATGGTCACCGAGGTCCGCGGGCGGCACGCCCGCCCGGTGCTGGTCAGCCCGCCGGTGCGCCGCCGCTTCGACGCGACCGGCCGCCTCGACGAGGTGGCCCGCCACGTCAACGGCCTGGGCGTGAACCTGCCCGCCGAGATGGCCGCGGTCGCCGCCGAGCAGACCGTCCCGTACATCGATCTGACCGCCGACAGCGCCGCCCTGGTGGAAGGCCTCGGCATCGAACCGTCCAAGGCTCTCTACCTCCCCGACCTACGCGACTACACCCATTTCTCCGAGGCCGGTGCCGACCAGATCGCCCGCCTCGTCCTGGCCCGCCTCAGCGACCTCGGGCGGTAACCCGTCGAGATGGCGGCGGATCAGGACCGCGCTGCGGTCGTCACGGGCCTCGGTGAAGGCCTCCAGCGCCCGATGCCAGCTGGCCCGGCCCTCGTCGATCGCACCTGTCCGCACCTGTGCGTCGCCCAGGCCGGCCCAGGCCCCGGCCTGGCCGTGCCGGTCACCGGCACGCGAGAAGATCTCCAGGCACTGCCCGAAGGCCGTGATCGCCTGGTCGAATCGGCCAGCTTCACTCGAAACGCTGCCCAGATTGTGCAACGCCGAGCCCACGCCGTGCTGGTCACCGACGCTCCGGTACAGCTCCATGGACCGTTCGTGAGCCGTGATCGCCTCTTCGAGCCGGCCCACCTCGGCCAGAGCGATGCCGAGATTGTTCGAGGCCCCGGCCTCCTCGTGCCGGTCCCCGGTCGCGCGGAAGACGTCTCCGGCCTGGACATGTGCGCGGATCGCCTCGTCGGGCAGGCCCGCGGCGGTCAACGCGACGCCGAGATTGTTCAAGGCCGTGCCCTCGCCGTGCAGGTCACCGATCTCGTGGAAGATCTCCCGGGCCTGGATGTGCGCGGCGATCGCCTCGTCGACCCGGTCGACTTCCTTCAACGCCCAGCCGAGGCAGTTCCACGCCCTCGCCTCGGCCCGCCGGTAACCCGTTTCGTGGGCGATGTCCCGAGCCTCGGCATGAGCGGCGATCGCCTCCTCGAACCGGCGCACCTCGGTCAGCGCCAGACCCAGATTGTTGAGCGTCCGGCTCTCGCCATACCGGTCGCTGGTCTCCCGATAGATGGCCCGGGCAGTGGTGTGGGCGGTGATCGCCTTGTCGAACCGGCGCACCTGCCGCAGCGCCAGCCCGACGTTGTTCCACACCCGACCCTGGCCGTGCAGGTCGCGGGTCTCCCGGAAGATCTCGTAGGCCCGGGTGTGAGCCTCGACCGCTTCCTTGAATCGGCGCATCTCCCGCAGGGCGACGCCGAGGTTGTTCCACGCGCGGCCTTCGCCCCGCCGGTCGCCCTCCTGGTGGAGGAGTCCGCGGACCTTGGCGGTGACGGTGATCCAGTCCGTCAAGTGCCGGCGAAACTCCAGGAAGCCCCCGAGGGTGAACCCGAGTTCGGTCGTGATCCGGGTGAGGGGGTGGTCGGCGACGACGACGGCGACCAGATTGGCGTGTTCACCGTCGAGCCAGGACAGTGCCTGGTCCGTGCCGGTGAACACGCGGGTGTCGTCCGGTTCGGCCGGGTCGAGGTAGGTGACCGCGGCGCGAGCGGTGTCCTGGAAGAAGCCGAAGAGGCGCCGACGAGCCCGATCGGTCTCGGTCTCCTCACCCCGTTCCGCCGCATAGACACGGAGCAGGTCGTGCATCACCCAGCGTTCCGGCGCCGACTCGGCGATCAAATGGGCGCGGTGCAGGTCGGCGAGCAGGGCCGCGGCGCGTGGCTCCGGCAGGCCGGCGAGGTGGGCGACGGAGCGGGTCGCGATGTCCGGACCGGGATTCACCGGCAGCAGCCGGAACAGACGGGCCTGGTCGCTGGAGAGGTTCCGGTGGGAGAGGTCGAACGCCGCACGCACGGCGACCTGCTGACGGGTCAGTCCGTCGAGCCGGTCCTGTCCGTCGCGCAGTCGCGTGGCCAGGGCCGAAGCCTCCAGCTGAGGTCGGTCGGCCAGGAGCGCGGCGACGATTCGCAGGGCGAGGGGCAGGCCGGCGCACCGTTCGGCCAGGTCTGCCAGGCCGGCGCGGGTGTCGCCGCGCAGGCGCGGGTCGTCAGCACCGCGGCGGGCCGCGACCACCTCGGAGATCAGCGTGACCGCTGATTCCGGGTCGAGGACGTCGAGGTCGTACGTGGGCGCGTCGAGGTCGAGGGTATGCCGGGAGGTGACCAGCACCGGTATCCCGCCGCTGCCGGGCAGCAACGGACGGACCTGGTCCTCGCTGGAGGCGTTGTCGATGATCAGCAACAGTCGCCGGCCCTGGGCGTGGCAGGTGTCCAGGACGCTGCGCCAGAGGCGGGAACGGTCCTGTTCCCCCGCCGGTATGCGCTCTCCCGGGATTCCGGTCGCCGCGAGCCACCCGGCCAGCGCGTCACTCGCCGAGAGCCGCCGCCCGGGGTCGTAGCCGAACATGTCGACGAACAGCGCCCCGCCGGGGAACCATCCGTCGGCCAGGGCCCCGTGCGCGGTGTGGAGCACCAGTTCGGTCTTCCCGATCCCGGCCATCCCCGCCACGGCCGAGACCAGGTGGACCCCGCCGGGGCTGCCGGGCCGCAGGGCCTCGCGAAGGGCGCCCACCATGTCGGCCCGGCCGGTGAAAACCCGTGATGCCGGCGGGAGCCCGGCCAGGGACGGCCGGCTCTCGGCGGGCAACTCGACGTGGATGTCCCGGCCCTGGATGACCGGCCCGAAGAAGGCCCCGGCGGTGATCGAGTTCGCCACGGAGCCGTCGCCCGCCTGGGGAGCCGTGGTCATCGCCCGTCGCCGTCGCGCACATCGCCCGGGGGCGGCGACGGCGGTAGCACGACATCAGTCAGATCGCGCCCCATGATCAGCATGCCGTAGAAGGTGCCGCCCTCCACCCGGTTCTCCACCTCGCCCGGCTCCGCCGCCCGGGCGGACTCGGGTGACGGCGGGATCGGCGTACCGGTCAGGCTCGTCCGCCGCACGTCCCGCACCAGCAGCGCCGGCCCGGTGACCGCCCCCTCGGCAATGGTGTTGCGCACCGGCCCGGCGCCGGCCGGCTGCGGCCGACGCGCCAGGATGATGCCGTACCCGGCCGCCAGGAGCCCGGCGAGGGCGACGAACACGCTGATCACACTGGCCCACTGATCGGCTCTCTCGATGCCCTGGCCGGCCAGGAACAGGCCCAGCCCGAAAGCCGTCGCCCCGCCCACCAGCGACCCGGCGACGGTCCACCCCCGCATGCGTCCGCGTGCCGTCATCCCTACGGCGTGGACGGCTGGGCGTAGAGGGCGAGCACCTGGTCGGCGACGCAGGCCGGCCGGGTCGCGCCCTCGATCTCGGCCCGGGTCCGCACGACGACGCGCGCGCCGGAGGCGATGCGCCGGACCTCCCGCAGCGTGACGAGGCCGCGCAACCGTGAGCCGGCGGGCACCGGCGCCTGGAACCGGACCTTGTCGAAGCCGCCGTTGACCACCATCGTCACCCCGTCCACCTGCACGACCTCGGTCAGGAAGGTCATGCACAGCGACAGGGTGAGCGCGCCGTGCGCGACGGTGCCGCCGAACGGGCTCTCCTCGCGGGCCCGCCGCGGATCGGTGTGGATCCACTGCCGGTCCCCGGTGACCTCGGCGAACCGGTCGATCCGTGACTGGTCGACCAGGTGCCAGGCGCTGACGCCGAGCGCCTCACGGCCGAGCAGGTCCTCCAGGCCCGCGAACCGCGTCATCAGAGCCAGACCGCGCGTACGTCCTCGGCGAGCGCCTGGCCCTGACGGATCCCGGCGCGGACCGAGGCCGCCCGGTGGGCGGGGTCCATCATGTTCTGGCCCATCTCCTGGAGCGCGGCCGTGTCGGGCTCGATGAGCAGGCTCCGGCCCGCACCGGAGGCGGCGATCTCCGCGGTGATCCGCGCCCGGGTCAGTGCCGCCATCGGCGCGATGACCACCAGATGGTCGGCGCCGGCCGCGAGGTCGGCGGCGGCGCCGACGCGGATGCCGCCGTCCATGTAGCGGCGGCCGTCGATGGTGACCGGCGGGAAGATGCCCGGTACGGCACAGCTCGCGGCGACGGCCGACCACAGCGGGACACCGGAGGCCGCGTCGAAGACGAGATCCCGCCCGTCGGCGGTGTCCACCGCCGTCACCCGCAGGTCGCGGTCGGGCCAGTCCTGAACCGGCAGTCCGGCGCCGATCATCGCGACATAGGTCTGCTCGTCACGGGTGGGCGCGGCCAGCGCCATGGCCCCCACCCGCGCCCGGGCCTCCTGAGGCGGGATGGACGGGTCTGCCAGCACCGCGAGCGCGGCGAGCACCTGGCTGTTCCCCGGCCCGCCGGACGAGGAGGAGCGGCCGGCGGGCACGTCCTTCTCCTGTTGCGCCGCCGCCATCTCCAGGTCGCCGCCGGACGCCAGCAGCGTGCCGACGACCGAGCCGGCGGATGTGCCGATGATGGTGTCGGCCTCCCCGAGTCGCACGCCGGCCCGGTGCAGACCGCAGAGGACGCCGATCTCCCAGGCGATGCCGGTGACGCCGCCGCCACCCAGAACCAGAGCTCTAGTCACGCGGCCGAAGATATCAACTTGTGGCGATGCCCGCGCCCGGCGCGCTGCGGAAGGTGCGGCGATAGGTGTCCGGTGGCACACCGACGGTGCGCTGGAAGTGCCGGCGCAGCGTGGTGGCGGTCCCCAGCCCGGCCGCGCCGGCGATGGCGTCGATGCTGTCGCCGGTGTTCTCCAGCAGCTCCTGGGCCCGGCGGATCCGCTGGGTCGACAGCCACTGCAGCGGGGTGGCGCCGGTGACCGCCTTGAAGTGCCTGGCCAGGTTGCGGGAGCTCATGTTCGCCCGGCGGGCCAGGTCTTCGACGGTCAGCGGCTGGTCCAGCCGTCGCATCGCCCAGGGCAGCACGTCGCCGAGCGGATGATCGTCGCGTTCGGGCACCGGCGTGGTCACGAACTGGGCCTGCCCGCCGGCCCGGTGCGGCGGCATGACGAGGCGGCGGGCGACGGCGTTGGCGACGGTCGAGCCGTGGTCGCGGCGGATCAGATGCAGGCACAGGTCGATCGCGGCGGCCTTGCCGGCGGAGGCGAGCACGCGGCCGTTGTCGACATAGAGCACGTCCGGGTCGACGGTGACCCGCGGATAGCGCGCGGCCAGCACCTCGGTGTGAGCCCAGTGAGTGGTGGCGCGCAGCCCGTCGAGCACCCCGGCGGCGGCCAGCACGAACGCGCCGGTGCACAGCGAGACGATCCGGGCGCCGGACTCGTGGGCCGCGCGGACGGCGTCGAGCAGCTCGCGTGGCGGCTCGGCGTCGACGTCCGCCATGGCCGGGACGATCACGGTGCCGGCGCGGGCGAGCCGGTCCCATCCGTCGTCGGGCTCCACCCCGAACCGGCCGACCCGGACCGGACCGGAGCCGCAGACCACCAGGTCGTACCACGGATCGGCCAGCCCGGTCGGGTCGCGGGTGAACACCTCGCAGGCCATCGCGAACTCGAAGTGCAGCATTCCGTCGGTGGCGGCGAGCGCGAGCGTACCCATGTCCGAAATTGTATGGGTGTTGTCATTGCAGACACTCCCCCGGCTCGCCCGCCGCTGAAAGGATCAATACATGAACACAGACCAGACAGTTGCGGTCGTCGGCGCGTACGGGCACACCGGTCGTTTCGTGGTGTCGGAGTTGCGCGCCCGCGGGTTCGTCCCGCTCGCTCTCGGCCGTGACGAGGAGCGGCTCCGGGCGCTGGGCGCCGAATACCGTGTGGCGTCCGCCGGCGACGTGACGCTGGACGGGGCCGCCGCCGTGATCAACTGTGCGGGCCCGTTCGCGTCGACCGCGGCGCCGGTGATCGAGGCCGCCCTCCGCGCCGGCATCCCCTATGTGGACGTGGCGGCCGAGATCGAGGCCAACCTCGACACGTTCGCGCACTTCACCGAGCGGGCCAAGGCCGCGGGCATCGCGGTGGTCCCGGCGATGGCCTTCTTCGGCGGCCTCGGCGACCTGCTGGTCACCACGGCGATGGGCGACTGGACGGCGGCCGACGAGGCACACATCGCGTACGGCCTGAGCAGCTGGCACCCCACCGCCGGCACCCTCGCCGCCGGCGCCGTCTCCCGGGACCGCCGCGACGGCCGCCGGATCCGTTACACCGGCGGCCGGCTGGAACATCACACCGACGATCTGCCCACCGTGGAGTGGGACTTCCCCGCCCCGCTGGGCCGCCGCCCGGTCCTCGCCGAGTTCACGATGGCCGACGTCGTCACGGTCCCCAGCCACCTGGCCATCCCCGAGGTGCGCGACTACATGACCACGGTCGCGGCACGGGACCTGGCGACCCCCGGCACGCCGTCGCCGACCGCGGCCGACGAGCAGGGCCGGTCCGAGCAGACCTTCACCGTCGACGTGATCGTGCGCTCCGGCGACGCCCGGCGGCGTGTCACCGCGACCGGCCGCGACATCTACGCGATCAGCGCGCCGCTGGCGGTCGAGGCGGTGCAGCGCATCCTCGACGGCCGCACCCGCACGACCGGCGTCGCCTCGGCCGGCGACATCTTCGACGCCGCCGACTTCCTGCGCGCCCTCTCCCCGCACCTCACCGTCAGCTGAGCCGACCACGATCCCGATCTTCGGCGTACGCCGGAAGCGCCCGCGGGGTGCTGCCACCCGTCGCCGGCCGATCCGGGCGACCGCGCGGGTGAGGCGTCACGTGTTCGTTACCGAATGAGGTCGGGGCGCGGCCGTGGACTCGCGCACGACCAGGTGCGGAACCTCCGGCTCGACCACGGCCTCCCCCGCCAGCCGGGCCACACAGGCCCGGCCCAGTCCCTGGAAGTCCATCCGCACCGTGGTCAGGGCGGGCGTCCAGAGCGCCGCGCCCGGCACGTCGTCGAACCCGACGACGCTCACCTCGCCCGGCACGTCGCGGCCCGCCTCGTACAGCGCGCGGCGCACCGCCAGGGCGATGTCGTCGTTGCCGCACAGGATCGCGGTCACCGCCGGGTCCTTCGCCAGCTCGCGCCCGGCCCGATAGCCGGAGCGGACGTCCCAGCCGGCCGGCACCACCTCCGGCGCCCCCCGGCCGGCCTCGGACAGCGCGTCGCGCCAGCCGCCCTGCCGGGCGCTGGAGCGTGCCTCCGACGGGATCGCCACGTGATGCACCGTGCGGTGGCCCAGCGCGAGCAGGTGGCGGGTGGCCTCCGCGGCCGCGTGCCGCTCGTCCAGCCAGAGCATCGGCCGGGTCGCGTCGGGGATGCCGCCGGCCTCGGTCGCCGCCACCATCGGCACGTCGGCCGGCAGCGCCCGCGCCACGGCCGCGCCCGCCGGGTCGAAGGCGACCACCACGACACTGCCCGCGCTCGGGTCGCTCACGTACTCGGCGGCCTGCCGCACGTCGGCCGCCACGTCCGACTCCACGACCCGCACCCCGACCGCCAGCCCGAGCAGCCGGCCGGCCTGCTCGACACCCTGCAGGACGCCGGCGTAGCCGTACAGCGTGGTGTTGGCGGTGACCACGGTGACCGCGTTGGCACGCCCCGACCCGAGCGTCTGCGCGGCCCGGTTCGGCCGGTACCGCAGCTGCTCCATGGCGTCGAGGACGATCTGCCGGGTCTCCGGCCGCACCCTCGGCGAGTTGTTCAGCACCCGTGACACGGTCTGGTAGGAGACCCCGGCCGCGGCCGCCACGTCCCGGATCTGGGGCCCGGTCTCCCGGCCCTGCCGGCTCCGGCGCTCCGGCCGCTCATCGTTGTCCACGCCGTTACTTCTATCGGAAGCCGACACCCCGGCGGAGTGCCGCCCCGGGCGCCTTCGTCACCCGTACCCCGCCGCGGCCCGTTCTCTCAGGTCTGAGGTCGGCGCGCCGATCACCCGGATGGTGGAATGGACGGTGAGGGGAGGCGGTGTGCATCCGTTGGCCTCCCGGTTGCGGGCGCCGCGCTGGCGTCCCTGGTTCGCGCCGGTCGCTCTCCTGATGGCGCTGGCCGAGGTCGCCCTGATCGTGGCCGGCACGCACGTCGCCTTCCACCGGTTGCTGGTGTGGGCGCCCGCCGTCTGCGGCCTGTCCATCGCGGTCGCCGCGTTCGCCGGCACCTCCGGCACGGCCGACGGCACGCTGCGGATGTTCTGGCGGCGGGTGGCCGTGGCCATGGCGTTCGTGCTCGCCGCGGGCATCAGCCAGACGATCGACGTCGCCACGGTCCCCTACGACGGGATGCCGCCGCTCGGCTCGCGCACCCTGCTCCTGTACGTCGTCGGCACACTGCTGGCGATCGCCTCGCTGCTGCGGCTGCCCGGCGGCGGCCGCAGCTGGCGGCAAATGACCACGGCGGTGCTGGACCTGGCGGTGGTGACGGTGACCGCCGGCGTCGCCACCTCCGAGTACCTGGGCTGGGCCGTCGACCGGTTCGGCGGCCGCGCCTCGGCGTGGTGGCTGAATCTGGCGATGGTCGCGATCGGGGTCGCCGGCGTGGTGGTCGTCGTCAAGATCATGGCGGCGAGCCGGAGCCCGGTGCCGAGGGCCGCGCTGTGGTGGCTGTCGCCGATCGGGATCGCCGGGCCGCTGTCGGCGGTCCTGATGACGGTGCTGCTGCCGTGGCCGCACCTCAACGGCAGCGCCGCGGTGCTGCCGTTCGTCGGCCTGTTCGGGGCGCTCGCCGCGCACGCGCAGCAGCGGGCCCGCGCCGGTCCCGGGGCGCCGTCACGGGTGGCGCACCCGGCGGTGTACCGGCGGGGCGCCGCGATCCCGCTGGTCGCCACCGGGATGACCGGCCTGCTCGTGGGGACGGTCTATCTGCGGACCGGACATCTCACCACGGTTCAGGTGGCCGGGACGCTGCTGTTGCTGCTGCTCGTGGTGGCCCGGCAGGCGGTGGCCCTGGCCGAGAACGCCACCCTGCTGGACACCGTCGCGCACCAGGCGATGCACGACGAACTCACCGGTCTGCGCAGTCGCCGGTACTTCACCGCGGCCGTCGACGGCCTGGAGAGCCCGCACACGGCCGTGCTGATCGACCTGCGGGACTTCCGGTCGATCAACGACAGCCTGGGGCCGGCCGGCGGGGACGCGCTGCTCACCGCGTACGCCGACCGGCTCACCCGGCTCGCCGGGGAACGCGCGGTGGTCGCCCGCCTCGGCGGCGACGAGTTCGGGCTGCTGCTGCCCGGCGACCACCGGGAGACCGCGCCGACGGTGGACCGGCTCAGGGCGGCCTGCGGTGAGCCGCTGTCCGCGGCCGGCCACGAGGTGATCGTGGAGGTGTCGATGGGGATCGCCGACGACGCCGATCTGCACCGGCGGGCCGAGATCGCGTTGCGGGAGGCGACCGCGCACGCGGACGGCCGGGTGGTCCGTTACGACGCCTCGCTGGAACGGCAACTCACCCAGCGGGCGACGATCGCCGCCGACCTGCGCCGGGCGCTGGCCAACGGCGAGTTCTACATGCTCTACCAGCCGGTCGTCGAGCTGCCGCACGGCCGGATGACCGGCGTCGAGTCGCTGATCCGCTGGGCCCGGGCCGACGGCCGGGTCGTCTCGCCCACGGACTTCGTTCCGGTCGCCGAGGAGACCGGGCTCATCATCGAGCTCGGGGCGTGGATCATCGACACCGTCTGCGCGCAGGCGGCCGCCTGGCGGCGGGTGCACGGCCCGGACGCGCTCGGGTCGGTGGCGGTCAACGTGTCGGCCCGGCAGCTGCTCGACCCGGCGTGTGCGGAGCTCGTCGCGGCCGCGCTCACCCGGCACGACCTGCCGCCGAGCCGGCTCACCGTCGAGATCACCGAGACGGCCGTGTTCGGCGGCGGGCGCGCGCTGGCGACCGTGCAGGCCCTGTCCGAGCTGGGGGTGAAGATCGCCCTGGACGACTTCGGGACCGGGCACTCCTCGCTCGGACTGCTGCGCACCTGCCCGGTGGACGCGATCAAGGTCGACAAGTCGTTCGTCGACGGGCTCAACGGCACCCCGCAGCAGGAGGCGATCGCCGCGGCGCTGGCCGACATCGCCGCGAAGATGGAACTGGACACCGTCGCCGAAGGGGTGGAGACCGCCGAGCAGGCTCGCCGGCTGTTCGAGCTGGGTTACCGGCGGGCGCAGGGCTTCCTGTTCGCCCGGCCGCTGCCCGCGGCGGCCATCGACGAGATGCTGGACGGGACGGCCGGCATGGCGGCCTGATCCCGCCTGCGGGCCCCTATACCCGATGCGGCGGGCAGAATGCTGCTCTTACGCCGATCTGGAGCGGATTGCTGCGGTAGACGCCTATAACGGGTATAGGCCACAGTTGTCCGCATCCGCTGGTGAGGAGCTTCCCTTGACTACCGTCGCCCCGAGGCCGGTGCCCGTCCGGCCTCATCCGATTCGCCGGCAGGTGAAAGGGTCGGCGCTGGCGCGGATCCTGCGCACCACCGATGCGAAGCAGATCGGGATCATGTACATGATCACGTCGATCGTGTTCTACATGGTCGGCGGCATCATGGCTCTGCTGATGCGGGCCGAACTGGCCAAGCCCGGAATGCAGATGCTGTCGCCGGAGCAGTTCAACCAACTCTTCACCATGCACGGCACGGCCATGCTGCTGTTCTTCGCGACGCCGATCGTGTTCGCGTTCGCCAACTACGTCGTGCCGATCCAGATCGGCGCGCCGGATGTGGCGTTCCCACGGCTCAACGCGTTCGCCTACTGGCTCTACCTGTTCGGGACGCTGACGGCGATGAGCGGCTTCGTCACCCCGGGCGGGGCGGCGGACTTCGGCTGGTTCGCCTACACGCCGCTGAGCAACTCGCTGCACTCGCCGGGCATCGGCGGCAACGCGTGGGTGGTCGGCCTGGCGATCGGTGGCCTCGGGTCGATCCTCGGCGCGGTCAACCTGATCACCACGATCCTGTGTCTGCGCGCGCCCGGCATGACCATGTTCCGGATGCCGATCCTCACCTGGAACATGCTGGTCACCAGCCTCCTGGTGATCCTGGTGTTCCCGTTCCTGGCGGCCTCGCTGTTCGCACTCGCCGCCGACCGCGTCCTCGGGGCCCACGTCTTCGACGTGCAGACCGGCGGGCCGATGCTGTGGCAGCACCTCTTCTGGTTCTTCGGCCACCCTGAGGTCTACATCATCGCGCTGCCGTTCTTCGGCATCATCACCGAGGTCATCCCGGTCTTCAGCCGCAAGCCCGTCTTCGGCTACAAGGGCCTGGTCGCGGCGACCCTGCTGATCGGCGCGCTGTCGATGAGCGTCTGGGCGCACCACATGTACGCCACCGGCCAGGTGCTGCTGCCGTTCTTCAGCTTCCTCAGCTTCATGATCGCGGTCCCCACCGGCATGAAGTTCTTCGTCTGGATCGGCACCATGTGGCGCGGCCAGATCAGCTTCGAGTCGCCGATGCTGTGGGCGGTCGGCTTCATGGTGACGTTCCTGTTCGGTGGCCTCTCCGGCGTGCTGCTCGCCGCCCCGCCGATCGACTTCCACGTCTCCGACTCGTACTTCGTGATCGCCCACTTCCACTACGTGCTCTTCGGCACGATCGTCTTCGCCGTCTTCGCCGGCATCTACTTCTGGTTCCCGAAGATGTACGGCCGGATGCTCGACGAACGCCTCGCGAAGATCCACTTCTGGCTCACGATGATCGGCTTCCACGGCACGTTCCTGGTGCAGCACTGGCTCGGCACCAAGGGCATGCCCCGCCGCTACGCCGACTATCTGCCGGCCGACGGGTTCACCTTCCTGAACACGTTCTCCACGATCGGCTCGTTCATCCTGGGCATCGCCACGCTCCCGTTCGTCTACAACGTGTGGAAGTCCTACAAGATGGGCCGAGTCGTCACGGCCGACGACCCGTGGGGCCACGGCAACTCGCTGGAGTGGGCCACGACCAGCCCGCCGCCGCTGCGCAACTTCGACCGGATGCCCCGGATCCGCTCCGAGCGGCCCGCCTTCGACATCAAGTTCCCGCACCTGGCGGCCGGCGAGCAGTCCCTGGCCGGCCCACCGGAGGGCGGCGCCCGGCCACTGCGCAAGGAGTCCGACGGCGGCGCCACCTATCACGAGGACATCAGCACCGACCGCGACCGTTGATCGCCGACAAACCGGGGCCGGTATTCCACCCGGCCCCGGTCATGTCGGGAAGACGACACCGTGCAGAAGGAGCGCAAAGCGATGGGCTCCGATAAGCCCTAAGTCGTGGATACTCAGGTCCTCTCCCGAGCGCAGGAATAGCGCCCGAGATCGATTCCGATTCGGGCAGGAGACCTCGAATGGCAACAATCGTCTACATACACGGAAGCGGCAACAAGATTGCCTCCGACGCGCTGAGAAGACAATGGGATCGCGCGTTGTTCGGCCGGGACATGGGCGACGCCTCCCGGATGGCCTACTGGGCGCCGGTCATTCATGCGCGCCCCCTGCCCGACCACGACGAGGACGAGGCCACCCGGCTTCCGGTGTCCCCGCTCGAGTCGGCGGCGCCGCCGGAGGCACAGCCTCCGGACGTGTTCGCCGCCGAGGTGATGCGGCAGGCCGAGACCGAGGCCACCGACGGCGGCACGGCCGGCGCCAAGCATCTCGACTCCTGGCTGCGTGACCTCGTCTACACCGGCGACGCCATCGTCGACGGGGAGAACGCCGCACCGCCGGTGACCTCGCCGTTCGAGGCGCTGCCGCTGCCCGGGCCGTTGCGCCGGGCCGCGTTCCGGGAACTGGTGAAGCGGACCTTCAAGGACGTGTACGCCTACTTCTTCGGCGGCCACGGCGAGGCGATGCGCCGGGTCGTCCGGGACACCCTGACCGGGCTGCCCGGGCCGGTCGTCGTCGTGGGGCACAGCCTCGGCTCGATCCTCGCCTACGACGTGCTGCGCGAGCCGGCTCTCGCCGGGCTGAACGTCCCCCTTCTCGTCACGGTCGGCTCACCCCTGGGTGTGACCGAGGTCCAGGATCTCGTGGCACGCCCACTCCAGGTTCCGGCACCGGTGGCCCAATGGCGTAACGCCTCCGATTTCCGCGATCTGGTGGCGCTCGACCACACGATCCGCCCGGAATTCGACCCGCAGAGCCGGTGCACGGATCTCTCCGTCGCCAATGACAGCTGGAATCATCACGGCATCGGTGAATATCTGAGCGCCGTGGCGGTGCGTCAGCCGATTCTTCAGATCTTCCGACAATGATCCGCCGGAGCCGATGATGGAATTGAAGTCCGTCACCAGACCGAAGTCACCGTTCGAGGGCCTGGAGTCGGCACCGGTGCGGCCGGCGTCGACGCCCGGTTTCGCGGGGTCCGCGCCCGACGAGGCCTCCCGCTCGGTGCGATTCCTGGCGGTCAAGGGCCGCAGCGGCCCGATCCATCCGCCGTTCGAGTCGGTGATCGGCCGCGACGAGCGGGTCCGGATCGTCGACACCGAGTTGTCGCCGTGGCGGATGATCTGCTCGCTGGAGATGCGCGGCCCCACCGGGGCGAGCGCGATCGGCACCGGCTGGCTCGTCGGACCGCGCACCGTGCTGACCGCCGGCCACTGTGTGTTCAGCAACTTCTTCTTCGGCGGCTGGGCCGCGTCGATCGACGTCATTCCGGGCCGTAACGGGTTCGGGCCGCCCGCCGAGTCCGAACCGTTCGGCCGGGTGACCAGCACGAACTTCTCGTCCGTCGACCGCTGGCAGAGCGACGAGGACCCCGACTTCGACATCGGCTGCATCCATCTGGAGGAGCCTCTCGGCGAGACGGTCGGATGGTTCCCGGTCGGGGTGCGTACGGCCGGGCAGTTCGACGGGCTCCTGGTCAACGTCTCGGGCTATCCGTCCGACCGGGGCGACGGCACCGCCCAGTACCACGGGCACAACCGGGTGCTGCGGGTCAGTGACCGCCGGCTGTTCTACGAGGTCGACACGTTCGGCGGCCAGAGCGGGGGGCCGGTGTGGATCTACGAGGACGGCGACACCACGCGCCCGGTGGCGGTGGGGGTGCACGCGTACGGGACCGGCGGCACCCCGGCCGACCTCAGGATCACCGCCAACTCCGCGCCCCGGTTCACTCCGGAGGTGCTGGCGCTGGTCACCGACTGGGTCGGCGAGGACGGCGGATGGCCCAGCCCCTGACGCCCGCGGAACGGGCCGGGCGGGTGGTCGACGCGGCCGGCCGTCCCGTCCCGTACGCCACCGTCGTGATCGTCGCCGGGACCACCCCGATGCCGGAGATCGCGTTGCGGGGCGACGCCGAGGGCCGTTTCGGCCTGCGTCTGCCGACGGGAGAGTTCACCCTCCGGGCGTACGGCCCGGCCGGGACGGGCGACGCCCGGGTGGAGGGCGGTGCCGCGACGGACGAGATCGTGATCACGATCGGAGAGTAGGGGCGATGACGGACCACTGGCAGCCGTCCGGCCCGTGGATGAGCCGGTTCCGCGAGGCTCTGGCGCAGGCCTTCAACGCGCAGTCGATCGAGCTGCTCACGGTCGACCACTTCGCGCCGAACACGTTCGAGAACATCGCCCCCGCCGGTCCCGGCCGCACGTTCGCCTATCGTCTCCAGGAGCTGATCAACCAGGCCCGGATGGAGGACTGGCTGCTCGACCTGGTGGCGGCCGCCCGGGAGCGGCGGCCGGCCAATCCGGTTCTCGCCGCCATCGCGGACGAGCGGGGCCTGACCGCGAGCGGCGCACGGCTGGACAACCCCACCGGGCAGCCGCTGCAACAGTTGATCCAGGCGAACGCCCAGTTCATCACCCCGGCCGTGTTCTCCGCGCGGCTGCCCGTCCTGGAGGGACAGATCTGCTGGATCGACATCCCGGGCGGCGGGGGCACCGGGTTCCTGGTCGGCCCCGATCTGGTGCTCACCAACGAGCACGTGATCAGATCCATCCGCGACGGTCAGCCGTCGTGGCAGCGGGTGCGCTGCTGGTTCGACCACCAGGTGCCGCTCGGCCGCGCGGACCTGCCGCGGAAGAAGCGCACCGAGGTGGCGCTGGCCGAACAGTGGCTGGTCGACAGCCGCCCTCCCAGCCGATTCGACTGGACGCCGACGCTGGGCGACGCCGGCCCGGAGGAGACCGACAGCGCCCTGATCCGGCTGGCCGAGGCGGTCGGCGAGATGCCGCTCGGCGGCTCGTCGTCCGATCCGGACGCCCCGCCCCGGGAGTGGATCCGCTACGACCCCGCCGCGCGGCTCGCCGTGGGCCGGCAGGTGTTCCTGCTCCAGCATCCGGAGGGTGAGCCGCTGCAACTGACCATCGGCACGGTGACCGCGTTCAACGCCGCCGGCACCCGGGTCCGGTACGACGCGAACAGCAAGAACGGCTCCTCCGGCTCGCCGTGCTTCGACGCCGACCTGCGCCTGGTCGCCCTGCACCACGCGCACGACCCGCACTACCCGCCCTCCTGGAACCAGGCCGTCCCGATCGAGATGGTTCACCAGGTGTGGGGCAAACACGGTGTCACCGCCGGATGGGAGGACTGAGCCGTGCCCCTGAACGGCGCTCAGGTCGCGCATCTGGCCCAGGTGATCGACGAGCAGTGGAACCTCGCCACGCTCGAGTTGTTCGCCCGGGACCGCCTGGACGTCGACCTGGCCAACCTGAAGCCGGACGGCAGTGTCAAGGAGCGCGCGCTGGCCCTGATCAACTTCGTGAACTCGGAGGAATTCCCGCCCCGGGACGAGGAACTGCTGCGGGCTCTGATCAGCGTGCCGAACGCCCGCCTGAGGGCCGTCGCCACCGAGTTCCTGAGGCCGTCCTTCCTCTCCCTCAACGGCAGTCCACTGGGTGCGATCGTGGTGGGCCGGGCCGCGTTCGTCGACCGCGGGGACCTGCGGCAGGTCCTGGACGAGTTCGTCAATCCGAACCCGAACACCACCCACGTTCTGATCATCCGGGGCGCCGAGCCGGGCGGAAAGTCGTACACCTACACGTTCCTGCGGCATCTCGCGGTGTCCGCGGTGGGCGCGCATCCGAAACGGCTACGGCTCAGCGGCACGGCGTACACCCCGCGGATGTTCTTCGAGCAGGTTTTCCGGCTGCTCGACCTCGACCTGGACCGGCTGCCGCGGCTGGCCGACGACCCCCAGGCGGCCCGGATCGACGCGCTGGTGGCCGCGTTCGACGGGCAGGTGACCACCGGGCTGCGGCAGCGGTACTGGCTGGTCATCGACGACCTCAACGACGCGACGGTCACGCCGGAGGTCCGGGAGGCCGCCTATGCTCTCGCCTTCCAGGTGGAGGAGTCGCGGCCGGAGAACCTGTGGGTGGCGCTGCTCGGCTACAACGCCGAGATCACCGATCCCGAGCTGTTGTACGTGGCGCAGGAGGACGCCCGGTTCCCGACCGAGGATCAACTCGCCGAGCATTTCCGCTGCATGTCCTCCTGGGGCCCGAACCCGCTGACGCCCGTGGAAGCCAGGAAGTACGCCAGGACGCTGCTGTCGGAGTTCCCGCACATCTCCAAGGAGGCCATGACCAGGCTCTCCCCGCGGATCGATGTGCTGGGCGAGAAGTTGAGACGAGGTGAGCGCATTGAGCCGCGGGACCGACAGTGAGGACGTCTTCGCACTCGACGACCTAGAGGACTTCCTGGGACTGGACGGCGACGACGGCGACCTCGAGCCCTACCTGGACGCTGCCGCCGTTCTGGCCGCCTTCGACCCGTTCACGCTGCGGCCGGCCGGCCCGCTGGTAAATGCGGCCGCGGTGTCCCTGATCGACAGGCTGCTACCCCGGTGTGAGCCGATCACCCAGGGCGAGGGCCGCGGCCTGTGGACCCTGGCGTTGCCGGACCGGCGGGCACATCTGCGCAAGCTCGGCACCAAGGCGAACATGCGCCAGGCGCTGCTCGCCAACCCGGACGGCCCCGACCTGCCGGTGCAGCGGATGTTCCAGCAGGTGTTGCGGGAACGGCCGATGCGCGCGGCCCAGATGTCACGCCCGGAGCTGGCGGCCCTGCTCACCGTGCACGACTGGCTGGACGGGATCGTCGACGTGCCGCCACCGAGGACGGAGATCCGGCGGGCCCTCGCCCGTGCCGATGTGACGGCCCCGATGCGACGGCTGGCCGGCGAGGTCTTCGTCGACCGGGCCAAGGAGCGCGAACAGCTGCGACGGCACGTCACCGGCCCTCCGGCGGCGCCCCTGTTCGTCCACGGACCCGGCGGGGTCGGCAAGTCGGCGCTGCTGGCCCGTCTGCTCCTCGACGAGGCCGGGGCGGGCAAGCCGATCGCCTACCTCGACATCGACCGGCCCACGATCCGGCCCGACCGGCCCGGCACGTTGCTGTTCGCCATGACGACCCAGCTCGCGAGCCAGATCGACGTGCCACCAGAGCGGATGGATCCGCTGATCACCGAGATCGCCCACCTGCTCAGCAGCGAGGACGCCGACCGGGCCTACGAGGGGCACTTTCGGTCCGTCAGCAGTGTCATCCGCCTGTTCCCACCGGTCCTGGGCGACCATCGGCTGCTCGTCGTGGTCGACACCTTCGAGGAGGCGCAGTACCTCGGCGATGAGGTGGTGTCGTTGCTCCTGCTGTTCCTGGAAGAGCTCACGTCGGCGCTGCCCGGCCTGCGGATCGTGATCGGCGGCCGCACCCTTCCGGAGCACTATCCGTCGGCGTCCGCGCCCGATCCGATCAATCTGGGCGTGCTCGCCCCGGAGCCGGCGCGGGCGCTGCTCGCGGAGTCCTTGGCGAGCGAGGGCCTCCCCGCGCTGTCCAGCACCGAGCTCGACGACGTGATCGCGGTGGTCAGCCGCAACCCGATGTGCCTCAAGCTGGCCGCCCGCCTGCTGCGCGACGAGGGCGTCGACCGGCTGCGCGACGCCCGCAGCGACTTCCTGACCCATCTGCGGGCCGAGAAGATCCAGGCGCTCCTGTACGGCCGCATCCTGCGCCACCTGCACTCCGACGCCGCCCGGGCGGTCGCCTTCCCCGGCCTGGTGGTACGCCGGATCACCCCCGCGGTCATCCGGGAGGTCCTGGCCGGCCCGTGCCGGCTCGACCTCGACCGGGGCGGCGCGGAACGCCTGTTCGGCGAACTGGCCGCCGAGGTGGCGCTCGTCGAGCGCGACGACGACGGCAGCCTGCGGCACCGGCCGGACGTGCGGCGGTCGATGTTGGAGGATCTGACCGATCAGGTGCCGGCCGACGTGGTGGAGGCGATCGACCGCGGCGCCGTGGGCTTCTACGCCGGTCACGACGACCCGGTCAGCCGCGCTGAGGAGATCTATCACCGGCTGCGCCTGCGGGAGTCCCCCGACATCCTCGATTCCCGGTGGTCGCCGGCCGCCGGCGCCCGTCTCCGGGGCGCCGCCGAGGAACTGCCGGCGAAGCAGCGGCTGTGGCTGGCCCGGCGGCTCGGCATCACGCTGGACGACGCGGTGCGGCGGGCCGCGGGCCACCAGGAGTGGGAGGACCAGGTGGCCCGCCGAGCCGGGCGATACCTGCAGGCCGGTCACGCCGGGGACGCCCTCTACCTGGTGCGGGAGCGCCCGGACCGGCTGCCGCGGAGCCCGCTATACGCGCTGGAGGCCGAGGCGCTCCGGTTCCTGCGGCGGCCCGACGAGGCGTTGCGGGTGGCGCGGGCCGGTGTCGAGGCCGCGATCCTGGCCGGCGCCGTCGACATGGCCCTCGACCTGCTGCTGAAGATGGTGGTCATCGAGGAGGGCCGTGGCGCGCTGGAACCGGCGGCGCGACTGGCCGAGGAGGCCGAACAGGTGGCCCGGCACAGCTCCGGTGACGCCCTCCGGCTGCGCAGCACGGTCACCGGTCTGCGGTTGCTGCGCCGACGCGGTGAGGACCGGCGGGTTGAGGCGCTGCGTCACCGGCTGCTCGGCGACATGACCGGCGAGCTGCGGCGCGCGCTCCGAACCCGGCCGGTGCTGCTGCGGGAGGCGGCGGCCGAGTTGGGGGCGGACGATCCGGCGCTCGCCGCGGCGACCGTCGAGGTGCTCGGTTTCGACGTCACCACCGACACCCAGGCCCGCGCGCTGGGCCCGGCGGTGATCGCGCTGACCGAGGTCGCTCCCGACGTGGACACGGTGTTCCTGACCGCCGCCCGGGTGTTCCTGATGGGCGAGGCCGACGCCGAGTTCGTCCGCATGTGGGTCGCGAACTCGATCACCGGCAAGGAGGTCCGCCAGGCCGGAGCGGTGCTGGCTCGGACGGCGCCGGGGCTGCGGCCACTGCCGGAGTTCCGGGACTACTTCCGGGCCGGTGTGGACAGCGCTCTGGGGTGACGTACCTCCCGGGGCGTATTTCGCCGGTCGGACGGGGTCGTGACATGTCGGCCCGTGGGCCGACGATCGGCGGCCCCCGCCGTTCCTAGCATCGGTCGACACCGATGGAAGGGAACACGCGCATGGAGAAGTCCAGACGCCGGTGGGCCGCCCTCACCGTGGCCGCCGTCGCCGCCGGCCTGCTGTCACCGGTCGCCGGGACCGCGGCGAACGCGGGCGCCCCGCTGCGATTGTCGCCACCGACCGGACGGCACCCGGTCGGCGCCACCGAACTCCACCTGACCGACACCTCCCGGCCCGACCCGTGGGTCCCCGAGCGAACCGCCCGGGAACTCATGGTCACCCTCTGGTACCCGACCGACGCCCGGCGCGGCGCCACCACCGAGTATCTGTCGGCGGAGGAGTCCCGCCTGCTCATCGAGGGCAAGCGCCTCACCGGCGTTCCGCTGGACATCTTCAGCACGGTGAAGACCTACGCCCGGGTGGACGCGCCGGCCGCCGGGGCCCCCGGCAGTCTCGGGCTGATCGTGCTGTCACCGGGCTGGACGCAGCCGATCGCCACCCTGACCGGTCTGGCCGAGGATCTGGCCAGTCACGGGTACGTGGTGGCCGGTATCGACCACACCTACGAGACCTATGCCATCACCTTCCCGGACGGGCGGATCGCCGGGTGCGCGGCGTGCGCCCTGGACGACGACCGCTCGTTCTTCGGCAAGCTCTACCAGAGCCGGGCGGCCGACGTCTCCTTCGTGATCGACCGGCTGACCGGGCCGAAGCCGGCGTGGCGGGGCAGCCGGCTGATCGACGCCGCACGCATCGGCATGTCCGGGCACTCGGCGGGAAGCGCGAGCACGATCGCGGCGATGGTCGCCGACCCGCGCATCGATGCCGGGATCAACGTGGACGGCGCCACCGACACCGGCGGCGCGAGCATGATCCCGGCGTCCGGTTTCACCCGCCCGTTCCTGTGGCTGGGCAATCCGGAGCACGTGCCGGGCGGACGCGACAAGTCGTGGGACGCCGACTGGGCGCGGATGACCGGCTGGAAGCGCTGGCTGACCGTGGCCGGCACGGATCATGCGTCCTTCACCGACCTGGGGATCTTCGCCGACCAGCTCGGCATCGACATCGGAGCCACCACGCCGGGCATCCGGGCCACCGAGATCACCCGCCGGTACCACCGGGCGATGTTCGACCGGCATCTGCGCCATCGGCATCAGCCGCTCCTGGACGGGGCCTCGCGGCGGTATCCGGAGGTCACGGTCGCGGCCCGATGACGGGCGGGACGGGCCGGTCACGCCGACCGGCCCGTCCTCCGATGTTAGCGATCACTTGGAACCTGTCAAGACCGCGCCGCAAACGTTTCCGTCGATGCGATCACGGCGTTGACGTGCTCCTGACCCGCATGCAAAGCTGCCGTCACCCCATCGAAGCATCTCAATTACAGGCCGCTTTCCTTGCAGTTCGGTGAAACGTTACATCCGGAGGTCTCTCATGACGGTCAGCAGACGCAACCTCCTGCGAGTGGGTCTCGCCGTGGCCGGAGCCGGGCTCACCACCACGGCCTGCGGCGGCTCCTCCGGTTCCGGGAAGACCACCCTGCGCTTCGCCTGGTGGGGCAGCGAGGAGCGGGCCAAGCTCACCCAGAAGGTCGTCGACCTCTTCGTCAGCAAGAACCCGGCCATCGAGGTGAAGACCACCTACGCCGCCTACGACCCGTACTTCCAGAAGCTCGCCACCGAGATGAGCGGCGGCAACGCCCCGGACGTGCTCCAGATGGGCGACCGCTACCTGCGCGAGTACGCCGAACGCAACACCCTGCTCGACCTCACCGAACACCTCGGCGGCAAGGTCCGGACCGCCGACCTGGAGAAGAAGCTCTTCCCGGCCGGCAACATCGGCGACAAGACCTACGGCCTGCCGATGGGCCAGACCACACACGTGCTCCAGTACGACGCCAAGCGCTGGCAGGAGGCCGGCGCCACCCTGCCGGCCGACGGCTGGACCTGGGACGACCTCCGCGAGGCCGCGGCCAAGGTGTCCGCGAAGTTCGGGCCGAAGGTCAGCGGACTCAGCGACCCGTTCGGCATCGAGGACTGGTTCGGTGACTGGCTGCGCCAGCAGGGCAAGGACCTCTACACCGCGGACGGCAAGCTCGGCTACACCGACCAGGACATCGTGCGCTGGTGGCAGCTGGGCCTGACGTTCCGTGAGGCGAACGCGATCACGCCGCCCGCGGTCACCAGCAACACCACGCTGACGCCGTTCCCGCGCAAGGAGTCGACCGCCGAGTTCAGCCCGGACAGCACCGTCGGCATGACCAGCTTCGAGACGTACGGCGGCGAATTCGCCCTCTCCGCCTTCCCGACCGCCGGCACCGGCATCGGCCAGGTCACCCAGCCACCGATGATGCTCAGCGTCGCCCAGCGAACCAAGAACCGCGACGCCGCCCTCTCCTTCGCCGACTTCTTCGTCAACGACCCGGAGGCCGGCGCCATCCTCGGCATGAGCCGCGGCCTGCCCGCCAACCTCAAGATCCGCGAGGCCCTCGCCGCGACGCTGACCGACGAGTGGAAGATGGTCGCCGACTACGAGGCCAAGGTGACGCCGAAACTGCTGCCGGCCCCGCCGCCCCCGCCGAAGGGTGCCGGCGTGGTGAAGACCCAGTTCCAGCGCATCTACGACGACGTGATGAACGCCAAGGCCACCCCTGAGCAGGCCGCGCCGCGCCTGATGAGCGAGATCCAGCAGGCGCTCGGGCTATGACCACCGTGCTGGAGCGGCCACGCGCCACGAGCGCCGCCTCACCTCCGAAGAGGAGGTACGGGGAACGGCCGTCGATCGCCTACCTCTTCCTCTCCCCCTGGGCCGCCGGCGCGGTCCTGCTCACCCTCGGCCCGATGCTGTGGCTGCTCTACCTGTCGTTCACCGAGTACGACCTGTTCACCGCCCCGCGCTGGGTGGGGCTGGACAATTACGTACGCATGCTGACCGTCGATCCGCACTTCTGGAACGCGGTCCGGGCCACCGCCAAGTTCGTGCTCATCTCCGTACCGGTGCAGCTCGTCGCCGCCCTCGGGGTGGCGATCCTGATCAACCGCCACAGCCGCATGCAGGGCTTCTACCGGTCGGCGTTCTACGCCCCGTCGCTGCTCGGCGCGAGTGTCAGCGTCGCCCTGGTGTGGCGGGTCATCTTCCACGACTGGATCGGCCACCCGGACCGGGCGCTGCTCGCCCTGGTGCTGCTGGCGGTGTGGCAGTTCGGCGCCCCGATGGTGATCTTCCTGGCCGGGTTGCAGCAGATCCCGCAGGAGTACTACGACGCCGCCGCGGTCGACGGCGCGGGACCGTGGCGGGCCTTCCTGAAGATCACCGTCCCGATGCTGTCGCCGGTGATCTTCTTCAACCTGGTGCTCGACACGATCCGCGCGTTCCAGGTCTTCACCGGCGCCTACGTGGTCAGCAACGGCACCGGCGGCCCCAGCGACTCGACCCTCTTCTACACGCTCTACCTGTACGAGAAGGGATTCGTGGAGTTCAAGATGGGCTACGCCTCGGCCATGTCCTGGTTCCTGCTCCTGGTGATCGCGCTCATCACGGGGCTGCTGTTCCGTACCGCGAAGGGGTGGGTGTTCTACAGCGGGGACGAGTCGTGACCGGCCGGCTGCGTCTCGCCGGATGGCATCTGGCCGTGGCGCTGCTGCTGATCCCGCTGCTCTACCCGATCGCCTGGCTGGCCTTCGCCTCGTTCAAGTCCGGGTCGGAGATCGTGCAGAGCCTGGCCTTGCTCCCCCAGGAATACATCCTGGACAACTACCGGGCGCTGAGCGACGACCTGGCCGGGGTGCCGGTCTGGCAGTTCTTCGTCAACTCGACCGTCGTCGCCACCGGTTGCGCGATCGCGAACATCGCCAGTTGCTCACTGGCCGCCTACGCGTTCGCCCGGCTCCGGTTCCGGCTTCGCGGTGTGCTGTTCGCCTTCACCCTGGCCACGATCATGCTGCCGGTGCACATCATCACGATCCCGCAGTACTCGCTGTTTCAGAAACTCGGCATGGTGGACACCTTCTGGCCGCTGATCCTGCCGAAACTGCTGGCCACCGACGCCTTCTTCATCTTCCTGATGGTCCAGTTCATGCGCACCATCCCCCGCGAGCTCGACGAGGCGGCCCGGCTCGACGGCTGCGGCTCGATCCGGATCTTCCGTTCGGTGGTGCTGCCGCTGGTCCGGCCCGCCCTGGTGACCACCGCGATCTTCACGTTCATCTGGACCTGGAACGACTTCTTCACCCAGCTGATCTATCTGTCCTCGCCGGAGAACCTGACGCTGCCCCTGGCTCTGCGGCTGTTCATCGACACCACCGACCACAACGCGTTCGGCCCGATGCTCGCGCTCTCCGCCCTGGCGATCGTGCCGATCCTGCTGTTCTTCGCCGCCTTCCAGCGGCTGCTGGTCGAAGGTTTCGCCACCTCCGGACTCAAAGGCTGACTCACATGCCCGACATCTCCCGCCGCACGTTCGTCCGCGGCCTGGCCGCCGCCCCGCTCGTGACCGTCGCGCCCACGTTCTCGCCGGCCCCGCTGCGTGTCTCCGCACCGGCACCCGCTCCGGAAGCCGTGACCCTCGGCTGGCTGGAGGGTCGGCCCAGCGTCAACGTCGGCAGCACCTGGGGCGTGCCGTGGCCGCAGGGCGCGGTCCCGGCGAATTCGCCGTTCGCCCTGCACAGCGCCGACGGCACGGCCGTTCCGGTGCAGAGCTGGCCGATCGGCTACTGGCCGGACGGGACCCTCAAGTGGAGCGCGCACGCCCTGCCGGCCGACGCGCCGCTGTCCGCCGGGTTCACCCTGACCAGGGCGGCCGGGACGACCGGAACCACGGTGGCCGTGACCGAGCAGAAGGACACGATCACCGTCGACACCGGCGTGATCCGGGTCGTCGTCGGCCGGCGCGGCTCGTCGCTGATCCGGTCGATCACCCGGGGCGGCACCGAGATCGCCCGGAAACTGGAACTCGTCAGCCTGCGGCAGACCAGCGCCGGCGACGATGACGAGCGCCGCACCTCTCGCGAGCGGCTGACCAGCTCGATTTCCTCGGTCAGAGTCGAACAGCGTGGCCCGGTCCGGGCGGTCGTCAAGATCGAGGGCGACCATCGGCGGCGCGGGAAGTCGTGGCTGCCGTTCATCGTCCGGCTCTACTTCTACGCCGGGGCCGAGCACGTGCGGGTGGTGCACACGTTCCTGTTCGACAGCGAAGGACAGAAGGAGTTCATCGCCGGGCTCGGTGTACGGGTGGCGGTGCCGATGCGCGACGAGGCCTACAACCGGCACATCCGGCTCTCCGGCGACGGCGACGGGCTGCTGCGGGAGGCGGTCAAGGGCATCACCGGCCTGCGCCGGGACCCCGGAGCGGTGGTACGGACGGCGCAGGTCAACGGCGAGAAGCTGCCCGACCCGGCGACCTGGGACCAGCGGGTCACCACCCGGCTACCGCTGATCCCCACCTGGGGCGACTACACGCTGAGCCAGCTCAGCTCGGAGGGCTACACGATCCGCAAGCGCACCAAGGCCGGGCACGGGTGGATCGACGTGGACGCCGGGCAGCGGTCCAGCGGCTTCGGGTACGTCGGCGGGGTCAGCGGCGGGCTCGGCTTCGGCATGCGCGACTTCTGGCAGAAGCACCCGGCGCAACTCGACATCCGCGGCGCGGACACCGCCGAGGCGCAGGCCACGCTGTGGCTGTGGTCGCCGGAGGCGGGGCCGATGGACACCCGGTTCTACCACGACGGTCTGGGCCAGGACACCTACCCTGAGCAGCTCGAAGGGCTCAACATCACCTACGAGGACCACGAGCCCGGATTCGGTACGCCGTACGGCATCGCCCGGACCACCGAACTCTCGTTCTTCGCCCTGGCCGCGACTCCTCCCGCCGACCGTCTGGCGGCTCTGGCCCGTACCGTCGTCGCTCCCCCGCAGATCGTCGCGCCACCGGCACACCTCGCCGCGGCCGGAGCGTTCGGCGGCCTGTTCAGCCCCGCCGACCGGTCCACCCCGGCGCGGGCGAAGATCGAGGACCGGCTCGACTTCCTCTTCGACTACTACCGTGACCAGGTCGAACAACGGCACTGGTACGGATTCTGGAACTACGGCGACGTGATGCACACGCCCGACGTGGACCGGTACGCGTGGCGTTACGACGTCGGCGGCTACGCCTGGGACAACTCCGAGTTGTCCCCCGACCTGTGGCTGTGGTTCGCCTACCTGCGCTCCGGGCGGGCCGACATCTTCCGGTTCGCCGAGGCGATGACCCGGCACACCGGCGAGGTCGACGTCTACCACCTCGGCAAGTGGGCCGGGCTGGGCACGCGGCACGGGGTGCAGCACTGGGCCGACAGCGCCAAGCAGCAGCGCATCAGCACCGCCGTCTACCGGCGCATCTTCTACTTCCTCACCGCCGACGAGCGGGTCGGGGACCTGATGCACGAGCTGGTCGACTCGGACCGGACCTTCCTGGCGCTCGATCCACTGCGGAAGATCCGCACCGAGCCGTACACGCCGGATCCGCACGCCCTCTCCATCGGCCTCGGCACCGACTGGAGCGGGCTGGCCGCCGCCTGGCTCACCGAGTGGGAACGCCGCGGCCCGAAGGCCGCGATCGCCGAGAAGAAGCTGCTCGCCACGATGCGCACCATCGGCCGGATGCCGAACGGGTTCGTCACCGGCAACGGCCTCTACGACATCGACACCGGCGAGTTCGCGGTCGCGCAGAAAACGGTCAGCGTGTCGCATCTGAGCGCCATGTTCGGTCAGGTGGAGATCTGCGCCGAACTGATCGCCCTGGTCGACCTGCCGGAGTTCGAGAAGGCGTGGCTGCAGTACTGCCGGCTGTTCAACGCGACCCGCGAGGAGCAGGCCGCCGAGACCGGCGCCCACTTCGGCAATCTGATCCTCAAACAGGGTCACTCCCGGCTGACCGCGTACGCCGCCGCCCGCCTCGGCGACACCGCCCTGGCCGCCCGGGCCTGGCGCGAGTTCACCTCGACCGACGGATACACCGACGCGTCACCGTGGCGCACCACCGCCCGGTCCGGGCCGGTCGTCCTGAACCCGGTCGACGAGGCGTCCTGGGTCGACACCAACACCACCGCCCTGTACGGCCTGGCCGCCATCCAGAACCTCGCCCTCGTCGCCGCCCATCTCCCAGCGTCCTGACCCGGCCGTCGCTCACGCACGCCACGGCCGCTCCACAGCGGGCATCAGCTACAGCTGGCCGGCTCGGCGTACGCCCAGCCGTAGCTGGGACACGCGACCGCCACTCCACAGCGGGCGCCGGCTACGGCTGGGGCGGGATTGCGGGTCGGGATCGGCGGTGGCGAGGCTGTCGCCGGTGGCGGCGGGTCCCGTACCCCGCGGGTCTCAGATCGGTGATCGGCGGCGGCGGTAGGCGGCCGCCGCGACCAGGGCCAGGACCGGCACCGTGGCGATCGCCACCTGGAGCGCGACCATGCTTGCGGGCACGGCGCCGTAGTCGAGCAAGGTGGCACTGAGACCGGTCAGGGCGTTGCTGAGGCCCAGTGCGGCCATCGCCAGTGGCACACGCGGGTCCAGCGAGGACCAGATCAGGGCCGCGCCGGTGAGGACGAGAAGGGCCTGCTGGTCGATGAACAAGGCGGGATCCAGAACGGTACCGGAGCCGGTGGGCAGGAGGACGACCGCGGGGATCACGGCCAGCAGCCACCACAGTGGGGACGAGCGCTCCCGATGGGCGGCGAACGCCAGGGCCGTGACCAGCAGTGCGGCCAGCGGGGCCGACCAGAAGCCGTCGTGGAACCACGCTAAGCCGAACCGCATCTGACCGACGACCGAGGCGAACAGCCCGAGGCCGGTCGTGGCTGCCGCCAGGCGGTGGGCGCCGCGGGTCAGGCTGACGATGGCGGTGAGATGCAGGATCAGCGCGAGCAGGCCCGCCGTGGCGTACTGGAGGATGCCGCCTGCGGTGGCGGCGATGGCCGGGACATCGAGGGGCAGCGCGGTGAGGAGGTCGACCGCGGCCGCGTGGACGAGCAGCGCGAGGGCGGCGAGCCTGGTCGCGGACCAGGCGAACCCGGCCGGGGTGCGCGGCACGTCGGCGCCGGTGCGGGCCCGGAGCGCGCCGGTGAGCAGGGCGATCGCCTCCCGGAACGAGAACGTGCCGTTGCCCTGCAGGACGGTGTCGAGGATCTCCTCGCGTGGACAGCGGGCCGGGTAGAGACGGACGAGCCGGGCGTAGCGACGTTCGGTCCTGGTCACGCCGGCCTCACCACCGGGCGGGTCGCGCGGCGCTCGGTGACGACGCGGGCGGCGGACGCCAGCAGGTCGGCGTGCTCCCGCAAAGCCGCGCCGCCGGACGGGGTGAGCTCATAGGTGCGCCGCGCCCGGCCGTTGACGACCTGCTCGTCGGCGACGCGGATGTGCCCGGCGCCGGTGAGCCGCTCGAGCGCGGTGTAGAGGGTGCCGGTGGCGAGTTTGATCCGCCCGCGCGACAGGGCCGAGGCCCGCTGGATGATCGCGTAACCGTGCAGTGGCCCGTCCTGCAGAGTCGCGAGAATGAAGAACGTGGTCTCACGCATGCACCGACGATACGTAGTCAGACTACATATGTCGAGTGGCTAGCAGCGTGCTGATATTGGACCCATCGGCGAACCAATCTGGCGGCATTGGCTCTGTCGCCCCGCGGCCGGGACTCCCAGGATCGGGGTACGCATCCCGACACCCGAGTCGTCCACATCCGCGTACCGGTTCCGGACAGCACGCCGCTGGCCGTGCCGCTCTAGCAGACGTCGTCGTTCGCGTTCGACGATCCGATCCGCTCGCCGACGGGCTGAACCGGCGCTCGCCAGGAAGCTGGCACCCGCGCTGCTCGAGATCCCTGGCTGCGCGGCACTGACCGCCGCGAAGATCGTGGGCGAGACCGCCGCCATCGGCCGGTTCAAGTCCGCGGCGGCCTACGCCCGTCACAACGGCACCGCACCCCTGCCTGCCTGGTCGTCCAAGCGTGCCCGGCACCGGCTCAGCCGCACCGGAAACCGGCAACTCAACGCCGCGCTGCACCGCATCGCGATCACCCAGGCCCGCTGCCACCCACCAGCCCAGCAGCTCATCGCCCACCGCAAAGCCGGCGGCGACGGAGGCATGGAAGCCAGGCGCATCCTCAAACGACGCCTCTCGGACGTCATCTACCAAGCCCTACACGCCAACACGCAGCAGCAGACAACCGCTGCCTCACCAACAAGCATGGTGAAAGGGGAGCAGCTGCAAGACTTACCGGACGCGCTCGGAGCCGGACCCGTATCGGTGCAGAATCCAGCGTCGTACAGCTTCGGGCAGCAGGTCCCGCAAGCCGAAGACCGCTAGGAACAGTGCACCGGCCAGTAGACCGAACGCGCCTCCCGTCGGCCGCCGACCGAGCGTTTGATCCGCTCCCGCGTCTACGCCGGCAAACCAGATCCAGCCGGCCGCCACGGCGCCGAGGCCGACACCAGCCGCCACGAACCAGCGGGCCGACACCCACCGGGAGGGGGTCAACGGCTTCCGTGCCGATGCCCACCTGATGCGCTGCTGTACCGATGGATGGGCGCCTCGGGCGAACGCCGACTGTCCACCGTCCGCGTCCTGGCCTATTCGATCTTGATCCACGCGGACCATGGTGACAGGTGCCGACCAGCGCTCAAACGACGTCCCCCGACGCGTCATCTACCAGACACCCCCTACGCGACAGTATCCAGCAGCAGACACGTGCCCCTTGACAGAGGAGCAAATGGAAGGGGAACGCCTCTCCGAGTGCCGGCCCTCAAGAGGGCGGGTTAGCGACCTCGCGACGCCCCGAGAACGATGAATATTCGGATCTTGGGGTAAGGGGACGTTCGAGGAGGACTGCATGGAACAGCAGAGGCAACACACGCAGTGGAATCTTGACAGCGGCGAACGTATCGCCCTGTGTATAGCGTTCGGGGCGGTGTTCGGCATGATCTTCGACAACGTAGCGATGGGCATCGCTATCGGCATAGCCGCGGGTGCGGGCTGGTGGGGCGCCACCGAGCGAAGCAAGGACAAGGCTCCCCATGAGTCCCGCGAGCAGCAACGGGATTGAGTCGAAGCCGAGCGACGGTAGAACCTGTTCCACTTCCGCTGAGTGGATCGTCCCGCCGCTAAGGAACTGGAACGACACCCAACGACGGCGCCCGAGTCACGCACACATGGGGAGGGGGGAGTCGAGGGCGCCGTTTCCGCCTAGATCGGCGGCCTGACCTGCGACGATGCAGGTTCGAGGAGTGGCGGCGGAAGGAGCGGGTCATGACCATGCAGGAGCGGGTTTCGGACGAGGATGACGACGGCCAGCGAGTGGGCGAGTCGGCGGAGCCGCAGGCCGCTGGAGAGTGGGGCAGCATCCTCGACGAGGATCTTCCGCCGGTCGTGCCGGACGAGGAGGTCGAGGTGCCTAAGACGCGATGACCCGCCCGGCCAGCCGGGGGTCTCGACACGTGTGGGCTACCGCGTGCTGCGGTTCAAGGTCAAGGGAGACTGCGAGCACGCCGTCGCGCTACGCACCACAGACATCCCGGTTGGGCTTCCTGCCGAACGCCGCCGAACCGGACCGGGTGGTGGGCCTCCTCAGGTTATCCGGGGAGGGCTGCTGGTTTGCCCCCTGGGCCCCCGCCCCGGCGGGGACCGGGCTACTTTGCTTCGGTCTTGGACCTAGTCGCCGGCTTCCCGCCTGAGCCCTGCGCGTGGAAAGACAGCGCTGCGGTCATCCAGTACGTGAAGTCGTTCTCCTCGGCGAGGGCCGTCTTGTCGACCGTGATCCACCCCTCCCCCATCGAACGGCCCTTGCCCATCTCGGCGCGCGCGGCACCCGACTTCTCCAGGTGCTGGGCGTCGCTGTCAGGGGAGACGGTGGCTTTCCCGCCCGGTCACCGACGCCGACCTGGCCGAGGCGTACCGGGCGAACGCGTTGTTCGACGCCCATCGTGACGACCCAGAGTTCGGCTACCGGTTCCTGACCGACGAGGCCCGTGCTGCCGTCAGCCGATGGTCGAGCGAACGGCCTGGAAGATCTGTTCCGGCATGGGCTGGTGGAGCACGTTCAGCCGCAAGAGATGCCGGGGCAAGAGCAGCAGGCCGGGACCGCCGGTGCACGACGACCTCGTCAGACGTGACTTCACCGCCGGCGCTCCGAACCGGTTGTGGCTGGCCGACATCACCGAACACCGCACCGATGAGGGCAAGCTCTACCTCTGCGCGATCAAGGACGTGTGGTCCAACCGGATCGTTGGTTACTCCATCGACTCCCGCATGAAGTCGAGGCTGGCCGTCAACGCCCTGCACAACGCCGCGGCCCGGCGCGGGAACATCGTCGGCTGCGTGTTGCACACCGATCGCGGGTCGCAAGCAGTTTCGCAGCCGTGAGTTCGTCCACGCGCTGAACCAGCACCACATGATCGGGTCGATGAGCAGAGTCGGCGCCGCCGGCGACAACGCCGCCATGGAGTCCTTCTTCGGCCTGCTGCAGAACCACGTCCTCGACCGCCGGAGCTGGTCGAGCCGGCAGCAGTTGAGGACGGCGATCGTCACCTGGGTCGAGCGGACCTACCACCGCCGCAGACGCCAACGATCACTGTCCCGGTTGACGCCGGTCGAGTACGAAACCATCATGACCCCATCGGCCAGTCAGGCCGCGTGACTTGACCTGTCACCTACCGGTGCAGCAGACCCGGCAATGAGTCAGAGCGCTAGGTGAAGGCCGGCATTGACAGCGGCGCCAAGGATGGCGCCGATGACGACTTGGCTGCGAGTGTGCGCGCGTAGATGCAGCCGCGACCAGCCGGTGAGTAGCACGGCAGGCGTCGCGATCAGGGCCGGCGGCCCGAAAACGAAGACCAGCATGGTGATGGTCGCGGCTGTCGTCGATGTGTGCGCGGAGATCTTCCAGCTCAGCGTGATGGCGGTCAGCATCGCGAGTCCGGCCACGTTCATGACCATGACGTTGACCAGGTAGGCCGGCGCGCCGATCAGGGCAAGGACAAGCGCGCCGACGGTCAGGGAGGCCAGGCCGACGCACATCGGGATGAGTCTGCGCTGGCGAACCGGGATGTGGTGGCTGACCAGGTCGCCGAAATGCGTGCCGTAGAACACGTAGGCCATGGGGATGATGCTGGCGAACGTGACCGCGAGCGCTCCGTAGCTCAGCGCACTGGACGCATCGGACGCACTATGCCAAGCGGCTAACGCCACCTGTACGGCGACGAGCACGCCGACGGAGGTGACATCTGTCGTGATCTTCGCAAATGTGGTGATCTTGCTGTGTGGCCGTGGTGCGGTGGACGTGTCGACCATCGTTATGCCACGGGCTCCTGCGTGGTTTTCGGCATGGCTTCGAGGTCGCTGACCGCGGCGGTGACGATAGACGAGCGGGTGAACGCGCGAGCGACCCGCACGAGCGTGGCGGTCTCACTGGACAAATCTTGTCCGCCGTCCGGTGTCGTCAGATACGGCCGCTCGGCAGGGGTATCGCTCTGCGCGGCGCGGATGCCGGCGGCCAGCACCGCCGCCTCAACGACGGCTTCGGTCTCTTCCGGGCCCAGGTGCTTTTCGGTGGCGCGCCGACGGGCCGTTTCCGCGGTGTCTGCGCTGAGGTAGGGGCGCAGGGTCAGCCGAGCATCGCGGATCTCGATGACTCGCCGCAGCAGGCGGTAGTCGATGTCGTCGATGCTAAGTTCGTCGCGGCGCCGGTCGGGTGCTTCCAACGCGATTTCCGGCCGAGCGGCGTAAAGGGCGCTCCACAGCGGATTGAGCGAGCGATAGGCCCGGTAGCGACGAGCAGTAGGGCCAATCTGGGCCAGACGCGGTCCCCACACCGGGATCGTCATGCCGATGACAAGGGTGAACGCGGCACTGCCTCCCACCACGGGACCCATGGATTCCTGGACCACATCCGGCACCAGAGTCACATCGAAGTTGCGGGCGAGGACGTACGCGCCCTTCTCGAACGCGTAGACGAAGCCCATGGCGGAGCCGATCGACGCCAGGCGGAGCCCGAGCCGAAGGAACGACTCGCCGGCGAGTTTGGAGTAGCGCCACGACAGGCGGGCCATGTCGATGAGCGCCGCGCCGAAGTAGGTCACGTAGACGGTCATGTAGTACGCCACGTAGGGCGCGTCACCGTAGCGGGTGCTGAAATCGAGGGTTTCCTCGTCGACCGGGGCTAGCACGAACAGGGCGGTCATGGTGGCGACGACAACGAGGAACAGCGCGCCCCTGCGCAGAAGACTGCGGCGGAGGTTTTCCGGCGACGCCCAGTACAGCAGCCATCCCTGCACCGACAGGCTCAGCGCCATGACGCTGACGTGAGTGCACAACCGTGCCAGGTTCGGCACATTGACGAAAGCGTCGAAGCCGAGGTACACCCACGGCGTGGCGAACGTCATCGCGGACGCCAGCGTCAGAAAGGTGGCCGTCATGGAGCGCAGTGGTGGGCTCGAGGGGTCATGCCGCAGCGCGGCGGCCTTGAAGCCGAAGGCGAGCCATGCGATGCCGGCGAACAGTGGGTAGAGAACGTCATCCATGAGGACTCCGGCGGTGGTGTGCGAGGGAGTGCTGGAGCCGGTTCATGATGTCGGTCAGCTCGGGTGGTGTATCTGCCGGGGCGGGGGCAGTGCTGAGATCGGCTTGCTTGACGAGCAGAGATCCGATCATTTCGGCTTCGCGTTCCTCGTCGCGTGAATAGTTGCTGCGGCCGAGGAATCGGCGTACCAGCGCTGGGTCGAGGTCGGGCAGCAGCAGGCGGGACGCCTGCGCGTCCAGCACCTCCGAGGCCTGATGTCCGCCGATGAGGTGCCCCAGCTCGTGACCGATGATCTGCAGCTGGTGCAGCACGCTGGTTTCGGCTTCGTAAAACACCGCATCGAAAGCGGTGGTGCGTACCCACATCCCGCATGGGCTGTTGACTGGCAGCTTCATCGGCAATAAGTGGATGGGGCGGCCGTTTCGCTCACTCAGCACCTGGCACAGCTTGTGGATGTCGATGGGCTGCGGCACGTCAAGATCGGCGATGGCTTGCTCGCACCGCCGACGTAGTTGCCGGTTTACCACCACCTGACCTCCCCATGGGTCATCCACATACTCCCACTGAGCTAATACCAGCACCGCTAGCCGGCCGCGCCTGACGGAGGGTCCACCTGAGGACGGTCGCTGGCGCGTCCTTCTTCCACTGTCCGAAGCTGCTCAATCATTTGCTCCACCAGCAAGGCGCTAGTGACAGACAGGCCAGTATCGGCAAGGAGGTGGCGCAGGGCAACCTGCTTAACGTCCATCCGCCGCAGTTCAATCAGCGTCTCGATCTGTTCCTGGATGCGGCGCGCCGCCTTGTCGTCGACAAAAAACGCCGGGTCGACGTCGAACGCACGTGCGAGCGCGCGCACGTGTGAGGTTCGCGGGTCCGTGGCGATGCCGCGGCGGAGTTCGCCGATGTAGGCGGCGCTGATGGTGACGCTGGACTCCGCAGAGACGGCATTGATCTTGTCTGCGATCTCCTTGTTGGTGTACCGGCGGTTGGGCTCATCTGAGCCCGACACTTCGTCTGGCGTCGGCCGGATCGTGTCGAACAGGTAGTTCAACCTGGCGCTGAGGGTGCCGAGTGGGGGCAACGGTTCCTCACCGCGTGCTGCGTCGACGTCGACCATGGACCGAACTCCTTGTATGCATCTTGACGGCGCAAGAGACGTGTTCGCGCACGTCAGCACCCCGCCCCATCTGCCATCAAATAACGGCCTTGCGTGAGCGTAAGCCCCCACCCCGCTCACGCAACGGCCGTTGAGCCCATCCCGGGACCACTCAACGTCCGTTTGGCTAGACCGACATGATCATAAGGTGTCCCTAGCCAGTTCGTCACAAGGGAGCCCTCAGGCCGGGAAGGATAGGGCCCCTCTTCCACCGGCGCGGGTTCACCGTGCCTTCCGGAGCTGGCGCGCTGCCCCGTCGGCCACCCCAGCGCGCAGATGTGCGCAACATCACCTCCTTGGGCACTGCCCTTACAATCTGTAACCGAACAACCCCGCAATCCCACGTCGTCCAACTCCCAGAGGTTGCTGAGCGTCAATAAACGTGCGTGAAGCTTGACGGCGCAAGAATAAACACAGGTTGACAGCCTGGTGGATCATGGCCCTATGCTGACCACCCTGTCCGCGTAACGCCCGTTAAGTGCATCGGGGGATCACTTCACGGGTGTTACGCGAACCGAGGGCGTCGAAGGGGTATGGGTTGGGCCGGGCCGCGGTGCGCGAGCTCCGGCGACCGCGCAGGAGCTGGCCGGGTTCGAGACCGATGTGCTGGCCGGGTTCGTGCTGGCCCGGGCGTCGGCGGGGCTGATGGACAGCACGACCTGACCGGCCGCGTAGCCGAGTGCCCGCTCGACGAGATGAACCGGCCGCGGGCCTCGGTCGAACCACAACTGCGGATCCCGCCGGCCGAGGCCGAGATCGAGCAGTTGTTCGCCGGGTGGCGTGCGGAGCTGGCCACCTGCCGCAAGTTCGCTCCGGCCGCCCGCAACTACGCGGTCGCCCGGCTGGCCGCGGATGTCGGCCTCCGGATCAACGAAGCGCGGATGCTCGACCTCGACGACGTGCGGTGGGAGCTGGGACGGTACGGCAAACTCAACGTCCGGCACCGCAAGGGCTCACGCCGGCGTGGCCCGAAACCTCGGCTGGTGCCGCTGATCAATGGCACGGTGGCGGAGCGTTTGTGCGGGTCCATGCCGATGACCACACGCTGCCATGGCTCATATGCCCTCCATTGCTCGATCCGACGGTTCGGTGAGCTGGGCGGACAACGCTACTTTGAGCTGCGCACACCTCTCTCGAGCCTCTCCCTGCCCTGTAGCGGCGCCCGGGACTGCGCAGGCCAAATGAGAGCCACACCAAGGTGGGCAGCCGATGTGAGAGCGACAGCCCGGACGTCTAGACACCTTTTGCGGTCAGGGTCTGGTCGGGGACGGTGGAGATAGACCTGTTCCGGTGAGGTAGCCGTCGACCAGACCGGGCCGATATTGCATTCGTTTGAGTCTGTTCTTTACGGCGGCGAGCAACTCGGTGGCGGTGCGGACGGCGAGGTTCGCGAGGCTGCCCTTCATCGTCGACCAGACTTTCTCGACCGGGTTCAGCTCGGGCGCGGGAGTGAACCGCCTCGGCTGCGAACCGTCGAGCGACCGAATCTGGGTCCATGAGAACCGTGGTGGCCCAGCGTAGGGTCGCCTCGTCGTCCGGCATGTTCGTCACCGAGAACCTCGACTGAGACCAATCGCAAGAAGCGGGATCCCGGCCCAGTAGCGCGCGACGTCGGAAGCGCCGCTGGGTTGCACAGCAGACCCCGCCGGGCGTTCGCCGCCGGCGCTCCACGTGCTGCCGCACTCCAGCGCACACGCACTCGTTGAATAGTGATCACGGTTCGCCCTGACGCGGCACGCCACCGGACCGCCAGCCGTTATCCGGACCTGGCCGCTGATCGTGCACACCGGCCAGCGACGGCTCGTCACGCTGGGTGGTCGCCAGCGTGACACAGTCGACGTGCTGAACTGCCGAGATCAGTGCGGAGGGCTATTGAAGCTCCGCGATCAGGATCATCCGATTGTGTTGGGTATTCAAGGGCTCCCCGTCTTCGCCGTACCCTGCCACGGTGGTGAACCCCGCAGCTGTGCACCAGTCGCGCAGTTCAGGAAAGCCGAACAATCGCTTGAGGAAGGTCAGTTTACGGGCTCGACCGTCGCGAACCACCGTGCGTTGAACCTCAAACCGCCCGGTCAGCGGGTCGAAGTCGTTGCGGTCGACAAGAATGTCACCGTTGTCCCGGGCAGCCGTGATCCGCGATGGCGTATATGACGCCAAAAACCTCGACAGGTTGTCCAAATCCATGGCCATCCGCCCGCCGGGCCGCATGACCCGCGCCATCTCATCCAGAACTTTGCGGTTGGTGAGGTCGTCGAAGTATCCGAAGGCTGTCGTCCAGTTGATCAGACGGTCGAACCGGTCGGTCCAGGCCGGAAGTTGTCGCATGTCGCCCGAGACGTACTCGACGTCCACCGTCATCGCCGCGGCGTCAGTGCGAGCCCGGTCGAGGAAGACCGCCGACGAGTCGAGACCCGTGACTTTACAGCCGCGGGCCGCCAGGCTGTTGGCCAGCGCACCGTGGCCACAGGCCAGATCAAGCACGCTCATCCCGGGTTGCAGATCCAGCAGCCGCCAGACGATGTCAGTGGCGCCAGACGTGGCGGCGTACGCCGTTCCCACCACTGGACCGTGCGTGGGCCCATTGTCGCCCTCCGGCGAGGCGAAGAAATGCAGATAGTCGTCGTCGTACATCGCTGCCGCGTCGAACAGGTCCGCCGTCACGATGCCAACCGTAATGACGGGTGGGGCGCCCAACAACTGCATTGGCGGGCAGGCCACTACCTTCACTGATCTGCCGCCGACAGCGCCCTCCGCCCCGCGGAATTCCGGGGCGCCGAGCCGGTACGGTCCGGCGATACTGCGGCGGGTCGGAAGAACGATGTGTCCCGTGGCGTTCTCTCAGGGGATGGACGCCACAGTCCCGGCCGCTTCATCGGTGACCAGAAGCTGCCGGTCCGGCCGCAGTCGGACGCTATTGCTATCGAAGACGGCTCGAAGCCTCGCCACGCCATCTCGCCACCACGATCGAGGCCGGACACCTAGGAATTCGGCATCGAGAGCCCACCGCACCGCAATATCGAGGTCGTTCCAGACCAGTTCGCTACCGACGGTTTCGGCTGTCTCTGGCGGTGTGCCGTTGCGGAGTACGACCACCGTCATGGAGGAGCTGAGCTGGCGCCACCACATTCGCTCGCGGATCAAGTCTTCCACTGGCCACGGCTTGGCGCTCACAGGCCAGCTCAGCCGACCTCCGGTGACCGCGGCCGAGACGTCACCATCTCGATGCAGTGTCACCATTACACGAGGCTCGGGCGTGGCCACGTACTCCAGAAGATCGACGGCCGTCCAGGCCGCGATCACCAGGGGCCAATCCTCGGCCGGAGAGTCCCCGAAATACATCGCCGGCCGACACGCAACGGCTTCGCGAAGGGTTAGAGGCCTCACCCGCCAGAGTGGAGTCCCTGATAGTGGTGTAACGCGGTTGGCGTGATCGTCTTCGTCGGACATCCCGTCCGGCATAGAGCGCGGCCATCGCGTGATCTTTCGAGCGAACGTCTCACGGAACTCTCGAAAGGCATCTATCGCGATGACCGCACCTCACATCATCGACCCTGCCGGCCTGCTCGGCCAAGCGCTGACCGACGCGTCACCGGATCTGATGCGTCACCTGCTGTCGACCGTCATCAACTCCCTGCTGTCGGCTGAGGCCGACGCGATCTGCGGCGCCGAGTACGGCGCGGTCAGCCCGGATCGGGTCAACTCCCGTAACGGCTACCGCCACCGCGAGCTCGACACCCGCATCGGCACCATCGACGTGGCCGTGCCGAAACTCCGGCGTATCTGTTGTGTGAGCCGGGACCGGTGAGTCCTCGACAAGTAGCAGAGCTCTGTGGAAGTCCGAGGTCAGGAACCGCCAGTGGGATGGTGGACCAGGAGTCCTTTCATTAGGGCGCGGTGTGACCTCAGCAGGCGGTCGACGCCGACGATGGAAGGGAGTGGCCGATGGTGGTGTTCTGCGGGATCGACTGGTCCGAGCAGCACCATGACGTGGCAATAGTGGATGTGGACGGCAGGTTGGTGGCCCGGCGGCGTGTCAGTGACGACCTCACGGGCTTCGGAGAACTGGTCCAACTGCTCGCCGAAGCCGGAGACAGCGCACGGGCGCCGATTCCTGTGGCGATCGAGACGTCACGTGGTTTGCTGGTCGCCTGCCTGAGAGCCAGCGGCCGTGCCGTGTTCGCGATCAATCCGATGGCGGTGGCTCGTTACCGCGATCGGCACGTGGTCTCCGGCAAGAAGTCAGACCACGCCGACGCGATGGTGCTGGCCAATATCCTACGAACTGACCTGGACATGCACCGGCCGTTGCCTGCAGATTCGGACCTGGCACGGACGGTCGCCGTACTGGCCCGCGCTCAGCAGGACGCCGTCTGGGATCGCACCCAAGCGCATAACAAGCTGCGTTCACTGCTGCGCGAGTACTACCCGGGGTTTCTTGCTGCGTTCCGCGAGGTACGCGGCGGAATCATGCGCCCCGAGGCCAGGGCGGTCTTGGCCGCCGCGCCGACACCGGCGCGGGCCGCTGATCTCGACCTTGACGAGCTGGCGGATCTGCTTCGCAGCGCCGGCCGGCAGCGTGGTGTCAAAGCCGAAGCGCAACGGCTGCGCGTATTCTTCGCCGCCCAGTACATGCGTCAGCCCGCCCTGGTCGAACAAGCGCTGGGTCGTCAGGCGTTGGCACTGCTACGCGCCCTGGACGCCGCATGCGTGAGCGCTGAGGACCTCGCCACCGCGGCAGAGCAGGCTTTTGATCAGCACCCGGACGCCGAGATCATCACCAGCTTCGCAGGCCTCGGTCGACTCATCGGCGCCCGGGTCCTTGGCGAGATCGGTGATGACCGATCCCGCTTCACTGACGCGAAAGCAATCAAATCCTATGCCGGTTCAGCGCCGGTCACCCGGGCCTCCGGCAAGAGCGTGAGCGTCATGCACCGCCGGATCAAAAACCAGCGGCTCGCTACTGCCGGCCATCACTGGGCATTCTCTGCACTGACGGCCTCACCTGGCGCTCACGCACACCCCGACGACCTGATCGCCGACCTCGACCAGGCCCTCACCGCCCGGTGAGGGCCCACCGGCCATCGTGCTGACGCCGTCGCCCGCAGCGTTCACGAGGTAATCACATCGGTGACGGTTGTTTCCGGACCGCGTGAGCGGGCAGAGGTAGGGATGCAAGGCAGTCACTACCGGACGAGGAGGCCCCCCGATGGCCGGGAACGAGCACGAGGTCAACCGCAGCGCCAAGAGCGGGCGATTCGTCAAGGAGAGCACCGCGGAGCGGAACCCGCGCACCACGACCACCGAGCAGGTGGGCGGTGACTCCAAGCACGGCGACCGCGAGGTCAACCGCAGCGCGAGCACCGGCAAGTTCGTCAAGGAGACCACCGCTGAGCTGCACCCTTCGACGACCGAGACCCAGCGCCTCTGACTCTTCGCCGAGAAGCCGCCCTTCGCCGTTCATCCGGCGGAGGGCGGATTTGCGTTGCACGCAGTGCAACGATGCACTTAGTGTAGGAACTGTGACGACCGATGCGGTGCCCCCCGACCGGCGGGCCGCCCTGAAAGCACGCCACCGGCGCGCCATCCTCGACGCCGCGAACGCGCTGATCACCGAGGGCGTCCGGTTCAGCGTCGACCAGTTGGCCGAGCGGGCCGACGTCTCCCGGCGCACGATCTTCAACCACTTCTCCTCGATCGACGACGTGGTCACCACCGTCTGCACCGAGATGCTCGGCGACGCGATCGCCGGCTTCCGCACGACCGTGACCTCCGGTCAGCGGGCGTCCATGTTCGAGGACGTGGCCGGGGCACTGCGCGCGACCGACGTACCGGGCATCATCGCCTTCCTCTGGCGTGCTCTCGGCGGCTTCGCGGCCGGCGACCCGCAGGCCACCAACATCTTCCTCGCGACCTTCCAGCGGACCTCCGAGGAGATGGCCCGCGAACTGGCCCGCCGCTATCCCGACGCCGATCCCCTCGACGCCGCGATCCTGGTCAGCTCGCTGATGAACGGCACGGTGGTGGTCGCCACCCACTGGATCACCGTGACCTCCGCGGCCACCGACACCGGGTCTCGCGACCTGTGGCACCAGCTGCTCGACCGCATGATCACCAACGTCCGCACCGGCTATTAGAAGGAACGAGACACATTGGCCGAGTTTCTCTACCGTCTGGGCCGGCTCTGTGCCCGGCGGGCCGGGGCCGTCCTGGCGTCCTGGCTCGTCATCCTGGGCTTGGCCGTCACCGGCTACTTCGTCGCCCGGGGCGAGTTGTCCCCGGTCGTCGACATTCCCGGCACCGAGACCGCGAAGGTCAGTGACCGCCTCGCCGAACGGCTGCCCGTCGCGGCCGGCGGCAACGGCAAACTCGTCTTCCACACCGCTGACGAGTCGCCGCTCACCGACGATCAGCGTTCGGCGATCACCGCCCTGCTCAGGTCGACCGCCGACCTGGAGGGCGTCGGCTCGACCACCGACCCGTTCACGATCGAGAAACGGATCGCCGACCAGAAGGCGCAGGTCGCCGACGGCCTGAAGCAGATCGCTGACGGCCGCGCGCAGATCGCCGACGGCCAGCAGCAGATCAACAAGGCCAAGAGCTTCGGCGACGACCTGGACGCCGCCACCCGGGCACAGGTCGACGCCCAGCAGGCCCTCCTCATCCAGAAGAGCAGGGAGCTGGAGGAGCAGGCCGCGAAACTGGCCCGCGGCCAGCAGTTGCTCACCATGTCGGCGCCGATCCGCACGGTGTCGGCGGACGGCGCCACCGCGGTGGCGCAGGTCCAGTTCACCGTGCCGCAACTCGACGTCACCCCGGAGACCAAGGAGCGCGTCGTCCAGCACATCGACGCGGGCCTGCCGGCCGGGGTCGAGGTGGAGTACTCCAACGAGATCACCCAGGGCCTGCCGGAGATCATCGGCGTCGGTGAGATCGTCGGCCTGATCATCGCCGCGATCACGCTGCTGGTCATGCTGCGCACGCTGATCGGCGCCGCCCTGCCCATCCTGAGCGCCCTGACCGGTGTCGGCATCGGCGTCACCGCCTCGCTCGCGCTGTCCGGCACGGTGGAGATGCTGTCGATCACCCCGGTGCTGGGCGTCATGCTGGGCCTGGCCGTCGGTATCGACTACTCGCTGTTCATCCTCAACCGGCATCGGCGCCAGCTGCTCGACGGCGTCGACTTCCACGAGTCGATCGGGCTGGCCAACGGCACGTCCGGCAACGCGGTCGTGTTCGCCGGCTCCACAGTGCTGGTCGCCTTGCTCGCCCTGAACGTGACCGGCATCCCGTTCCTCGGCCTGATGGGCACCGTCGCCGCGATCTGCGTCGCCGTGGCCGTGCTCCTCGCGGTGACCCTGACCCCGGCCCTGCTCGCCCTCATCGGCACCCGGGTCCTCAACCGCAAGGCCCGCTCGCAGAGCAACGTCACGGTCAAGCCGATGCGCACCGGCCGGGCGGTGGTCACCGTCCTGGCCCTGTTGGTCGCCCTCATCACGGTGGCGATCCCGGCGCTGTCGATGCGGCTCGGCCTGCCCGACGGCTCGTCCGAGGCGCAGGACTCCACCCAGTACCAGGCGTTCAAGATGATCGAGGAGCAGTTCGGCGCCGGCGTCAACGGCTCGCTGGTCGTCGTCGCCGATCTGCCGGCCCCGCTCACCGGTGACGCTCAGCAGGCCGAACAGGTCCGCATCGGCAACCTGCTGCTGGCGCAGAACAACGTGACCGCGATCGCCCCGATCGGCGCGTCCGCCGACAACCGCACCCTCGCCTTCCAGATCATTCCGCAGGAGGGCCCGACCAGCGGCGAGACCGAACAGCTCGTCCACGATCTGCGCGGCCTCTCACCGGTGGCCGGCTCCCAGGGAAGCGGCGACATCATTCTGGGCGTCGCCGGCAGCGCCAGCGGCAACATCGACATCTCGGAGAAACTGGCCGACGCCCTGCCCGGCTATCTCGGGCTGGTCATCGGCATCTCGCTGATCATCATGATCCTGGTGTTCCGGTCCATCCTGGTCCCGGTGACCGCGACGCTCGGTTTCATCCTGTCGCTGTTCGCCACGTTCGGCGGCGTCACCGCGATCTTCCAGTGGGGCTGGCTCGGCGCGGTCTTCGGCATCCACGACCCGGGCCCGGTGCTGAGCTTCCTGCCGACGATCCTGATCGGCATCCTGTTCGGCCTGGCCATGGACTACCAGCTGTTTCTGGTGTCCGGCATGCGGGAGGCGTACGCGCACGGCGCCCCGGCGCGCCTCGCCGTCCAGCAGGGCGTCCACGCCGGCCGCACGGTCGTCACCGCCGCCGCGATCATCATGATCAGTGTCTTCGGCGGGTTCATCTTCTCCAACACCGCGATGATCCGGTCCCTCGGCTTCGGCCTGGCCTTCGGTGTCCTCGTCGACGCCTTCCTGGTCCGGATGCTGCTCATCCCGGCGGTCATGCACCTGCTGGGCCGCTCGGCCTGGTGGATCCCCCGCTGGCTGGACCGCATCCTGCCGAACGTCGACGTCGAGGGCGCGGCCCTCGAACGGGCCCATCCGGCCCCACACGTCACCGCCCCCACGGAGCCGGCGGAGCCCGCGCTCCGCTGACCCCCCTCACTGCCTCGCTGCCGGCTCGTCACACCCGGCAGCGAGGCATTTTTCTGGGTACGCCGCGCGGGCGCGAGCCGGCGTCAATCCCGTTGACGTGCGGCACACACGGGGCTATAACAGCGTTATGGCGAATAACGTCGTTATCGTGTTGCACGCGAGTGGCGCCACCATCGCTCTGGTTCTCGGGGCCTACAACCTGCTCCGGCGAACCCGCGGGGACCGGGCGCACCGATGGACGGGCCGGGTCTGGGTCGCCGCTATGTACTGGACGATCCTCAGCTCCTTCGCCATCCGGGAGATCAGGCCCGGCCGGTTCAGCTGGATCCACGGCCTGTCGATCGTCACGTTCGTCACCCTGTCCATCGCGCTGTGGGCCGCCATGACCCACCGGATCGAGGTGCACCGGCGGTTCATGACCGGCTCCTACCTCGGGCTGCTCGGCGCACTGGCCGGAGCCGTGGCCGTGCCGCAACGCGACATCCCCCAGTGGTTCCTGCACGAGCCGCTGGGCCTGGCCACCGGCGCGATCATCTCCTTCGGACTGGCCGGCGCGGTGATCCGGGCGGCCCGGCCCCGGGCCGGGCAAGCGCCCGCCGAAGCCGGGACCCAGGCCTGAACCGGAATCGTCGCCTACCGCGCCGGACACCAGCCGCGCGTCATCTACCGCACCATGGTCCACCGAGGACGTAAGGGTGAGCCGAAACGCTTCGGCGAAACCCACTTCGCTGAGCTGCTCGACGCCGCCTACCAGCACCTCGGCGCACCGAGCGTCCCACTCTGGGACGGCCTGCCCGCGCCCAAGTCAGCCTAGATGCGCGCCCTCATCACCGCGCGGCCCTGGCTGCGCGTCTACCGGATCCCCGGCTACGCCCCCCGAACTCAACCCCGTCGAGAACATGCAGTCCATACTCAAACGCGGCATGGCCAACCTCGCGCCCGGCGGCATCGACGACGTCCTTCAGGCCGAAGAACCGACTCAAGCGGATGCAGTACCGGCCCACCCTCGCCTTCCTCTTCCTCGCCACCAGCGGATTGGCGCCACCCTGACCCCAAAAGCTCAGTAACCCTGACACCCGGATCAGCTCGCCGAGGCTTGCGGCTGATCCACAAGGGTGGAGCGATAGAATTCGCTCGGCGTCCGCTTACGGTAGGCGCTACAGCGTCTCGCCTGCATCCTTTACCTCATTCTCGGCAGTGCTGGGAAGCCGTGGAACAGGCAGCCTGCCGGAGACCCGCCGGTCGTAGCGTTCGATCTCCAGCTCTGCTTTCCTCACCTCCAGCGCGGTTTGCCGGTTCTGCTCCTCCGCCAGCTTCGCTTGCGCCTGCGCCAACCTTGTTTTCTCCTTGGCCATGTTCAACTTGAACTTGTGCCGGCGCGACTGAAGGTGCTGGACGAACCCGCCAAGACTTCCGCCGAAGAACAACAGGAGCAGGAAGACGTACCAGAACACTTGGTCGAACTCCACAGCTACCCTCCCGCCGATTGGTCCCTGCCCAGCGCGCGACTCGACCGAGTCGCGATGCGCCAGAGTCACAGTAGATAGACCTGTCTATGGCTTCGCGATGAACCTACGCATCCACATCCGGTGACTATCGATACTCGTTGTCGCCGTCATGACGGACGGGCAAGAGCTATCGATGTGCTGGCGGGATTCCGCGAGCAGTTCTACCGGTGCCTGAACGCGCGGGCGGAGGCGTTGTTCGAGGCGGCGGAGGCGGTGTTGTGCACCGACGGGCCAGTCAAGACCCTGGTCGGCTGTCGCTGGCACCGGAGCACCGCCGCGGGCATGGCGCGCTGTACGACGCGCTCAACCACGGTCACATCGAGATGGGGTCGCTACGCCGGCAGCTGGCTGGGCGCACTCAACCCGCGATCCACCCTGCGCATCCGGTCCCGTTCAGCACCGGGTGGACAGGTTCAGCCAAGGTTCTCGACGTCCTTGTGTGCCAGTTCCGAACCGTGGTAGGCGACCAGCCGCACCTTGATCTGGTATCCGTCGTTGGCCGAGATGACCCGGTCGGTGGTCTCCACCACGGTGGTGCCCCCGCACGAGGGCTCGCTGGTGAGACGCCTCCAGCCGAAGCCCGGCTCGTTCCACTCGATCCAGGCACAGTCGTCCTGAGCGCCGGTGGCCCGGACCGTCAGGATCTTCAAGGCGTTCGGTGCCCCGACGGGCTTGTAGATGACCGATCCGGTGTTGAGGTGGTTACCGGCACCGGCCTCCAGCTTGATCTTGGAGTGCTCTGCGGTGGCAGCCCTCGCGGGAGCCGCGGCTCCCGCGATCGTCGCAGCGATGACCGTGACGGCGGCGGACAGGGCGGATTTACGCATCTTCCATCTCCCACGTAGATCGATTGAGGTGATCCGACCATAACCGGGCGACTTCGAGGATTCGATGGGAGACATCATTTCTGGCCGCGGGCGAACATCACCCGAATCATTCCCTTACACCTTTCTTACATTGGCGTCCGGAAGCGACCACAGCTATTAACATTCGCCACAAAAGCAAATTGAAATCTTGATCCGGGAACCGCGGGGCCGCCGGCCGGAGGCGTTGTCCGTAACTCCGAGCGCCGTCGTGGACATGTAATTTATGTATCGCCGCAGGTCAGATTCGGTTCACCGGCTCCGGCGGTCGGTAAAGACCTCCAGCGCCCGGTCGCCGATCATGAACTGAATGCGGTTGCGCTGCTGGACCAACGCCCGGACCTCGACCACGATCGCGTCGTAACGATCCCTCGTCACACTGCCGATCTTCTCCGACATCTGCGTCACCACCAGCCGCCCACGGGGGCGGTAGCTGATCCACCGCCAGAAACCACAGTCGATGTCTTCCAGGCTGAAACGCAGGCCAGCAAGGTCACAGTCCCTCGACAGGGGTCAACCGTTCGACCGGCCGGAAACGGGCGACCGCGCCCGCCGCGCCCGCGTTCGACAGGCCGGCGTACAGAACACTGCGGACTCTCTGCGCTCAAACCCGCAACCCACTCGACTCCGCACTGCGGACACACCACCCGACGGCCCTGCCTCACCACAGCGATCCGGGCCCGGTTCCGCCGAACTGTGCGGCAATGCCGCGCCCGGCACGCAGGCGAGCAGAACACCATCGACCTCCGGGCGGCCACCGGCAACCTCTCACCACAGAGCGGACACCGCCGCACCGGATTCGGTGCCGAGTCCCGGCCCGCACCGGTCGGCTGCGGGACCAGCGACAGCCAGCCCTGGGCACCCCGCTTTGCACCGCTCATGCCGCGAGCGCAGAACCGGCCCTAATCTGATCTTGAAGTAGCGAGACAGGCACTCACTCCCCCGGCTTCCCGTCATCGTCATCGTCATCGTCCAGCAGCTCCAGGAAATACTCCGCCGGGGCGACCGACACGCCCTCGACGACACTCGCGTCATCGGCGGCCTGAGGATCGAGATCGCGTGCGCTCTGCGAGCCCATCGAGAAGATCGAGAAGCCGGGCCGGAAGGAGAACCCGATGTCGCTCGGCACTGCCCGGTGGCCTCGCGCTTCCAGATCGGCGACGACGTCACTCATGATCCGATACGTCAACTGGACGCCGTCGAAGAACACCTCCTCGCCGCCATCGCCGCTGTAGCCCATCTCGACGAGCTCGACCTCGTCCTCGAAATAGGAGATCACCAGCATCGGACTGGTCGCGTAGACCGCCCTGTCCTGCCGGCCCGGATGGACCGGTGGGCCGACCCGGCTCTCCACCACGTCACGGCTCTCGCCCACTCTCGCCAACGCCACGCCCTCACCCGGCAGGATCTCCATGCCGGGCATGATGCCAGGACCCACCGACATTTTCGGCACGCCGGCGGCCCGAAGACCCGACGGACGGTCCGGCCGGGAGCGGGCAGCAGCCCGGCGGTCGCGCCGCGGGCCGGGCCCCGGTCCACGTCGCGCGGTGGCCACGGGAGATGTGGTTGCGGCCGGGGACGGCCCACGGCGTACCGGTGAATGTCAGCGAGCCAGCCAGCCTCCGTCGACCGGGAGGACCGCGCCGTGGACGTACCGGGCGGCGTCGGAGGCGAGGAAGACGACCGCGCCCTTGAGGTCGTCGGCCTCGCCCCAGCGCGCGGCCGGGATCCGGTCCAGGATGGCCGTGTTGCGGGCCGGGTCGGCGCGCAGGGCCGCGGTGTTGTCGGTGGCCATGTACCCGGGGGCGATCGCGTTGACGTTGACCCCGCGCGAGGCCCACTCGTTGGCGAGCGCCCTGGTCAGGCCCAGGATCGCGTGTTTGCTGGCGGTGTAGGCGGGAACCCGGACGCCGCCCTGGAAGGAGAGCATCGACGCGATGTTGATGATCTTTCCGTGGCCCTGGGCGAGCATCCGGCGGCCGGCTGCCTGGCAGAGGTGGAAGGCGGCGTCGAGGTTGACGGTGAGCACGTCGTGCCAGTCGCCGGCGGTCACCTCGGCGGCGGCGGCGCGCCGGATGATCCCGGCGTTGTTGACGAGGATGTCGATCTGATCCAACCCGGACACGTAGGCGTGCAGGTCGGCGATGGCCAGGTCGAGTTCCTTGCTGCCGGTGGCGATGACCGACGCGCCGGCCTCGGCCAGGGCGTTCGCGCACGCCCGACCCAGGCCGCGGTTGCCGCCGGTGACCAGCGCGACCTTGCCGTCCAGCCGGAAGCTGTCCAGGATCGCCGGGGACCCGGCCGGGCGGGGACCGTCCAGGACCGCCGGGGACCCGTCCGGCGGGTGACCGTCCAGGATCATCAGAGGCCCAGGTCGCGCAGCGTGGGCACGGTCTGGCCGACCCAGCTGAGGGCGGTGTCCTCGTGTGCGCCCTGGGTGCGCTGTGTCCCGGCGAGGAACCACAGGTAATAGGTGGTGTAGCCGGGCGCGCTGACCACCGTGTGGTACCCCTCGGGCATCATGTGGACGCCGTGGTCGCGGACGGTGAAGTTCTCCTCGTAGCCCTCATCGGTGTAGAGGCGGCAGATCCCGAAGCCGCCCGCCGGGGCGACGCGGAAGTAGTACATCTCCTCGTGCGCGGCCTCCAGAGGGAGGTTGTCGTTCTTGTGCCGGTGGGGTGGGTAGGTGCTCCAGTTGCCCGACGGCGTGAACGTCTCTCCCACGATGAGCCGCCGCGCCGGCAGGGAAGGCTGGGCGATCTCGGTCAGGATCTGGTGGTAGCCGCGCCCGAAGTTGGCCGCGCCCCATCGCCCCTCGGCGACCTGGTCGGGCGCGATCACGTAGGGCGCGGTCACCAGATCGCTCGGTGCGCTGGGCAGCGCGATCTCCACCGCGCCGACCGCCTCGATCGAGAAGTCCGTGTTGATCGGGATGTAGACCGAGTGCGGTTTGCCGGAGAACACGTCGGCACGTCCGCCGACGCCGGCGAACTTCTCCCCTCCGACGGAGAAGTTCGCGACCCCGCCGAGGACCACGGCCAGGATCTCCCGATCCCCCGACGATCCCGACCAGGTCTGCCCGGCCTCCAGCACGAGAAGCTGGAAGTCGAGCAGCGAGCACGGGTTGAACGGCAGCGCGTTGAGGCCTTCCGCGGCGGGAATGTAGCAGTGGTACCGGTAATCCATGGGGAGTCTCCTTACCAGGGGTGGGTCCAGCCGGGACGGGTCACGCGGGCGAGGGCCTCCAGATAGAAGTAGTCCCCCCAGAGCGTTCCCTCGTCGACCCCGACGCCTTTGGGTTTGTCGTAGACGCCGTGCAGCAACAGAGCGTTGGAGTCCGGCTTTCCGCCGGTCGCGTAACCGTCCTGAAGCGACTGCAGGATCCGGTAGGCGGCCGACCGGTAGGCGTCCTCCCGGGCCGGCGCGGCGGCGGCCAGCTCGAGCAGCCCGTTGACCGCGATCGCCGCCGCCGAGCTGTCCCGCTCCTCAGCGCTTCCCGGTGACCGGGCGAAGATCAGATCCCAGTGCGCGATCTGGTCCTCGGGAAGGTGGGCGAGGAAGTAGTCGGCGCATCGCACCGCCGCGTCCAGCAGGGTCGGATCCCCGGTGTACCGGTGGTTGAGGGTGAATCCGTAGATGCCCCACGCCTGCCCGCGCGCCCAGCACGAGTCGTCCGCGCTGCCCTGCTCGGTCTCTCCGCGCAGCGGCTCGCCGGTCACCGGATCCCAGTAGAACGTGTGATAGGTGGTGTCGTCCGGCCGCAGGATGTGGTCGCGCAGCTGAGCGGTGTGCCGGCGGGCGGCCGCCGCGTACCGCGGATCCCCGGTGGTCCGGCTCGCCCAGAACAGCAGCGGCGTGTTCATCAAACTGTCCACGATGGTGCGGCCGCGCTGCCGCGGATCGGCGAGCGCACCCCAGGCCTGGATGATCCCGGCCGACGGCAGTACCCGGGTGAGCAGGTGGTCGGCGGCGGCCAGCGCGGCCCGTTTCGCCTCCGGGTCGCCCTCGCGCCGCCACGCGTTCACACACGACAGCGTGTAGAGGAACCCGAGGTCGTGGGTGTCGAGATCAATGCCCTCGTCCATCCGGTGGACGAACGAGCGCACATGCGCGACGGCCGCCTCCCGGTAGATCTCCTCCCCCGTCAGGTCGTGCGCGAGCCACAACATCCCCGGCCAGAAACTGGTGGTCCAGCCGACGTTTCCACCGGGACGGGGCCGGTACCGGCCGTTCTCGGTGGTGTCGTCGGGATAGCTGTCGCCGAACTCGGCGATGTTGGCGTCGATGGTGCGCAGGGCGGCGGCAACGGCAGTTCCGGTCTGATCGGCGATCGCCGTCATGTCGTCCTTTCGATCGTTGGTTCGTTGAGGGCGGCGTTCAGCGTGAAGCGGCTGTTGGCCCAGACGATGTAGAGCAGCGGGCTGGCGGCGACCCCGATCGCGATGGCCGGCCGGGCGGCCAGCAGCGCCTCGAAGAACACCAACACGAGCAGGGAGAACAGGCTCAGGTACCAGCGGCGCACGGCCAGGTAGACGCCGGCGCGGGCGGCGTCGCGCAGCCGCGCCCCGGGCCGCTCGGCGAGCGTCACCAGCACCAGCAGCGTGGTGATCGTGATCAGCGTCATCGCCACGGCGATCACCGGCAGAGCGACCGCGCCTCCGGGCGTTCCCCACGCCCAGGCGGCGTCGACCCCGAGGACCAGGAGAACAGCGGCGGCGAGCGCGGTCGCGGTCAGGGCGCGGCGCGCCGACGCACGCCAGGCCCGCCAGAAGACCTGGACAGCATCATCGGGGTACGACCTGAGCACCGTGAACGCCGCGACGAGGGCCGGCCCGCCGAGCGGCGACAGCAGCACGAGCAGTGGCCACGTCCGCCCGGTGTCGGTGGTGAGCACGACGGCCAGCAGCGGCGAGCAGGCGACCGCCAGCATGAGGTTGGTGACGAGCGCGACGTACACGCCCTCGAAGATCCGCCCGTAGTTCATCCTTTGAGCCCCGTGGTGGCGACGCCCTCGACGAAGTAGCGCTGCCCGGCCAGGAAGATCACCACGATCGGCAGCACCGACAGCACCGAGCCCGTCATGATCAGCGCGTACTCGGCGTTGTACTGGCTGATGAACGACTTGAGGCCGAGCTGGACGGTCCACAGGTCGGGGCTGCGCAGGTAGAGCAGCGGCCCCATGTAGTCGTTCCACGTCGTGACGAGCGTGATCAGAGTCAGGCTGGCCAGGGCGGGCTTCGACAGCGGCAGCATGACGCGCCGGTAGATGCCGAACTCGCTCATCCCGTCGATGCGGGCCGCGTCGATGAGCTCGTCGGGAATGGTCTCGTAGAACTGCTTCATCATGAACACCCCGAGCGCGCCGAACGCCTGGAGCGCCACGATCGACCAGAGGGTGTCGGTGAGCTGCAGCTTCGTCATCATCACGAACTGCGGGACCATGTAGGACTGCCACGGCACGGCGAGGGTGCCGATGTAGGCCAGGAACAGCACGTCGCGCCCGGGGAAGCGGACCTTCGAGAAGCCGTACGCCGCGAAACTGCCGGTGAAGACCTGGAGCAGGGTGACGACGGCGGAGAGGAAGACGGTGTTGCCGAGCCAGGTGGTCATCTCGGATTTGCGCCAGATGTCGGCGTAGTTGCTCCACACCGGGTCGGTGGTGATCCACCGGACCGGGATGGCGAAGACCTCGTTGTTCGTCTTCAGCGAGGACATGACCATCCAGTAGAACGGCAGCAGCACCGCGACCGCGGCCACGCCGAGAGTCAGGTACCCGAGGATGCGCCAGAGTTTCGGCAGCCGCCGGGCCGGCCGGGCGGTGTCCTGTTCCAGCACGGGCGCCGCGGGCGGCTGGAGGAGGGTGGTCATCATTCGCTCCTGCGTTTGTTGACGACGAACTGGATGACCGTCACCAGGAAGCAGATGGCGAACAGCACGATCGAGACCGCCGACGCGTAACCGAACTCGTTCTCCTGGAAGCCCTTCTTGTAGATGTACTGCGAGAGCACCAGGGTCGACTGGCCGGGCCCGCCGTCGGTCATCACCAGGATCAGGTCGAACACCTTGAAGCTGCCGATGGTGAGCAGCACGGTGATGAAGAAGGTGGTGGGCCGCAGGCCGGGCAGGGTGACCGCCCGGAACCGCTGCCACGCGTTGGCACCGTCGACACGGGCCGCCTCGTGGAGCTGGGCCGGGATGGTCTGCAGGGCGGCGAGGAACAGCAGCATGTAGTAGCCCATCTCGCGCCAGGTGCCGACCACGATGACGGCCGGCATCGACCAGTCCGCCGAGGTGGTCCAGCCGGGCGGGCTGTCCACGCCGATCCACCGCAGCACCTCGTTGACCGGCCCGAAGCCGGGGCTGAACAGCATGTTCCAGATCTGCGCGATCGCGACGATCGAGGTGATGTACGGGAAGAAGGCGACCGTCCGGAAGAAGCCCACCCCGCGCAGCTTGCGGTTGAGCAGCAGCGCCAGCCCGAGCGAGACGGCCAGCGTCAGCGGAATGTGGAAGGCCGAGTAGTAGAGGGTGTTGCGCAGCGCTGTCCAGAAGCTGGAGTCACCCGCCATGCGCCGGAAGTTGTCCAGGCCGTTGAAGGTGGCGCCGCCGAACATGTTCCACTCGGTGAAGGCGTAGTAGAACAACAGGACCACCGGCACCAGCGTGAGGATCACGAAACCGGCGAAGTTCGGCAGCAGGAAACCCAGCCCCACCGCGGTGTTACGCCACCGCCGGCGGTTAGCGGGCATCGTCGTCATTACGGACTCCTGTCGTACCGCGGGCCCGGCGGACGGCGCCGGGCCCGCGCGGATGTCACTTGCTCAGAACCTCGTTCTTGGCCCGATCCTGAGCCTCGGTGATCGCCACGTCGATCGGCTTGCTGCCGGACAGGACCGCGGTGTGCAGGTCCTTGAGGATGTTCTGCAGCGGGGCGGTGCTCTTGGCGACCGGGTTCTCCGGCTTGGTGTCGTGGGTGGCGAAGGTGAACTTCGACAGCTCGTCGGTGGGGGCGCCCTTGAGCGCGAAGATGGTGTCGGCCACCGCGCTGCTGTCGGCCGGGGTCACGCCGATCCCGGCGAGCGCCTTCGCGGCGTCCAGGCCGGCCGCGTACGCCAGGAAGTCCTTGGCCGCCGCGGTCTTCCGCTCGCTGATCTTCGGATTGACGCCGAGCCCGGTCGGGTCGGCGAAGGTGACCGGGGTCGCCGACGTGCCGGTGGTGGCCTTCGTCAGCTGCGGCGCCGGGGCGATGCCCCACTCGAAGGCGTCCGCGTCGCCCTTGGCCTGCTGGCTGAGCAGGGTGGCGATGTACCAGGTGCCCATCATCATCATCGCGGCCTGCTGCTTACCGAACTGTGCCTGGTAGGTGAGGCTGTTCGTGGTGGCGTCGCCGAAGCTGACCTGGGCCCCCGCGGCCTGCAGGTCCAGGGACCTCTCGTAGTACGGCTTGAGGAACCCGAAGTCGCCGCTGGACAGGTCGGCGCCGGCGGTCTGGGCCAGCGCGAAGCCCTGGCTGGTGGACTGCCAGACGTGCTGGTAGGTACCGAGGGCCTTCGACCCGGCCGCCTTCAGTTTCGGGGTCAGGTCCTTGGCCGCGGCGGCGTAGTCGTCCCAGGTCCAGGAGCCGTCGGGGTGTTTGACGCCGGCCTGGTCGAACAGCTTCTTGTTGTAGAACAGCACCCACGAGTCCTGCCGGTACGGGATCGCGTACGTCTTCCCGTCGACCTGGTAGGCGCTCAGGCCGCCGACGCCCTTGCCCAGCTTGCCGGCCACGTCGGAGACGTCGAGCAGCTGCTTGCCGTTCTGGTAGGTGTAGAAGTTCTTCAGGTTCTTCTGCACGTAGATGTCCGGGGCCTTGCCGGCGGCCAGGTCGGCGACCATCTGGGTGTCGTAGTTGGTGGCGTCGTACTCCTTGAGTTCGACGGTGACGTCGGGGTGCGCGGCGCGGAACCCGTCGGCGAGTTTCTGGAACTCCGGCGTGGTGGCCAGGCTCCAGCCGGCCAGGGTGAGGGTGACGGGGCCGGACTCCTCGGAGTCACCGCCACTGCTGCAGCCGGCGACGGCGAGCAGGACCGCCGTGACAGCGGCGAGGGAGCGCTTCATCTCTACTCCTCTATTTCTTCCATGCGGGTGTGTGTGAGAACGGCGTCCGGCCAGACGATCCGGACGCGGCCTTGGTGGATCTCGGCGCGGCATCGTGCCCGCGCCTGCTGGGTGGTGAGTTCGACGAGCACGGCGATCCAGCCGTCCGGCACCGCGAAGTCGATCCACGGCACCTCGACCGGTCCGGCGAACGGGGAGGCGTCCTCGTGCCGGCTGGTGCCCGCCTCTCCCTCGCCGATGATCGGTGTCAGCCGGGAGACGAGCTCCCCGCCGGTGACGGGCCATCCGCCGACACGCAGCCGGACGGCTTCCGGGCCGACCGGCCGGACGCGGACGAGGCGGATCTCCCAAGGGCCGCGGACCAGGGAGAGAACGGTGATCCGCCCGGCCGGGCGGAGCTTTCCGGACCGGCCTTCGCCGTGGTCGCGGCCCGGCGGGTCCGGGTCCAGCCAGTGCGCCTCGGCGACGGACCCGGCAACCCCCAGACCCTCTTCGACGCGTACGGCCAGCGTGCGCATGCCGGTGCGGTGCGAGTGCCGCCCGGCCACGTCGACCAGGACGACGGACTGGTCGGCCGGGTCGGTCCAGCCGCTCTCGTCGAGCACCGGGGCGGTGGCCGTCGAGTAGCCGAGGCGGGCGTAGAGCGGTGAGTCGCCACCGGGCACGCCCTCCTCCCCGTGGTCGGTGCCGTGGTTGACGACACGGACGATGCCGTCGGCGCGGGTGCCGGCGATCAGCCAGCCCGGGGCGCGGACGGCGCGCAGCACGTCACCGGTCTCGACCGGCAACGGCTCCGCGGGCGCGGCCCACACCGGATGGTCCGCCGGGAGGGCCACGCCGAGCAGGCCTTTGCTCGCCCAGTAGGGCGAGGCGGGGCCGGAGTAGGACTGGGCCAGCCGCGGCCACGGGCCGTGCCAGCCGAGGGTCAGCAGATCCTGCTGCGCGGCGGTGCGTGCGGCGAAGTGCCCGGCCACACTGGCCGCGGCGTGCCGGAGTTGCCCCGGCGAGTGGGACGGGACGTCGGCGAGGACGCCGGCCCAGAACGGGGCGGCCGCGGCGAACCGGTAGATCAGGCTGCGGCCCTGGAGCAGCGGGGAGCCGTCGCCGCCGACCAGGGCGAGCGCGTCGTCGAGGAACCGGTCGAGGCCGGCGACGTCCTGTTTCCGTGGGCCGGGCGCGCCGGTCATGCGGGACCAGAGGATCGGGTAGAGGTGCAGGGCCCAGCCGGTGTAGTGGTCGAACGCCCGGGACGAGCCGTCGGACAGCCAGCCGTCGGCACGCCGGAACGTGTCGTGGGTGGCCAGGTCCTCCTCCATCTCGGCGGTGGAGAACGGGCCGCCGACCGAGCGCAGGAACGTCTGGACGACCAGGCGGAACCAGACCCAGTTGATCCGTGGGTAGGTGGGGTCGCCGACGGCCGGCGACAGGTAGTCGACGATCCGCTCCTGGACGGCGCCGTCGAGGCGGTCCCAGATCCAGGGGCGGGTCATGTCGAGGATCAGGGCGATGGAGGCGGCCTCCACCTTGGCCTGGGCGTGTTCGCCGAGGCGTACCCATCGCTCGGGTGAGGTGGGGTCGGTGCCGGCCGCGAGGCCGGCGGCATAGCGCTCGGCCAATTCGTCGAGGCCCTGGCCGCGCTCGCCGGCCAGGCGGAACCCGGCCAGCAGGAAGGTGCGGGCGAAGCCCTCCAGGCCGTCGACCCGCCACCCGTAGCCGCCCTCGGCGCCGGGCGGCGTGATGAGCGCGTGCCCCGGCGAGGCGTGCCGGTGCGCGGCGGCGAGGAGACGGTCGGCGAACCCGGTCCAGTCGGCACGGGTGGCGAGGGCGGCGTTCAAGGGGGGCACGTCACGCTCCGGAATCGATCGGGCGGGTACCTGTGATCGGTTTCCGGGAAGTAAAACGCTCACAATCGAGCATGTCAATGAGTTCTTCGCTCAGAGAGCGCCAAAAGTACTCACCCAACGCCCTGAACTGGGTTTGCGCGGAGAAAATGGACCTGTCAAGCGGTCCGATAGGCGGCGATCGCTCGCCAAAGGATCTCCAAAGTGATCTGATACGATCGCGATCGATCACAGGGGGAGACATGCGTGTGCCACCCGCCGGAGACCGCCGGACCTGGGAGTCAGTGGACCGGCCGACCCTCCGCCACCTGGAGGAACGGGCCCGTGCCGAGTTGGGCACGCCCTGGCCCACTCCCCTGGCCCACGACTTCGCCCGCTACTTCCGCGACGGCGACCGCGACACCTACGAGCAGGCCGTCTGGGCCCGGCAGGAACGCCTGGCCCGCGCGGTGGTGCTGGCCGCGGCCACCCTCGATCCGGTGTGGCTGGACGAGGTGACCGACGGGGTGATCCTGTTCTGCGAGCAGAGCACCTGGTGCTGGCCCGGTCACGACCACACGTTCGAGCGGCACGGCGCGGTGCTGCCGACCGTGACCGATCCCTGTGTCGATCTCGGCGCCGGGGAGTACGCCGCCGATCTCGCATGGACCGACCACGTGCTCGGCGAGCAGCTCGACGCGCACGTCCCGGGGCTGCGGGCCCGGATCCGGCACGAGGTGGAACATCGGGTGTTCGTCCCGTTCACCGAGCGGCGCGACTGGCACTGGCTGGGCCTCGACGGCCGCGTGCACAACTGGAACCCGTGGATCCACAGCAACCTGCTGGTCGCCGTGCGATTCCTGGCCGGCGACCCGGCCCGCCGCGAGCGGCTGCTCGACCTGATCACGGAAGGCCTCGACCGCTACGGCGCGGCCATGCCCGCCGACGGCGCCATCGACGAGGGCTACCACTACTGGTGGTACGGCGCCTGCCGCTATCTGGAGGCCCAGGTCCTCCTCGGCCGGGATCCCGACCCTCGCCTCCTCGCCTTCCCACACCGCGTCCACCTCGGCGGATCGTGGTACCTGAATCACGCCGACGGCCCCGCGCGGGCGTCACCACATCAGCCGTGGCACGTCCTGCACCGGCTGGCGCGCCTGGCCGGCGACCGCGACGCCGAGGCGCACGCGGCCGCCCACCGCCGCCCGGGCGAACCGGTCGCCCACGAGAGCCAGGGGCTGGGCTACCTGCTGCAGGCGCTCACCGACCCCGACTGGGTGACCGCCCGGCCCGGGACGTCACCGTTGCCCCGTGACGTGTGGTTCCCGTCCACCCAGGTGCTGGTGGCCCGGCCCGCCGAGGGCAGCACGGCCGGGCTGACCCTGGTCGTCAAGGGTGGCCACAACGACGAGAACCACAACCACAACGACGTCGGCAGCTTCATCGTCGCCCGGGACGGAGTGCCGGTGCTGGTCGATCCGGGCCGCCCCACCTACACCGCGCAGACGTTCGGCCCGCGTCGTTACGAGCTCTGGACCATGCAGTCCGGCTGGCACAACACCCCGACCATCCGGGGCACGCCGCAGGCGCCGGGCCGTGCGTTCACGGCGCGCGACGTGGTCGCCGGCGACTCCGCGATCACCATGGACCTGGCCGCCGCCTATCCGCGCGACGACATCCGCCACTGGGTCCGCACCGCCCGGCTGGACCGGGCCACCGGCACGGTGACCATCCGAGACTCGTGGGACCTGCTGCCCGGTTCCTCCGAGCCGACGACGATCCACCTGATCGTCGCGGGCGACGTGGAGCAATCGGAACACGGTTTCTCGGCCGGCGGGGCCGTGGTCTCCTGGCCCGGGCGGTTGCCCTGCTCGGTCGTGGTGCGGGAACTCGACGACCCGATGCTGTCCGACGTGTGGGGCAGCCGGCTGACCCGTATCGACATCGACGTCACCCCGATGGGTCCCGTCGGTACCCTCGAACTGACCGTGAAGGAGCACCAGCGGTGAGCACACCAGACAAGCGGGGGCCACTCCAGGTGACCCGGCGGGCGCGACTGCTGGAGCAGTTGCAGCGCGACGGCGTGCTGCGGGTCTCCGACCTCACCGACGCGCTCGGCGCCTCCACCGTGACGATCCGTCGCGACATCGCCCAGCTCGCCTCCGAGGGGCTGGTCCGGCGGGTGCACGGCGGCGTCGCCCTGCCCACCGTCGACGAGCTGCGCGACCCCGAGGCGGACGGCCCGTTCAGCGGCGCGGTCGGCATGCTGGTGCCGTCACTGGACTACTACTGGCCGCACGTGGCGCGGGGCGCCGAGGAGGCCGCTCGCGAGGTCGACCTGCGCCTCGTGCTGCGCGGCTCGTCGTACGAGACCGAGGATGACCGCCCCCAACTGCACCGCCTGGTCGATCAGGGCGTCGACGCCCTGATCGTGGCGCCGCGGATGGACGTGCCGACCGCCCAGCACACCATCGAGTGGCTGGCCGGCACCGGCCTGCCGGTCGTCCTGCTGGAGCGCACCGCCACCGCCGGCCCGCACCACGCCCACCTGGAGTCGGTCGTCACCGACCACGCGCAGGGCGCGAACATGGCCGTCCGGCACCTGATCGGCCTCGGCCACCACAAGGTCGGCGTGGTTCTCGCCACGCCCAGCCCGACCCGCCCGCACGTGCGCCGCGGCTGGCTGGAGGCGGCCGCCGAGTGCGGCATCGACGTGACCGACACGGTCGACGCCCTGGTGCCCGACGCGAAATCCCCGGACTGCCGGACCGCTCTGGACGAGGCCCTCGACCGCGCGCTGGCGACCGGGACGACGGCCCTGCTGGTGCACGCCGACGCCGAAGCGATAGCGCTGGTCCAGCGCTGCGAGGAACGCCGCCTGTCAGTGCCCGGCGACCTGTCGATCATCGCCTACGACGACGAGGTGGCCGGGTTGTTCAGCCCCGCGCTAACCGCGGTCCGGCCGCCCCGCCGGTCGATCGGCCGGGCCGCGGTGCGCCTGGCCGCCGACCGCATCGCCGATCCGCAGCGCCCCACCCACCGCATCATGATCAGCCCGTCCCTGCGGATCCGCGACTCCGTCCTCCGTCCCCGCTGAGTGACTGTCTCCCCCTGTTTCCACAGCTAGCGCGAGCGTTGGTGTGCCGCGTTCCGTCTGCCGAGCACCCGCGACCGCATGCGCGGATCTGCTGATCGGCCGCTGATCAGGCGGCGATGAGGGTCGACGAACAAATGCCGCTTCCGCCCATTGATCAGCTTCGCGCGCGGCTATGACAGAGCAGCCTCCTCCGAGGGGTTGAACTCATCGCCGGCATCCACCCGGGGACGGACCCGGATCGCGCACTCGGCTACAAGGCGTAACGGACCCCGGTGCCCTACCGGATAAGCGCTCGCCAAGCGCCGAGCATTATCTGCCGGCGGGCAGTGCCAGCTGGATCCGGTCCAGCTGGTCCGCGGGCAGCACGCCGAGCAGGTGCCGCACCGCCGGCCACACCTCCACCGCCGGTGGTGCTCCCGGCGCGCCGACCAGAAGCAGGAGGCGGTCGGGATCCGCGGGGATC